>NZ_CABVLY010000013.1 GCF_902498995.1 Burkholderia anthina
GAAGTACCGGAAGTACCGGAAGTACCGGAAGTACCGGAAGTACCGGAAGTACCGGAAGTACCGGAAGTACCGGAAGTACCGGAAGTGCCGGAAGTGCCCGACGTACCGGAGGTGCCCGAGGTACCGGAAGTACCCGACGTACCGGAAGTACCCGACGTACCGGAAGTACCCGAGGTGCCGGAAGTGCCCGAGGTACCGGAGGTGCCCGACGTGCCGGAAGTGCCTGAGGTACCGGAGGTGCCCGAGGTACCAGACGTGCCCGACGTGCCGGAAGTACCCGAGGTACCGGAAGTACCCGACGTGCCGGAAGTGCCCGACGTACCGGAGGTGCCCGAGGTGCCGGAAGTACCCGACGTACCGGAAGTACCCGAGGTGCCGGAAGTACCCGACGTACCGGAAGTACCCGAGGTGCCGGAAGTACCCGACGTACCGGAGGTGCCCGACGTACCGGAAGTGCCCGACGTACCGGAAGTACCCGACGTACCGGAAGTACCCGAGGTACCGGAAGTACCCGACGTACCGGAAGTACCCGACGTACCGGAGGTGCCCGACGAACCCGAAGTACCAGAAGTACCCGAGCTTCCCGACGTCCCCGAACTACCCCCCGTCCCCGACGTGCTCGGCTTGATCGTCGGCGGCGTTGTCGGTCCGTCGACGGAGCCGCAGCCGTACAGCGTGAGCAATGACAAGACAGCCAGCGATACCGTCGTCTTCTTTATTAAGTGTTGGTGCATGTTGGCCTCGACATTGGAAGTGTGCCAAGCCAGAACTGCAAATTCCGAGCCATGACAGCTTTCATGGAACGCTCGGGTGCTTTGTTGCGGAAATCGGGAATTTAGGCGCGATTTAAACGCCGATTTGAAGATTTCACGAGACGCGCGGGCCCGTTGCGCCGGTGCGGCCGAAGCGGTGTTCCCGACGGACGCCGTAACGCGCGCCCGGATGTTACGTAGCGTTCGACTCGCGCCCGGCCGGGTCGCGGCGAACCGGGCGCGTCTTTGACGAAACGCCCGCGTGCCGCGAACATGGTGCGAACCCACCCGGCCGCGGGCCACGCGCGAGCGGCCACGACTTCGAACAGGACATGGACATGAGCGAACAGGACAGGGCGCAGGGTAAGGCGCGGCGCGTCGACGTGATGGGGGAAGCGTTCGTCGAGCGTGCGATGCGCGATCTCGACGGCTTTTCGCGTCCGTTGCAGAACTGGCTGAACGAACATGCGTGGGGCAGCACGTGGCAGCGCGGCGGGATCGACCTGAAGACGCGCAGCCTCTGCACCTGCGCGATGCTGGCCGCGCTGGGCCGCGGCACGGAGCTGAAGGGGCACGTGCGCGGCGCGCTCAACAACGGCGCGAGCCTCGTCGAGATCCGCGAGGTGCTGCTGCACAGTGCGCTGTACGCGGGCGCGCCGGCCGCGGTCGAGGCATTCCGCAGCGCGCGCGAGGTGATCGCGGAGCTCGGGCTGTCGCTGCCCGACGACGAAGCCTGATCGAAGCGCACCGTCGATCGCGGCGCGCCAAGCAGTCAGACGTCAGACGGCGCGTGACCGGCCGCGACCGGCCGCCGTACTGCCGGTGCGGCGCATGCAAGCGGCAATGCCGCGAGCCGCAGCGCGCGGTGGCCGTTGCCGACAACGTGCCGAGCGCCCGCCGGACGCTCGATACAGCCGCTTGCCTGTCAGGAAGAGGAAGGAACGCGGCCACACGCGCCCCGTCACACCGCTGCAGCCCCCCGGCACCCGCTGCCGGTCAATGCTCGACGTGCGCGTCCTGCGCGGCCGCATCGACGGGCTCGGCGGCGACGTCGAGCAGCCAGTCCGCCGTCGCCTCCGGCATCGTGACCGGCAGCATGTGCCCGCCTTCGACGACCTTCAGCCGCACGCGCGCCGACTTTTTCGCGAGCGCCTCGCCATGGTCGCGCCAGTTCAGGATCGGATCGGCGCGGCCGTACAGCACGTCGACCGGCAACGACAGTTCCGCGTAGCGGCGCGTCATCGCGGGCAGGTCGACGGGCGCCGACAGCAGGTCCGTCGCCGTCGCGTAGAACACGCGCGGGCGCAGCCCGAGCAGCCCGCCGCCCTTGACGGGGAAGTCGCGCGGCACCGCTTCCGGCGCGAATACCTGCTGCACGGCCTTGCGGCCGGTCAGGATCGTCATCGGGATCGCGAAGGTCCACGACACGAAGCGGCGCACCAGCGGCGACGGCAGCAGCAGCGGCTTGAACGGCCCCGGCGGCTCGGTCTGCTCGTGCGACAGCGGCGCGATCAGCGCGAGCCGGCTCACGTGCTCGGGATGGTTGAGGCCGACGGCGAGCGCGATCGCGCCGCCAAGCGAGTGGCCGACGAGCACGGGCCGGTCGAGCTTCAGCGCGTCGATGAACGCGGCGATGGTGCGGGCCTGCGCGAACACGTTCGCCTGCGAGCCGGCGCCGCGCAGCGAGCGGCCGGCGCCGGGCCGGTCGACGAGGATCACGCGATGCTGCTGCGCGAGCCGCGCGAGCGGCAGGTATGCGAAGTTGCGCAACTGGCCGGCGAGCCCGTGCACGAACACGATCGGCGGGCCGCTGCCGTACTCGACGTAGTGGAGGCGGTCGCCGCCGATGTCGACGAAGCGGCCTTCGGGCGGAAACGCGCGCGTCACGCGGCTCGCGACGTAACCGGAAAACAGCGCGAGCGCGGCGAGCACCGCGACGGCGCCGAGCAGCACGTTCTGGATCAGATGGAGCGTATGGCTCATGTCGGCCTCAACGGGTTTCGAGTACGGGTTCGGCAACCGGCGCGGCGGCCGGGTCGGCTTGCGCGCGGCGTTCGAAATGCATCGCCGAATCGGCGAGTCCGCTGAACTTCAGCGATGCGAGATCGAGCACGTAGTTCTGGTGGAATTTCCATGGCTTGCGGTGGCCCTGCTTCGGCAGGATGCCGGCTGCGCGCTGGATGTAGCCCGAGCTCAGGTTCACGGCCGGCACGTCGCCGAGGTCGCCGGCGCCGAGCCGCGGCACGCACGTGTCGTAGCCGTGCGCGCGCATGTGGTTCAGCAGCCGGCACACGTAGCGCGAGATCAGCTCGGCCTTCAGCGTCCACGACGCGTTCGTGTAGCCGAACGACGACGCGAGGTTCGGCACGTCGCTGTACATCATCCCTTTATAGGACACGGTCTGCGGCAAGTCGACCGGGCGGCCGTCCACCGTGACGCGCGCGCCGCCGAGCATCTTCACCTTCAGCCCGGTGGCCGTGACGATCACGTCGGCGTCGAGCTGCTGGCCGCTTTTCAGCTTCAGGCCGGTCGGCGTGAAGCGTTCGATCTCGTCGGTGACGATCGACGCGCGGCCCGCGCGGATCGACTTGAACAGGTCGCCGTTCGGCACGAGGCACACGCGCTGGTCCCACGGCATGTAGCGCGGCGTCAGGTGCTTCGCGACGTCGAAGTCGGCGCCGAGCTGCTTGCCGGCCGCGCGGATGATGAACCGCCTGGTCCGCTCGGGCTTGCGGCGCGACACGTTGTACAGGTACATCGTCAGCAATACGTTCTTCACGCGCACGAGCCGGTGCGCGAGCTGCGACGGCAGCACGCGGCGCAACGCGTTCGCGATCCTGTCGCGGGCCGGCAGCGACACGATGTAGGTCGGCGAGCGCTGCAGCATCGTCACGTGTTTCGCGTCGGCCGCCATCGACGGCACCAGCGTGACGGCCGTCGCGCCGCTGCCGATCACGACGACGCGCCGGTTCGCGTACGACAGGTCCTTCGGCCATTGCTGCGGATGCACGATGCGGCCTTCGAACGATGCCATGCCGGCCCAGTCGGGCAGGTAGCCGCCGTCGTAGTCGTAGTAGCCGCTGCACATGTAGAGGAAGCGGCACGTGTAGACGAGCGTGTCGCGCGCGCCGTCCTGCGTGCGTTCGACGCGCACCGTCCAGCGCGCGCGGCTCGAATCCCAGTCGGCCGAGACGACTTTCCGGCCGTAGTGGATCGTCTTGTCGATGCCGTACGCGCGCGCGGTGTCGCGGATGTAGTCGAGGATCGTCTGACCGTCGGAGATCGCCTTGTCGCTGTGCCACGGGCGGAAGCTGTAGCCGAGCGTGAACATGTCGGAATCCGAACGAACGCCGGGATAGCGGAACAGATCCCAGGTGCCGCCGATCGCATCGCGCGCCTCGACGATCGCGACGCTCGCATGCGGGCAGCGCTTCTTCAGGTGATACGCGGCGCCGATGCCGGACAGGCCGGCGCCGACGATCAGCACGTCGAGGTCGCGGCTGTCGCCGCGGGCGGGCGGCGCATCGCGCCGGTCGGTCGTGGTCGAGGTCATGCTGGGTCCTGGGTCGGCGTGGTCGGGGCAGGCGCGCGTTCGAGGTTGCGTGCGCGGGCGCGGCGCACGTGGCGCAGCATCAGCCGCTGATAGCCGGCGCCGAGCAGGCGCGCGATCTTGTCGAGACGGCGCGCATCGGCGCCGACCAGCACGCGGCGCGCGTTGCGCTCGACGCCGGCGAGGATCTGCCGAGCGGCATCGTCGGCCGTCGTCGCGTTGATCAGGCGGTTCGCCTGGCGGCGATGGGTCGCTTCGTCCTGACCCGTGAGCGCATGGATGCTGGTGTCGACGCGGCTCGCATCGACGATGTTGGTCGCGACGCCGCCCGGATGCACGCAGGTTGCGCTCACCGGCGCGCCGTCGAGCTCGAGCTCCATGCGCAGCGCTTCGGTGAAGCCGCGCACCGTGAACTTGGTCGCGTTGTATGTGCTTTGGGTCGGCATCGCGATCAGCCCGAACAGGCTCGACGTGTTGATCACATGCCCGTCGCCCGACGCGCGCAGATGCGGCAGGAACGCCTGCGTGCCGTGCACGACGCCCCAGAAGTTGATGCCGACGATCCATTCGAGATCGGCGAGGCGCGCGGTCTCGGCGCTCGCGGCCAGCGACACGCCCGCATTGTTGAAGATCAGGTTGACCTTGCCGTGTTCCGCACGCACGCAATCGGCCCACGCGAACACCGCGTCGCGATCGGCGACGTCGAGCCGCCGCGTGCTCGTGCGCACGCCGTGCCGCGCGCAGGCGGCCGCCGTGCCGGCGAGCCCGACGTCGTTGACGTCGGCGAGCGCGACCTCGCAGCCGCGCCGCGCAAGCTCGACCGCGAGGCTGCGGCCCATGCCCGAACCGGCGCCCGTGATCGCGGCGACCTTGCCGGAAAAACCCTTCATGTGTCGTTCCTCCCGTTCCCGCTTGCGCTGCACCGGCGGTGCGCCTATTGTGGTGTTATTCGTCACCACTTTAGTTTTCGGGTGTCCTGATGTCAAATAGCGAAATGGAGAAAGCATTCGAAACGGAAAAACGGGGTCGGGCGTACGGCGGCGTGGCGCCCGAGGTGCGGGCCGCGGAGCGGCGCGATGCGCTGATTCGCGCGGCGACGCGCGTGTTCGGCACGGTCGGGTTCCGCAAGGCGACCGTGCGGTCGATCTGTCAGGAAGCGAAGCTCAACGATCGCTATTTCTACGCGGCGTTCGACAGCACCGAGGATCTGCTGCGCTGTACTTATCTGCATCATGCGCAGCAGCTGCGCGACGCGGTCGCGCGCGCGGTGGCCGAGCGCGGCGGCGATCTGCGCGAGAGCGTCGACGCGGGGCTCGCCGCGTTCTTCGGTTTCCTGCGCGATCCGTGCGCGGCGCGTGTGCTGCTGCTCGAAGTGATGGGCGTCAGCGCGGATACCGACATGACCTACCAGCGGATGCTGATCGACTTCGGCAAGCTGATCATGGCGATCGGCGCGGCGCGCGAAGCCGTGACGCCCGCGGCGCGCACCGAGCAGCGGCTGATCGGGCTCGCGCTCGTCGGCGCGATGACGAACGTCGGCGCGGCGTGGCTGCTCACCGGCTATCGCGATCCGGAGGCGCAGATGGTCGCGAGCTGCAGGAAGGTGCTGCTGGGGACGCTGCGGGAAGGGTAGAGTCTGTTCCCGCTCATCGCGGGCTTGCGAACGTGCCTTTCCGCCCGTCCCCCAAGGGCTTCCTCCGGGCGCGTGCAAGGAGAGAGGCGGCGCAATAGCCATAGCGATTGCAACGACGAACGACGCCGCCATGCGGGCGGAAGGCACGTCCTCCTGTTTTGGGAACATTCATTCGCGAGGTTGGCCCCCGGAAGGGGCGATCGCCGCGTCATGCTCTTCACGAATACGTCGAGTATTCGCTTCGTCGCTTTTCCGTTCCCGTTCCCGTTCCCGATGTTCACGTTCCGACACATTTCCGGTTTCCGCAACGGCGTCGCGCCGTTCCGGCCGGCACCGCGCGCCTCGGCCGGCTGGCGCGGCCGGCGCGGCCGATTCGCCTTTGTTTAAAATAGTTCGCGAACCGTTAAATTTCGTCAAATCCATCCGGTATCGGAATATTCCGATGGTGCGGAAAATGTAAGCTATTCATTATCTCGATAAATATTAAGAACTAAATTCAGGCCGGGAAATGAAATGACATCTGCGTGAAAACCACTCGGAATGAGTGGTTTCCCTGAAGCGATAACGGGATGTATTAACAGCGTAACGGAAATCCGGCCCGGTCCGGCGTGCGTCGAGCATGCTCCGGCGGGCAGGGGCATCCGTACGGAAAAATCTCCGATTCGCGAGGTGCGCGGGGTGGTATTTACACGCGTGATGATTTGTCTCACGAGAGAGGCAAATTCGAATGCGTTTCCGGCTCGGTCTCGATATTTAATAGAGTTAGCGAGAAAAGAGAGTTTGCCGGAGGCCAGAATGGTCGGAAGAATGCCGAAGAAAATAATCGGTGGATTATTGGCGTTTCCTTTCCTTTGCGCGCACGCGGGGCAATTGTCGGGCGCGATGGACGTCAGCCTGCACGTGCGCAGCGGCTGCCAGGTGGGCGCGCTCGCGGGCACGGCGGATTTCGGCCGTCTGGCGTTCGGCGAGCACGGCCCGACCTGGGTCGACCCGTTGACCGCCGACGGTCGCTCGACGGCCGCCGGCGGGCAGGTGCGCGTGGCGTGCAGCCCCGACATCGACGGCTTTCTGGTGTCGATCGACAGCGGCCGCAACGGCACGCAGGCGACGCGCTACGTCGTGAAGCGCGATGCCGCCGGGCGCGTCGTCGCCCGGGTGCCCTACAACGTGTATCGCGATCCGGCGCGCAGCCTGCCGTACGTGCCGCTGATCCCCCAGTCGTTTCTCATCGACGACGCGCACACCGAGGTGGCGCTGCCGTTGTTCGGTGTCGTCCAGGGTCAGGCGCAGGCGCTCCCGGCCGGGATTTACGAGGATTTGCTCGGCATCACGCTCGACTGGTGATGCAGGGCGAATGACGCAATAGCGGTTCTTTCAATCATCCAGGGAAACAACATGAATGCTCAGTGGAAACTTTTGGCGGCGGTCGCCTTCGCGTCGGTTTGCGCAGCCGCCCAAGCCCAGACGAGCCCGCTTACGGGGACGGTGAACTCGCAACTCGTGCTCACCACCGGCTGCGCCATCGATACGGGCTCGGGCTCGGTCGGCGCGACCAGCTTCGGGACGCTCGATTTCGGCACCCAGCCGAGCGGCTTCACCGGCTCGCTGAATTCGCAGGCGACGGGCGGCGGCTCGACCGCCACGCAGGTGACCTGCTCGCCGGACGTGACGTCGGTGCAGGTGACGGTAGACGGCGGCCAGAACGCCAGCAAGGGCACGGGCATCGGCACCGGCACGCGCGCGCTGGCGAACGGCACGGCGTACGTCCCGTACGAGGTCTACGCCGATTCCGCGCACGCGAAGCAATACGTCGCGGGCACCGCGCAGGCCGTGGCGGTGCCTTCGCCGGGCGCCGCGTTCGCACTGCCGATCTACGGTGTTGCGAACAAGACGAGCAGCACCGCCCTGGCTGCCGGCACCTATACGGACGTGCTGAACGTCACGCTCGGCTGGTAAGCCTCGCGCTGCCGGCCGTTCCTGCCTTGCGGCTTTCACCCGAGAGCGGCAAGGCGGCCTCTTTCCTGCCTATCGTTATGCGGACGAGCGTTATGCGGACGAGCAAAAGTGTGGTGCTGCTGCTGGGGGCCGTGACGCTGCCCGCCTTGGGCCTGGCCGACACGGCGGTGCCGACGACCGGGGTCTTCACGGTCAGCGCGCAGATCGTCGCGGGGTGCGGCGTGGCGGGCGGCGGCACCGCCGGTCTCAACTTCGGCAAGCTCGACTTCGGCGCGCATCCGGCGGTTGCCACCGGCAACGTGAGCGCGGCGACGGCCGGCAGCGCGCTGCAGATCGAATGCTCGCCCGGCTCGACGCTGAAGATGGTGATCGACGGCGGCATCCAGCCGAGCGCGGGCAATACGCAGCGCAACCTGCAGGGCCCGGGCGGGGTGCAGGTCGCGTACCGGCTCTATGCGGACGCGGCCCACACGCAGGCGATCGGTGTCGGGCAGGCGATCTCGATTCCCGTATCGGGCGTGGCGAGCCTGCCGATCTACGGCGCGCTGACGCTGCCGGGCGGCGCCGCGCCGGCCGGCACTTATACCGACGTCGCCCAGGTCACCCTGAGTTACTGAATCCAATTAGGAATGCACGATGAATGATGCTGTCGTCGACCGACGCGCCGCTACCGGTCTCCGGCGCGCGGTGCGCGCCGCACTGGCCGCACTGGCGGTGACGGGCGCGGGTGCCGCGCACGCGGCCGCCTCCGTGATGATCTGGCCGATCGATCCCGTGATCGAGAGCGACCAGCGGGCGGGCGCGCTGTGGCTCGAGAACCGCGATACCCGGCCGGTGACGCTGCAGATTCGCGTGCTCGGCTGGCGCGAGGAGGGCGGCGAGGATCTGTACGCGGAAGACCAGACCCGCGTCGCCGGCAGCCCGCCGATGGCGACGGTGCCGCCCGGCAAGCGTCAGTTGATCCGCCTCACGCGGCTCGCAGACACCGCGCCCGGCACCGAGGACGCCTATCGCGTGCTGATCGACGAAATCCCGCAACCGGACGACGACGCGGCGGCGCAGGACAAGCAGGCGCAGCTCGGCGTGAAGTTCCAGATGCATTACTCGATTCCGTTGTTCGTGTATGGGCAGGGCATATGGACGAAGCCGGACCCGGAACGCAAGCGCGATCCGGCGACGGCCGCGCAGCCGGCGCTCGGCTGGCATCTCGAGCGCGACGGCGGCCGGCGCTGGCTCGTGATGACGAACCGGGGCCGCGTGCATGCGCGCATCACGCAGGTCGCGTTCGATGCGCCGGGTGCGCGCAGCGACGTCGCGCGCGGCCTGCTCGGCTACGTGCTGCCCGGCGCCCGGATGCGCTGGGAACTGCCTGACAGCGTGAAGCTCGCGGCGCAGCCGAAGCTGGTCGCGACCGTCAACGGAGTGGCAGGCGTCGCGATCGAGCCGGACGCCGCCGACGCGCACTGACGAGACCGTGTCACGAACGGCGATCGATCGAATCAAACCAATACGGGGATGGCCTTGAGGCGGAGGAATCGAATCAACGGCGAGCGGTCGCCGCGCTTGTGCGACGCCGCCTGGGCCGTGGGGCTTGTGTTCGCGGCGACGGGGCCGGCGCACGCGTACGACGCGATGCTGCTGGCGGACAATTTCGGCCGTGCGCTGCCGATGCCGAGCCAGGCGATGCGCAGCGGCACGCTGTACCTGGAACTGGTGGTCAACGCGCTGCCGACCGGGCAAGTCGTGCCGGTGCGCTATCAGGACGGCGCGTATTACGTGCGCGCCGCCGATCTCGCGAAGGTGTCGGTGCGCACCGGCGCCGCGCCGGACCGGATGGTCGATCTCGCGAAGCTCGACGGCGTCACCGTCGCCTACGACAGCACCGCGCAGCAGCTCCGGCTGGACGTGCCGCCCGACTGGCTGCCGCAGCAGACGGTCGGGTCCGCGCGGCTCTACGACCGCACGCCGGCGGCGGTCAGCTTCGGGATGCTGTTCAACTACGACGTCTATACGAGTGCGCCGACGCACGGGCCCGGCTATACGTCCGCATGGACCGAGCAGCGCGTGTTCGACCGGTGGGGCACGCTCGTCAACACCGGCGTTTATCGCCGCTCGTATGGCGAAGGCGCGGGGGCGGCGGGCGCGTCCGGCGACAACCGCTATCTGCGCTACGACACGACATGGCGCTATTCCGACCAGGACCGGATGATCACCTACACGGCAGGCGACCTGATCACGGGCGCGTTGTCGTGGACGAGCGCGGTGCGGCTCGGCGGCGTGTCGGTCGCGCGCGACTTCGCGGTGCGGCCCGACATCGTCACGTATCCGCTGCCGCAGTTCGCCGGACAGGCGGCGGTGCCGACCGCGGTCGACCTGTTCATCAACGGCAGCAAGACGGCGACCGGGCAGGTGAATCCCGGGCCGTTCGCGCTGAACAACGTGCCGTTCATCAACGGCGCCGGCGAGGCGACCGTCGTGACGACCGACGCGCTCGGTCGCCAGGTCGCGACCACGATCCCGTTCTACGTCGCCAACACGCTGTTGCAGAAGGGCCTGACGGACTATTCGCTGTCGCTCGGCGCGATGCGGCGCGATTATGGAATCAGTTCGTTTTCCTACGGAAAATTTGCGGCGTCGGGCACCGCCCGCTACGGCGTCACCGATTATCTGACTGTCGAGGGGCATGCGGAAGGCGGCGAGCGGCTCGCGCTCGGCGGCCTCGGCTTCGACGTCGGTGTCGGCCGGCTCGGCGTGCTCAATGCGGCGCTCACGCAGAGCAGCGCCGAAGGCACGTCAGGGCAGCAGTACGCGTTCGGCTATAGCTACACGTCGCAGCGCTTCAGCGTCGCGCTGCAGCGCACCCAGCGCACCGGCGGGTTCCGCGACCTGTCCGTGTACGACCTGCCGTCCAACGTCAACTACCGGCTGGTCCGCAGCAGCACGCAGGCGACCGGCGCGCTGAATCTCGGCACACTGGGCGGCACGCTCGGCGCCGGCTACTTCGACGTGCGCGGCGGCGACGGCTCGCGCACGCGGATCGCGAACGTGTCGTATACGCGGCCGCTGTTCGGCCGCGCGACGCTTTATGCGGCGCTCAACAAGACGATCGGCGATCGCGGCATCGCCGCGCAGATGCAGTTGATCGTGCCGCTCGGCGACAAGGGCGTGGTGAGCGCGGGCGCGACGCGCGACGGCGACGGCAACTGGACCGAGCGCACCCAGTACAGCCGCAGCGTGCCGAGCGACGGCGGGCTTGGCTGGAACCTCGCGTATGCGGGCGGCGCGTCGCATTACCAGCAGGCCGACATGACGTGGCGCAACCGCTACTTCCAGGTGCAGGGCGGCCTGTACGGCTACGGGCCGAGCCAGGGCTACACGCGCTGGGGCGAGATGCAGGGCTCGGTCGTCGTGATGGACGGCGCGGTGCTGCCGGCCAATCGTGTCGACGACGCGTTCGTGCTGATCGACACGCAAGGGCAGAAGGGCATTCCGGTGCGCTACGAGAACCAGTTGATCGGCACGACCGACGGGCAGGGGCATCTGCTGGTGCCGTGGTCGCCGTCGTATTACGCGGCCAAGTACGAGATCGATCCGCTCGGCCTGCCGGCCGACATGCGCGTGCCGACGGTCGAGCGCCGTGTCGCGGTGCGCCAGCAGGCCGGCGCGCTGGTCACGTTCCCGGTCGAGCGGGTCGTGTCGGCGAGCATCGTGCTGGTCGACGGCGCGGGCAAGCCGATCCGGATCGGCTCGCGCGTCACCCATCGCGAAAGCGGGCAGACGGCGCTGGTCGGCTGGAACGGCGAAACCTATTTCGAGGGGCTGTCCGCCGTCAATCATCTGAGCGTGACGCAGCCGGACGGCCGCGTATGCGACGCGCGCTTCGATGTCGACGTCGACGCGCACGGCATGCATCGCGTCGGTCCGCTCGTGTGCGGCCAATGAAAACGAGATCAACCGAATGAAAACGATCCGCAAACTGCTGCGACGCGTTGCATTGACGGCGTTGCTCGCGCTGCTTGTTCCGCTGCAGGCTCACGCCGACTGCACGGCGGCAAGCCCGATGCCGGCGGCGTTCGGCACGGTGACCTCGTTCGTCGTGAAGAATCAGGCGCAATCGACGTCGTCCAGCAACATCGGCCTGTCGTGCGGCGGCGCGCTGGCCGCGTTCCTGGTCATCGGCAACTATATCAACGGCACGATCTCGTCGGCCAATGGCGGCGTGCTGGCTGGCCCGACCGGCGACAAGATCACGTATTCGATATTCGCCGACAAGAACTATTCGACGCAGCTCAACTTCGGCCAGACGAACAACTGGGCGAGCACGCAGTTCCTCAGCTTCATCGGGATCGGCGGCGGCTCGTCGGTACCGCTGCCGCTGTACCTGCGCACCGGGATCGGCGCGAACGTCGCGGCGGGCACCTATACCGACACGTTGACGATCAACTGGAGCTGGCACGTTTGCAGCGGGATCGGCATCATCGTCTGTATCGGCTGGACCGACGGCTCGACGTCGGTGACCGTGCCGGTGACGCTCACCGTGACGAACGACTGCCTGATCAACGCACCGGACGTCAACTTCGGCGCCGCGCCGACGGTCGCGAGCTTCGCGCCGGTCAACGGCAGCCTGTCGCTGACCTGCACGAAGGGCATGGTCTACACGGTCGGATTGAGTCCGGGCAATAATGCGGCGGCGAACGGACGGCGGCAGATGGCGAGCGGCGCGAACCGGTTGCAGTACGACATCTACGGCTCGGGTGGCGGCACGGTATGGAAACAGGCGACCAATCGCGTGAACAGCCCGGGCGCGGCCGACGGCCAGTCGACCCAGCCGTTCCCGTACACGGCGCGCATCTATACCGACCAGCCGACACCGCCGATCGGCACGTACACCGACAGCGTGATCGTCGACGTGCGGTATTGACGTAGTTTGCGACGCCGGCATGTGCGGGGGCGAGGATCGACCGTGATCGCGCGGGCGATGCAAGGGCGACGATGCGGGGCCGGCGTGCCGCGGCGCCGTATTTGCCGGCGACGCTTGCCGCGCCGGTCGAACGGAGGTGCGGATGGCTGACGGCGGTTGACACGAAGGTATGCATGACGCTTCGGATCGCGTAGAAAATCAGCGGCATTGGATCGTGCGGGGCCTGTACGCCGCGGCGTGCGTGGCGGCGTGCATGGCGTGCGCGACGGCGGTGGCCGACGAGATGTCCGCCGCGATGCAGGGGGCCGCATGGGCAGCGCTGGCGGCCGGCCTGCTCGCCGCCGGTCTTGCGCGGCGCGAACTGGCACATGCACGGCATGCGTCGGCCGCGACGCGCGACATGCTCGCGACAGCCGCACACGAATGCCGCACACCGCTGCACGCGTTGCTTGCGCTCGTCGAGCTGGCCCGGCGCGACGCGTCGACCGAGGCGCAGCGGCAACGGCTGGCGTTCGCGTACGAGTCCGGCGAATCGCTGGCGCGCCTGCTCGACGATCTGCTCGATCATGCGCGCGCCGATGCGGGCAGGTTGCCCATCCGGCCGGCAGCCGTCGAGCCGCGCGCGCTGTTCGATGGCGTGTTCGCGCTGCTCGCGCCGCAGGCGCGCGACAAAGGGCTGCGCTTGCGGCTGCGTGTGCGCGCGGACGTGCCGGCGGTGTTGTGCGTCGACGGCGACCGGGTGCGCCAGATTCTCGTCAATCTGCTCGGCAACGCGATCAAGTTCACCGAATCCGGCACGGTGTCGCTCGATGCGCGCGCCGCGGCGGCGGGCGGCACGATCGAGCTGACCGTCGAGATTGCCGATACGGGGCGCGGCATCGACGGCGACGTCCGCGCGCATGTGTTCGAGCCGTATGCGACGGGTTCGCGCGCCGGCCGGCGGCCGCACGCGGGGGCGGGGCTCGGCCTGGCGATTTCGCGGCGCATCGCGACATCGCTGGGCGGCGATCTGCTGCTGGCGAGCGAGGCGGGAGGCGGCACGGTCGCGACGTTGCGGCTGCATTGCCCGGTCGTCGCCGCGCATCGCCCGCCCGCGTCGCTCGCCGGGCTCGCGATGGCGATCGAACATGACGAGCCGGCCGTCGCGGCCGCGTTACGCGACCATGCGCGCGCGGCCGGCATGCGCATCGTCGCGCCCGATACGGCGGAACGGACCGTGCGGCTGAGCGCGGCCGCGCATGGCCAGGCGATCGTATGGCTCGATGCGGGCGCACTCGCCGATCCGCAGGCGCGGGTGCTGCTCGACTGCGATCCACTCACCTGGCGCGGCTTCGTCGATGCCTGCGAGACGGCGCTCGCGCAGCACGCGGGGACGAACGCCGCGACGAATGACGGGACGCCGGCCGGCGGGCATCGCGAACCGGCCGGCCGCTATCGGGTGCTGATCGTCGACGATCACGCGCTTCAGCGCGAAGCGCTGCAACGCCAGCTCGAGCAACTCGGCCATCGAGTCAGCGCATGCCGCAACGGCCGCGACGCGCTCGACGTACTCGAAACCGGTACGGCCGACGTCGACGTCGTGCTGACGGATCTCCTGATGCCGGTGATGGACGGAATCGCGCTGGCGACCGCATTGCGCGCGCATGCGCGGCCGCGGCTGCGGGCGCTGCCCGTCGTCGTGTTGACGGGGCTGGCCGGGAGCGACGTCGGTGACGGCGCGCGATCCGGCGCGGAAGCGGGCGCAACGGCGTATCTGCGCAAACCGGTCGCGCTGGACGTGCTGGGCCGCACGCTCGACGCGGTGACGGCGGCGGCGCGCGATCGAGCCGGCGGCGCGGGGGAGCCGGTCGTGGCGGCTCGGCGCTTCGATGCGGCCGCGCTCGACGAGGACGCGTTGTTGCAGGCGTTCGGGGTTTCGACGAATCCCGACGGGGCCGCGCTCGATATACTCGCGCTGTGCCGCCGGTCCCTGTCGGACGATCGCGCGGCGCTCGCGAGGGCGCTCGACGACGGAGACCGGGCCGCGCTACGCAGGTGGTGCCACACCGTGAGCGGTGCGTTCGGCCTGTTTCGTCAAGTGCATGTCGACATGCTCGTCGACGCGTTGCGCGCCAGCGCGGCGACGGGCGAGCCCGGCGCGATCCGGGCCGAGGGTGAGGAGGTTTTGCGGCTGATGGATTACCTGATCGGGCATGTGATGCGTCTGGCGGCGAGCGTACCGGCGGCGCCTGGAAAGGACAACGCAAAGGGGGGCGACGGGTGAAGATGCGGGTTGTGATAGCGGATGACCATCCGTTGACTGTTGTGGGGATTCGTCAGGTGCTCGCGCAGGCGCCGGATCTGGTCGTGGTCGGCGAGGCCGGCGAGCCGGGTTCGCTGCTCGACTGTCTGGCCCGGACGTGCTGCGACGTCGCGGTGACCGATTTCGCGATGCCGGGATATACGCAGGCGGACGGCCTGCTGATGCTCGAGACGATTCGCACGACCTTCCCGCTGGTGCGGCTCGTCGTGCTCACGATGCTCGACAATCCCGCGCTGCTGCAGCATATCCGCGACGCCGGCGTGCTGGCCGTGGTCGGCAAGCGCAGCAACCTGAGCGCGCTGCCGCTCGCGATCGCCGCCGCGTATCACGGCCGCAGCTATGCGAGCCTGCCGCAGCGGCAGGCACCGGCCGCGAGCGCCGAAGACGGCGCGCGTCCGCTCAGCCCGCGCGAAATCGAGATCGTGAGGCTGTGCGCGCACGGCATGTCGATGACGGACATCGCGCTGCATTTCGGCCGCAGCATCAAGACGATCAGCACCCACAAGCACAACGCGATGGACAAGCTCGGCATCACGAGCGATGCCGAGCTGTTCCACTACGCGGTGGGCAACGGGCTCGCCTGAACGCGCGGTTCGGCGCCGGCTTCGCGTCGATGACCTGTCGCGATTCAATTTCATTCCGCATGAATGAAATAAATCTATCGTGCATTGGCGGTGGCAATGCATTAAGCAGGGTATTAATTATTTATATTTCGATTCGATTTCTTGTCCTGTCGATAAAATAATACGGCCCGAATTAAGCGTGCCCCGGCCGGCGCGAAACCGGTTCGTGTCGCGCCGGCGGGAGGCGGGATCAGGAGCCCGTATAACCGCCGCGGGTCCAGCCGTCGCCATCCCAGCACCACTCGGTCGTCGAACCCCCGCTGGTCGCGTACACGCGGATGTGAACGGCGCTGCCGACCAGCCAGCAAGTCGCCGAGACGTTGTCGCCCGCCTGGGCGAACGCGCCGGTGTACCAGTTCTGGCCGTCGTAGCAGCGTTCGGTGATCTTGTTGCCGTTGGCCGTGTAGACGCGGATCGACGGCGTGCTTCCCCATGAAATTGCGGCGGTTTGCATTTTCAAACTCCTTGATTGGAATGAAGCGGAGAATTGAAACGTTTCGGTAAACGCAATTCAGCGTATTACCGGGAATAAGGTTAGTCAAAAATCTCGAAAATCAATATGAGATTTTTTGTGAACAAATGGAGTGATTGATTCGGGTGTGGAAACCCGGTGAAAAGCAGTTGAAAGCGCACGGAAACATCGTGTGCCGGACGCGCCCGGCGCATCCGGCGGCCGGCTTTCAGCGGGCCGTGCGTTTCGATTGCGCGCGGCCCGCCGGTGCGCCCGGCCGCGTTTCGGCGATCCGCGTTTTCATCGCGTCGATGAACGCGCGCACCTTCGGCGACGGCAGCCGCGTCGACGGATACACAGCATGGATCCCGGCCGGCGCCGAGCGCCACGCGGGCAGCAGCCGCACGAGCCGGCCGGTCGCGACGTCGTCCGCGATCGAGAAATCCGTCAGCAGCCCGAAGCCGCCGCCCGCGAGCGCGATCGCGCGGCACGCGGTCGCGGTATTCGACACGACGGGCGCGACGCAGCGCACCGACGCATGGCCGCCGCCCGCGCGGTCGAGCTCGATCGTATGCGGGCGCGGCAGTGTCGACAGCATCACGAACGGCAGCGCGGCCAGCGCGTCCGGTTCGCGCGGCAGCCCGTGCCGCGCGACGAACGCCGGGCTCGCGACCAGCCATTTCTCGTATTCGCCCAACTGCACCGCGCGATGGTTCGAATCCGCGAGACGGCCGATGCGGATCGCGACGTCGAGATGGTCCGCGACCAGATCGACGACGCGGTCGTTCGCGATCAGCTCGACGTCGAGCCCCGGATGTGCGTCGCGCAGCGCGACGATGGCCGGCGCGACGACCAGCGCGCCATAGTCGATCGGCACGCTCACGCGCAGCGTGCCGCGCAGCGGCCCCGCGTCGGACGACACCGCGTCGAGCGCGCTTTCGGTCGCGCGCACGATGTCGCGGCATGCGTCGTAGAACGCGCGCCCCGCATCGGTCACGCTCAGCCGCCGCGTCGTGCGCACCAGCAGGTTCGCGCCGACCTCGGATTCGAGGCGCTGCATGTGCGTGCTGACGACCGTCTTCGCGAGGCCGAGCCGCTCGGCCGCGGCCGTCAGCGAGCCGGCATCGACCACCGCGACGAAGATCGCCAGCCGGTTCAGGTTCACGTCGCGCAGGTCGGCCATCGTCGATTGTCCTATGGAAGAGGATAATGTTTCATCGATTATCCGTCTTCTGCGCGTGAACGGCGAGCGCTACGCTGGAGCCGTTCGTCGCCGACTTCCGGCGGCGCGAGATTCAGGAGATCTTCCATGTCCGCTGCCAGCACGCCTGCCCGTCCGATTCGCGTCTATTCGTTCCCGCTGTCGGGGCACGCGCATCGGGTCCGGCTGTTCCTGGCGCTGCTCGGGCTGCCGTTCGAGACCGTCGACGTCGACCTCGCGGCCGGCGCGCAGCGCGCGCCCGCGTTCCTCGCGCTCAATCCGCTCGGGCAGGTGCCCGTGATCGACGACGACGGCATCGTGATCGCCGATTCGAACGCGATCCTCGTTTATCTCGCGAAGCGTTACGGCGACGCGCACTGGCTGCCCGACGACGCGCGCGGCGCGGCGGCCGTGCAGCGCTGGCTGTCGTACGCAGCCGGCCCGATCGCGTCGGGGCCGGCCGCCGCGCGGCTCGTCACCGTGTTCGGCGCGCCGCTGGATCACGACGCCGCGAAGCGCATGGCCGCGAAGGTGCTCGACGTGATCGATGGCGAGCTGGCCGGCAAGCCGTTCGCCGCCGGCGCGCAGCCGACGATCGCCGACATCGCCGCGTACACGTACATCGCGCACGCGCCGGAGGGCGGCGTGTCGCTCGAGCCGTATCCGCACGTGCGCGCATGGCTCGCGCGCGTCGAGGCGCTGCCGGGCTTCGTCGGCATGCCGCCGACGCGCGCCGGCCTGCTCGCCGCCTGACGCGGCGCGGCCGCCAGATGTCTGTTTCGGCCTGTTTCGGGAGAACGCGATGAATGCGCCGACCGCCGCCGTACCGGGCCGGGAACCCGGCGATGCGCCGTTTCATGCAGGCGAACTCGCCGTGCAGCAGCGCGCGGGCGTGACGGAGGCCGCGGACGCGGCCGGCCGGCGCGGGATCCGGCGGTTCATGCCGGAGCAGCACCGGACGTTTTTCGGGCAGTTGCCGTTCTTCGTGCTCGGCGGCGTCGATGCGTACGGGCAGCCGTGGGCGACGCTGCGGGTCGGCATGCCCGGTTTCGTGACGACGCCGGACGCGCGCACGCTGCGCATCGGCGGCGACGCGCTGCCGGGCGATCCGCTGAGCGGTGCGTGGCAGCCGGGTGCATCGCTCGGCGGGCTCGGGATCGAGTTCGACACGCGCCGGCGCAATCGCGTGAACGGCGTCGTGCGCGCGGTGAACGACGGCGCGCTCACCGTCGCGGTCGAGCAGAGCTTCGGCAATTGCGCGAAGTACATCCAGGGCCGGACGCCGACGTTCGTGCGGCGCGAAGGCGGGGCATCGGCCGAGGTCGTCGCATCCGGCGTATCGGACCGGCTGAACGATGCGGATCGCGCGCTGCTCGCGCATGCCGATACGTTCTTCGTCGCGAGCGCGAACACGTCGGCCGGGGCGGGTGCCGCGCGCGGCGCGGACGTGTCGCATCGCGGCGGCATGCCGGGCTTCGTGCGCGTCGACGATGCGCGGACGCTGACGACGCCGGATTTCAGCGGCAATCGTTTCTTCAATACGCTCGGCAACCTGCGGCACGATCCGCGCGCGGGGTTGCTGTTCGTCGATTTCGAGCGCGGCGACCTCGTGTATGTCGCCGCGGATGCGGAGATCGTGTGGGACGGGCCGCTCGTCGCGTCGTTCGACGGCGCGCAGCGCGTCGTGCGGTTTCATGTGCGCGAAGTGCGGCGCACGCGGGGCGTGCTGCCGTTCCGGTGGTCGGCGGTCGAGCGGGCACCGCAGTTCGTGGCGACGGCGGCGACGGCGGCGAGTGCGGGCGCGGTTGCGGTATCGCCGTCCGCCGTATCCGCATCGGCTTCCGGCTGGCGAGCGTTGCGCATCGCGAAGATCGTCGACGAAGCGCGCGCGATCCGCTCGTTCCATTTCGAACCGGCCGATGGCGGCGCGCTGCCCGCGTACGAGGCCGGGCAACATCTGACGCTGCGGGTCGTGCTGCCGGGCGACGATGCGCCGGCGATCCGCAGCTACACGCTGTCGGATGCGCCCGGCGGCGCGGATTACCGGATCACCGTGAAGCGGGAAGGGCGCGTGTCGGCATGGCTGCACGACCATGCGCGGGCCGGCATGACGCTCGACGCGCAGATGCCGCGCGGCCGTTTCACGTTCGACGGTGCAAGCCCGCGCCCGGCCGTGCTGGTTTCGGCCGGCATCGGCATCACGCCGATGATCGCGATGCTGCGCCGCGCGCTCGCCGACGATGCGCCGTCACGCCGCGTGGTGTTCGTGCACGGCGCACGCGACATGGCGGACCGGCCGTTCGCCGCCGCGCTGACACGCATCGCGGATACCGACGCGCGCGTCGCGCTGCACTGGTTCGACAGCCAGCCGCAACGCGACGGCGCGGCGCGACCGGGCCGCATCGACATCGCGCAACTGAAGCGGATCCTGCCGTTCGACGACTACGACTTCTATCTGTGCGGCCCGTCCGCGTTCATGCGCGATGTGTATGAAGGACTGCGCGCGCTGAACGTGCCGGACGAACGCATCCGCTTCGAGGCGTTCGGGCCGTCGAGCGTCACGCGCAGCACGGCCCGCACGGCAGCGGCGTTGCCGGCGACGAGCGTGCCCGTCGTGTTTCGCCGCTCGGCGCGCGATGCCGGATGGACGCCTGCCGACGGCACGCTGCTCGAATTCGCCGAAGGGCAGCGCATTGCGGTGCCGTCCGAATGCCGGTCCGGATCGTGCGGCACGTGCGCGACGCGCGTGCTGTCCGGCACGGTCGACTACGTGCAGGCGCACGATGCGCCGGTCGAGCCGGGCTGCGCGCTGCTGTGTGTCGCGCAGCCGGCGCAAGGGGCCACGGCGCCGCTCGTGCTCGATCTCTGACGCGCGCGCCGTCCCGGTGCCACCGCCATGCGACACGCGGTCGCACAGCCCGTGCTGCGCAAAAACCGCGCGCAACTGCTTCTTTTTCCGGATGCCTGTCGGATCGACGATAGCGTCAACCGATAGAGGAAAGGAGCAACATCATGAAACTGTTCAGCATGATCCGCCTGGTTCTGTGGAGTTTCTTCGGCGTGCGCAACAGCAAGGCGCACGCGTCCGATCTCGCGAACGTCAACTTCACGATGCTGCCGTTCGTCGCGATCGTGCTCGCGGTGCTGGTCGGCGCGGTGATCTACGGCGTCGTTCATCTGGTCGTCGATCCGACGGTGACGATGCAGGGCTTCTGAGCGCCGCGTGCCGCGCTTGTGTGCGGCGGCCCGGCACGCGGCGCGAACGCTCAGAACGTGTGATTCAGCGCCACGCGCGCGACGATCTGGTGCCCGTTCGACGACGCGCCGGGCGAACCCGGCACGAGCGCGCCGTCGAGCGGCGTGCCGGTCGCGCTGCCGCCCACCAGCTGATACGCGACCTGCGTGTAGACCGACGTGCGCTTCGACAGCAGGTACTGCGCCATCGCGCCGAACTGGTTCCAGTGCAGCGACGACTTCACGCCTGCCTGATCGAGGCCGCCTCGCGTGTACGTATACATGCCGCCGACCAGGAAGGCCGGCGTGACGTTGTACTTCGCGTTGACTTCGATGTTGTCGAACGTGAGCCGCGCATTCGCGAGGCCGAGACTGCCGGCATAGATCGACGCGTCGGGCTGGCCGACGTTCACGTGCGAATACACCGCGCCGAGCGTCGCGGCACCGATCCCGTAGTTCACGCCGATGCCGTAGATCTTCTGGTTGCCCGCGACGAAATCCGTGTCGTCCGGCGTCAGCGCGCCGCCCGCCGTGGTGCCCGGGTTCGACATGTTCTCGTAGACGGCGGCGACCGACAGCGTCTGGTACGTGTAGTTCAGGCCGACGCCGAGCATCCGGTTCTGCGTGAAGCCGCCCGCGAGATTGCTCAACCCGACCATCACGGTGCCCGAGAATCCGCCGAATACGGGGCTCGCATACTTCACCGCGTTGTTCGCATGGAACGACGCGTCGGTGTTGTCGTTATCGAGCGGATGCGAGAACAGGAAGCCGGCCCAGCTGCCGTTCGCGGTCAGCGGCCCGATCGTGTCGGCGACGGTGTCGAACTGGCGGCCGAGCGTCAGCGTGCCGAGCCGCGCCGACTGCAGCCCGACGTACGACTGGTAGCCGAACAGGCGGTTGCCGTAGCCGAGCTGGCCGTTTTCGACCGCGAAGCCGCTTTCCAGGTCGAAGATCGCGTGCAGTCCGCCGCCGAGATCCTCGTCGCCCTTGATGCCCCAGCGGCTGGTGGCGAGATCGCCGCTCGCCATCTGCCACGACGACTTCCCGCCGACATTGTTCGTGTAGTTGATGCCTTCGTCGAGGACACCGAACAGCAGGACGGAGCTTTGAGCATGCGCGTTCGCGCAACCGATCAGGAATCCTGCCGACAGGATGAGGGGTGTTTTTTTCATGTGGGATGCGGGCTCGAAAGATGAAACGGTCGATGGTCCGGCGCGCGGCGTGTGCGGCGCGTGACCTTCGATAAGCAGATGGCATGCCATCACCCGTTTCAAGACCGCAATGCGCGGGCTGCGTTCCATTTTATCGAGCGATGCGGTTGATTCAGGCCGGATCGCGTATCAATCGCGTAGCAATTCGCATCGCGTGTCGCATGTCGCGTCTCAACTTGAGACGCGACATGCGTGCGCAACCACGCCTGCGGGCGCACGTGCGTCGCGGCGTGACGGAATGACGAAGCGGGGAGACGAAGGGCGGAAAGCGTGCGTTACGCGCGCGAGAACGGATAGCCCTGCGTTTCGAGCCAGCGCCGCACCCGCGCGGCCTGCGGCGGCGCGAACTGCGCCAGCACCTGCGCGGCCGGCTGCTCGCGCAGCGCGGCGACGATCGGCGCGAGCGCGATGCCGTGCAGATGCCAGATCCCGAGCGGCTGGTCGGGGCTCGTGACGACATCGGCTTCGGCGATCGTATCGCCGTCGATCACGGGCGCACGCTCGATCGCGAGCGCGCCGAAATCGGGCGCGCGATGCGATGGCGCATCGTCGGGCCACCCGCGGCGCGCTTGCCAGAACGGTCGATCGGCCCATTGCGTATCGAGCGCATAAAAGTCGCGGCCGATTCGTGCGAAACGCATGAACAGCGCGGTGATGCGCCGCTCGTGAAAGCGCAGTGCGAGTGCCGCGCGCTCGGGATGCGCGAGCAACGTATGGATGACGGCCGGCGCCTGCAGCGCGGACGACAGCGACTGGAAGATGCCGTTGCCGGACAGCGGATCGACGGCCATCGCCGCGTCGCCGATACGCAGCCAGTTCGCCCCGCCCGTGTCGCCGCACAGCGTCGCGCTGCTGGTGCGTGCGAACACGCGTGTATCGTCGCCGGCATCGCTCCCGAAGAAGTCGCGTGCAAGCGGCGTGCGCCGCAGCGTCGCGCACCACGCGGGCAGTGCGTCGCGCGGCGGCAGCGTCGCGGTCGCGACGTCGAGCGTCGCCTGCCAGTAGCAGCGGCCGTCGGGCAGGCGCGCCATCCACGCCCAGCCGTCGGGCAGGCTCTCGATGGCCGATGCCGGATCGCCGGGCGTGCCTTGCCACACGTTCAGCAGGCTCAGCGTCTGCGGCCCGCGTATCGCGTCGCGCGCGAGCGGCGCGAGCCGGCCGCGCGCCTCGACGATGAACGCCGCGTGCAGCGTGTCGGTGCCGGCGGGCGTATCGATGCGGATCGCATGTCCGTCGCCGTCGGCCTGCGCCGCGCGCACCGTTGCTTCGCGTACCTCGATGCCGGCTTCGGCGAGATCGCGGCGCAACGCTTCGTCGAAACGGCGGCGGTCGATCAGGTGTTCGTGATTGAGCGTGCGCGTGTCGCCGTTCCAGCGCGTCGTGCGCGCGCACGGCGGCAGCGCGCACGCGGCCGCCTGCACGAGCCCGGCATGGCGCAGCCCTTGGAGCACGCGATCGGACACGCCTTCGACCGCATCGAAGCGCCGCCATTCGCTGACGACCGTGACGGGATAGCCGAGCCGCGCGAGGCCGAGCGCGGCGGCGGCGCCCGCCGGGCCTGCCCCGAGCACGGCGATCGGCGCGCGCTTCATGATGCGCGGGTGCGCCGTTCGACGCCGACGTAGGCCGCGTCTTCGCGCAGATGCGCGACGAGCGCGACGGTATCCGCGTCGGGGTGGCGCGCGAACCAGCGCGCCGCGTGGCCGCTGAGCGCCGCGCACGCGATGCTCGCGCCGGCCGGCGCGCGCGGTGCGCCGCTCGACACGACCGCGCCGAAATCGGCCTGCGCGCTGTCGAGCCACGACCATTGACCCGGTGCGCAGCGGGCATCGCCCGTCACGCGCACGATGCCCGGATAGCTGGCCGGAAACACCGGCGTGCCTTGCGCGGGGCTCGACGCGAACACGGTCACGCGTTGCGCGACGGCCGCCGCGCACGCGTCGCGCAGCGAGTCGCGATCGGCGCGCACGCCGAGACTCAGGTTGATCACGCGGATACGTTGTGTCAGCAACCAGTCGATCGCGTGCGCGATCTGCGCGGCACTCGTCACGCCGCGCGCGTCGAACACCTGCGCGACGACCAGCATCGCATCGGGCGCGGCGGCCGCGATCGTCGCGCAGATCGCGCTGCCGTGGCCGAGCCGGTCCGGTTCGGCGGCGCCGGCCCGCAACCCCGACGCATCGTCGAGCGAGAAGCGCCGCGTCTCGGCCACGCGCACGCTCAGCGACGGCGGATAGCCGCTGTCGACGACACCGACGCGCATGCTTGCGTCGTCACGCATGCGCGACGTCCCGGTGTGTGCGCCGTGCGAGTTGCCCGTCCGCGAGTTCGACATGCAGGTCGGCGCCGGCGAGCGTCGACGCGCGGTGGCTGACGAGAATGCGCGTGCGATCGCCGAACAGCGTGTCGATCTGCGCGATGACCTGCCGCTCGGTCGCTTCGTCGACGGCCGACGTCGCCTCGTCGAGCACGAGGATCGCCGGCGCCTGCAGCAGCGCGCGCGCGATCGCGATGCGCTGCTTCTGGCCGCCGGACAGCTGTTGCCCGCGCTCGCCGACCGGCCCGTCGAGCCCGCCCGGCAGCGTCGCGATCAGTTCGTCGAGATGCGCGGCGCGCGCGGCGTGGGCGATGTCGTCGCGCGTCGCGTGCGGCGCCGCGTAGCGGATGTTGTCCGCGAGGCTGCCGCGAAACAGCACGATGTCCTGGCTGACGACCGCGACGTGCCGGCGCAGTGCGTCGAGATCGACGTCGCGCAGGTCGACGCCGTCGATGCGCACGCTGCCGCGCTGCGGATCGTAGAAGCGCTGCATCAGGTCGATCAGCGTCGATTTGCCGCTGCCCGACAGTCCCGATAACGCGACCTTGCTGCCGGCCGGCACGCGTGCGGCGGCGCCGCGCAGCACCGGCTGCGCGCGCGCGTCGTGCGCGAACCACACGTCGACGAATTCGAGGTCGCCGCGCGGCGGCAGCTCGCGCGCGACGGCCGGCGGCTGCACCGCCACCGGCGCGCGCTGCAGCTCCATCACGCGGCCGAGGCTGACCGTCATCCGCTGCAGCGCGACGTAGAGCCCGAGCAGGCTCTTCACGGGGCCGATCGCCATCCCGAGATAGCTCGAGAACGCGATCAGCGAACCGAGCGGCCAGTCGCCGCGAATCACCCAGTAGCCGCCGACGATGAACGCACCGGCGCGCGACAGCGACGTCAGCGTGCCGGGCACCGACTGCGTGATGAATTCGGTGACCTGCAGCTTCAGCAGGCGCTCCATGTAGCGATCGCCGAGGCCGTCGAGCCGCGCCTGTTCCGCACGCTGGCGGCCGGCGGCCTGGATGAACTTCATCGCGGGCAGCGTCTCGACGAGAAACGACGACACGTCGGCCGCGCCTTCGCGCACCGCGCGCGCATCGCGCTCGACCTTGCGGCGCATCGTGCGCAGCCACAGGATCTCGAACGGAATCAGCAGCAGCGCGAGCAGCGACAGCTTCCACGACAGCGTCACCAGCAGCACGAGCGTGCCGACCAGCCCGATCACGTTCGACACCGCGGAGAACAGCGCGTCGAGCGCGAAGCGCTGGATCTCGGCGACGTCGCCGTCGAGGCGCGACAGCAGGTCGCCGAGGCGGCGCTGCCCGTAGAACGACGGCGACAGCCGCTGCAGGTGCGCATAGACGGCGCCGCGCAGCGAGAACAGCACGCGGCCGGACAGCCGCGTATGCAGGTAACGGTTGACGCCGCCGAGCAGCGTGCCGACGAAGCCGGCGAACACCATCGCGAACGCGATCGCGACGAGCATCCGGAAATCCTTGCCGACGAGCCCGCGGTCGATCAGCTCCTTCGTGAGCCACGGCTGCGCGAGCGCCAGCAGCGACGCGCAGGCCGACAACGCGAGCAGGCCCGCGATCGCGAGCCGGTGCGGCCGCACGAAACCGTACAGCCAGCCGAGCGCTTGCGCGAGTTGCGCGCGGTCGTCGGTCTTCACGAAACGCAGGACGAGTTTCAGCATCGGCGCGATCGATCCGTAGGGCAAGCAGCGGACGAACGTGCGCGCCCCGTCATGACTGCAGCCGCTTGAGCCGGCGATACAGCGTGGCGCGGCTGATCCCGAGCGTCTGCGCGGCGGCCGCGACGTTGCCGTCGTGACGCGCGAGCGATTCGCGGATCAGATCGTCCTCGTGGCGGCGGATCAGCCCGAACGACGCGTCGGGCGACGGGCACACGCCGTCGATGAAGCCGTCGCACAGATGATCGAGGCCCAGCACGTCGTCGTGCTCGTCGCGCACTGCAAGCGCCGTGCGCAGCACCATCTCGAGCTGGCGGATGTTGCCGGGCCAGCGATGCTGGCGGAACACGTCGGCGAGCTCCGCATCGATGCTCACGTGCGGCGCGCCGAGCCGCGCGAGCAGCGCGGTGACGATCAGGTCGACGTCGTCGCGTTCGCGCAGCGCGGGCAGCAGCACGTTGACACCGTGAATCCGGTAGTAGAGGTCTTCGCGGAAGCTCTTGTCGCGCACCATCGTCTGCAGGTCGCGGTGGGTCGCGCAGATCACCGCGATGTCGATGGCCTGCTCGTCGCCCGCGCCGAGCGGCGCGACCTTGCGTTCCTGCAGCACGCGCAGCAGGCGCGCCTGCAGGTGCAGCGGCATGTCGCCGATTTCGTCGAGAAACAGCGTGCCGCCGTGCGCCTGCATCAGCCGGCCCGTCATTCCGCCCTTGCGTGCGCCGGTGAATGCGCCGTCGCGGTAGCCGAACAGCTCCGACTCGATCAGCCCCTCGGGGATCGACGCGCAGTTCACCGCGACGAACGGCTTGCCGGCGCGCAGGCTCGCATCGTGCAGCGCGCGTGCCACGACTTCCTTGCCGGTGCCGGTTTCGCCCTGCACGAGCACGGGCAGCCCGTTGTTGAGCCCTTGCCGCGCCATCGTCAGCGCGCGCAACAGGCGCGGCTGGCGGCCGGCGAGGGCCGCCAGCGCCTGGGTGCCGGCTTCGCCGCGCGCATTGGCTGCCGGTGCCGAAACGCGTTCGCGTACGGCCGGCACGGCCATCGTGCGCGGCAGGCGCAGCGCCTTGCAGTGGAACGCGGCGTCGACGCCTTCGACGCGCAGCATTCCGCCTTGTTCGGCGAAGGCGACGAACGACGGCGCGCGGGCGGGCGATGCGCTTTCGCAGCGGCGGCCGACGAGTGCGTCGCGCGCGGCGCCGAGCAACTCGCACGCATGCGCGTTCGCGGCGACGATGCGCCCGTCTTCCGACACGGCGAGCACGCCGCTCCAACTGGAGCCGAGATACGTGCGGCGCGGATGAAAGACGAGCACGACGTGCTCGGGGAAATACGCATCGAACAGGCGCGTCTCGATGTGCGTGGCCGCTGCGCTCATCAGCATCGACATTCCGTCGAGCGTGAGCGGCAACTCGCCTTCGCGCGTGAGGTCGAGCACGCCGATCGGGTTGCCGTGCGGATCGCACAGCGGCAGCGAACGGCACGAGAAGCGGCTCAGCCGGCCGAGGAAATGCTCGCCGCTGTCGATCGCGACCGCGCAGCCTTCGACGAGCGCGGTGCCGAGCGCGTTGGTGCCGCGCAGCGATTCGCACCAGCTCGCGCCGGCGCGGATGTCGCCGATGCCGAGTGCGGCGAGCTGCCTCGCGTCGCCGTCGACCGACAGGATCGTTGCGCGCGCATCGGCCAGCAGGATCATGCCGTCGCGTCCGCAACGCTCGGCGAGGAATTCGAGTTCGGGTGCCGCCGCGTCGAGCAGCAGGCGGTTCGCGTCGCGCAGCTCGTCGAGATTGCAGAATTCATGCAGGTTCAGCCGCGCGTCGTCGTCCCAGCGCACGCCGTGTTCGAGGCTGCGCCGCCAGGACTGGTCGATTTCGATGCGCAGGCAGCCTTGCGGCAGCACGCCGTCGGAGCTGAGTCGTTCGCGAATCAGGCGGGTTGCCTGCAGCCGGTCCGGAAGTCGTTGGCCGGAAGGGAAGTAGTCTTGCACGTCGCCCCTCCTCAGGAGAATGTCGGGCCGTCCGATCCGGCGCGGCCGCACGCAAAAAGGCCCGCCGAGTCTGGCATAAGCCCGGGCATAAATCCATCCGGTCAAAAACCTAAGACCCAGGCGGGGCGCGGCGATGCGGGCGATTCGTGCTCGCGGGAGGGCCGTCTTCGGCGAGCGTGGCGGGGCGGCGCGCATGGCGGGCGAGCGGTGCGGATTTCGCGGGGCGGCGGCGCTCAGGCCCGCGGGCTGTACGCGTTGCACCAGCCGCCGTTCGCGACCCGTTTTCCGCCGAACAGCGGGCACGGCGCGTTCGGGTCGGCGGCCTTGCCCTGGTACAGGCCGCAGCGGCCGCAGTCCTGGCCCGGGGCATAGCGCGCGAACGCCGCGCGGTCCACGTGCGCGGCGTCGATGCGATAGCCGAGCGCTTTCGCGGCCGGATCGGTTTCGTCGAGCAGCGCCGGCGCGGCGCAGGCGGCGCGCGGCAGCGCGGCGGCCGACAGCAGGCCGGCGGCGGCGATCAGGAAGGTGCGGCGGGAAGCGGGGCGGCGGGGCATCGGGTGTCTCGTTGTCGTTATAGGCGGGGAACGGCGCGGAAGCATGCGGGGCAACATGCGCGCCGCGCGACCTCGCCGCGCGGCGCAAGCGTGACGCACGTCGGCGACGCGATCACACGTTCATCAGCACCGACTTCAACTCCGTGTAGTGCTCGATCGCGGCCGCGCCCATCTCGCGGCCGAAGCCCGACATCCGGTAGCCGCCGAACGGCAGCGCGGGGTCGAGCGCGCTGTGGCAGTTGACCCACACCGAACCCGAGCGGATTTTCGGGATCATCCGGTGCGCGGCCGACAGGTTGTTGGTCCAGATGCTCGCGCCGAGGCCGTAGCGCGTGTCGTTCGCGAGACGGATCGCGTCGTCGATCGTGTCGAACGGCATCGCGACCAGCACCGGGCCGAAGATTTCCTCCTGCACGAGCGGGCCTTTCTGGTCGACGTCGACGAGCACGGTCGGCTTCACGAAGTAGCCGGGGCCATACGCTTCGCCGCCGCACGCGAGCTGCGCGCCGAGTTCGCGGCCGCGCTCGATGTAGCCGGCCACGCGCTTTTGCTGCTTCGCCGAGATCAGCGGGCCCATGTCGACCGACGGATCGAGCGCATTGCCGAGCTTCATGTTGCTCGCGATGCCCGCGATGTCGCCCACCACGCGATCGAAGTGCTTGCGCTGCACGTACAGGCGCGAACCCGCGCAGCACACCTGGCCGTGATTGAAGAAGATCGCGGTGGCCGCGCCCGAGGCCGCGACGGCCGGGTCCGCATCGTCGCACACGATCGTCGGCGACTTGCCGCCGAGTTCGAGCGTCACGCGCGTCATCGATTCCATCGCGGCCTTGCCGATCAGCTTGCCGACTTCGGTCGAGCCGGTGAAGGTCAGCTTGTCGACGTCGGGGTGGTGCGCGAGCGCCGCGCCCGCTTCGACGCCGGTGCCCGTGACGACGTTGAACACGCCGGCCGGATACCCGGCTTCCTGCACGAGCTCCGCGAGCCGCAGCGCGGTGAGCGGCGTTTCGTCGGCGGGCTTGAGCACCATCGTGCAGCCCGTTGCCAGCGCGGGGCCGAGCTTCCAGCACGCGAGCAGCAGCGGGAAATTCCACGCGACGATCGCGCCGACCACGCCCACGGCTTCGCGCCGGATGAAGCCGTGGAACTGGCTGTCGGGCATCAGCGGCATCGACACGTCGACGGTCGAGCCTTCGATCTTGGTCGCCCAGCCGGCCATGTAGCGCAGGAAGTCGATCGCGAGCTGCACGTCCATCACGCGGGCGATCTGTACGCTCTTGCCGTTGTTCACGCACTCGAGTTCGGCGAGCTGCTGCGCGTCGCGCTCGAACAGATCCGCGAGACGCCACAGCAGGTTCTGCCGTTCGCGCGGCCGCATGCGGCTCCACGCGGAATCGTCGAACGCCTGGCGCGCCGCGCGCACCGCGCGATCGACGTCGGCCGCGCCGGACGCCGGCACGCGACACAGTTCGTCGCCGGTCGCGGGGTTGTGGACGGCCAGGGTGGCGCCGCTTTCGGCGCTGCGCCACGCATCGCCGATCAGCATCGACGGCGTGCGTGCGATGAACGACTGGGTTTGCGGAAGTAACGACAACGTTGCCTGCATGAAAGCTCCTCGCTCATCGGGGTTCGGGTGCCGAGGCGAAAAGCAGCTTCCGTACCAACGGCCGCAGCGCGGCCTGCCTGCGCGCCGGGCGCGCCATGCGGCGCGGGGCGCGCGGCGTGCGTGTCGACGATGCCGGCCACGACCGGCCGTGCGCCGCGTTCGTGGCGCGACGTCTCAATTTGAGAATTCGCATGCAACGTGAGACGCGACATGCGGCACGCGCGCGGCCGGCCGGCGTGATGCAGCGGCCGCGAAGGCGCGCGAATGCCGATTTGGCGCGCCGGTTTGAATCGGGATTTTCCCGAGCGTTCGGCGGCAAAAGCGCGTGTTTTCCTTGTGGCAAACCCGGATCGGGCGATTGGCACGGCCTGTGCTTGAAGAGCATGAGACAAGCGCCGCAGCGCTGCATGCCGGACGATTCGAGACCCCACGTAAAGGAGCAGAGCCTTGTTCAAGACTTTCATTCGACGCAGCAGGCCGCCCCGCGCGGCCGCGGCCGTCGTGGCCGCCGGTGCGTTCGCGCTGGCCTCGGGCGCCGTGCAGGCGCAGGCCCAGGCCCAGGCGCCGCGCGACGCTCACGCGATCCTGAGCCAGACATGCGCGGCCTGTCACGCGGCCGAGTCGAAGGATTCGTGGAGCCGCATCAGCCATCAGCGCAAGACGCCGGAAGGCTGGCTGATGACGATCGCGCGGATGCAGACGATGCACGGCCTCACGATCAGCGACGACGAGCGCCGCATCCTCGTGAAGTACCTGTCGGATACGCAGGGCCTCGCGCCGTCGGAGACGAAGGATTTCCGCTATGCGCCCGAGCGCCGCCTGAACACGCAGGAGACCGTCAACAACGAGGCATTCAAGCAGATGTGCGCGCGCTGCCACTCGGCCGCGCGTCCGCTGCTGCAGCGCCGCCCGGTCGCCGAATGGGACAAGCTCGTGAACTTCCACCTCGGGCAGTGGCCGTCGATCGAGTATTCGGCGATGGGCCGCGACCGCGACTGGTTCAAGATCGCGCTGACCGAGATGGCGCCGATGCTCGCGAAGGACTATCCGTACGACAGCAAGGCGTGGACCGACTGGAAGCAGCATCACCCGCCCGCGACCGCGCTCGCCGGCACGTGGAGCTTCGGCGGCCACATGCCGGGCAAGGGCGACGCGTACGGCACGATGACCGTGAAGGGCGGCGCGGGCGACCGCTTCGACGTCGAGCTGAAGGGCCGCTTCGCGGACGGCAGCCCGCTCGCGGGCACCGGCACCGCGGTGCTCTATACGGGCTACGAGTGGCGCGCGAGCGTGAAGGTCGGCGACACGACGATGCGTCAGGTGCTGATGGCGAGCGACGGCACGCTGCGCGGCCGGATGTTCGACGACGCGCACGACGAGCGCGGCCTCGATTTCAACGCGGCGAAGCTCGGCCAGCCGCAGATCGTCGCCGTGCAGCCGGCCTACGTGAAGGCGGGCGGTGAGACCGACGTGACGATCGTCGGCGCGAACCTGCAGGGCACGCCCGCGTTCGGCGCCGGCGTGACCGTCGCATCGGTGCTCGAACGCACGCCGGAATATGTGCGAGTGCGCGTGAAGGCCGCCGACGGCAGCGCGGCCGGCGCACGCCGCGTGAGCGTCGGTGCAGCGCACGCGGATGGCTTCGCGGTCTATCGCGAGATCCGCGACGTGAAGGTCGAACCCGACTTCGCGGTCGCGCGCATCGGCGGCAACGGCGGCTCGACGCCGAAGGTCGAAGGGCGTTTCGACGCGGTGGCATGGGGCGTCGACGGCGCGGGCAAGCCGTTCCGCATCGGCGTCGTGCCCGCGCAATGGTCGGTCGCGCCGTTCGACGATCAGTCGAAGGGCGATCGCGACACGCAGTTCGCCGGCACGATGCAGGCGTCGACGGGCATCTTCACGCCGGGCAACGCGGGCCCGAACCCCGCGCGCCGGATGGGCACCAACAACACGGGCAACCTGAACGTCGTCGCGACGGTGACGGACGGCTCGCGCACGGTGACGGGCACCGGGCACATGATCGTCGCGGTGCAGCGCTGGAACAATCCGCCGCTGCCCTGACCGGTCCGCATGCCTTTGCGCCGGGCCGCCGCGCGGCCCGGTCCGAATCCGACGAATGCAAGGAGAATCCGATGAGCGCCCTGCTGAACGTGGTCGAACGTAACGTGCACGAAGTGCGCGTCGACGACGAGCGCCTGATGTTCCATGTGCCGAGCAGTTCGCTGTTCGCGGCCGATCGCGTGACGGCCGACATCATCGACGCGCTGCGCGCGAGCAGCTGCACGGCCGACGAATTGTTCGCGCGGCTGGCCGGCCGCTCGCCGCACGGCGAACTCGCCGAGACGCTCGGCGAGCTGATGGCCCTCGAGGTCGTCAGCGACGGCTCGCCGCTCACGCCCGAGATCGCGGTGAAGCGCGTCGAGCGCACCGCGATCGATACGGTCGTGCTGAACGTGAACACCGGCTGCAACCTGAGCTGTACGTACTGCTACAAGGAAGACCTCGACACGCCGTCCGCCGGGCGGCGGATGGACATCGACACCGCCAAGGCGTCGGTCGAGATGCTGCTGAAGGAGTCGCCCGACCTGCCGCGCTACACGGTCGTGTTCTTCGGCGGCGAACCGCTCAGCAACCGCAAGCTGATCGAGTGCATGGTCGAGTATTGCGAGCTGCGTTTCGGTGCGCTCGGCAAGCAGGTCGAGTTCGTGATGACGACCAACGCGACGCTGCTGACCGAGGACATCATCGACTGGCTCGACGCGCATCGCTTCGGGTTGTCGATCAGCATCGACGGGCCGCGCTCGATCCACGACCTGAACCGCCGCACGGTCGGCGGCGCGGGCACCTACGACGTCGTGCGCCGCAAGGTCGAGATGCTGCTCGAGCGCTACCGCAGCCGCCCGGTCGGCGCGCGCGTGACGCTCACGAGCGGCGTGACCGACATCGAAGGCATCTGGGATCACCTGTTCAACGAACTCGGCTTCGCGGAAGTCGGCTTCGCACCGGTCACGTCGGGGCAGCTCGACACGTTCAACCTGCAGCCGGCCGAACTTGCTCAAGTATTCGCGAACATGAAGGCGCTCGGCCGCCGTTACCTGGCCGCCGCGCTCGAGAACCGCAACATCGGCTTCTCGAACCTGCATCAACTGATCACCGACCTGCACGAAGGGCACAAGAAGTCGCTGCCGTGCGGCGCGGGGCTCAAGATGCTCGCGGTCGATCACAAGGGCGACCTGAACCTGTGCCACCGCTTCACGGGCTCGACGCTGCCGACCTTCGGTAACGTGCATGAAGGCGTCGCGCAGGCGGAACTCAACGACTTCCTGTCGCAACGCCTCGATCGCAGCGGCACCGGCTGCGAAACCTGCCGCATCCGCAACCTGTGCTCGGGCGGGTGCTATCACGAGAGCTACGCGCGCTACGGCGACCCCGCGCATCCGACCTATCACTACTGCGAGCTGATGCGCGACTGGATCGATTTCGGTATCGAGGTCTACAGCCGGATCATCGCCGGCAACCCGGCGTTCATCGACAACCACATCACTCCGCGCAAGGCGAACTGACATGAAACATCTGAAGCCGCTCAACAACAAGGCGAGAAAGCTCGAGGAGGCCGCGCAGCAGGATCGCCTCGAGGAAGTCGTGGCGATGACGTCCGTCGCGGGCTGCACGTCGACGACCGATCCCGGCTGGGAAACGGACGTGTTCGGCGGAGTGGCGTCGCTGTGCCAGCCGATGGAAGCCGACCTGTACGGCTGCTCCGATCCGTGCTGGTGGCCCGCGCAGGTGCCCGACATGATGAGCACCTATCCCGACTGGAACAAGCATGCGGCCGATTCCGGCGCGGACTGGCGCCAGCTCGGCAGCGTGTTCCCCAAAGACAAGTGATCCACCCGGCACCGATCAAGGATTCTCCATGCGATTCACGACACCCCTGAGCCGCGCGTTCCTCGCCGCCGCGCTCGCATCGGCCGCGTCGCTGTCGGCCGCGGCCGGCGCGCCGCTGCAGGCCGGCCACGAGTACCTCGCCGTCACGAACTATCCGAACAACCTGACGGTGATCGACACGGGCACCGACAGCATCGCGAAGACCTGCACGCTGCCCGATGCGTTCGGCCCCGGCACGATCCAGATCAGCCCGGACCATACGCGCGCCTACGTGCTGAACAATCACTACGGCGACCTGTACGGCATCGATCTCGATTCGTGCAAGACCGTGTTCCATGCGGATCTCGCGGAAGCCGGCAACGAGCGCGCGCGCGCGATGTTCTCGATCGGGCTGAGCCCGGACGGCAAGGAGATCTACAGCGTCGTCAATCCGACGAAACTGAACCGCGACAGCTACGAAGTGGAGTCGCCGCGCCTGCAGGTGTACCGCACCGACGGCGGGCTCGATGCGAAGCCGGTGCGCACGTTCCCGGCGCCGCGCCAGACGACGATGCTGCAGGCGGCCGACGACGGGTCGCTGTTCATCGTCGGCGCGGACATCTACCGGATGAACGCGCAGACCGGCAAGTACGACGTCGCGGTGCCGCTGCGCAACTGGAAGCGGCCGCTGCACGGCCAGCCGGACGTGCTGTACGTGTGGCCGCAGCAGCGTCCGCAGCACACGTTCAACCTGCTCTACACGGCCGACCGCTTCAAGGACGAGAAGAAGGATCCGGCATCCGCGCAGACGATGTACGGCTACATCGACATCGACCTGAAGACGGGCAACGCGACGGTCAAGGATTTCGCGCCGGTCACCGAGGTGTACTTCACGGGCGGCCTGTCGCCGAAGGATCCGAACGCGATGTACGGCGTGCTGAACCGGATCGCCAAGTACGACGTGAAGAGCGAGAAGCTGGTGGAAGCCGCGCCGCTCGATCATTCGTACTACTGCCTGTCGTTCAACCGCGAGGGCAGCAAGCTCTACCTTGCCGGCACCTTCAACACCGTCGCGGTGTACGACGCCGACACGCTGAAGAAGCTGAAGGACATTCGCGTGCCGGGCGGCGACATGGCGATCACGACCGCGCAGATCTTTACACGATGACGCGCGCGCCGGCCCGCGGGCCGGCGCCGCCGATCAGGAGACACACATGACCACCGCCATCGCCACCGGCGTGCCGCGCGACGGCCTGTCGATCGTGCGGGGCCGCACCGACGCGCCGCTGTCGGACGCGCCCGTCGCCGCGCTGCTGCGCGACACCGCCGCGCGCTTTCCGGCGCGGCCGGCCGTCGTGTTCCGCGAGCAGGGCATCCGCTGGGACTGGCGCACGTTCGCGCACGAGATCGACGTACTCGCGGCCGGCCTCGCCGCGCTCGGCATCGAAAAGGGCGACCGCGTCGGCATCTGGTCGCCGAACCGCGTCGAATGGCTGCTCACGCAGTTCGCGACCGCGCGCATCGGCGCGATTCTCGTCAACATCAATCCGGCCTACCGGCTCGCGGAACTCGAATACGCGCTGAACAAGGTCGGCTGCCGCGCGCTGATCGCGGCCGAGCAGTTCAAGTCGTCGAAGTACCTGGAAATGCTGCAGGCGCTGGCGCCGGAACTCGCGCATTGTGCGCCGGGCGAGCTGCATGCGGCGCGGCTGCCGACCCTGCGCACGGTCGTGTCGATGGGCGAGGTCGCGCCGGCCGGGATGTTCCGCTTCGCGGACGTGATGGCGCGCGGCCGCGACACGCTCGATGTCGCGGCGCTCGATGCGATCGGCGCGACGCTTGCTGCCGCCGATCCGATCAACATCCAGTTCACGAGCGGCACGACCGGCAGCCCGAAGGGCGCGACGCTCACGCATCGCAACGTCGTCAACAATGCGCGTTTCATCGCGATGGCGATGCGCTTCACCGAGCAGGATTCGCTGTGCATTCCGGTGCCGCTGTATCACTGCTTCGGGATGGTGCTGGCGGTGCTCGCGTGCGTGTCGACGGGGGCCGCGATGGTGTTCCCCGGCGAGGCGTTCGACCCGGTCGCGACGCTCGCGGCGGTGGCCGACGAACGTTGCACCGCGCTGCACGGCGTGCCGACGATGTTCATCGCGGAACTCGATCATCCGGCGTTCTCGACGTTCGACCTGTCGACGCTGCGCACCGGCATCATGGCCGGTTCGCCGTGCCCGATCGAGACGATGAAGCGCGTCGTGTCGCAGATGCACCTGTCGGAAATCACGATTGCATACGGGATGACGGAGACGAGCCCCGTGTCGTTCCAGAGCTCGACCGACGATCCGCTGGAGAAGCGCACGACGACGGTCGGGCGCGTGCAGCCGCATCTGGACGTGAAGATCGTCGATCCGGACGGGCGCATCGTGCCGGTCGGTGCGACGGGCGAGCTGTGCACGAAGGGCTATTCGGTGATGCTGGGCTACTGGGACGACGATGCGAAAACGCGGGAAACGATCGTCGACGGCTGGATGCACACGGGCGATCTCGCGACGCTCGATGCGGACGGCTACTGCAACATCGTCGGCCGGTTGAAGGACATGGTGATCCGCGGCGGCGAGAACATCTATCCGCGCGAGATCGAGGAATTCCTGTTCAGGCATCCGAAGATCCAGAGCGTGCAGGTGTTCGGCGTGCCGGACGCGAAGTACGGCGAGGAGCTGTGCGCGTGGATCGTGCTGCGCGCGAACGAGCAGATGGCCGAGGACGATGTGAGGGCGTTTTGCCACGGCCAGATCGCGCATTACAAGATCCCGAAGTACGTCTGTTTCGTCGACGAATTGCCGATGACGGTGACCGGCAAGGTGCAGAAGTTCGTGATGCGCCAGCAGATGATCGACGCATGGGGGCTGAAAGCCGCCGATACCGCGTAGTTGTCCGGCGGCGGCCATGCCGCCCGCCGCACTGCGCCGCGTCTGCCCAACCGCCCGCCCGCTGGGCGGTTTTCCTGCCGCCGCGCCCGCCCGGGGTAAAATGCGCGCCACGCCGCGATGCCGCGCGCGCCGGGCCTGCCGCCATTCCGACGAACGGCGCACCGCCGCGCCGCGCGCCCGCACCGGGGCGTTCGAAGCGTCCCCCGCAAGACAAGCCGCGCGATGCAGCCGGCCCGCCCGACAGGCACCCGACGAACGAATCGGCGGCCGCGTCGGGGCCCGGCGCGTCATCCGGATTCGATGTCCCATCCTGCGCTTTCCCGATCGATCGGCCCGCATGCGGCCGCATCGTCCGATTCGTCTGATGAATGTCGTGTCGACGCGCGCGCCCGGAGATTCGCCGGGCCCGTCGCGGATTCGTTCGCGGGATCGCGCTTCGCAGCTTCGTAACGTGTTTCGACAGGGTCGAGTGGCGAGTTTTCCATCCAGAACAATGACGGTAAATAGAACAACAGCGTTGTCCGTACGACGGCGGCGCGCGAAGGTCGGGCTTGGCGTCGGTCTCGGCATCACGCTTTTCGCGGCGCAGGCTGCCGCGGCGCAGGGAGACGCACCGGCGCCGGACGCCGATACGGCGGGCAGCGCGACGCTGCCGGCGATCACGGTCAGCGGCGAGCGCGGCAGCGCGTTTCGCGCGCGCGACGCGTCGGTCGCGGGGCTCGACGACGCGCCGCTGCGCGACACGCCGGCCTCCGTCAGCGTCGTCACGCGCGCGCAGCTCGACGACCAGCAGGCCAGGCGCCTGAGCGACGTGGTGCGCAACGACGCATCGGTCGTCAACGACTATGCGCCGGTCGGCTACTACGAAGGCTTCGCGATCCGCGGCTTCCCGGTCGATCTTGCGAGCGCGATCCGGATCGACGGGCTCACCGTGTCCGGCGAGCAGAACGTGCCGCTCGAGAACAAGGAGCGCGTCGAGATCCTGAAGGGGCTGGCCGGCATCGACAGCGGCGTGGTGGCGCCGGGCGGCGTGATCAACTTCGTGACGAAGCGCTCGGCCAACGTCGCGAGCGTGACGACCGGCGTCGACAGCCGCGGCTCGACGTCGGCCGCCGTCGATCTCGGCCGCCGCTTCGGCCCGGACAACCAGTTCGGGTTCCGGATCAACGCGGCGAAGGAGAACATGCACTCGTACGTCGACGGCACGAACGGACGACGCACGTTCGGCTCGATCGCCGCCGACTGGGACATCAGCCCGCGCGCGAGCCTGCAGCTCAACGCGGAATTCCAGCAGTGGATCCAGCGTTCGGCACCGGGCTATCAACTGCTCGGCGGCACCGTCGTGCCGTCCGTCAACACGACGTCGAAGGCGCTCGGCACGCAGCCGTGGGCGAAGCCGGTGACGACCGACGCGCTGAACCTGAACGCGCGCTTCGACTACCAGTTCAACGACGCCTGGAAGGCGTACGTCGCCGTGGGCCGCAGCCGCACGATGATCGACGACAACAGCGCGTTCCCGTACGGTTGCTCGTACGCACCGAGCTGCGCGGCCGGCACGACGTCGCCGTTCTTCTTCGGCGCGAACGGCGACTACGACGTGTACGACTTCCGCAGCCCCGGCGAATATCGCCGCAACGACGACCTGCGCGCGGTGACGACGGGCAAGTTCGCGACCGGCCCGCTGCAGCACGAGCTGACGCTCGGCGTGAGCGTGCAGCGCCGCGTCGTGCACATGGCCGACGCCGTGTACGACTACGTCGGCAGCGAGAACGTCTACGGGCCGGACGTCACGTTCGCGCCGTCGCCGAATACGGCCGGGCCGTCGTATCCGCAACTCGACGCGTGGCAGTACGGCGTGTTCGGGCTCGATCGCATCAGCATCGGCGAACACTGGCAGGTGCTCGCGGGCGGCAAGGAAGTGCTGCTGCGCCAGCGCAGCTGGGACAGCCTCGACGGCGACGCGACGCACACCGACCGCTCGGTGTTCCTGCCGCAGGTCGCGCTCGTCTACAAGCCGGTGAACGTGCTGTCGCTGTATGCGTCGTACAGCAAGGCGCTGTCGCTCGGCGACCAGGCACCGGTGCGTGCGACCAACGCGTATGCGTTCCTGCCGCCCGTCGAATCGCACCAGTTCGAGCTCGGCGCGAAATACGACTGGCTCGACCGGCTGAGCCTCACGGCGGCCGTGTTCTCGATCAGCAAGCCGTTCCAGTTCGCCGATCCCGATGCGTCGGGCACGGGTTATACGTTCGTGCAGCGCGGCACGGAGCGCCACCAGGGGATCGAGCTCGGCGCGGCCGGCCGGCTGACCGAGCGGCTGTCGCTGACGGCCAGCGTCGCGGCGATCCGTGCGCGCGCGTACGATTCGGGTTCGCCGGCGTACGAAGGGCACCAGATCATCAACGTGCCGGCGCTGCGCGCGTCGCTGTATGCGGACTACGCGGTGCCGGGCGTCGCGGGCCTGAACGTGCTCGGCGGCGTCGAGTATAGCGCCGCGCGCAACGCGAACGAAGAGGGCACCGCGCGCGTGCCGTCGTGGTTCGTGTTCAATCTCGGCGCGCGCTATACGACCAGGATCGGCGGCCATCGCACGGTGCTGCGCGTGTCGGTGGACAACCTGTTCAACAAGTTCTACTGGCGCGACGCGGGCGAGCAGCAGGGCGACGCGTACCTGTTCCCGGGCGCGCCGCGCACCGCGCGCGTGTCGTTGACCTATGATTTCTGATCGTCGGGATCCGGCCGCATGATGCGCGGCCCCGGCAGCCAACCAGGAGAGCACAGACGATGTCCCCACTCGAAATCGCCGGCGTGATCGTCAGCGCCCTCGCGATCTGGCTGACCGCGAAGCGGCGCATGCTGTGCTGGCCGGTCGGGCTCGCGTCGGTCGCGCTGTACGGCTGGATCTTCTTCGACGCGAAGCTGTATTCGGACATGCTGCTGCAAGGCGCGTTCGCGGTGCTGCAGGTGTACGGCTGGCGGCGCTGGATCGCGCAACGCACGCTCGAGGCGAGCGGCGGTGCGGCGCTCGCAGGCGACGTCGCGCCCGTCACCGGCGTGCGGCCGCGCCAGATGCTGCCCGACCTGATCGCGGCCGTGGTCGGCAGCGCGCTGCTCGGCGGGATGATGGCGCGCTGGACCGATGCGGCGCTGCCGTTCGTCGATGCGTCGTTGACCGCGTTCAGCCTCGTCGCGCAATACTGGACCGCGCGGCGCTACATCGCGTCGTGGGGGCTGTGGATCGTCGTGAACGTCGTGTATGTCGGGATGTTCGTGTTCAAGGAACTGTATCTGACGGCCGGACTCTATGCGCTGTTCATCGCGCTCGCCGTCATCGGCTGGCGCGACTGGCGCCGGACGGCCGACGCGCTGCGCGCGGCGGCGAGCCCGGCGGGCTGATTCACTACGGAGCAACGTCGTCCATGTCATTTCCTCTCGAGCCGGATGCGCCGGCATCGCGTGAGCGCGCCGATGCGCGCGAGGTCGCGCCGCCGCAGTTCGGCGTCGACGGCGAACAGGCCGAACGCGACTGGCCGCTGATGACGCACGACGAAGTCGCGGCCGTGCTTGCGCGCATCGATGGCGTCGGCGCGCCCGCGCGCCTCACGTGGCACAGCCCGCGGCCGTTCTCGGCGGCCGTGCTGGTGCGCACGACCGACGAGCGCGCGCTGTTCGTCAAGCGTCATCACGTGAGCCTGCGCGACGTCGCGGGGCTCGAGGAAGAGCATCGCTTCATCGCGCATCTGCGCGAGCGCGGCGTGCCGGTGGCGGACGTGCTCGCCGGTCGCGACGGCGCGACCGCGTTCGCATCCGGCGACTGGACGTATGAGATGCACGTGGTCGCGCCGGGTGTCGATGCGTACCGCGGCGTGATGTCGTGGAAGCCGTTCACGCATCCGTCGCATGCGTACGCGGCCGGCCGCGCGCTGGCCGAGCTGCATCGCGCATCGGCCGGCTACGACGCGCCGGCGCGGCCGGTGCGCCCGCTGCTGTCGAGTTTTCGCGTGCTGTCGTCGGGCGATCTTGCCGGTGCGCTCGAACGCTGGGTCACGGCGCAACCGTTGCTCGTCAAGGCGCTCGGTGCGCGCGACTGGCGCGGCGACGTTGCGAACGTCATCGGCCCGTATCACGCGCGCCTCGTGCCGCTGCTGCCTGCGTTGCCGCCGCTGTGGACGCATGGCGACTGGCATGCGTCGAACCTGCTGTGGACCGGTGCCGGGCCGGGTGCGGAGGTGCGGACGGTGCTCGACTTCGGTTTGGCGGATCGTACCTGCGCGGTGATGGACGTCGCGCTCGCGATCGAGCGCAACACGGTCGACTGGATGGCGCCGGCCGAGGCGCGTCGTGTCGAGTACGAACAGATCGCCGCGCTGCTCGACGGCTACGAGTCGCTCGAACCGCTGAGCGACGATGCGCATGCGGCGCTGGTCGCGCTGCTGCCGATCGTGCATACGGAATTCGCGCTGTCGGAAGTCGCGTATTTCGGCTGTATCGTCAACGCGCCCGATATCGTCGACGTGGCGTACGACGGTTATCTGATCGGGCATGCGCAATGGTTCGGCGAACGCGACGGGCGGCAACTGCTCGACTGGCTGGTGCAGCGTCGGCGTGAGAAGCGGGGCGGCGCCTGACGGGCGTGCGCGTGCCGGTGCTTTCAGCGTATGCATGCGGATCGCCGGAACTTCTTCCTTTCGTGCGGCGACCGCAGGCTCGCTGCAACCCGGCACTGCGCGGCACGCGCTCGATGCGAAGTCGCGCGGCTACGCGCTCGGCAAGTTCAGCTTTCCTGACGTGCGTGACGTGCAGCGCACGCAGTTCCAGGGCCAATTGCGATACGTGCGCGCGCTCGCTCGCCGATGCCCACGCGGCCCGTGCCGACATCGGCGGCTCTTTCCACGACGGCTCATGCCTCGCTGTATCCGATAGCGCTACAGGCGCTGCCGGAAGTTCCGGCTTGCATACTGGCGCTGGTCCGGCGTGATTGCTTGCCCTGACGTTCCATCTGAAGCCGCCGCACCCAGCGGCGCAGCACGGCGAACTGGCTGCATGCCGGCGCGGCATCCACTCACGCGTGCGTTGGCCCATGCACACCGGCCAGCTCGAAGGCCTCAACACCCGTGTCAACATGAACGTGTGGCCTACGGTTACCGTGACAGCGCCTGCTTCTCCTGGAGATCAAGGCTGCCTATCCCGGTAATCCGGGAAGAACCCATTTTGGGCAATTGTCAGGTCAATCGGCTGTAGAATCGACCAGAACGGTATGTCAAATCAATGACGATAAACAGGCGAAAACAATAAAAAGGGACTGAATATGGATGCGCAGGACATCGTGAGAGCGATTCAGGGCGGGTTGATCCAGCATGAGAGACTGGTCAAACTTGATACCCCGCTCGGACCTGACGTGCTGTTGCCGCAGCGTGTCGCAGGATGGTCGCGCATTGGTCGGCATTTTGAGTACACACTCGATGTTCAGTCGAGCAGCAGCAGTATCAAGCTCAAACAACTCATTGGCCAACCCGTCACCCTCTGGCTTCAGCAGGCCAATAAATCCTATCTTCCCCGCCACGGCTATGTATATTCGGTCAGACGGCTTGGATCAGAAGGTGGGTTGACCAGCTATCAAATTCGTTTTTCATCGTGGATGAATTTCCTTAAATTCCGCCGCGATCAGCGCATCTGGCAGGACAAGGCGGTCGATGAAATCCTGACCGACGTTTTCAATGCGCATTCCCAGGCGAAAGGCCAGTTCAACTTCGCGATTTCGAGACCGCTCGATCCACGGTCATACTGCACGCAATATGAGGATGACTGGACCTTTGTCCACCGTCTAATGGAAGCGGAAGGACTGTTCGGTATCTGGAAACAGGCCGAAGACGGCAAGGCACATACGTTGACCATCACAGACCGTCTTGACACTTGCGAACCGCTTACGACGCAGACTGCTCGGTTTTCGCGAGACGGCATGAACAGCGAGATTGACGCGCTGCTGCACTGGTCGGGCATGCGCAGTCTGCATAGCGCGGTGCTGGCGACGCGCACGTTTGATTACAAGAGTCCATCATCACTCGGCAATCCGAAAGGCACGCATGTTCCAACGCTGTCGCACGAGCTGCCTGAGGAACTAGAGGTCTATGAATACACCGGCCCCTATACGTATCTCAAGGACGATCGCGGCGAGCATTTGACAAAAATCCGCATGGAGGAATGGGAGTCGGGCGCAAAACGGTTCTATGGCACGGGCGGGCTGCGTGAAGTCGACGCGGGCCGATGGTTCGAATTGACGGGACACCCGGAACATGACGGGGACTCCGCTGAAAGACGCCAGTTCGTGGTTGTCGAGGCTGCTTGGCTGATAGAAAACAATCTCCCAGGGTCAAGCCACCACGCGAATCTCCCCGGTAGCTTGCAAGTCAGGTTGGCCGACGCGGCGGCCAACCGTGATGAAAACGGTGCGGCAAGTGTGACACATTCCGACGGCTCCACGGGTTTCTACTTCGTCGAGATTGAAACGCAACGCAGGTCCGTTCCGTTCCGCAGTCCGTTTGAACACGACAGGCCTGTCATGCAATTGCAGACGGCAACCGTCGTCGGGCCGCAAGGTCAGGAAATCTATACTGATGAACTAGGCCGAGTGAAGGTCCAGTTCCACTGGGACCGGATCGGTCAGCGCAACGAGCGCAGCTCGTGCTGGGTGCGTGTCGCGCAGCCGTGGGCGAGTGGCGGCTTCGGCGGCATCCAACTGCCCAGAATCGGCGATGAGGTCGTCGTGTCGTTTCTCGATAGCAATCCAGACAGGCCGATCATCACGGCGCGTGTCGGGAACGGCACGAATCGGCCGCAATGGAACCTTCCGGATCAGCACCCACTATCGGGCTTCGTCAGCAAGGAAATCGGCGGCGTACAGAACAATGTCTGGTTGAAGGACGACACGCAAGGGCAGGTACAGACACAGATACGCAGTGACCATCTCGAGTCGGGTCTGCATGCGGGTTACATCACGCGCGTGAGTGAACCGGCTGGTCGCGGCGAGAAACGCGGAGAAGGCGTCGAGCTGCGCACCGATGGGAACGCTGCCGTGCGCGGTGCACGCGGGCTGCTGTTGACGACTCACCCGCGTCAAGGCGCGAGTGGTGACGCATTCAGCGTCGATGAAGTGAATCTTCAGTTGGCCAACGCCCAGGACACCGCAACGAGCCTTGCGCAGTCCGCGCAATCGGCGGGTGCGCAGGACGGCGAGCAAAAATCTGTTGCCGGAACGCTGAAGGCGCAGGCGAAGGGTATCCAGGGTGGCGGAACATTGAAGCAGTTCGATCAACCACACTTGGTGCTCGCAAGTCCCGCGGGTGTCGTCACGAGCACGCCGGAACTGATTCACGTCAGCAGCGGCAAGAGTACGTCCGTTACCGCTGGCGAGCATATGTCGGTCAGTACGGGCGGCGGCTTCTTCGCAAGCGCGCGCCGGGCGTTGCGTCTGTTTGTTGCCGAAGCCGGCATGCGGCTCGTTGCGGCGGCAGGCGATATCGATGTGAAGGCGCTGAAGGACAGTATCAACCTGTTGGCGAAACTGAACGTGACGGTAACAGCGAACAAAATTACCATCAGCGCCCAGCAGGAAGTCGAGATCAACGGTGGCGGCAGCTATACCCGCTGGACGTCTAGCCAAATCAAGAGCGGCACATCGGGTGGTTTTGAGGTGCACTCGGCGGCCCGTACTTTTACTGGGCCAGACAGCGTCAGTACGCCGAATATTCCAGCGCTGCCGCCGGAGAAGGAACAACTGCACTTCGCGTTGGGGGCACTTCCGGGCGGTGAGGCCCATCAGTACGTAAGCGAACCTTACGAACTGTATAAGGACGGGGCAAAGATCGACGACGGGGTGACCGACGAGTTCGGTCGCGTCGTGGTGAAGGATCACCAACCCGGTACGCCGGCCTATCAGGTCAAACTCGCCAACGGCAGCAAGTATGACCTGAAGGTGAAAGATGCGTTGCAGGGTGATCCCGATCATGCCGACCAGCGCAGCAATCGTGGCGAGCGTCTGGTCTGATTCCGATATCAATGCCCGTCAAATCACAGAGAAAAGAACATGGCACAGCTTCCTCTCGAAACTCATAACGCAGTAGATGTTGCCGTTGATGAAGCGGGCCGCGCAGCGCAAGGCGCTGTTCAGTGGCTTCTCGAAAAGGGCGTTGACAAGGATGTCGTGCCGACCACCGGCAACGATTTGCGGTTCTTCGTGTGCGGTGAGGAAGGGTTCAGGTCTATTGCAGCAGACATCATGGGCGCGCAGGGAACGGTCGACATTTGCTGCTGGGGATTCGATCCCGGAATGGAGATCTGGCGTGGTCCCGAATCGCCTCAGGGCGTTGGCGTCCCGAAGTTTGAAGGAAAACCTTCCCCCGTCACGCCTACTGCCGGTGTCTGGCCACGTGGGATCGTGTACGGAGCACTACTGGAAGAGATCACTCAACGCAAAGACAATCCCGTTACCGTGCGGTTGCTGATTTGGTTCGACCCCCGAGGATCGCGCAAGCAGAACAGCATGCCGGGATTCACGGATGTTCCGGTCAACGGGTGGACCAGTCCAATCCAAAAGACCGTGCAGCAGGCTCCGCCCTACGCGAATGCGAAGCGGACTCAGTGGTGCATTGACTGGTGGAACCGCAATTTGCCCGATGGCGAGAGCAAGGGCAGCGGTATCCTGACGAAGAATCAGCGACTACAGATTGTTCTGCGCGGTATTGCAAGCAAAGACGTCAAGTCGTTGATGAATACTCCACTGAAGGAAGAGGATGCGCCGAGCACCCACAGCGACAAAGGCGATTGGGGTTATGTGGATGAGAAGAATCTCCTCGAAGACTATGCGACGCATCATCAGAAACCTATCCTGATCGACTACGCTCGCCCCTACGATGGCAAGCAGGCAGTCGGCTATGTGATGGGGTTGAATTCCGTCACGGACTACTGGGATCGAACCGCGCATGAAATCGATGATCCGCTGCGGGAAGAATGGGCGCAATCGTACGTGGACGATGAGCACAAGCACGAGCAGGAAACACAGAATCCGACGGGTACCCTGAGCACTGCGCCTTATAAGCACGTGAATCCGTACCAGGATTACGCCACCCGGATAGTTGGGAGGGCATTGAAGCGACTGCACCAGAATTTCGAGCGTGGCTGGAACTTGTTCGCTCCCCCCGCTTGGCAAACGACCGAACACAAAGAACTGCCGCCCGGCATCAAGAGCCTGCCAGACGATCCCTCGTGCAAGGTACAGATCGTACGGACGCAGCCGCATGAGCATGAGAAGACGATCAAGAGCCTTTACTTTCAGGCAATGAGTTTCGCGCGCAACTACATTTACATGGAGAACCAGTATTTCTTCTATCCGGAATTTGCACGCCATCTGAAGGCGGAGCGAAAGCGTTTCCAGGATGCGTGGGCGAAACTGGCGAACAAGCCGCAGCAGCAGGCCCCGATGCTGCATCTGTTTGTGGTGACACCGCACCCGCAGGACCCCGGCATGATTCCACGTACCTACGACATGATGGCCGAACTGGGACACGGTGACGCCATGAAGGGGCAACATGACCTCGTCGCAGCGGGTAAAACACCGCAACAGTATAGGGATGCTCAGGGCAAAAATACTTTCCATCCGCAAAGCCTGAAGGAACTGCAAGACACGATCGGCCTGAAGGTCAGTATCGCCCGGCTACGCACCAGTGGCGTAGTGGGCGGCCAGATGGCCTACCGGGAAATCTACATCCATTCGAAGCTGATGATCATCGACGACGTATTCGTAACGCTGGGCAGCGCAAACATGAATCAGCGCAGCATGGCCGTCGACAGCGAAATCAATTTTGGTGCCACGGGTTCCGACTGGGCATCGAAACTTCGCTCGCGGGTGTTTCCTTTGCTCTCGGGTGACGCGACTCAAGGAAGTGGGGATCGGAATCAGGTGCCCATGGTCTACGATGACTGGGAGAAGCGCATGCATGACAATCTTATTGCCAAGATGAAGGGGAATAACATGCGGGGCTTCATTCTTCCGTTTGAAGATAGTCGCGCCAATACAATACTGCATGCACAGATAGACCTACCCTCGTCCTTCGACACTCCTCAAACTGCCTGATCGAGGTTGCCTGATGCCGATCGTTGTTATCTACAGAATTGTTTTTGCAGCCCTTGCTCTGTTTGCCATCAGCGTACACGCGGGGGAATTGTCTTCTTCGACTGTCAAATCAACTGCTGCCATGTCCGATCTCCCACGCTACGAAAAACTGCCCTTGTTCAATCCGCATCGGAAAAGCTTTACGTGCGTATATCAGAATCAGCATGTGCCGCCTGTTGATCCCCAGGCTGAGCTATGGTTCCAGCAGGCTCTCGCGCTCGACAATCCCGATGTTTACTATGAGAAACGTGACTATCTAAAGATCTACCAGCTCTATGTTCAGGCAGCCGATCGCGGTCACTGGAAAGCGATGCTCAACCTTGCTTCCCTGATCCTGAGTGACTATCCCGGCGTACCACAGCATGATCCGGAAGCTGCGATCAAATGGGTCGAGAAAGCGATGCAGTCGGGCGTACCCGATGCCTATGACATGATGGGCACCTATCACCTGAACGGGCTGATCAAGGGCGGCGATGCCACCAGCGCTTATGCATTTTTTCAACGTGCTGCGGACATGGGCAGTCCTGCAGCCCAAGCGTTTCTTGGTTTTAAGATGAGTGGTAGCTACGACAGTCCAGATGGTGAATTCTGGGGAAACTCGACTATTGGCTTGGAAATGCTACGGTGCTCCCTTGCTCAGGGTTATGGAGAGGCAGCCTATGACCTGGGCGGCTTGTACAAGGGAACTACACCTGAATCAAAGCTTCAGGCCCTCAAGGTTTTGCACGACGGTGTTAAGCTGGGCTGTGCAAAGTGCGCAAAAGATCTGGCATCCGAATTTCGCGGATTTGATTTGACTAGCGGAAATAATATCGTTGGCCATATCGACACAGCACGCGCCCAACGCTATTTCATGCTAGGGGATGCGCTGGAGCACTACAAAGGCCGTCTAAAACTTCCTAACCTGGACAAGGTTCTTCCGCTACCACCGGCGCCGCTCCCCAAGTGGGACGGGAATGCGAAAACGCTGATCGACGCGGCCAAGCCTGTCAGCCCGCCAGCAGTATTGCAAAAAAGCAGCGTGGGTGAGGGGCGATCATTCGTTCCCGATGGGCATGCGGTTGCTGCGCTCGATAGCAGCGCGCCAGCAATTACCGGTGATCAATCCGTTCCCAGGGCCGGTTATTGGCTGGCGCTGTACGGCTCGTCGACGCAACCGGACGCGCGGCTGATTGCCCGCTCTGGGCTGCCCGAGCGCTACGAAGCTGGTGAACGATTCGAAGCACCTTCTTATGACTGGTTGTCGCCGGATCGCGTGCAGTGGTATTACCTCGGTGAGGCATACCGCCTTCCGCCGCAGCGCACGGATTTTCTTGCAAACCTGATCGGCGCGGGACTGCTGCGGGAGGTCTCGCCGTCGGCAGGACCCCGATGTGCCGGAGATCGCGGTTGCCCGGAAACCGGGATTTGGGAAGGGCGCGTTGCAGTCGATCACCCGATGGCAGTGCTGTACAACCGCTGGGATCAGCAGGCTTTCGTCGAGAAGGGGCAAGCATTTCCCTCTGCCGGGAGCCGTTTCATTGACGTCGCCATGAGGGATGTGCAATGGACCTACCTAGGCAGTCCCAATACGGAAACTGGTATGCCGGGCATATACGCGATTGGTTTGTAAATGTCCGGTCCGCCGCTGCTGCACGCTAGAGAGGGAAACGAATGGTTCGTCAGGTCATTGTGGTGGGCGATACGCTCGCGCCGCATGGCGGCACTGTTACGACAGGTTCGCATGCCGATGTCATGGACGGCAAGGCGATCGCCCGCAAAGGCGATGTGGTCGAATGCAAGGAGCACGGAACGCAGACGATTGCTGAAGGAGACGCGAACGGCATGATTAGCGGCGCACCGGTTGCGTTGCATGGACATCGTGCGACATGCGGCTGCACGCTGGTGAGTCGTTCCGCCACTATTTCGTGGTCGTGAACGCGGCGGGACGAATCGGTCAGCATCCAACGAGTGCGAATACCCAAAGATTCGACGTCCCCGATTGCATTGCCGTTGCCGCGCTGTCGATCGGCGCGATGGTGCGGGGCGTGCGCTGTCGCATCCGCCGAGCAGGCCGCCAGCGTCGGCGATCACGTGAGCAACGCGAGTTCGCGATCGGTGTCATGGGGCCTCGGCTGTGAGCGTGCCGCACGCAGACGTCATGCGGCACGGCGGGTGCGTGCCGAAGGTTGCCCCCGGCCCCAACCGGGAATCGAACACCTTGAGGTCGTTGTAAGGTCAAGACATTTGGAGCGGGCGCACCGGCGAACCGGCCCGCCCGCCTCCGCTCACACCTGCGCGAGCGCCTGATCCAGATCGGCGAGCAAGTCGTCGATATGCTCGATGCCGATCGACAGCCGCACCGTTTCTTCCTTCACGCCGGCCTTCGCGAGTTCGGCCGGCGACAACTGCCGGTGCGTCGTCGAGGCCGGATGCGTCGCGAGCGACTTCGTGTCGCCGATGTTCACGAGCCGCGTGAACAGCTTCAGCGCGTCCTGGAACTTCGCGCCGCCGTCGCGGCCGCCCTTCACGCCGAACGTCAGGATGCCCGGCGCGCGGCCCGACAGGTAGCGCGCGACGAGCGGATGGTCCGGATGATCGGGCAGCCCCGCGTAGTTCACCCATTCGACGTTTTCATGGCGCGCGAGATGCTGCGCGATCTTCAGCGCGTTGTCGCCGATGCGCTCGACGCGCAGCGCGAGCGTCTCGATGCCCTGCAGGATCTGGAACGCGTTGAACGGCGAGATCGCCGCGCCCATGTTGCGCAGCGGCACCACGCGTGCGCGGCCGATATACGCGGCCGGCCCGAACGCTTCGGTGTAGACGACGCCGTGATAGCTGACGTCCGGCTCGTTGAGCCGCTTGAAGCGGTCCGCGTGCTGCGCCCACGGGAACTTGCCCGAGTCGACGATCGCGCCGCCGAGGCTCGTGCCGTGGCCGCCGAGATATTTCGTCAGCGAGTGCACGACGATGTCCGCGCCGTGCTCGAACGGGCGCAGCAAGTACGGCGACGGCACCGTGTTGTCGACGATCAGCGGAATCCCGTGGCGATGCGCGATGTCGGCGAGCGCGGCGATGTCGGTCACGTTGCCGAGCGGGTTGCCGACCGATTCCGCGAAGATCGCCTTCGTGCGTGCGTCGATCAGCGGCTCGAACGACGCGGGGTCGCGCGGATCGGCGAAGCGCGTCGTGATCCCGTATTGCGGCAGCGTGTGCGCGAACAGGTTGTAGGTGCCGCCGTACAGCGAACTCGCGGACACGATGTTGTCGCCCGCTTCCGCGATCGTCTGGATCGCGTACGTGACGGCCGCCTGGCCCGATGCGAGCGCGAGCGCGCCGATGCCGCCCTCGAGCGCGGCGATCCGCTGCTCGAGCACGTCCGTCGTCGGGTTCATGATCCGCGTGTAGATGTTGCCCTGGACCTTCAGGTCGAACAGGTCCGCGCCATGCTGGGTGTCGTCGAATGCGTACGCAACGGTCTGGTAGATCGGCACCGCCACCGCGCGCGTGGTCGGGTCGGGGCGATAGCCGCCGTGCACGGCGATGGTTTCGAGGCGCCAGTTCGAAGAGGCCTGATCGGTCATGGGTGCTCCGTATGTTGTTGTGATCGTCGAGCGATTATAGGAGCACGCGCGCCGCTGTTCTTAGAACGAATGGTTTGTTGCTTATGGGCTTGCGACGCATAGAATGCCTTTTCCACGCACAACGGCAAAGGATGCGCGATGGCTCAGGATCAATGGAACAAGGTGGATGCGTATTTTTCGGCGACGCTGGTGCCGTCCGACGACGCGCTCGACGCCGCGCTCGCGGCGAGCGACGCGGCCGGGCTGCCGGCGATCAACGTCGCGCCGAACCAGGGCAAGCTGCTGCAGCTGCTCGCGACGATCCGCAGTGCGCGGCGCATCCTCGAGGTCGGCACGCTCGGCGGCTACAGCACGATCTGGCTCGCGCGCGCGCTGCCGCCGGACGGGCAGCTCGTCACGCTCGAACTGAATCCCGACCATGCGAAGGTCGCGACGCGGAACATCGCGCGTGCCGGGTTCGCGAGCATCGTGTCGGTCGTCGTCGGCAGCGCGAAGGACAGCCTCGCGCGGCTCGTCGATGCGGGCGAGGCGCCGTTCGACTTCATCTTCATCGACGCGGACAAGGACAGCAACGCCGTTTATCTGGACGCCGCGCTGAAGCTGTCGCGGCCCGGCACGGTGATCGTCGTCGACAACGTCGTGCGGGGCGGGCGCGTTGCCGACCCCGACAATCACGAGCCGGACGTCGTCGGCGTGCGCAACGGGTTCGCGCGGATCGTCGCCGAGCCGAACGTCGCGACGACCGCCGTGCAGACGGTCGGGCTGAAGGGCTGGGACGGGTTCTCGATCTCGATCGTCGGCGCGTGAGCGAGCCGACGCCCGTGCATCAGCGCGGGTTGTCGGTCGAACCGGCCGTTCGATACAGCCGCGGCCACTGATCCTGGAACAGCCCGTTGCACGCGCCGTGCATCGCGACGTCGCTCAGCACGAAGCGCTTGCCGTCGAACACCCACGACGCGCCCGACCCGCAATCGCCGGCGCTGCGCACGCGATCGAGGCTCGACAGCGTCGCATGCGCGGGATCGTAGATGGCTTCGGTCAACTGGTTCGAGAACGACGCCGGGTCGAGGCCCGCGCTGGCGTTCTCGCCGAAGTCGAGCGGCGTCGGCGCGTACGGCGCGCTACGGTGCACGCGATACCACAGGTCCGTATGGTTGTACGCGCTGCTCGTCTGACACGGGATCGACACGATCGCATCGGCGGTCGAGATCGCGGTGGCCGACGCGGCCTTGCGGCGATCGGGCGCCGACATTTCGTCGCCGGCATCGGCCGCGCAACGCTTCACGCTGCCGCCGAACTTGTCGAATACCGCATCGACGAGCGGGCGTTGTTCGGCGGGCGTGAGATCGGCCACGCGCGGCGCCGGAACGGGCGCGGGCGGCAGCGCCGGCGCGGCGGGCACCGCCGATGCGGGTTTGGCGCCCTTGCGCAGCAGCGCAGTGACCGTGCCGATGCGGCCCTGCGTGTCGTCGATCAGCAGCAGCGCGGCGTTGAGCCCCGCTAGCGAAACGCGCGGCGTCTGCGTGTCGGCCGGGTCGCCGAAACCGAGCACCTGCGCGTTGTGCGACATCGTCAGCCATGCGTCGACCGTCGCCGGATCGCGGGTGCGAATATGGAACGGATAGACGTCGTCGTCTTCGTCGCCCGTTTTCGCGACCGCGTGCCACTCGGCCGGCACTGCGTCGAACGGTTGACCGTCCGCGCGCGCGGTGCGCAGATCGAGCGGCGCCGACGCGAAGATCTCCAGCGACGGCCGCGCATCGGGGCCGGCGTCGCGCGCGAGCCGCAGGATCAGGCTGGTGCGCGTGTCGTCGATGTCGTCGTTGCCGCCCTCGGCAACGCAGTCATTCGCGTTGTCGCAGACGACCGACCAGTTCTTGAAATCGCGCGCGACCGGATGTTGCGCGGGGTCGCGTGCGGCAGCGGACAGCGACGCGGTGAGCAGGATGACGGCGACGGCAAGCGGGAGATGACGAAACATGACGGTTCGTATCGGCAATGACGGGGAGTAGGGCGGACGTCCGGTTGCAAGCGCATCGTAAGCGCGCGATGCGGATCGAGCGCGGCCGGACAGCATCGAGTATACCCGCTGCTGCGGCAGCGAATCGCGCGATGGCGATCGAAGGCGCGCACAAAGGGAAACGGCGCGATGCCTGCAGGCATCGCGCCGTTCGTTGGCGAGCGGGTGCCGGCAGCGCGCCCGCTATCCTTTCACGCACACCACCTGACGCAGCGTGTGCACCACTTCGACGAGGCTGCGCTGCGCCGCCATCACCGCATCGATGTCCTTGTAGGCCATCGGGATTTCATCGACGACGCCCGCATCTTTCCGGCATTCGACGCCACGCGTCGCGCTCACCTGGTCGTCGACCGTGAAGCGGCGCTTCGCTTCGGTCCGGCTCATCGCGCGGCCGGCGCCGTGGCTGCACGAACAGAAGCTCTCCGGGTTGCCGAGCCCGCGCACGATGAAGCTCTTCGCGCCCATCGAGCCCGGAATGATCCCGAGTTGCCCCTTCTGCGCGGACACCGCGCCCTTGCGGGTCACGAGCACGTCCTCGCCGAAGTGGCGTTCGCGCTGCACGTAGTTGTGGTGGCAGTTCACCGCGTGTTCGTCGACCCCGAACGGCTTGCCGATCGCGCCGCGCGCTGCGCCGATCACCGCGTCCATCATCGCCTGCCGGTTGCGGCGCGCGTAGTCCTGCGCCCAGCCGACCGCTTCGACGTAATCGTCGAAGTGCCGGCTGCCCTCGTTGAAGTACGCGAGGTTGCGATCCGGCAGGTTCGCGATGTGCTGCCGCATGTCGGCCTGCGCGAGTTCGATGAACAGGCTGCCGATCGCGTTGCCGACGCCGCGCGAGCCGCTATGCAGCATGAACCACACGCGATCGGCTTCGTCGATGCACACTTCGATGAAGTGGTTGCCGGTGCCGAGCGTGCCCAGATGCGCGTAGTGGTTCGTCTTCTCCAGCTTCGGATACTTGTCGACGATCCGCTGAAAACCCGGCAGCAGCGACTTCCAGGCATCCGTCACGGCGGCCGGCGTGCGATCGCCCCACGCACCCGGATCGCGGCGGCCCGGCGCGCGGCCGTGCGGCACCGCGCGTTCGATCGCGCCGCGCAGCCCGCCGAGCGAGTCCGGCAGATCGGCGGCGACGAGCGTCGTGCGCGCGGCCATCATCCCGCAGCCGATGTCGACGCCGACCGCCGCCGGGATGATCGCGCCCTGCGTCGGGATCACGCTGCCGATCGTCGAGCCCTTGCCGAGGTGCACGTCCGGCATCACCGCAACGTGCCTGAAGATGAACGGCATCTGCGCGGTGTTGCGCAATTGCGTGCGCGCGTCGTCCTCGACGGCGACGCCCTGCGTCCACATCTTCACCGGCTTGCCGTTCGCCAGTTCCATCACTTGATAATCGTCGTTGCTCATTGGCTTCACCATTCGTTCATGCGTCCGGCGCGGCGGCCATGCGCCGCGCCGTTTCATCCTGTTTCGCGCATCATGCGCCCTTGATGCTGACGAGTCCGTTCAGCACCTGGTCGAGACCGCCGAACACCGAGATGCGGTCGATCCGTTCCGCGACGCGCTCGAGCGTTTCCAGCTCCTTGAGCCGCAGCGCGGTCGGGTTCTCTTCCATCACCTTCGCGGTGTTCAGCAGCGAGCGGGTCGCCGCCGTTTCTTCACGGCGGCGGATCACGTTCGCCTGCGCGGCCTTTTCGGCTTCGACCACCTGCGCGAGGATCGTCTTCATGTCGCCCGGCAGCACGATATCCTTCACGCCGACGCTGCGCACCTCCACGCCCGACTGCTCGAGGCGTGTGCGCACCTGCGCGATCACGACGTCGTCGATCGCCTGCTTGTCCTCCAGCAGTTCGTCGAGCGAGCGCGTGCCGACGGCCGCGCGCAGCGCGAACTGCAGCTCGCGATACAGGTGTTCGAGCGGCTTCTGCAACTGGCCGAACGCATGCAGCACGTCCGCATAGCGCCACGTCGCCGACAGGTTCAGCCGCAGCGCGACCTTGTCGCGCGTCAGGATTTCCTGCCCCGCGACTTCGAGCGGCTGCAGGCGCAGGTCGACGAGCTCGACCGCCACGTCGCGGTTGAAGCGCCAGAACGCCGTCACGCCCGCGTCCAGCAGCCGCTCGATCTTGCCGTCGATCTTCAGTACGCCGACGTGATACGCCGGCACCTGCGCAAGCAGCACGCCCGTCAGCCCCGCCACGCCGCGCGCCCGCAGCGCCGGTTGCGCGATGCGCTTCGCGAGCGCGGCCGGCAGCATGCTGTCCTGCGCGAGATCGACACGCTCCAGACGGTGCGCGATCAGGCCGCGCCAGTACAGCCGGCGCGTGCCCGGCGGCAGGATCTCGACGAGCACGTCGTCTTCGTAGCGCAGGCCCGCTTCGTCGTCGGCCAGATCCATCGCGACGAAGTATCGCGCGAGCACGTCCGGTGCGTCGTGACGCAGGTAATCGGCCAGCGCGGCGTCGGCGAGCGGTGCGTCGAGACGCGCGGTCTGCACCGACAGGCGCTTGAACGGATCGAAGGCCTTGAACACGCCCGGTTCCAGCACCTTCACGAAATCGCCCTCATTCATCAGCAGCGCGCGTTCGTTCTTTTTCACTACATGACGCTTCCACATATTCTTGTCCTTTTCTTCAATGACCGCCGGACGACACGCATCGTACGGATCGGGGTGCGACGCGATCGGGCAGGCGGCGCGTTAGCCGGCGCTGCAGCACGCGGCGACGCATCCTGCATCGCGTCGTCGTGCGCATTCGCGCGGGCCGTCCGGCCGCCCGGCCGATCGCGCGGAACCGCAACCGGTTCGACGCGCGGCGGGCTTCGCGGCCCGCGCCGGCGGGTACTGCTTTCATCGGAAATTGCCCTTGCGGACAACGTTCGGACGGGATTCGAACCCGCCACACACCGGCTTGCGCCGGCTGCTCTACCTGTTGAGCTACCGAACAGTGGGCGCCCCGGGATTCGAACCCGGACGAAGCTGCCTCGCGCGCCCCTTTGCCTTCTTCTGTCCGTGGCGGCATGCACTGCCGCAACGAACGAGGTTCGGCGGCGGCGCACCAGCAGGGCTTGGTGAACCCTGGCTCGCGGGCCAGCGGGACATCCGGCGTCTTCTATTTAGCGAGGAGCGTGCCAGCGGCTGGCGAGGGCGGTAAGAATATCGGCAAGTGATTGAAATTAAAGGTGGATTTTTATTTTAGGGCGGCGGCGCGAAGAGGGCGCCATTACCGTGTCATCCAGGAATTTGGATACAATCGGATCGGCTTTTATCCCATGAGATAAACATGCGCAAAACCGTCGCCATCGGCTTTCTCGGCACCGTGCTCGATCAGGGCGGCCGCGCGCCGCGCCGTTACCGCAAGTGGCGGCCGACCGTGTCGCTCTGCCTGCAGCCGGATTTCGCGATCGACCGCCTCGAATTGCTGCATCCGCCGGGCTATACGCGCCTCGCCCAGCAGGTGCGCGACGATCTCGCGGAACTGTCGCCGCATACCGACGTGCGGCTCACGCCCATCACGATCCACGATCCGTGGGATTTCGAGGAGGTCTACGCGACGCTGCACGACTACGCGCGCGCCTATCCGTTCGATCTCGACCGCGAGGACTACCTGATCCACATCACGACCGGCACGCACGTCGCGCAGATCTGCTGGTTCCTGCTCGCGGAAGCGCGCTACCTGCCCGCGCGCCTCGTGCAAACCGGGCCGCCGCAGCAGACCGACGAAGGGCCGAGCGGGCCGGGCACGATGTCGGTGATCGATCTCGACCTGTCGCGCTACAACCGGATCGCGCAGCGCTTCACGCACGAGCGCGACGAAACGGTGTCGTTCCTGAAGGCCGGCATCGCGACGCGCAACGCGCGCTTCAACGCGCTGATCGAGCAACTGGAGCGCGTGGCCGTGCGCTCGCGCGCGCCGATGCTGCTCGTTGGCCCGACGGGCGCCGGCAAGTCGTTTCTCGCGAAACGCGTGTACGAGCTGAAGCGCGGCCGCCATCGGCTTGCGGGGCCGTTCATCGAGATCAACTGCGCGACGCTGCGCGGCGACGCGGCGATGTCCACGCTGTTCGGGCACGTGAAGGGCGCGTTCACCGGCGCGCAGTCCGCACGCGCGGGCCTGCTGCGCGCGGCGGACGGCGGCCTGCTGTTTCTCGACGAGATCGGCGAGCTCGGGCTCGACGAGCAGGCGATGCTGCTGAAGGCGATCGAGGAGAAGCGTTTCCTGCCGGTCGGCGCGGACGTCGAGGCGGCCAGCGATTTCGAGCTGATCGCCGGCACGCATCGCGACCTGCGGCAGATGGTGGCGGCCGGCACGTTCCGCGAGGATCTGTATGCGCGGATCAACCTGTGGACATACGAATTACCGGGGCTCGCCGAACGCCGCGAAGACATCGAGCCGAACCTCGAATTCGAGCTCGATCGTTTCGGCCGCGAGCAGGGCGAGCAGGTGCGCTTCAACGTGGAGGCGAAGCGGCGCTATCTCGCGTTCGCCGCATCGCCGCGCGCGACGTGGGCCGGCAATTTCCGCGAACTGTCCGCATCGGTGACGCGGATGGCGACGCTCGCCGATGCCGGGCGGATTACCGAGGACATCGCCGAACAGGAGGTCGATCGCCTGACGCGCACGTGGTCGTCGCCGGGCGACGGGCGGGCATCGGACGCGTGCGTCGACGCGGTGTTCGGTGCGCGCGCGGCGGAACTCGACCTGTTCGACCGCGTGCAGCTCGAACGCGTGCTGGATGTGTGCCGCATATCGGCGAGTGTGTCGGAAGCCGGACGCACGCTGTTCGCGGTGTCGCGCCTGAGCAAGAAGCAGCCGAACGACGCGGACCGGCTGCGCAAGTATCTCGCGCGGTTCGGGCTCGATTGGGACAGCGTGCGGCAGGCGCTGGGATGAGTCGGGCGGCGGCGCGAGCGCGCCGCCTCGGCCCGTTCACGCGCGGCAGATCGCGATGATCTCCACGCTTGCCGCTTCGTCGAACGGCGCACCGTGCCAGTCGCCGCACCAGGCGGTCGCGGAGAAGCCGGCGGCCGCGATGCGTGCCTGCAGGTCGGCTTGCGCGACGAAGCGCAGCCGGCTTGCGTTCGTCACCTGCAGATCGTCGCGATGAAATCGGTAGACCGTATCGAACGACACGATCGGGCCGTCGATCGCGGTCACTGCGTGGTGGAGTTCGACCACGCCGAACTCGGGCGAAGCGACACGGCATGCCGACGCTTGCGGGTTCCACGCATGCCACGGCTCGGCACGTGGATTACGCGTGTCGAACAGGAAGCGGCCGTTGTCGGCCAGCATGCGCCGCACGCTGCGCAGCGTCGCGTCGATTGCCGCGTCGGTCAGCAGACACTGGAACGCGTGCCCGGTCATCACGACGGCATCGAACGATGCGCCCGGCGGCAGGCCGTCGAGATCGCACGGGAGCCAGCGCACCGCGTCGGCGCCGGGCTGGCGTCGCGCGTACGCGATCATCGCCGGGGCGGGATCGATGGCGACGACGTCGTGCCCGGCCGCCGCGAGCCGGCGCGCGAACGTGCCGGTGCCGCAGCCGAGATCGAGAATCCGTTGCCGCGCAGTGCCGATGCGCGACGCGTAGAACGCGAAATCGCGATCGCCCGCGTTGAACAGGTCGTAGACCGCGACGAGGCGCGGGTCGGTATAAAGAACGTCGCCTGCGGGCGCGGCGCGGAACGTCATGCGCGCGTTCGCGTCAGCGCTGCTGCACTGCCACCCGCAGCCCGAGCGTGATGAAGATCGTGCCGATGATCTTCCCCTGCCAGCGCGTGAGCCATGCGAGCCGCTTCACGAGGCGGCCGAGCGGGCGGATCGAGCAGGCGATCAGCGTCGTGTAGAGCGAGCTGAGCACGACGAAGATCAGCCCGAGCACCGCGAACTGCACGAACGACGAGCCGTGCTCCGGGTGCACGAACTGCGGCATGAACGCGAGGAAGAACAGCGCGGTCTTCGGGTTCAGCACTTCGGCGGGAATCGCCTGCAGATAGGCCTTCAGCGGCGTGACGGGCGCCACCTTCGGCAGCGACGGATCGGACGGCCTGTCGAGCAGCGCGCGCACGCCGAGGTAGATCAGGTACGCGGCGCCCACCAGTTTCACGACGTTGAACGCGAGCGCCGACGTCATCAGCAGCGCGGACAACCCGACGGCCGCGAACAGCGTATGCACGAAATCGCCGCTCGCGACGCCGAGCCCGGTCAGGATGCCGGTCTTGCGCCCGCCCTGCACGGTACGGCTCAGCACGAGCAGCACGGCGGGGCCGGGGATCAGGAACAGGCCCAGGACGACGGCGATGAAGGTGGTCAGCGTGGTCAGGTCGAACATGGCGGCTCCGGCAAGGTTGGCGCAGCGGCGAGGGGATCGGCGCATTGTATTCGGATCGGCGCGGGGCTGCAGACGCCGGCCGGGAACCGCACGGCCGCGTCCGCGCCTTTCTGGTATAAGCACGCATAGGCACGACAAGGCCGCACGGGCACGCCGTCCGGCCGCTTCCGACACCATCGCTCCATGCGCAACCTGCCCGCCGTTACCGATCCCGCTGCCGACGCCGACGTCTATCACGTGCCGCGTCCGCTCGTCGTGTTCGGCGGCTCGGTGGTCGAGCCCGAGTGGCGGCTCGAGCGGCACAGCCATCCGCAGGCGCAACTGCTGTACACGCTGAGCGGCGTCATCTATTGCGAGATCGACGGCGGCGTGTGGAGCGCGCCGCCGCAATGCACGGTGTGGATTCCGGGCGGCGTCACGCATTCGGCGCGGGGCTCGGCCGGCGCGACGTTCTACGCGGTGCTGGTCGAGCCCGATGCGGCGCCCGACCTGCCGGCGCGCTGCTGCACGCTCGGCATGTCGCCGCTGCTGCGCGAGCTGCTGCTGAAGGCCGCGAGCTTCCCGAGCCTGTACGACGTCGACGGCCCGCAGGGGCGACTGATGGCGACGCTGCTCGACGAGCTCGTCGCGGCGCCGGTGGAAGACCTGTACCTGCCGATGCCGGCCGACCGCCGGCTGCGCAAGCTGATCGATCACCTCCTCGACGATCCCGCCGACAAGTCGCCGCTGCCCGAACTCGCGCGTCGCGCGGGCGTCAGCGAGCGCAGCCTCACGCGGCTCGCCGTGAAGGAGCTCGGCATGAGCCTCGGCGACTGGCGCCGGCGGCTGCACGTCGCGCTGTCGCTGCGCATGCTGACGGCGGGCCGCCGCGTGCATCAGATCGCGATCGATCTCGGCTACGAGAGCGCGAGCAGCTTCGTGACGATGTTCCGCAAGGCAACCGGCAAGTCGCCGACCCAATACCTGACCGACCGGCAGCGCTGAGCGCGGTTGGCCGGATCGAACAAGCGGTTGGCCGGCACGCGACATGACGGGATGGGCGTTGATCTCTAACATGAGAATCATTCTCATCTGGAGGTCGACATGCAGATCGTCACGAATGAATTCCCGTTGGTGTGGCTGCGTTACGCGCGTTCGCCGTCGAGCGAACCCGCGCACGTGCTGGCCGAACTCGATGCGTTGTTCGCGCGTCGGGAACGCTTCGTTTTACTGACCGATGATGCGCCGTCTGGCGACGATCGCGATGCGCAGGATCACGAAATGCGCAAGCAGCTCGCGAAATGGAGCAAGGCGAATCGCGCGCGGTCGCGCGAATGGATTCCCGCGATGATCGCGATCGAACCCGATGCGCAGCGTCGCGCGGCGCTCGATGCGTTCTCGGGCGCATTCGAGAAGGTCTGGGGTTATCCGCTGAACGCGGCGGCGGATCGTGACGAGGCGCTCGCGCTGGCGCGGCAACTGCTCGCCGTGCCGGCGCCCGGGGCCGCGGCCGCGCACGACTGAACCGTTCGCCGCGCCGGCGGCGCGGCTTTCTCACCGACCGGCATGCGTCGCAGCGCGCTTCGCGCGCGTCGCGTCATGCCGCATTTCCCGGGAGTTTCCGGTGGACAATCCGATTCGCGCGATGCGCATCTTCACGCGCATCGTCGAGATGAACAGCTTTACGCGCGCGGCGCACGCGCTCGGCATTTCGCGCGCAACCGCGACGCGCACCGTGCAGGAACTCGAGGCGGCGCTCGGCATGCCGTTGCTGGTGCGTACGACCCGCGCGCTGCGGGCGACGCCCGAAGGCGACGCGTATTACCAGCGGTGCCGGCGCATCACCGCGGACGTCGACGAGCTCGAAGCGAGCCTGCGCAATGCGGCGCGGCATCCGAGCGGGCCGTTGCGCGTCGAGCTGCCGGGATCGGTGGCGGGCGCGATCGTGTTGCCGGCGCTCGGCACGTTCCATGCGCGCCATCCCGAGCTCGTGCTGTTGCTGGGCGTGTCCGGACGCGCGGCCGACCTGATCGGCGATGCGGTCGACTGCAGCATCCGGCTGGGCGCGCTGCCCGATTCGTCGCTGGTGGCGCGCCCGCTCGGCGCACTCGAGCGCGTGACGTGCGCGAGCCCCGCGTATCTCGAACGCTGCGGCGTGCCGCGCTCGCTCGACGCACTTGCCGGGCATCGCGCGGTCAACGGCGCGTTCGCGTCCGGCCAGCGCGCGGCCGAACTCGAGTTCGCGATCGACGGCGCGGTGCGCAAGATCCGGCTCGACGGCGTCGTCAGCGTCGACGACGAGCATGCGTACCTGTCGTGCGGCGTGCATGGCCTCGGGCTGATCCAGCCGCCGCGTGTCGTCGCGCAGCCGCTGATCGACGCGGGGCAGTTGCGGGAAGTGTTGCCGCGATGGCGGCCGGGTGCGGTTCCGGTGTCGGCCGTCTATGCGAAGCGCCGCCACGTGTCGCCCGGGGTACGCGCGTTCGTCGACTGGATCGCGGAGCGCTTCGCGGATGCGGCGCGGGACGGGGCGCGAGACGGGGCGGGCGTGAGCGCACCCGGGGCAGCGGGGCGGCAGATGGCGGCTGCCGCGAGCGCCGCGTGCGAGCCCGACGCGGACGGCAGGCTGGCGGCCGCGGCGTGATGGCGGGGCGGCGAATGGATGAAGGGGGCTCAGGCGCCCGCGAGGCGGAAGGCGTCGGCCATGTGCTCCTGCTCCCGGGCAGAAAGCGCGAGTCGTGTCGCGAGCGTGCGCCATTGGCCGACGACGCCGCGGAAGTCGTCGATGATCTCGTCGGCATCCTTCAGGCTCAGCCGGAAATATTCACATACCTCGCGGGCGAGTTCGAGGTTCAGCGCGTTGTCGGTTTCCGTGATATTGAGCTTGAGACCATCGGCGACGGCGACGGGGTTCATGTCGTAGGCTGCGGAGAGTCGCCAGCCTGCAGCCGGTTCGAGAATGAACCCGTGATTGCGAAGATGGTCGTCGGTATTCGAGACGAGCAGGTTGAAGACGATCCGGGCCCATAGTTCGCGCAGGTCGGCATTCGGTTGCGCGCCGTGTCGCATGAGAACTTCCGCCAGTTCCAGGTAGCTGACGCCGGTGGATGCATCGTCGCCGTCGACGTGGCCGGTCATCGTCATGGCCGATGCAAAATGCAGCCGGCGACCATCGGCAGTCCGATCGAAGCGTCGCACCAGGAAGCAGTGATAGTCGCTGACGAATTTTCGCGCTTCGGCGTGGGCGACGTTCAGGCCGCAGCCGACCGCCAGTGCGTTGACGACCATTTCCCAGCCGCCCACGTCGTAGCTGTCTCGCGCGCTCGGGAATTTCGCGATATACAGATGCCCGCGATCGTCGGCCACGCTGGCTTTCGGTCTTGCGCCACCGAGCGAGCCTCCGGGTGCGATGAGCATCGATAGCCAATCGCGACCGTTCGGGGCGATGTTGTCGACGTCTTCCTCCAGTGCCCGACTGGCTTGCTCCAGTTGACGAATCTCCGCAAACGGCGGCGCGGCGAGATCGATGCGGTCATCGAGAAATTCTCCGGTGTCGTCGAGCTTGTAGCGCAATGCGCCGACCCGATAGAGATCATGGACGCCGAGCAGGTAGTCCGACTCATGGAGTCGCGTACCCTTCGGTCGCAGACCTGCGCGAATGTCACGCTCCAGCCGGCGATCCATCAGCATGCGGCCCCACCGATCGGGGCTCGAATCGGCGAACGCGCCGAACGCGTTCCGTGGCGGAACCGGATATTGCGGCCCTTCGAAGAGGCCGATGCCGGGGTCGAGCTGCACGCCAGCGAGTTCGGGCGCGGCCAGCGCAGCCGCGTCGTACTGGAATTCGAACCGTTCGCTGGCACGTGTCTGTCGACCGTGCAGAAGACCGAGTTTCAGGGGAGCGGACAGGCTGCTCCAGTCCGCGTAGACGGAGAGGGTCGTCATTTCTTGGTCGGCCCCTCATGTCGCCTGCCCACGGGTTTCAGCAATGCGGCCAGATCCGCAGCGGTCGTGCCGCGATTGTCGTCAGGCACTGCGCGATCGGATGCCGTTGTTGCTGTTCCCTCGGCTCGGGTGGCGGGGGAGACGCGCGCGCGCGCGTGCCTGTCGGGCGTGCGCGACGCTGCTGCGGCCGCTGGAGGCACGGCCTGCTTCGCGTGCCGTGGCGTGGCGAGGCGGGCGTCCTGAAGCTGACGGCCGAGCGGGTCCGATGCGGCCAGCTTTTCCAGATCGGCCTGGAGCCCGAGCGCCTGCATGACGGAAAGATAGGCGCCCATCGTGACGCCCGAACCGCCTGCCTCGAGCGAGCGAAGCGTCATCGGCGACATGCCGGCGCGCTCCGCGACCTGCTTGGCCGTCAGCTTTCGGCGCAGGCGCGCCAATTTCAACCGCTCGCCGAAGTCGACGAGCAGCCGACTGGATGCCGGCAAGAGCGGGGCAGTTTTCTTGGCCATGGCTAGAGCTAATATTTCAGCGCTTTTTACACGATAACGCCAAAATAATAGCACTTCGGTGGCTCGAGCGAGTGTTGTTTCGATCCGGTGGCGCGAGCGGAAGTGTAAATATTCTGGCGTTTTTTAGGAAAAATTGCCGAAATATTAGCATTGTACCGGTCGGCTGATTCGACGCGAGACGCGGGTATCACTTCGTTCCGGAGCGTGCATGGGCGGCTCGGCCACCCGCACCCCGCACCCGGTCACCCTCCCAGTTCCCCCGCCAGAAACTCGACGAACGCGCGAATCCGCGTCGACATCTGATGCCGTTGCGCATACACCGCGTAGATGTCCGCGCTCGGCGTCTCGTAGTCCGGCAGCACGACGACGAGCCGCCCGTCGGCCAGATAGTCGCGAATGTCCCATTCCGCGCGCATCAGGATCCCGTGCCCGTCGAGCGCCCACTTCATCGCGATCTCGCCGTCGTTCGTCGTCAGGTTGCCGTTGATCCGCACCGCTTCGGTGTTGCGCGCCGTGCCGCGCCCGCTCGTCAGGCGCCAGATTCCGTAACCTTCGTCGCCCTGCCGGATGCCGATGCAGTTGTGTCGCGTCAGCTCGTGCGGCGTGCCGGGCGTCCCGTGCCGCGCGAGATACGCGGGCGCCGCGCACAGCAGCCGGCGGTTCGGCGCGAGCCGCCGCGCGACCACGCGCGTGTCGGGCGGCTCGCCGAAGCGGATGCACACGTCGAACGCGTCGTCGGTGAGCGGCGGCGGCATCACCGACAACTGCAGCTGCACCGACACCTCCGGATAACGCGTGACGAAGCGCGAGATCGCCGGCCCGACGTGGCTGCGCCCGAAGCCGAGCGTCGCGTTCACGCGCAGCAGCCCCTTCGGCCGCTGCTTCGCGCTGCCGAGCAGTTCGCCCAGCTCGTCCATCTGGTCGAGGATCCGGCGCGCATAGTCGAGATACACGTCGCCTTCGGGCGTCAGCATCATGCGCCGCGTCGTGCGGTTGACGAGCGTCACGCCCGCGCGCCGCTCCATCTGCGTGAGCCGCTTGCTGACGGCCGCCGCGGTCAGCCCGAGCTCGCGCGCGGCCGCGCTCAGGCTGCCCGACGCGGCCAGCGTCGAGAAGAAGCCGAGATCGGCCGGCTGCACGGTATCCGTCATGACTGGATTCATGAATTGAAGTTAAAGATGCTTTGAGTCTAGCACCGGTTCCTGCGCTCCTGGTTGGGTACAGTGCGTTCACGCTCATGATCAATCGAGGATGTCAGCATGAAGACCTACCGTATCGCGACCATTCCCGGCGACGGCATCGGCAAGGAAGTGGTGCCGGCTGGCAAGCAGGTGCTGGAAGCGCTGGCTCGCGGCAGCGAGCGCTTTGCGTTCGAGTTCGAGGATTTCGACTGGGGCGCCGACTACTACCGCCAGCACGGCGCGATGATGCCGGCCGATGGCCTTGACGCGCTGCGCGGCAAGGACGCGATCCTGTTCGGCTCGGCCGGCGACCCGGACGTGCCCGACCACGTGACGCTGTGGGGCCTGCGCCTGAAGATCTGCCAGGGCTTCGACCAGTACGCGAACGTGCGCCCGACGCGCATCCTGCCCGGCATCGACGCGCCGCTGAAGCGCTGCGGCCCGGACGACCTGAACTGGGTGATCGTGCGCGAGAACTCGGAAGGCGAATACGCGGGCGTCGGCGGCCGCGTGCACCAGGGTCATCCGATCGAGGCCGCGACCGACGTGTCGATCCTCACCCGCGCCGGCGTCGAGCGCATCATGCGCTTCGCGTTCCGCCTCGCGCAGTCGCGTCCGCGCAAGCTGCTGACCGTCATCACGAAGAGCAACGCGCAGCGTCACGCGATGGTGATGTGGGACGAGATCGCGAAGCAGATCGCGCAGGAATTCCCCGACGTCACGTGGGACAAGGAACTCGTCGATGCCGCGACCGCGCGCATGGTGAACCGCCCGGCGTCGCTCGACACGATCGTCGCGACGAACCTGCACGCGGACATCCTCAGCGATCTGGCCGCCGCGCTCGCCGGCAGCCTCGGCATCGCGCCGACCGGCAACATCGATCCCGAGCGCCGCTATCCGTCGATGTTCGAGCCGATCCACGGTTCCGCGTTCGACATCATGGGCAAGGGGCTCGCGAATCCGGTCGGCACGTTCTGGTCGGTGGTGATGCTGCTCGAGCATCTCGGCGAGACGGAAGCGGCCGCGCGCGTGATGCAGGCGATCGAGGCCGTCACGGCCGACCCGTCGCTGCATACGCGCGATCTCGGCGGCCGCGCGACGACCGCGCAGGTGACGGCGGCCGTCTGCGAGCGCGTCGCGAACGCGGCGGTCGCAGCCTGACGGCAACGAGGCGGACGACGATCGCCTTTCGTCCGCCGCCAGCGGAAATCGATTGCCCGCGACTCGCGCATTCGACGCGAGCCGGGCGCCGGCGCACGCGCTTCGCCGCGGCGCCGGTCAGCGCTCGTAGAGCACCCGCCGGGCACCCGCGGACAGGGGCACGGCTCGACCTCGAAGAAGGAGGAGACACATGCAAGCGGATCTGGAAACCCGCGTCGCGCGGAAACTGATGTGGCGCATCATTCCGTTCGTGATGCTGCTTTACTTCGTCAGCTTTCTCGATCGCGTCAACGTCGGCTTCGCGGCGATGACGATGAACAAGGCGATCGGCCTGTCGCCGACCGCGTTCGGACTGGGCGGCGGCCTGTTCTTCATCGGCTACTTCCTCTTCGAAGTGCCCTCCAACCTGATTCTCCACCGCGTCGGCGCACGTATCTGGATCGCGCGCGTGATGATCACGTGGGGCATCGTGTCGGCGGTATCCGCATTCGTGACCGGGCCGACGAGCTTCTACGCATTGCGCTTCCTGCTCGGCATGGCCGAGGCCGGCTTCTTCCCCGGCATCATCCTGTACCTGAGCCTGTGGTTCCCCGCGAAGCAACGCGCGGTGGCCGCCGCATGGTTCATGGCGGCCGCGCCGATCTCGACCGCGATCGGCTCGCCGCTGTCGGGCGCGATCATGCAGATGCCGCCGATGTTCGGGCTCGCCGACTGGCAGATGCTGTACATCGTCGAGGCGCTGCCGGCGGTCGTGCTCGGCTTCGTGGTGCTGAAGTGCCTGACCGATGCGCCGTCGAAGGCCGCATGGCTGAAGGCGGACGAGCGCGACTGGCTGATCGCGAAGCTGAAGTCGGAAGCCGACGCGCGGCACACGCACGCCGGGCACACGGCCGGCGCGTGGCAGGCGCTGCGCGACCCGCGTGTGCTGGCGCTCGCGCTGATCTACTTCGGCACGTCGGCGGGCCTCTATACGCTCGGCCTGTGGGCGCCGCTGATGGTCAAGCAGTTCGGCTTCACCGCATTGCAGACGGGCCTGCTGACCGGCATTCCGAGCATCGCCGCCGTCGTCGCGATGATCGTGTGGGCGCGCCATTCGGACCGCCGCGGCGAGCGCACGTGGCACGTCGTGATTCCGTGCGTGCTCGCATGCGTCGGCTTCGTGTTCGCGGGGCAGGCAAGCACCGCGCTGCTGACCGTGCTCGCGCTGGTGGTCGTCAACATCGGGATCAGCGCCGCGAAGGCGCCGTTGTGGGCGATGCCGAGCGCGTTCCTGTCAGGCGCCGGTGCGGCCGCGGGGATCGCGATGATCAACTCGATCGGCAACCTCGGCGGGTTCGTCGGGCCGTTCGCGATCGGCTGGCTCAAGCACGTGACGGGCGGGTATGCGGCCGGGCTGTACGTGGTGGCCGGCACGCTCGCGGTGTCGGCGATCGTCACGCTGCTGCTGAGCCGCAAGGGGGCGCGCGAAGCGGTCGTGCCGGGCGTGCAGCACCATCATTGAAGACGGCGCGCGCCTGCGTCACGCTGCCGGAAGCGCCGCGCGGCGTGCGATCTCCTCCGCGCACGCATCGGCGGACGCGTTCGACGTATCGACGAAGCAATCGCTGAACGCGCGCGCCGCATACCCTTCCCGATACATCTCGGCGATACGTTGCCGCTCCCAGCCGGTTAACGTGCGCGTGCCGCGATCCGACGCGGCGACCGCTTCGGGCGGCGCGAGCGTCGCGACGAACAGCCGCGCATCGCGCGCGTCGCAGGCCGCGCGCAGCCGCTCGAATTCCGCTTCGCCGATCGGATAGGCGATCACCAGATGACGTTCGCGCGCATGCGCGATGCCGGTGACGAGGCGCTCCAGCGCGATCGCCCACTGCGCGTGGCGCGGGGCGTCCTCGGGTGCGTCGTGATCGTCGCCGTCGATGAAGCGCGCATCGGGCAGCATGCGGGCGAGTGCGCGACCGATCGTCGTCTTGCCGCTGTTGATCGGGCCGTTCACGTGAATGACGAGGAGGGAAGTCATGAGCCGGGTCGGGAATCGAACGACTCGCAGCTTGCCATGATCGCGGCAGCGTTGCAGCGCCGTTTGCGCGCGACGCGATGGGGGGAAGCAGGGAGGGGGAAAACGGGGAACAGCGGAGGGAGCCCGCAGGCCGCGCATGCATCGACGCACACACGGCCTGCCGGCGCGGCGCGCGTATCGGCCACGCGCGCCGGCTTCGGGCAAAACGGCTTACTGCTCGCCGTCGCCCTTGATCTGCGGCAGCGCCGACTGTTCACCCGGCGTCAGCAGGCCGACCTGGGTGTAGACGCGCAGCTTGTCGCGCGTGTCGGTGATGTCGAGGTTGCGCATCGTCAACTGGCCGATCCGGTCGCGCGGCGAGAACGTCGATGCCACCTTCTCCATCGACAGGCGCTCCGGCTGATACGTGAGGTTCGGCGACTTCGTGCTCAGGATCGAGTAGTCGTTGCCGCGGCGCAGTTCGATCTTCACTTCGCCGGTGATCGCGCGGGCGACCCAGCGTTGCGCCGTTTCGCGCAGCATGATCGCCTGCGGATCGAACCAGCGGCCTTGATACAGCAGGCGGCCGAGGCGGCGGCCGTTCTCGCGGTACTGCTCGATCGTGTCTTCGTTGTGGATGCCGGTGACGAGACGCTCGTACGCGATGTACAGCAGCGCGAGGCCCGGGGCTTCGTAGATGCCGCGGCTCTTCGCCTCGATGATGCGGTTCTCGATCTGGTCGCTCATGCCGAGGCCGTGGCGGCCGCCGATGCGGTTCGCTTCGAGCAGCAGCTCGACCTGATCCTTGAACTCGACGCCGTTCAGCGCGACCGGCTGGCCGGCTTCGAAGCGCACCGTCACTTCCTCGGCGGCGATCTTCACGTCGTCGCGCCAGAACGCGACGCCCATGATCGGGTTCACGATCTTGATGCCGCTTTCGAGGCTTTCGAGATCCTTCGCTTCGTGCGTCGCGCCGAGCAGGTTCGAGTCGGTCGAATACGCCTTCTCGGCCGACATCTTGTACGCGAAGCCGGCCTGGTTCATGAATTCGGACATTTCGGCACGGCCGCCGAGCTCGTCGATGAACGTCTGGTCGAGCCACGGCTTGTAGATCTTCAGATCCGGGTTCACGAGCAGGCCGTAGCGGTAGAAACGCTCGATGTCGTTGCCCTTGTACGTGCTGCCGTCACCCCAGATGTTGACGCCGTCTTCCTTCATCGCGGCGACGAGCATCGTGCCCGTCACGGCGCGGCCGATCGGCGTCGTGTTGAAGTACGTGACGCCGGCCGTCGTGATGTGGAATGCGCCGCTTTGCAGCGCCGCGATGCCTTCCGCGACCAGCTGCGCGCGGCAGTCGATCAGGCGGGCGCCTTCTGCGCCGTATTCGATTGCACGCTTCGGGATCGCGTCGTAATCGTCTTCGTCGGGCTGCCCGAGGTTCGCCGTGTATGCGTACGGGACAGCGCCCTTCAGTTTCATCCAGTGCAGCGCGGCGCTGGTGTCCAGGCCGCCGGAGAAGGCGATACCGACCTTCTGGCCGGTCGGGAGGCTTTCGAGAATCGTGCTCATAGGAATTACCGTGGATTGAAGTCCGGTGCGTATTTCGCGGAATATGCGAGTATCGGCTGTCCGGGAGGTTGGGGCAAGGGCTGATTTTCGTGCAAATGCGTCGTCGGGCCTGTCGCGACAGGGCTGGCGGGCGGTTAACCGCCCGGAGAATCAGGCGCGCATCAGCATGGAACGGCGGCCGAAACGGGCCGTCGCGAACCGGCGAGCCGGCCCGTGTTTCCGGGGCCGGATCGGTCGGCATGCCCGACTGCCGCGCCTCGGAATGCCGCTTTTCGGGGTGAAATGAAAATGAAAGGTTATCCCGGCTCCGCGCGGCATTCAGCAGCAATGCCCGGATTTTAAATATTCCACGCCTGCGCCGTATCGAGCAGCTTCTCGCGCAACTGTTCCACTTCGCCGGCCAGCTTGATCGTGATCGACACGTAGCCGGACAACTGCGGCGGCGGCGCGTCGGGCGGCGGATCGGCCGGCCGGCGGCGCGGCGCGAGCCGGCTCGGCGTGCCGAACTTCAGCGCGCGGCTCGCGCCGACGAGCGTGTCGCGGATGCGCCGGTTCACGGCCTTCATCGCGGTGCGCATGTACTCGCGGGACGTCACGTCGTCGCGGGCCGGCACCGTGCTCGACAGGATCTCCAGATAGCCGATGCACAGGCGCAGGCTGCGCTGGATCGCCTCGAGGTGCGTGACCGAGATCTCGCACTCCTTCGACACCGACGGCATCAGCGAGCGCAACTGCACCAGCAGCGTGCTCAGCGCGGCCATTTCCTTCAGGTGCGCGTCGTCGCTCACGTGGCGGTCGCCCGCGAGCCGCGCATGCACGGCCGCGCACGCGCGCAGCGCGTCGGCGAGCTTGTAGCGCCACGAGTAGGTCGCATAGAGCGGCAGCGCGAACGAGAACGCCAGCGCGATCGCGATGCCGGTCAGCACGTTCACCGCGCGCCACAGGCCGTCGACGATCTCGTTGTCGCCGTGCCCGGCGACGATCACCATCGTGATCGCCGACAGCAGCGCGATATAGCCGGCCTTGCCGATCGCGTGATACGCGCAGAAGCCGCACGCGATCGCCATCAGCAGATAGATCGCGAGCGGCGCGTGCAGGAACGAGTAGAGCAGGATCAGCCCGAGCCCCGCGAGCGCGCCGATCGACGTGCCGAGCGCGCGCTCGGCCGCCTTCTTGCGGATGTTGCCGTGATGCTGCAGCCCGCCGACGACGATCAGCACGGTGATCGTCGACCATTCGCCGTGCGGCACGCGCAGCCCGGTCGACAAGCCGATCGATACGAGAATCGCGAGCGCGACGCGCGCCGCGTGGATCAGTTTCGCGTGCCGGTAGCGCCGGTACGGGTCCAGCAGCGGACGAAGCGCGTGGCGCAGGAGCGGCGGCACGAGGGAAGGGAGCTGGGCGGTCATGACGTATCGAGGGTGGCCGGCGGGGTGACCGGCGAGGTGACCGGAATACGCGCGGGCGGCTTGCGCGGGCCGGCGCCGCGCCGCGTGCGCAGCTGACGTAACGCTAGCCGAACGCGCGCGGGCTGTCCACGGCGGGGCGGCGCGACGCGGCCAGCCGTCGCGTCACGCGTCGGCCGCGCTCGGCTGCGGGTTCGACACGCGATTGCGGCCGCCGGACTTCGCGCGGTACAGCGCCTCGTCGGCCTGCCGCAGCAGCGTCGCGGCATTCACGCGTCCGCCGGCGGTCGTGGCGGCGCCGATGCTGGCCGTCACGTGCCCGTACGGGCTGCGGACGTGCGCGATGTCGAGCCCGACGATCGCGCGCCGGATCCCTTCGGCGACGGTCGCCGCGCCCCGCGCGTCGGTGTCGGGCAGCGTGACGACGAATTCCTCGCCGCCGTAGCGCGCGACGTGGTCGCTGTCGCGGCGCAGGCAGCGCGACGCGGATTGCGCGACGCGGCGCAGCACGTCGTCGCCGGCGAGATGCCCGTAATAGTCGTTGAATGCCTTGAAATGATCGACGTCGACGAACAGCACGGACAGCGGGCGGCCGCTGCGCGACGCGCGCTGCGCTTCCTTCACGAGCACCGCATCGAACGTGCCGCGGTTGTCGAGCCCCGTCAGCGAATCGGTGTGCGCGAGCCGGTACAGCTTCGCTTCGGCGATCTGCCGGCGCTTGAGCTCGCGCGACAGCGCGAGCGAGCCCCACGCGATGAACGCGGTGAACAGGCCCATCAGCACGACGGTCCAGATCGCGCGATGACGCCACGACGCGTAGATGTCGATCTCGGCGGGCGCGACGTCGACGATCAGCGGCAGGCCGGCGAGGTGCTTGTACACGTAGACGCGCCGCGTGCCGTCGATCGCGCCGGTGCCCGCCAGCACGCCGTCGCGGCTGCGCTGCGATTCGATGAAGAGCGGCGAGTCGTGCAGGTCGAGGCCGACCACGCGCGCGTCGTACGGCAGCCGCGACACGAGCGTGCCGTTTTCCTCGACGATCGCCGCGCTGCCGTGCCTGCCGACCGCGAGGCCGTCGAGCAGCGCGCGGAAGTAGTCGATGCTGAGCGTGCCGACGACGATCCCGCCGAAGCGGCCGTCGGCGAGCGTGATCCGGCGGCTCAGCGCGATGGTCAGCGCGCCGCCGCGCAAGCGGGCCGCGTATGGCCGGCTGATGTAGAGGCCCGGCACGAGCCGGTTGCGATGCACGGTGAAATAGTCGCGATCGGCGAAATTGCCTTGCCGCGGCGGCGACGCGGCGGAATCGATCACGACATTGCCGTGCGGATCCATCACGAAAATGGCGCCGAGATACGCGCCGGTGGCGGCGCGGTCGAACAACAGCCGGTGACGCTGGCGCGGCGGCAATGCCATCAATTCCGGATCGGCGAGGCCATCGACGACGTTTTGCAGTGACAGATCATAGAGTTCGATATTGCGGGAAATATCGCGCTCGATCAGCAGCATCAGGTTGCGCGCATTTTCGACCGCATGATCATACGCGTCGCGGCGCGCCTCGATTAAAAGCGACGCGGAAAGCCCCCAGCTGAACATCAGCAGCACGATGCCCGCGACCAGTACGCCGCGAGGCGACAAAATGCGTGCGACGGCCGACGCGGTATGGCGGCGCAGCGCAGCGAGCAGCGGGTGTGACTTCATCCTCGGGACGGGCGTGGCGGCGGATATTTGCGTCGTGGACGGTTCCGCGCGCTGATTATTTCGCATTAACCCGTATTATCCCGCGAAATTCCGGATTTGGCCGGCAGATGCAAAACATGCATGCCCTGATGACGGTTTGGGTGCGTTACCCATCATTACCGCATCGCGCGTATTCGGTTTGATTTGAATCAATTATCCGCGTCGACGTTTTTGTCTGAATATTGGCGCGCGAGCCCGCCGATGTGTCGTTTTAACGGGTATCGGGCAATTGTCCCCGGTTTCCCGCGCATCGCGCGGTTCGGCATGCCGGGCTCCTCCCGGCGGTCGCGGCCTTTCGACCCGACCGGCGGCGGCGATCGACGCGTCGGGGCCGAGCCGCGGCCAACTCGTTGATTCTGCGGCGTCTGCATGCGGCGGCGGCGCGCTCGGACCCGAGCTGCCCCCATGACGAATCAGGTAGAATCCGCGCTTCGCCGCAGGCGCCCGGCGCGCAACGCGTATCGGGGCCGCATCGAATGCAACGCAGGTGGCGCATCGCGCCCCGATACCGCATGCGCCGGCCCCGGATGCCGGCCCGCTCAACGTTCGTCTCGTTTATGTCCGCAATCCCGAATTCCGACCCACCCGGTTCGTCCGCGAACCCACCCAAGCTTCATCGCGCGCTGAAGGCGCGCCACCTGACGATGATCGCCATCGGCGGCTCGATCGGCACGGGCCTGTTCGTCGCGTCCGGCGCGTCGATCTCGCAGGCCGGCCCCGGCGGCGCGATGGTCGCGTACATGCTGATCGGCCTGATGGTGTACTTCCTGATGACGAGCCTCGGCGAAATGGCCGCGTTCATGCCGGTATCGGGCTCGTTCGCGACCTACGGCGCGAAATACGTCGACGAAGGCTTCGGCTTCGCGCTCGGCTGGAACTACTGGTACAACTGGGCCGTGACGATCGCGGTCGAACTCGTCGCCGCGCAGCTCGTGATGCACTACTGGTTCCCGAACGTGCCGGGCGTCTGGTGGAGCGCCGCGTTCCTCGGCGTGATGTTCCTGCTCAACGCGCTGACCGTGCGCGGCTTCGGCGAGGCCGAATACTGGTTCGCGCTGATCAAGGTCGTCACCGTGGTCGCGTTCATCGGCGTCGGCCTGCTGATGATCTTCGGCATTCTGAAGGGCGCCCCCGGCAACGGCTGGGGCAACCTGACGATCGGCGACGCGCCGTTCGCGGGCGGCCTGCCGGCGATGATGGGCGTCGCGATGATCGCGGGCTTCTCGTTCCAGGGCACGGAGCTGATCGGCGTCGCGGCCGGCGAATCGGAAAACCCGCGCACGACGATCCCGCGCGCGGTGCGCCAGGTGTTCTGGCGGATCCTGCTGTTCTACGTGCTCGCGATCTTCGTGATCGGCGTGCTGATTCCGTACACCGACCCGAGCCTGCTGAAGAGCGACGTGACCGACATCGGCGTGAGCCCGTTCACGCTCGTGTTCCGCCATGCCGGCCTCGCGTTCGCGGCCGGCGTGATGAACGCGGTGATCCTGACCGCCGTGCTGTCGGCCGGCAACTCGGGCATGTATGCGTCGACGCGGATGCTCTACAACCTCGCGACCGAAGGCCGCGCGCCGAAACTGTTCGCGAAGCTGTCGCCGGGCGGCGTGCCGCGCAATGCGCTGTATGCGACGACGGCCGTCGGCGCGCTGTGCTTCTTCACGTCGCTGTACGGCGACAAGACGGTGTACCTGTGGCTGCTGAACACGTCGGGGATGACGGGCTTCATCGCGTGGCTCGGCATCGCGATCAGCCATTACCGGTTCCGCAAGGGTTACGTGCAGCAGGGCTACTCGGTCGACCAGCTGCCGTACCAGTCGAAGTGGTTCCCGTTCGGCCCGCTGTTCGCGTTCGTGCTGTGTCTCGTGATCGCGCTGGGGCAGGACTATCAGGCGTTTCTCGCGAACCGGATCGACTGGGCCGGCGTGGCCGCGACCTACGTCGGCATTCCGCTGTTCCTCGTCGTGTGGCTCGGCTACCGGTTCATGAACAAGAGCCGCTTCGTGCGCTACGAGGACATGGAGATCGCGCCGTGGGTGGCCGCGAATCGCGGCGCGCAAGCACAGCGCGTGACGAACCGCGAAACCGCCGGCTGATGCGGGCGCGGCACGCCGCCGCGCGATACTTGACGAAACGGGAAGCCCACGGGCTTCCCGTTTTCGTTGGCGCGTCCGTTCTTGCCGAACCCGCTTTTTTTGTCGGCTTTCGCCTGCACGGGGTCAAAGCCGGTTATATTTCCCGACCCTACCGGGCTGCGGCCCGGCCGGCGCGACGAGCGCGACGCGGATCGGCATCCGGCGTGCGCGCAGCCTGCGACGGCCGGCGGCGCCCGGCGTTTTCATCGTTTCGTCGGGGCCGGCCCGGCCCGCGAAGCGCGCAACCCAGAGGAATCCATGAGCGCATCACCCGCCGAGCGGAAGGCCGGACCCGTTTCCATCGTGCGAATCGAAGCCGCGATCAACGCGTGGCGCGAAGTGTATCCGCCCGCCCCGGACGGCGAGGACGGCTACGCGCTGGACGCCGGCAGCAACTGCCTGGCCGAGCTGTACGGCGCGATGATCTGCTATCGGCTGCCGGACGTGCCGCTCGATTCGCTGAGCGACGCGCAGCGCGACGCGCTGTACGCGACCGAGGCATGACGCACGTTTGCGACGATGCCGTCACGCAGCGTCGATGAAGAAACGGGAAGCTTCGCGGCTTCCCGTTTTGTTTTACGCGACGCGGTTCGAACCGGTATCGACGCCGGCTGAGGTATCGTCACGGGATCGGGGCAGGCCATCACGGGACGAACGGCGCGCGCGTGGCCCGCGCGCTGCCGGATGAGAACGTCCGGTGCCTGTCCGGGAGGGATCGAACATGGAGTTGAGACACCTCCGCTACTTCGTCGCGGTTGCCGAGGAGCGGAATTTCACGCGGGCGGCCGAGCGGCTGCACATCGCACAGCCGCCGCTGAGCCGGCAGATCCAGCAGCTCGAGGAGGAACTCGGCGTGCCGCTGTTCGAGCGCAACGCGCGGCCGCTGAAGCTGACCGATGCCGGGCGCTTCTTCTATTCGCATGCGGTGCAGCTGCTCGCGCAGACGACCGAGCTCGAATCGATGACGAAGCGGGTCGGCAAGATCGAGCGCAGCATGTCGGTCGGCTTCGTCGGCTCGACGCTGTACGGGATGCTGCCGAAGATCATCCGGCGCTTTCGCAGCGAGTATCCGGCCGTCGAGCTGAGCCTGCACGAGATGTCGACGATGGACCAGATCAAGGCGCTGAAGGAAGGGCGCATCGACGTCGGGTTCGGGCGGATCCGCCACGAGGATCCGAGCGTGCGGCGCGTCGTGCTGCGCGAGGAGCGGATGATCGTCGCGCTGCCGGTCGGCCATCCGCTGGACGGCGCGAAGTCGGTGCTGTCGCTGCACGATCTCGTGCACGACACGCTGATCATCTTTCCGAAGGCGCCGCGCCCGAGCTATGCGGACCAGGTGCTCGCGGCATTCCACGATCGCGCGCTGCAGCCGCGGCGCATCTACGAGACGCGCGAACTGCAGATCGCGCTCGGACTCGTCGCGATGGGCGAGGGCGTATCGGTCGTGCCGCACAGCGTCTACGGCCTGAAGCGCGACGACATCAGCTACAAGCCGCTCGACGACCCGAACCTCGTATCGCCGATCATCATGAGCATGCGGATGCTCGACGAGTCGGAGGACATTCGCGCGATACAGGCGCTGATCTACCGGCTGTACGACGAGTCGCAGATGGAATACCTGCCGCCGCAGCCCGAATGAGCGGGCGCGCGATGGGGGCTTGCTTGACGCGGCGCGCGGCGCCGGGCCACCATCGCAGGCATTCGATGCGGCACGCCGGCGTGCCGCCGTTTTCATGCGGAACGACGACAGACAGATGACCGATATCGTGACCGAGGAGACTTTTGTCGAGACGCCGCAAGGGCGTCTCTTCGCGAAGCGCTGGCGGGGGGCTGCCGCGGTGGACGTGGCCGCGCCTGAGCCGGCCGCACCTATGCCGGCCGCACCGATCGTGCTGCTGCACGATTCGCTCGGCTGCGTCGAACTATGGCGCGATTTCCCCGAACAACTGGCGCGCGCGACGCAACGCGACGTGATCGCGTATGACCGGCTCGGCTTCGGCCGCTCGGATCGTCATCCGGGCCGGCTCGGCACGACGTTCGTGCGCGACGAAGCCGGCCACGGGTTTCATGCGCTGCTCGAGCAGTTCGGCGTCGATGCGTTCGTCGTGTTCGGGCACAGCGTCGGCGGCGGCATGGCGGTCGGCTGCGCGGCCGCGCACCCGGCGCGTTGCCGTGCACTGGTGACCGTTGCCGCGCAGGCATTCGTCGAAGATCGCACGCTCGACGGCATTCGCGCAGCGGGCGAGCAGTTCGATGCGCCGGGCCAGCTCGACCGGCTCGCGCGCTATCACGGCGACAAGGCGGAATGGGTGCTGCGCGCGTGGGTCGACACGTGGCTGTCGCCGGCGTTTCGCGACTGGAATCTCGACGACGAACTGCCGCGCGTACGCTGCGCGACACTCGCGATTCACGGCGAGCAGGACGAATACGGCTCGGACGTGCATCCGAAACGAATCGCCGCGCGCGTGGCGGGGCCGTCGTCGTTCCTGCTGCTCAACGGATGCGGACACATGCCGCACCGCGAGCGGACCGGCGACGTGCTGGCAGCCGTCGCGACGTTCCTGCGCGACGCGGGCGCCTGAGCGTCACGACGACCGGCGGGGCAGGCCCGCCGGTTGTCAGAACGACAGCTGGATCGCGAGGTCGACCGCGAGCAGCGCGATCGAGCAGCCGATGCCGAGGATCACGTTCGGCAGGCGATGCTCGAAATCGCGATGATCCCGGCGCATCGCGGCGCCGAGCAGGAAGATCGCTTCGATGACGATCTGCAATCCGACGAACAGCAGCATCAGCAGATACTCGTAGCCCATCTGCTTGAACGCGGCGAATTGCATCCCGTGATCGCGGATCCACTGGCCGACGCGCAGCAGTTCGTAAGCGAACAGCAAGGCGGGAAACAGGTAGCTGATGAAGTATGTCGGCGCGGTGGCGTGCCGTAGTTCGAGGTGGAAGTGCTGATGCGTGGTAGCCATCACGAATCCCTCCTTGCAATGCATGATTGCGGTCTCGACGGCGGCGCAGCGACGTGCGGACTAGGGGATTGCCCGATGTATCGTGCGTGCCGTACGACACCAGCATACTGCGGCTCGGGAAATTTGGCATCCCGTACGTGCATTCGTTGCAAAAATGCGTGCGCGTCGCACGATGCCGTCAATGGCCGTCAATGGCCGTCAATGGCCGTCAATGGCCGTCGCGGTCCGCGCGCGACGCGTCGGCCGGCGGCGTATCGCTCGCGGCGCCGCGCAGCAGCCACTCCGGATGTTGCTCCAGATCAGCGGCCAGCGCACGCAGCGCGTTCGACGTTCGCGTGAATTGCGCGAGCGCGCGGCGCCCACTGGATGCGGGCGCATCCTCCTGCCCCAGGATCGCTTGCGCGGTCGTGAACGCATGTCGCGCGGCGCCGAGCGCGTCGCGTGCCTGCGGTGCGAGTTCGGTGTCGAGTTGCGCGAACAGCGCACGGGTGTTCGCGAGGGCCGCGTCGACACGCACGCCCATGCGATCGAGCGGCATGCGCGAAAGGGTGCCGGCGATGTCGGCAATGTGCACGCGCAGCACGTCGAGCGTGCCGGGAACGGTCGGGAGTGCGATCGGTAGCCGATCGGTGTCGACCGATGCGGGCGGCGCGTTCGGGAACATGTCGAGCGCGACGTACGACCGGTTCGCAATCAGGTTGCCGACGCGCAATTGCCCGCGCAAACCGCGCGCGACGAGCGTGCGCAGCAGCGCCTTGCCGGCGTCGGTGTCGCCGTTGCCGAGTGCGTCGCGGTAGCGCTGCCCGAGGCGATTGGGATAGAGCGCCATCGTCACGCGCATCGTGACGCTGCCGCGCCGCGCATCGTATTCGGTGCCGACGGCCGTCACGGTGCCGAGTTCGATGCCGCGAAAATCCACCGGCGCGCCGACGTCGAGGCCGCGCAGCGAGCGGTCGAACCGCATGACGACCGGTGCAGCCGGTGCGTTGGGCGTGCGCATCGCATCGATTTCATCGTCGGCCACGCGAAAACGCGCACCGTCGGGCGCCGCGACGATGGTCGTGCGTCCGGGTGGCGCCGCGAATGCGAGACCGCCGGCAAGCATCGCGGCGAGCGACGGCGTGCCGAGCTTCATCCCGCCCGCATCGAGCTGCAGGCCGACGCCGCCCGCCTGCCACCAGCGTGCGTCGGCATCGACGTAGCGATCGAACGGCGCGGCGATGAACACCGCGATCGATACGCCGCGCCCGTCCGCATCGAGCGTATAGCCCGTCACCTGGCCGACGCGCGCGCGCCGGTGATATACCGGCGAGCCGACGCCGACCGAGCCGAGCGAGCTCGCGTGCAGCAGGTAGCGGCGCCCGTTGCCGTCTTCGTCGACGGGCGGCGCATCGAGCCCGGCGAACCCCGTGCGCGGTTCGCGCGCGCGGCCGAGTGCCGCCGCGATATACGCGCCCGACAACAGGGTATCCAGACCGGAAATGCCGCCGGGGCCGATGCGCGGTCGCACGACCCAGAAGCGTGTATCGGCGCTCGCCAGTGCATGCGCGTCGGCGTTCAGCCGCACGTCGACCCGCACGCCCGGTTGCCCGCGCAACGCACGGACGCGCGTGACGCGCCCGACTTCGACGTTGCGCAACCGCAGCGTCGAGCGGCCGGCTTCGAGCCCGTCGGCCGTTGCGAACGCGATCGTGATCGTCGGGCCGCGCTGGCCGAGCAGCGCGACGCCCCAGGCGACGAAGAACGCCGCGGCCGCGAGCGGCACGATCCAGATCGCTGCCCGCGGCCAGTTGCGGCCCATTCGCGCGAGGACGGCGAGCGCCGCCCGCCGTGCATCAGTCGAATTGCGCGACGAGTGCATCCGCACCCTTGTCGATACCGGTTTTCGCCGCGCTCAGCGCGCCGAAGCTCGCGCCGATGTTCATCGCATTCGGATACTGCTTCGTCACGTATGCGTTGATCAGCCGGTTGGTTGCAGCGTCGCGAATTTCCACCGCATAGATGACCGAGCCCGTGAAAGCGCCTTCGCGGCCGCGAATCGCCTGCACGCCGTTGTAGAGATTGCCCGCGAGGTCGAAGTGCGCGAACGCGCCGGCAAAGGCCGTCGTCGTTACCGCGCCCGTAAGCGTCAGTTTCACGCGCAGCGTGTCGGGGCCCGGCGTGCTCGTCAGCTCGAAGCGCTTGCCGAGCTTCTTGGCGAACGTGTCGCCCATGTACGCGGCGAGCGTCGTCTTGTCCTCATCGGTCAGTTTTCCGAACTGATTGTCCGTGCCGCGGTACACCGCCACCGGATCGAGAATCAGTTTCCGGTAGCGGTGCCAGTCGGCGGGCAGCGTGTAGCGATACGGCACGCGGCCGGATTTGTCCTGCGGATCGCTGCGCAGATAAGGGGACGATTCGATGCCCGTATAACGGGCAGGCTGGACCCCGGCGCATCCGGCGAGCGCGACGCAGAGCGCAACGCGGGTCAGATGGCGGGAAGTGATCGAGCGATTCATGCATATCTCCGGGTCGGTTTCGCGCCGGGGAGCGGTGCGAAGGGTGGTACGGCAGGCGGTATTGCCACGGCAGGTTTCTACAAAAAAACCGGCTAGGCGGTTTGTTTTTGAGGCGAGGTTACCCCATGAATTCGGGGCGCGACGCGGCTGTCCAGCATCGATCGTCGGCCGGACAGCCGCGCTGGGGGTGGCATTCGCATGCCCGGGGGCGGTGCGCGAACGCGCTCACGCTCCGGCCGCGGGCGATGCGGGAGCCGATCGTAGCACTGCCGTTTTTGGATGTAAACCGACCAGGCGGTTTGTTTGTGATAGACTCCGCGCACTTCCTGCATGCGGCGTGCGCCAGCTCGGTTGCATTCGCATTGCGTCATTCCATACCGGGGAAAGCTCATGGACAACCCGACGCGTTCCGAGCGGACGCGCACTGCCGCGATCCAGGCGGCGCTCGCGATTCTCGAGCGCGACGGCCCGGGCAAGCTCACGTTCGATGCGATTTCGCGCGAAAGCGGCATCAGCAAGGGCGGGCTGATGCACCAGTTCCGCACGAAAGGCGACGTGCTGAATGCGCTGATGGAGCATCAGCAGGCGTACTACGAACGCTTTCAGCGCGATTACCTGGCCACGCGCGATCCGGACGAAGCCCAGCCGACGCTGTCCGCACAGATCGCGACGATGCGCGAGGTGATCGACCAGCAGCCATCGGCGGCGCTCGCGATCATGGCCGCGCTCGTCGAGGATCCCGAGCCGTTGCAGAAGGTGCGTGAAACCGATGCGAAGAACGTGCAGCGCATCGCCGCCGAATCCGACGATCCCGATCTGGCGCTGCTGCGGTGGAAGGCGGCGTGGGGCATCGCGCTATCGGCGATGTTCGGGCTGTGTCCGCTGTCGGCCGACGAGCGCGCGCGGCTGTTCGACCGGCTGCTCGACGAGACGCAATGGCCGGCCGGCGCGGCGGCAGGCGCGAAGCGCCGCGCGCCCGCGGCGAAATCGTCGCGCAGAAAATGAAGCGCACGTTCGTCGCGTGCGGTGCGGCGCTTGCGCGTTTCGCACGCTCGCTGCTCGCGGTCGTGCTCGGGCGGCTCTGACGCCTGCGCGCCCGCGCGGCTGCTCAGGCTTTCGCGTGCGCGCCTTCGACGAACGGTTTCGCAATCGACGGGAATTCCCGCTGAAGCGACACCCCGGTACGGTCGGCCAGCGCAGCATCGCTGCGAGATAAAGGTGATGGAACCACGTCGCGAGCCGGTCGGCGCGACAGCGCCGCGTCCAGCGCTCCGGTTTGCCGGCCGGCCGCGATCAACGGCTGCCACATGCATGCGATGTGCGCTCCGGCGCGCGCCGACGCGTCGGCCGCGGCTTCCCGCGCCCCCGTCTGGATCAGAAATGCCCGGTGAACCGATAGCGGCTGCCCGGGTGCCAAAGATTGGCGACCGCCGCGACCATCCCCTGCGACCACGTGCGCCGATGCAGCAACAGGCAGGGTTCGCGCTCGTCCATCGTCAGGTGGCGGCGCGTTTCCGTATCGGGCATCGCGGCCTCGATCCGGTATTCGACACGCTGCAGCGGCGCGACGCGCGTCAGGTACTGGTTCGGCGTCGTCGTCGTGAAGTCCTGCAACGCGTATTCCGGTGCGCAGACCGGACTCACCCAGCGCTCTTCGAGCTGCACGGGCGTGTCGTTCTCGAAGTGCAGCACGCGCGAATGGAAGATCGCGCTGCCGGTGTCGAGCTGCAGCTCGTCGGCGAGCTTCGCATCGGCGACGGCCGCGCCGACTTCCAACACCTGCGCGCGATAGCTGTGGCCGCGCGCGGCGACTTCGTCCGAGATGCTGCGGATCGCGACCAGCGTCGATTCGTATTTCGGTGACGCGACGTACGTGCCGGAGCCGCGCGTGCGCGTGAGCACTTGCTCGGCCGTCAGCTCGCGCAGCGCGCGGTTGACCGTCATCCGCGCGACGTTGAATTCGCGCGCGAGCTCGTTCTCCGACGGCACCTGGTCGCCTTCCGCCCATTCGCCGGCATGAATGCGCGCGAGGATGAAGTCCTTGATTTCCTGATAGATCGGTGTGGTCATTGCATTGCTGTTCAAGAGCCGGCGGCTGTCCGGGGCCGGTGAATGATCTCCGTTCGCGCGCGTCGCGTCCATGCGGGATTGCGCAGGGCATGCGGTCTGGCCGACAAGTATAGACAAGTCGACGGAGCATGCCGTCCGACTGGCCGAGCGACGGGGTGAAGGGGCGAGGGCGGTGCTACCGTCCGGACGTGCCATCCGTCCGTCCGGCCGCGAGCGCGGCCTGCATCGTCCGCAGCGCATCGGCGATCGCCGTGCATTGCGCGTCGATGTCGTGATCCCACTGCGCGCTTTCGACGAGCAGCACGCGCAGGTCCTGACAGTGCTCGACGAGTTGCGACGGGCCGAGCACCGCCAGCCCGCCGGCGAGACGATGCAGCCACCGTTCGAGTCGAGCGGTGTCGCGTGCGCAGACGATCGCGCCGAGTTCCGACAGATCGGTCCGGACCTGTTCGATGAAGACCGCGGCGTACTCCGCCGGCACGGTCGGGTGCATCGGCGGCACCGCGTCGTCGTCGAGCGCCGTTGCCGTGCCGGACGGACCGGCCGGCGGCGCGGTGCCTTCGAGAACGTTCGCCAGCGTCGCGAGCGGCACGGGCTTGGTCAGGTAGTCGGTGAAACCGCGTGCGCGGCCTTCGGCGATGTCCTCCGGGCGGGCGCTGGCGCTGACCGCGTAGATCGGCAGGCGCATTCCGGCGTTGCGAATCGCATGCAGCAATGCGAAGCCGTTCATCACCGGCATGTCGATATCGGTCAGCACGACGTCGACAGGGGTCTTGGCCAGCAGCGCGAGCGCTTCCTCGCCGTTGCCGGCTTCCTCGACCCGCGCGCCGAGCGTCGTGAGCTGATCGCGCAGCAGGCTGCGGTTGAGCAGGTTGTCTTCGGCGATCAGCACGGTCAACGTATCGAAGCGCTGCCGCGCGGCAGGCGGCGACGCGCCGTGCGCGGCCGCCCGCGCGGCCCGGCGCCGATGGTCGGGCCGCGCGAGCTGCGCGGCGGCCTTGATGCCGATCGGGCTGAACAGGGACACGACTACGCTGCCGTCATCGATGGCGCGCGGAACCAGCGGGCCGTCCTGCGTGGCCAGCACGACCGAGTCCGGTTTGTCCCACCACGCAAGGATGTCGGCGGCCGCGAATTCGTCGGTGGCGATCAGGTAATCGTAGGCGTCCGGTTCGAGCCGTTGCCGCAGGTCCGACACGACGACCGGCGCGGACGCCTCCGGGTCGAACAGGCCGGTCAGCCATTCCTGGTATTCGGGCGCGCGGCAGAGCAGGACGGGCCGCCTGGCCGGCAGCGTCCACTCGGACGACGGTACGGCGGGGTCCTGCGTTCGCAGCGGCAATTCGACGACGATCCGCGTGCCGACGCCGACGGTGCTGTCGAGCGAGATATGCCCGTTCATCAGCACGCAGAGGCGCGAGCAGATCGACAGGCCGAGACCGGTGCCCCGCGCCTGGGTCAGCCGGTTGCTGTTGCCTTGCGTGAACGGCTGGAACAGCCGCGTCTTGAGCTCGTCGGGAATGCCGATGCCGGAATCGACGACGCTGATCTCGAGTTTCAGCTCGACCCAGCGCGCGCGCAGCACGATCTTCCCCGACTGCGTGAACTTGAAGGCATTGCTCAGCAGGTTGGTGACGATCTGCGATACCCGTACCGGATCGAAATACAGCGGCGTCGGGATGGCGCGGTCGAAGACCGTGAAGAAGCGCAGCCCCTGCTGCGTCGCCAGATGCGCATACGACGACGCGATGCGGCACAGCAGGTCGGTGATCGACGTCCATTCCTCGCTCAGGCTCAGTTCGCCGACGTCGATCTTCGAGAAATCGAGGACGTCGTTGACGACCTGGAGCAGCCCTTTCGCCGATACCTGCATGGCGCGCACGCGCGCCTGCTGCTCGGCCGCGAGCGGCCCTAGCGCGACGAGTTCGATATTGCCCACGAGCGATGCGAGCGGCGTCCGGATTTCATGGCTCATCGACGCGAAGAAGTTCACCTTCGCGCGGGCGGCTTCCTCGCTCGTGCGCTTGGCTTCGCGCAGCAGACGTTCGGCGCGATGATGCTCGGTCATGTCGGTGATCGCGCAGAAGAACACCTCCTCGCGGTTGAGCACGGCCGGCGCATAGGTGACCTCGAGATGCATGCTGCCGACGTCGTGGCGCTCCAGCGACAGCGTGAACTGGAAGATATGCGTGCTGCCGCGCGTCGCCAGGTCCTGCCGGCGCACGCCGAACTGGTTCGCGAGCGCGTCCGGCAGGCGCGTGTCGGACGGCTGCAGCCCCAGCACGTTGCGCGCGATCTGGTTGGCCACCATGATTTCCATGTTGGCCTTGCGCGCGACGCACAGGCCGACGGGGGTTGCCTGCACGAGCAGATGGTTGAGCATCTCGTTCTCGAGCGCGCGCGATGCTTCGGAGTACGTCCGGGTCAGGAAGCGATAGTTCCAGTAGCGGAACATCGCGAGCAGCAGCACGATCAGCGCGGCGGTGACGGACAGGATCAGAATCAGCTCGAAGTGCATCGAGCGGAGCTGCTGTTCCCACGGCAGCACGTAGATCATGTGCCCGAAGCCGGGAACGGCCGCCGGGCGTCGCAATGCCCAGCCGAACTTGGGGATCCAGTGGAACGATCCGTCGGTATGGTTCGTCAGTGCCGCGTTGACGGCCCGTGCGGCGGCGGTTTCCGATGCGGGGACGAGCGGCGTGCCTTCTTCGTCGATCGCGATCGGCGTCGGTGTCGACAGATCGGCGATCTGCGACTGCAGCACTTCGCGCAGGTCCATGCTGGTCAGCGCGACGGCGTACACGGCATCGCCTTTCGTGACGAGCGAGGCCGCCACCATCACCGGCATGCCGTTCTTGCCGTGCTCGGGCAGCGCGACCCAGACGACGCGCTTCGCGCGCGCCGCGACGATCGGTTCGTAGCCGCGCGCGCGAAACCGTTCGAACACGATGTCGACGAGCTTGCGCACCGACGCTTCGGCGGACGCGGGCGCGGGCACGGGTGTAGGTGGGGGCGGCCATGCATTGAACAGATGCCCGTAGGCTGCGCTGCCGTCGGCCAGAATCATCTCCACGCCGCGACGGCGGCCGGCGGCGGACAGGAGCTGCACGGCTTCGTCGCAGCTTTCGCGCAGCGTGACGGCGTCGTTCGACGTGGCCGGCAATGCCGGCGTGCAGTTATGCGGGAACGATTGCTGGCGCGATGCGAGTATGCCGTTCGCGCGCAGTTCGAGCACCATGTTCGCGGTCAGCAGCGCACTGCGCAGTTGCAGGACCGCATCGGCCGTATCCTGCTCGTACGCCTGGGCGATCTGCTCTTCGTGGCGCAGCGAGTTCGACAGGCGCGCGGTGATCGTGATCGCCGCCGCCGCGATGGCCGCGAAGATCAGCAGCACGATCACCATCGAGAAGACCCGGCGCTCGCGCTTGAGATTGTTCTCCAGCGAATAGAACGAGCGCAGCGGCGATTCGTCGAAGTCCTTCAGGAAATTCTGCATCAGACGAGCCCCTGCTCGCGCGCATAGGCGATCAGGTCGGCGTTGGTCGTTACGTGGAGCTTTCGCATGGCCGAGCGCTTCTGCGTCGATACCGTCGTGATGGACCGGTTCAACTGGCGCGCGATGTCGGTCAGCGACGTGCCGAGCGCGAACAGCCGGACGATCTCGAGCTCCTTCGGCGACAGTCTCGACGAGATCGCGCCGACCGCGAGTTCGCCGGCCTGCGCCAGCCGCGCGGCCATGCCCGGCGACAGGTACGGGCGGTTGGGGCCGGGCGCGAGCGTGCAGGTCTTTTCGAGCGCGGCCAGATCCTCGTCCTTGCCGACGAGTCCGGCAACGCCCATCTGGCAAAGCCGGTGCAGGATGCCGCCGTTCGTCAGCATCGTGAAGACGACCACGGGGATGGATTCGTGAAGGCGCCTGAGCTTCTCGATCAGCCGCAGGCCGTCCTCGTCGGGTTCCGACTGCTGCATCGTGAAGTCGGTGACGATCAGGTCGCAGGCCTGTTCGGTCAGTATTCGCACGAGGTCGTGGCCCGAGCCGACGTCCGCGACCACCTTGAAGCCCGGTAGCGCGTTGATGGCGCGGATGACGGCGAGCCGGGTGATCGGATGATCATCCGCTACGACGACCCGAGTGTCCTGAAATACCGTCATGTCGACGCTCCGTGGGGCGCGGCTGCGATGCGGCCGTCCGATGGCACTGCCATCCGGGCGCCGCGTGCGTGGCGAGACTGCACAGACTTTGCGTGCTTTTTTCGAGAAAGGCAAGCCGGACGCCGGCGCCTGGATGCAGGCGGCGGTCGCCACGCAGGCCGCGTCGGGCATTCGTCGCGGTGCGCTAGCGGCACGGCGGCTTGCCGGCCGGGCAATGCACGCCCGCGCCGGTTGTGCGGCGGGTGCAATCGATATTGAAGCAGTTCACACGAAAGCCGTTCTCGTCGCCCTGCGGGTGATAGCACGGTACGGTTCGCATCCAGATGAAATCGAGCGGCGGCGTGGCCGTTTCCGGTTCCGGCTCGCGGTGTTCCGCCGGCGTGAGCGTGTCGCGCGGCGGCGCGAAGCGGGCCGACGCGATGCCGGCGATGCCGAACACGGCCGCCGTCAGGCTCATGCTGACGATGAGCAGCATCGATGCCGCGCCCAGCCACCTTTCGACCGAGCCGAAATACCAGACGCCGAACAATACCGTACAGAACAGCAGAAAGAATACCGGCAGCAGGAATAGCGCGAAGCTGGCCAACCATTCGCAGATCACGAATATGCGCTCGCGGCGGCTGCTACGACGAGTCCATGAAATCATAGCGGGAATCGGAGTCGGAATAATCGGTCGAGCAGACGGCCTGAAGAGGGCGTGGCGACGAGGTATGCGAAATAGACGGCGCTCAGTTTGGATTAAATCGATCTCGAATAAATAGTGTTATGAGATTTTAAGGTGCACGGTGCCGGCTGGAAATCGAATAAATTCGAAAATCAGGCGGAGCTATTGACGGCGCGCTAAAGCGGCCGGTCGGCACGGCGCCGGCGGCATCGACACGGTTTTCCAGGGGCCAAAGCATTACCGGGCCGGCCTCGCGCGCCGGTGAAATACGGGTGCGACCGATTTTTCGGGCGCATTGCCGAGGCATATTTGACAGTTTATGACACATCTTTCGAAGAAGTTCTATATCTCGAAATTGCTCGGGACGATATCTTGATTGTCGATGGATATGCCGAGTTTCAAGTGATTGCTGCGTTTCGGGTAAACGCATCACTTGTTCAGGATTTATTCGATATTAATCGGCGCTCATCCAAATCGGCTACCGCAGATTGCGTTTCCAGTCTTTTGCGCGAGTCGTCCTGCCAACGTGATCGGCATGCCGATCCCGGGTTCCCGTGGGGATTTGCCGGGTGGTCCGGAATTTTGCTTCGTTGGTCGTTAATTGGTCTTCGCCGGGCGCCGGAAACGGGATGCGGCGGCAAATACAGGGATGTTGTCATGAATCGAATCTTTCGAGTGGTATTCGATCGGGTGCGCGAAGCGTGGGTCGTCGTGAGCGAGCAGTGCTCGGCCAGGGGCAAGCGGAGCACGTCGGTGCGTGCGGGCGATGCGCGTCGTGTCGGCGCGGCGGACGAGCATGCCGCCGTGTTCCGGTTGTCGGCGCTGGCCGGCGTCGTCGTGCTGACGTCGATGCCGACAATCGCGTTCTCGAACGATGTGGCGTATTTCAACGACGGCACCGACGCGTCGTGTACCGCGGTGACCGATTCGAGCGGAACGTGGCAGGCGAACAATTCCGCATGCCAGATGACGATCGGCGCCGCGAGCAACCAGGCCCGTTTTGCAGCCGTCGGATCGAGCCTGCATATGGTGCTGAACGGCAACGGGCTGTTCCTCAACGTGCCGATGGAAGTCTACGGCACCGGCAACCTGATCCACGGCAGCTTGAGCCTGTTCAGCGTCGACGGCGTGACCGCGAATGCCCTCACGGGCGTCGCGAACGGCAACGTGGCCGCGAACAGTTTCGACGCCGTCAATGGCGGGCAGTTGTTCAGCCTGTCGACGAGCGTCTCGACGGGTTTAAGTACGACGAACGGGACGGTGGCGAGCTTGTCGACCTCGACGGCCGCGAGCGTTGGCTCGTTGTCGACGGGGCTGAGCACGACGAATGACACGGTGACGAGCCTGTCGACGTCGACTGCAACGAGTGTTGGCTCGTTGTCGACGGGTCTGAGCACGACGAATGACACGGTGACGAGTCTGTCGAGCTCGACCGCGACGAGTGTTGGTTCGCTGTCGACGGGCTTGAGCACGACGAACGACACGGTGACGAGTCTGTCGACGTCGACGGCAACGAGTGTTGGTTCGCTGTCGACAGGCCTCAGCACGACGAACGACACGGTAACGAGTCTGTCGACGTCGACCGCGACGAGCGTTGGCTCGTTGTCGACGGGTCTGAGCGCGACGAACGACACGGTGACGAGCCTGTCGACCTCGACTGCAACGAGTGTTGGCTCGCTGTCGACGGGTCTGAGCACGACGGCCGAGAGCGTTGGTTCGCTGTCGACGGGCCTGAGCACGACGAACGACACGGTGACGAGCTTGTCGACGTCGACGGCCACGAGTGTCGGTTCGTTGTCGACGGGCCTGAGCACGACGAACGACACGGTGACGAGCCTGTCGACCTCGACCGCGACGAGTGTTGGCTCGCTGTCGACGGGGCTGAGCGCGACGAACGTTACGATGACGAGTTTGTCGACCGTGGTTTCGAACTCCGTCCAGTATGACGATGCGACTCACGCGAAAGTGACGCTGGGCGGTATCGGCGCAGCGGCACCGGTAACGCTGTCCAATGTCGCGGCGGGCGTGGATTCGACCGATGCGGTAAATATGGGGCAGCTTACGTCGCTTTCGACCGCGACTTCGACGAGCGTCGGTTCGTTGTCGACGGGTCTGAGCACGACGAACGATACGGTGACGAGCCTGTCGACGTCGACCGCGACGAGCGTCGGTTCGTTGTCGACGGGTCTGAGCACGACGAACGACACGGTGACGAGCCTGTCGACGTCGACCGCGACGAGCGTTGGTTCGCTGTCGACAGGCCTGAGCACGACGAACGACACGGTGACGAGTTTGTCGACGTCGACGGCTGAGGGCGTTGGCTCGCTGTCAACCGGTCTGAGCACGACGAATGACACGGTGACGAGTCTGTCGACCTCGACGGCGACGAGCGTTGGTTCGCTGTCGACGGGCCTGAGCACGACCAACGATACGATCACGAGCCTGTCGACCTCGACTGCGACGAGCGTCGGTTCGTTGTCGACGGGCCTGAGCACGACCAACGACACGGTGACGAGTCTGTCGACGTCGACTGCGACGAGCGTTGGTTCGCTGTCAACCGGCCTGAGCACGACCAACGATACGATCACGAGCCTGTCGACGTCGACTGCGACGAGCGTTGGTTCGCTGTCAACCGGCCTGAGCACGACGAACGACACGGTGACGAGTCTGTCGACCTCGACGGCGACGAGCGTTGGTTCGCTGTCGACGGGCCTGAGCACGACCAACGATACGGTGACGAGTCTGTCGACCTCGACGGCGACGAGCGTTGGCTCACTGTCGACGGGCCTGAGCACGACCAACGACACGGTGACGAGTCTGTCGACCTCGACCGCGACGAGCGTTGGTTCGCTGTCGACAGGCTTGAGTACGACGAACGATACGGTGACGAGCCTGTCGACGTCGACCGCCACGAGCGTCGGCTCACTGTCGACGGGCCTGAGCACGACGAACGATACGGTGACGAGCCTGTCGACCTCGACGGCTACCAGCGTTGGCTCACTGTCGACGGGCTTGAGCACGACGAACGATACGGTGACGAGCCTGTTGACCTCGACTGCGACGAGCGTTGGCTCACTGTCGACGGGCCTGAGCACGACCAACGACACGGTGGCGAGTCTGTCGACGTCGACCGCGACGAGCGTTGGTTCGCTGTCGACGGGTCTGAGCACGACCAACGACATGGTGACGAGCCTGTCGACGTCGACCGCGACGAGCGTTGGTTCGCTGTCGACAGGCCTGAGCACGACGAACGACACGGTGACGAGTTTGTCGACGTCGACGGCTGAGGGCGTTGGCTCGCTGTCAACCGGTCTGAGCACGACGAATGACACGATCACGAGCCTGTCGACCTCGACGGCCACGAGCGTCGGTTCGCTGTCGACGGGTCTGAGCACGACGAACGACACGGTGACGAGCCTGTCGACCTCGACGGCCACGAGCGTCGGTTCGCTGTCGACGGGTCTGAGCACGACGAATGACACGGTGACGAGTCTGTCGACCTCGACGGCGACGAGCGTTGGTTCGCTGTCGACGGGCCTGAGCACGACCAACGATACGGTGACGAGCCTGTCGACGTCGACTGCGACGAGCGTTGGTTCGCTGTCGACGGGCCTGAGCACGACCAACGATACGATCACGAGCCTGTCGACGTCGACGGCCACGAGTGTCGGTTCGTTGTCGACGGGCCTGAGCACGACGAACGACACGGTAACGAGCCTGTCGACCTCGACGGCCACGAGCGTCGGTTCGCTGTCGACGGGCTTGAGCACGACGAACGATACGGTGACGAGCCTGTCGACCTCGACGGCGACGAGCGTTGGCTCACTGTCGACGGGCCTGAGCACGACCAACGATACGGTGACGAGTCTGTCGACCTCGACCGCGACGAGCGTTGGTTCGCTGTCGACGGGCTTGAGCACGACGAACGATACGGTGACGAGCCTGTCGACGTCGACTGCGACGAGCGTCGGTTCGTTGTCGACGGGCCTGAGCACGACCAACGACACGGTCACGAGCTTGTCGACGTCGACGGCTGAGGGCGTTGGCTCGCTGTCAACCGGTCTGAGCACGACGAATGACACAGTGGCGAGCCTGTCGACGTCGACGGCAACGAGTGTTGGTTCGCTGTCGACGGGTCTGAGCACGACGAATGACGCGGTGACGAGTCTGTCGACCTCGACGTCCACGAGCGTCGGTTCGCTGTCGACGGGTCTGAGTACGACGAACGACACGGTGACGAGCCTGTCGACGTCGACCGCGACAAGCGTTGATTCGTTGTCGACGGGTCTGAGCACGACCAACGATACGGTGACGAGCCTGTCGACCTCGACCGCGACGAGCGTCGGTTCGCTGTCGACGGGTCTGAGCACGACGAATGACACGGTCACGAGCTTGTCGACGTCGACCGCCACGAGCGTTGGCTCGCTGTCGACGGGTCTGAGCATGACCAACGACACGATCACGAGCCTGTCGACCTCGACGGCCACGAGCGTCGGTTCGCTGTCGACGGGTCTGAGCACGACGAACGACACGATCACGAGTCTGTCGACCTCGACTGCGACGAGCGTTGGCTCGCTGTCGACGGGTCTGAGCACGACCAACGACACGGTGACGAGCCTGTCGACGTCGACGGCCACGAGCGTCGGTTCGCTGTCGACGGGTCTGAGCACGACGAACGATACGGTGACGAGCCTGTCGACGTCGACCGCGACGAGCGTTGGCTCGCTGTCGACGGGTCTGAGCACGACGAACGACACGGTCACGAGCCTGTCGACGTCGACGGCAACGAGCGTCGGTTCGTTGTCGACGGGCCTGAGCACGACGAACGACACGATCACGAGTCTGTCGACGTCGACCGAAGCCGGCCTCGGCTCGCTGTCGACCGGCCTCAGCACCGTAACCGGTTCGGTCAGCAGCCTGAGTACGAGCCTGTCCAGTATCCAGGCAGCAGTCGGCAATACCGTGTCGTACGACAGCGCGGCGATGGACAGCGTGACGCTTGGCGGCGTGGGGGCGGCCGCGGCGGTGCGTCTGACGAACGTCGCGGCGGGCGATCTGTCCGCGACCAGCACCGATGCGGTGAACGGCAGTCAGCTGTATGCGCTGCAGAGCCAGTACGACGCGCTCGGCACGCAGGTTTCGGCGATCAACACGACGATCGCCGCGATGCAGACCGTGTCGGGCTCGGCATCGAACGAAAACAGCACGGCGATGGGCGTCGACTCGACGGCGTCGGGGGCAAACAGCACCGCGACGGGCGGCAACGCCACGGCGACAGGCGACAACGGAACCGCGACGGGCGGCAACGCGCAGGCAACGGGCGACAACAGCACGGCAACCGGCGGCAATGCGCTGGCATCGGGCGGCAACAGCACGGCAACCGGCGGCAACGCGCAGGCGTCGGGCGACAACGGCACGGCAACCGGCGGCAATGCGGTGGCATCGGGCAGCAACAGCACGGCAACCGGCGGCAATGCGATCGCCTCTGGCGAGAACGGCACGGCGACGGGCGGCAACGCGATCGCATCGGGCAGCAACAGCACGGCGACCGGCGGCAATGCGATCGCCTCCGGCGAGAACGGCACGGCGATGGGCGCCAACGCCGTGGCGAGCGGAGCGAACAGCACCGCGATCGGCCAGAACGCGACGTCATCGGGGGCGAACTCGGTCGCCCTGGGTGCGGGCTCCGTCGCGAGCGCACCGAACACGGTGTCGGTCGGCTCGCCCGGCAACGAGCGGACGATCAGCAACGTTGCGCCGGGCGTCAACGGCACCGATGCGGTCAACGTCAACCAGTTGAATCAGGCAATGGGCACCATGCAAGGCCAGATCAACGAGGTCGCGAAGAACGCGTATTCGGGCATCGCCGCGGCGACCGCGCTGGCGATGATCCCGTCCGTCGACCCGGGCAGGACGCTGTCCGTCGGCATCGGCGGCGGATCGTATCGCGGGCAGCAGGCCGTCGCGCTCGGCGGCACCGCGCGGATCACGCAGAACATGCAGGTCCGCGCCGGAGTCGGCTTGAGCGGCAACGGCACGGCCGTTGGTGTCGGCGCGTCCTATCAGTGGTGATCGCCCGCCCCGCCCGCGGCGGGGCGACCGCGGCAGCAGGCAGATGCCGCGGCTCGGGCTGCTGACGAACCCCGCGTTTTTCGAAACGCGGGGTTTCGTTTTTCCGGAACCCGGGCGGGAGGCGGCCGCATCGGTCATCTCGGCCAGGAAGTATAGACAGGCTCGCCGACCGTGCCGCCAGCCGGCCTGCGCACCGGGAAAGCCGGAATTCAGCGCGGCGTAATCTGTAATTAATTGAAATGCATGACTATTCCTGACCCACGGTCATAATCCGCCGACAATTAGAGATAAACACGGATTGCTGGCACCGGCCCGGAAAAGGCAAAGTTGTATGTACAACTTGGGTGCCGTCAAACGGACGGCTCCCGGGTTGGAAGGGTTCACGGCGGCGACGCCCGGCGGGACCCGCGCCCAGTTTGCCTATGACAGGAACGCCATGAAGAAACTCGCGCTCAGTATTGCCCTTGCCTGCATCGCGGTCGGTGCCCACGCCAAGGATTGGTCGACGATCCGGTTCGGCGTCGACGCCAGCTATCCGCCGTTCGAGTCGAAGGACGCAAGCGGCAAGGTCGTCGGCTTCGACGTCGATCTCGGCAACGAAATCTGCGCGCGCCTGAAGGCGAAATGCGTGTGGGTCGAGAACGACTTCGACGGGATGATCCCGGCGCTGAAGGCGAAGAAGTTCGACGGCGTGCTGTCGTCGATGTCGATGACGCCGGCGCGCGCCGAGCAGATCGCGTTCTCCGACAAGCTGTTCAACACGCCGACGCGCCTCGTCGCGAAGAAGGGCTCGAATCTCCAGCCGACGGCCGAATCGCTGAAGGGCAAATCGGTCGGCGTCGAGCAGGGCACGATCCAGGAAACCTATGCGAAGACCTACTGGGCGCCGAAGGGCGTGCAGGTCGTGCCGTATCAGAACCAGGACGGCGTGTACCAGGACCTGATGTCCGGCCGTCTCGACGCCGCGCTGCAGGACGCGGTGCAGGCCGACCTCGGTTTCCTGAAGACGTCGCGCGGCGCGAACTTCCAGTTCGCGGGCGGCGACATCGACGATCCGAAGACGCTCGGCAACGGCGCCGGCATCGGGCTGCGCAAGGACGACGCCGACCTGAAGGCGAAGCTCGACCACGCGATCGCCGACATCATCAAGGACGGCACGTACAAGAAGCTCGAGAAGAAGTACTTCGCATTCGACGTCTACGGCGGCTGACCGTCCATGCGGCGCGCATCGGCCACGGCGCGCGCCGCATCGGTTCCCGGGTGCCACTTGCTTCGCATGGTGCGTCTGGCTTGATGAGTGGACGGCATCAGGTCGTGCGCAGATATCGTTTGATGCGTGGTTAATGGCTATTGACAATCCAGCCACATCGTTCTGGACCCCTTACATGATCTTCCAAGGATTTGGCCCGCTGCTGTGGGCCGGCACGGTCGAGACCGTGAAGCTCGCGGTGTTGTCGCTGGCCGCGTCGCTCATACTGGGTCTCGCCGGCGCCGCCGCGAAACTGTCGACCAACCGCGTGCTGAAGTCGGTCGGCACGTTCTACACGACGCTGATCCGCGCGGTGCCCGACCTCGTGCTGATGCTGCTGCTGTTCTACGGGATCCAGATCCTGTTGAACAACGTGACCGACATGCTGGGCTGGGACCAGATCGACATCGATCCGTTCGTCGCCGGCGTGATCACGCTCGGCTTCATCTACGGCGCGTACTTCACCGAGACGTTTCGCGGCGCGTTCCTCGCGGTGCCGCGCGGCCAGCTGGAAGCGGGCTTCGCATACGGGATGAGCGGCTGGCGCGTGTTCCACCGGATCCTGTTCCCGCAGATGATGCGCTTCGCGCTGCCGGGCATCGGCAACAACTGGCAGGTGCTCGTGAAGGCCACCGCGCTGGTGTCGATCATCGGCCTTGCCGACGTGGTGAAGGCGTCGCAGGACGCCGGCAAGAGCACGCTCGATTTCTTCTTCTTCACGCTCGCGGCCGGCGCGATCTACCTCGCGATCACGACGGTGTCGAACGTCGTGCTGCACCACCTCGAGAAGCGTTATTCCGTCGGCGTCCGGAGGCTTGCACTGTGATCGAAATCATCAGCCAGTACTGGCAAAACTATCTGTACACCGACGGCTACCGCTTCAGCGGCCTCGCGATCACGCTGTGGCTGCTGGTCGTGTCGATCGCGCTCGGCTTCGCGCTGGCCGTGCCGCTCGCGATCGCGCGCGCGTCGTCGAACCGCTGGATCTCCGGCCCGGTGTGGCTCTATACGTACGTATTCCGCGGCACGCCGCTCTACGTGCAGCTGCTGATGTGCTACACCGGCATCTACAGCCTGCAGGTCGTGCACAACCACGTGCTGCTCGACACGTTCTTCCGCAACGCGATGAACTGCACGCTGCTCGCGTTCGTGCTGAACGAATGCGCGTATGCGACGGAGATTTTCGCGGGGGCGATCAAGGCGACGGCGGCCGGCGAGATCGAGGCCGGCATGGCCTACGGGATGTCGCGCTTCAAGCTCTATACGCGCATCATCCTGCCGTCCGCGCTGCGCCGCTCGCTGCCGAGCTACAGCAACGAAGTGATCCTGATGCTGCACGCGACGACGCTCGCGTTCACCGCGACCGTGCCCGACATCCTGAAGGTCACGCGCGACGTCAATTCCGCGACGTACATGTCGTTCCAGGCCTACGGCGTCGCAGCCGTGCTGTACGCCATCGTCGTGTTCACGCTCATCTGGGCATTCCGCAAGCTCGAGACGCGCTGGCTCGCGTACCTCTCGCCGCGTGGCCACTAACGCATTCGCAAGATTCGCAACGAAGGACCAAGCATGTACAAGCTCACCGTTGAAAACCTCCACAAGAAGTTCGGCGACAACGAAGTGTTGAAGGGCGTGTCGATGAAGGCGAAGGCCGGCGACGTGATCAGCATCATCGGCTCGAGCGGCTCCGGCAAGAGCACGTTCCTGCGCTGCATCAACTTCCTCGAACAGCCGTGCTCGGGGCAGATCACGATCGGCAGCGAGCCGATCCAGACCGCGCGCGACCGCAACGGCTCGCTGCGCGTGGCCGACCAGAAGCAGTTGCAGCGGATGCGCACGAAGCTGTCGATGGTGTTCCAGCACTTCAATCTGTGGGCGCACATGACGGTGCTCGAGAACGTCATCGAGGCACCGATGGCCGTGCTCGGGGTCGGCAAGGACGAAGCCATCGCGCGGGCCCGGAAATATCTGGAGAAGGTCGGCTTGCCGACGCGCGTCGAGAGCATGTATCCGTCGCACCTGTCGGGCGGCCAGCAACAGCGCGTGGCGATCGCGCGGGCGCTCGCGATGGAGCCCGAGGTGATGCTGTTCGACGAGCCGACCTCGGCGCTCGATCCGGAACTGGTCGGCGAAGTGCTGAAGGTGATGCAGAAGCTCGCCGAGGAAGGCCGCACGATGGTCGTCGTCACGCACGAAATGGGTTTCGCGCGCAACGTGTCGAATCACGTGATCTTCCTGCACCAGGGGAAGATCGAGGAGGAGGGCGATCCTCAGGAGATTCTGGTGAACCCGAAGAGCGAACGGCTCGGGCAATTCCTGTCGGGACGCCTGAAGTAAGCTTGCAGTAATGTGTGCCGCATGCGCGTCGGCCCGGCGCTTGCGTGCGGCACACGCCGGTTTTTTGTGCCTTCCTTTATGGCTGCGCGATGACATCCATCGTCGCGAAGTCTCCCCGTTCCTCCGTCACGAGCACGTCCGCTCGCCCCGCCGCCGAAAGCATCGAAAGACTGTAGGCATTCGATGTCAAACATCGTCAATTCAGCGCAAGCGCGGTACACCGGGATCCGTTGACCGGCGTTAAGGAGATACCAGCCGGATGACCGGCTGACCTACCCGGGAGAGTTCCATGAACCGCATCGCGAAGATTCTGACCGCCACGGCACTGGCTTGCGCCGTTCTCGTTCCGGCACTTGCCGAGGCGCATTCGCACCGTGTGTGCCATTTCGATCACCACCACCACCGCGTGTGCCGCTGGGTGCGGTAATCGCGTAATCGCGACTTTCCTTGGGTGCGCCCGGGACGCTGTCGACATTCAGGCAAATCAGGAGAGGAAATGAAAAAGACGATGTTGATCGCCGTGCTCGCTGCCGGCATGGGGCTGTCGCTCGGTGCGTTCGCTCAGGTTCCGGCCAGCGCGCCGGCCGGTACGACCGGCCTGTGCAAGGACGGCTCGTTCTACTCGGGCGCGTCGAAGAAGGGCGCATGCGCGGGTCACAAGGGGGTGAAGACGTGGTACGGCGCGTCGGCGGCCGCGGCAGCCAGCGCACCGGCCGCGGCTGCGCCTGCCACGGCGGCTTCGACGTCCGCCGCTGCAACCGCGACGACCGCACCGGCGACGACCGCACCGGCGACGACCGCGGCAGCCGGCGGCGGCGCAGGCAAGGTGTGGGTCAACGACAGCACCAAGGTCTATCATTGCTCGACCGACAAGTACTACGGCAAGACGAAGCACGGCAGCTACATGTCGGAAGCGGATGCGAAGGCGAAGGGCTTCCATCCGTCGCACGGCAAGGCCTGTTCGTAAGCCGGCCGCGCGACGTACGTCGCGCGTTGCCTGCAGTCCGGCAGGACTCGCGCCCCGCCACCTCGGCGGGGCGCTTTTTATTGCGCCGCCGCGCACGCGCATTCGCGCCGGCGCGCGCTTTCGATTCCGCTACACGGGATGCGCTGAAATCGGTTTCGTGATGCCGTCCGGCAACGATATATAAATTCCGATATGTCGAACATCTGAAAGCGGCGATGCGATTCCGCGCCCGCGTGCCGATAACCCGAACTGGCTCAGACCGAGCGGTTATCGAGGGTACCCCATGCATTTCTGGCGCAAGCTTTCCATTCAGAACAAGCTGATTCTCAGCATGACGAGTTGTCTGCTCGTGTTCGTCGCAATTTCGAGCGGGTTGAGCGTCCGTTTGATCGGCGATGCGGTGCGCGATCGCGTCGTGCGCGACGAGCTGCCGACCGCCGTGAACGGCATTCGCGCCGACGTGCAGCGGCAGATGGCCGGCCCGATCGCGGCGTCGCGCATGCTCGCGCGCGATGCGTTCCTGCTGCAGTGGGAAGCCGACGGCGAACCCGACGCCGGCACGCGCAACTGGATTCAACTCGCGAAGAACGTGAAGGACGAGCAGAAGGCGGCGTCCGTGCAGTGGGTGTCGCTGAAGAGCGGCAACTATTACAACGAAGCCGGCCTGCAGCGCAAGGTCACCGACAAGGACCAGTGGCTGACCACCTTCCTCGCGTCGGGCAAGCCGTTCGACGTGAACATGGATCACGAAGTCACCGTCGGCGGCTACATGATGTTCATCAACAGCCGCGTCGAGCTCGACGGCGTGCCGGTCGGCGCGGCCAGCATGAGCCTGTCCGTCGATGCGCTCGCGAAAGGGATCGCCGCGTACCGGATCGGCGACACCGGATTCGCGTATCTCGTGCGGCCCGACGGCGCGATCATGATGCATCGCGATACGTCGCTGATCGACGGCAGGCATTTCCTGAAGGATGAGCCGGGCCTGCCCGGCGATGCAGCGTCGACGCTGCTGGCCGGCAAGCCGTATGCGTACCTGAGCTACGACGGCGACGGCGGCGCGCGTTTCATCGCGACGTCGTTCATCCCGGAGCTGGACGCGTACGTGGTCGTCGAGGTGCCGCAGGTGGAGTTGCTCGGCCCGGTGACGCGCGCGATTCGCAGCGCGGCGCTGGTCGCGGCGGTGGTGGGCCTCGGGGTGGCGCTGATCGTGATCTGGCTGGTCGGCCGCGCGATCGCCGCGCCGATCCGGCGTGCGGCGACGCTGCTGTCCGAGATCGCGAGCGGCCAGGGCGACCTGACGCGCCGGATGACGGTCGAGAGCGAGGACGAGATCGGGCAGCTGTCGGATGCGTTCAACCGCTTCGTGTCGTCGTTGTCGACGCTCGTTCACCGGATCCGCGCGGCTTCCGCGTCGATCGCGACGGGCTCGGCGCAGATCGCGTCGGGCAATGCGGATCTCAGCGAACGCACCGAAGGGCAATCGGGCAACCTGGAGCGCACGGCGTCGTCGATGGAGGAGATCACGGCCGTCGTGCGCAACAACACCGAAACGGCGACGACGGCCGCGAAGCTGATCACCGGCGCATCCGATACGGCGGCGCGCGGCGGGCAGGTCGTCGGCGAAGTCGTGACCACGATGGAGCAGATCAGCGACGCGTCGCAGCGGATCTCCGAGATCATCGTGATGATCGACAGCATCTCGTTCCAGACCAACATTCTCGCGTTGAATGCGGCGGTCGAGGCGGCGCGCGCCGGCGAGCAGGGGCGCGGGTTTGCGGTCGTCGCATCCGAAGTGCGCAATCTCGCGCAGCGCAGCGCGCAGGCGGCGAAGGAAATCAAGGCGCTGATCGAGCACAGCGCGGGAACCGTGAACGCCGGATCGCGGCTCGTCACCGAGGCGGGCAGGGTGATGAGCGATGTCGTGTCGCAGGTGCGGGGCGTCAGCGCGATGATGAGCGAGATCGCCGAAGCGAGCCTCGAGCAGAGCGCCGGCATCGACCAGATCGGCGACGCGGTGCAGTCGCTCGACCAGATGACGCAGCAGAACGCGGCGCTGGTCGAGGAGAGCGCGGCGGCCGCGGAAAGTCTGAAGCAGCAAGCGGCGGAACTGACGCGACTGGTATCGGCGTTCAAGGTGGACGAGTGAATTCCGCGCGACGATAGAATGACGCGTTTCTGAGGGACGGCTGCCGCGGGTGCGCGGCGGCCGTTTTAGCGATCGGCGCGGGATTCGGTGACGTCATAAAAATGAAGCGCATTTCACGATTGAAGGTCGGTGTGGGGGCAGCGGTGGCGGCGGCGGTGTTCGCCGGGGTCGGGGTGAAGGTGATCGCATCGCCGGCCGATTCGTATCTCGCCTACCGGAAGAAGGCCGCGGCGGCCGTGACGGCGGCCCGAACGGAAGATCGGGCGGGTCTCGACAAACAGTACACGGCCGACGTGAATGCCCGGCTTGCCAAGCTGATCGGCACGGTTCGGGCGAGAGGGTTTGCCGCAGCGTCCGAGAGCACGGTGCAGGGCGTCGGCCCCGTCGACGGGATGCAGCCGGGGCCGGACGGGCTGGCCTTCAAGTCGGAAGACGGCAAGACGAATCTCGTCGTGACGACGGTTCCGCTGTTGAAGGCCTGGGCCGCTACCGCGGACGCGGGCATCGAGCCGACCGACGAGGTCGCCACGATGTTCGACAATGAAACGCTTTACACGGAGGTATTCGGCGACGATGCCGCCGCGTTTCGCTTCGCCGAGTTACCCGTCAAGCGGCAGCCGGCCGATGGCGTGGTGAAGGCGTGGCTGCTCGGTGAAAGCCAGGACGGCGTGCCGGACGGGCCGAACACGCTCGCCGTGTCGGTCCGGGAGGGCCAACGCGTGTATATCCAGTGGAAGAACGTGACGCTTCGTCCGATCGCGGCGTGCAGCGCGGCGCGCGTGCCCGAGGACGCGCGGCAGGCGTGTTTCGCCAAACAGGTGGTGTCGCAGCGGATTTATCAACGGCTGGTCGCGCAGGCGCAATCGATGGCCGACGCGGTGGTGCGATAGCGGACGGCGACTTGCCGTTCGTACCAACGCCTTCGTCGATCGTGCGGGGCGGCAGCGACGTGCCGGCGCCGGCGAGGAGTACGCATCGCCGCTCGCGCCGGGCGCCGACGCCGTCACGTGACCGGTCTGATGGTCGATGGCAGCCCGCACCCGGAATCCCGATGAATCGAATTCGTGCGAAGATCGACCATCCATCCCGGAAGCCGAGACCGTCGTGATCCGATCGAACCCCGAGGGCAACCCGCAAGCCGCCCACCCGCCGTGGATGCCGGTCGCGCTGGCCGAGCTGGGCATCCGCCGGTTCCCGCCCGGCAGCATCAATCCGCGCATCGTCGAATACAACAACCATACGAACCTCGTCGGCTACGACGACAAGATTTCGTGGTGTTCGTCGTTCGTCAACTGGTGCATGACGCATGCCGGGATTCGCGGCACGGGTTCCGCGCTCGCGCGTTCGTGGCTCGAATGGGGGCGCCCGCTCGAGCGTCCGGTGTACGGCTGCATCGCCGTCCTGACGCGCGACGACCCGGCGAGCTGGAAGGGCCACGTCGGCTTCTATCTGCGCCACGACGACGCACACGTGCATCTGTTCGGCGGCAATCAGCTGGAAGCGGTGCGCGAGCTCGCGTATCCGGTCGGCGAGGTGATCGGATACCGGTGGCCCGACGCCGGCTGAACGCACCGTCCGCATCGATCCATTCCGGGTTCGCCGGCACGCCAGGTCATGGCGCCCGAACTCCCACCCACGAGGAGCCTGCAGTGCAAACCGGTCATCTCCGTCTCTACGCGGACGCGCAATACGCGAGCCCCTACGCGATGTCCGTGTTCGTCGGGCTCGAGGAAAAATCGCTGCCCTACGATCTGGTGACCGTCGATCTCGGCAACCGCGCGCATTTCGCGCCCGACTACGCTGCGACGTCGCTGACGCAACGCGTGCCGACGCTCGTGCACGACGACTTCGCGCTGTCGGAATCGTCGGCGATCACCGAGTATCTGGACGATATCTTCGCGGGCGAGCGGCTCTATCCGGCCGATCCGCGCCAGCGCGCGCGGGCGCGGCAGGTGCAGGCGTGGCTGCGCAGCGACCTGATGCCGGTGCGCTCGGAGCGGTCGACCGAAGTGCTGTTCTACGGCCCGTCGAGCGAGCCGCTGTCGAACCTCGCGCGGATCGCCGCGCAGAAACTGTTCGCCGCTGCCGACAAGCTGCTTGCGCCGGGCGCGGCGAATCTGTTCGGCGCGTGGAGCATCGCCGATGTCGACCTGGCCGTGATGTTGAACCGTCTGGTGCTGAACGACGATCCGGTGCCGCAGCGGCTCGCCGACTATGCGCGTGCGCAGTGGGAGCGGCCGTCGGTGCAGCGCTGGGTGAAGCTGAAGCGGCCGCCGCTGTAACGCGCGCCGGCAGCCATGCGGCGGGCGGGGCGCGGCGCATATCGGCGGCCCGCGCACCGCGCGTCCGGCGGCCCGCACGTGGTGAAAATCGGCATGCTACAGTGAGCCGGCCCGCGTTCTTCGCCTGAATAATTCATCCGAATCCTCCCGAACCGCCATGAGCTATCTTCCCCAACTCGCCGCAGTCGGCGGCGTGATGTTGCTGGCCTGCGTCAGCCCCGGCCCCGATCTGATCGCCGTGTCGTCCCACGCGCTCGGCAACCGCCGCGCGGGGCTGCTGGCCGCGTTGGGCATCGCGTCGTCGCACGCGGTCTGGGCCGCGATGGCGATTTTCGGGCTCGGGCTGATCGTCGCGAAGCTCGCATGGCTGTACGAGGCGATTCGCATCGCCGGCGCCGCGTACCTGATCTATCTCGGCATCAAGTCGCTGTCGAGCCTGCGCCAGTCCGCGCAACAGCCCGAATCCGCGAGCCGGCCGGCCGTACGCGGCGGCGTGCACGCCTATCGGAAAGGGCTGCTGGTCGGCCTGACGAACCCGAAGGCCGCTGCATTCTTCGGCAGCCTGTTCGTGACGCTGCTGCCCGCGCACGCGCCGGCCTGGGTGTACGGCGCGACGCTGGGCGTCGTGGTTGCCGTGTCGCTGACGTGGTTCTGCACGGTCGCCGTGCTGTTCTCGACGAATCGCGTGCAAGTCGGCTACGCGAAACTGCGCAAGCCGATCGACGCGGTGATGGGGACGATCCTGCTGGGGCTCGGCGCGAAGCTGGCGCTGGACCGGTAACGGCGTGATTCGCGTTGCCGCCGATCGAACATCCCGGATGAGCGCTTGACGAGCGGGACGCCGGCCGGTGTCGAAGCCGGCGTCGTATCGCGCTCGCAATCGCGCTTGCGGCTCAATTCTTCGCCACGGCGTCGATCGGCGTCCCGCCCGCCGCATCGTTCCTGCTCCACCCGCCTCCGAGCGACCGATACAGCGCGACCGCCGCCAGCGCGTGCTCGCGCTTGACCTGGTTGAGCGCATCCGCGTCGCGCAGATACACCTCCTGCGCCGACAGCACATCGAGAAAGTCCGTCGCGCCGCCCTTGTAGAGCTGGTTCGCCAACCCGAGCGCTTTATTCGACGCGGAAAGCGCGCTGTCGAGCCGCCGCGTCGCGTCATCGCTGCCGACGAGATTCGCCCGTGCATCCTCGACTTCCCGCAGCGCCTGCAGCATCGTCTGCTTCAACCCGAGTTCCGATTCGCGCATCCGGCTCTCGCTCTGCGTGATATCGGCGGTGACGCGTCCGGCGTTGAAGATCGGGCTCGTCGCGCTCAACGCTGCACTGAACAGGTTGTCGGTCAGCGTCGGCAGCCCGAGATACGACGCCGCCAGAATCCCGTCCGTCAGGTTCAGCGAGAACTTCGGATACCGCTCGGCTTTCGCGACACCGACCTGCGCCGCGCGCCGTTCGACCTGCGCATAGGCTGTGAGCACGTCCGGCCGCCGCAAGAGCGCCTGCGAAGGCAACGTATCGGGCGAGCCGGCCGGCGGCGCGGGAATCTCGCCGGCCTGCGCGAGCACGAGCCGGTCGATCGATTCCGGCGTGCGTCCCGAATACACGGCGATCAGGTTGAGCTGGTGCGCGATCTGCGCGCGCGTCGGCGGAATCCGCGCTTCGAGCGCATCGAGCTGGTTCTGCGCGCGCGTGACGTCGAGCTCCGTCGACAGTCCGAACGCCTGCCGCTTGCGCGTCAGTTCGAGCGCATGCCGCCGAATCGTTGCGTTATCCTGAAGGATCTTCAGTTCCTGCTGCGCCCAGCGCAGGTCGACGTACGCGGCGGCCGCATCGGCCGCGAGCGCGAGCCGCATGGCGTCTTCCGCATGCTGTTGCCCGACCAGCGCGGCCTGCGCGGCCAGCAGATCGAGCCGTTCGCCGCCGAACACGTCCGGCGACCAGCTCAGTGCGAGCCCCGCGCCGGCCTGCCGCACGTAGCCGAGCGGCGGCGGCGTGTTCTGGCGTGCGTCGGCCGCGTGCGCGGTCGCGTCGAGCTCGGGCAGCAGGACCGCGCGTTTCTGCACGGTCAGCGCCTGGGCCTGCTTCACGCGTTCCGCGGCGGCCTGCAGGTCGAGGTTGCCATCCAGCACGGTTGCGATCAGCCGGTCGAGCACGGGATCGTGAAACTGCGCCCACCACGCGGCGGCGTCGATGCCGCCGCGCGGGACGTCGGCGTCCCATCCGGCGGGTGCAAGCGCTTGAACCGAATCGTGCAGCGCCGGATGCTGCGCGGGCTGGACCGCACACCCGGCGGCGAATGCGCTGACGGCCAGCGCGACGAGTAGCTTTTTCATGACGATGACCTTGGCTCAGTGCGCGTCCGGCGGCGGCGCGTTCAGGGTAATGGGTTTGGAAAACGCGACGGCAACCAGCGCGACGACGAAGCACAGCGACAGCGCGTAATACGCATCCGCGTAGGTCAGCGTCAGCGCTTCGCGATAGATCAGCCGGTGCAGGTTCGCGAGGCCGGCCTGCGCGGTATTCAGCGTGTCGCCGGCCACCGCTGTCCAGTACGCGGCCTGGCGATCGAGCAGCGATGCGACCTGCGGTTCCCCGGCACTCACGTGCTCGTTCAGGCGCAGGTAGTGGAAGTTCAACCGGTCGTTGAGCATCGTCGCGCTCACCGCGATGCCGATCGCGCCGCCGAGATTGCGCATCAGGTTGAATAGGCCGCTCGCCGATTTGAGCCGTGACTGCGGCAGCGAGCCGAGCGCCATCGTCACGATCGGCGGCACGCTGAACTGCTGGCCGATCCCGCGCAACGCCTGCGGCAGCAGCAGTTCGCGCCAGCCCCAGTCGTGCGTGACCGGCGTGTACAGGTAGCAGCCGAGGCCGAAGCAGACGAGCCCGAACACGAGCAGCGCGCGCATGCTGACGTAGCGCGCGGCGAACGCATACGCGCCCAGCGCGAGCAACTGGAACGCGCCCACCGACAGCAGCGCGATGCCGATCTGCAGCGAGCTGAATGCGCGCACCTGCGACAGGAACAGCGGCGTGAGGAACACGGTCACGAAGATCCCGATGCCTGTCACGAACGACAGCAGGCTGCCGATGCCGAAGTTGCGCACGACGAGCGCGCGCAGATCGACGATCGGATCGTCCGCGGTCAGCGCATGCACGATGAACAGCAAGCCGCAGATGCCGGAGATCCACGCGCAGATCAGGATCGCGTCGTCGCTGAACCAGTTCTTGCGCGGGCCTTCCTCCAGCACGTATTCGAGGCAGCCGAGAAAGCCCGACATCAGCACGATGCCGAGATAGTCGCCTCGCTTGACGAGGCCGGGATCGGGCTCGTCGATATGCACGTAGCGCGGCACCAGCGCGGCCACGACGATGCCCGGCACGAGGTTCAGGTAGAACAGCCAGTGCCACGACCATTGGTCGGTGATCCAGCCGCCGATCACGGGCCCGATCGCCGGGGCGAGCGATGCGAGCGCGCCGATCGTCGTCGACGCGATCAGCCGCTGCTTGCCCGGGAACAGCACGAACGCGGTCGTGAACACGGTCGGGATCATCGCGGCGCCGAGCGCGCCCTGCATGCCGCGAAACAGGATCATCGAGTTGATGTCCCACGCGAGCCCGCACAGCATGCTCGTGATCGTGAAGCCGATCGCCGAGGCGACGAACAGCCAGCGCGTCGACATCACCTTCGACAGCCAGCCCGACATCGGGATCACGATGATCTCGGCGATCAGGTATGCCGTCTGCACCCACGACAGTTCGTCCTGGCTCGCGGACAGGCCGCCGCCGATGTCGCGCAGCGACGACGCGACGATCTGGATGTCGAGCGTCGCCATGAAGAAGCCGACGCACATCAGCGCGAACGCGAAGACGCGCTGCTTCGTCGGTTGCGACGCGGGGTCGCCGGAAAACGCGGTGGTCATCGTCGGCTCCCGTTCAGTTCGCGTGACCGGTATGCACGGTCACGACCGCGGACAGGCCGGGGCGCAGCACGTGGTCGATGCCCGGCTGCGGATCGAGATGCACGCGCACCGGCACGCGCTGGACGATCTTCGTGAAGTTGCCGGTCGCGTTCTCGGGCGGCAGCACGCTGAAGGTCGCGCCGGTCGCGGGCGCCAGGCTGTCGACGCGGCCATGCAGGCGCGTGCTCGACGCATCGAGCGCGACGTCGACGCTGTCGCCCGCGTGCATCTTGCGCAACTGGTCTTCCTTGAAGTTCGCATCGATCCACAGCCCCGACGCCGGCACGATCGTCAGCAGCGGCACGCCGACGTTCGCGAGCATCCCGACGCGGCCCGTGCGGTTGCCGACGTAACCGTCGACCGGCGAACGGATCGTCGTGTATTCGACGTTCAGCGCCGCGACGCGCTGCGCGGCGAGCGCGGTGTTCACGCGCGCCCGCGCATCGGCGAGCTGCGCGCCGAGCACGTCGAGCTGCCGCTTCGACGCGAGCAGCGCGGCATCGCTGCGCGCGACGGCGGCGTCGGCCTTCGAATAGTCGGCGTCCGCGCGCTCGACGATCTGGCTCGACACCGCATCGGATTTCACGAGCTCGCGGTAGCGAACGCGATCGGATGCGGCCCGCGTGAGTTCGGCCGACGACGCATTCCTGTCCGCCGCATGCTGGCCGATCACCGCGTATTGCAGTTGCTGCTTCGCATCGAGTTCGGCCACGGCGGCGCGCGCGCTGTCGACTTCCGCGGATGCCTGCGCGAGCTTCGCATCGTAGTCGCGCGCATCGAGCTGCACGAGCACGTCGCCGGCTTTCACGCGCTGGTTGTCGGTCACGAGAATCCGGTCGACGAAGCCGTTCACCTTCGGCGCGAGCACCGTGACGTCGCCGCCGACGTACGCATCGTCGGTGCTTTCCTGGAAGCGCAGCACCAGCAACCAGTCGAGCACGGCGGCCGCGACCGCGACGACCACGACGGCCACCGCGATTCGCATCCACGGCACGCGGCGTCGCTGCTTCGCGGGCCGCTCGGTTGTGACTGCCTCGCGTGATGCGGCAGCGGTTCGGGTCGTATCCATCGATTCACCTATGTATATGCACTTATTGAGTCGAGCGACGACGGGATGTCGTCGATCGGGGAAGGGGCTAACGCGCCGGCAGGTTGTGCGCGATCCGGAACAATTCGTCTCTGAGGCGGGCCGCCTGCGCCGGCCCGAAGCGCCGCTCGAACGCTTCCTGCGCGGCGCGCCAGTGCACGTGCGCAGCGGCGACCTTCGCTTCGCCGTGCGCGGTCAGCGCGAACGTCTGGCGGCGGCACGGCGGCTCGATCGTGCCCGCAACCAGCGCCGCGGCGACCAGCGGCTTGAGCGCGCGCAGCAGCGCGGTGCGCTCGATCACCAGCGCGGCCGACAGCGTCGCCATCGTCAGGCCCGGACGCTCCCGCAGCAGCGCGAGAATGCTGTACTGCGACGGCGTGACACCGGCACGCGACAGATAGCGCTCGTAGAACTGCGAGATCCGCCGCGCCGCTTGCCGGACCGCGAAGCAATCGTCATCGGTGAGGGGTGGCGTGTGCATGTGCACATGTTAGGCGGCGAGACGGCGCGAAGCGAGCGGCGGGGCGGGATCAGATTGGTGTCGTGGCTGTACCAATCGGCGGCAGGCCGGCGCGTTCGGGCGCCGGGTCAGGCCGCCGCCGGAACGCGCCGGCCTTCGCGGTCGCTGTATGCCGCCGTGTAGTCGATGAACGCCTTGACCTTCGCGGGCAGGAGCGCGCGGTTCGCGTACGCGAGCTTGATTTCCACGAACGCATCGACGAGATCGGCGTCTTCCAGCAACTGTACGAGCGCGCCCGACGCGAGTTCGGCATCGACGAGCGTTTTCGGCACGACGCCGATGCCGAAGTCGTGCATCACCATTTCGCGGTTGAAGACGGGGCTGTTCGACGAGATGTCGAAGCGGAACGGCACGGTGAGCGTGTTGCCGTCGACGCGGAACGACAGCGCGGGCCGGCGCAGCGACGGCGACAGCGGCACGAACGGATGATCGGCGAGTTCGGCCGGCGTTTCGGGGCGCGAGTGCGCGCGCAGGTAGGCAGGCGTCGCGACGAGCACCACCGGAATGCGTTCGATCAGCCGCACGATGGTCGTCTCGCTCGTCAGCATGTACGGCACGACGATGCCGATGTCGTAGCCTTCGCCGACGAGATCGACCGGGCGTTCGGTCAGCGTGACGTCGAGGCGCACCTTCGGATGCGCGACCTTGAAGCCGGCGATCAGCGGCACCAGCCGGTTCAGCGCGGCGGTCGTGTGCGAGACGAGGCGCAGCAGGCCCTCCGGCTCGCGCGTGTGCGACTGCGCTTGCGCCTCGAGCGAGTCGAGTTCGTCGAGCACGGCTGCGCAGCGCTCGTAGATCCGCTCGGCCGTTTCGGTCAGCGAGACCTGGCGCGTGGTCCGGTGCAGCAGGCGGCTGCCGAAGCGCGCTTCCAGATCCGCGACCGCCCGCGATACGACCGGCCGCGCGAGGCCGTGCATGTCGGCGGCGCGCGTGAAGCTGCGCATCTCGACCACCGACCGGAAAATGCGCAGCTTGTCGATGTAGTCCATGTCCGTCTCCTCGGGGCGATGACGGCGCGCCGAAGGCACGCGGCCGGCCGTTACGGCGGAGTGTACATTGACTTTATGCATATGCACATATAAATTGCGGATCATGAACGATATCCAGATGGCCCAGGCCTGCAATTGCCTCGCGCTGCGTCAGGCGGCGCGCTTCGTCACGCAACTTTACGAGCGTCATCTGGCCCCGGTCGGCGTGACGCCCGCGCAGTTTTCGATCATGGCGAACCTGTCGCACCGGCCCGGCCTGGTGATGAGCGAACTCGCCGATACGCTGGTGATGGATCGCACGACGCTGCTGCGCGCGCTGAAGCCGCTGCAGCGCGACGGCTTCGTCGCCGCGGCCGCGTCCGAGCATGATGCGCGCGCGCATGCGCTCAGCCTGACGAAGCTCGGCGAGCGCACGTACGCGCACGCGAAAGTCGCATGGCAGGCCGCACAGGACGAGTTCGACACGCAGTTCGGCCGCGACCGCGCCAAGGCATTGCGCGACGAGCTGTTCAGCCTGACGGCGATGCGCGACGCCTAGGGCCTGTTCACGCTAATAACGGGCTTGCGCTGGCCCCCAGAAGGGCCGAGCGCAAGGAATGCGACGAAGCGAATACTCAACGTATTCGTGAGGAGCATGACGCCGCGATCGGCCCTTCTGGGGGCCAGCCCCACGAATGAATTTTCCCAAACAGGGGAACGTGCCTTTCCGCCCGTCCCCTTGGGGGGCGGACGGAAAGGCACGTTCGCAAGCCCGTTATTAGCGTGAACAGGCCCTCACGCGCACGGTAGTATTGCAAAAGCGATCCGGATCCACCGGACGAGACACGAGGAGCACCCCATGCTGCAGTTGAGCGAGCGCGACGAGGCGATGTTGCGCGGCGCATTCGGCGACGGCGTCGCACGCGCGATGCGGATCGTCGCCCGCACGGCCGGCGTGATGTCGGCGCCGCATCTGATCGACATCACGTCCGCGCATATCGACGGCTGTCTCTATCACGGCCGGACCAGCCTCGACTTCGTCGAGTATTTCGTCGACACGGGCGCGAAAGTCGCGGTGCCGACCACCCTGAACGTCGGGTCGCTCGACCTGATCCATCCCGAGCTGTATCACGGCGACCGCACGATCCAGCGCGACGCGCAGCGCCTGATGGACGCGCACCTGCAGCTCGGCTGCGAATCGAGCTTCACGTGCGCGCCGTATCAGCTGAAGAACCGTCCGCGCCTGGGCGAGCAGATCGCGTGGGCCGAATCCAATGCGATCGTGTTCGCCAATTCGGTGCTTGGCGCGCGCACCAGCCGCTACGGCGACTTTCTCGATCTGGCCGCCGCGATCACCGGGCGCGCGCCGTACGCGGGCCTGCACGTCGAAGCGAATCGCGCCGCCCAAATCGTGTTCAATGCACCGGACTTCGGCAGCCGCCCGTCGCGCGACATCTATTTCGCGGCGCTCGGGTTGTTGATCGGCAGGATCGCCGGCGCGATCGTGCCCGCGATCGTCGGGCTGCCCGCGGACACCACCGAGGACGAACTCAAGGCGCTCGGCGCCGCCGCCGCATCGAGCGGCGCGGTCGCGCTGTTCCACGCGGTGGGCGTGACGCCGGAGGCGCCGACGCTCGATGCCGCGTTGCACGGGCGCGCCGCGCAGCGGAGCGTCGATGTCGCGCTGGCCGATCTCGACGAGATCCGCCGCACGCTGAACCACGGTGCCGACGGCGATGCGCTCGTCGCGGTCGCGCTCGGCACGCCGCATTTCTCGCTGGCCGAATTCCGCACGCTCGACGCGCTGCTCGATCGATTCGACGGCAAGCCGACGTGCGATTTCTACGTGAACACGAGCCGCTTCATCCTGTGGGAGCTGGGCGAGCTCGGGCTCGCGGACAAGTTCGAGGCCCGCGGCGTTCAGATCGTCGTCGATACCTGCACGTACATCACGCCGGTGATGAAGCAGCTGTCGGGCCTGGTCATGACCAACTCGGGGAAGTGGGCGTCGTATGCGCCCGCGAACATCGGCGTCACGGTGGCGTACGGCAGCATGCGCGAGTGCGTGCGCTCCGCGTTCGAAGGAAAGGTGCGATTCGATGACTGAAACAAGGGCGGGGGGATTCGCGGGCGACACGCTCGTGCCGGGCAGCGCATGCGCGCGCACGCTCGTGCTCGACAAGCCGCTCAGCTTCTGGGGCGGCTACGATTCGGGCGCGGGGCGGATCGTCGATCGCGGGCATCCGCAGACGGGCGCGAGCCTCGCCGGCCGCATCATGGTGATGCCGCACGCGAAGGGCTCGAGTTCGAGCAGCAGCGTGCTGGCGGAAGCGGTGCGCAACGGCACGGGGCCGGTCGGGATCGTGCTGAAGGAGCGCGACCTGATCATCTCGATCGGTGCGATCGTCGCGGCCGAGCTGTATGCGATCGCGGTGCCGGTGGTGTGCGTGACGGACGACGTGTATGACGCGATCGTTACCGCGACCGGCGACGTGCGGATCGACGCAGACGACGGGGACGGCGGCGCGCGGATCGACATCGGCGACTGATGCGTTGCGCGTGCCGGTTCAGATGAAGCGAATGTGCGGCGTCTCTTCCGGCGCGAGCGGCAGCGCGTTGCTTGCCGCAGTCATCTCGGGCTTAGCGCCCGGCTGATTGATCCGCCGGATTTCGGGCCAGACGATCACGCCGAACACCGAACGCAGGATCGTGCCCAGCACCAAGAAGCCGATCGCGGTTCCGCCGAACCACGCGAACATGTCGAGCATCCCGTTCATGCTGCGGGCCAGCGCGGACATGATGCCGATGACGAACGCCACGGCGATCGGAACGCAGATCGTCACGATCCGACCGATTCGTGCGCGGTTCCCGTCGTCGCCTCCCGATATGCGCTCGGCGTTTGCCCGGCCCACCTCCGGAACGCGCGCGTGAAATTCGCCGGGTCGGTGAATTGCAGCCGCTCGGCGATCGTCTTCAGGTCGAGATCCGACGCCGAAAGCAATTGCTTCGCGTCGCGAAACCGTGCTTCGTCGAGCAGTTGCCGGTAGCTCGCCCCGGCTTCCTCGAGCCGGCGCCGCAGCGTGCGGGTCGACACGAGCAGCGCGTCGGCGAGCGCTTCCGGGCTCGAATAGTCGCCCGCGCTTTTCGCCAGTTCCGCGCGCACGCGCTCGACCAGGTCGCCTTCCTCCTGGCGAACCTGCGCATACTCGCGCTCGACCTGCACGAGCGCCTGCCGGTGCGCGACTTCGTCCGCGAGCGGCAGCGGCCAGTCGAGCACGTCGTGCGCGATCCACAGCGCGTTGGCCGCGCAGCCGAATTCGACCGGCGGCAACTGGCCGCGATAGCGCGCGAAATAGTCGGGTTGCGGCCACGTGAAACGCAGCGCGATCGGCGGCGCCGCGCGCCCGGACCATTGCGAGATGTTCTGCGCGAGCCCCGTCAGCACGAACTCGAACATCACGTGGTGCTGCAGCACGGGGCTCGCCTGCACGCCGTGCAGTTCGAGGGTCGCGCCGCGCGCGTCCTCCGCATAGGTCAGACGATATTGGCGGTTGCGCATCCGGAAGTAGCGTTGCGTGACGACCAGCGCTTCGCGGATGTCCCGCGCGGTCAGCGTCGCATAGCCGAGAAAGCCGTGCACCGTCGGCTTCAGCAGCAGCCCGAACGCGAGCCCGATGCCGGCGTCGCCGCCGATCTCGATCGCGTTGAGCACGAGCCGCCCCCATTGCGACGGCGCGACGCGCGCATCCGGTTCGGCCAGCACCGCGTCGCGCAGCCCGGTGCCGGCGCGTACCGCGGCCAGATCGACGCCGCGCGCGGCCAGCGCCTGCAGGAGCAGGCGCGTATAGGCGACCGGAATCGTCGGCCGGCGCAGCCCGAGGTGGTCCTTGCGTGGCGGGGAGGTCATGTCGTTTTGGCCGGAAATGACAAGCATTATGGCTGTTTGCCCCCTCACGTTCAAGGCGGCGCGCGGCCTACGATGATACGCATCGCTTACCGGCAGAATCATCATGACGATTTCGTTCCCCCACCTGCTCGCGCCGCTCGACCTCGGCTTCACCACGCTGAAGAACCGCGTGCTGATGGGCTCGATGCACACCGGCCTCGAGGACAGCCGCAAGACGCTGCCGCGGCTCGCCGACTATTTCGCCGAGCGCGCGCGCGGCGGCGTCGGGCTGATCGTGACCGGCGGCTTCGCGCCGAACGTGGCCGGCTGGACCAAGCCGTTCGGCGGCACGCTGATGACGTCGGCCGGTGCGCGGCGTCACCGCGTGATCACCGATGCCGTGCATGCGGACGACGGCAAGATCGCGTTGCAGATCCTGCATACCGGCCGCTACGGCTATCACCCGTTCGCGGTCGCGCCGTCGAAGATCAAATCGCCGATCTCGCCGTTCACCCCGCACGAACTCGGTGCGCGCGGCGTCGAGCGTCAGATCCGCGCGTTCGTCCGTTGCGCGCAGCTCGCGCGCGAAGCCGGCTACGACGGCGTCGAGATCATGGGCTCCGAGGGCTACCTGATCAACCAGTTCATCTCGATGCACACCAACAAGCGCACCGATCAGTGGGGCGGTTCGTACGAGAATCGCATCCGCCTGCCGATCGAGATCGTCGAGCGCACGCGCGAAGCGGTCGGGCGCGACTTCATCCTGATCTACCGGCTGTCGATGCTCGACCTGATCCCGGACGGCAGCGACTGGGGCGAAACCGTGCAGCTCGCGAAGGCGGTCGAGCGCGCGGGCGCGACGATCATCAACACGGGGATCGGCTGGCACGAGGCGCGCGTGCCGACGATCGCGACGTCGGTGCCGCGCGGTGCGTTCGCGTGGGTGACGAAGAAGATGAAGGGCGAGGTCGGCATTCCGCTCGTGACGACCAACCGGATCAACCGGCCCGAAGTGGCCGAGCAGATACTCGCCGACGGTTGCGCGGACATGGTGTCGATGGCGCGGCCGCTGCTCGCGGACGCCGAGTTCGTCGTCAAGGCCGCGCAGGGCCGCGCGGACGAGATCAACACCTGCATCGGCTGCAACCAGGCGTGTCTCGACCACGCGTTCAAGAACAAGATTGCATCGTGCCTGCTGAATCCGCGTGCCTGTCACGAGACGGAACTGATCTACACGCGTGCGCAGCGGCCGAAGCGTATCGCGGTGGTCGGCGCGGGGCCGGCGGGGCTCGCGTGCTCGACCGTGCTCGCGCAGCGCGGGCATCAGGTCGACCTGTTCGATGCCGCGCCGGAGATCGGCGGCCAGTTCAACATGGCGAAGCGGATTCCGGGTAAGGAAGAATTCGATGAAGCGCTGCGCTACTTCGGCCGGCAAGTCGAGCTGACCGGCGTGAACCTGCATCTGAACCGGCGTGTCGACGCGAGCGACCTGATCGCGGGCGGCTACGACGAGATCGTGCTCGCGACCGGCGTCGCGCCGCGCGATCCGAAGATTCCGGGGCAGGACGGGCCGAATGTGCTCAGCTATATCGACGTGCTGGCCGGCCGGCAGCCGGTCGGCCGGCGCGTCGCGGTGGTGGGCGCGGGCGGGATCGGCTTCGATGTCGCCGAATATCTGGTGCAGGACGGCGAGTCGCCCACGCTCGATCTGGACGAATGGAAGGCCGAGTGGGGCGTGACCGATCCGGCCGCGACGCGTGGCGGCGTGACGCGCGCGCAGGTCGCGGCGCCCGCTCGCGAAGTGACGCTGCTGCAGCGCAAAGCCGCGCCGCTCGGCAAGGGGCTCGGCAAGACGACCGGCTGGATTCACCGCGCGACGCTGAAGATGAAGCAGGTGAAGATGATCGGCGGCGTGAACTACGAACGGATCGATGCGCAGGGGTTGCACGTGTCGTACGGCGAGCAGCGCACCGATCACGCGTGCATCGAAGCCGATACGATCGTGCTCTGCACGGGGCAGGAGCCGCAGCGCGCGCTGCTCGCGCTGCTACAGGCGGCCGGACGCCCGGTGCACCTGATCGGCGGCGCGGAACTGGCTGCCGAACTCGATGCGAAACGCGCGATCGACCAAGGCTCGCGGCTCGCGGCGCGCTTGTAACGGGCGTGGCTTCGGGCATCGGCACGAAGCCACGTTGCGCGGCGATAGCTTGCGTGCGCCACGCTTCGCGACTGTCATGCCGATGTCTCGGCATTGCGGTGCGGCCGGCAGAACGGAAGGGGGCTCCCGCGTCGCCGCGCAACGTGGCGACGCGATCCCGCAGCCGGCCGGTGCGCGTCAGGCCGCTTCGGCCCGTTCTTTCTCTTCCGCTTCGAGCATCGCCTTGACGATCAGGTAGACGGCCGGCAGATCGTCGTCGTCGCGACGCCAGTCGACCGATTCCTCGACGTCCGCGGCCACCAGCCGGCTGTCGCGCAGCCGGATGAATGCATCGACGACCGTCGGATCGTTGCGGTTCAGGAAACCGGCGTTCGAGAACGCGAGTTCCTCGACGTTCAGCAGCGCCTGCCAGCTCATCGTACGGACGGCGGCCGGATGGGTGCGGCGTCGCAGGCCGAGCGCGCGCTGCGCGGGGCCGCCGACGACACGCTGCAGATCGACGACCGCCCGCTGCGCGGCGCGTTCGAAGTGGGCCGGGTTGAAGCCGGGTTGCTCGGGATCGAATGCGGATGACTGGAACATGGTCGCCTCACAAAGGTCCGTCCGTCATGGATGACGGAATTCGGGTCAAATGGTGCAAAAGCACTGTAAATATATACAGTGTTCGCGGCGGTTTCAAGTCCCGAGTGAACGTGTTTGTGCGGCGACCGGTTTCGGACGGTTGGCGACGCGCAGTCGCGTCCGTCCGGCGGGTGATTCATACCGACGCGGCGATCGTCTCCCGCAGCCATCGATGGGCCGGATCGCGATGCACGCGCTCGTGCCACAGCATCGACATTTCGTAGCCGGGGACTTCGACCGGCGTATCGACCACGCGCAACGCGGGCGTGTTGCGCACCAGCCGCTCGGGCAGCATCGCGACGAGGTCGGTGGTGGCGACGGCCGATAGCACGAACAGGAAATGCGGAACCGACAGCACGACACGTCGTGCGGCGCCCGCTTTCGCGAGCGCTTCGTCCGTCACGCCGAAGAAGCCGCCGCCGTCGGGCGACACGATCACGTGTTCCAGCCCGCCGAACTGCGCGAGTGTGGGGCGCCGCTTCAGCTTCGGATGACCTGCGCGGCCGACGAGCACGTATCGCTCCGTGAACAGCGGCAGGCGCCGCATTCCTTCCGGCGATCCTTCGGTCGTATGGAACGCGAGGTCGATCCCGTTTCGTTCCGCGTCCTGCTCGATGCGCGGCGGCACGAGTTCGACCACGGCGAGCCGCGTCTCCGGTGCAGCCGAACGCAACGTATTCAGCGCGGGCAGGACGATCGTCGATTCGCCATAGTCGGTCGCGGCTACGCGCCACGTGTTCGTCGCGGTCGCCGGATCGAACGGCGTAGCCGTCAGCACCGCGCGTTCGATCGCGTCGAGCGCATCCCGTAGCGGCTCGCGCAGCGTTTCCGCGCGCGCGGTCGGCCGCATGCCACGCGGCCCCGGCAGCAGCAACGGGTCGCCGAACAGGTCGCGCAGCTTCTGCAACTGCACGCTCACCGACGGCTGCGACATGTTCAGTTTTTCGGCCGCCCGCGTGACGTTGTGCTCCGCGAGCAGCACGTCCAGCGTGACCAGCAGGTTCAGGTCCAGCCGTCTGAGATTGTTCATCGCTATACCTGGAATATCCGGAATTCATTTCCAATATACCTTCGGCAACGGCATCCTGCAGTCATTCAATCAACGGAGCTGTGAACATGAACGTGCTGATCGTCTATGCCCATCCCGAACCGCGCTCGCTGAACGGTGCGCTGCGGGACTTTGCGGTCGAACATCTGGAAGCGGCGGGCCATGCCGTGCAGGTCACCGATCTATACGCGATGAACTGGAAGGCCGCATTCGATGCGAACGACGTGACCGACCGCGCGCCCGATGCGCGCTTCGATCCGGCGCTCGATTCGAAGCATGCGTTCGAGACGGGCACGCAGCGCGACGACATCGCGCGCGAGCAGGACAAGCTGAAGTGGGCCGACGCGGTGATCCTGCAGTTTCCGCTGTGGTGGTTCTCGATGCCGGCGATCATGAAGGGCTGGGTCGAGCGTGTGTATGCGTACGGTTTTGCGTACGGCGTCGGCGTGCATTCCGACCGGCACTGGGGCGATCGTTACGGCGAAGGTTCGTTCGCGGGCAAGCGCGCGATGGTGATCGTCACGACGGGCGGGTGGGAATCGCACTACAGCGCGCGCGGCATCAACGGGCCGATCGACGACGTGTTGTTCCCGATCCAGCACGGCATCTTGTATTACCCGGGATTCGACGTGTTGCCGCCGTTCGTGATCTACCGGACGGGAAGGATGGACGACGTGCGTTTCGACGAAACGCGTGCGGCGCTCGGCAAGCGTCTCGACGCGCTGTGGACTGCGCAACCGATCCCGTTCCGGCGGCAGAATGCAGGCGACTACGAGATTCCGGCGCTGACGCTGAAGACGGAGATCGCGCCGGAGAAGGTGGGGTTTGCGGCGCATCTGGCGCACGGGCAGTGATCGTCGCCGCTTCATCGTGATGCGAGGGGCTGCAAACGACACGGGCGGCAGGCGAGAACATCACCTGCCGCCCGTGTCGCGTTTCTCGCGGCCGTTCGGTAACGGCGCGCTTCATTTTCACTTACCGGTCATCCTCCCGCACCGAGGACGGATGCCGGCACAGCGCCCGCACTTCCATCTCCATATACGGAAACAACGGCAGCTGGCTCAGCAGATCATGCAACTGCTGCACGCTCTCGACATCGAAGATACTGACGTTCGCATACTGCCCCGCGATCCGCCACAGATGTCGCCAGACGCCTTCGTTCATCAGCCGCTGGCACATCGCCTTTTCTTCGGCCTTCAGCGTGGCCGCCTTGACCGGATCCATGTCCGTCGGCAGACGGACGGTCATTTCCACATGAAACAGCATCCTGCACTCCTTGCGTTGTCGATTCGTCGAACGGGACGGCCGCTCAGGCCTGTGCACGCGCCCGCTCGACGTCGCTCGCCGGCACGTCCTGCTTGTCCTTGAGCAGCGAGAAATCGAAGTCGATCAGCGCGAACTGCCCGTCGACGCCATACGACTTGCCTTCCGCGCCCTCGGCCTGCTTGATCTGCGGGATCAGCCCTTCGCGGGTCGCGAATGCGAAGTCGTCCCAGATGTGCGGATCGCCTTCGATGTTGATCTGCGTCGTCAGCTTACGATATCCGTCCGCGGAAACGAAGAAGTGGATGTGCGCCGGACGATGACCGTGACGGCCGAGCTGGTCGAGCAGCTGCTCGGTCTTGCTGCCCGGCGGCACGCTGTAGCCGACCGGCAGCACGCTGCGGAAGCTGTAGCGGCCTTCCGCATCGGTGCGGATCGAGCGGCGCAGGTTGAACGCGGGCTGCGACTGGTCGAAGTACGAGTAGTTGCCCAGGTGGTTCGCGTGCCAGACCTCGACGAGCGCATTCGCGATCGGCGCACCGTCGTTGCCGAGCACCTGGCCGCGCATGATCAGCGTCTGGCCCGGATCGGTGCCGTCGTCGAGGCGCGCATGGCCGACCGACTCCGGTGCGCCGGCGACATACAGCGGCCCCTCGATCGTGCGCGGCGTGCCGCCCTGGATGCCGGCCTTCTCCTCGGCCTCGTCCATGCGCACGTCGAGGAAGCGCTCGAGCCCGAGGCCCGCGGCGATCAGCCCGAATTCCCGGCCGGCTTCGTTCAGGTAGTTGAGCGCCGTCCAGAACTCGCTCGGCTGCACGTCGAAATCCTCGATCGTGTAGCAGATGTCCTTCACGATCCGGTTGACGATCGCGCGCACGCGCGGGTTGCCGGGTTTTTCCGCGGCGTCGTCGAAGGTCTTCAGCAGGGCGTCGATGGCTTGTTTGTTCATCTGTGTCTCCGGTTTCGGTTGTCGTGTCGTGTGGGATCAGCGGGCGTCGCGTCGCATCCGTTCGATGCGGGCCCAGTCGAAGGTGATGCCGAGGCCGGGCGTCGCCGGCAGGTGCAGCTTGAAATCCTCGTAGCGCAGCGGCTCGACGAGGATTTCCTCGGTGAGCAGCAGCGGGCCGAACAGTTCGGTGCCCCATTTCAGCGAGCCGAACGTGCTGAACAGTTGCGCGGACGCCATCGTGCCGGCCGCGCCTTCGAGCATCGTGCCGCCGTACAGGTCGATGCCGGCGGCCGACGCGATCGACGCGACGCTCGCCGCACCGAGCAGGCCGCCCGATTGCGCGATCTTCACCGCGAACACGTCGGCCGCGCGGTCCTGCGCAAGCGCGAACGCGTCGACGGGGCCGTGCAGCGCTTCGTCGGCCATGATCGGAATCCGCGCGAGCTGCGTGAGGCGCTTCAGCCCCGCGCGGTTGGTCGCGGCGATCGGCTGCTCGACGAGGCTGACGCCGGCATCCGCGAGCCGTGCGCCGGCCCGGATCGCGTCGGTTTCGTTCCATGCCTGGTTCACGTCGACACGCACGTCGCCGCGATCGCCGAGCGCGCGCTTGATCGCGATCACGTGCGCGACGTCGTCGTCGACCGCGTTCGAGCCGATCTTCAGCTTGAAGGCGCGATGCCGACGCGCTTCGAGCATCGCCTCGGCTTCCGCGATGTCGCGCTGCGTGTCGCCGCTCGCGAGCGTCCACGCCACGTCGACCGCATCGGTCGTGCGGCCGCCGAACAGTTCCGACAGCGGCACGCCGAGGCGGCGCGCCTGCGCATCGAACAGCGCGGTTTCGATCGCACACTTCGCGAACCGGTTGCCCTGGAACAGCTTGCGCGCACGCGCCATCGCGGCACCCGGGCGCGTCGCGTCCATGCCCTGCAGCAGCGGCGCGAAATACGTATCGATGTTGACCTTGATGCTCTCGGGGCTCTCGTCGCCGTATGCGAGACCGCCGATCGTGGTTGCCTCGCCGACGCCTTCGATACCGTCCGTGCATCGAACGCGGACCAGCACGAGGGTCTGGCAATTCATCGTGGCGACCGACAGCTTGTGGGGCCGGATCGTCGGCACGTCGACGAGCAGCGTCTCGATGCGTTCGATGGTGGCGGCAGTTGCTATCATGCGATTCCTCCTGTTGGTGCACATGGTAGGAATTCCCGCCCGGCGTCGTCCAACACTCTTTCCGACTACTTCCATACCTTTGAGGCATGAAATGGAATTGCGTCAGCTCCGGTACTTCATCGCCGTCGCGGAGGAAATGAACATCACGCGGGCGGCGGAGCGGCTGCACATGACGCAGCCGCCGCTGAGCCGTCAGCTCCAGGCGATCGAGGACGAAGTCGGGTTGCCGCTGTTCGAGCGCGGTGCGCGGCCGCTGAAACTGACCGACGCGGGGCGCGTGTTCTATACGCAGGCGATGCGCGTCGTCGACCAGGCCGACGAGCTCGGCCCGCTGACGCGCCGGCTCGCGCAGTTGTCGGAGCGGATCGTGATCGGCTTCGTGCCGTCGACGCTCTATGGCGCGCTGCCGGACGTGATTCGCGCGTTTCGCGAGGCGCAGCCGGCCGTCGAGCTGTCGCTGATCGAAATGTTCACGCTCGAACAGCTCGGCGCATTGAAGGGCGGGCGGATCGACGTCGGTTTCGGCCGTCTGCGCTTCGACGACGACCAGCTCGTGCGCGAGGCGCTGATCGAGGAAAAGCTGATCGCGGTGCTGCCGCTCGGCCATCCGCTCGCGGATCCGGACCGGCCGCTGACGCTCGCGGACATCGCGAACGAGACGCTGATCGTTTATCCGAGCACGCCGCGGCCAAGCTACGCGGACCAGCAGCTGTCCGCGCTGCGCGACGGCGGCCTCGTGCCGGCGGCCGTTCACGAGGTGCGCGAACTGCAGACGGCGCTCGGGCTCGTCGCCGCGCAGATGGGGGTATCGCTGGTGCCGGAAAGCGTGGAGGGGGTGCGCGTGAAGGGCGTTGTCTACCGGCGGCTGCCGGAACCCATGGCGACGTCGCCGATCATCATGAGCCGCCGGCTGCATGGCGAAAGCGCGGCAACCGCCGCGTTCTGCACGATTGCGCGGGAGATGATCGCGCCGGCGGCGTGAAGCGCGTATCGACTTTCGTCGATTAATTGCAACTAACGGTCAAGTTCGGCGTCCACGGCCGAATCCGGATAGCGCGTCGCAAAACCATCAGCATTGGCGGCTCGGGTGACCAGCCGGCAAGCCGCGCGCAGGGCGGCGAGTCGATCCGCGCCTAGCGCTTCCCGTCGAGCGTCTCCGACGGCGACTCGCCGAATTTCTCCCGATACGCGAGCGCGAAGCGCCCGAGGTGCGTAAACCCGCAATCGAGCGCGATATCGGCGATGCGTCGATCGGACCCCGCCCCGCGCAGCAACTCGCGCGCGTGATCGAGCCGCGTTGCCCGCAGATATTGCATCGGGCTCATCCCGCGGAACTGCAGGAATGCATCCCGCAGCGTCCGTTCCGGCACGTTGGCGGCCTGGACGATATCGGCGAGCTGCAGCGGCTGCGCGTAGTGCGCGTTCACGAACTCCTGCGCGCGCCGCACGAAGCCCGGCGCCGGATCGCGTCGCCCGCGCAGCGCCGACGGCGGGTGGCCTTCGATCAGCAGGTCGATCAGCAGGTGCTCGAGCTGCGACGCGACGCGCGGGTTCGCGTTCGCGCGTTCGAGCAGCTCCGGCGAGCGGGCGACGAGCATCAGTTGCTGGCGCCACGCGGCGAGCGCGGCGTCGCTGATGTGCAGCACGGGGTCGAGCGTCGCGCGCGGGTTGCCGGTCAGCGCGCCGACGGTTGCCGCGTCGATGCGCAGCACGAACTGCTCGCAGTCGGCCGACAGCACCGCGTCGAAGCGCTCGCCGGGTGCGCACAGTACGCCGGTCTGCCCGTCGACGCCGAGCCGGCGCCCCATCGCGTGCACTTCCGCCTGCCCGGACAGGCAGAACATCAGCAGGTAATAGCCGTCGACGGCGTCGACCTGCACACGCATGGCGTCGCCGAATGCGATGGTACCGATCCCGAGGCCGCCGAGCCGGACGAAATCCATGTGCGATGCGCCTTGCACGCGGCCGCTCGGCAGCAGCGCGTGCGGCTGCATCACGCGCGAGATCCGCTCGCGCGTCTCGTCGAGATCGCGGGATTCGAACAGCCGGTGCGCGCGCAGCGCATGCGGCTCGAACGACGTTGGGGACATGGGCATCGGCCTTGGTATGGACACGGGCGTCGATCCGGCGAATGGGCCGCGATCGTGTGTGGCGGCGCGCGTGCGTGTCGCCATGCTAGCGCAGAAATCCGCCGAAAGTGGATATTGCGCCGCCGCAATCGCACTTTCCGGATAGACGCGGAATATTAGCTTTTCAAAAATCGCCTCCATGCAATCAACGAAACGGAACCACAAGGAGTCCGACATGGAGCAGACAGAATCGCCCGTCGTATTCGCCGCGCGCGACGACGCGTCCGACGTGCGTTTTCCGCACGACGACGGCTCGCGCGTGCCGTACAAGGTGTTCAGTTCGCGCGCGGTCTACGATCGCGAGCAGGAGCGCATCTTTCGCGGCCCGACCTGGAACTTCGTCGCGCTGGAAGCGGAAATCCCGAACGCCGGCGACTTCAAGAGCACGTTCGTCGGCGACACGCCGGTGGTCGTCACGCGCACCGAGGACGGCACGCTGTCCGCGTGGGTGAACCGCTGCGCGCACCGCGGCGCGCAGGTGTGCCGCAAGTCGCGCGGCAACGCGAGTTCGCACACGTGCGTCTATCACCAGTGGAGCTTCGACAACCAGGGCAACCTGCTCGGCGTGCCGTTCCGGCGCGGCCAGAAGGGGATGACCGGGATGCCGGCCGACTTCGATCCGAAGCAGCACGGGCTGCGCAAGTTGCGCGTCGACAGCTATCGCGGGCTCGTGTTCGCGACCTTCAGCGACGACGTGATGCCGCTGCCCGACTATCTCGGCGAGCAGATGCGTCCGTGGATCGACCGGATCTTCCACAAGCCGATCGAGTATCTCGGCTGCACGCGCCAGTATTCGAAGTCGAACTGGAAGCTGTACATGGAGAACGTGAAGGATCCGTATCACGCGAGCATGCTGCATCTGTTCCATACGACCTTCAACATCTTCCGCGTCGGGATGAAGGCGCGCTCGATTCCGGATGCGAACCACGGGCTGCACAGCATCATCACCGTGACCAAGACCGGCGACGACACGTCGGCCGCGTACAAGCAGCAGAACATCCGGTCGTTCGACGAGGGCTTCCATCTGGAAGACGAATCGATCCTCGATCTCGTGTCGGAATACGACGAGGACTGCACGAACCATATCCAGCCGATCTTCCCGCAGCTCGTGATCCAGCAGATCCACAACACGCTGGTCGCGCGCCAGATCCTGCCGAAGGGGCCGGACAACTTCGAGCTGATCTTCCACTTCTTCGGCTACGCGGACGACACGCCCGAGCTGCGCGCGCTGCGCATCAAGCAGGCGAACCTCGTCGGGCCGGCCGGCTATATCTCGATGGAGGACACGGAGGCGACCGAGCTCGTGCAGCGCGGCACCGTGCGCGACGCCGACGCGACGTCGGTGATCGAGATGTCGCGCGGCAATCCGGACCAGCAGGACACGGTGATCACCGAAAGCCTGATCCGCAAGTTCTGGGTCGGCTACCAGAAGCTGATGGGCTATTGAGGCGGAGCGCGGAATGATGGAAAACCTGACGGAAGACATGAAGACGTGGTTCGAGATTTACATGCTCCAGAACCGCTACATCGGCCATCTCGACAACGACCGGCTCGAACACTGGCCGGAGATGTTCACCGAGGACTGCACGTACGAGATCGTGCCGAAGGAGAACGCGGATCTCGGCCTGCCGGTCGGGATCGTCCACTGCACGAACCAGCGGATGCTGCGCGACCGCGTGGTGTCGCTGCGGCACGCGAACATCTTCGAGGAGCATACGTACCGGCACATGACGTCGGGCCTGACGATCGTCGCGGAGCGCGACGGCGAGATCGACACCGAGAGCAACTACGTGGTCGTGCAGACGCGCAGCAACGGCGAATCGGACGTGTACCAGGCCGGCAAGTATTACGACACGGTCGTGCGCACGCCCGACGGGCTGCGCTACAAGACCAAGCGCGTGATCTACGACACGTCGCGCGTGCAGACGCTGCTCGCCACCCCGATCTGACAGGCAAGGAACCGACATGACCGAAGCTACGCTCGCCGAATGGCATCCGCTGGGCACATTCGACGAATTCTCCGAAGACGAACCGGCGGCGCGCGTCGCCGGCCAGAAGCCGATCGCGGTGTTCCGGATCGGCAACGAACTGTTCGCGATGCACGACCTCTGCTCGCACGGCCACGCGCGGCTGTCCGAAGGCTACGTGGAGGACGGCTGCGTCGAATGCCCGCTGCATCAGGGGCTGATCGACATCCGCACGGGCGCGCCGAAATGCGCGCCGATCACCGAGCCGGTCCGGACCTATCCGATCCGGATCGTCGACGGACAGGTGGAAGTCAATGTCGGCTGATCCGTTCGTGATCGTCGGCGCGGGCCACGCAGCGCGCCGCACGGCCGAAGCGCTGCGCGCGCGCGACGCCGAAGCGCGCATCGTGATGATCGGCGCGGAACGCGAGCTGCCGTACGACCGGCCCGCGCTGTCGAAGGATGCGCTGCTCGGCGACGGCGGCGAGCAGCGCGCGTTCGTGCGTGACGCGGCGTGGTACGACGCCGAGCGCATCGAGTTGCGGCTCGGCACGCGCGTCGAGGCGATCGATCGCGCCGCACAGCGTGTACAACTCGACGACGGCGCGACGCTGCCGTATGCGCGGCTCGTGCTCGCGACGGGTTCGCGGGTGCGGGCGTTCGGCGGGCCGGTCGACGAAGGCGTCGCGCCGCATTACGTGCGTACCGTTGCCGACGCGCGTGCATTGCGTGCGCAGCTTGCGCCGGGGCGGCGCGTGGCGGTGCTCGGCGGCGGCTTCATCGGCCTCGAAGTGGCGGCTGCGGCGCGGCAGCTCGGTTGCGACGTGACGGTGATCGACCCGGCCGAGCGATTGCTGCAGCGGGCGTTGCCGGAAGTCGTCGGCGCATATGCGCGTCAGTTGCATGACGCGCGCGGCGTGAATTTTCAGCTGGCGACGCTGCCGCGTGCGATTCGTCGTGCGGCGGGCGGCGGTGCGACCGTCGAGACCGATCGCGGCGATGTGCAGGCGGACATCGTCGTGGTCGGTATCGGCGTCGTGCCCAACGTCGAACTCGCGCAGGCGGCCGGCCTCGACGTCGACAACGGGATTCGTGTCGACGCGGGCTGCCGCACGGCCGATCGCGCGATCTTCGCGGCGGGCGAGGTGACGATGCACTTCAATCCGCTGCTCGGCCGGCACGTGCGGATCGAGTCGTGGCAGGTCGCGGAAAACCAGCCGGCCGTCGCGGCCGCGAACCTGCTGGGTGCGGACGAGACCTATGCGGAGCTGCCGTGGCTGTGGTCCGATCAGTACGACTGCAATCTGCAGATGCTCGGGCTGTTCGGCAGCGAACGGACGATCGTCGTGCGCGGCGATCCGGCGAGCGGGCCGTTCACGGTGTTCGGGCTGGATGACGACGGGAAAATCGTGGCGGTTGCCGCGGCGAACCTGGGGCGCGACATCGGCGCATCGCGCCGGCTGATCGCGGCCGGGGCGGTGCCCGATCCGGTGAAGCTGGCGGATCCGGCGGTCAATCTGAAGACGTTTCTTTGAGGGGGCGCGCGAACGCGGCGCGTGCAGTCGCGTTCGCGCCGGTATCCGGCGGCGGATGAACGGGAGTCCGTTCCCGACAACCTTCCCGGCCTGCGCATCGCGTATGCGGGTTTGTCTCGGGTCGACGATCGGTGCATATTAGCGGCATTGCCGCTTCACCGGTCGCCCATGACGCCAGACAAAGCCCTCGAACTGAAACGAAGCAAGCGCCGCGCGCTGTGGCTGCTGCTCGCCGCCGTCGCGGTGTTCGTCACGACGATCCTGCTGCCGCGCGGCCCGTGGGTCGACGGTTTCAAGGCGGTGGCCGAGGCCGCGATGGTCGGCGCGCTCGCCGACTGGTTCGCGGTGGTCGCGCTGTTCCGCCGCGTGCCGATCCCGTTCGTGTCGCGCCACACCGAAATCATCCCGAAGAACAAGGACAAGATCGCCGACAATCTCGCGGTGTTCGTGCGCGAGAAATTCCTCGGCCCCGATGCGCTCGCCGCGCAGATCCGCCAGCACGATCCCGCCCGGAAGCTCGGTGCGTGGCTCGGCGAGCCGGCGAACACCGATGCGCTCGGCAGCTACGTGACGAAATTGACGAGCTTCGCGCTCGACATGACCGACGACGCGCGGATCCAGTCGTTCGTCCACGACGCGTTTCGCGCGGTGATCGACCGGGTCGACCTGTCGCAATCGGCCGGCGCGATCCTCGATACGCTGACGAAGGACGGCCGCCACCAGGCGCTGCTCGACGATGCGATCGAACAGGTGGTCGACGTCCTCGACAAGGAGGAGAACCGCGAGGTGATCGCGGGCTTCATCGTCGAATGGCTGAAGACGCAATATCCGAAGATCGAGAAGATCATGCCGACGCAGTGGTTCGGCGAGAACGGCGCACGCATGCTGGCGAGCGCGGTGAGCCGCGTGCTCGAAGGCGTGGCCGACGATCCGGAGCACGAACTGCGGCAGCGCTTCGACCGCACCGTCGTGCGGCTGACGGAGCGGCTGAAGCATGATCCCGCGTTCATCGCGAAAGGCGACGAGATCAAGCGCTACATTCGCGACGGCGACGCGTTCAACGAGTATGTACGCGATCTGTGGGATCAGTTGCGCGCGTGGCTGAAGGCCGATCTCGCACGCCCCGATTCGGCGCTGCACCGGCAGGCCGCGACGCTCGGCGGCTGGCTCGGTGCGCGGCTCGCGGAAAGCCCGGCACTGCGCACATCGCTGAACGAGCACATCGAGAAGGCCGTGCACGAGATGGCGCCGGATTTCGCCGATTTCCTGATGCGTCACATCCGCGACACGGTGCGCAACTGGGATGCGCGCGAGATGTCGCGGCAGATCGAACTGAACATCGGCAAGGATCTGCAGTACATCCGCATCAACGGCACGCTGGTCGGCGGGCTGATCGGGCTCGGGCTGTATCTGGTGTCGCTGGTGCCGCGCTGGGCGGGCGGATGGCTGCATTGACGCGGCCGCGGGCATGGCGCCGGTGGGGCGCCGCCGCGTGCGGCCGGCTCACGCGTGCGCCTTGGTGCCGTGCAGTTGCAGGCCGAGTGCCTTGATGACCTTCAGGATCGTGCCGAAGCTCGGATTGCCGTCGTGCGACAGCGCCTTGTACAGCCCTTCGCGCGACAGGCCCGCGTCGCGCGCGACCTGCGACATGCCGCGGGCACGGGCGATCACGCCGAGCGCATGCGCGATGAAGGCCGGGTCGTCGCCGGCTTCCCGCAGACAGGCATCGAAGTATTCGGCCATGTCGTCGTCGGTTTTCAGGTGTTCGGCCGAATCCCACGGCCGGGTCTTGATCTTGTCCATTGATCACTCCAAGTCGAGCCGCGCGAGCATCGCGTGCGCGGCGCGGATATCCGCCTGTTGCGTCGACTTGGCGCCGCCGCAGAGCAGGATCACCCATATCGTTCCGCGCCGCACGTAGTAGACGCGATAGCCGGGCCCGTGGTCGATACGCATTTCGACGATGGGCGAGCCGGCGGATTTCCAGTCGCCGGGATTGCCCATCGACAGGCGGTCGATGCGTGCCTGGATGCGGCGCCTGGCGACACGGTCGGGCAGGCCGGCGAACCACGCGTCGAAGACGTCGGTGGTCCGGATGCTGAATGTTGGGGCACTGTAGGGCATGGATCGCAGTATGTCAACCATGGTTCACATGTCGGGTGATGGGACTTGCCGCTACAGTAGGGCCGCACGCGTCGTTTGACGTCGAAATGGCCATCGGGCCGACCTTTCCCGGTCCCCGGACCCGGCCATCCGGTCGAGGCCGGAATTTCCCGAATCCGTCTACAATCAAAAACGTCTTTGCTGCCCGTGCTTGTCGCGCGGGCGGATCCGTTTGTCCTCCGTCTCCCGGAGGTGCTGTCGCGCGTTGCCAATCCTGCTTCGCGCGGCGTGTCGTGCCGTGGTCTGTGTCCAGCAGGTAAAGCGTCCGCGTGCCGTAGGCCGGCGCGCGTTCTGAACGCCGCGCGTCCGTAAGCCGGGCAGGCGGCATCAACCGAGGTCCCCCATGAAAGCATCGGATTTGTTCGTGAAGGCGCTGGAAGCCGAAGGCGTCGAGTATGTGTTCGGCATTCCCGGCGAGGAAAACCTCGATCTGCTCGAATCGCTGCGGCGATCGAAGATCAAGCTCGTGCTGACCCGGCACGAGCAGGCGGCCGGGTTCATGGCCGCCACCTACGGCCGCCTGACGGGCCGCACCGGCGTATGTCTCGCCACGCTCGGGCCGGGCGCGACCAACTTCGTGACGGCCGCCGCGTATGCGCAGCTCGGCGGCATGCCGATGCTGATGATCACCGGGCAGAAGCCGATCAAGTCGAGCAAGCAGGGCCACTTCCAGATCGTCGACGTCGTCGACATGATGCAGCCGCTCACGAAGTTCACGCGGCAGATCGTGTCGATCGGCAACATCCCGTCGGCGGTGCGCGAGGCGTTCCGCCGCGCGGAGGAGGAGCGCCCGGGCGCCGCGCACCTCGAGTTGCCGGAAGACATCGCGCACGAGGAAGGCGATGGCAAGCCGATCCCGCGCAGCTACAGCCGGCGGCCGGTGGCGGAGGAGAAGGCGGTCGCGCATGCGATCGACGCGATCCAGGCCGCGCGCCATCCGCTGTTGATGATCGGCGCGGGCGCCAACCGCAAGACCACCTGCAAGATGCTGCTCGAATTCGTCGACAAGACGGGCATCCCGTTCTTCACGACGCAGATGGGCAAGGGCGTGATCGACGAAACGCACCCGCTGTGGCTCGGCAATGCGACGCTGTCCGACGGCGACTTCGTGCACCGCGCGATCGAGCATGCGGACTGCATCATCAACGTCGGCCACGACGTGATCGAGAAGCCGCCGTTCTTCATGCGCGCGGACGACAAGACCGTGATCCACGTGAACTTCCTCGGCGCGCAGGTCGATCCGGTCTATTTCCCGCAGATCGAGGTGGTCGGCGACATCGCGAACGCGGTGTGGCAGATGAAGGAAGCGGTCACACCGCAGCCGCACTGGGATTTCGAACGCTTCGCGATGATCAAGGCGCATTTCGACGCGCACCTGCAGAAGGGCCAGCACGACCCGCGCTTCCCGATGTATCCGGTGCGGATCGTCAACGATCTGTACACCGCGCTGCCGGTCGACGGGATCGTCTGTCTCGACAACGGGATGTACAAGATCTGGTTCGCGCGTTACTGGCGGGCGCACGAACCGAACTCGCTGCTGCTCGACAACGCGCTGGCATCGATGGGCGCGGGCCTGCCGTCGGCGATCGCGACGAAGATCGTGCATCCGCAGCGCAAGGTGATCGCGGTGTGCGGCGACGGCGGCTTCATGATGAATTCGCAGGAACTCGAAACGGCCGTGCGGCTGAAGCTCGACATCGTCGTGATGATCCTGCGCGACGATGCGTTCGGGATGATCCGCTGGAAGCAGGAAAACATGAATTTCCCCGATTTCGCGATGACGCTGAAGAACCCCGATTTCGTGTCGTATGCGCAGAGCTATGGCGCGCACGGGCATCGCGTCGAATCGGCCGACGATCTCGAGCCGCTGCTGCGCGACTGCTTTGCGACGCCGGGCGTGCACGTGATTGACGTGCCGATCGATTATTCGGACAACGAGCGCGTGCTCAACCGCGAAATCAAGCGCCTGTCGGCGCAACTCTGAATCCGCAGTTCACCGGAAGGAGCGTTCCATGCTGAAGGATACCTATCCGTACTATCTGGCCAACGAAGCGGTCTACGCGAACACCGATCTCGACGTGACCGACAAGTTCAGCGGCAAGGTCGCGACGCGCGTCGCGCTGGCCGACGCGAAGGCGATCGATGCGGCCATCGGCGCGGCGGTGGCGGCCGAGAAGCCGATGCGCGAGTTGCCGGCCTATAGGCGGCAGGCGGTGCTCGACCATTGCGTCGCGCGCTTTCGCGAGCGTTTCGATGAACTGGCCGAAGCGCTGTGCATCGAGGCCGGCAAGCCGATCAACGATTCGAAGGGCGAAGTCACGCGGCTGATCGACACGTTTCGTGTCGCGTCCGAGGAGTCGGTGCGCATCGACGGCGAAGTGATCAACCTCGAGATCTCGGCGCGCGCGCAAGGCTACACCGGCTATACGCGGCGCGTGCCGATCGGCCCGTGCTCGTTCATCTCGCCGTTCAACTTCCCGCTGAATCTTGCCGCGCACAAGGTCGCGCCGGCGCTGGCCGCCGGCTGTCCGTTCGTGCTGAAGCCCGCGAGCCGCACGCCGATCGGCGCGCTGATCATCGGCGAGGTGCTCGCGGAAACCGATTTGCCGAAGGGCGCGTTCTCGGTGCTGCCCGCGCATCGCGACGGCGCGGATCTGTTCACGACCGACGAGCGTTTCAAGCTGCTGTCGTTTACCGGCTCGCCGGCCGTGGGCTGGGCGCTGAAGGAGAAGGCCGGCAAGAAGAAAGTCGTGCTGGAACTCGGCGGCAACGCGGCGGCGATCGTCGACGCGGATCAGCGCGATCAGCTCGATTACGTGGTCGATCGTCTCGCGTTCGGCGCGTATTACCAGTCCGGCCAGAGCTGCATCGGCGTGCAGCGGATTCTCGTGCATGCGGACCTGTACGACGCGCTGCGCGACAAGCTGATCGCGAAGACGCGTTCGCTGAAGATGGGGGACCCGAAGGATCCGTCGACGTTCGTCGGCCCGATGATCTCGGAATCCGAATCGCGCCGGCTGTCGGGCTGGATGGACGCGGCCGTCGCGGCAGGCGCGAAGATCGTCGCGGGCGGCAAGGTCGACGGCGCGATGTTCGAGGCGACGCTACTGGAAAACGTGGGCCGCGAGCAGGACCTGTACCGCAAGGAGGCGTTCGGTCCGGTTGCGATCCTCGAGAAGTTCGACCGCTTCGACGATGCGCTCGCGCGCGTGAACGACAGCGATTTCGGGCTGCAGGCCGGCGTGTTCACCGATTCGCTCGCGCATGCGCAGCGCGCGTGGGACGAGCTGGAGGTGGGCGGCGTGGTGATCAACGACGTGCCGTCGTTCCGCGTCGACAACATGCCGTACGGCGGCGTGAAGGATTCGGGGCTCGGCCGCGAAGGGATCCGCTACGCGATCGAGGACATGACCGAGCCGCGGCTGATGGTCGTGCGGCGCCGCTAGCGCGTTCACGGGCGGCGCGCTGCCACGGCGGCACGCGGGCGGGCGATCGTGCGGGCCCGCGTGCCGCTTTTCATTTCGGCGTGCGAATCCGGGCACGACGGTCGTTTGCCGCGCACCGTCGGGCGACACCGCGTGCCGCGTGTGCCGAACGCGCTCGACTGCATGCATCGCATCGTGATGTAATCGCGCGAAATGGCCATCGGGGTACGACACCCGAAGGCGTGCGTATTCATTCTTCACGAGGTCGATTCATGTCCCCCGTCTCGGCATTCAAGCTGGTTCTGTTGTCATTCCTCGCGATCGTCGCGCTCGAATGCATCGCCAAGCGGCTGCGGCTGCCGCCCGCGGCCGCGTTGCTGATTGGCGGCATCGGCATCGCGTTCATTCCCGGCCTGCCGCCGATCAATCTCGATCCCGATCTCGTGCTGCTGGTGTTTCTGCCGCCGCTGCTGATGGACGGCGCGTATTTCTCGGTATGGGAGGAGTTCAAGCGCAACGTCGGCGGCATCCTGATGCTCGCGATCGGTGCGGTGGTGTTCACGACGTTCGCGGTCGGCTTCGCCGTGCACTGGGTCGTGCCGTCGCTGCCGTGGGCCGCGTGTTTCGCGCTCGGCGCGATCGTGTCGCCGCCCGACGCGGTGGCCGCGAAGGCGGTGCTCGAACGCGTCGCGCTGCCGCGCCGGCTGATGGTGCTGCTCGAAGGCGAGAGCCTGCTGAACGACGCGGCCGGCCTCGTGCTGTTCCGCTTCGCGGTCGCCGCCGCGCTGACGGGCGCGTTCAGCCTCGAGCATGCGGTCGTGCGCTTCGCGGAGTTGGGGCTCGGCGGTGTCGTGGTCGGCTTCCTGGTCGGCAAGCTCGTCGTGTGGTTCCTGAAGCTGCTCGACGACGACTATCTGGTGGTCACCGTCGCGGTGATCGCCGGCTGGATCGCGTACATCGCGGGCGAGATGGTCGAGGTGTCGGGCGTGATCGCGACGGTCACGGCCGGCATGATCGTCGGCTGGCATCAGCACGAGGTGTTCTCGGCGGCCGTGCGCACGCGCGGCACCGCGTTCTGGCAGGTCATCGTGTTTTTGCTCGAGGCGCTGGTGTTCGTGCTGATCGGGCTGTCGCTGCGCGGCGCGATACACCGGCTCGGCGGTTTCGAGCAGGTGCTCGCCACGATGGTGCCGCCGGTGCTCGCGGTGCTGGCGGCGGTGGTGGTGTCGCGCTTCGTGTGGATCTATGCGGTCGAGGTGCTGAAGGTGCCGGTGCGCGGAATCGTCCGGCGTGGTTTCGCGCCCGACTGGAAGGCCGCGACCATCATGAGCTGGGCCGGGATGCGCGGGGTCGTGACGCTGGCGATCGCGCTGTCGTTGCCGGAGGCGATGCCGGGCCGCGACGTGATCCTGGTCGCGTCGTTCGCGGTGATCCTCGTCACGGTGTTGCTGCAGGGCACGACCATCGGTCCGCTGATCCGGCTGCTGCGGCTGCCGCAGCACGAAGCGCGCGCCGCGCACCACTTGACCGAGCCGCAGGCATGGGCACATATCGAGGCGGCGCAGCTCGCGGCGATCCAGCCGCTGGTGCGCGACGAGAGCGGCAAGGTGATTCACCCGCGCCTGCTGGAGCAATACACCTATCGCGCGGAGCTGACCGAGCGGACGAAGAACGAGCCGGCCTATCCGGCGGAGGTGCGCATCGCGCACTACGACGTCGTGCTGGCCGCGATCAAGGCCGGGCGCACGGAACTGTTGCACCTGCATCGTTCGGGCCGCATCCACGACGAGATGCTGCACATGCTCGAGCGCGATCTCGATCTGCAGGAAGTCTCCGCGCAGCACGCGCGCGGCTGACGGCCGACCGCGCGGCGGCGGGGCGTTGGCGCATCGCCCGCCACCCGCCACCCGCCACCCGCCACCCGCCACCCGGCGTCCGGCGTCCGGCGTCCGGCGTCCGGCGTCCGGCGTCGGTGTCGGTGTCGGTGTCGGTGTCGGTGTCGGCGTCGCGGCCCACCGCCGTGGCGCCATGCCTCCCTCATTTCCCCGATTCGGCACGTCCAGATCCGGCCCCGATACGGCCGGCGTACCGGCCTTGCGGCGCATGCAAACCTCGCGGCACCGCCCGCGCAAACGTTCCCGTCTTTCGAATCCGGAAATGATCTGATTTATCTGAATCCCGCTCTTTCACTATATTTGGCAAAACTAAACCGGAAGGAGATAGATGCTGTGTTCTAATTTCATTTAGAATCAGCCGGTTATCTTTATTGAGAGAAAGCACGCGGAGGTAATGCGACCGTCGACGGGGAAAAATCGGCGTTCGAATCCCCGTGAGGCAATGCCGACAGGCCAGATCGGCAACAACGGGTGAATTGCTCAGCCGCCAAATTAAGATGGCGCCCAAGTCAGATAAACAACTCCTATGAAAGAATCAATTGGAGATTTGGCGTTTGAAACGGTATTTATGAAAGAATCGAGCGGTGAAAATGCGCCGGATTGTCTTGAATCGGGGCTGTCGGTCCTGCTCGTCGACGATCAGCCGTTCGTCGGCGAGGTAATCCGGCGCGCGCTGCGCAGCGAGCACGATATCGACCTGCATGTGTGCACCGATGCGCACAGGGCGATGGCGGTCGCGCGCGACGTGAAGCCGACGGTGATCCTGCAGGATCTCGTGATGCCGGAAATCGACGGCCTCGATCTCGTTCGCGCGTGGCGCGCCCACGCCGATACCGCGCGCGTGCCGATCATCGTGCTGTCGGCGAAGGAGGAGCCGATCGTCAAGCGCGAGGCGTTCATCGCCGGCGCGAACGACTATCTCGTGAAGCTGCCGGACGCGATGGAGCTGACCGCGCGGATCCGCTATCACTCGAATTCGTACCTGATGTCGCGACAGCGCGACGAGGCACTGGATTTCCTGTCGCACGACATGCGTTCCCCGCAGACGTCGATCCTCGCGCTGCTCGAGGTCTACCGGAGCGAGCACGGCGACATGCCGGCGATCATGGAGCGCATTGCCGGCCACGCACGCCGGGCGCTCGCACTCGCCGACGGCTTCATCCACCTGACCCGCGCGCAGTCGGAGCGCCGCGCGCACGAGGTCGTGAGTCTCAACGAAATCGTGCTCGACGCCGTCGACCAGTTGTGGGAGAAGGCGGCCGGATTCGGCAGCCGCGTCGTCGCGCACGTGCCCGACACCGCGTGCGTGACGATGGGCGACCGCATGATGCTCACGCGTGCGGTCGCGAACCTGATCGACAACGGACTGAAATACGGTCCGGCCGGCACCGTCGTGCACTGCACGCTGAGCGACGACGGCGGTGCATGGCTGATCGGCGTCGAGGACGCCGGCGCCGGCATTGCGCCCGAGCAGCGCACGGCCGCGACCGAGTCGTTCGTGCGGCTCGAATCCGCGCACGGCGCGGCGCGCAGCGGCTTCGGCCTCGGCCTGGCGTTCGTTCGCGCGACGGCGGCGCGGCATCGCGGCCAGATCCTGATGCGCAATTCGCCGCGCGGTTTCATGGTCGGGCTTCGACTGCCGGCGCAGGCGGAGCGGTAATATCGCGGCGCGGCCTGCCGGCGCCGCATCGTCCGCTGGCCCAGATGCGCTCGTGGCGCGCCGTTCGGCGCGCGGGCGGGCGCGAATTTTTTTCAACGCTGATTCTAGAAAGCCCATAACGAACATGGCCACCGTGACGCCCCGCGCAACCAATGAAAGCCTGCATCCGACGATCGGCGCTGCCCGGCTGACGCTCGGCAACCGCATCCTGCTCAGCTTCGGCGTGCTGTTCGTGCTGATGCTGGTGACCGCCGGCGTGTCCTACGAGCGCCTGCGCGCGATCAACAGCGAAGCCGTCAGCATCGAACGCGATTCGCTGCCCGGCGTCTATCTCGCGGCGTCGCTGCGCGCGTCGGTCAACGAGTCGTTCTCGCTGCTGCAGCAGGCGACGTTCGTCGATACCGACCCCGACACCGTCCAGCACAATCTCGCGAAGATCGCCGATTCGCTGAAGGACATCGAATCGCTGTCGGTCGACTACCAGAACACGGCGTTTCGCGACGAGGACCGGCAGCGTTTCGCGACGTTCCGCGGCGCGTACGACCGCTACGTGCCGCTGCTGAACGATGCGATCCAGAAGACCCGCACGTCGCACGAGGAAGCCACCGCCGCCTACGCGAAGGCGGCGCCGGTCTGGACCGAGGTCGTGCGCAACGCGAACACGCTCGTGCAGGAAAACCGCAAGTTCGCCGACAACTCCGCGAAGGTGATTCGCCAGTCGGTGCAGGACACCGAGGTCGTGCTCGCGCTTGCGCTGGGCATCGTGCTGCTGTCCGCGCTCGGGCTCGGCTACGGGCTGTTTCGCGCGGTGACCGTGCCGATGGCGCGGCTCGTCGAAGTGCACGACGTGATGCGCACCGGCAACCTGACGCGTCGCCTGGACCTGCGCCGGCACGACGAATTCGGCACGCTCGAGACGGGCTTCAACCGGATGGCCGACGAATTGACCGAGCTCGTCGCCCGCGCGCAGCAGTCGTCGCTGCAGGTGACGACGTCGGTGGCCGAAATCGCGGCGACGTCGCGCGAGCAGCAGGCGACCGCGAATGAAACCGCGGCGACGACCACCGAGATCGGCGCGACGTCCCGCGAGATCTTTGCGACGTCGCGCGACCTGCTGCGCACGATGAACGAGGTGGCCGGCGTGGCCGAACAGTCGGCGACGCTCGCGGGCGTGAGCCAGAGCGGGCTCACGCGGATGGGCGAGACGATGCGCAGCGTGATGGACGCGGCCGGCTCGGTGAACGCGAAGCTCGCGATCCTCAACGAGAAGGCGCTGAACATCAACCAGGTCGTCGCGACCATCACCAAGGTGGCCGACCAGACCAACCTGCTGTCGCTGAACGCGGCGATCGAGGCCGAGAAGGCCGGCGAATACGGCCGCGGCTTCGCGGTTGTCGCGACCGAGATCCGCCGCCTGGCCGACCAGACGGCCGTGGCGACCTACGACATCGAGCAGACGGTGAAGGAGATCCAGTCGGCGGTGTCGGCGGGCGTGATGGGGATGGACAAGTTCTCCGAGGAAGTGCGCCGCGGGATGCTCGACGTGCAGCAGGTCGGCGGGCAACTGTCGCAGATCATCGCCGAGGTGCAGACGCTCGCGCCGCGCTTCCAGATGGTCAACGAAGGGATGCAGACGCAGGCGAACGGTGCCGAGCAGATCACGCAGGCGCTGTCGCAACTGTCCGAAGCCGCGCAGCAGACGGCCGAATCGCTGCGCCAGTCGTCGCAGGCGATCGACGACCTGACGCTCGTCGCGAACCAGCTGCGCACCAGCGTGTCGCGCTTCAAGGTCGACGCGTGACGCGCGCCGAGCCGCACGGCGGCGTGCACGCGCTGTTCCTGATGTTCGAGCTCGACGGCGAGCGCTATGCGCTGGACGCGGCCGACATCGAAGAGGTGCTGCCGCTCGCGGCCACCAAGGCCGTGCCGGGCGCGCCCGAATGGATCGCCGGGCTGCTGATGCGCAGCGGCCAGCCGGTGCCCGTGATCGACGTGCCGATGCTGGCGCTCGGGCGGCGCGCGCATGCGCTGCGTTCGACGCGGCTCGTGATGGTTCGCTATCTCGCCGGGCCCGCCGGGCGCGGGCGTGTGATCGGCCTGATCGTCGAGCACGCGACGCAGACCCTGCGGATCGATCGCACGACGTTCCAGGCGAGCGGCGTATCGACTGCGCGCACGCGCTGGCTCGGGCGGGTCGCGAACACGCCCGACGGCATCGTGCAGCAGGTGGCGGTGGCCGACCTGATCGACGACGTTGCACGCCTGTATCTGTTCGACGGCCAGCCGGGCCATGAAGGGGAGTCCGCATGAAAGCGTCCGAATCGCGATTTCGCGGCTGGCTGTTGCGCGAGACCGGCATCGACCCCGATTCGCTCGGCAACGATTTCCTGAGCCGTGCGCTGACCGAGCGCGTGCATGCGCTGCAGGGCGACAGCGAGCGGCTGCCGTCGGCGGCGCGGCCGCCCGTGACCGCGGACGCGCTCGACGCGTACTGGCAGCAGCTCAACGCTTCGGCCGACGAGCGGCGCGCGCTGATCGAACTGTTCGTCGTGCCGGAGACGTGGTTCTTCCGCGACCGCGAGGCCTTCGCGACGCTCGCGCGGCTCGCCGCCGAGCGGCTTGCGGTCGCGCCCGGGCGCGTGATCCGCGTGCTGAGCGCGCCGTGCTCGAGCGGCGAAGAGCCGTATTCGGCGGCGATGGCGCTGCTCGACGCGGGGCTCGATCCGGCCAGCTTCACGATCGACGCGATCGACCTGAGTGCCCGCGCGATCGAACAGGCGCGGCTCGGCTGCTACGGACGCAATGCGTTTCGCGGCACGGCGACCGAGTTTCGCGCCCGGCACTTCACGCAGGCCGCGGACGGCTGGCTGCTCGACGAGCGCGTGCGCGCATGCGTGCAGTTTCGCCAGGCCAACCTGGTCGAACCGGGCGCCGACACGGGCATTCGCTACGATTTCGTGTTCTGCCGCAACGTGTTGATCTATTTCGATCGCGACGTGCAGGATCGCGTGATCGGTTCGCTCGAAAGCTGCCTCACCGACGACGGAACCTTGTTCGTCGGTCCGGCCGAGACGGGCGTCGCGATGCGGCACGGAATGCGCTCGGCACGCGTGCCGCTGGCGTTCGCGTTTCATCGCGCGCGCACCGGTGCGGTGGCGGACGGATACGCGGCCCGGCATGCGGCTCCGATGCCCGCGGTTGCGCCGTACCGGCGCGCGGAGCGCTTCACGGTGGCGCCGGCGGCCGCCGCGCGTCCGATGCTGGCCGTCGTGCCGCCGACGTGGATCGGTGCCGCGCAGCAACCGGTCGCGGGGCTCGCGGCGGCCGAGCGCCCGATAGCGGTCGAGCCGCATTCCGATGTCGGCGCTGAAATACGGGCCGACATGCGCGGCGAGCTGCTCGACGCGGCCGCGCCGGTTGCCGATAACGTCGCGCCGACGCTCGAGGAGGCACAGGCGCTCGCGAACGCAGGGGCGTTCGACGAGGCCGAGCGCGTGCTCGCGTTGTTTTCGGCGCGGGTGGGGCCGCACGCCGATGCGTTCTACCTGAACGGGCTGATCGCGGATGCACGCGGGCGTGCCGCGGAAGCCGGCGACTTCTACCGGAAGGCGCTGTACCTGCGGCCCACGCACCACGAAGCGCTGACGCATCTTGCGACCTTGCTCGATGTCGGCGGCGATGGCGCCGGCGCGCAATGGCTGCTCGAGCGTGCGCGGCGCTCGGCCGGATAAGAGACTATGAGAATACGGGTTGGGAGCCGAGATCGGGATGACCGAGGAAAGAATGAACAGCGACGCCGTTGTCACTGACGGCACGACGATCGGCGTCGACGATTGCTGGAACCGGATCGGCACGCGCGGCGACCGTTCGTGCGAGCGGCTGGCCGACTGTCTGCGCTGCCTGAACTGTCCGGTCTACGCGTATCACGCGGCGAAACTGCTCGAGCGTCCGCTCGGCGCGGCCGAGATGGCCGACGCCACGCGCCGGATGAGCGCGTTCGACGCGACCCGCGCGCACGGCGACGACGATACGCGCCAGGCGGCGCTGGTGTTTCGCGTCGCCGACGAATGGCTCGCGCTGCCGATCGGCGTGCTGCGCGAGATCGCCGGCACGCGTCCGGTCCATTCGCTGCCGCATCGTCGGCACTCGGCCGTGCGCGGCGTGGTCAACATTCGTGGCACGCTGCGCATCGCGATCTCGATCGGCGCGCTGCTCGGCCTCGATGCGGGCGAGGGCGGCAAGGACGCCACCGGCGACGCGGACGGCCGCTTCACGCGTCTGCTGGTCGTCGCGCACCAGGGCGAGCCGGTGGTGTTTCCGGTCGACGAAGTCGAGGGCGTGCTGCACTTCGGCGCATCCGAATGGGTACCCGTGCCGGCGACGGTCGGGCGCGCGAGCGCCGGCCTGTCGCGCGGCGTGCTGTCGTGGCGCGGCAAGTCGGTGGGCCTGCTCGACGACGATCGTCTGTTCGACGCCGTGACCCGGAGCATGCGATGAGCGGCGATGACGATCTGAGCCACCTGTCGCTGCTCGAGCTGTATCGCGAGGAGACGCGCACGCAGACCCAGGCGCTGTCCGAGCGTCTGCTCGCGCTCGAATCGGGCGAGCCCGACTCCGTCGCGCTGGAGGCATGCATGCGCGCCGCGCATTCGCTGAAGGGCGCGGCGCGCATCGTCGGCGTGCCGCTCGGCGTCGACATCGCGGGGCGCATGGAGGAATGCTTCGTCGCCGCGCAGGCCGGCACGATCGCGCTGACGGCCGCGCACGTCGACGTGCTGCTGGCCGGCGTCGATCTGCTGGTGCGTGTCGCCGATCCTCACGCGCCGCCCGTGTCATCGGCCGAGATCGAGGCGTTCGCACTGGCGCTCACTGGTGCGGACGGCGTGCAGGCGATGCCGGCATCGACGTTCGCGCCGCCGCCGGCGCCGCCGTCCGTCGTGCCGCTTCGCGAGCACGACGGCGCCGCGAACGAACCGGTGGGCGCGGGGGCCGAGGTGCCGCCGCTGGCCGTATCGGCGGCCGTGCCGGATTCGGTCCAGGCCGGCCGCGCGGCCGGCGCGGGCGCGATGCGCCGCGTGCGGGCCGATACGCTGAACCGGCTGCTGAGCCTGTCCGGCGAATCGCTCGTCGAATCGCGCTGGCTCAAGCCGTTCGCCGAATCGATGCTGCGCGTGAAGCGCGCGCAGCGCGACGCGGCCCGTTCGCTCGATCTGGTGTACGAACAGTTTGCCGATGAGCTCGGCGCGGGCGTGCTCGCGTCGGTGAACGAAGTGCGGCATATGCTCAACGACCTGCAGCGTGCGCTGGCCGAGCGGATGGACGAATTCGACCGCTTCGAGCGACGCAGCACGCACATCGCCGAGCAGCTGTACGACGAGGCGCTGCAGTGCCGGATGCGGCCGTTCGGCGACGCGACGCGCGCGTATCCGCGCATCGTCCGCGATCTCGCGCGCTCGCTCGGCAAGCAGGTGCGCTTCTCGATCGTCGGCGAAGGCACGCAGGTCGACCGCGACATTCTCGACCTGCTCGATGCGCCGCTCGGCCACCTGCTGCGCAACGCGCTCGACCACGGCGTCGAGTCGCCGGATGCGCGGCGCGCGCGCGGCAAGCCGGCCGAGGCGAGCGTGACGCTCGAAGCGCGTCACAGCGCCGGTTCGCTGCTCGTCAGCGTGATCGACGACGGCCCGGGCGTCGACATGGACGCGCTGCGCGCGGCCGTCGTCCGCCAGCGCCTGACCGACGACGAGACGGCTGCGCGATTGTCCGATCCCGAACTGCTCGAATTCCTGCTGCTGCCGGGCTTCTCGATGCGCGACGCGGTGACCGACGTGTCCGGGCGCGGTGTCGGCCTCGACGCGGTGCAGGAGATGGCGCGCGGCGTGCGCGGCGCGGTGCGCATCTTCAACGAGCCCGGTGCGGGCATGCGTTTCGTGCTGCAGCTGCCGCTCACGCTGTCGGTGATCCGCAGCCTGCTGGTCGAGGTCGGCGGCGAGCCGTATGCGTTTCCGCTGGCCCACGTGCGGCGCACGCTCGAACTCGCGCACGAAGACATCGACGTGCTCGAAGGCCAGCCGCATTTTCCGTTCGACGGCCGGCGCGCGGGGCTCGTTTCCGCGCATCAGCTGCTCGATGCGGGCGAACCCGATGTCACGCGCACCAGCACGGCGGTGGTGGTGGTCGGCGGCGAACCCGAGTTGTACGGCGTCGCGGTCGACCGCTTCCTCGGCGAGCGGATGCTCGTCGTGCAGCCGCTCGACAGCCGCCTGCACAAGATCCAGAACATTGCGGCCGGCGCGCTGCTCGAGAACGGCGACCCGGTGCTGATCGTCGATGTCGAGGACCTGATCCGCTCGGTCGACAAGCTCGTGCGCGGCGGGCAGCTCGCGAAGCTCATGCGCGATCCGCAACTCGCGCTCGCCGACCGGCGCCGCCGCGTGCTCGTCGTCGACGATTCGCTGACGGTGCGCGAGCTCGAACGCAAGCTGCTGGAGAAGCGCGGCTACGACGTGACCGTCGCGGTCGACGGGATGGACGGCTGGAACGCGGTGCGCAGCGACGCGTTCGATCTGGTCGTGACCGACGTCGACATGCCGCGCATGGACGGGATCGAGCTCGTCACGCTGATCAAGGGCGATCCGATGCTCACGCGCGTACCGGTGATGATCGTGTCGTACAAGGATCGCGACGAGGATCGCCGGCGCGGGCTCGATGCCGGCGCCGACTACTATCTCGCGAAGAGCAGTTTCCACGACGAGGCGCTGCTCGATGCGGTGCACGACCTGATCGGGGATGCGCGCGGATGAACATCGGTATCGTCAACGATCTGCCGCTTGCCGTCGAGGCGCTGCGCCGCGTGATCGCGCTGCGCACCGATCACCGGGTGCTGTGGGTGGCGACCGATGGCGACGAGGCGGTGGATTTCTGCGTCGCGCATCCACCCGATCTCGTGTTGATGGACCTCGTGATGCCGAAGCTCGACGGCGTGGCCGCGACGCGGCAGATCATGGCGCGCGCGCCGTGCGCGATCCTGATCGTGACGGCGAGCGTCAGTGCGAACACGTCGTCGGTCTACGAGGCGATGGGCGCCGGCGCGCTCGATGCGGTCGACACGCCGACGCTCGCGCTCGGCCTGCCGTCGGATGGGGCGCGGCAGCCGCTGCTCGCGAAGATCGACCAGATCGGCCGGCTGCTCGAAAGCCGCACGGCCACGCTCGTGCCGCCGGGGCCGGCGCCCGCGCGCGGCCAGCCGACGCTCATCGCGATCGGTGCGTCGGCGGGCGGCCCGACCGCGCTCACCGCGCTGTTGCGCGCGCTGCCGGCCGATTTTCCGGCCGCGCTCGTGATCGTGCAGCACGTCGACCAGGCATTCGCGCTCGGCATGGCGGACTGGCTCGACGGCTATACGCGGCTGCCCGTGCGTATCGCGCGGCAGGGTAGCGTGCCGCAGGCGGGCGAGGTGCTGCTCGCGGCGACCAACGATCACCTGTGCCTGTCGCCGCGCGGCGTGCTCGGCTATACGCGGCACCCGGCCGAAACGCCGTACCGGCCGTCGATCGACGTGTTCTTCAACAGCGTCGCCGATGGCTGGCAGGGCGATGCGCTCGGCGTGCTGCTGACGGGAATGGGGCGCGACGGCGCGCTCGGGCTGAAGGCGATGCGCGCGAAGGGCTGCTACACGATCGCGCAGGACGAGGCGACGAGCGCCGTCTACGGGATGCCGAAGGCGGCCGCGGCCATCGGCGCGGCGTCGGCGATCCTGCCGCTCGACCGGATCGGGCCCCAGCTGATCTCGCGCGTGACGCGCATGCCGCGCGACTGACGGCGCGCCGGGGCCGCGCGTGGGCCGGCGTGCGAGGCGGCCGAACCGGGGGCAGAACGCAGGCCGATACCCGGTGATCCGGGGATCGCCGGGTAAAGCGGCGTTCGTTACTGCTTCGGCAGCCGCGCGACGTTGCGCGCGAGCAGTTCCTCGATGTCGATGCCTTTTTCCGCCAGCAGCGTCGTGACGACGCCGGTCAATTCACCCAGCGTTTCCTTGACCGATTCGCGGATCGTATCGACGACCACCTGCGTGCTGCGTTCGATCTCGATGTTGACCTTGTCGCTGGCGCCCTTCGCGTCGAAGGTCGTCGCGCGGCGCGTTTCCGGAATCAGCCACACGTCGAACCAGCCTTCGTCGCGGTTGACGTCCGACACGGTGAGGCTGCAGCCGTTGATCGCGATATAGCCCTTCGCGAACACATAGCGCTTGAAATCGGCCGGCACGGCGATCCGGATCATCCGGTTGTGCTCGGACGACGCGATGTCCGCGATGGTCCCCATGAAGTCGACGTGGCCGGACAGCGGATGCCCGCCGATTTCCGCGCCATCCTTGGCGGCGCGCTCCACGTTGACGCGCGCGCCGGTCGTGAGGTCGGCCAGCGTGGTGATGCGCAGGCTCGGCAGCATCACGTCGAAGTCGATCAGGGCCGGGGAATGGATCGTCGTCACGGTCAGGCAGACGCCGTCGACCGACACGCTCGCGCCGATCTCGATGTCGGTGGTGAAGCCCTCGGGGAACGCGATGCTGAACGTTCGCAGCTCGCCGTGATCCTTGATGGTCTCGATGACGCCAATACCCTGAACAATGCCTGTAAACATGATCTGCCTTTCGTCGCAAATTGCCTGGCCGGTATGATAAGTGATCCGGGGAATCCCCATCGCCGACGTGGTTGCGGCGCGGCGGCGTCCACGGAAGCCGGCAGTGAAAAAGGCCGTGCATCGGCACGGCCTCGATCCCAACCCGATGACGGCGTGAGCCGACGGCAACGACGTCGCCATCGGCTCACGTCACCGCCTGCCGGCATCAAACCGCCGCCGGCTCCCCCAACGGCCCCGCATCGTCATCCGCCATGCGCCCCGGCGAATCGATCAAGCCCTTCGCCAGTTCCAGCGCCTGCCGTTCGAACAACCGGCGATAGATCCCGCCGTCGATGCGGATCAGCGCGTCGTGGCTGCCTTCCTCGATCACCTTGCCGCGATCGAGCACGAGCAGGCGGTCGAGCGAGCGCACCGTCGACAGCCGGTGCGCGACCACCAGCGTCGTGCGGCCGACCATCAGCCGTTCCATCGCCTGCTGGATCAGCACCTCGCTTTCGCTGTCGAGGCTCGACGTCGCTTCGTCGAGGATCAGGATCGGCGCATCGGCGAGGAACGCGCGCGCGATCGCGACCCGTTGGCGTTCGCCGCCCGACAGCTTGATCCCGCGTTCGCCGACGAGCGTGTCGTAGCCGTCCGGCAGCGCGACGATGAAGTCGTGCGCGCTGGCCAGGCGCGCGGCGCGCTCGATGTCGGCGCGGCTCGCGTCGGGACGCGCATACGCGATGTTCTCCGCGAGCGTGCGGTGGAACAGCACGGGCTCCTGCTGGACGATCGCGATCTGGCTGCGCAGCGAATCCTGCCGCACCTGCGCGATGTCCTGGCCGTCGATCGTGATGCGCCCGCCCGACACGTCGTACAGACGCTGGATCAGCTTGATGAACGTCGTCTTGCCCGATCCGGAATGGCCGACGAGGCCCACGCGCTCGCCGGGCGCGATGCGCATCGAGAAATCGTCGTACAGCGCGACCGGATGGTTGCCGTAGCGGAACGTCACGTGCTCGAAGCGGATCTCGCCCTGGCCGATCCGGATCGCCGGCGCGTCGGGGCGATCGTCGATGCCGAGCGGCTGACGCTCGAGCGCGACGAGTTCTTCCATGTCGTTGACCGAGCGCTGCAGGTTGCGGATGTGCATGCCGACGTCGCGCAGATAGCCCTGCAGCATGAAGAACATCGTCAGCGAGAACGCGATGTCGCCGACGCTCGCTTCGTCGTTCGCCCACAGCCGCAGCGCGACACCGATCATCGCGGCCTGCATCGCGACGAGCATCGCACCCTGCAGTCCGCCGTTGAGCGTGCCGCGCACCCACGTGCGGCGCGTGCGCTGACGCCACTTGCCGATCACGCGCGCGAGCCGCGCTTCCTCGCGCGTTTCCGCGCCGAACGCCTTGACGACGGCGTTGCAGCTCACTGCGTCGGCAAGCGCGCCGCCCATGCGCGTGTCCCACAGGTTGCCGAGCCGCGCGGCCGGCGCGACGATGCCGAGCGACACGGCGATCGTCACCGAGATGTACAGCAGCGAACCCGCGCCGACGACGAGCCCCATCACCGGCCAGTGCGTGCCGAGCAGCACGGTCGCGCCGACGAGCATCGTCACCGACGGCAGCAGCGCGATCAGCACGGTGTCGTTGAGCAGGTCGAGCGCCCAGATCCCGCGCGTGATCTTGCGCACGGTCGAACCCGCGAAGCTGTTCGCGTGCCAGTCGGTCGAGAAGCGCTGCACGCGATGGAACGACGCGGCCGCGATCTCGCTCATCATCTTCAGCGTGAGCGTGATGATGTTCAGGTAGACGCCCTGCCGCAGCAGCGTCGCGCCGATGCCGAGCGCGGCGAGCGTGCCGAACGCGACGAGGGCCGAATGCCACGCGGCGGCGCGGTCGGCCAGGCCGGTCGACAGCGCATCGACGAGGCGGCCGGCGAACAGCGGCGTGAGCACGTCGGCGAGTGCGCCGAGCAGCGCGAGCGCCGCGATCGCCGCGGTGCGCACCGGCTGTTTGCGCCAGTAGCGGAAAGTGAAGCCGAAGACGGCCTGGAATGCCTGGCCGCCCGGACGGGTGGTTTTTCTGGTCATGTGTCGTTGCCCGGCGCATCGCGCGACGGGACTTTCCGGTTCGGAGAACGTCGAAAACGCAACAGCCGGCCGCACGAGCGACGCGGACAAAACGAAACGGGCTGTCGGGAAAAAAGCGCGGGCTGGCGGGTTAGCGAAGCATCCGGGAGCCGGCGCGGACGACGGGCTGGATCAGCCGCGCCGTGGGACCACGTTCGGGAAGGTTGCTGGCATTGGGGACATCTGCACCTCCCTGAAGTGAACGGTTGAAAGGACGCCGAAAAGACGTGAAGGGATTTTATCAGCAGTGCAGGACTCGCTGCAACGTCTGACGAATACGGCGTTGCAGCGTCGATACGGTTAGTATTCGGGGTTCCGGCCCTTCTTCGTGGCACGTGCCGCGCAGCGGTGGCGCAGGGGGCGGCCGCCCGCATCGATTACACTTTCGCGTTGCGCGGCGTGCGGCGCGGCGAGTGCCCGCGCGCCACGCGCCGGCCGGTACGGCCCCGCGGATTCACCCCGATACATTCCTGAGGAAACGATGAGCGACGTTCAGCAAGGCATCCTGGCTCCGATCGACACGGCGGCCCGATACCTGACTTTCACGATTTCGGACAACGGCAACGTGGCGGCGGCGCTCACGGCGCTGCGCGCGCTCGTCGACGGGCGCGACACGGTCGTCGGCTTCGGACATTCGCTGGCCGCGCACCTCGGACGCCCGGTTCCGGGCCTCGCCGAATACCCGGCGTTCGCGGTGAACGACCGCACGCTGCCGGTCACGCCGGCCGACGTGTGGGTGTGGCTGCGCGGCGACGATCGCGGCGACCTCGTGCTGCGCGCACGCGCGATCGAGCGCGCGCTGGCGCCGGCATTCGCGCTGCAGGACGCGGTCGACGGGTTCCGCTATTCGAACGACCGCGACCTGTCCGGTTACGAGGACGGCACGGAGAACCCGGAAGGCGACGACGCGGTGGCCGCGGCGGTCGTCACGGGGCAGGGCGCCGGGCTCGACGGGTCGAGCTTCGTCGCGGTCCAGCAATGGCTGCACGACTTCGATCAGATGGAGCGCATTGCGTCCGGCGACATGGATCACATCATCGGCCGCCGCCGCTCGGACAACGAGGAACTCGACGACGCGCCCGAGTTCGCGCACGTGAAGCGCACCGCGCAGGAAAGCTTCGAGCCGGAGGCGTTCATGCTGCGCCGCTCGTCGCCGTGGTCCGATGCGCGTCGCGCAGGCCTCTACTTCGTCGCGTTCGGCTGTTCGTTCCGCGCGTTCGACGTGCAGATGCGCCGGATGAGCGGCGCGGACGACGGTATCGTCGACGGCCTGTTCCGCTTCACGCGGCCGCTGACGGGCGCGTATTTCTGGTGCCCGCCGGTGAAGGACGGCAAGCTGGATCTGTCCGCGCTCGGCCTGTAAGCGCCGGACGACATTCGCGAACGGGCGGGCCGCGCATGGCGCACGGCCCGCCCGTTTTGCATGTCAGGTATCGGCCGCGTGCGGGGCGGGCTGTTTCCCGCGCCGCATGCCGGTGTTGCGTACGGCGATGGTCAATTCAACGTCGTTTCGATGCGCGTGCCGCGCTTGATGAACTGCGTGACCGGCGTCTTCTCGCAGATCTCCGCGAGACGCTGGCGTTGCGCGTCGTCGAGCGGGCCGTCGAGCGTCACGACGCGGCGCACGTATTGCAGCCCTTCGCGATCGGCATGCAGTTCGGTGCGCACGTCGATGCGCGCGTCCGGCCACGACTTGCGCTGCATGTACATGCGCAGCGTCGCGGCCGTGCATTGCGCGAGGCCGGCGAGCACGAACTCGTACGGCGCCGGGCCGAGATCCTGCCCGCCTTCGCGCGGCGCTTCGTCGCCGGTCAGCGCGTGCGTGCCGGCCTGGAGCTGGACGACGTAGTTCGGCGCGTCGGCGGCGAGGGTGGCGGCAGCGTGGATGAGCGGCATGGCGAGACTCCGGTGAGCGGGAAAGAGAGGGCCGCGACGGCGCGCGGCGTACGAGCCGCCAGCATACCGGTTCGGCCGGAATCGCGGGCGCTGGCGCGGGCTCGCAAGCCTGCGTCATTGGCGTGAAGGGCGATCCTGGGCCGCGACGCCGGCGCTGCGCCGCACCAGCGCCGCGACGCGTTCCCGCACCCACTGGTGCGCGCGATCGGTTTCGCGCGATTCGTGCCAGTAAGCGAGCAGCGGAAACGGCTTGAGCCGAAGCGGCAGCGGCTGCACGGCGATCGGCAGCATCGACGTCATGCGCAGCGCATACGTGCGCGGCAGCGTGAGCAGCAGGTCGCCCGACGCGGCGATCTGGCATGCGGCGAAATAGTGCTGGCAGACCATCTGGATGTGACGGAAGCGCCCGTCGTTGCCGAGCAGCACGTCGAGCGACTGCGGTTCGCCGAGCGGCGACACCGCGATATGCCGCGCGGCGAAATAGTCGCCGCGCCGAAGCGTGCCGCTCATCAGCGGATGATCGTGGCGCATCGCGACGACGAGCGAATCGTCGAGCAGGTGCTCGGTCGCGATGCGCGGGCCGGTCTGCACGCGGCGGTCGACGACGAGGTCGAGATTGCCGGATGCGAGTTCGCGTTCGATGTCGTGCACCGCGACGCGACGACTCACGAACCGCAGGCCCGGCGCTTCGTCGGCGAACGCGGCGACGATCTGCGGCAGCGCGATCGATTCGAGCACGTCGCGAATGCCGACCGCGACGCTCAGGTCGAGGGTTGCCGGATCGAATGCCGACGGGGCGCGCGCGGTGCGCTGCAGGCCGGCCAGATGAAGCTGTACGTCCGCGATGATCGCGCGCGTGCGCTCGGTCGGCACGACGCGGTTGCCCTGGCGCACGAACAGCGGATCGTCGAAATGCGCGCGCAGCCGGTTGAGCGCGTGCGTGACGGCCGGCTGCGTCAGATGCAGGGCGCGGGCGGCCGCGCCGATGCCGCCGTGCACGTAGACGGCGTCGAGCACGCGAAACAGGTTCAGGTCGAGACGATGATCGGTGGCCACGGATGCAGTCGAGGAGGGGCGTGCGCCGATTCTAAAGGATGCGCGAACAACGGACGCGCAGGCGCGCGCTGGCCTGAATCGGCATTGCCGAAAATGCCGTTTCTATCGCACTCGTTCACGACGATCGACGCGATTCGATGCATGTGGATGACGTTCGTCCCGATACGCAACATTGGCCGCATTCGATGCCGGCGCGCCGCATCGGCATGCATACTTCGGCGCGGCCATGTCTTCAGCCGGCGACAGCCTGTAGTAATCCGCCATCATGCTGTCCCGCTCGGCCATTTCGCGCCAAAGACATGACCCGTTCGGCTAAGATGCCGTCGCTTCATATTTCGAGATAGCCGTCCTGTCGCACGAGATCAAACCAAATATAAGCCCGACAGTTCGACGGTATTAGAAGAAGTCGAAACAGTCGGGGGCTTGGCCAGTGGAAGCAGCAGATCAGAGGTGGGTCGTTGTCTATTTGAGTACGGGGTTTTCTTTGGCCCAGGCCGCGCGTCTCGGCGAGGCTTTCAATCTGGCGAATCGCCTGCATGCGTTCAGTGCGGATTACCAGCTGAAGTACGTATCCGAAAGCGGCGGGTTGTTGCAGTCGTCGTCCGGCGTGAAGATCGCCGCCGAGGCGCTCGGCGACGAGCACGGCCGCCGCGCATTCGCGTTCTTTCACCTTCACGGCGATCGCGTGTCGGTCAACTGGGACGATGCGTTGCGGCGCCGGCTGACCGACATTCGCCGGCATGCGCGATGGATCGTCGACGGGATGGATTTGTCGACGCTCGCGGCGGCGCAGCGGCCGCAGGATGCCGGCGCGACGACGACGGGGCGCGCCCGCCGGGCGGCGGCAACGATCGAACGGCAGGGCGACGAAGCCGACGTGCTCGGCACCGTACTCGACATGTTCCGCGCCGATCTCGGCGACAGCGCCGCGCAGGAGATCGCCAGCAACCTGCTGCGGCCGGTCGAACAGCGCTGTACGCAGTCGATGTGGGCGTTTCGCGAGTTGAGCGCGAGCCCGTCGATCCGGATGTCGGTGCAGCAGTTGCGTGCGCAGAGTGCGAACCGCATCTCGATTGCGGACATCGCGCAGGCGGTCGCGATGAGCGAGCGCAATTTTCTGCGGCGCTTCAAGAAGGAAATCGGCGTGACGCCGACCGAGTTCGTGCGGCACGTGCGGCTCGAGCGCGCATGTCACATGCTGATCCACACGACGCTGCCGGCCGACAAGGTCGCGCGGCGCACGGGCTTCGGCAGCGGCGAGCGTCTGGCGAAGCTGTTTCGCCAGCGGCTGCTGATATCGCCGACCGAGTTTCGCGTCGCCGAACGCGAGCGGCTGCTGTCAAACGGTGCCGGGGCGCCCGACGGGATGCCCGACACGCAGCCCGCGCCGCGGCCCGACCGCGCCGACGGCGAGCGGCCGAGCCGGGGCCCGCGCGCCGATGCGCGCGAGAAAACGGGGCGGATGACCGTAAAATCACCGTGTCGCGATCACGATCCCCGGTTCCCATGCCCTTGCTTCCCACTACCGCCACAGCCCCCTTCTGCCCGTCAGAAGTAAAGGGCAGCATCACGATCGACGCCGGCGCGTCGCGCTGGGTGAAGCTCAAGCGCTTCTTCGGCCCGGGCCTGCTGGTCGCGATCGGCTACATGGATCCCGGCAACTGGGCGACCGACATCCAGGCCGGCTCGCAATTCGGTTACTCGTTGCTGTGGGTCGTCGCGTTTTCCAGCCTCGCCGCGATCTTCCTGCAGATGCTGGCGGCGCGGCTCGGCCTCGTCGCGGGCAAGGATCTCGCGCAGGCGAGCTACGACCGTTACGGCCGCTTCGGCCGTATCGTGCAATGGGTGACGGCCGAGGTGTCGATCATCGCGTGCGACATCGCCGAAGTGCTCGGCTGCGCGCTGGCGTTCAAGCTGCTGCTGGGCGTGCCGCTCGCGTGGGGGATCGTGCTGACCGCGCTCGACACGGTGATCGTCCTCGGGCTGCAAGGCAAGGGCTTCCGGCAGATCGAGGCGATCGTGCTCGGGCTGATCGCGACGATGGCGTTCTGCTTCGTCGCGCAGGTCGCGATCACGCCGCCCGACTGGCATGCGGTCGCGCTGGGGCTCGTGCCGGGCGATCCGGGCCACGACCGCAAGGATGCGGTCGTGCTCGCGCTCGGCATCGTCGGCGCGACGATCATGCCGCATAACCTGTACCTGCATTCGTCGGTCGTGCAGACGCGGCACGTGGTCGGCGGCGCGCGCGGCCTGGTTCGCGATACGCTCGCGCTGGTGCGCATCGACACGTGCGTGTCGCTGTTCGTCGCGATGCTCGTCAATGCGGCGATCCTGGTCGTCGCGGGCGCCGCGTTTCATGCGACCGGCCAGCACGACGTCACCGACATCGAACAGGCGTACCGGCTCATCACGCCGATCGCGGGCGGCGCTGCCGCGCTGCTGTTCGGCATCGCGCTGCTGGCGTCGGGGCAAAGCTCGACGCTGACCGGCACGATCGCCGGCCAGGTGATCATGGACGGCTTCCTGCATACGAAAATTCCGTGCTACCAGCGCCGGCTGATCACGCGCGGGCTCGCGCTGGTGCCGGCGCTGATCGGCGTGCTGTGGCTCGGCGACGGCTCGGTCGGGCAGTTGCTGGTGTGGAGCCAGGTGCTGCTGAGCCTGCAGTTGCCGTTCGCGATGTGGCCGCTGATCCGCTCGGTCAGCGATCGCAACACGATGGGCGAGCATGCGATCGGCCGCAGGATGCAGGTGGCCGCGTGGGCGCTGTTCGCCGTCATCACCGGCACGAACCTGTTGCTGATTACGGGTGTCGCGGGCTGATACAGCCTGTCACAGGCTGACACAGACGCACGGCGCGCTTGCGTTAAACTGCGGCCTTTCGCTTGTCGTTCGAAGTCCGTCATGTGGAGTGAAATCAGCAACATCGGCGATGCCGCGTTGACCCTGCCGGTCGCGCTGACGTGCGCCGTCTGGCTCGCGCTGTCCAACTGGCGGCTCGCGGTGCGCTGGGTCGCGCTGCTCGCGCTCGGGATGGGCGTCGTCGGGGCCACCAAGATTCTCTACGCAGGGTGCGGAATCGAGCTTCCGCAGTTCGATTTCCGCGTGATCAGCGGGCATACGATGCTGTCGACGTCGGTGTGGACCGTCGCGCTGTCGATGCTGTGGCAGGCGTGTCGTCCGGGGAAGCTGCCGGGTGTGGCGGCGGGCCTCGCGGTCGGCGCGGTGACGGCGGTTGCACGCGTGTTCGATCATTCGCACACGATTCCCGAAGTCATCGCCGGCTGGCTGCTCGGCGCACTGGTCGCGCTGGTGTTCCTGCACGCGTACGACCGGGCGCTCAAGCGCGCGTTCTCGCCGCGCATCGCGGCCGTCTGCCTGCTGCTCGTGTCCGGCATCGCGTACGGACATCGCGCGCCGTTCCAGCAGATGATCGATACCCACTCTCCGCAGCTCTGCGCATTCGTGCGCGCGTCAGGCGACGGATTCTGACGACGGTTCCCGCCGGGGCACGGGATGCCCCGGTGCCGCATGCGGTTCTCGCACGGCGGCGCTCTTCCTATACTTCAGTCCATTCGTTTCATCGTGTTGCCGGCTCGTGCCGGCGTCCGGTTTCCGTCGAGCCGAGATCCCGGTCGCGCCGCACCGCCGGATCGGCACGGACGCGAGCAGGTCATGAGCCGTATCTATGACCGGGCATTACGAATATTCATTTCATCGATTGGCGGCATTCGCGTACGCTGACGGTCGTTCGATCGGGGGCCGGCCGCGACGGGCCGCCCGATCCGCCGGTGCGCGTGTCGCTGCCGGCTCGCTATACTCGCGCAACACCGCGCGGCCGCCGGCCGGCGCACGGCAACTGCCGTCGCGGCAGCGGCTCGCAACGACGATTCACGATAGGAGCAGGTCACATGACAGTCGTTTCTTCGCGCCTCGCAGGCAAGTGCGCGTACATCACGGGCGCCGCCGGCGGCCTCGGCCGCGCGATCGCGCGCCGGATGGTCGAGCAGGGCGCGCGCGTGTTCCTGACCGACATCGCCGAAGCAGCGGCGCTCGATGCGTTCGCGCAGGAACTCAACGCGGGGCGCGCGGCGCCGGTCGCGTTCGCGGCGACGCAGGACGTGCGCGACGAAGCGCGCTGGCAGGCGCTGCTGGTGCAGGCGGTCGACGCGCTGGGCGGGCTGTCGGTGCTCGTCAACAACGCGGGCGTCGGGTCGATCGGCTCGCCCGCGCAGATCGAGCTCGACGAGTGGCGGCGCGTGATGGCGATCAACGTCGAGAGCATCGTGCTCGGCTGCAAGCATGCGCTGTCGTATCTGGCCGAGAGCAGCCCCGCTTCGATCATCAACATCTCGTCGGTGGCCGCGTTCAAGGTCGAACCGGACTTCACCGCATACAACGCGTCGAAAGCGGCGGTCGCGTCGCTGACGAAGTCGGTCGCGATCGATTGCGCGCGCCGCGAACTCGACGTGCGCTGCAACTCGATTCACCCGGCGTTCATCCGCACGGGGATCGTCGAGCCGCTGTTCCAGTCGCTCGGCGAACGCGATGCGACGCGCAAGCTCGCACGCGGCATTCCGCTGCGCCGGCTCGGCGACCCGGACGACGTCGCGCATGCGGCCGTGTATCTGGCGTCCGACGAGAGCCGCTTCGTGACGGCCGCCGAACTCGTGATCGACGGCGGCATGTGCGCGGTCTGACGCGCATCGACAACCACAACCGGAGGAGAACATCGTGTCGACACAAGTGAACCGCCAACTGCTGCTGAAGGCGCGCCCGGAAGGGCGCGTCGGCCGCGAACATTTTTCGCTGGTCGATACGCCGGTGCCGGCGCTCGCCGACGGCGACGTGCTCGTGCGCGTGCTGTATCTGTCGATGGACCCGACCAACCGCGTGTGGATGAGCGACGTGCCGCAATACCTGCCGCCCGTCGCGATCGGCGAGGTGATGCGCGCGCTCGGCATCGGGCGCGTGGTCGCGTCGCGCAACGCGGGTTTCGCGGAAGGCGATCTCGTGCAGGGGCTCGTCGGCTGGCAGGACTACGCGGTCGTACCGGCCGACCAGGCCGCGCAGTTCGTGAAACTGCCCGCGCAGTCGGGGCTGCCGCTGCCGACGCTGCTCGGCGCGTGCGGGATGAGCGGCCTGACCGCGTACTACGGGCTGACCGACATCGCGCCGGTGCAGCCCGGCGAGACGCTCGTGGTGTCGGCGGCGGCAGGATCGGTCGGGTCGATCGCCGGCCAGATCGGCAAGATCCACGGCGCGCGCGTCGTGGGCATCGCGGGCGGAGCGGACAAGTGCCGCTACCTGACCGAAACGCTCGGCTTCGACGCGGCCGTCGACTACAAGGCCGACGATTTCCGTCAGCAGCTCAAGGCGGCGACGCCGGACGGCGTGCACGTGAACTTCGAGAACGTCGGCGGCGAAGTGATGCGCGCGGTGCTGTCGCGAATGGTGATCGGCGGGCGCGTCGCGCTGTGCGGCGTGATCTCGAACTACAACAGCGGACGTGCGGCGGACGACGTCGGCGTGCTGATCTCGAAGCGGATCACGATGCGCGGCTTCCTGATCCTCGACTATCGCAAGAGCCGCGAAGCGGTGCAGACGCTCGCGGGGTGGCTGCGCGACGGCCGGCTCAAGGCCGAGGAAACGGTGGCCGACGGCCTCGAAAACGCCCCCGACGTGCTGAACCGCCTGTTCGACGGCGACCATCGCGGCAAGCTCGTGCTGCGCGTCGATCCACACGCGTGAACGGTTGCGGTCGGGTCGCGCGACCTGCGATCGACCGTCGGGAAGGGATGGATTCCGGGCGCGTTTCGCCCGGTGCGGTTTCGGCAAACGGCGGTGTGACGGATGTGTCACGCCGCCGTTTTTTCGTGTGGATCGGGGTGATCGTGTCGGCGCGCGGCGCGGCGTGACGAGCGATGGCCGGGGCGGTGCCGGAAAATGCGACGGGCGCCGTGGCGCCCGTCGTGAACCGCATGCGTCATCCGTGACGGGCCGTGCCCGTTCGTCGCGTCATTCGCCCTGTTCGGAGCGCGCGTAGATGTCCCAGCTCGCCATGAACAGCGCGGCGACGAGCGGCCCGATCACGAAGCCGTTGATCCCGAACAGCGCCATCCCGCCGAGCGTCGAGATCAGCACGACCCAGTCGGGCATCTTGGTGTCCTTGCCGACGAGGATCGGGCGCAGCAGGTTGTCGACGAGGCCGATCACGCCGACGCAGAACGCGACGAGGATCACGCATTTCCAGATCGCGCCGATCGCGAGGAAGTAGAGCGCGGCGGGCACCCACACGAGGCTTGCGCCGATTGCCGGCAGCAGCGACAGGAACGCCATCAGCGCGCCCCACAGCACGACGCCCTCGATTCCGAGGATCCAGAAGATCAGGCCGCCGAGCGCGCCCTGCACGAGCGCGACCGCGATGTTGCCCTTCACGGTCGCGCGCACGACGGTCGTGAACTTCGCGAGCAGCAGGTTCTTGTGCTCTTCGTCGAGCGGCATCGCGCGGCGCACGCGCCGGCCGATCTCGCCGCCGTCGCGCAGCAGGAAGAACACCATGTACAGCATCACGCCGAAGCTCACGACGAACTGGAACGTGTTCTGGCCGATGCTGAGCGCCTGGGTTGCCGCGAACTGGCTGATCTGCGCGGCACCGTCGGTCAGCTTCTTCTGGATGCCGGGGATGTTGGTCAGCCCGTACTTCTGCAGCAGGTGCTGGATCGACGTCGGCAGTGCGTGAATGATGTCCTGGAAATACTGCGAATAGTTTGGCTGCGCGCTCTTCAGTTCCTGGTACACGTACGCGATTTCCTGCACGAGCGTGGCCGTGACGAACACGAGCGGCAGGATCACGATCAGGATGATCAGCGACATCGTGACGAGCGCGGCGAGGTTGCGCCGCTTGCCGAGGCGCGCGGCGAGCCAGCGCTGCACCGGCTGGAACAGGATCGCGAGAATGGTGCCCCAGAAGACGGCGCCGGAGAACGGCGCGAGAATCCAGCACAGTCCGACGGTGACCGCGAACAGCAGGAAATAGAAGAATTTTTGGTGATCGTGTCCGCTATCCATGGATGGTTCGCGCAGATTGATGCCTGGTTTGATTGAATCTCGTTGCCCCGGGCGCGATCGGCTCGCGAACGTCAACGAGTTCGCGGCGACGCGCGCGGCGGGGCGGCCCGATCGCAGTATGCCCGCAAAGGTGTCGCCATCATAGCCGGGGCGCGCGGCGCACATGAAAACGCCGCGGCCGGAGCCGCGGCGCTGCCGGGAAGCGGACGCGGCGATGCCGCGCCGGATCGTCAGATGTTGAGCTTGGTGACCTTGGTGCCGTTCACCGACAGGTCGCCCATCAGGCCCCCGTTGGTCAGCACCAGCACCTCGACCGGTGCTGTGGCCGTGTTGGAGTCGACCGCGCCGTTCGCGCCGACCTTCACGACCGCGACGGACGCGTCGGCGCCGGCCGACCAGCCTTCGGACTTGCGGAACGAGTCGAGCGCATCCTGCGTCATGAACAGGAACACGATCGCTTTCGATTGCGCGCCGGCCTGCAGGCCGACCGACAGCGACGACGTGTTGTAGTACCCGACGGTGCTGCCGCCGACGCGCAATGCGCCGTTGCCGGACTGGCCGCCGACGATGAAGCCGGCCTGCAGCACGTTCGGGAACACGAGCACGCCGCGCGATTTCGCGACGAGCTCGCGCGAGCCCGGCACCGTCGAATAGAGGCGCGACAGCGTCGCGTTCACGCTCGCGTCGATCGACTCGCGTTTCGACGCGCTGGCGGATGCGCTCTCGGGTTTGTCAGGCGTGGTGGTGCAGCCGGCAAGTGCGAGGCTGCCGAGCATGACGGCGGCGGCGGCTTTCAGGGCGAGGGACTTCTGCATGGCGATTCTCCTTCGTTGTCGGGTTGATGACGGGCGGGGCGGGCGTGGTGCGGGCGGCCCCGCTCAACGGCGGGAAAGGAGCAGGCCGGCGACGAACGCGAGGCCCGCGACGACGCCCGCGGTCTGCCACGGATTGTCGTGCACGGCTTGTGACACGCGTTCGGCCGAGTCGCGCAGCCGGGCGGCTGCGGAGCCCGATGCGTAATCGAGCGTGCTGCGCGCTTCATCGAGCCGCGCCTGCACGCGCTTGCGCAGCGCAGCGATGTCGCCGTCGCCATCGTTTTTCAGCAGATCTTCGAGTTCGTCGACGAGCCCGCGCAGATCGTCGGTCACGTCCGCATGCAGGTCGCGGGCGGCCGAGCGCGTCGTGCGTCCCACGCGCCGGCCGGTGCGGCGGATGTCGGACAGGCCGCGGTCCAGCTTGTGCTCGATCGAGTCGGTGAGCGCCATGGTGGTTATCCTCCTTCGATTTGATTTACAGGCCAATTTGAAGATAAGACGAATCCCAACAACCAGTGTGATTCACATCATCCAATTGAGTTTCGAGACAAATTTTCAATTCGTCGGCGGGATGCCGTGAAAGCCCCGCCGCACGGGGCGGGGCGGCGGTTGAAAAAATTTCGCGTGTCTGGCGAAGTGGCGCCGGGTCGCATTTGCACGAAGTGAAAGTACGGTAAATATGGCGTCGCCCGAGTGGTCAGGTAAATAGTGCCATTGCACGCGTCGGCTTGATGCAATTGCACTAATCGCCGTGTTCCCGGGCAGCACGGTTCGTGCCCGCGCGGCTCACGCGCCGTCTTCCGCCAGCGCAAGGTCGATGACGATCGGATCGTGATCCGACGAGCGGTATGCATCGGGTGCGTAATACGCGGCCCGTTGCGCCGGCGTTTTGTAATCGGGCACGGCTTGCAACGCAGTCGGTTCATCGGCATTGATGTGCCATGCATGCACGGCCTTCACGCGCGCGGCGAGCGGCGCGGTGGCGAGCGCGTGGTCGAGGTTGCCGGCCTCGCCGCGGAAGACGTAGCTGTACCCGGCATTGCCGAGAAAGCGGGCGACGAGGTTCGCGTAGCCGCGCGACTCGAGCGCGCGCAGCGGATCTTCCTTCGCGTAGCTGTTCAGGTCGCCGATCAACAGGACACCGTCGGCCGCGACGCCGGTCGGCGACGTGGCGAGCCAGTCGGCGACGCGTGCGGCTGCGCGCGTGCGCGTCGCGTTCCAGCAGCCCTGGCCGTCCTGCTGGTCGAGATCCGGGCCGGTCGCGTGCGGACAATTCTTCGATTTCAGGTGGTTGACCGCGACCGTGATCGCGCGTGTTCCGCCGATGCGCCGGAACGTCTGCGCGAGCGGCGGCCGGCTGCGGCCATCGAGCGCGACGGTGGCGGCGCGTCCGACGGGTTCGATCGTCCGGCTGTCGTACAGCAACGCGACCGCGATCGCGTCGCGACCGAGCCGCGCGGTGCCGACCGCGCGCCAGCCGTCGCCGAGCCGGGCCGCGAGCCGCCGCACGGCGCTCGCGGGGCCATGACCGTTGTTCGCGATTTCCATCAGGCCGATCACGTCGGCGCGCAGCGCCCGCAACGCGGCGACGATTTTCGCTTCCTGGCGCGCGAACGCGGCGGGCGTCTTCGCGCCCCGATTGGCCGGATCGCGGAAGCCGCCGCCGTCGCCGTTGAAATAGTTGAATACGTTGAACGATACGACGCGTACGTCGGCCCGCGCATGCCGTGCCGGCGCATCGGCCCGCGGGTTCGACGCGGCGTCGAAGACCGGTGCCGCCGCCGGCACCGGCTGCAGCCGCCACGACCCGTAGCGCTGCTCGAGCACGCCTTCGACACCGCGCGCCGTGTAGCCCGAGCGCAGCGTATTGGCGGCGCTCAGCGCGGGCGGCGGATAGCGGACGGTCGCCGGCGTCACGCGACTCGAGCCATCGTCGAGCACGATGCGGTTGCGGGCATTGGCCGCCGCCTGCGCCGCGGCGTCGGCCGGCGAGGCCACCTGGGTCGGGATTTGCAGGCGGCCGTTGCTGAGCACGATGCTGCCGTAGCGGCCGAGCGCGTAAGTGTCGCTGACCGTCAGCGTTTGCGCGAACCTCACCCGCATGCCTTCGTGCGCGGCAAACACCGACAGCGTGTCGACCGGCAGCGCGAGCGCTGCCGGGGTGACGGTCTGCCCGCGCGCGCAGACGGCCATGTGGCCCGACAGCGCGAACTGCGTGCGGCCGTATTTCTGTTCGACTCTTCCCGTCAGATGCACGAGATCGCCGGGATTCGCTTGCGCGTCCGGTGCATAGACGAACAGGCCTTCGGGCACGCCCGGCCGCTGCCGCCGCTGCGCGTCGGCCTGCTGGACGAAGAATCCGCCGAAGCCGTCGGCGCCGCCGAATGCCGCGGTGACGACCGCTTCGATCGACGTGGTGCGTCCGGCCAGCGGCGAACGGCCGCTGCGATGCCGGAGGTCGGCGATCGCCGTGGTTGCGCCGCCGCAGCCGGCGCTGACCGGCAGTGCGGCGGTGGCGGGCGGGGCGGCACAGACGAGCGATGCGGCGGGCACGAGCGACGGCAGCAGGCGTGACATGGAGCGGTCCACAGGAAGAAAATTCGAAGGTTCGGGAAAGCATGTTGACGGCAAAATCGCGTGCCGCGATCGAAATGGCCGTTCGGCCAGTGCCGGATGGCCAACGATGCCGGCGGGGCCGGCCGCGGCTGTTACGCTCTGCACCTGACCTGCCGTTGCGCATCGTTTTTGCATGCATTCCGAACGCTTCCGCGCACGGCTTCACCAGGAGATCTTCATGGCCTACATGCTGTTGATTGTCGAACCGGCCGGCCAGCGCGCCGAACGCACGCTCAAGGACGGGCAGGCGCTGTATGCGCGGATGGTCGATTTCGCCGAGACGCTGAAAGCGCGCGGCGTGCTGCGCGGCGTCGAGTCGCTGGAGCGCTCCGAGCGCGCGACCCGTGTGCAGGTTCGCGACGGCGAGACGCGCGTCGTCGACGGCCCGTTTGCCGAGGCGAAGGAGATGGTCGGCGGCTTCTTCCTCGTCGACGTCGATACGCGCGACGAAGCGATCGAGATCGCGCGCCAGTGCCCGGCCGCGCAATGGTGCACGGTCGAAGTGCGTGCGGTTGGTCCGTGCTTCCTGTGACGGCCGCTTCTCGGTGTTTACCCTGATTCGTCGTGCGGAAGGTCGATCCGTCGGCCTGCCGCCCGTCGTCAGGACAAGGCGCCGATGAATGAACGGACGCCCCTTTCCACCGACGACAGGGAGTGAACGATGCGATTCATGATCATGATCCGGGCGAACGCCGTCAGCGAATCCGACGCATTGCCGGACAACCGGCTGGTCGAGGCCATGACCGTCTATCACGAGGAGCTCGCCAGGGCCGGCGTGCTGCTCGATGCGAACGGCCTGCGGCCGAGCGCGCGCGGCTGGCGCGTGCGGTACGCCGGCGGCAAGGGCACGGTAGTCGATGGTCCGTTCGCGGAGACGAAGGAGCTGATCGCCGGCTATACGCTGATCCAGGTGCGTTCACGCGACGAGGCGCTCGAATGGACGCGGCGCTTTCCCGCGCCGTTCGGCACGGAGATGGACTGCGAGATCGAGGTGCGCCCGTTGTTCGAACTCGACGACCTCGCGCCCAGCGACGCGGTCGAGCGGTTCCGCGAACTCCATGTCGGCCGCCCCGGCGCCTGATGTCCACCTGAGCACAACCTCACCGGGAGCACCCGACATGCACAAGATGGTCTTCATCAACCTGCCCGTGGCAGACCTGCCGCGCTCGAAGGCGTTTTATCAGGCGCTCGGCTTCGAGGTCGTGCCGGCCTATACCAACGATCAGGCCGCCTGCCTGAAGATCAGCGACGCGATCTTCGCGATGCTGCTCGTGCGGCCGTTCTTCCAGACCTTCACCGACAAGACGATCGTCGATCCGGCGACGCACGTGCAGGTGTTGTCGTGCCTGTCGTGCGACAGCCCCGCCGAAGTCGACGAAGTCGTCGCGAAGGCGCGTGCGGCCGGCGGCACCGCGCCGCGTCCGCCGATCGAATACCCGGGCATGTACGGCCACAGCTTCGCCGATCCGGACGGCCACGCGTGGGAGCTGATGTACGTGGCGCAGGATGCGGCCGCACCGGGGCCGGCGGCGTGACGCGCGAGGCGACGCATCGTGCGATCGAAGCCGTGTGGCGAATCGAGGCACCGAAGATCATCGCGCGCGCCGCGCGCGTGGTGCGCGATGTCGGCGTGGCCGAGGAGCTTGCGCAGGACACGCTCGTCGCGGCGCTCGAGCACTGGCCCGTCGACGGCGTGCCCGACAACCCGGCCGCATGGCTGATGACGGCCGTGAAGCGCCGTGCGCTCGACCGGGTCCGGCAGGAGTCGCTGCATGCGGCGAAGCGCGATCAGCTCGGCCATGAAATGGACGCGCTCGAAGCGCACGTCGTCCCCGACATCGTGGATGCGCTTGCCGATGCGCGCGACGACGACATCGGCGACGATCTGCTGCGGCTGATCTTCACGTCGTGCCATCCGGTGCTGTCGACCGACGCGCGCGTCGCGCTGACGTTGCGGCTGCTCGGCGGGCTGACCACGGGCGAGATCGCGCGCGCGTTCCTGTCGCCCGAGCCGACGATCGCGCAGCGCATCGTGCGCGCGAAGCGCACGCTCGCGGCGGCGCGCGTGCCGTTCGAGGTGCCGTCCGTCGACGCGCGGCCCGCACGGCTCGCGTCGGTGCTCGAGGTGATCTACCTGATATTCAACGAAGGCCATGCGGCGACCGCGGGCGACGACTGGACACGCCCGGCGCTGTGCGACGAGGCGTTGCGCCTCGGCCGCGTGCTGGCCGGGCTCGCGCCGGACGAAAGCGAAGTGTTCGGGCTCGTCGCGTTGATGGAGTTGCAGGCGTCGCGCATGCATGCGCGCACCGATGCGCAGGGGCGGCCGGTGCTGCTGCTCGACCAGGATCGCGGCCGCTGGGATCCGTTGCTGATCCGGCGCGGCCTCGCGGCACTCGAGCAGGCGACGAAACTCGGAGGCGTGCGCGGGCCGTATGCGCTGCAGGCCGCGCTCGCGGCCTGCCATGCGCGTGCGCGGCACGCGTCGGATACCGACTGGGCGCAGATCGTCGCGCTGTACGACGCACTCGCCGAAGTCGCGCCTTCGCCGGTCGTCGAACTCAATCGCGCGGTGGCGGTAGGCATGGCGTTCGGGCCGGCCGCGGCGCTCGAACTCGTCGACGTGCTGCGCGACGATCCCGCACTCGCGCGCTATCACTGGCTGCCGAGCGTGCGCGGCGACCTGCTCGCGAAGCTCGGCCGCGCGGACGAGGCGAAGGTCGAATTCCGGCGTGCGGCGGAATTGACCCGTAACGAGCGCGAAAGGGAATTGCTGCTCAAGCGTGCGATGGATGCGTGACGCGTCACGTCGTCCCGGCCACGTCGCCGGCCGTGTCGCGCGGAGCCGGCCACCCATCGGCCACCCATCCGCCATTCGCCCGGCCATTCGCCTGGCCATTCGCCCGGCCATTCTCCGCGCGCCATTCCGGCCCACGGATGCCGTATCGTCCCCGGATTCCCGCCGGCCGCTCACTATCGGCCGCATTGAAAAAGCCTATTGGGGGATGCGAACGCGAGCGCCTAGATTAAAGAGCACGATGCGTGCGCCTTTCGCAAGCGCATCGTTCCCCACATATATCATCGGCCCGGCTTGGCATGCGGCCGCGCCGACTCGAACGGAGGCGCAAATGGCTCAACTCAAGGGCAGCAAAACCGAAGAGAATCTGAAGGCCGCATTCGCGGGCGAGTCGCAGGCGAACCGGCGCTATCTGTATTTCGCTTCGAAGGCCGACGTCGAAGGCCAGAACGACGTCGCCGCGCTGTTCCGCTCGACCGCCGAAGGCGAAACGGGCCACGCGCATGGCCACCTCGAATATCTGGAAGCCGTCGGCGATCCGGCCACGGGTTTGCCGTTCGGCTCGTCGCGGCAGAATCTCGAATCGGCGATCGCCGGCGAAACGCACGAATACACCGACATGTATCCAGGCATGGCGAAGGCCGCGCGCGACGAAGGCTTCGACGAAATCGCGAACTGGTTCGAGACGCTCGCGAAAGCCGAGCGCAGCCACGCGAACCGCTATACGAAGGCGCTGGACGGTCTCGTCGACTGACGCGGGCCCACGCAAGGCCGCATGGCCCGCCGCGGCATGGCGCGCGGCCGGCCGTGCGTCGATCGCCGTCCGCATCGCGCGGGCGGCGCGCCCGCGCGCATGCGCGCCATGCTGGAGCGCCTCATGCCCCACAAGGAAGGCAGTCTCGAAGCCCCGACCCGGCATCCGCTCGACTGGCAGTCCGACGCGTTCTACGATCAGGCCGCGATCGATGCGGAAATGACGCGCGTGTTCGACATCTGCGCGGGATGCCGGCGCTGCGTGTCGCTGTGCGGCGCATTTCCCACGCTGTTCGATCTCGTCGACGACACGCCGATGGGCGACGTCGAGGAGGTGTCGAAGGCGGCATTCGGCAAGGTCGTCGACCAGTGCTATCTGTGCGATCTCTGCTACATGACGAAGTGTCCGTACGTGCCGCCGCACGCATGGAACGTCGACTTCCCGCACCTGATGCTGCGCGCGAAGGCCGCGCGCTACCAGCGCGGCGAAGCGACGCTGCGCGACAAGGTACTGTCGAATACCGACGCGCTCGGCCATCTCGCGGGCATTCCGGTCGTCACGCAGACTGTGAACGCGGTGAATCGCACGCCGCCCGCGCGCCACGCACTCGAAGCGGCGCTCGGCGTCGATCGCAACGCATGGCTGCCCGAGTTCGCGCCGCGCAAGTTCCGGCGCGCCGCGAAACGCTCGGACGGCCCGCCGGTGCGCGACGGCGAGCGCACGCCCGGCAAGGTGGCGATCTACGCGACGTGCTACGTGAACTTCAACGAGCCGGGCATCGGTCACGACCTGCTCGCGATCCTCGCGCACAACGAGATTCCGTACGAGCTCGTCACGCGCGAAGCGTGCTGCGGGATGCCGCTGCTCGAGCAGGGCAACCTCGCGGGCGTCGCCGCGAAGAAGGCCGTGAACCTGCCGGTGCTGGCGCGCTATGCGCGCGAAGGCTATGCGCTGATCGGCGCGATCCCGAGCTGCGTGCTGATGTACAAGAGCGAACTGCCGCTGATGTTCCCCGGCGACGAAGCCGTGCGCGCGGTGGCCGACGCATTCTGGGATCCGTTCGAATACATGATCGCGCGGCACCGCGACGGGCTGCTGAAGACCGATTTCAAGAACGGCCTCGGCACCGTGTCGTATCACGTGCCGTGTCACGCGCGCGTGCAGAACATCGGCCGCAAGACGGCCGACACGCTGTCGCTCGTGCCCGATACGCGTGTCAACGTCGTCGAGCGCTGTTCGGGGCACGCGGGCACGTTCGGCGTGAAGAAGGCATTCCATGCGGACGCGATGCGCATCGGCGCGCCCGTGTTCAAGGCGATGGCCGAGCCGAAACCGGATGTCGTGTCGTCGGACTGCGCGCTCGCCGGCCATCACATCGAGCAGGGCATCGGCGAACACGGGCTGCCGGCCGCGCCGCTCGCGCATCCGCTGACGCTGTTGCGCCGCGCGTACGGCATCTGAATCGATCGCGCCGTGACGACATCGACGACATTCGAGGACATCCCATGACGCTGACCCGCGACTCGCTGCTGACGCTCGAAGCGTACGCGAAGATCCGCAAGGCCGAACACGCGCGGCTTGTCGCGTACAAGCGCCGCCGCGCGGTGGCGCTCGGCAACCATCTGCGCTTCCTGTTCGAGGACGAGACCACGATCCGCTATCAGATCCAGGAGATGCTGCACATCGAGAAGATCTTCGACGAAGCGGGCATCGACGGCGAACTGGAAGCCTATCTGCCGCTCGTGCCGGACGGCACCAACCTGAAGGCGACGCTGCAGATCGAATACGAGCACGAGGCCGAACGGCGCGCGGCGCTCGCGCGGCTGATCGGTGTCGAGGATCGCGTGTACCTGCGCGTCGACGGGCATCCGGATGTTTATGCGATCGCCGACGAGGATCTCGATCGCGACAACGCGGAGAAGACGTCGGCCGTTCACTTCGTGCGCTTCCAACTGAGCGGACCCGTGCGCGCGGCGCTCAAGGACGGCGCGGCGCTGTCGATCGGCTGCGACCATCCGGCCTATACGGTGCCGCCGCAGCGCATCGATGCGGACGTGCGTGCATCGCTCGTCGGCGATCTGCGCTGACGTGCGGCCGCCTGATCGCCCGCTTGCCCGCCGCCGTCGCCGAGGATGTAACAAACCTGCCCGGACTTGCCTGCCGGAGAACAATGTGCGCTGCCTGCCGCGGCGCTTTCATCATCCGCAGAGAAACAATAAAAAGATTGTGCACGGAGATAATTCAGTTGATCCGTATTCGAACGATTTACCGATCCGTGAATATCTTGTTACGAATTTTTCCCTGATTTACCGAATTCGGGAAGCAATTCGACCGAGTGTTTCAGGAGAGGGTCGGAACACCCGTTGAAGCCTGTTGTAAGGACTCCCTCAACCTCCCGCAAAGCCCCGCCAGACGGGGCTTCCCAGCGTCGGGCATAACGATCGCGTAAAAAAATTCAAGCGTAAATAGATTGCGCATCCATGGCAGGTTGTTTCAGTGAGTAACATTAAGTCATTGTCATATTGAGATAAACCCTGAGGGTGGTATGCTTCGTGCACAAAAATTCCCACATTGGAGTGAGACCGTGATTTGTGCGCCATTGCCGGGAATGGCGGCACCGTGAAAGTGCGGTGCCGCGCCGGCGTGCACAACATTCGGATAACCATAAATGTGCAACCGGGCCGCCCCGTGACGCGATGCGTGACGACGGCGCCGCCAATCGCAGCCCCGGCCTGGCTGCGTGGAGAGATCTACTATGTTCTTCGATGAGCTTAACGATGAAGAGTGGTTTCGTCTTTCAACGCTGATCGCCGATGAACCCATCCGGCTGAACCGTCGCGGCCGTCCACGAGCCGAGCCGCGCGTCGTCGCCAACGCGGTCCTCTGGATCCTGACGACCGGTGAAGCCTGGTCCAAACTGCCCGGGCGTTATCCGTCCGGGCCGACGTGCCGCCGCCGCTACGAAGAGTGGCTCGCGAACGGCACGCTGCTGCAGATGATCGACGTGCTGACCCAGTTCAGCGGGCGCTCGTTCGCGTACGTTCCGCCGCCGCCCGTGCCGGTCGCGCCGGTATGCCGCGCGGAGCCCGTGCCCGACAACGACCGGCTGCGCGGCGTGTTCTGGCAGAACCCCGAGTCGTGGCAACTGCCGGTCGCGCAGGCGAGCGCGTGGGGCGGCGAAGGGGCGACGCTTGCCGCGATGCCGAGCGACGACGCGGCTGAGTCGTCCGATGCGTCGTTTTCGGTGCCGGGCGCGGCGCCCGCCGGGCTGCGCCACGGGCGTCCGACCGCGGCGAGCTTCGCCGCGGCCGAACCGCAAGTCGACGAATATCGCGGCTATACGATCTGCGGTCTGGCGCAGCCGGTGCAGAACCTGATGTATCGCGCCTGGGCCGAGATCATGCAGGACGACCGGCGCGTCGAGCGCTCGGGCCTGATCGGCCCGCGCTTCACCGATGCCGACGAAGCGGAGCAGTACGCGCTCGACTGGGCGCGTCAGTGGATCGATCGCCATGGTGCGAGCGACGAGCCGGCGCACGCGCCGCAAAGCGAGGTGCTGGCCGGCTTGTCCGTGCTGGCGCGGGCGGAGTCGGACATCAAGCGCTTCATCGCCGAGCGTCACGCGGGTGCGCTGTCCGAGAGCCGCAACGATCCCGTGCAGTCGGATCGCCGCGAGTATGCGTACCGCGTAGGTTGATCGTCATCCGAACGAAAGCGCGCGGGCCGTCGTGTGCCGCGATGCCCGCGCGATCTCCTGGTTGTCTTCCCGTTTCTCCGTCATGCCGGGCGCGCCGTCGATGCGGCGTGCCCGGCATGCGTTGCCGCGTCATTCGCGGCCGTAGGTATCGTCGAAGCGAACGATATCGTCCTCGCCGAGATACGCGCCCGACTGCACCTCGATCAGTTCGAGCGGCATCTTGCCCGGGTTCTCGAGACGGTGCGACACGCCGAGCGGGATGTACGTCGATTCGTTTTCGGACAGCAGGAACGTTTCTTCGCCGCGCGTGATGCGCGCGGTGCCGCGCACGACGATCCAGTGTTCGGCGCGGTGGTGGTGCATCTGCAGCGACAGGCGCGCGCCCGGCTTCACGACGATGCGTTTCACCTGGAAGCGTTCGCCCATGTCGACCGAATCGTAATGGCCCCACGGACGATGCACCTTGCGGTGATCGGTGGCTTCCGTGCCGCGTACGGCCTTGATGCGGCCGACGATTTTCTTCACGTCCTGCACGCGGGACTTGTCGGCGACGAGCACGGCGTCCGGCGTTTCGACGACGACGAGGTTCTGCGTGCCGACGCACGCGACGAGCCGGCTTTCCGAATGCGCGAAGGTCGACTCGGCGTTTTCGAACAGCACGTTGCCGCGGCCGACGTTGTCGGCGTCGTCCTTCGGCAGGATTTGCCAGATCGCGTCCCACGAGCCGACGTCCGACCAGCCGGCATCGAGCGGCACGACGACGCTTTCGCACAGCAGCGGCTGGTTCGCGAGCGGCTCCATCACCGCGTAGTCGATCGAGTTCGACGGCGATGCGGCGAAGGCGTCGCGATCGACGCGGAAGAAGTCGCCGTCCTGCTTGCCCTGCGCGACGGCGCGCTCGCAGGCTGCGTAGATGTCGGGTTCGAGCTGGCGGATCGCGTTCAGCCAGACCGATGCGCGCACGATGAAGATCCCGCTGTTCCACCAGTATTCGCCGGATGCGACGTACTGCTGAGCGAGTTCGAGATGCGGCTTCTCGACGAAGCGATCCAGGCGGCGCACGTCGAGGGCGCCCGTCGCGGCGTCGCGAAGCGGCGCGCCGACGCGGATATAGCCGTAGCCCGTTTCCGCACGGGCCGGCACGATGCCCATCGTCGCGATCTTGCCCTGGGCCGCGCAGTGCACGCCGGCCGCGACGGCCGCGTGAAAGCGCGGCAGGTCGGCCACCGCGTGGTCGGCCGGCATCACGGTCATCACGGCGTCGCCGCCGGTCGCGACGATCCGCAGCGCGGCGAGCGTCAGGGCGGGCGCGGTGTCGCGGCCGAGCGGTTCGAGCATGATCGACGCGGATTTGCCGGCGACGCGCAGTTGTTCCGCGGTCGTGAAGCGGTGATCCTCGCCGCACACGATCAGCACGTCGTCGTTCAGCGGGTGGCCGGTCTCGAGATCGTCGAGGCGCAGCGCGGTGGATTGCAGCAGCGAATGATCGCCGAGCAGGCCGATCAGCTGTTTCGGATAGTGTTCGCGCGACATCGGCCACAGGCGCGTGCCCGAACCGCCGGCAAGGATCACCGGCTGCACCGCGACGCGCGTACCGGCGTCGCTTGCGGCGGAAGAAGATTGGCGCGTATCGGCTACCACGGCCGGAGCATTCATGATGACACTCTCCTCGATTGAAGTCAGGCCTGTTTGTAGCATGAAGTAAATCGACAATAAAACCGGGCTTGTTGCACGATATTCGCGAAATACGTATCCGGGAAAATTTTCCGCGATAGCATCGGATGCAAATAAAAAAATAAAAAATAATTCGGTGAAGCACCCGGGATCGCCTTCCTGCAAAGGGTTGGCGGAATCCGTAAAAATTTCGAAAACTTCCCGATTCATGCTGGATTCGGGAAAACCTGCCGATTTAATTCCAGAATATCGCGGCAAGAATTTCCGATTATTTTTCGAAATACTTGTGCGCTTGAGAGTGGATTTTCTTACCGCTTCAATAGCGTCATGCAACGTTTGAATCGAATGTGCGGCATGGGCTGCGCAAGGAGCTGTTCGGCAAACGCCTGTTCAGAGAGGAAGCAGACATGTTGAGCGTGCTGGCGAGAGTCATCGATATCGCGATGGTCGTGACGGGGGCCGTGCTCGCCGCGGCGCTGCACGGCGGCGGCGTCTGGCTCAACGACCTGCAGCGCACGATGGTGCTGTTCGACTGCCTGCTCGTCGTCGTGTGCTTTCCGGCGTTCGGCATCTACCAGTCGTGGCGCGGCAAGCGTCTGGTCGGGCTGATGGGGCGCGTCGCGTTCGCGTGGCTGGTGGTCGAGCTGGCCGGCATCCTGATGAGTTTCAGCTTTCACCAGTCGGGCGAGCTGTCGCGGTTGTGGCTCGGCTACTGGGCCGTCACGACGATGACGCTGCTGGCCGGCTCGAAAGCATGCGTGCATGCGGTGCTGCGCCGGTTGCGTCGCGGCGGCTACAACCTGAAGGCGGTCGCGATCGTCGGCGGCACGCCGGCGGCGCGGCGGCTGATCGCGCAGATGCGGGCGCGGCCGGAAGCGGGCTTCAACCCGGTGTGCGTGTACGACGAAAGTGCGGCGGCGGGCGACGTGGCGCTCGACGACGTGCGTATCGAGCGGCAGTTCGAATCGCTGGTATGGCTCGTGCGCAGCCGCGCGATCCGCGAGCTGTGGCTCACGCTGCCGATCGCGGAAGAGCGCCGGATGCACCAGATCGTGACGGTGTTTCGCCACGACTTCGTGAACATCCGCTTCATCCCGGACGTGCGCAGCCTGTCGTTCTTCAACCAGGAAGTGGTGGAGTTGCTCGGCGTGCCGGCGATCAACCTGGCGGCGTCGCCGATCACCGACGTGCGGATCCTGCCGAAGTTCGTGTTCGACCGGCTGTTCGCACTGGCGGCGCTCACGATGCTGGCGCCGGCGATGCTGCTGATCGCGTGCCTGATCAAGCTGACGTCGCGCGGGCCGGTGTTCTTCCGCCAGAAGCGCAAGGGCATCGACGGGCACGAGTTCGAGATCTACAAGTTCCGCTCGATGAAGGTGCACCAGGAAGTGGCCGGGCAGGTCACGCAGGCGACCAAGAACGACACGCGCGTGACGCCGGTCGGCCGGTTCCTGCGCCGCACGAGCCTCGACGAGCTGCCGCAGTTCATCAACGTGCTGAAGGGCGAAATGTCGGTCGTCGGCCCGCGGCCTCATGCGCTCGCGCACGACGACATCTACAAGGATCTGGTCAAGGGCTACATGTTCCGTTACCGGATCAAGCCGGGCATCACCGGGTGGGCGCAGATCAACGGCTTTCGCGGCGAGACCGACCAGATCGAGAAGATGATGGGCCGCGTGAAGCTCGACCTGTACTACATGCAGAACTGGTCGTTCTGGCTCGACATCAAGATCGTCGTGCTGACGCTGTGGAAAGGCTTCACCGGCAGCAACGCTTACTGAGTCGAGCGCGCCCGGGCCCGCCGCTGCGCCGCGAGGCCGCGCGACGGACATTCCCCCGGGAATCCGGTTTTACGAATTTCGAATCATTGGTCAAGAGGTCCGACACATCATGAATCTGACTATCATCGGCAGCGGTTATGTAGGTCTCGTCACCGGCGCCTGTCTCGCCGACATCGGGCACGACGTGTTCTGTCTCGACGTCGACCAGGCGAAGATCGACGTCCTGAACAACGGCGGCGTGCCGATCCACGAGCCGGGCCTCAAGGAAGTCATCGCGCGCAACCGCGCGGCGGGCCGCCTGCGTTTCTCGACCGATGTCGAGGCCGCGGTCGCGCACGGCGACGTGCAGTTCATCGCGGTCGGCACGCCGCCCGACGAGGACGGCTCGGCCGACCTGCAGTACGTGCTCGCGGCCGCGCGCAACATCGGCCGCTCCATGAAGGGTTTCAAGGTGATCGTCGACAAGTCGACGGTGCCGGTCGGCACGGCCGAGCGCGTGCGCGCGGCCGTCGCCGACGAGCTCGCGAAGCGCGGTGAAGGCGACCAGATGTTCTCCGTCGTGTCGAACCCGGAATTCCTGAAGGAAGGCGCGGCGGTCGACGATTTCACGCGGCCGGACCGCATCGTGATCGGCTGCGACGACGACGTGCCGGGCGAGCGCGCGCGCGAACTGATGAAGAAGCTGTACGCGCCGTTCAACCGCAACCACGAACGCACGCTGTACATGGACGTGCGCTCGGCCGAATTCACGAAGTACGCGGCCAACGCGATGCTCGCGACGCGTATCTCGTTCATGAACGAGCTGGCGAACCTCGCCGACCGCTTCGGCGCCGACATCGAGGCCGTGCGCCGCGGGATCGGCTCCGATCCGCGCATCGGCTATCACTTCCTCTATGCCGGCTGCGGCTACGGCGGCTCGTGCTTCCCGAAGGACGTCGAGGCGCTGATCCGCACCGCCGACGAGCACGGCCAGGCGCTGCAGATCCTGCAGGCCGTGTCGGCCGTCAATGCGAACCAGAAGCGCGTGCTGGCCGACAAGATCGTCGCGCGCTTCGGCGAGGACCTGACGGGCCGCACGTTCGGCATCTGGGGCCTCGCGTTCAAGCCGAACACCGACGACATGCGCGAAGCGCCGAGCCGCGAGCTGATCGCCGAACTGCTGTCGCGCGGCGCGCGTATCGCCGCCTACGATCCGGTCGCGCAGCAGGAAGCGCGCCGCGTGCTCGCGCTCGATCTCGCGGATCACCCGGACTGGCTCGCGCGCCTGACCTTCGTCGACGACGAGGCGCAGGCCGCGCACGATGCCGACGCGCTCGTGATCGTCACCGAATGGAAGGCATTCAAGAGCCCCGATTTCGTCGCGCTCGGCCGGCAGTGGAAGTCGCCGGTGATCTTCGACGGCCGCAACCTGTACGAGCCGGAGACGATGACCGAGCAGGGCATCGAATACCACCCGATCGGCCGGCTCGGCTCGCGCCAGGCCGTCGCCGCCCGCGTGCCGGGCGCCGTGCGCGCGAACGCGTAACCGGCGCGCCTCCGTTACCCGTCACCCGAATCGAGACGCCATGTTCCGGAACATCCTGATCGTCTGTCACGCGAACGTCTGCCGCAGTCCGGCAGCGGAAATGCTGTTCAAGTCGCATGCGGCGTCGCGCGGCGGCCCGCGCGTGACGTTCCACTCGGCCGGCGTCCGTGCGAACGACGGCGACGGCATCGATCCGGTGATGCGGCAATTGCTTGCCGAGCGCGGCGTCGATGCGACGACGCACCGCTCGCGGCGGCTGTCGCGCCGGATCGTGCGCGACGCCGACCTGATTCTCGTCAGCGAGCGCGAACAGATCAAGGCCGTCGAATCGGTCGATCCGTTCGCGCGCGGCAAGGTCCATTTGCTGGGCAAGTGGGAGGACGCCGAAATCGCGGATCCGCATGGCGGCCCCGAGGCCGACTATCGCGAGAGCTACTCATTGATCGAACGCCTGGTTCAAGGATGGCTGCAAAAACTATGCTGAAACGTCCCATGCGCCCGCTGGCGCTCGCCGTCGCAATGACGACATTCCTGTCGGCCTGCGCGACCGCGCCCGGCAACTATCTCGACTCGTCGAACCTGAAGGACGAAGGCCGGCAAGGCCAGGCCGAGACCTATCCGGTTCATTACATCGACGCGAAGCTGGTGATGGATCAGTTGCAGAAGCAGCAGGTCGACCACCCGCTGCCGCCGGGCCGCTATACGGATCCGTCGCAGTACGTGTACCGCGTCGGTCCGCAGGACATCCTCGGCGTCACGGTGTGGGATCACCCCGAGCTGACGACGCCGCAGGGCCAGTCGTTCTCGAGCGGCGGCAATACGACGCAGTCGGTCGCCGGTGCGCTGCAGCAGCCGTATACGACCGCGCTGCCGGGCCAGGCCGATCCGTACGGCCAGACGGTCGCCGCCGACGGCACGATCTTCTTCCCGTTCGTCGGCCGCATTCATGTGGCGGGCAAGACGGTCGCGCAGATCCGTGAACAGATGGCCACCACCCTCGCGCGCTACGTGAAGAATCCGCAGCTCGACGTGCGCGTGCTGTCGTTCCGCAGCCAGAAGGTGCAGGTGACGGGCGAGGTGAAGCAGCCGGGCCCGCTCGCGGTGAGCGACGTGCCGCTGACGCTCGTCGACGCGATCTCGCGCTCGGGCGGCTCGACCAGCGATGCCGACCTGCAGCGCGTGCGGCTCATGCGCGACGGCAAGCTGTACACGCTCGACGCGAACGGCGTGCTCGATCGCGGCGAAGTGAAGCAGAACGTGATGCTGCAGCCGGGCGACATCGTCAACGTGCCGGACCGCAGCGACAGCCGCGTGTTCATCATGGGTGAGGTCAAGACGCCGGTCACCGTGCCGATGCTCAAGGGCAAGCTGACCATCGCCGACGCGCTGACCGCGGGCGGCGGCATCCTCGACACCGATGCGAACCCGCGCAAGATCTACGTGATGCGCGGCATGCGCGACAACCCGACGAAGCCGGAAGTCTTCCGGCTCGACATGACGCAGCCGGATGCGCTGATGCTGTCGAGCCGCTTCCCGCTGCAGCCGCTCGACGTCGTCTACGTCAGCACGGCCAGCTCGGTGCAGTTCAACCGCGTGCTGCAGCAGGTGCTGCCGACGATCCAGACGATCTTCTACATGCGGCAAATCACGCGCTGATAGCCCGCCGGGGCGGCGCCTCCGCCCCGGCACCACTCAAGCGGGAACGAATGGTGAACACGCAAGCGAAACACTCCTACGCGGATCTGACCGCGAAAACCGAGGAAGAGGACGTCGTCCTCGGCCAGCTGCTCCAGGTGATCATGGACGACATCTGGCTGCTGCTCGGCATCGCGGTGACGGTCGTCGCGCTCGCCGGCCTCTACTGCTACGTCGCGAAGCCGGTGTACCAGGCCGACGTGCACGTGCGCGTCGAGGGCAACGACAACACGACGCAGGCGCTTACGCAGACGCAGACGGGCGCGATGATCAACAGCGGTCCGCAGCAGGCGCCGACCGATGCGGAAATCGAGATCATCAAGAGCCGCGGCGTCGTCGCGCCGGTCGTCGATCAATTCAAGCTGAACTTCTCGGTCGTGCCGAAGACGATTCCGCTGCTCGGCAGCCTCGCCGCGCGCATGGCGACGCCGGGCGACCCGGCGCGGCCGTGGCTCGGCCTGAAGTCCTACGCGTGGGGCGGCGAAGTGGCCGACATCGACACGATCAACGTCGTGCCGGCGCTCGAAGGCAAGAAGCTGACGCTGACGGCCGGCCCGAACGGCACCTACACGCTGGTCGACGAAAACGGCAACCGGCTGCTGTCGGGCCGCACCGGCGAGTCGGAGCAGGGCGGCGGCGTGACGCTGCTGGTGCAGAAGCTGGTCGCGCGTCCAGGCACGCAGTTCACGGTGGTCCGCTACAACGATCTCGACGCGATCACCGGCTTCCAGTCCGGCATCCAGGTGACCGAGCAGGGCAAGCAGACGGGCGTCGTGCAGATCTCGCTCGAAGGCAAGAATCCGGACCAGACCGCCGCGATCGCGAACGCGCTCGCGCAGTCGTATCTGAACCAGCACGTGATCGCGAAGCAGGCCGAGGCGACCAAGATGCTCGACTTCCTGAAGAGCGAGGAGCCGCGTCTGAAGACCGACCTCGAACGGGCGGAAGCCGCGCTCACGGAATATCAGCGCACGTCCGGCTCGATCAACGCGAGCGACGAGGCGAAGGTCTATCTCGAAGGCAGCGTGCAGTACGAACAGCAGATCGCCGCGCAGCGCCTGCAGCTCGCATCGCTCGCGCAGCGCTTCACCGATTCGCACCCGATGGTGATCGCCGCGAAGCAGCAGCTCGCGGAACTGCAGGCCGAGAAGGACAAGTTCAGCAACCGCTTCCGCAGCCTGCCGGCGACCGAAGTGAAGGCCGTCCAGCTCCAGCGCGACGCGAAGGTCGCCGAGGACATCTACGTGCTGCTGCTGAACCGCGTGCAGGAACTGTCGGTGCAGAAGGCCGGCACGGGCGGCAACATCCACCTCGTCGATTCGGCGCTGCGTCCGGGCGATCCGGTCAAGCCGAAGAAGGTGCTGATCCTGTCGGCCGCCGTGTTCCTCGGGCTGATCCTCGGCACGGGCATCGTGTTCCTGCGCCGCAACCTGTTCCAGGGCATCGAGGATCCGGACCGCGTCGAGCGCGCGTTCAATCTGCCGCTGTACGGGCTCGTGCCGCAAAGCGCCGAGCAGGTGAAGCTCGACGCCGCGGCCGAGAAGGGCGGCGGCCGCGCGCGGCCGATCCTCGCGAGCCTGCGTCCGAAGGACCTGAGCGTCGAGAGCATGCGCAGCCTGCGCACCGCGATGCAGTTCGCGATGATGGATGCGAAGAACCGCGTGATCGTGCTGACCGGCCCGACGCCGGGCATCGGCAAGAGCTTCCTGACGGTCAACCTCGCGGTGCTGCTCGCGCATTCGGGCAAGCGCGTGCTGCTGATCGACGCCGACATGCGCCGCGGGATGCTCGACCGCTATTTCGGCCTCACCGCGCAGCCGGGCCTGTCCGAGCTGCTGAGCGACCAGTCGCCGCTCGAGGAGGCGGTCCGCGAGACGCCGGTGCAGGGCCTGTCGTTCATCTCGGCCGGCACGCGGCCGCCGAACCCGTCGGAGCTGCTGATGTCGACGCGCCTGCCGCAATACCTCGAAGGGCTCGGCAAGCGCTACGACATCGTGCTGATCGATTCGCCGCCGGTGCTGGCGGTGACCGACGCGACCATCATCGGCCGCATGGCCGGCGCGACGTTCCTCGTGCTGCGCTCTGGCATGCATACCGAAGGGGAGATCGCCGACGCGATCAAGCGCCTGCGCACCGCGGGCGTCGATCTGGAAGGCGGGATCTTCAACGGCGTGCCGCCGAAAGCGCGTGGCTACGGTCGCGGCTATGCGGCCGTGCATGAATACCTGAGCGCTTGACCGCATTGCACGACACCGGGCCGGTGCGAGCCGCATCGGCCCGGCCGACTGGAGAACCTCGATGAAAATTTCCGTGCTCGTTCCGACCTATCGGCGTCCCGCCGACCTCGCGCGCTGCCTGCTGGCGCTGCAGCGCCAGCAGCGGCTGCCCGACGAGGTGATCGTCGTCGCGCGCCCGGAGGACGACGCCACGCACGAGCGTCTCGCCGATCCGTCGGTCGGCGGCGCGCTGCCGCTGCGCATCGTGCCGGTCGACGTGCCGGGGCAGGTCGCCGCCCTGAACCAGGGGCTCGACTCGGCGACCGGCGACGTCGTCGCGATCACCGACGACGACGCGGCGCCGCGCGCCGACTGGCTCGCGCGCGTCGAAGCCGCATTCCAGGCCGATCCGCGCGTCGGCGCGGTCGGCGGACGCGACTGGGTTCACGAGAAAGGCCGCGTGCTCGACGCGTCGCGCGAACGCGTCGGCCAGCTCACGCTGTCCGGCAAGATCGTCGGCAACCATCATCTCGGCGTCGGCGGCGCGCGCGAAGTCGACATGCTCAAGGGCGCGAACATGAGCTACCGGCGCGCCGCGATCGAGCGGCTGCGCTTCGACACGCGGCTGCGCGGCGCCGGCGCGCAGGTGCACAACGACATGGGCTTCAGCATGCACGTGCAGCGCGAAGGCTGGAAGCTCGTCTACGACCCGGCGATCGCGGTCGATCATTTTCCGGCCGAACGCTTCGACGACGACCGGCGCGATGCCGCGTCGCTCAACGCGATCAGCAACGGCGCGTACAACCTGCATCTGATCCTGCGCGAGCATCTGCCGCCGCTGCGGCGCGAGATCGCGTGGTGGTGGTGGTCGCTGGTCGGTACGCGCGTCTATCCCGGCTTCGCGCACGTGCTGCTGTCGCTGCATACCGGCAGGCGCGAACGGGTGCGCGAGCACTGGCGCGCAGTGCGCCGCGGCGCCCGCGATGCGCGCCGCGCGAACCTTGCCCCCCACCGCGCGGCGATGCCGCCGGTGACGTCTTGAACGGGCCGCGCGCATTGCGCACGGCCACACCCGGAGGGCCTGAAATGGTACGACCCCCACGCTCACTACGTTCACTGCCCCCCGAGGGGGCGGCCAGTCTCCTTGGGGCGGCCCGGCGGAGGCTGACATGACTCCCACGAAGGTTCACGTTCACCTGTTTTACGGCGCCGACCCGCGTACCTACCGGAAAGGCGAGAACATCGGCTGCCTGTACGGTTATCACCACGCGGAATCCGACGAATTCCGGCTCACCTATTCGCAGGACCGGCGCGAGGGCCGCATCGCGAGCCTCGCGCGCCGCGGCCTGAAGGCGGCGCTCGGCTTCGACGTCGTGCACGCATGGCGCAATCGCGCCGCGCTGCTGAACACCGACGTGATCTGGACGCACACCGAGCAGGAACACCTCGCCGCCGCGCTGATCCTGAAGCTGGCCGGCGCGCACGGCAAGCGTCCGCTGCTGCTCGCGCAGAGCGTGTGGCTGTTCGACAAGTGGGGCACCTTCGGCGGCCCGCGCCGCTGGCTGTACCGCAAGCTGCTCGCCCGCGCCGACGCGCTGACCACGCTCGCCCGCGACAACGCCGAGCTGTGCCGCCGCTATCTCGGGCGCGATGCGGAGTTCGTGTACTACGGCCTGAACACGCAGGATTTCCCGCTTACCGACCCGCAACGGTGGCAGCCGAACCGGCCGCTGCGGATCGCGGCGATCGGCAACGACCGCGATCGCGACTGGCGCACCTTCCTCGCCGCGTTCGGTGGCGACGCGCGCTACGACGTGCGGCTCGCGACGCGCCGCCGCGTGCCGCGCGAGTGGCATGCGCCGAACGTGCGGATCGGCTCGGCGTCGGGGCTCGCGAAGCAGCACGAGCTGTACGCATGGGCCGACGTGATCGTCGTGCCGCTGCGGCCGAACTTCCACGCGTCGGGCATCACCGTGATGCTCGAGGCGGCGGCCGTCGGCAAGCCGATGATCGTGTCCGACGTCGGCGGGCTCAGCGACTACTTCCCGCACGATACGGCCGCGTACGTGCCGCCGTTCGACGCGCAGGCGATGCGCCAGGCCGCCGACCGCCTCGTGGCCGACCCGGCTGCCGCGCTCGAATGCGCGCGCGCCGCGGCGCAATGCCTGCGCGAGCGCGACCTGACCACGCAGGCGTTTGCCGAACAGCATGTGCGGATCACGCGCGACATGCTGCGCCGGCGTCGCACGCCGGCCGCCGCGGGCCTGGCGATGCCGCTTGCGGATTCGCGCCCTTCGTCGCGGTGAGTACGGATCGATGAGTACGATTGCCGCCGAACGCGCGCCGTCGCGCACCCGCAGCTGGTTCGCCGAGCCGAAGCACTGGGCCGGGCAGGCCGGACTGTGGGCGCTGACCGCCGCGCTGATCGCCATTCACCAGGGAAGAATACTGACGCTCGCGTTTCCGGTGCTGGCCATCGCGGTCGGCCTCTGGCTCTATTTCAAGAGCCCGGCGCGCTACGTCGGCTTCATGTGGTGGGTGTGGTTCCTCAGCCCCGAGGTGCGGCGCCTGGCCGACTGGTCGAAGGGCGCCTTCACGCCGACGAGCCTGATCCAGGTCGCGCCGCTCGCGGTGACGATGATCGCCGGCCTCGGGCTGTTGCGGCACTACCGCGTGCTCGCGCAGCGGCGCGGGATTCCGGTGCTGTTGATCCTCTTCGGGCTCACGTATGCGTATCTCGTCGGGATCGTGTCGAGCGGCGTGATGGCCGCGACCTACGACCTCGCGAACTGGGTGTACCCGGTGCTGATCGGCTTTCACATCATGGTCAACTCGCGCGACTACCCCGAGTACCGCGACGTGCTGCTGTCCACCTTCATGTGGGGCATGCTCGTGATGGGCGTGTACGGCGTCGTGCAGTACTTCGTGATGCCGCAGTGGGACGTGCTGTGGATGGTCGGTTCCGACATGGGCTCGCAGGGCGAGCCGGTGCCGTACGGCGTGCGCGTGTTCAGCACGATGAACTCGTCCGGGCCGTTCGCGTTCGCGATCATGGGCGCGCTGGTGTTCGTGTTCGCGGCGCCGCAGAAGGTCCGCTGGTTCGCCGGCGCGGCGGGCTTCGTGTCGTTCGCGCTGTGTCTCGTGCGCTCGACGTGGGGCGGCTGGGTGATCGCGCTTGCGATCCAGCTCGTGCAGTCGAGCAACCGCGTGCGGATGCGGATCCTCATCAGCGGCGTCGTGCTGGTCGGGCTATGCGTGCCGCTCCTGACCGTCGGGCCGGTGGCCGACCGGCTCGGCCAGCGTCTCGAATCGATCACGAACCTGAAGGACGACCGCAGCTACGACGACCGCAACAAGTTCTACGCGACGTTCGCGCAAACGGCGTTCACCGACGTCGCCGGCGAAGGGATGGGCGCGACCGGCGCGTCGACCAAGCTGTCGAGCGACAGCGGCGAGCTCGGCAAGTACGGCAGTTTCGACAGCGGCGTGATGAACGTGCCGTTCGTGCTCGGCTGGCCTGGCACGCTGCTGTATCTCGCGGGCGTCGTGATGCTGTTCGGCCGCACGCTGCGCGCGGCGTTCAAGCTGCGCCAAGACAAGTTCGTCGGCGCGTGCCTGAGCCTGTGCCTGTCGACGTTCGCGATGCTCGTGTTCACGAACTCGCTGATCGGCACGGGCGGCCTGCTGATGTTCACGGCCATTTTTTCCATACTATCCGCGGCGCACTGGCAGAAGGCGCAGCGCCTGCCGGCCGCCGCGCGTTCACCGGGAGGCGACCATTGAGGATCGCGATCGTCACGCACGTCGTGCGTCATAACGACGGGCAGGGCCGCGTCAATTACGAAATCGCGCGCGCGGCGCTGGCCGAAAACTACGAGGTCACGCTGATCGCGTCGCACGTCGCGCCGGAGTTGCTGGCCGACCCGCGCGTGCGCTGGGTGCCGGTGAAGGCCGGGCGTTTCTGGCCGTCGAATCTCGTCAAGCAGCAGGTGTTCGCGCTGAAGAGCGCGTGGTGGCTCCGCGCGCATCGCGGCGAATACGACGTGCTGCACGTGAACGGCTTCATCTCGTGGATCCGCGCCGACGTGAATACCGCGCACTTCGTGCACGGCGGCTGGTTCAAGAGCCCGTATTACCCGTTCGGACTGACGAAGGGCGTGTGGTCGGCCTACCAGTACGTCTATACGCGCGTGAACACCGCGCTGGAGCGCTGGGCATACCGCCGCTCGCGCGCGATTACCGCGGTGTCGCAGAAGGTCGCCGACGAGATCGCCGGGCTCGGTATCGACAGCCGCAAGATCAGCGTGATCTACAACGGCGTCGACGGCAGCGCGTTCGCGGGCGCGCAGGCCGACCGCGCGGCGTTCGAGTTGCCCGGCGACGCGTTCCTGCTGCTGTTCGTCGGCGACCTGCGCACGCCGCGCAAGAACCTCGGCACCGTGTTGAAGGCGCTGACCCGGCTGCCGGCGAACGTCCATCTCGCGGTGGCCGGCTATCTGCCCGGCAGCCCGTATCCGGAAGAGGCGCGCGCGCTCGGCATCGCGTCGCGCGTGCATTTCCTCGGGCTCGTGAAGAACATGCCGACGCTGATGCGCTCGGTCGACGCGTACGTGTTCCCTTCGCGCTACGAAGCGATGAGCCTGTCGCTGCTGGAGGCGATGGCGGCCGGGCTGCCGGTCGTCACCGCGCGCACCGCGGGCGGCGCGGAAATCATCACGCGCGACTGCGGGATCGTGCTGGAGGACCCGGACGATCCGGACGCGCTCGCGCAGGCGATCGGCTCGCTTGCAGCGTCGCGCGACACCTGCCGCGCGATGGGTGCCGCCGCCCGCGAATTGATGACCCGTTTCGGCTGGGCCCACATGGGCGCCCAGTACGTCGCGCTTTACCGGCGCATCGGCCAACCCTCGCAGCCGTCCGCTTTCGAGCGGGTCGAGCATGCGGTCACGCAGGAGCAATCGTGATGTCTTCTTCTTCCCGGCCGATCAAATCGTTGCAAATCGGCATGCACTGGTTTCCCGAACGCGCGGGCGGCCTCGACCGGATGTACTACTCGCTCGTCGGCGCGCTGCCGGGCGCGGGTGTCGAGGTGCGCGGGCTCGTCGCCGGCTCGCCGAAGGTCGCCGACGACACGGGCGGCGCGATCCAGGGCTTCGGTCCCGCGTCGCAGCCGCTCGCGCGCCGGATGCTCGCCGCGCGCCGCGCGTTGCGCGATGAAATTCGCAGCGACCGGCCGGACGTGATTTCGTCGCACTTCGCGCTCTATACGTTCCCCGGCCTCGACGTGACGCGCGGGATTCCGCAGGTGTCGCACTTCCAGGGGCCGTGGGCCGACGAAAGCCAGGTCGAGGGCGCCGCATCGCTCGGGCAGCGCGCGAAGCGCTATCTCGAACAGGCCGTCTATACGCGCTCGTCGCGGCTGATCGTGCTGTCGCAGGCGTTCGGCCAGATCCTGACGAACCGCTACGGGATCGATCCGTCGCGCGTGCGCGTGATTCCCGGCTGCGTCGATACCGCGCAGTTCGATACGCCGCTCACGCCGGGCGAGGCGCGCCACAAGCTGCAATTGCCGCAGGACCGGCCGATCGTGCTGGCCGTGCGCCGGCTCGTGCGGCGCATGGGGCTGGAGGATCTGGTCGACGCGATCGGCATGGTCAAGCGCCGCCATCCCGACGTGCTGCTGTTGATCGCGGGGAAGGGCAAGCTCGCCGAGGAACTGCAGCAACGCATCGACGCGGCCGGGCTGCAGGACAACGTGAAGCTGCTCGGCTTCGTGCCCGACCAGCATCTCGCGGCGCTGTACCGCGCGGCCACCGTCAGCGTCGTGCCGACGGTCGCGCTCGAGGGCTTCGGGCTGATCACGGTCGAGTCGCTCGCGTCCGGCACGCCGGTGCTGGTCACGCCGGTCGGCGGGCTGCCCGAGGCGGTCGCCGGGTTGTCCGACGATCTCGTGCTGCCGTCCACCGGCGCCGATGCGATCGCCGAAGGGCTCGGCGCCGCGCTGTCGGGCGCGATCAAGCTGCCGGACGAAGCCGCATGCAAGCGCTATGCGCGCGATCACTTCGACAATGCGGTGATCGCGCGCCGCGTCGCCGGCGTGTACGACGAGGCGATCCGGATGGCGGGTTGAACGAACGCGGCGCGTGAGTGCGCGCCGTCGTTGTCGTCGTCGCGAAGCAGGAACCGGTGCGCACACGTGTGCGTCCGGTTCGCAGGCCGGCCGTCCGATTCGGGCGTGCCGTCATCTGTGCGCCGTCGCCGGCACGTGCCGCGTCCGGGCGCGCGTCGCGGCCCATACGACGAACGCGATCACGCTGACCGCCGCACCAAGCCCGCAGACGCCGGTCCATCCGGCGTGCGCATACATCATCGTCGACGCGATCGCGCCGAGTCCGCTACCGATCGAATAGAACAGCATGTAGCAGCCGACGAGCCGTGCATGCGCATCGGGCCGCGCGCCGAGGATCATGCTCTGGTTCACGACGTGGACGGCCTGTCCGCCTACGTCGAGCAGCACGATGCCGATCACCAGCAGCGCGATCGACGTGCCGCCGAACGCCAGCGGCAGCCACGAGAACGCGAGCAGCGCGAGTGCGGCGCGGGTCGTCGCTTCGCCGAGCCCGCGATCCGCGAGCCGGCCCGCGCGTGCCGCTGCTGCCGCGCCCAGCGCGCCGACGAGCCCGAATGCGCCGATTTGCGTATGCGACATCGAATGCGGTGGGGCGCTCAGCGGCAGCACGAGCGCGCTCCAGAAGATGCTGAACGCGGCGAACATCAGCAGCGCGATCGCGCCGCGCACGCGCAGCACGCGCTCGGTGCGCAACAGCGTCACCATCGAACCCAGCAGCGCCGCGTAGCCGATGCGTTCGCGCGGCGCTTCGGTATCGGGCAGCAGCCGTGACAGTGCGACGAGCATCGCGATCGCGAGCGCGCCCGACACGAGATAGACCGCGCGCCATCCGGCGACGTCGGTGACGACACCCGCCAATGAACGCGCGGCCAGCAGGCCGATCACGACGCCGCCCTGCGCGGCGCCCACCACGCGCCCGCGCTCGCCGGCGCCGGCCAGTGCGGCCGAGCAGGCGATCAGTCCCTGCGTCATCGCGGTGCCGAGCAGCCCGACCGCCACCATGCCCGCGAGCAGCGCGATGCGGGTCGACGATGCGGCCACGCCGATGCACGCCGCCGTCAACAGCAACAGCTGAACGGCGATCAGGCGTTTGCGGTTCAGCAGATCGCCGAGCGGCACGACGAACAGCAGCGCGAGTGCGCAGCCGAGCTGCGTCGCGGTGATGACGCCGCCGACTGCCGCCTGCGATACGCCGAAGTCGCGTGCGATCGAATCCAGCAGCGGTTGCGCGTAGTACACGTTGGCGACGCTCGCCGCGCAGCAGACGGCGAGCAGCGCGACCAGCGCCGCGGACGCGCGCGTGCCGTCGGCCGGACGATCCGCGTGCGGTGCCGCGTTCGCCGCGACGGGGCCTGAATGGCAGGACGATTCCATGGGTTTTTCCTCGTACTATCTAGTTGCAATTTGAAACCAGTGTGAGTGTAGGAAAAGTAGTTTTAAAATGCAACCTGTGAAGCGGCGGGCGACGGGCCCGCGCATGGACGGCCGGCGCCTGCGAAGGCGGCCGGTGCGACAGTGGAGAGGAACATGGCCAGGCAGAGAAGTCTTGCGGATTCGCCGTGCCCGGTGGCGCGGGCGACCGATATCGTCGGCGATCGCTGGGCGTTGCTGATCGTGCGCGATGCGTTCGACGGCGTGCGCCGGTTCGGCGATTTCCGCGCGAGCCTCGGTGTCGCGAGCAACATCCTGTCGGACCGGCTGCGGATGCTGGTGGATGCCGGCGTATTCGACGTGGTGCCCGCGTCGGATGGCAGCGCGTATCAGGAGTACGCGCTGACGAAGAAGGGCGAGGGGCTGTTCCCGATCATCGTGATGCTGCGCCAGTGGGGCGAGGCGAACCTGTTCGCGCGCGGCGAGCCGCATTCGGTGCTGGTGGACCGCAAGACGGGCCGCGCGATCCGCAAGCTCGCGCTGCGGCACGACGACGGCCGGCCGGTGAAGGCGGCGGAGACGGTGGTGCGCAAGGTTGCTGACTAGGGCCGGTTCCCGCTAACGGGCTTGCGCACGCGTCGCCTTGGCGGGCTGCCTCTCGGGGCGCATGCAGGGAGAGATGCGGCGCAATAGCCGTCGCTGTTGCAACGGTGAACGACGCCGTCAGGCGGGCGGAAAGGCACATTCCCCCATTTGGAAAAATTCACGCGTGGCGCTGGCCATCAGAAGGGCACGTTATCAGCGCAAACAGGCGCTGGGCGGCTGCCACGCGCGATCATCTTGCCCGGTTGCGTATCGGCGGAGGGTACGACACGCAACAGTTCAGGCGATTCCGGCGACGCGTGATCGTTCCGCTCAATCGGCCCCGGGCGTTGCCCGGCCGCTCAGTGCCGTTCGCCGCGCCAGCGCCCGGGCGCGACGCCGAAGCGTTTCGTGAATGCGTGCGTGAAGGTGCTCTGATCGGCGAAGCCGACCATGCCGGCGACGTCGACGAGCGGATGACGGCCGTCGGTGAGCAGCACCACGGCCGTGTCGAGCCGCAGCCGCTGCAGGTAGCGATGCGGCGTTTCGCCGAACGCGTCGACGAACAGCTGGTGAAAGCGGCGCATGCCGTAGCCGCAGTGCGCGGCGAGATCGGCGATGCGCAGCGGCTCCGCGAGCCGTGCGCGCAGCCAGCGGTCGATGCGCGCGAAATCGAGGCCCGCGGCGGGTGCGGCAACGCCGGCGTCGCCGAGCAGCGCGTCGCACAGCCGCGCGGCCGCCTGCCACTGGAAACGGTGCGCCCGCGGCGCGTCGCCGGCCGGGCCGTCGAGTTGCGCGGCGGTTGCCGCGACCTGCGCGACCAGCGAGGTCAGCGCAGGGTCGATCGCCACGGCGCGCGCGCTGTCGAACAGCCGCTGCGGCACCGCGAGCGACGCGGCGGGGAGATCCAGCACGAGCTGGCGATTGTCGCCGAGGCCCGCGTAATCGTGGCGCGAGCCGGCCGGAATCAGCCAGGCCGCGTGCCGGTCGATGCGCTGGCCGACGCCGTCCACCGCCATCACCATCGCGCCGTCGACGCCGAGCACGACCTGATGAAAGTCGTGCACGTCCGACGCTTCGCACGTGTCGTAACGGCGCAGCGCGATGGCGGGAGACGGGATGGGTTGCATCGGCGGGACGTCGGCCGGCGGCGTCGTCAGACGTCGAGCAGTTCGACTTCGAACACGAGCGTCGCGTTCGGCGGAATCACGCCGCCTGCGCCGCGCGGGCCGTAGCCGAGTTGCGGCGGGATCGTCAGGCGACGCACGCCGCCGACCTTCATGCCCTGCACGCCTTCGTCCCAGCCCTTGATGACCATGCCGCCGCCGAGCACGAATGCGAACGGGTCGTTGCGGTCCTTGCTCGAGTCGAATTTCTGACCGTCGGTCAGCCAGCCCGTGTAGTGAACGCTGACGGTCTTGCCGGCTTGCGCTTCCGCGCCGGTGCCTTCGGTCAGTTCTTCGATTTTGAGGCCCGATGCGGTCGTGGTGACAGACATGACTTCTCCTGAAAAGGGGTTGGGTAAAACCGCTATTGTAGGCGAGCCCGCAAGGGGCCGCCGCACGCGGCGAGGGCCCGGCGGCAGGCCCGCCGGGATAGTGCGCGGTGTGATGCGCGAAACGCGAATGGAACGCGCGTTTGAATTTTCCGCGAGCCGGATAAACGCGGTTGCACCGCGCGCGTCGCTCGCGTGTATGAATCGGTGCTACCCGGCCGGTCGGCGGCGCGCCACGTGCCGCCGTAAAAATCGCTGAAACGCCCGTGGGGCGGGGCTGCCCCGCCGATCGCGAGTCGTAGCGGCGACGCTCAGTGGCGGCCCGCGAACCGATCCATGCGTTCGAATTTCCGCATCACCGGACGACGTTCGCACGCCGTTTTCCGGGCGCTTTCGACCGTGCCCCGTTTGGAAGCGCGCATCTACCGCGCGGCTTGCGCGCGTTGCCGGCCGCGGCCTATCGTTACATCTGTCGATGTCAGGATTTCGGCGCCGCGCGATGCGGCGCCCGGGCCCGCGCCGGCACGGCCGCAACGGATGCCGGGCCGCCCGAAAACAAGGAGAACGACCAACATGAAGTCAGCCGCTTTCGCTACCGCAGCCGAGGTGATGCCGGTGCGCCGCGACCTGCGCTTCGACCTGCCGGTCGAACGCGCGAAGGACTGGCATGGGCTCGGCCCGCACGTGACCCACTTCTTCAACGCGCTGTCGCTGCTGTTTCCGGCCGGCGAACGCTTTTTCATGGATTCGGTGCGCAACTATCGCGACCGGATCGACGATCCCGTGCTGAAGCGGCAGGTGCTCGGCTTCATCGGCCAGGAAGCGATGCACACGCGCGAGCACGTCGAATACAACGAGCTGATGCAGGCCAACCGGCTGCCCGCGCGCAAGCTGGACAAGCGCGTATGGGCGGTGCTCGGCGTCATGAAGCGCGTGCTGCCGCGATCGGTGCAGCTGGCGCATACCGTCGCGGCCGAACATTACACGGCGATGCTCGCGGACTGGCTTCTGCGCGATCCGACGCGTCTCGACGGTTCGGTCGAAGGCTACCGGCAGATGTGGATCTGGCACGCGCTCGAGGAAACCGAGCACAAGGCCGTGTCCTACGACGTGTGGAATGCCGTGATGAAGCCGGGCGCGGGGCGCTATCTGATCCGCGTCGGCGTGTATCTGCTGACGACGCTGACGTTCTGGCCGACCGTATTCCTGATGCACGTGACGCTGTTGTGGCGCGATCGTCGTGCCGGGCATCACGTGCGCGGCATGCTGCGTGTGCTCGCGTTCCTGTACGGGCCGCGGCGCGGGCTGTTTCCGCGCATCGCGGGCGAATGGCTGAGCTTCCTGCGGCCCGGTTTCCACCCGTGGGACCATGACAACCGCCATCATCTCGCGCGTGTCGAGGCGCTCGTCGCCGCGTATGGCGACCACGATCACGCACCGGCCGGCCGCGGCCGCGCGAACGCGCTCGCGCCGCTCGCATCGGGACGCTGACGTAGCCGCCCGCACCCCCCGTGGCGCGTGTTGCGTTCATGCATCAACGCGCTTCTTCTGACGATTGACCGACATCAAGCGGCAGCGGGTGCGCGAGCGGGCGGCCGCGCGCTTTCGCCGGTCGCATGGCTACCCGCCACCGGGCCGATTCCAGGTGCCCGACCGCCCGCGCGAGCCGGTGCGCCAGTGCCGGCGCGGCTTTGCGCGTTCGACGCCGATCCGATCCCGCGTCGCGCCCGTCGCGCCACCGGGATAACACCCATCTAGCCGCGCGTCGGCGGCATCGATATACCGTCATGAAAGGATTCGCCCGTGCGCGCGATTATGGCGCGGGGGGATTTTATTCAAACGGAAATGCGGCCAATATGTCGGTTCGATCGAGGTCCGTCGTACGCGGCGGCGAGCCGGCGCACGATACCAACGCCAAGCGGGGAACAACGATGGTTGCAAGGTCACCCGACGCAAACGGGACGGCGGCGCCCGAGATGCCGTTCGTGTCCGTCACCGCCCCCGAGGCCGGACGCAAGCTGTTCGTGATCATGCGTTCGCCGGACGAGTCGCTGCTGGCGCAACTGCGCGAGCTTGGCTGGGAGATCGCGGTCGCGAAGACGGCGGGCGCCGCGCAGAACATGACGTCAGGCGTGAGCGTCGCCGCCGGGCTCATCGATTTCACGGGCTTCACATCGCGCGACTATCCTGCACTGAAAGCGTGCCTGAGCCAGCCGGCGATCGGCTGGATCTCCATCGCGCAGGCCGGCAACATGATCGGCACGGCCGTGCGCGAACTGATCCGCAGCTACTGTTTCGACTACGTGACGCTGCCGTTGCCGAATGAATGGATTTCGCACGTGCTCGGTCACGCGCGCGGGATGGCGGCGCTCGATCGCGTCGACGGGGCGGCGTACGCGGCGTCGATCGGCGAGCACGGGATGATCGGCAACTGCGAAGCGATGCAGCAGTTGTTCAGCACGATCCGCAAGGTCGCGAAGACCGATGCGAGCGTGTTCATCTCCGGCGAATCGGGCACCGGCAAGGAACTCACCGCGCTCGCGATCCACGAGCGTTCGGGGCGCGGCAAGGGGCCGTTCGTCGCGATCAACTGCGGCGCGATTCCGCATCACCTGCTGCAGTCGGAACTGTTCGGCTACGAGCGCGGCGCATTCACCGGCGCGAACCAGCGGCGCGCGGGCCGGATCGAATCCGCGAACGGCGGCACGTTGTTTCTCGACGAAATCGGCGACATGCCGGTCGAAAGCCAGGCGAGCCTGCTGCGTTTCCTGCAGGAAGGGAAAATCGAGCGGCTCGGCGGCCAGGAGTCGATTCCGGTCGACGTGCGGATCATCTCGGCAACGCACGTCGATCTCGACGGCGCGGTCGAAGCCGGACGTTTCCGCGCGGACCTTTATCACCGGCTCTGCGTGCTGCGCATTCACGAGCCGCCGCTGCGCGCGCGCGGCAAGGACATCGATATCCTCGCGCATTACGTGCTGCAAAAGTACAAGGCCGACAGCGGCCGCAAGATCAGCGGCTTCACGTCCGCGGCGCTCGATGCGATGCGCCGTTACGAGTGGCCGGGCAACGTACGCGAGCTGATCAACCGCGTGCGCCGCGCGATCGTGATGGCCGAGAGCCGGCTGCTGACGCCGCACGATCTCGGGCTCGACACGCCGGGCGAAGCGGAGCCGGTGACGCTCGAACAGGCGCGCTCGCTTGCCGAGCGCACCGCGATCGAAAACGCGCTGCTGCGCAACGATCACCGGATCAACAAGGCCGCTGCCGAACTCGGCATTTCGCGCGTCACGCTGTACCGGATGATGATCGAGCACGGGCTCAACGATCACGACAACAACGGCGACAACGGCGGGAAGGACGGCGCGCCGTCCGGCGACGAGGACCATCAACGGGTGGGCTGACCCGCGGCCGCGCAGCGTGCGCGGCCGGCCCGCGCGCGGGTGCCCGCACCGGTGTAAAGGACGTGAAACGTTTCGCGTCGGCGCATGCGCGAATCCGGGCGGCAAACGCGGGCAGAAGGGGGGGCGTGCGCGCCGGGAAAATTTTCCGCATCGTCCGTGTGCCTTGTCCCGCAAGGCGTTGCCGCTGCGCGGCTGACGCCGCTTGCGCAGCGCATGTTTCAGTTTCGCAACTTCCTGGGCGTTCCGCCCGTTCCGGTTCCGTTCCCGTCCGATGAAACCCTTGTGCCGACGGCCTCGCGCGAAGCTGGCCCGGTCCTTGCGGATAGGAGCGTGCGAAAGTCGACGACGTGGCGTCCGGCCGGTTCGGCAGCGAAGCATGCGAGGGCCGGCAAGGACGCAGTCCGCGGGGATGCACGGCGGAGCGGGGCAACACGGCCGCGTTCCGCCCGGCACGGACCGTCGTCGGCGGATCGTCGGAGCACCGGCGTCGTCCGGTTGCCGTACCAAGCAGCAGACCGAAACGGGGTAGAAAAATGAACGATCGCCACACGCCGCGGCCGGCAGGCCGCGATCGCAGTGATTCGACGCATCGCCGGTCGACCGCGCGCCTTGCAGCCGGCCGGCATGCTTCGACGGGCCATCTCTCCGCGCCCGGTGCGAGGCGGATCCGGTTGATTCCCGGTCATCCGCGCCGGCTCGGCGCTTTCCCGCCAGCCAACACGATCCGCAAGGGCATGTGTACCCGGGCACCGGTTCCCCGGCGCCCGGTCTTCGCGTATTGACGCGTCACCGGCGGTTGCATGCGGAGCAATCCATTCGCAATCCGAAGGATGTGTGTTTGCGCGCTGTCGCGCTGCGGACGGCGAAGCCGGTGCGTTGCCGCCCGGCGAGCAAGCGGCAACGCGGTTCGGCCGCGCACGACGGGCATCGCGCCCGGCCGCACGCGCCGCCGCTTCAGCTGCCGTAGATGTCGAAGTCGAAGTACTTCGACGCGAGCCGCTTGTACGTGCCGTCCTTGACCATGTCGTGGATCGCGCGATCGATCTTCGCCTTCAGGTCCGTATCTTCCTTGCGCAGCCCGATGCCGGCGCCGATGCCGAGCACCTTCTCGTCGACGAGCTCGGGCCCGATGAACTGATAGCCCGCGCCGCGCGGCGACTTCAGGAACCCGATCTCGGCCTGCACCTCGTCCTGCAGCGCGGCGTCGAGGCGGCCCGACGTGAGATCGGCGTACACGCCGTCCTGGTTCTGGTACGACACGACGTTCGCGCCTTGCTTCGCCCAGTACGCCTTCGCATACGCTTCCTGCGTCGTGCCCTGCTCGACGCCAATCGATTTGCCCTTCAGCGATTCGGGCGTCGGCAGCAGCGGCGAGCCTTTCTTCACGACGAGCCGCGTCGGCTGGTTGTAGATCTTCGTCGTGAAGCCGATCTGCTCCGCGCGCTGCGGCGTGATCGACATCGACGACAGCACCGCGTCGAACTTCTTCGCCTTCAGCGCCGGGATCATCCCGTCGAAGTCGTTCTCGAGCCACACGCACTTCGCCTTCAGCCGCGCGCAGATCTCGTTGCCGAGGTCGATGTCGAAGCCGACGAGCTTGCCGTCGGGCGCCTTCGATTCGAACGGCGCATAGCTGGCGTCGGTGCCGAAGCGCAGCGTGGTCCAGTCCTTCGCGGCGGCGGGGCCTGCGGATACCGCGAGCAGGGCGATCGAAGCGGCGGCAATCAGTCTCTTCATGGTGCGTTCCTTGGCGTGGTCGTTCCGGTTCCGGGTGACCCGGTTGGAGCGGACGGGCGTCGCGTGCCGGCGCTGTCCGTCCGGCCATTAACGCAGAAAATAAAATTGCAGTCCAGAATGGACAAAAAATATCGATTCAGCGGATGCAATGACCGGACGGAAGGTGCCGACCCTTGCAAAAATACGAAAATGGACTAATCTTGTTAGTAAATTCGTTTCGAGACTAACGATCATGTCACAACCCGCGTTCGATCCGCATTCCGCCCCGCGGCAGGCTTCGGTCGCACACATGTCGGCGGCCGGCCTGCGCGCGTTTTTCAACATCGCGCGCGACTGGGAGCTGACGATCGACGAGCAGATCGTGCTGCTCGGCTCGCCCGGCCGCTCGACGTTCTTCAAGTGGAAGGCCTCGCCCGAATCGGCGCGCCTGCCGCGCGATACGCTCGAGCGGCTATCGCTGCTGCTCGGCATCTACAAGGCGCTGCAGATCCTGCTGCCGCAGCCGTCGGCCGCCGACACGTGGGTCAAGCGCCCCAACGACGCGGCGCCGTTCGGCGGCAAGCGCGCGCTCGACCGGATGCTGGCCGGCAACGTCGGCGATCTGGTCGCCGTGCGTCAATATCTCGACGCGATGCGGGGTGGCTGGGCGTGACGATGCCGACCGAAACGCAACACTGGCCCACGACCGTCGTCGACTGGGCACCTGCCTATCGTGTGATTCCTACCCGCTTTCCCGCCATCAACCTGTTCGACCGCGTTGCGTCGGCCGACGATTTCGATGCGCTCTATGCGCTCGAATCGCTGACCAACGACCGCATTCGCCACGAAGTCGGCACGCTCGACCTCGTGCCGCCGGCCGAGCGCCGCTACGGCCAGGGCTGGGGGCCGATCATGGCCGCGTTCACGCACCTGAATCCGCAGGGCAGCCGCTTTTCCGACGGCAGCTACGGCGTGTTCTACTGCGCGCGTTCGCGCGATACGGCGATCGCCGAAACGCGGTATCACAGCGGGCTGTTCCTGGCCGCGACGAAAGAGGCGCCGATGCGTCAGCAGATGCGGCTCTACACGGTGTTCGCGCAAGGCGACGTGGCCGACGTGCGCACGTGGCCGCAACGCAGCCCCGGCCTGCTCGATCCGCTCGACTACAGCGCGGGTCAGGCGCTCGGCCGCGCGGTGCGCCATGCCGGCGGCGCGGGGATCGTCTATCCGTCGGTGCGCGACCCGCGCGGCGAATGTCTCGCGGCGTTTCGCACGTCGCTGCTGCGCGACTGTCATCACGCGGCTTATCTCGAATACAACTGGAACGGCTCCGCGGTCGATGCGGTGTTCGAGCTGAATCAGGTCGGGTAGGCGGCGTGCCCGTTGTCGGCGCCGACGGCTTCAGGGCAGCGGCAGGTCGCCTGCATGGCGCGCGCGCGCGTCGGCCTGCGTGAGCGACCACGTATCGCCGGTGCGCGGTTCGACGATCGTCAGGCGTCCGGACGGTGCGAATGCCCCCGTATCGATGAACCATTGCGCGCCGATGCGCTGCGGTGCGCGCACGGGCGTGTGGCCGGTGCAGGTCAGCGACAGTCCGGCTTGCCGGGCCGGATCGACGAGCCCCTGGACGAGATCGCGCCCCCAGATCAGCCGCTCGCGCACGTCGTGCGAATAGCTGCCCGTATCGAGCTCGGCGTCCGGGCCGAGGAACTCCGCATGCAGCACGTTGAAGCGCGCGGCGCCGTCGCCGATCACGCGCACGAGCGGCAGCGCGTCCACACGTGCCGCATGCGCGTGCAGCCGCTCCGGCGGCAGGTCGGCGCCCCAGTCGCCGCCGATCCCGCGCCACGCGTCGGGCGGCAGCTTGCCGCGCGATACGAGGCTCAGCACCTCTTCGTGATTGCCGCGCACGACGTGGCACCACGGGCGGTCGAGCAGATCGAGCGCCGTTTCCGACGCGGGGCCGCGGTCGACGAGATCGCCGACCGAAAACAACCGGTCGCGCGCCGGATCGAAGCGCACGTCGTGCAGCAGCGCGCGCAGCACATCCACGCAGCCGTGCAGGTCGCCGACGACGAAGTCGCGGCCGGCCGTGTTCGCGGGATGGTGGCAGAGGGAGGCAGTCATCCCGATATCTTAGGCGCTCGTACCCATCGCAACGTCATGCAGGAATGGCGATAATCGGGGCGGTACCCGCCGGCATGGCGTTGCGGGCAGTTTGCGCGCCGGCCGAACCCTTTCCATCCGCTTTCGGAATGACACGATGACGTTTTATCCGCAGGTATTGCGCAACCGGCCGCGCATGGTCTCGGCCTTCGTCGCGGGCGTGCTGTGTGCGGTGTTGCTGCCGTTTTCGCTGCGTCCGGCCGCACGTGCGCTGATCGGCTGGGATTGCGCGATCTGGCTGTATCTTGCGTTGATGTGGGGACGCATGATTACCGCGCATCATTACAAGGTGCGCGAAGTCGCGATCCGCGAGGACGAAAGCGCGACGACGGTGCTGACCGTCGTATGCGCGGCGACGGTCGCGAGCGTCGCCGCGATCGCGATCGAGCTCGCCACCGCGAAGAGCGTCGGTTTCCGCATGGGGCTCGGTCATTACGCGATCACCGGCGCGACGCTGTTCGGCGCATGGTTCCTGATCCCGACGATCTTCACGCTGCACTACGCGCGGCTCTATTACGGCTCGCCGAGCAACGACCGCGCGCTGCGCTTTCCGGATCGCAACCTCGAACCCGACTACTGGGATTTCCTGTATTTCGCGTTCACGCTCGCGGTCGCGTCGCAGACGGCCGACGTGTCGCTTGCCAACCGCTCCGCGCGCCGCTCGGTGCTCGCGCAGTCGATCCTGTCGTTCTACTTCAACATGGCCGTGCTCGGGCTGTCGATCAACGTCGCGGCGGGTTTGCTGAGCTGATGTGGCTTACTTGAGCAGTTCGTACGGGCCGCCGCGCTCGAGCGCGCGACGGTAGGCCGGGCGCGCGTGGATCGTTTCGAGAAAGCGCGCGATCGCGGGATGCTTGCCGCCGTCGCCGCGCGCCATTGCGGCTTCGAGCGGGAAGCTCATCTGGATGTCGGCCGCGCTGAAACCGTCGCCGACGAACCAGCCCGTGCGTTTCAGCGTGTCGTCGAGATAGCCGAGATGCAGCGCGATCTGCGGATCGACGAAGCCCGATTGCAGCGTCGCGGCGATCTTGCGTGCGATGGGCCGTGCGAAGAACGGCATCGGCGCATGCGCGATCCGCAACGCTACCAGTTTCAGCAGCAACGGCGGCATCGCCGAACCTTCCGCATAGTGCAGCCAGTACGTGTACTCGTGCCGCTCGGGCGTACCGGGCGGCGGCGCGAGACGTCCGTTCCCGTAGCGCTCGACCAGATACTCGATGATCGCGCCCGACTCCGCGTACGTGCGGCCGTCGTCGGTGACGACCGGCGACTTGCCGAGCGGGTGGATCGCACGCAGCGCGGGCGGCGCGAGCATCGTCTTCGGATCGCGCTCGTAGCGCACGATCTCGTACGGCACATCCAGTTCTTCGAGCAGCCAGAGCACGCGCTGGGAACGCGAGTTGTTCAGGTGGTGGACGGTCAGCATGTCGAGGCCGGAAGAGGGGCGGGAACGACATCATACCGAGCGCGAACCACGGCACGCACGCAGGGACGAACGTGCGATGGCGTCGCCACGATTCAACGCGCGCGAGGCGTGCCGCTTCGTCATTCGTTTGCTCGGGCGCCGCGCCGCACCGCGATCCACGCACCCCAGAACAGGCTCGAAAAAAAGCGCAGCGGCGCATCGAAGCCCGCATCGTGCAGCAACGCGAAGACGGCTTCCTCGGCAGCCGGCGGATCGGCGCCCTGCAGGATCTTCGCGAGTTGCGCGCGCACGGCGTCGGGCGAGGCGCCCTTCATGCGCCAGCGCTGCTGCCATGCATCGAGCAGGCGAGGGTGGTCCGCATAGCGGCGGTAGTTGCCCGCGATCACGAGCGGTGCGCCGGGCTTCAGGCGCCGTGCGATCGCGTCCAGCAGCGCGGCCTTCGCATCGTCGCCGGGCACGTGGTGCAGCACGCCGATCAGCGTTGCGCCGTCGAAGGCCGGCGCGTCGGGCAGCGTATCGACGCCGGCCTCGACGAATTGCGTGCGCGCGCCGAAACCGGCGGCTTCGACGTTCGCACGCGCGAGCGCCAGCATCGGCGCGGACGGATCGGCCGCCGTGAATTGCCAGCCCGGCTCGAGCGCGGCGGGCACGCAGATTTCCTGTCCGGTGCCGCCCGCGCCCACCACGAGGAGCCGCGCATCGGCCGCCGCGATCGACGACGCGAGCATGCACGCGGCGAGTTCGTGACACGCGTCGTAGCCGGCAAGCGCGATGCGGGATTGTTCGGCGTATTCGTGCGCGCGTGCCGGATCGAATTTCGCGGCGCTGTCGGGGAGCGACATGGCGGATTCCTCGGGTCGGAGCGCGGACGGCATGCCCACGCATCGACCCGAGCGTAAGCGCGGGCCGGCGACGCAACAAGGCGAGCGGCCATTCCGGTATGCGGACTACCCGACTCGGCGCCGGTCGCGCGCAGCGGGTTGCGGGGTCGATTCGCATTTAAAAATGACGGGAACCGGTGCGTCACCGTTGCCAAACCGGCGCATACTTTTTTCTCTCCCCCCCCTGCCTGGCCGTCGCATGCCGGGCCCCGATGCGCCGCGCTGCCCGCGCGGCCATGCCGCTCGGCACGCACGAGGAGCGCATGATGTCCGATTGTTCGCACGATCCGTATGCGCAGCACTACATTCACTGCCTGCCGTCCGGCGCGCAGCCCTGCGGCACGCTCTGCGCGACGCCGCGCACGCATTTCCGCGTGTGGGCGCCGGGCAGCACGCAGGTCCAGCTCGAACTCGATACCGGCAACGGCCCGACGCTCGTCCCGATGGCGGCGGCCGGCCCGAACTGGTTCGAAGTCTTCGTCGAATGCGGTGCCGGTGCGCGTTACCGTTACCGGCTCGACGACGCCGTGTCGATTCCCGACCCCGCGTCGCGCTCGCAGCCCGATGGGCTCAATGGTGCGAGCGAGGTCATCGATCCGCGCGCGTTCATGTGGCGCAACACGTTCTGGCATGGGCGTCCGTGGGAAGACATCGCGCTTTACGCGATTCGTCCGCACGCGGTGGGCGGCTTCGACGGCGTGCGCCGCCGGCTGCCGGCGCTCGCGCGCCTGGGCGTGACCGCGCTCGAATTGCTCGCGTCGCCGCACGACAGCCTGCCGTTCGCGCCGCTCGCGGCCGAGGGCGGCCCCGACGCGCTGAAGGCGCTGATCGACGAAGCGCACGGCCATGGCCTCGGCGTGATCCTGGAGCTCGATTACGCGCGCTTCGGCAGCGGTACCGACGCGCTGCGTCACTATGCGGCGCCGTTCTTCCATATGCGCGACGATCCGCTGCAGCCGCCGCCGCTCGCACTCGATCATCCGGAGGTGTGCGACTTCTTCTGCGACAACGCGCTGTACTGGATCGACGAATACCGCTGCGACGGGCTGCGGCTGCGCGAAGCCGACCGGATCGGCGCGTCGTGGCTGCGCGAGATCGCCGACCGCGTGCGCGCGGCCGTGCCGGCCGACCGGTTCATCCATCTCGTGCTCGGCAGCGAACGCCATCCGGTGCATCTCGCCGATACCCATTTCGATGCGCAGTGGAACGGGTGCGGCGAACGCGCGCTGCATCGGCTGACCGGCCGCGACGGGGCGGCCCACGAAGGCATTTCCACGCATCAGTCGATCCACACGCTCGCGCGCGCGCTGACCGCGACCGGCACCGCGTTCCAGCCGGCCATGCCGGGCGATGGCGCCTGCGCGAATGAAGGGTTGTCGCTGACGTCGCTGGTGCTGTCCGACGGCGCATGGCGCGAGAGCGAGCACGGCAAGCACGGCAAGCACGGCGATCATGATCCCGATCCGGGCCTCGCGGCGCTCGCCCTGTCGCTGCTCACGCCGCAGATTCCGCTGATCTTCGACGAAACCGCACGCGATGCCGATCGTGCGCATTTCGTACAGTCGGCGCTCGCCGTGCGCGCGAAGCTGATCTCGCCGCGGCTGTCGGATTGCCGGCCGCAGGACGCGCATACGCTGAAGGCCGGCGGCGACGGCGATGCCGACGCGTTGCTCGCATCGTGGCGGCTTGCCGATGAAGAGACGCTGACCCTCGCGTTGAACCTGTCGCCGGACGCGGTGCCGTTCGACGCGCCGCGCGGGCAGGTCGTGTTCGAGACGCCGGCCCGCGCACGCGATCGCGTCGATGAAGGGGTGTTGCCGCCGTATTCGCTCGTCGCGTGGCTGACGGGCGACGTGAACCGCTATGCACTCACGCACGACGTGCGCCGGATCGACGACGGCGCATGGCGCGCCATGCGCCCGGATCTGAACGCGTGACGTGTGCAAGGTCGGGCGCTGGCGCGCCCGGCCGTCTTTACCAGAAGCTTCGAATGCCTGCGACGCCGTGAGCGCCGTGCCGGCGCGCGTCGTCGAGATGCGCGCGCGTCATCCCGCCGAGCGCATAGACGGGCATCGTGGCCTGCGCTGCCAATTCGGCGAACCGGGTCCAGCCGAGCGTCGGCGCGCCGGGGTGACTGAGCGTCGGCAACACGGGCGACAGCGTGACGAAATCCGCGCCGACGCGCGCGGCCAGCGAGAGATCGTCGGCGGCATGGCAGGCGGCCGACACACGGCGCGCGGCCGGCAACGGCCGTCGTGCGGCGGCGCGCAGCGCGACGCCGTCGAGGTGCCATCCGGCGCCTTCCAGCCGCATCACGCCGGCTGCATCGATCGGGCCGTTGAGCATCAGTTGCGCGCCGGCCGCGTCGCAGCGCGCGAGCGCATCGGCGGCCAGCCGTGCGAACGCGGCCGCATCGAACGATTTCACGCGCAACTGCACGAGCGTTTCGCCGCGCGCGAGCACGGCCGACAAGCGATCGAGGAACGCGCGGCAATCGGCCGCCGCCGGCGATGCCGGCTCGGGCGTGATCACGCAGCAGTGCGGCAGCATCGCGTTCATCGCGCGCGGTGCGCGGAAGCCGTCATTCGTCGGCTTCCTTCGCGGCCTTCGGATAGACGCGCACCAGCACGATGCGCGGCCCGTTCATCTTCTTCACGACGACGTCGAAGCGGTCGAACGACACGCGCTGCCCTTCGGTCGGCAGATCGCTCAGCGCCTGGATCACCAGGCCGCCGACCGATTCCGCACGCCCTTCGTCGATGTCGATGCCGAGCGCCTGCTCGAGCGACACGACGGGCAGGCTGCCCTTGCCCATCAGCGTGCCGTCGTCGAGGCGGCTCCAGTCGGCGTCGCCCTGGCGGAACTCGTCGTGAATCTGGCCGACCAGCGCGCCGAGCAGGTTGTCGAGCGTCAGGAAGCCGATCGGCTTCGCGCCCTTGTTGCCGACCAGCGCGAAGTGCGGCGCACCCTTGCGGAAGCGGCGGAACAGCTCCAGCGCCGGCGTATCGGGCTTCACGTACTGCACCGGACGCACGTAGTCCGACAAGTCCTCGAGCGCCGCGCCGGCGTGACGCGCGAGCAGCAGGTCCTTCAGGTGGATCAGCCCGCTCACCTGCTCGCGCGACGCATCCTCGAACAGCGGATAGCGACTGAAGCGGTGCCGCGCGACGATCTCCATGTTGTCGGGCAGCGGCAGGTCGCGCCGCAGGCCGATCATTTCATGGGCGGGCCGCATCAGGTCCGACACTGTCATCGACGAAAAGTCGAGCGAATGCGCGAGCGTGTTCCACTCGTCGTTGGTGTACGTGCCGCGTGCTGGCTGCGCCGCGTTGCCGGCCGCGCTGCGGCGGCTGCGCAGGATCAGCTTCAGCTCGTCGGTCGAGTAGTGCGCGTCGCCGCCGTGGTCGGCCGACAGCCCCGCGAGCCGCAGCACCGCGTTGGCGCTGCTGTTGAGCACCCAGATCGCCGGATACATCGCCCAGTAGAACGCATAGAGCGGCAGCGCGACCCACAGGCCGACCTTCTCCGACTGGCGGATCGCCATCGATTTCGGTGCCAGTTCGCCGACCACGATGTGCAGGAACGAGATCAGCGAGAACGCGAACACGAGCGAGACCAGGTGCACGATGCGTTCGGACTGCACGCCGATCAGGTCGAGCAGCGGGCCGATCAGTTGCGCGAACGCCGGCTCGCCGACCCAGCCGAGGCCGAGCGAGGCGAGCGTGATGCCGAGCTGACACGCGGAAAGATACGCGTCCAGCCGGCCGTGGACGAGGGCGAGGATGCGACCGCGCAGGCCGTGCTTGCGGGCGAGTGTTTTGACGCGCGTGGCGCGCAGTTTGACGAGGCCGAATTCGGCTGCGACGAAAAACCCGTTTAGGGCCACCAGGAACAACGCGCCGATGAGCGCGAAGATCTGTAACAAAGAATCGCTCCAGTCATGACAGGCTCATCAGTATAGAGCCGGAAAGGAAAATGTAATGTGTCGGGCGGCCGATTGCTTACACCGGCGCCTCGCAGGGGATGGCGAGCGTGAGGGTGACGGTCGCGCGGTCGGCGAACGGGTCGTGCGTGAACGTGCCGCCGTGCGCGAGCGCGACGCGCTGACACAGCGCGAGCGTCCATGCGACCCGCTTCGCGTCGCGCGTGCGCAGCATCTCGCGGCGCGCGAACGATTCGAATACGTGCGGCAGCGCCGGATCGGCGAGCGCATCGGCATCGACGCCGCAGGTGACGCGTGCGACACACTGCGCGCCGTCGCGCGTGCAGGCGAACGTCACGCGCGAGCCGGCGGCGCTGGCCTCGACGGCGCTCGTCAGCATCGTCCACAGTGCCTGTGCAACGCGCTGGCGATCGGCCGACAGCGCCGGCTCGCCGTCGGGCAGCGTCGCATCGATGCCCACTTGCCGCGCGTCGGCGAGCGCGAAGCGCGCCAGCGCGAGCGTGTCGTCGAGCAGCGGGCGCAGCGCGAACGGCTGCGGCGCGATCGTGAGCGTGCGGGTTCCCGCGCGCGGCGCGTCGAGCACGTCGTCGATCAGCGCGACCTGCTGGTCGATCCCCGCGCGGATGCCGGCAAGCGCGCGCTGCTGGTTCGGGTCGCTGCCGGCGAGCTGGCGCTCGAGCACGTACGCCCAGCTGTGCATGGCGTTCAGCGGGCTGCGCAGGTCGTGCGATGCGGTGGAAAGCGCCTGGTCGCGCAGGAACAGCGCCGCCTGGGCGGCATAGTGCGCTGCGCGTTCGCGCAGCAGGTCGGCGGCGGGATCGACGGAAAGGGGCGTCACGGAGCAGGCCTGTCGGAAGCGGTTGGCATGATGAACCTACGAACCGCCATTATAGGGACAGCGGCGCGCATCACGCCGGCAGCGCGTCCTCGTCCTTCTTCCGTGCGTCGCCGTTCGGCAGCAACTGGCAGGCGAGCAGGCCGGCCAGCATCAGCGCACAGCCGACCAGCGCACGCAGCGTCAGCGTCTCGCCGAGCGCGGCCCAGCCCGCGACGGCCGCGAACACGCCCTCCATGCTGAAGATCACGGCCGCGTGCGCGGGCGCCGCGTCGCGCTGCGCGACGACCTGCAGCGTATAGCCGACGCCCACCGACAGCAGCCCGCCGTACAGCAGCGTCGGCAGTGCGTCGTGCAGCATCGCGACGCTGACCGGCTCGACGACGAGGCCGACCGCGAGGCACAGCACGCCGCACGCGACGAACTGCAGGAACGCGAGCACGAGCGGGTCGTGACGCCGCGCGAAATGGCCGACGGCCATCACGTGCGCGGCGATGATGACGGCGCCCACGAGCTGGAACCAGTCGCCGTAGAGCACCGAGAAATGTTCGTCGATGCTGAGGAAATACAGGCCGATCGCCGCGAGCAGCGCGCCGAACCAGGTGCCGGCGCCGATCCGGTGACGGACGAACACGCCCATCAGCGGCACGATCACGACGTACAGCGAGCTGATGAAGCCCGCGTTCGCCACGCGCGTGTATTGCAGGCCGAACTGCTGCAGCGAGATCGCCACGGCGAGCAGTCCGCCGAGCGAGAGGCCCGGCAGCAGCAGCGCCGGCGCGCGGCGAATCGCCGCGAACTGCGCTCGCGACGCGGTGTTGAACGTCAGCAGCGGGATTAGCACCAGCGCGCCGAGCAGGAAGCGCAGCCCCGTAAACAGGAACGGGCCGATCACGTCGAGGCTCAGTCGCTGCGCGACGAAAGCCGAACCCCAGATCGCGGCGGCGACGAGCATCAGCAGGTTGGCGCGGAAGTGCTTGCGGGATTCGGGCTTCATTGGAATTCTTCAGGGGATTGCGGGCGGCGAACCGTCTAGTTTACGCCGAGATTGCAAGGCTGTCGGAAAACCTTCGGAGCGCGGCTGCCGCCCGGGCGTCGCGTACCCGCGAATACAGCACGACCTGCGAATGCGGTAGCGGCGGCAAGCCGAATTTCGCGCCGACGTCGACCAGCGTGCGCGGTGCGACGCGCCGGGCCAGCGGACAGACCGCGAGCCCGGCGGCGGCGGCGGCCGTGACCGCCGCGATGCCGCCGCCCGTGAAACGCTCGCGCCACGGCCGTCCCGCATGGTCGAGCGCGCGCAGCGCGGCGGCACGCACGCCGCACGGGCC
>NZ_CABVLY010000014.1 GCF_902498995.1 Burkholderia anthina
GACCGCCTGTCGAGCGGCGGGCGCACGCCGCGCGCGACCCGCGACGATCCGCCCGGCCGCGCGCGCAGCGACGCCGTAGCGCCGTGACCGCACCGCCCGGCGTGTCGTGGTGCGTTGCGCAAACGCGCCGCGCCGCGCGGCCGCGAGCGTCCTCACGCGCGGTTCGCCTTGCAGTCCCCGTCATCGATTCCGATAATAGCGACGCGGTGCACAATCGATCGAGAATGGCGTCGTCGTGACGCCGTTACGGCGGCTGAGCCGCCTTCGCCAGCCGCCCGGCTGACGCGCAAGCCGCAATATTCAGATAATTGAACGGTTTGCGATGAAACCGCCCGCGGCCACCCGGCGGGACGGTCGTCGACGGGTTCGTCGACGAAGCGTCCGATTTCTGTTTTGAGAGTGAAAGCCATGTTGAAGAAGCAACTGTTTGCAGACCGACTCCTCGCGCAGATGCCGTCGTTGCGGGCGCTGCGGTGTTTCGTGACGGCGGCGCGCTACGAGAGCTTCACTCAGGCGGCCGAGGTGCTGTGCGTGACGCAGGCGGCGATCAGCCGGCAGATCAAGGAACTCGAGGATTCGCTGGACGTCGCGCTGTTCGAGCGTACCGGCCGGCATATCGCGCTGACGGACGCGGGACGCATTCTCTACAACGCGTCGTACCTGTCGATCATGAACATCGCCGAGGCGGCGGAAGCGGTGCGCCGGACCGACAAGCATGCGCTGATGGTTTGCGTGTCGCATACGTTCTCGGCGCTGTGGCTGTCGTCGCGGCTGCCCGCGTTTCGCGAGCAGTTTCCGGACATCCGGCTGCACGTGATCGTGACCGAGCATTTCATGGAGCTGGACGGGCTCATCGAGCCCGACGTGATCATCACGAAGAACCCGCCGCGCGAGCCCGAGTTCGAAGCCGAGCCGCTGTTTCACGACATCGTCTATCCGGTGTGCAGCCCGTCGTTTCACGAGCGGTATTTTCATGGCCGGTCGCTGAAGCCGCTGGACCTGCTGTCCAGTCCGACCCTGAACCTGTCGATGCTCGGCCGCGCGCAGGTGTGCGAGCACGTCGACTGGCGCGTGTGGCGCAACTGGTTCCAACAAAGCGACGGCACCGATACGATGACCGAGAACAAGTATCTGGAAAGCAACGACTACCGGCTGCTGGTCGCGCAGGCCGAGGGCGGCGAGGGGACGCTGCTCGGCTGGCATCATCTCGTGCACCGGCAGATCGAGAAAGGCATGCTCGTGCGGCCGGTACAGGACGTGCTGGTGTTTCACGATCGCCATCATTACCTGATCACGCACCGCAATGCGCAGCCGCGCCCGGAGTACCGGCTGTTCCGGCAGTGGCTGAGCGACGAGGTCGGCGTGATGATGCGCGGCTGGCTCGATGCCGGCGTCGAGGCCGGTCAATAGCGCGCGACACCGGCGCCGGCCGTCGCCCGCCCGGCTCGCCGACGCCTGCATAACCAAAAGTATCGTATAAGCCGCAGGAAATGTTTCTGGCGGGCGCAATTTGGATTGATACGCTCCGAACTGCTTCAGCAGTGGTTTGCCAGGTTGGATAACAATCATCGCAACATTAGGTTCGGAGACCTGAATGAAACAGAAGATTCTCGCTTGCACGATCCTGTCCGCCGTCGCCGCGCCGGCGATCGCACAAAGTACCGTGACGCTCTACGGCTTGATCGACGAAGGGTTCAACTATACGAACAACGTATCGGGCAAGAAAGTCTATGAACTCCAGAGCGGCTTCGTCCAGGGGAGCCGCTGGGGCCTGAAGGGCGCCGAGGATCTCGGCGCCGGCACGAAGGCCGTGTTCCAGCTGGAGAACGGCTTCGACGTCAACAGCGGCCGCCTCGGCCAGGGCGGGCTGATGTTCGGCCGCCAGGCGTACGTCGGCATTGCGTCGGACCGGTTCGGCACCGTGACGCTGGGCCGTCAGTACGACTCGGTCGTCGACTATCTCGCGCAGACGACCGCGAACGGCAGCTGGGGCGGCTACCTGTTCTCGCATCCGTACGACAACGACAACACGGACAACTCGTTCCGCGTGAACAACACGGTCAAGTACACGAGCCCGACGATCGCGGGCCTGCAGTTCGGCGGCACGTACAGCTTCAGCAACGGGACCGGCTTCGCGAACAACCGCCAGTTCAGCGCGGGCGTCCAGTACGTCATCGGCGACCTGCTGCTCGCCGCCGCGTACCTGCAGGCCGACCACCCGTCGTCGACGGCCGCCGGCGCGATCACCAACGCGGGCGACGAGAACTTCCTCGCCGACCGGCTGCGAATCTTCGGCGCGGGCGCGAGCTATACGTTCGGCAAGGCCAACGTCGGCATCTCGTACACGAACACGTACGTCGCGAATCCGCTCAGCTCGGGGTACGTCGGCGCGATCACGCCGTCGGCGGGGACGTTGTCGAGCCTGCGGTTCCAGAACGTCGAAATCAACGGCAAGTACCAGTTCACGCCCGCGTTCTTCGTCGGCGCGATGTACGCCTATACGCGTGCCGACTTCAACGCGACGGGCGGCAAGCAGCACCCGAACTACCAGAGCGCGGGGCTGATGGCCGACTACTTCCTGTCGAAGCGGACCGACGTGTACGTGCAGGGCGCCTATCAGCACGTCGGCGGCGATCGCACCGGGACCGTGCTGGATGTCGCCTACGTGCCGGGCGCGGACGGCGTATCGTCCGGCAGCAATCAGATCGTTGCGCGCGTCGCGCTGCGGCACAAGTTCTGAGTGCCGTCGAGCGCCGGTCTCCGGAGCGGCCGGCGCGACGGCCGCTCCACGACGCATGGCCGGCGGTCGATGACGGATTGGCCGCTTGATAGAATCCGCCTAACCTCGAACGACTGGTCCGTCAGATGAAACCTGCGTCGGCAACCCCCAAAGGCTATCGGCGGCTCATCCCGTCCGTGACGGCGCTCGTCGAATTCGAGGCGGTCGCCCGCCTCGGCAGCTTCACGCTCGCCGCGCACGAGCTCGGCGTCACGCAGGCCGCGGTGAGCCGGCAGGTCAAGTTCCTCGAGGAGATGCTCGGCCAGCGGCTGTTCCTGCGGTTGCATCGCTCGATCGCGCTGACGGACGAAGGCGCCGCGTTGTACCGCGTGGTGGCCGAGTCGATGCAGAAGATCGCCGGCGTGTTCGACCGCCTGACGAGCGGCCCGATCCGGCAGGAACTCGTCGTCGCGGCGACCGCCGCGTTCTCGCATTTCCGGCTGCTGCCGCGGCTCGCCGCGCTGAAGGCCGCGCAGCCCGAGTTGCAGCTGCGCCTCGCGACGCTGATGTTTACCGCCGATCTTCGCCACAACGAAATCGATGTCGCGGTGCGCTACGGGAACGGCCGCTGGGCCGACGGCACGGCGATCCGGCTGTTCGACGAAGCCGTCTTTCCCGTCTGCTCGCCGGCGTGGCTGCAGCGGCACGGCACGCCTGAATCGCTGGCGGAGCTCGCCGCCGTCACGCTCGTGGAATCCGATTCGACGTCGGAGGGCTGGATGGGCTGGGAGGCGTGGTTCCATGCCGCGGGCTTCCGGCCCGACCGATTGAATTTCGCGCTGCGGTGCAGCCTGTACACCGACGCGATCGACGCCGCCCGATATGATCACGGCGTCGCGCTGGGCTGGGGGCGGCTCGTCCAGGACCTGCTCGACGCGGGCGAACTCGTGCGGCTGCCGATCGCATCCTTGCCGATGACGGACGCCTATTACATCGTGGTGCCGCACGGCAAGACGATCACGCCGGCGATCGACGGGCTCGTCGCGTGGCTGCGCGCGGACGCCCAGGGCTGACGCGGTTGCGCGCCGCCCGTTTCGCATGATCCCAGGTAATGCCAGAACGAAAATAAAGCGCGTTGACGCTCTTTTTCGTCAATCCAATACTGAAATCACAGCGGGAATTTCCGAAGCCGCGCGATTCCATCAACACAGGATTGGAGAAAGACGATGTCTGGAGTGCATGTCAAGACGCATGGGGATCTGATTCGCAGCCGCCAGCCGGGGCACGGGATGCCCGGCGAGCTGTTCGGCCGTCAGGACGTGTTCGAAACGGATGTCGACGTCTTTTTCTCGAAGCACTGGATTCTGGTCGGCGTGACCGCCGACGTGCCGGAGCCGGGCGACGTGTCGACCGTCGATATCGGCAAGTCGTCGATCCTCATCGTGCGCGACGACGACGAAAACGTCCGCGCCTACCGGAACGTGTGCCGCCACCGCGGCGCGCGGCTGAAGGAAGCGGGGAAGTCGACGGTCGGCATGCTTGTGTGTCCTTATCATCAATGGACCTACGATCTCGACGGCTCGCTGCGCCACGCGACGCACATGGGCAAGGACTTCGATGCGAAATGCCGCAGCCTGATTCCGGTGCACACGCGCATCGTCGGCACGCACATCTTCGTGTGCCTCGCCGACGATCCGCCGGCCGACATCGCGAAGCTCGAGGAAACGATGGTGCCGCGCTTCGCACCGTACGACCTGCAAAATACGAAGATCGCGTTCGAGCAGGAGATCATCGAGAACGGCAACTGGAAGCTGGTGATCGAGAACAACCGCGAGTGCTATCACTGCGCGGGCACGCACCCCGAGCTGACCGCGTCGTTCCTGCCCGAGGATTTCGGCTTCTGCCCGGAAAACCTGACGGAAGCGCAGCTTCAGGCGTTCGAAGAATACAAGGCGCGCAATGCCGTCTGCCAGACGAACTGGGAGAACGAAGGCTTCATCGGCGCGACCGTCGAATGGCTCGACGAGGACGCCGTCACGCAGTTCCGCACGCAGCAGCTCGTGATCGCCGGCGAGGGCGAATCGCAGACGATGAGCACCAAGGTGGCGAGCACGAAGCTGTTCGGCAACCTGCAGCGGCGCGATCTCGGCGATGCGCACTTGTGGACGCACAACTCGTGGACCCACGTGATGAGCGATCACGCGGTGATTTCGTACATCATCCCGCTCGCGCCGGACAGAACGCTCGTCCGCACGAAATGGCTCGTGCATGCGGACGCGGTCGAAGGTGTCGATTACACGCTGTCGGATCTGACCGAAGTGTGGGTCGCGACGAATACGCAGGACAAGCACCTCGTCGAGATCACGCATGCGGGCACGCAGGATCCGGCGTATGCGCCGGGCGTGTTCTCGCCGTTCACGGAAGCCTATGTCGATCAGTTCTCGCGCTGGTATGCGGCGCGGTTGAATGCGCATGGGGTTTGAGGGGGCGGGCTGGAATGAAAAGGAGGGCGCCGGGGCGGGTCGCGCAGGTGTCCTGACGGCAGATCCGGCCGGGCAGGACCGGCTGCGCACGGCGGCGGCTCCGCTCAGCCGGTCCGCCGCATTTGGCCGACATGGCGCGATGGTTCGCGATCCTCTGCGCGGGCCGGTTCATCCCGCGCCGCATGCGTCGACAGGATGCAGGCGCGTTCGGGTTTCGCGCCGACCGGGACCGAGGCGATTCCGGACCCAACCGGCACGGTCGTGTCGATCGCGCCGTTCCGGCATCCGCACCGCCATCGCAACACGTTGCGACGGGATTCGCCGATTTCAGAATTGAAATCTCGATTTCATCCCTGAGCCGGCACGGGATCGGATCGCGCGTCCGGCCACCGTCCATCAACGCCGTCCGTCCGGTCGGCGACGTGGCCTGCTTTTTGCATCACCGGAGCGACATGCTCGATGTCCGCTCGTCCGGCCGGTCGTTCCGCACGGAACGAAACGAACCCGGCAGCTCGACGGACGGCCCGCTTTCCAATCGTAAGGTGATGCAATGACAGGCTACGGCAAACGACACCCGGTATCCGGGAACGACGCGCATCGCGTTGTGCGGGAACACGCGACGGACGCGAATCCATCTGCCATGACATCCGGAGGCTTCGGCGAACGACGCCGCGAGGCGAACTGGGCCTGGGCGAAAGGCGCGACAGGCTACGACTGGATGGATCACGCACCGCTTTTCGACCCCCGAGACTGATCCTGTCGCGCGCCCGGCCGTGGCACGGGCGCGCCGTGTGTCCGCCAACGCCCGGCCGGCTCCTCGTTTCCGCTTGGTCGGCTGGATACCATTCATCGTCGCGACGGTTATAGCGGCCCTCGGGCGATATGGCGAACATGTCGACTGGCGAAAGCCGGGACGATGCAACCGCGAATGACCGATGCGACGATCCGCACGCCGCCCAGTGAAGCAGGCGGGTGGCGGACGGCGCGTCGGCGTGCTTAATTCAACTCTTCACTATCCATGGCTGCCGTGACGCCCACCCCCATCCAGTCCATCCTGATCGCGAACCGCTCGGAAATCTCGATCCGCGTGATGCGTGCCGCCGCCGAACTGAACATGCGTACGGTGGCGGTGTATTCGAAGGAAGACCGCCTCGCGCTGCATCGCTTCAAGGCGGACGAAAGCTACCTGATCGGCGAGGGCAAGAAGCCGCTCGCCGCGTATCTCGACATCGACGACATCCTGCGCGTCGCGCGCCAGGCCAACGTCGACGCGATCCATCCCGGCTACGGCTTCCTGTCCGAGAACCCCGAGTTCGCGCAAGCCGTGATCGACGCCGGCATCCGCTGGATCGGCCCGTCGCCCGACGTGATGCGCACGCTCGGCAACAAGGTGGCCGCGCGCAATGCGGCGATCGCGGCCGGCGTGCCCGTGATGCCTGCAACCGCGCCGCTGCCGGACGATCTCGATGCGTGCCGCGCGCTGGCCGCGGCAGTCGGCTATCCGCTGATGCTGAAGGCGAGCTGGGGCGGCGGCGGACGCGGGATGCGCGTGCTCGAGAACGAACGCGACCTGGAGACGCTGCTGCCCGTCGCGCGGCGCGAGGCGCTGGCCGCGTTCGGCAACGACGAGGTGTACGTCGAGAAGCTCGTGCGCAATGCGCGTCACGTCGAGGTGCAGGTGCTCGGCGACCTGCACGGCACGGTCGTGCATCTGTACGAGCGCGACTGCACGGTGCAGCGGCGCAACCAGAAGGTCGTCGAGCGTGCGCCGGCGCCGTACCTCGATCACGACGGCCGGCAAGCGCTGTGCGAATCCGCGCTGCGCCTGATGCGCGCGGTCGGCTATACGCATGCGGGCACCGTCGAATTCCTGATGGACGCCGACACCGGCCAGTTCTACTTCATCGAGGTGAACCCGCGCATCCAGGTCGAGCACACGGTGACGGAGATGATCACCGGCATCGACATCGTGAAGGCGCAGATCCGCATCACCGAAGGCGGCCGGATCGGCCTCGCCGAAGACGCGACGGACGGCGCCGGCGCGCTCGTCGCGCGCGCGGCCGGCGTGCCGGAACAGCACGCGATTCCGCTGAACGGCAACGCGCTGCAATGCCGGATCACGACCGAAGATCCGGAGAACGACTTCCTGCCCGACTACGGGCGGCTCACGGCCTATCGCAGCGCGGCGGGCTTCGGCGTGCGTCTCGATGCCGGCACTGCGTATGGCGGCGCGGTGATCACGCCGTACTACGACTCGCTGCTCGTCAAGGTGACGACCTGGGCGCCGACAGCCGCCGAATCGATTCACCGGATGGATCGCGCGTTGCGCGAGTTCCGGATTCGCGGCGTCACGTCGAACCTGCAGTTCCTCGAGAACGTGATCAATCACCCGGCCTTCATCGCCGGCGACGTGACGACACGCTTCATCGACAAGACGCCGGAGCTGCTCGCATTCGCGAAGCGCGGCGACCGCGCGACGAAGCTGCTGCGCTATCTCGGCGAGCTGAGCGTGAACGGCAACCCGGAGATGAAGGGCCGCACGCTGCCGGCGCTGCCGTTGCAAAAACCGGTGCTGCCGAAGGTCGATACGGCGGTGGCGATTCCGGCCGGCACGCGCGATCGCCTGCGCGCGCTCGGCCCGGAGAAGTTCGCAAGCTGGATGCTCGACCAGAAGCAGGTGCTGCTGACGGATACGACGATGCGCGACGCGCACCAGTCGCTGTTCGCGACGCGCATGCGCACGGCCGACATGCTGCCGGTCGCGCCGTTCTACGCGCGCGAGCTGTCGCAACTGTTCTCGCTCGAATGCTGGGGCGGTGCGACCTTCGACGTCGCGCTGCGCTTCCTGAAGGAAGACCCGTGGGAGCGGCTCGCGCTGCTGCGCGAACGCGTGCCGAACATCCTGTTCCAGATGCTGCTGCGCGGCTCGAACGCGGTCGGTTACACGAACTACGCGGACAACGTCGTGCGCTTCTTCGTGCAGCAGGCCGCCAGTGCCGGCGTCGACGTGTTCCGCGTGTTCGACTCGCTGAACTGGGTGCGCAACATGCGCGTGGCGATCGACGCGGTGGGCGAGAGCGGGATGCTGTGCGAAGGCGCGATCTGCTACACCGGCGACCTGTTCGACACGTCGCGTTCGAAGTACGACCTCAAATACTACGTCGGCATCGCGCGCGAACTGCAGAAAGCCGGCGTGCACGTGCTCGGCATCAAGGACATGGCCGGCATCTGCCGTCCGCAGGCGGTCGCGACGCTCGTGAAGGCGCTCAAGGAAGAAACCGGGCTGCCGGTGCATTTCCATACGCACGACACGAGCGGGATCGCCGCGGCGTCGGTGCTCGCGGCGGTCGGTGCGGGCTGCGACGCGGTGGACGGCGCGCTCGATGCGATGAGCGGCCTCACGTCGCAGCCGAACCTGTCGAGCATCGCGGCCGCGCTGGCCGGCAGCGAACGCGACCCGGGGCTGGATCAGGATCGCCTGCACGAAGCGTCGATGTACTGGGAAGGCGTGCGCCGCTACTACGCGCCGTTCGAATCGGAGATCCGCGCGGGCACGGCCGACGTCTACCGTCACGAGATGCCGGGCGGCCAGTACACGAACCTGCGCGAGCAGGCGCGCTCGCTCGGCATCGATCATCGCTGGACCGAGGTGTCGCGCGCGTATGCGGACGTCAACCGCTTGTTCGGCGACATCGTGAAGGTCACGCCGACGTCGAAGGTGGTCGGCGACATGGCGCTGATGATGGTCGCGAACGATCTCGCCGTGGACGACGTGCGCAACCCGGCCAAGGACATCGCGTTCCCCGAGTCGGTCGTGTCGCTGTTCAAGGGCGAGCTGGGCTTCCCGCCCGATGGCTTCCCGGCGGAGCTGTCGCGCAAGGTGCTCAAGAGCGAGCCGCCGGCGCCGTATCGCCCCGGCGACCAGATTCCGCCGGTCGATCTCGACGCGGCGCGCCGGCAGGCCGAGGCCGCGTGCGAGCAGCCGCTGGACGACCGGCAACTGGCGTCGTACCTGATGTATCCGAAGCAGACGATCGACTACTACGCGCACGTTCGCGCGTACAGCGACACGTCGGTGGTGCCGACGCCGGCGTTCCTGTACGGGCTGCAGCCGCAGGAGGAAGTGGCGATCGACATCGAGCCGGGCAAGACGCTGCTGGTGGCGCTGCAGGGCCAGCACGCCGATGCGCAGGACGGCATCGTGAAGGTGCTGTTCGAGCTGAACGGCCAGTCGCGTTCCGCGCTGGTCGAGCAGAAGACCATCGCGCAGGCGGGCAAGGAGCGGCATGGGCTGCAGCGTGCCGATCCGGGCAATCCGCTGCACGTCGCGGCGCCGATGCCGGGCTCGGTGGTCACGGTGGCCGTGCAGCCGGGGCAGCGCGTGGCGGCCGGCACGACGCTGATCGCGCTCGAGGCGATGAAGATGGAAACCCACATCGCGGCGGAGCGCGATTGCGAGATCGCGGCCGTGCACGTGAAGCCGGGCGAGCGGGTGGCGGCGAAGGATCTGCTGATCGAGCTGAAAGACCCTGCGCAATGAGCGTTGCCGCGACCGGTCGTCCGTACTGACTGGTGCCGGGCGTCGCAACCGGCGTGCCGGTCGAACCGTTCGGCGCCGGCTGCCTGCACGTCGCGACCTGACGACGCGCAGGCAAGCCGGGCCGCTGTGCGGTCAGTACGCCGCGTCGCTGCCGTCCTTGTCGGTGACGATCGCCACGCCCGAGCTCGTGCCGAGCCGCGTCGCGCCGGCTTCGAGCATCGCGAGCGCGGTCGCGCGATCGCGCACGCCGCCCGACGCCTTCACGCCGAGCGTCGGGCCGACCGTGCGGCGCATCAGCGCGACGTCGGCGAGCGTCGCGCCGCCGTGCCCGAAGCCGGTCGACGTCTTCACGAACGCGACGCCGAGCGCGCGGCACATCTCGCACACGCGCACCTTCTCGTCGTCGGTCAGCAACCCCGTTTCGAGGATCACCTTGAGCGGCACCGTGCCGCAGGCGCGGTGCACGGCATCGATATCGGCCTGCACGTCGTCGGCGCGGCCGCTCTTCAGCGCGCCGAGGTTGATCACCATGTCGATCTCGCGCGCGCCGGCCGCGATCGCGGCCGACGCCTCGAACGCCTTCGCGGCGGACAGCCCCGCGCCGAGCGGAAAACCGACCACCGCGCAAACGAGCACGCCGATGTCGGCCAGCTCGCGCGCGGCGAGCGGCACGTTCGCCGAATTCACGCAGACCGAGTAAAAGCGATGCTCGGCCGCCTGGCGGCAGAGTTCGCGGATCTGCGCGTCGCTCGCGTCGGGCGCGAGCAACGTGTGATCGATGGTTTGGGCGAGTTGGGCGTTGGAAAGCGGCATGTGTCAGGACTCCACGGATCGTGCGCCGGAAAGGCACACGGAAAGTTGATGTTTTCACATCGGTTTGTTACAAATACGACATTCCGGCCGGGCCCGCGCGCCCGGCACGGCGGGCGACGCGTGTGACGGGCAGGCAGGATACAGGCATGGAAACGAAGAAGGGCGAACGGATCAAGACGCTGATGAACGTGCTGCAAGGGCAGAACGCGATTCATCTGAAGGAAGTGGCCGACCTGTTCGGCGTGTCGGAAATGACGATCCGCCGCGATCTCGCGGACAACCCGCACGGCCTGAGCCTGATCGGCGGCTACGTGACGCGCCATTTCGCCGCGCAGCGCAGCGACATCGGCGAATACCTGATCAGCGACGAGAACAACCGGCAGACCGAGGAGAAGCGCCGCATCGGCAAGCTCGCCGCGCAGTTCGTGAAGACGGGCGACACGATCTTCGTCGACTGCGGCTCGACCACGCCGTTCGTCGTCGACTTCATTCCGGACGACCTCGAATTCACCGCCGTCTGCAATTCGCTGAACGTGTTCGCGAAGCTGCAGCAGAAACCGCATTGCAGCGTGATCCTGTGCGGCGGCGCGTATCACCGCAAGAACATGGTGTTCGAGTCGGTGGCCGAGACGGGCATCCTCGATACGGTGCGCGTGTCGAAGGCGTTCATCTCGGCGGCCGGCGTGAGCGAGCGCTGCGGCGTCACGTGCTTCAACTTCCACGAAGTCGATGCGAAGAAGAAGGTGATGGCGCGCGCGCAGAACCGCTTCCTGCTCGTCGATCACACGAAGTTCGACGAAGTGCGCGCCGCGTACTTCGCGGAGCTCGCCGACTTCAACTACGTGATCTCCGACGGGCAGTTGAGCAGCCGGTACGAAACGACGATCCGCGAACACGGGATCGCGCTCGTGACCTGACGGCGGGCGGCCGCGCATCGCGTTACGCATCGGGCCGTTCCGTCGCCGCGCGCGCTTCCGCCGCGCTCAGATAGCCCGTGACGACCTCGAAGCGGCGCGTCGCGCCCGCCGCCAGCGCCGCGACGTGGCCTTTGCGGCGCTCGGCTTCATAGCCTTCCGGCTCGCACGTCGACGGCAGCGCGAACGCGGCCACCTGTTGATCCGCGTTGTGCAGGATCCAGCGCGTCGCGTGCGGAAACTGCTCGGGACGATACGCGGTGTGGAATGCGCCGCCGTCCGGATGCGCGAGCAGGAAATGCGCGACGCCGTGCGCATCCGTTGCCGCGCCGTTCATGAAGAACACGATTTCCGGGTCGTACAGCGCGGGGGCATCGAGCGTCGCGAGCCGTTCCGGTTCGCGTGCGAGCGTGGCCGTGTAGTCGCGCCACGCGGCGGTCGGCTTCACGTGCGCGGGCACGCTGTCGCGCAGCCGCAGGCCGCCGCGCGGCAGCGACTGCACGAAGCGGCCGCCCGGCACGTACGCGTAGTTCAGGTGCGCCATGTACATCAGGTCCATCGGCGTGCCGCCGAGATTCGTCACGTCCATCCCGATCGTCATCTGCGCGTCGTGCTCGGCGAGCCGCACCGACGCTCGCGCGACATAGTGGCTGCCGAAGCCTTGCACGTACTCGTACTCGCCGGTCACTTCAACGATCGCGCCGCGCGCATCCGTGCCGACGACGAGGCTGGCGCGATCCATCGGCGCGCACGGCATCTCGCCATGCAGCGCGTGCGTGTCGTCCGGGCCCGGGCAACCGTTGCGCAGCAGCCCGCTGTGGAACATGAAGCAGCCGTACGTATCGATGATCGACGCCGCGCGCTTCGGCTGCCGGAACATGTGCTTCATCGTCAGGTCGCGGCCGTCGAACGCGGCGGCCCAGATCATCTGGCCCAGATACGGCAGCACGACGACGTGGCCGCGGCGGTTCTCGAGCTTCAGCGCCTCGACGCCGGACGGATACGCGAACGCGGTGACGGCGACGCCGTCGGCGCGATACAGCGTGCGCGGCGTGTCGCGGAAGTCGTCGCGGCGCAGTTCGATTTCGCCTCGCATCGTCAGGCTCCCGACGTGTTGCGCGTGTCGACGTAGCGCGCGGAGGCGCTGCCTTCTTCGCCTGCCGTGTCGGGCGTCGCGGCAGGCAGGTGGCGCAGGCAGTAGACGCCGTAGTAGACGATCACGACGAAGCATGCGAGCGGCACGACGAACGCGAGCTGCATGTTGCCGCCCGTGTGATCGGAGATCAGTCCCTGGATCAGCGGCACGACCGCGCCGCCGACGATGCTCATCACGAGGATCGAGCCGCCGTATTCGGTGTCCTTGCCGAGGCCGTCGATCGTGAGGCCGTAGATCGTCGGCCAGCACGGGCCGAGGAACACGCTCACGCACACCGCCGCATAGACGGCCGTGATGTTGTGCACGCCGATCGTGTACGCGAGCAGCGCGATGCACAGCACGCCGTAGACGATCAGCACCTTCGCCGGGCCGACGCGCTTCATCACGAGCGTCGCGATCAGCTTGCCGACGAAGAACGCGAAGAACGTCGCGAGCAGATAGTGCGATGCGCCGCGCTCGTTGAGCCCGCCGATCTGCATCGCGAGCCGGATCGTGAAGCTCCACACGCCGACCTGCGCACCCACGTACAGGAACTGCGCGACGATGCCCGCGCCGAAGCGGCGGTTGCCGAACAGCCGCGCGAGCGTGCCGCGCGCGTCGATCCGGTGCATGGTTGCGCCCGCACCGTTGCCCTTGCAGGCCGGATACGGCGTCAGCGCGAACACGACGAACACGGCCGCGAGCACGACGATCAGCCATTTGTACGGTTCGAGCGTCGCCTGGATCATCGCGAGCTGGTGCAGGTGCGCCTCGGCCGCCGACATCGCCGCGAGCTGCGCGTGCGATGCGTCGCCTTCCTTGAAGATCAGGAAGCTGCCCATGTACACGCCCGCCATCGCGCCGAACGGGTAGAACGTCTGCGAGATGTTCAGGCGGCGCGTGCTGGTGTCGCGCGGGCCCATCAGCGTCGAATACGAGTTCGATGCCGTTTCGAGGAACGACAGCCCCGCGGCGATCACGAACAGCGCGACGAGGAACATCCCGTATTTCGCCATCGACGCGGCCGGGAAGAACAGCAGGCAACCGGTCGTGTAGAGCAGCAGGCCGACGAGGATCGTCGTCTTGTAGCTGAACTTCTTCACGACGGTCGCCGCGGGAATCGCGAGGAAGAAGTAGCCGAGATAGAACGCGGACTGCACGAACGCCGATTCGAAATCGGACAGGAAGAACGATTTCTTGAACTGCGCGATCAGCACGTCGTTCAGGTTCGCGGCGGTGCCCCACAGCGCGAACAGGCAGCAGAGCAGCGTGAACGCGAAGAGGGGCGTGCGGTTCAGGTAGTAGCCGTCGGGTGTGTGTTCGATTCTGGCTCGGCGCATGGGTGTCTCCTTCCCGGTTGTCTCGTCGATGTAGGCGCCGCGCTCAGTGGCCGGCGTCGCGGAGGAAGCGTTCGAACGTCGCGGCGTCGGCGTACGACTTCTGCGTGCCGAGGCCCGTGACCGAATGCGCGGCGTACGCCGACGCATAGCGCATCGCGTCGACCGCGTCGCGCGACGCGGCATAGCAGCGCGCGAAGCAGCCGATGTACGCGTCGCCGGCGCCCGTCGTGTCGCGTGCGTCGACCGGGACGCCCGGCACGTGCCGCGCGCCGTCGCGCGACACCAGCAGCGAGCCTTCGCTGCCGAGCGTGACGAGCACGTGCTTCAGCCCGCGCGCGACCAGCGATTCGGCGGCGCGGGTCGCGCTTTCGCGCGAATCGACCGGCATTCCGGACACGATCGCGAGTTCGGTTTCGTTCGGCACGAAGAATTCGACGGAGCGGATCCGCTCGAAATCGAGATCGGCGACGGCGGGCGCGGGATTCAGCAGCACCGGAATGCCGTGCTTCGCACCGAATTCGATCGCGTGATAGACGGTGTCGAGCTCGATTTCGAGCTGCAGAACGATCAGCGCGCATTCGACGAGCGCCGGCGCGGCCACGTCGATGTCGGCCGGCCGCAGGTGGCGGTTCGCGCCCTTGACGATCAGGATGCTGTTGCCCGAATCGGGCTCGACGAAGATCGGCGCGACGCCGCTCGGCACGCCGGCGACCTTGCGCACGTGCGTGGTGTCGATGCCTTCGCGCTCGAAGTTGCGGATCGTGTTGTCGGCGAACACGTCGTCGCCGACCTTCGTGACCATCACGACGCGCGCGCCGAGGCGCGCGGCGGCGACCGCCTGGTTCGCGCCCTTGCCGCCGCAGCCGAGCTCGAAGTTCGGCGCCTCGAGCGTTTCGCCCCGGGCGGGCATGCGGGCGACATAGGTCACGAGGTCGACCATGTTGCTGCCGATGACGGCGATTGTCTCCATCTGCGTCTCTTCCTTGGAATGGGGTGGGCCGCGTGCGCGATCGGCAGCAGCCGCAACGAATGATAATAAAATCACAATAAATGTGAGAATGCAATCTTGTAATGTTAGTCGGGTCACTATGTGGGAAGGATGCGCAGGCGGGATCGCCGTCACGAAGGCGACGCGTATGATGTTGTAGGATGTCGCATGAGATATGGCGAACAAATCCCGGCTGCCATGTAGGGTTTTACAAGCGGATCACTTGTATTTGCGTGGTCCAAGTCATATGATGACCGATCATTTGGGCGACCCACCGCGCCGCGCTCGCGCGCAACGCACCGGCTCGCCCGTCATATCGCGCCTTTCGCAGTCGGCCGCATACGTGCCGCCGACCCGCCGCATCGGGAATCCGTTCGTGAAAATCGCCGCCATCGAAGTCATCCGCCTGTCGCTCGCGTTCGACGCGGGCCGTCGTCCCGTCACCGGCGCCGAACAGGCTGCCGCCGATACCTACAACGCCGCCGATCGCACGCTGCGCCGGATGGAATCGCTGCTCGTCAGGCTCACCGACGACGCGGGCCGCGTCGGCTGGGGCGAGGCGTTCGGCCATCTGATCAACCCCGTGACGTACGCGGCGCTCGAAGGTCCGGTCGGCCGCTGGTTCAAGGGGGCCGAATTCGAGCCGACGCGGCAGGGGATCGCCGCCTTGCGCGACGCGGCCGACCGCGCGCTGCATGCGTTCGGGCGCACGGGGCCGGTGCTGTATGCGCTGTCCGCGATCGACACGGCGCTGCACGACCTCGCCGCACAGGCGGCCGGCTTGCCGCTGTATCGCTGGCTCGGCGGCCGTCGCGACGAGATCGACGTCTATGCGAGTCTCGTCAGCTACGACAACGCGCCCGACGAAGTCGCCCGCCATGTGCGACGCGCGTGGGACGAAGGGTTCCGGCGCATCAAGCTGCACGAGACGCAGCGCGCGGCGATCGCGGCCGCGCGCGACGCGTTGCCGGCCGGCGGCGAACTGATGGTCGACGTGAACTGCCCGTGGACCGCGAACGAGGCGCTCGGGCGCGTGAGCGAGCTGGCCGACCTGCGGCTCGGCTGGATCGAGGAGCCGGTCTGGCCGTGCGACGACACGCACGGAATCGCGCGCGTGCGCGGCACGGGCGTGCCGGTCGCGGCCGGCGAGAACGCGTCCGGCGTCGCGGGTTTTCGCGACCTGTTCGAACACGGCGCGCTCGACGTCGCGCAACCGAGCATCGCGAAGATCGGTGGGCCGACCGGCATGGCCGAGGTGATCGCGCTCGCCGCGCATCACGACGTGCGCGTCGTGCCGCATTGCTTCTATTACGGCGCGGGGCTGCTCGCGACCGCGCACGTCGTCGCGACGCTGCCGGACGATGTCGCGCTGGAAATTCCGTATCTCGACTGGCCCGAGCGGCTGCACGACGCGCAGCGGCCCGGCGCGCGGCTGCGTTTGCCCGACACGCCCGGGCTCGGGTTCGCGCCGGACGCTGCCGTGCTGGCGCGCAACACGATCGCGCGCGCGACGCTCGCGTGAGCGCGGGCCCGCGGCGCGGCGCGCGGCCGACAGCGATGAAGCGCATCGCACCGGATCGAAGCGCATGAAGCGCATGAAGCGGCCGCCGGCGTCGGCGCCGCAACCGAAAACCATGAAGCCGGGCACGCATCGACGCGCTTGCCCCGGTCAACAGGAGACGACATGAAAAAAACGCATTACCGCTGGTGGATCGGCGCGCTGCTGTTCGGCGCCGGCATGCTCAACTATCTCGATCGCGCGGCGCTGTCCGTCGTCGCGCCGATCATCAAGCGCGAACTCGGCATCGACGACGCGCAGATGGGCATCCTGTTCAGCAGTTTCTTCATCGGCTACTGCGTGTTCTGTTTCGTCGGCGGCTGGGCCGCGGACCGGTTCGGACCGCGGCGCGTGTTCGCCTGCGCGGCCGGCGTGTGGTCGCTGTTCTGCGGCGCGACCGCGCTGGCCGGTTCGTTCGCACACCTGCTCGTCGTGCGCGTTGCGTTCGGGATCGGCGAAGGGCCGATGGGGACGACGACGAACAAGGCGATCTCGAACTGGTTCCCGCGCCGCGAAGCCGGCCGCGCGGTCGGCTGGACCAACGCGGGGCAGCCGCTCGGCGCGGCGATCGCGGCGCCGAGCGTCGGGCTCGTCGCGCTGCAGTTCGGCTGGCGCGTGTCGTTCGTCGTGATTGCCGCGCTCGGCTTCGTGTGGCTTGCCGCGTGGTGGACCTTGTTCCGCGACGATCCGGCGACCCATCCGCGCGTGTCGCCCGAAGAGGCGCGCGAGATCGTGTCGGACCGGATGATCGACGTCGCGCCCGACGCGCACGCCCCCGATCGTGCCGCCCGCCCGCTGCTGCGCGACCTGCTGTCGCGCCCGGTGCTCGGCGTCGCGCTCGCGTTCTTCAGCTTCAACTACGTGCTGTATTTCTTCCTGTCGTGGCTGCCGAGCTACCTGACCGACTATCAGCATCTGAACATCAAGCAGATGAGCGTCGTCGGCATCCTGCCGTGGCTCGGCGCGACCGTCGGCTTCGTGGCCGGCGGCACCGTGTCGGATCGCATCTATCGCCGCACCGGCGACGTGCTGTTCGCGCGCAAGGTCGTGATCGTCGTCGGGCTGGCCGTCGCGGCGGCGTGCGTGCTGCTCGCATCGCGCGTGAGTTCGCTCGGCGCGGCCGTCACGCTGATCGCGATCGCGAGCCTGTTCGCGTTCATGGCGCCGCAGGCGTGCTGGTCGCTGCTGCAGGAGATCGTGCCGCGCGAACGCGTCGGCTCGGCGGGCGGCTTCGTGCACCTGCTCGCGAATCTCGCGGGGATCCTGTCGCCGAGCGTGACCGGCTGGCTCGTCCAGTACGGCGGCGGCTATGCGAGCGCGTTCGTGCTCGCGGGCGCGTCGGCGCTCGCCGGCGCGGTGATCCTGACGTTCGCGGTGCGCGCGCGGGCCGTCGCGCAGATGCGCGGCGCGGTCTGACGAAGCGGTGCGGCGGCGCGTATCGCGCTCATGCGTAGGCGCGGATCAGCGTGTCGAGATTGCGTCGGGCGGCCGGCGTGAGCGGCGCGAATTCCGCGGACTGAAACAGCGGATCCTGGTCGCGCAGATGTTCGAGCGCTTGCCTGCGCCCGGTGCGGAATGCCGCCGACGGCGCGTCGGGGTCCTGCGCCCATTCGCGGGCGATCGCGCGATCGTATTCGCGCAGCCGCTCGGGCGCGGCCGCGAGGATCGCGAGATCGGCATCGAGAAAAATGCGTCCGGCGCGCTGCACGTGGGGATCGGCTTCGAACGCGTCGGGCAGCCGGTGCGCTTTCGTCGCGAGCACGAGTTCGTGCGCGATCGATACGTGCGATGCGTGCGCATGCCGCCACGCTTCAGCGCAGTGCGTTTGCACGATCTGCACGAGCCATTGCGCGCTGCGCGCTTCGTTTTCCGCATAGTCCGGCAGTGTCGTCGCATAGACGATGTCGTGCGCCCAGACGGCCAGCGCGATCGCCGGCCACAGCGGCTCGGCACGATACGGCGCGAGATGTTCGAACAGTTCCGCGAGGTGTGCGAGCGTGTGATAGAAGCGCTGCGGCTCGCGATACGCGCGCTCGACGAGCGGCCAGACGGCGGGCGTGCCGAAGCACGCGTCGCAGGCGGCGCGCAACGTATGCGCGAGGTCGGGGGCGAGGTCGTTCATGTCGGTGATCGGCTCGGGCGGATAATGCGCGCAGCATAGCAAACGCGCCGCGCATGCCGCGCTTCGACGCATCGTTTTCCGCTATCTCCCGGGCTTGTTTTTCGACGACGCGTCGTGCGCCGCGCGGGCACGCAACGTGTGTGCGCCTCGGCGAACAGCTTCGGAGTCGTTCTTGAACAACCGGCGCTCGCCGCGACACCCGGTGCTCGCGATCCGTGCGTTCGCAACGTTCGGACTGTGCGCGTGCGTCGCATCGACGGCGCCGGATGTTTCCATCATTACGATCCCGCGCCGGGACGTTTTCTCGAGCGGTACACGACGCAGCCGGGGCTGCGGTTCCATACGTCCAACGGGTTGAACGACAGCGGCCGCTATACGTCGATCACGCCGCGTCCGAGTGCCACCACACGGCCGCCGACGCCGATCGCGCCACGCTCGCTGACCGACAACCGAAGCAGGCAGGGCCGGCCGACGGCTTCGCCCTGTTCGATCTCGAACGCGGCGGGCAGCGCATGACGCGCGGCAAGCAGCCAGCCGCCCAGATTCGCACAGGCCGACCCGGTGCCCGGGTCTTCCGAAATGCCGCCCTGTTTCGCAAAGAAATAGCGGGAGACCACTTTCCCGGGACGATGCGGATCGAATGCGAACACATAGGCCGTCTTGCGGCCGAGGCTGCTGGCCGGCCAGCGATCGAGGTACGTGCTGTCGGGCCGTGCGCGGCGCACGGCCGCGGGGGTCTTGACGGCGACCAGCAGCTGGTCCGCGCCGGTGTCGACCCAGAGCGGCGGCGCGAGCAGATCGTCCGTCGTCAATCCGAGCATGGCCGCGGTGTCGGTATCGGGCAATGCGCAGGGCGCGGTTTTCGGCATGCCCGTGTGCGGCGCGGTGAACGTCCACACGTCGCCGCTCGCATCGACGTCGACCACGCCGGCCTTGAATTCGAGCGACAGCGCGTTGCCTGCCGCGAGCGTGTCGCGCACGACGTGCGCGGTGCCGAGCGTCGGATGGCCCGCGAACGCCATCTCGTAGCCGGGCGTGAAGATGCGCACGCGCGCATGCGCGCGATCCGACGGCAGCACGAAGGTCGTTTCCGACAGGTTGAACTGCACGGCCAGCGCCTGCATGGTCGCGTCGTCCATGCCGCGCGCATCCTCGAACACGCATAACGGATTGCCGCCGAACGTGGATTCGGCGAATACATTGAGCAGGCGGAACGCGTACGTGGTCATTCGAATCTCTCGGTGTGGCATGACGCAACGGCGCTCGTTCGGTGCGATACCGTCGTCGTGCGATCCGTCATTGTGCCTCGAAGACGCGCAGCAGGTGTCGCGCGACCGCGATCTGCCGCGCCTGCGGAATCGGGCCGGCGATTTCGATGCGGGCACAACGAATGTGTCTGTCGAAGCGCCGTTTCCGATCTCAATGCGACGATACATAAACGGCATCCTCGAACGCCTCCGGCAGCGCGAAGCGTTCGCGCATGCGCTTCGTCTCCTGCGCGGGCGTGAGGCCGAACAGCCGCTTGAATTCCCGGCTGAATTGCGACGGGCTCGTATAGCCGACGGCATAGCACGCGGCTTCCGCCGTCAGATCCTGACGCACCATCAACAGGCGCGCCTGATGCAGGCGCGTCGATTTCAGATACTGGATCGGCGACACCTGCGTGATCGCCTTGAAGTGACTGTGGAAGCTCGGCACGCTCATCCCGGCTTCCGCGGCCAGCTGCGGCACGTCGAGCGAGCGCGCGTAGCCGGTGTGGATCACGCGCAGCGACCGGCCGATCCGGCCGAACTGCCCGCGCATCGCGAGCGCGCTTCTCATCGCGCTGCCCTGCGCGCCGGTGAGCACGCGGAAATACAGCTCGCGCAGCAGCGCCGGGCCGAGCACCGCCGCTTCGAGCGGCCGGTGCATCGCCTCGACGAAACGCAGCACGCTCGTCTGCATCGCTTCGTCCATCGGCGTCGACATCATGCTCCGGGGCGCCTGCACGGGTTCCGCGGCGCCTTCGCCGTCGATCTGCGCGGCCAGCTCCGCCGCCATCGTGAAATCGAGGTGCAGATACAGCGCAAGCAGCGGCCGCGCGGGCGTCGCATCGGTTTCCATGCTGAACGGCACGGGCACCGATACGGCCAGGTAATGATCCGCGTCGTACAGATAGCGTTCGCCGCCGAAGTAGCCGCGCTTGCTGCCCTGGCAGACGATCACGATCCCCGGGTCGTACAGCACCGGCGTGCGCGACAGCGCGCGGTTCGAACGCAGGATGCGCACGCTCGGCAGCGCCGTCAGGTTGTAGCCTTCGTCGGGCGCCAGTGCGTTCAGCAGCGCAATCAGGCGTTTGCGGCTGCGCACGGACAGTGACGACGATGAGGCGGGGAGGGCGGCAGCGCTCATAGTTTTATACAAGAAGATTAGCGGATTCCGGCTTATTCGGCGTAGTGCGTCAGACTAACATGCATGCTTCGATCGATATTCAGGAGAAGCTCACATGGCATCCGGCAATCTCATCCTCATCACCGGCGTCAGCAGCGGCTTCGGCCGCTCGCTTGCGCAACAGGCGCTGGCCGCGGGTCACACGGTGGTCGGCACCGTGAGAAGCGAAGAGGCGCGGGCGGCGTTCGAAGCGCTGTCCGCGCACGCGGCGTTCGCGCGCGTGCTCGACGTGACCGATTTCGAGCGCATCGACGGCGTCGTCGCGGACATCGAGGCAAGCATCGGGCCCGTCGACGTGCTGGTGAACAACGCCGGCTACGGGCACGAAGGCATCATGGAGGAGTCGCCGCTGTCGGAGCTGCGCCGTCAGTTCGACGTGAACGTGTTCGGCGCCGTCGCGATGATGAAGGCGGTCGTGCCGTTCATGCGCGAACGTCGCCGCGGCCGGATTCTGAACATCACGTCGATGGGCGGCCACATCACGATGCCAGGCATCGCGTATTACTGCGGCAGCAAGTTCGCGCTGGAAGGCATTTCCGAAGCGCTCGGCAAGGAGCTCGAACCGTTCGGCATTGCGGTGACCGCGGTCGCGCCGGGCTCGTTCCGCACCGATTGGGCCGGCCGCTCGATGACGCGAACGCCGCGCGCGATCGCCGATTACGATGCGATCTTCGATCCGATCCGCCGTGCCCGCGAGGAGAAAAGCGGGCGGCAACCCGGCGATCCCGTGAAGGCGGCGCGCGCGATGCTCGCGATCATCGACGCGGAACGGCCGCCCGCGCATCTGCTGCTCGGTAGCGATGCGCTTGGACTGGTGCGCGGCAAATTGTCGGCACTGGAAGACGAAATTCGCGCATGGGAGGCGGTGACGGTTTCCACGGACGGTTGAGGCGCGATTTTCGTGCGGCGTCGTGTACTTGTACGGTTAGTTGCATTGCATGGCGACTGTCCGTTATCGGCGCTCGATGCACGTGACGTCGCCCACGTGGAGTTTGGAGACTGACGCGAGCGGGTCGGAACAGGGCATCCGGTGCGATATTGGGGCGCGTCGCGTCGCCGGCATGCCGCTCGTGCCGGAACCGCATCCGCTTCATGACACCGTCGCGGTTTTCCGCTACAACGAGGAGGGCTGCGTCGACTCGCGCGGTGTGCCGCCGCGCCGCAGCCCGACACCGACCCCCGCCCGGGCGGTCGGCCGGTACGCAATGTCTACCTATCCCAAAGGAGCCAGCAGCCATGCCGTACATCACCACGAAGGACAACGTCGATATTTTCTACAAGGACTGGGGCCCGAAGGATGCGCAGCCGATCGTCTTCCATCATGGCTGGCCGCTGTCCGCCGACGACTGGGATGCGCAGATGCTGTTCTTCGTCCGGAACGGCTATCGCGTGATCGCGCACGACCGTCGCGGCCACGGCCGCTCGGCGCAGGTATCCGACGGTCACGACATGGATCACTACGCCGCCGATGCGTTCGCGGTGGTCGAAGCCCTCGACCTGCGCAACGCGGTTCATATCGGTCACTCGACCGGCGGCGGCGAAGTCGCACGCTATGTGGCCCGCCACGGCGAGCCAGCCGGCCGCGTCGCGAAGGCCGTGCTGGTCAGCGCGGTGCCGCCGCTGATGCTGAAGACCGACGCGAACCCGGAAGGCCTGCCGCTCGACGTGTTCGACGGCTTCCGCAAGGCGCTCGCCGACAATCGCGCGCAATTCTTCCTCGACGTGCCGTCCGGCCCGTTCTACGGCTTCAACCGGCCCGGTGCGACGGTGCACCAGGGCGTGATCCGGAACTGGTGGCGTCAGGGCATGGAGGGGAGCGCGAAGGCGCACTACGAAGGCATCAAGGCGTTCTCGGAAACGGACCAGACCGAAGACCTGCGCGCGATCTCGGTGCCGACGCTCGTGCTGCACGGCGAGGACGACCAGATCGTGCCGATCGCGGATTCGGCGCTGAAGTCGGTGAAGCTGTTGAAGAACGGCACGCTGAAGACGTATCCGGGCTATTCGCACGGGATGCTGACCGTCAATGCGGACGTGCTGAACGCCGACCTGCTGGCGTTCGTGCAGGCGTAACGCGCGCGGCGCATGCCCGCTTCGGCGGGCTGCGCCGTGCTGGCCGGCAACGCCGGCCGTTTCGTTTTCGCGGGGCTTGCGTGAATCGTGCGTGATGCAGAAAGAGAACCGCGGCGCATGCGCGTTCAGCCGGTTCGCATGTTGCGCGGCGTGTCACGCCTCGTTCGCGGCGCTGTCGCCCGGATTGCCGAGTTCGCCCTCGATCGCGGCCATCAGATCGTCGACGCCCACCATCAGCGCGCGCACCTGACGCAGCGCTTCGTACTGATGCAGCACGGCGCGCCATGACGGCTGCTCCAGCAGCGCTTGCCAGATGACGCCGAGGCCGTGCCGATCGGCATCCGCTCGCTGCGCCAGCGCGCTCGCATATTCGAGGCTCGCCGGCGCCGACAGCAACTGCATGCGGCTCGCGGCGCCCAGCAGGCGCGGCGTCGGATCTGCCGCTGCATCGCAGCAGTACAGCACCTCGCGTTGCAGCGCCGCATCGTCGATCGTCAGCGCATGCAGCGACGCGCCGTGCAGCCGCACCGCGCCTTCGCGCGTGTCGAACGCGTAGACGGTATCCGGATCGGCTTGCGCGAGCAGGCTCAGGCCGCGCGTGAGACGCGGCAAATCGGTCGTCGCCGCATCGGCCGACGCTTTCGCCTCGACGAGAAACCGGACATGCCACGCGGCCGACGGATCGTCGCCGCGCGCGCGGTCGAGCAGCACCGCATCCCATTCGGTCTTCGCGCGATCGTGCTTGCCCGGTATCGACGACGGCACGCGCATCGACGTCACCACGCGATACGTGCGTTTCGCATCGTCCGCGTCGAGCTGGGCCGCCAGCGCGTCGAGCGCCTGCGCGGCCAGCGCTTCGACGGCCGCGCCGCGCTGTTGCGACGTCGCACCCTGCGCGACGGCGAGCGCGCTGCCTTCGAGCGGGCCCTGGCGTTCCCACAGCGTGCGGTATTGCCGGACGTCCGGATCCGGCAGCAGTGCGTCGAGACGCTGCAGCCGGCCGAGCGCCGGGTTGTCCTTCAGCTTGACGATGTCCTGTTCGAACGCGGTGTCGGTTGCCATTTCCGGTTGCGTGAGCAACTGTTGCAGCGTGGCGTCGAGATCGTGCCACGACGCATCGGCCGCCGCCGCATGCAGCCGCGCGAGCGGCGCGCGTTGCCACGCCTGTGCGTGACGCTCGAGCCGGGCCGGATGCGCGATCGTGTTGACGGCCGAGCGCAGCCTGCGCCGGTCCTGCTCCGCATGCGCGGCGAGCGACGCGTACTCGCGCACGGCTGTCGCGCCGTGCCGCAGCACCGCGGCCTGAAACGCGGGGTCGCCGGATCGTGCGTCGATGGCGTCGCCGATCATCCGCGCGAGCGCATCGACGAAGCGATGTTGCAGCTCCGGGCCGGGCGTGCGGCCGTCGGCCCGCACGCGGCGCGCTTCCTCGATCACGATCGCGATGACGGTGGCCGGATTCGCGGCGTCGGTCAGCGACGCCGCGCGCACGAGCGGCGGCAGCCGGAAACGGCGATCGACGGAGCACAGGACTTCATCCAGCAGGGCGGGCAACGGTGTCGGCGGCATGGCGAATGGCGGCGGTGAACGCGGGGCGCGCGTTCGTGACTTGCGATGTGCAACGGTATCACGCAGCGCCGGCATGCAGGGCCGGGCGTGGCGCGCCCGTCGTCATGCGCCGGCCGGCGCGGCCGCCATGGGCATGCGTTGTCACGCGTGCAGCGCGTCGATCTGCCTGCGTGCGTTCGCGAGCCCGGCGTCGAAGCCGTGCGGCTTCATGTCGAGCCCTTCCGCATAGACGAATTGCACGTGCCGAATACCCATCAGGCCCAGCACGGCGCGCAGATACGGCGTGACCGCGTCGGTTGCCTGCCCGACGTGCACGCCGCCGCGCGAGCTGAACACGATCGCGTCGACGCCTTCGACGAGCCCCGCCGGGTAAGTCTCCGTGTAGCGGAACGTCACGTGTGCGCGCGCAACCAGGTCGAACCAGTTCTTCAACGGTGTCGGCACGTTGAGGTTGTACATCGGCGCGCCGATCAGCAGCAGGTCGCTGGCTTTCAATTCCGCGACGAGCCGGTCGGACAACGCCACCGCCTGCTGCACGCGCCCGCTTTCCGCGCGGGCGCCGCGCAGCGCGTGGAACAGCGCGCCGTCGAGCACCGGCAGGTCGAGGCCGGCGAGATCGCGCACGACCACGTCGTCCTGGTGCCCGTTGGCCTTGCGCTGCGCGACGAACGCGTCGATCAGCGCGTTGGTCTGCGACCGGCTGCCGTTGAGGCTGGATTTCAGTACGAGAATGCGGGCCATCTGAATCGCTCCGTTCGACGATGATCAATGGAACCGATCCTATCACCCACTTTTTGTCTCAAAAAGCGATACTATTTCCGCTCAATGTAGTGTTTTTATCTCCAATCGCATGCGAAACAACCTGAACGGGATCGCCGTGTTCGTCGCGGCGGCGGAAGCGGACAACTTCGCGCAGGCCGCCGACGCGCTGCACATCACGCGTTCCGCGGTCGGCAAGAGCATCGCGCGGCTCGAGGCGCGGCTGGGCGTCGTGCTGTTCCAGCGCACGACGCGCAACCAGAGCCTGACGGACGAGGGCGCGCTGTTCTACGAGCACTGCCTGCGCGCGGTGGAGGCGATCCACGCGGGCGAGGCGCTGCTGGAAAGCGGCAAGTGGCAGATGAAAGGGCGGCTGCGCGTGTCGATGCCGGCGCTGTTCGGTCATCTGTGCGTGGCGCCGATCCTGATCGACCTCGCGCGGGAGCATCCCGAACTCGATCTCGACCTGTCGTTCAGCGACCGGACGATCGATCTCGTCGAGGAGCGCGTCGATCTGGCGGTGCGGGTCGGCACGCTGCCCGACAGCGGTGGCCTCGTCGCGCGTGCGCTCGGCGAGCACCGGATGGCTTTTTGCGCGTCGCCGGCGTATCTGGAGCGCAGCGGCGAACCCGCGACCGTCGATGCGCTCGTGCGGCACAAGGCGCTCGCCTATACGCGTCACGGTCACGTGCATCGCTGGCAAGTCGTCGTCGACGGCAGGACGGAGGAACTGCAGCCGCAAGCCCGCCTGCTGTCCGACGACTTGCGCGCGGTGCTCGATGCCGCGGTCGCCGGGCTCGGGATTGCATGGCTGCCGTACTGGCTGGTGCGCGACGGGATTCGCCACGGCACGTTGCGGGAACTGCTGCCGGATCAGCCGGGCGTCACCTATGCGATCCATGCAGTGTGGCCTTATGCGTCGCACCTGCCGCTGAAGGTCCGGGCGGCGGTCGATGCGCTCGTGAGCCAGCTTCCGGCGAGACTGGCGGCGGTGGAGGCGCGGGCGTAGCGCGTTGCGCCGGGTGCGGGCTGCGAACGCGACGATGAACGTGCGGCCGGCCTCGGCCGGCGGTCGTCTTGCGCCGAGTCGCCGCCGATGTGCCGCTGCACGCGGACGACAACGCGTATCGCCGCGTCTGCGGATTTGAAAAAGAATTGGGGGGCGTCGTCTGCGTCGTGGAGACGGCGTTGGCGGATACATCGACGCGGCGGGTGGCGAACACCCGCACAGCCCCCGGCGTCACGCCGTCAGCGTCACCGACAGGCTGCCGAGTTCGCCGAAGCGCACCGTCAGCGCATCGCCGAGCGGCACGTCGATCGCGCCCGCATACGAACCGGTCGTCACGATCTGGCCGGCCCGCGCGCCGTCGCCGCGCGACGCGAGGAAATTGACGAGCCACACGAGCGGCTTGAGCGGATCGCCGTCCGGATGGCGGCCGTCGATCGTGCGGTTCAGCGCGCCCTCGAACGACAGCGCGAGCGTCGCGAGCGGCACGTTCAGCCCGTCGGGCACGACGGGGCCCACGCACAGCCCCTGGTTGAATTGCCCGTCGGCGAGCAGTTCGAACTTCGACGCGCGCGCGGGCTCCGCAAAGCGGCAGCCCAGCACCTCGAGCACGATGCGCACTTCGCGGATCGCGCCGCGCACGTCGCTCTCGTCGTACGGCTGCGTGCGCGCGGGCAGGTCGCGATCGAGCACGAAGGCGATTTCCGGCTCGATGCGCACGATCGGGCCGCCGACGACGCGGTACGGGGCATCGGCTTCGCGGATCGTCGACGCGAAGATCGGCGCGACGATCACGCGGTCGGGCGGCGGCAGCGCGCATTTCCATCCGCCGACGGATTCGCCGAGCAGGTCGGCGACGCGATGCTGGATCGCGAGCGCGGTCTCGACGTTCTCGGGGCGCAAGGCGTCGGGCAGCAGCGGGCCGGGCACGCCGGCATGGCGGGCGGCGACGAGATGCTGGGCGGCGCCGTCCACGCGTTCGGTAGTCGTTGTCATGTCGGTTGAGCGAGTTGAAAGTGAGCCGGCAAAAAAGGGCCGGACGAAGGTCGCAACATCGATGATAGCGCCTTCGGCGTGCCGACCGCTCGGTCGGGAACGCACATCATGGCGCCGTGGCGCGCCATTGCACGCCGCCCAGCCGCACGCCGCCTGCCTGGCGCCTCCGGCTGGCAGCCGTCCGGCCGGCGCGTCTGCGGGTATCTCCTAATCGATCCGGACACACCGGCGCTTGCATGCCGGAGGCTTTGTGCGACACAATAGGGAAAGCGCTTTCCCAAATGAAGGACCGGGCGGGAAACGCAAGCTTCTTGCGCGATGCATCGCGGCTGTCGACCGCTCGCCTCACGCAACGATTCGACAACAACGTGGAGACAGCAGATGTTCAACAGGCTTCGAACGGCAACCTTCGCAGTCCTTTCCGTCCTGGCGGCGCAAGTCTGCGCCGCGCCGGTCACGCTCGACGTGACGGGCTGGAAGGGCGGCGGCGCCGAGCCCGCCAACATGGCGGCGTTGATCGCGAAGTTCGAGAAGGAAAACCCCGACATCAGGATCAAGTTCGAGTACATGTCGCGCAACGACACGACGACGGTCGTGTCGTCGCGGCTGCAGGGCGGCAACGGGCCGGACGTGCTGATGGTCGATCGCGAACTGATGCGGCAGTGGCAGGGCGCGCACCAGTTGCTCGACCTGAGCGGCGAGAAATGGGTGCCGACGATCTGGCGCGGCGTGCGCGCGCATACGCAGATCGGCGGCAAGACCTACATGCTGCCGATGGAGCTGGTCGGGATCGGCCTGTTCGCGAACCTCGACCTGCTCAAGCGCGCGGGCGTCGCGACGGTGCCGACCGACGTCGACCAGTTGAAAGCCGCATGCGGGAAGCTGGCCGCGGCCGGCGTCACGCCGATGCTGCTGCCCGCGAAGGAAGGCTGGGCGCCGGCCGCGCTCGTGATCGCGTCGGGGCTGTCGGCCGGCGGCGGCGATGCCGATGCGCGCGCCGAGTCGTTCGTCGGCGCGGGCAGCGCGCGCTTCGCGGCCGATCCCGCTTTCAGGCAGTCGGTGGCGGCGCTGAAGGTGCTGGCCGACGCGAAATGCTTCGTGCCGCGCCTGAACGACGGCGTGAGCGCGTGGAGCACGGGGCTGACCGAGTTCCAGGCCGGGCGCGTCGCGATGATGCCGCAGGGCGCGTGGAACATCGCGAAGTTCAGCGCGACGAAGGGGCTGTCGTTCCAGTTCGCGCCGCTGCCGGCGCTCGTGTCCGGCAACGGGCCCGTCGCGCTCGACATGCTCGGCACCGCGTGGGCGATCAATGCGGCGACGCATCAGGCCGATGCCGCGAAGAAGTGGCTCGCGTTCTGGGCACGCCCCGACAACGATCGCCAGTTCCTCGACGCGGAAGCCGGGTTCAGCCCGTTCGAAGGCGGTGCCGACGCGATGCCGCCGCAGGCGCAGCCGTATGCGGCCGTGCAGAAGAACGGGCACGTCGTGCTGTATCCGAAGGGCGTATGGAGCGGCGGGCTGTTCACGGCGATCTGGAATTCGATGTCCGCGTATTTCCTCGACATCGGGCAGGACCCGGCCAAGCTGCTCGCCCGCTGGGATGCCGCCGCGCGATGAACCGTCTGCCCGCTGACATTTCCCGTGCCGCGCCCCGTCGCGCGGCGCGGTTCGACGAAGGAGGCGCGTGATGAAGCGCAACCGGACCTTGTTGTGGTGCGCCGTTCCGGCGCTCGCGCTCTATGCGCTGCTGAGCCTGTATCCGCTGTTCAAGGCCGCGCGGATGAGCCTGACGGATTTCTCCGGCGTGGGCGACGCGCACTGGATCGGGCTCGCGAACTACGTCGCGGCGTTTCGCGATCCGGCGAGCCTGCATACGCTCGCGGTCACGTTCGCGTACGCGGCGATCGTCGTGATCGTGCAGAACGGGCTCGGGCTGCTGTTCGCCGCGCTGCTGTTCTCGCTGCCGCGGCTGCGCGGCGCGTTGCGCGTCGGGCTGCTGGTGCCGAGCATGTTCTCGGCGGTGATCGCCGGCTTCGTGTGGGAGTACCTGTACTCGCCGCTCGGCGGCGGCATCAACGAGCTGCTGCACCTGGTGCATCTGGACGCGCTGCAGCAGGTCTGGCTCGGCGATCCGTCGGTCACGCTGCCGGCCGTCACGGCCGTGCACGTGTGGATGTACGTCGGCTATTCGACGGCGATCTTCCTGGCCGGCTACCTGAACATTCCGTCGGAGCTGCACGACGCGGCGAAGCTCGACGGCGCGAATGCATGGGTGCGCTTCACGCGGATCGACCTGCCGCTGCTCGCGCCGGCGTTCACCGTGAACATCACGCTGAGCACGATCGGCACGCTGAAGACCTTCGAGCTGCCGCTCGTGCTGACCAACGGCGGGCCGGACGGCGCGACGACCACGCTCGGGCTGCAGATCTTCCACAGCCTGTTCAACGACTACAAGTTCGGCTTCGCGAGCGCGCTGTCGATGATCATGCTCGCGATCGTCGTGGTGGTCGCGACCACCCAGAACACGATCCTGCGCCGCCGGGAGGACAACCTGTGAACGTCATCCGTCAACGCTTTCATGCGGACCATCCGGCCGCCGGCACGTCGGGCGGCGGGCTGCGCGCGGCCGCGCTGCTGCGCCGCATGCCGGGGTTCGCGCGGCTCGTCGCTGCAATCGCGATCGTCGCGATCGTGCTGCTGCCGACGATCTACATGGTGCTGATGTCGCTGCGCACCGGCGACGACATCATCGCGCGCCCGCTCGGCCTGCCCGACCACGTGTTCTTCGGCAACTACGCGGCCGTGTTCACGCAGATGAACTACTGGCGCAGCGTCGCGAACACGATCGGCATCACGCTCGCGGTCACGTTCCTCGTCGCGCTGCTGTCGTCGCTCGCCGCGTATCCGCTCGCTCGCGTGAAGGGCCGGCTGTCGACCGCGGTCTACATCGTGCTGACGCTCGGCCTGACGATCCCGATGTTCGTCAGCCTGACGCCGCTCTACGTGCTGTTCCGCGACCTGCACCTGCTCAACACGTATCTCGGCGTCGTGCTCGCGTACACCGTGCAGAGCCTGCCGCTCGGCGTGTTCTTCTATACGAGCTTCCTGAAGCGGATTCCGCTCGAACTCGAGGAAGCCGCGGTGATGGACGGCTGCAGCCCGCTGCAGGTGTACTGGTACATCGTGCTGCCGCTGTTGCGGCCGATCACCGGCACGCTCGCGATGTTCGTCACGCTGTCGGTGTGGAACGACCTCGTCTATCCGCTGCTGTTCCTGACCGACTCGTCGAAGTTCACGATCACGGTCGCGGTGTTCCGCTTCATCGGCACCAACGACATCGATCCGACCAAGCTGTTCCCGGCGGCCGTGATGGGCACGCTGCCGCTGCTCGTCCTGTTCTTCCTGCTCCAGCGCAGGATCGTCGCGGGCATCACGGCCGGCGCGGTCAAGGGGTAAAACCATGATGAATCCATTCGAATCGCTCGACGGCCGCGTGGTCGTCGTCACGGGCGGCGGCGACGGCATCGGCCTCGGCATCGTCGATGTGCTCGCGCAATGCGGCGCACAAGTCGTCGTCGCGGAGAAGAACGCCGCGCGCGCCGACGCGGTGCGCGAACGGCTCGGCGGCCGCGACGCGCTGTTCGTCGCGACCGACGTGGCCGACCCCGCGAGCGTTGCCGCGCTGTTCGAGCGCGTCGACGCGCATCACGGCCGGCTCGACGGGCTCGTGAACAACGCGGGCATCACGCTGCACGGCCCGTTCGACGCGTTTTCGCTCGACGACTGCGACCGCCTGTACCGCACCAACCTGCGATCGATGTTCCAGTGCGCGCAGCTCGCCGCGCCGCGCATCGCGCGCGCCGGCGGCGGCGCGATCGTCAACATCGCGTCGAATCATGCGGGCGCGAGCGTGCCGGGCTTCGAGATGTATGCGGCGACCAAGGGCGGCATCGTCGCGATGTCGCGCGCGATGGCGACGAGCCTCGCGCCGCAGCGCATCCGCGTGAACACGCTGAGCCCCGGCTTCACGCTGAACGCGCCGATCGGCGCGGCGCTCGAGCGCGATCCCGCGCTGCTCGACGCGTATCGCGCGCTGCACCCCGCGCAGCGCATCAACGAGCCGGCCGATATCGGCCGGATCGCCGCGTTCCTGCTGTCGGACGCGGCGATCGGCATCGCCGGCGCGGATCTCGTCGCCGACAACGGCATGTCGGCGCTGCTGTTCAACCGCACACGTTCATCCACATGAAGATCACCGAAATCGAAACATTCGCGGTCGCGCCGCGCTGGCAGTTCGTGAAGGTCGGCACCGACGAGGGGCTGGCCGGCTGGGGCGAGCCGATCGTCGAAGGGCGCGCGGCCACGACCGCCGCGGCCGTGCACGAACTGGCCGACTACCTGATCGGCCGTGACCCGCGGCACATCGAGGACCTGTTCCAGGTCATGTATCGCGGCGGCTTCTATCGCGGCGGCCCGATCCTCACGAGCGCGATCTCGGGTATCGAGCAGGCGCTGTGGGACATCAAGGCGCGCGCGCTCGGCGTGCCCGTCTACGACCTGCTCGGCGGCCCGGTGCGCGACAAGGCGCGCGTCTATGCGCACGTGAAGGGCGACACGCCCGACGAGATGGCCGCGAATGCGCGGCAGCTCGTCGAAGCCGGCTATACGGCACTGAAGATGGGCGTGGTCAACGCGACCGACTGGATCGAGTCGCCCGCGTCGATCGATCGCGCGGTGGCCCGCTTCGGCACGGTGCGCGACGCGATCGGCAAGGAGGTCGGGCTCGGCATCGACTTCCACGGCCGCGTGCGGCGCCCGGTGGCGAAGGCGCTCGCGAAGGCGCTCGCGCCGTTCGATCCGATGTTCTACGAAGAACTGCTGCTGCCCGAACACAACGATGCGCTGCGCGAGGTCGCACGCGACTGCGCGGTGCCGCTCGCGACCGGCGAACGGCTCTTCACGCGCTGGCAGTTCAAGGAACTGCTGCAGGAAGGCGTCGTCGACATCGTGCAGCCCGACGTGAGCCACACGGGCGGCATCTGGGAACTGCGCAAGATCGCGGCGATGGCCGAAGCGTACGACGTCGCGGTCGCGCCGCATTGCCCGCTCGGCCCGCTCACGCTCGCGGCGTCGCTGCAGATCGATTTCTGCACGCCGAACGCGTTCATCCAGGAGCAGTCGACCAATGTGGCCTATCACGACGACAACGCGATGTATGCGTACACGCGCGGCATCCCGTTCGCGTTCGACGCGGGCTACGTCGCGCGTCCGGATGCGCCGGGGCTCGGCGTCGAGATCGACGAGGAGAAGGTGAGAGCGGCCGCCGCGACGGGGCACCGCTGGCGCAATCCGGTGTGGCGCCGCGAGGATGGTTCGGTGGCCGAATGGTGACCGGCACGAACGGACGAGGAGAAACGCAATCATGGCAAGTGTGACGCTCAAACAGATCCGCAAGCGCTACGACGACGGCGCGGACGTGATCAAGGACGTCAGCCTCGACATCGAGGATGGCGAATTCATGGTGTTCGTCGGTCCGTCGGGCTGCGGCAAGTCGACGATGCTGCGGATGCTGGCGGGGCTCGAGGAGATCACGTCGGGCGACCTGCTGATCGACGGCCGCCGCGTCAACGACGTGCCGGCCGCGAAGCGCGGGCTCGCGATGGTGTTCCAGAACTACGCGCTGTACCCGCACATGACGGTGTTCGAGAACATGGCGTTCGGCCTGAAGCTCGCCGGCGTCGACGCCGCCGAGACACGCACGCGCGTCGGGCAGGCGGCCGAAGCGCTGCGGCTGTCCGCGCTGCTCGAGCGCAAGCCGAAGGCGCTGTCGGGCGGCCAGCGGCAGCGCGTGGCGATCGGTCGCGCGATCGTGCGCAAGCCGGGCGTGTTCCTGTTCGACGAACCGCTGTCGAACCTCGATGCGGCGCTGCGCGGCGGGATGCGGCTCGAACTCGCGCGGCTGCATCGCGAGCTCGGCAGCACGATGATCTACGTGACGCACGACCAGGTGGAAGCGATGACGCTCGGCGACCGGATCGCGGTGTTCAACGGCGGGCGCATCGAGCAGGTCGGTTCGCCGCTGTCGCTGTACGAGCAGCCGGCCAATCATTTCGTCGCGTCGTTCCTCGGCTCGCCGTCGATGAACTTCCTGCCGTGCCATGCGCACGGCGGCGCCGATGCGATCCGTTTCGACGTGCCGGGCGGCTCGCTCGCCGCGACGCCGGACGACCCGCGCGCATGGCCGTCGGGCGCGTTGCAGCTCGGCATCCGGCCCGAGAACCTCGTCGTCGGCGCGCCCGGCACGGGGCTCGACGGGCGCGTCACGCATGCCGAGCATCTGGGCGACGCGACGATCGTCTATGTCGAGCTCGCGGGCCACGACCGGCCGCTGTCGGTCCGGCAGAACCGCGACGCGTACACGGTCGCAGCGGGGCAGCCGGTCGGCGTGCGCGTCGACATGCGGCACGCGCACTTTTTCGACGACGCGGGTCGCGCACTCTGAATCCGGCCGGCACGCAGGTTCCGCCCGCCGTTCGGCGGGCGGCCGAAGTCACGCATAAACAAGACATTCGATGACGACAGTAAAACTGGTACAGGGCGCGAACGCGATCCTGGGTGAGGGCCCGCTGTGGTGCGAACGCTCGGCGTCGCTCTACTGGATCGACATCAAGCGCACCGCGCTCTACCGCTACACGCCCGGCCAGGGCCAGACGGGCTTCTGGCTGCTGCCGGAGCTGGCCGGGTGCGTCGCGAGCGTCGACGACGGGCGGCTGCTCGTCGCGCTGAAAAGCGGCCTGCACCTGTTCGACCCCGCATGCGGCGCGCTCGAACGGCTGGCCGATGCCGGGCACGCGCGGCCGTCGCTGCGCTACAACGACGGCGCGGTGGATGCGCGCGGGCGTTTCTGGGTCGGCACGATGGCCGACGACGGCGACGGCCCCGGCGATCTGCATTGCTTCGAACACGCGCGTGCGTCGCGCGTCGCGGTGGCCGGCTTCGCATGTGCGAACGGGATGGGCTGGAGTCCGGACGGCACGACGATGTACGTGACGGACTCCGGGCGCCGCACGATCTTCGCGTACGACTTCGATGTCGACGCGGCGCAACTGTCGAACGCGCGGCCGTTCGCGACGTTCGACGATGCGCGCGGCGTGCCCGACGGGCTCGCGGTCGATGCCGAAGGCGGCGTGTGGTCGGCGATCTGGGACGGCTGGCGGCTGCATCGCTATGCGCCGGACGGCACGCTGGACGCGGTCGTCGAGATGCCGGTGCAGCGGCCGACGAGTGTCGCGTTTGGCGGCGCCGATCGCGCGACGTTGTTCGTCACCTCGGCATCGGTCAACGTCAGTGCGGACGGGTTGTTGCGCGGGCCGCTCGCGGGCAGTTTGTTCGAGACGCGGCCGGGCGTGGCCGGGCTTGCGCCGCATTGCGTCGCCGCGGAATGGGCCGAGGCCGCGACGACGTCCGGGTGAACACGGCAAGCCCGGTATCGAATTCTGGAAGGGCGGCAGGCAGACAGATCGCTCTCGATCCTGCCGATCGACGTCACCTGAAACGGGGGTAGCAATGTCATATGTTCGAGCGGGCCATGTTCTGGTCATGTCGGGAATGCTTGGCTTGATCGTGTCGGGGTGCGGCGGCGAAGCGGACAGCGTGCCGGGTATGAGTCAAAGCGCCGGCGTGCCGGAAGCGGCTGCATTTCAGGTGGACCGGCCCAACGTCGTGGGCCGCTCGAATATCGTGCTCGGCAGCCCCAATCTGTCGAACACGCAGGCGATGCCGCTTGGCAACGGCCGGTTGGGCGCGGCTGTCTGGTCGGAAAACGGCCTGACCGTCCAGCTCAATCGCAGCGACACGCTGCCGAAGCGGCTTTCGCCCGGTCAACTGGTCGTTCCAGGGTTGTCGACGATCACGCGTGCCGCGGATTACCGCGGCGTTCTCGATCTGTATAACGGCGAATTCCGCGAAAGCGGCGGCGGCATGACGGCCACGGCCTACATTCAACCCGACACCGATGCGCTGGTGATCGATGTGACGGGTGCCGATCCGGCCAGGCCGCAGACGGCCACCCTGCGTCTGTGGTCGCCGCGCACACCCACGGCGAGCGTCGCGGGACAGTCGATCGGCGTATTGTCGCAAGCGTGGGTCGACGGCAAGGCGGGCGACGCGGACGGCAGTTCCGGACACGCCTTCGGCGCGCTGGCCGCGATCACCGCAGTGGGCCGGAACGTCACCGTTTCGACGGCGGCCGACTCGCTCTCGGCGACGGTCGGTTTCACGCCGAACGCGGACGGAACGTTTCATATCGTCGTCGGCGCGCCGCACTACGACGGCAGCCAGGCTGTGCCGGCACTGGCGAGCGCGAGTGTCTCGGACACCGCGCCGGCGGCGCATGCGCAATCGTGGAACGCCTTTTGGGCGCGGACCGGGTTGATCAAGCTGACTTCGTCGGACGGTAGCGGCGAATACATGGAGAATCTGCGGAATTTCTATCTCTATTCGGCGCAGGCCGAGAACAAGGATACGTATCCCGGCTCGCAGGCCGGTGTCGGCGACTTGTTTGCCTGGACAGGCGATGCCCATCGCTGGGACCCGGCCGGATACTGGCACTGGAATCTGCGCATGCAGGTCGCGGCGAACCTGTCGGCCGGCCTGCCCGATCTCAATGCGCCGTACTTCAATCTTTATCGGGACAACCTGGCCAGTATCAAGGCGTGGACCCAGGCCAATATCGGCGGAGACGGAACGAGCGCTTGCGTGCCGGAGACCATGCGGTTCAACGGAAACGGAAAGCAGATCAACAGTGCCGGGGTACTGGTGTCGAACTGCAGCGCGAGTGCGGGGGCCAACTACAACGCCCGCACGCTGTCGACCGGGGCGGAGGTGTCGCACTTCATCTGGTCGCAGTACCTGGCGACCGACGACTTGGGCTTCCTGGCCAGGCACTATCCGTTCATGGTGGCGGCCGCCCGCTTCATGCTCGGCTATCAGCGTGTCGGCGTGGACACGCTGCGCCATACCGCTCCGACCAACGCGCACGAGACGCAATGGGACGTCCGGGATTCGACCACCGATCTCGCCGCGATCCGGACGCTTTACGCCGATACCTTGAATGCGAGCCAGGTGCTGAAACGCGCCGGTCAGTCGATCGACGGCACGCTCGTGAGCGAGCTCGACGCGGCGTTGCCGCTGACGCCGGATTATCCGCGCACGCAGTCGTCGGGGGCGCTGACGCTGCTGCCCGCATCGGCCGATTCGGCCGGCACGGATGTGATCGCCGATTCGTACTTGCCGGCGGCGGCCAACCGGAATTCCGAAAACATCGGTCTGGAGCCGCTCTGGCCGTTCGACCAGATCGGCGATACGTCGGCGCTGTATGCCGTGGCACGGCGGACATTCGTCAGTCGTCCATACAAGACGACGAACGACTGGAGTTTCGACCCGATCCACGCGGCCCGGCTCGGGCTCGGCGACGAAGTCAGGCAGACGCTGATCACGCTAACGGAAACGTATCAGAAGTATCCGAGCGGCTTCGCGCAATTCGCCGGCTCGGGCGAGCCGTATGTCGAACAGACCGGCGTGGTCGCGGCGGCCCTGGCGGAGTCGCTCGTGCAGGACTACGACGGCGTCATCCGGATTGCGCCGGCCGTGCCCGGCGGGTGGGACTATGACGGGACGGTATTTGTGCGCGGCAATACGCGGGTCAACGTGCAGGTTCGCCATGGCATTCCGGTGACCGTCGTGATCGAGCCAGGTTCGAATGCCGCGCTGACCGTGCGCAATCCGTGGCCCGGCACTGCCGTCACGGCAACTTCGGCCGGACAGCGCCTGCCCGTCACGACGCAGGGCGCCAACCTGATACTGCAACCCGGCGGGACGCATGCGATCGTCATGAGAAGTGCTGCTGTCGCGAGTTTGCCGCCCGCGCCGGTCAGTGGAACGGTTGCGACGGCCGCGAAACATCTCGGCCCGGTTCAGATCGGCCTGTAAGGTGCGCGTTCGGCAGGCGGGCCGGCTATTCCGGCCGTCGGCCGCGGGCCGGCCGTTCCGGTCGCGTCGTAGCACCCCGGGACGCCGCGCATCGCGTCCATCACGTGCGCCGCGACCGGGCTGTCGATTCACGGACGACGAGCCATGCATCGAGCATCGTATGCGACGCGGGCGATTTGCCCGCGAGCGCATCGAGCAGCGTCGTCATCGCGACTTCGCCTGCGCGCTCGGTTTCGGTGTCGATCGATGTCAGCGTGGGCGAGGTGAGCTTGCCGAGCTCGAGGTTGTCGAAGCCGCATACGGCGACGTCGCGCGGGATCGCGATGCCGAGCCGTTCCGCTTCCTTGATGAAGCCGGCCGCGATCATGTCGTTGTAGCAGATCACCGCGTCGGGCGGGTCGGCGGACAGCATCACCGATGCGCACACGCGCTCGCCGTCGGCGACGGTCGCGCGCGGCACGCTGAACGTCTTCAATGGCAGCCCGGCACGCGCGAGCACTTGCGCCGCGCCAGCACGCCGTTCGTTGTCGGCGCGCGCGTTCGGCAGGCTGATGTACGCGAAGCGCTGATACTTTTCCATCAGCAGGTGCTGCGCGAGCAGTTCGCCCGCGCGGGTCGAATCGGAGCAGAGCGTGAGCAGGCCGTCGCGCGGCGCGGAGCCGACCGCGACGACCGGCTTGCCGAGGCTCGCGGTCCAGCGCAGGTCGTCGTCGGGCATGCTGGTGTTCAGGATCAGCCCGTCGACGCGCCGGCTCAGCTTGGTCAACGCCGGCCGTTCGCCCTTGCGGTTCTCGTCGGCATCGACGATCAGGACCACGAAATCGTTGCGCTGCGCGATCCGGTTCACGCCCTTGACCATCGCGGTGAAGTACGGGTTGAGAATGTCCTGGATCACGACGCCGACGGCGCCCGTCTGGCCGGTCGCCATCGAGCGCGCGAGCGGGTTCGACTCGTAACCGAGCTGCGCGATCGCCTCGGCGATGCGGCGCTCGACGTCGGGCGAGAAGCGCTTCGTCTTGTTGATGAACTTGGAGACGGTTCCGATGGAGACGCCGGCTGCGGCGGCGACTTCGTTGATCTTGGCCACGATGAAAGTGTGTGTCAGTGCATTTTGCCGGCGAGCATAGCATGCGCGCCGACGGCGGCGACCGTGCGGCAATGCTGGATGCATGCCGCGCGGCCGGACTCGGTAGTATCCCTTGGAGGGCCAGAATTTTCTTGAAAAAGCGCCATCGCACACCGACAATGAAAACGCTTTCCCTTTTCGCGAGCATAGCACGCGCGCATTCCGTTCGAAACGTATCGGAAAACGACGCTCGACAACCGCCGCGAAATTTTTTTGCCGTGACGGGAAAGCGCTTTCCCAATTCAGACGAAAACAAGGAGGAGATCTTGATGCGACAGTATGGGTGGATCGCGGCGCTCGCATTGGCGGTGCCCGCCGCGGCGCAGGCCGAATCGAGCGTGACGGTATGGGGGCGGGTCGGCGGCGACGTGCAGTACCTGAGCGGCGTGCAGAACGGCCCGCATTCGACGGGCTCGCGCTTCTCGGAGGGCAACGACTGGGGGACGAGCATCCTCGGCCTCACGGGCAAGGAGGATCTCGGCGGCGGCAACCAGGCCGTGTTCTGGCTCGAATCGGCGATCAACGCGGCGAACGGCAACTACGGCGGCGGCGTGCTGTTCCAGCGCGGCGCGTGGGTCGGGCTGAAGAACGAGCGCTACGGCTTCCTGCGGCTCGGGCAGGGGTCGTTCATCAACAGCTACATCTGGTCGTACGATCCGCTGCTGGAGGAAAACTATTCGGTCGAGTCGCTGACGTCGTATCGCAACGGGCCGAAGCTGTCGAACGGGATCCGCTACGAGTCGCCGAAGTTCGGCGGCTTCTCGTTCGCGTTGCAGGCGAACCTCGGCAACAGCTCGGACGGCTGGCTGCGCGGCTCGACGGGCAACGTGAACGCCACGGGCCTGTCCGACGGCGCGACGCTCGCGTACACGCACGGCGACTTCGAAGTGCGCGCGATCTGGAACGAGATCCGCAACCAGTACGGCCGCGAGGACAACCTGTTCACCGCGTCGCAGGAGGCGTTCATCGGCGTACGCGACCGCTTCGGCCCCGCGCTGGTGCAGCTCGGCTACACGCGCTACAGCGCACCCGACACGCCGGCCGGCCTGTCGCGCACCGCGAACTACTACTGGGGCGGCGTGACCTACGACGCGACGCCGTTCCTGCATCTGCAGGGCGCCGTCTACTCGATGAAGATCGATGCGGGCAAGTGGACCGCCGATCACAGCGGCGAAGGGCGCTCGACGATCATCGGCCTCGGCACGATGTACGACCTGTCGAAGCGCACGTTCCTGTATGCAACCGCCGCGCACGTGTTCAACAGCGCGAATGCGAACCTGGGCGTGAACCCGCAGTCGCCGGGGCTCGGCAACGGCAACGGACTCGGGGCGTCGCCGATGCCGGGGCATGGCCAGACGGGTGTTTACGCCGGTATCGAGACGCTCTTCTGATCGATACGGAACCGTACGGCAAATCGCATACGTCAAATAGAGGAATCCTATGCAAGCAGCAAGCAAGCGACATCGAGAACCATCGAATCCGCCGCGCCTGATCGCGCTCGACTGGGGCACCACGTCGCTGCGCGCGTACCTGATGGCGGACGCGCGGATGGTGCTCGACGCGCGCGCCGCGCCCAAGGGCGTGATGCAGATCGGCGGCGCGGAGGTCGCGATCGCGGATGCGTGCGATGGGGCGTTCGAAGACGTGTGCGGCGCGTGGCTCGATGCGTGGCCGGCGCTGCCGGTCGTCGCGGCCGGCATGGTCGGCAGCGCGCAGGGCTGGCGCGATACGCCGTATGCGGACGTGCCGATCGACGCGGACCGGCTCGGCGCCGCGCTGCATGCGGTGCGCACGCGGCGCGGCGCGGCCGTGCACATCGTGCCGGGGCTGATCCAGCGCGGCGAGCTCGCGAACGTGATGCGCGGGGAAGAGACGCAGATCGTCGGCGCGCTGCACGCGGGCGGCGCCGCGCATGCAGCGGCCGCGACGCGCTGGATCGGCCTGCCGGGCACGCATTCGAAGTGGGTCGCGGTGCGCGGCTCGCGGATCGAGCGCTTCCGGACTTTCATGACGGGCGAGCTGTATGCGCTGCTCTGCACGCACAGCCTGCTCGGCCGCACGATGCGGCCGGCGCCGGCGTTCGTCGAGGCGGCGTTCGAGCGTGGCGTGCGCACCGCGCAGGCCGGCCATGCGACCGGGCTGCTCGCGACGATCTTCGGCAGCCGCGCGCGGCTGCTGGCCGGCGAGCTCGCGCCGCACGAGCAGGCCGATTACCTGTCGGGCGTGCTGATCGGCCACGAGCTTGCGGGGCTGGCCGCCGAAGGCGACGGGCCGGCCGGCGCGCCCGGTGCCGATGCGCCGCGGCCGATGCTGATCGGCGACGCCGCGCTGTGCGCGCGGTACCGGCACGCGGCCACGCTGTTCGGCTGGCCGCCCGTCGATACGATCGACGGCGCGGCGGCGGCCGGCCTGTGGGTGCTGGCCGAGCGGGCGGGGCTGCTGGCGGCGGCAAGCGAGGGGGCGGCGGTTCGTCTCGACGAACCGGCTGCCGCACTGGGTGGGCGGCACGACGATCGACAGGCAGTCGATCCGGTGCCGGATAACGCATGCAACATTTCGGGAGACTCACGTTGAAACACTGGAAGATGGTCGTCGCGCCGCTCGTCGGCGCACTTGCCGCATGCGGCGGCGGAGAATCGCCGGACGGCGCGGCAGTCACGGGGCAGCAACTGGCTGCCGCGCCCGCTGCGGGGCAGCAGGCCGGCGCGACGCCGGGCACGCTGTACGTCGATTGCTCGTCGGGCAGTAACGGAAACGGGAATGGGAGCGGCAACGTGAAAGCCTCGCCCGCGACGCTCGGCACGCCGGCCCATCCGGTCGACGATCTAGCCACGCTGAACCGGATCGTGCTCACACCCGGCACGCATGTGCGCTTCAAGCGCGGCACGACCTGCTACGGCAGTTTTTCACCGGCGGCCGGCAGCACGGGCGCGGCCGGTGCGCCGATCGTCGTCGACGCGTACGGCGATCCGAAAGCGCCGCGGCCCGTCATTGCGGCCGGCTGCACCGATGCCGCGACCGACCCCGACCAGTCGCTCACCGAGCAGCACAAGACGGCGAGCGGATTCAGCGGCTATTACTCGCTGTGCAAGTCGGACAACCCGACCGTGAACCGCGCGGCCATCTATCTGTACAACACGCAGTACTGGGACATCCGCTCGCTCGAGCTGACCAACGACGCGACGACGCCCGGCGGGCGCCTCGGGCTGTATGTGCGGCTCGAGGATTACGGCACGGGCAGTCACTATCACGTCGACGACGTGTACGTGCATCACGTTCGCGGCTATCTGCAGGACGTCGCCGGCAATACGGTCGGCTCGTACAAGACGACGGGCGGGATGCTGTTCGAGGTGACGCGCGACAACGAGGTGGTCGGCACGAAGGAGAAGCCGACCGGCTTCGACGACATCGCGGTCGAGAACAGCGAGATCTACAACGTCGACGCGGTCGCGCTGTCGACCCGCTCCGCATGGATGTGCCGCGTGGGCGGCGCGCCGTGCGGCGACTATCCGCCGTACAAGGGCAACCCGGCGTACCTCACGAACCCGGCCACGCAGGCCGCGTCGGAGTATTTGCCGATGACGCGCGTCGTGTTGCGCAACAACCTGATCCACAACGTCGGCGGCGACGGCATCATCGTGCGCACCGCAACCGCGCCGGTCGTCGAGGCGAACCACCTGTACGACATCTGGATGCGCGCGCCGGGCAACAGTGCCGGTGCGTGGGCGATCAACACCGACGACGCGCTGTTCCGCTACAACGAAGTCAACGGCGTGCGGCTCCAGAACAACATCGAGGCCGGCGACGGGATGGCGTTCGACGCGGATCTCGGCACGCGCAATACGCGGGTGACCGCGAACTTCAGCCACGACAACGATGGCGGGCTGATGCTGTTCTGTGGATGCGGATCCGACGGACTGGGTCACGTCGCGCAGGAAACCGGTGCGATCGTCGACAACAACCTGAGCCTGAACGACAAGCGGCGTATCATCTCCGCCGCCGGGTCGGCCGACTCCGTCGTGCGCGACAACGTCGTGATCACGCGCACGCCGGGCCTCGTGACGCCGATCGTCGAGAACCTCAGCTACGCGAACGCGTTCCAGGTGACAGGCAACCGCTTCTACAACGCATCGGACAGCGGCGCGATCTTCCGGACGAAGAATCCGCAAGGCAGCTACGCGAACATCGTGTGGAGCGGCAACGCGTACTTCGGTTATGCGGCGGATCCCGAGTTCGCCGGGCCGAACTATCGCCATGGCGCCGAGCCCGATACGGTCCAGCCTTTCGCCGGGCAGAACGTCGACGCGGCAGCCGGTGCCTGGTTCGCGGCGAGCGGGTTCGACCGGAACCGGTATCGCGCGCCGCGCGTGCACTGACGGTACGGGCGGGTGTGCCGATGCGCGGCGACGTCCGACGCCGCTGCCGCGCGCGACCCGCTGTCCGTGTCAGCGGGTCGCAGGCCGGACGGCCGCCCGGTTTGATCGTCGTCAAGGTCCAAACCCGCCACCCGCCGATGATGGTGACAGGGTCGCGCGCTCCCGCGCGCGGCAACTCACCCCAGCGAGGTTCGCATGTACGAGAAGATCATGGTGGCCGTCGACGGCAGCGCTTCGTCGAAGCAGGCCCTGGCCGAGGCAGTGAAGGTGGCGCTGGCGGGCGACACGCACGTCAGCGTCGTGTACGTGGTCGACAAGTCGGTGCTGTTCACGTATGCCGGCCGTTTCGACCCGCATGCGCTCGTCGAGGAAATTCGCGAGGACGGCATCAAGGTGCTGCGCGAAGCCGAACAGATCATCGCGCTGGCCGGCGCGAAGGGCGAAGCCGAGCTCGTCGAGACCGAAAGCATCGGCGAGGACGTCGCGGAGCGCCTGCAGCGCTACGTGAAGGAACACGGGATCGATCTCGCGGTGGTCGGCACGCACGGGCGGCGCGGGCTCCGGCGCGTGCTGCTCGGCAGCGTCGCCGAGCGTTTCCTGCGCGGCTCGAACTGCCCGGTGCTGCTGATTCGCGGCGACGATGCCGACGTTCCGGCCGCCGCCGCTGCGGCCTGATGCGGCGGGTGCGCGATGATACGTCGCCAGTACCGGATCGTCGTCGCGGCGATCGCCGTGTTCGTGTCGCTCACGGGGATGATGGCCGTGGTGAGCGGGCTGCTGTTCGATAATCCGGTCGCGCTGCGCGGCGGCGCGATCGCGCTGATCGTCGGCGTGGCCGGCTTTGTCGTGATGCTCAACCCGGGGCCGAAAGGCGAAGGGTGACGCGATACGCACGATACGTGCGATACGTGCGCAGTTACGTGCCGCGCGCATCGGACGCCGCCGCCCGCTCGGGGCCAGCCGGCACATTCAGCCGTTTCAACGTTTCCGCCCGCTCCGCATTCTGCGGCTCGATCTTGCGCGCCTGCGCGAACGCATCGCGCGCTTCATCCTGCCGCCCCAGCTTCCACAGCACTTCCCCCTTGTGCGTCAGGCCGGTCGCCCGCGCATCGCGCGCATCGCCGTCGTCGTCCTTCGCGAAGATCGCGATCGAGCGGTCGAACCACGCGAGCGCTTCGTCGTTGCGGCCGAGGCGATACAGCGCCCAGCCCTTGCTGTCGAGCGCATACGCATCGTCCGGCGATTGCGCGAGATGCGCGTCGATCATCGCCAGCCCGCGATCGACTTCGACGCCCGCGTCGACGAGCCGGTAGCCGATGTCGTTCAGGCGGTTGTCGGGAATCTCGCCGAGGTCGAGCACGGCAGCCACGCGGCCGGCGTCGCGTTGCGCGATCGCCAGCGACAGCAGCTTGGCGACGATCTGTTGCCGCAGTGCGCTGCCGATCCGCCCAGCATCCCGGTATGGAGATTGACGTTGCGCGGCGTGCGCGATTGCACGTAGTACGTGTAGCCGTTCGCATCCGAGTAGCCGCACGCCAGATATTCATGCTCGACATCCAGTACGTACGGGAAGCTGCCGAGCGGCGTGTCGCCGGACGGGCCGACCAGCCGGAACGATTCGCCCAGGTCGCCTTCGCCGATGATCGGGTTGAACACCCATTGCTTTTGCGGATGCGATGTCGGCAGACGGATCCGGACGGTGCGCCCGGCGGCATCGGTCGTGCCGAAGATCACGCTGTCGTGCTGGCCCGGCTTGACGGGCAGGCCCGCGATGACCTGGCCCGGCAGGAACAGCCGGTATCGCGCATTCGGCGGCGGCTGGTGCGTGACGGGGTCGCGCAGCACGAACCGATGAACGTAAGCGCCTTTGCCGAGCGACGCCGCCGGCGCGAGCCAGGTGCGGGCGTGGGCCGCGGGCAGCGCGGCGCAGCCGATGGCGGCGGCAATGCATGCGGCGAAAAAGCGCGATGTCATATGAATGCGGTTTTATCTGTAAATGTGTAATTGACCGATGGCCGGTAATGCATCGAATGCGTTGCGCAGTCTTCTAGGAACGGCGCGCCATGGCCGGTCATTTTCGATGGAAACCGCCGGGTCGTTCAGCGCGATTCGACACGGGCGCCGCCCAACGTTTCGATGCTCGGGGATACCCGCGGAGCGGACCGGGAAAGCACCTTCCCGCGCGCAGCATAGCGGGGGATACGGCTCAGTCGGTCCCCATTTCAAGTTGTTGCGCACGGGCGAACGATCTCGTGATTTGTATCAAGCCGTGATATGTTGATCCGAAAGACAATTCCCTCGATCCGGACGAAAGAAACGAATACGGACGGAACAGGCGAAATCCGATCGTCCTTTACAACCGGTATTTCGCCTCCTTAAATAATCAGGGTCTGCCAAGAGACCGGAAAAACGAGATCCCCATGAGCCATTTCCTGGATAGATTGCGTTATTTCTCCACCACGAGGCCGAGCTTCTCCGACGGACACGGCGCCGTCACGGACGAGGACCGGAAATGGGAGGACGGCTACCGGCTTCGCTGGCAGCACGACAAGATCGTTCGATCGACTCACGGCGTGAACTGCACGGGTTCGTGCTCGTGGAAGGTTTACGTCAAGGGCGGGATCGTCACCTGGGAAACCCAGCAGACCGATTACCCGCGCACGCGCCCCGACATGCCGAACCACGAACCGCGCGGCTGTTCGCGCGGCGCTTCGTATTCCTGGTATCTGTACAGCGCGAACCGGCTCAAGCATCCGATGGTGCGCAGCGCACTGGTGAAGCTGTGGCGTGAACGCCGCCGCACGCTCGCGCCCGTCGACGCGTGGCGCTCGATCGTCGAGGACGACGACGCGCGGCATGCGTACCAGAGCCGCCGCGGGCTCGGCGGCTTCGTGCGCGCGAGCTGGGACGAGGTCAACGAGATCGTGGCGGCCGCAAACGTTTACACGGTCGAGCGGCACGGCCCCGATCGGGTGGTCGGCTTCTCGCCGATTCCGGCGATGTCGATGGTGTCGTATGCGGCAGGCTCGCGCTACCTGTCGCTGATCGGTGGCGTGTGCCTGAGCTTCTACGACTGGTATTGCGACCTGCCGCCCGCGTCGCCGCAAACCTGGGGCGAGCAGACCGACGTGCCGGAATCGGCCGACTGGTACAACTCGACGTTCATCATGATGTGGGGCTCGAATGTCCCGCAGACCCGCACGCCGGACGCGCACTTCCTCGTCGAGGCGCGCTATCGCGGCACCAAGGTCGTGTCGGTGTTCCCCGACTACTCGGAAGGCGCGAAGTTCGGCGATCTGTGGCTGCACCCGAAGCAGGGCACCGACGCGGCGCTCGCGCTCGCGATGGGCCACGTGATCCTGAAGGAGTTCCATCTCGCCGGGAAGAGCGACTACTTCATCGACTACTGCAAGCGCTATACGGACATGCCGTCGCTCGTGCGCCTCGTGCCGCACGGCGACGGCTACGTGCCCGAGCGCCTCGTGCGCGCGTCCGACTTCGACGATGCGCTCGACGAGGCGGCACACCCGGACTGGAAGACCGTGACGATCGACGACGCGACCGGCGAATTCGTCGTGCCGGTCGGCTCGGTCGGGTTCCGCTGGGGGCAGCAGGCGGACGCCGACAAGGGCAAGTGGAACCTGCGCGGCGAAACGTCGAAGGGCGCGGCGCTGTCGCCGCGGCTGTCGTGCACGGCCGCGCACGACGAGGTCGTCGACGTGCTGTTTCCGTACTTCGGCAACCAGCCGCACGCGCACTTCAAGTCGACGGAGCACGCCTCCGAGCTGTCGCGCCGGATCGGCGTGCGGCGCATCGCGACGCGCAACGGCGACATGCTGGTCGCGACCGTCTACGACCTGTTCGTCGCGAACTACGGGCTCGACCAGGGGCTGGGCGGGCGCGACGTGGCCGCGAGCTACGACGACGATCTGCCGTACACGCCGGCCTGGCAGGAAACGATCACCGGCGTGAAGCGCGCGGACGTGATCTCGGTCGCGCGGCAGTTCGCGGAAAACGCGCACAAGACGCAAGGCAAGTCGATGGTGATCATCGGCGCGGGGATCAACCACTGGTTCCACATGGACATGTCGTACCGCGCGATCATCAACATGCTGATCATGTGCGGCTGCATCGGCAAGCCGGGCGGCGGGTGGTCGCATTACGTCGGCCAGGAGAAGCTGCGTCCGCAGACGGGCTGGACCGCGCTCGCGTTCGCGCTCGACTGGAGCCGGCCGCCGCGCCACATGAACGCGACGTCGTTCTTCTACGCGCACACCGACCAGTGGCGCTACGACACGATGGACCCGAGCGCGCTGCTGTCGCCGCTCGCGGACAAGACACAATTCCACGGCGCGCCGATCGACTACAACGTGCGCGCCGAACGGATGGGCTGGCTGCCGTCCGCGCCGCAGTTGTCGGTGAATCCGCTGAAGGTCGGCGCGACCCTCGGCGACCCCGCCCAGGCGAGCGCCGACGTCGCGCGGCAACTGAAGGCCGGCACGCTGCAGATGGCGTGCGAGGATCCGGACGCCCCGGACAACTTCCCGCGCAACCTGTTCGTGTGGCGCTCGAACCTGCTCGGCTCGTCGGGCAAGGGCCACGAGTATTTCCTGAAGCACCTGCTCGGCACGACCAACGGCGTGCAGGGCGAGGATCTCGGCGCGACGGGCGGCGCCCGGCCCGAGGAAGTGAAGTGGCACGACGAAGCGCCGCGCGGCAAGCTCGACCTGCTCGTCACGCTCGACTTCCGGATGTCGACCACCTGCATGTATTCGGACGTCGTGCTGCCGACCGCGACGTGGTACGAGAAGGACGACATGAACACGTCCGACATGCACCCGTTCATTCACCCGCTGTCGGCGGCGGTCGATCCCGCGTGGGAATCGAAGAGCGACTGGGAGATCTTCAAGGGGATCGCGAAGCGCTTCTCCGAGCTGTGCGACGGGCATCTCGGCGTCGAACGCGACGTGGTGCTCGCGCCGATCGCGCACGATACGCCGGGCGAGCTCGCGCAGCCGTTCGACGTGCAGGACTGGAAACGCGGCGAATGCGAGCCGGTGCCGGGCCGCACGATGCCGGCGGTGATCACCGTCGAGCGCGATTATCCGAACACCTACGCGCGCTTCACGTCGCTCGGCCCGCTGATGGACAAGCTCGGCAACGCGGGCAAGGGCATCGGCTGGGATACGAAGGACGAAGTGAAGCTGCTCGGCGCGCTCAACTACAAGGTCGCCGACGGCGCCGCGCAGGGCCGTCCGCGCATCGACACCGCGCTCGATGCGGCCGAGGTGATCCTCGCGCTCGCGCCGGAAACCAACGGCGAAGTCGCGGTGAAGGCATGGCGCGCGCTGTCCGGCATCACGGGCATCGATCACACGCATCTGGCCGTCGCGCGCGAGGACGAGAAGATCCGCTTCCGCGACATCCAGGCGCAACCGCGCAAGATCATCTCGTCGCCGACGTGGAGCGGGATCGAATCGGAGCACGTGTCGTACAACGCGGGCTACGTGAACGTGCACGAGCTGGTGCCGTGGCGCACGCTGACGGGCCGTCAGCAGCTGTACCAGGATCATCCGTGGATGCGCGCGTTCGGCGAGTCGCTGTGCGCGTACAAGCCGCCGGTCGACACGGGCAGCTACGCGCACATGGTCGGCCAGCGCTCGAACGGCAACCCCGAGCGCGTGCTGAACTTCCTGACGCCGCACCAGAAGTGGGGGATCCACAGCACCTACACCGACAACCTGCTGATGCTGACGCTGTCGCGCGGCGGCCCGATCGTGTGGATGTCGGAGGACGACGCGAAGGCGATCGGCGTGGTCGATAACGACTGGATCGAGTGCTACAACTCGAACGGCGCGTTGTGCGCGCGGGCGGTGGTGAGCCAGCGGATTCCGTCCGGGATGGTGATGATGTACCACGCGCAGGAGAAGATCGTGAACACGCCGGGCTCCGAGATCACCGGTACGCGCGGCGGCATTCACAACTCGGTCACGCGCATCGCGCTGAAGCCGACCCACATGATCGGCGGCTACGCGCAGCTGTCGTACGGCTTCAACTACTACGGCACGGTCGGCTCGAATCGCGACGAGTTCCTGATCGTGCGCAAGATGAGCAAGATCGACTGGCTCGACGGAGAAGAAACCGCGGTCGACCCCACCACGCAATACGCGGTTCGCGCTGGAGAAACGTCATGAAAGTACGTGCACAGATCGCGATGGTGCTGAACCTCGACAAGTGCATCGGGTGCCATACCTGCTCGGTGACCTGCAAGAACGTGTGGACCAGCCGCGAAGGGATGGAATACGCGTGGTTCAACAACGTCGAAACCAAACCCGGCATCGGCTATCCGAAGGACTGGGAGAACCAGGACCGCTGGCGCGGCGGCTGGCAGCGGCGCGCCGACGGCAAGATCGAGCCGCGTCTCGGCGGCAAGTGGCGATTGCTCGCGCAGATCTTCGCGAACCCGCATCTGCCCGAGATCGACGATTACTACGAGCCGTTCACGTTCGACTACGGCCATCTGCAGGAAGCCGGCAACACGCGCGCGATGCCGGTGGCGCGCCCGCGCTCGCTGATCAGCGGCCAGCGGCTCGAGAAGATCGAGTGGGGGCCGAACTGGGAGGAAATCCTCGGCGGCGAGTTCGAGAAGCGCGCGAAGGACTACAACTTCGAGAACGTGCAGAAGGACATCTACGGGCAGTTCGAGAACACCTTCATGATGTATCTGCCGCGCCTTTGCGAGCACTGCCTGAACCCGGCGTGCGTCGCGTCGTGCCCGTCGGGCTCGATCTACAAGCGCGAGGAAGACGGCATCGTGCTGATCGACCAGGACAAGTGCCGCGGCTGGCGCATGTGCGTGTCGGGATGCCCGTACAAGAAGATCTACTACAACTGGCAGAGCGGCAAGGCCGAGAAGTGCATCTTCTGTTATCCGCGGATCGAAGCCGGCCAGCCGACCGTGTGTTCGGAAACCTGCGTGGGCCGCATCCGCTACCTCGGCGTGCTGCTGTACGACGCAGACCGGATCAGCGAAGCCGCCAGCGCGGAAAACGAGAAGGACCTGTACGAAGCGCAGCTGTCGCTGTTCCTCGATCCCGAGGACCCGGCCGTGATCGCGCAGGCCGAGCGCGACGGCGTGCCGGCCGCGTGGATCGACGCCGCGCGGCGCTCGCCGACCTACAAGATGGCGATCGACTGGAAGATCGCGTTCCCGCTGCATCCGGAATACCGGACGCTGCCGATGGTCTGGTACGTGCCGCCGCTGTCGCCGATCAACTCGGCCGCGAACAGCGGCGCGCTCGGGATGAACGGCTACCTGCCGGACGTCGAATCGCTGCGCATTCCGCTGCGTTATCTGGCGAACCTGCTGACGGCCGGCGACGAAGCGCCCGTGAAGCTCGCGCTCGAGCGGCTGCTCGCGATGCGCGCGTTCATGCGCGCGCGTCACGTCGACGGCGTCGACGCGCGCGGCGTGCTCGACCAGGTCGGACTGTCGCTCGCGCAGGTCGAGGAGATGTACCGCTACCTCGCGATCGCCAACTACGAGGATCGTTTCGTGATCCCGACGACGCATCGCGAGTATGCGGAGAACGCGTACGACCTGCGCGCGTCGTGCGGCTTCTCGTTCGGCAACGGCTGTTCCGACGGCCGTTCCGAAGCGAGCCTGTTCAGCCCGAAGAAGGGCAGCAAGACGATTCCGATCCACGAGGCATCCCGATGAGCAACGCACCCGACCCGACCTATGCGGCGTTCGCGGCGCTGCTCGACTATCCCGGCGAAGCGCTCGTCGACGTGCTCGATTCGATCGAAGACCACCTCCGCGAACGCGCGCGCGTGCCGAAAGCGGTGCGCGCGGGTCTCGACCGGTTCTTCGCGTACGTGCGCGAGCGCGACCTGCTGACGTTGCAGGAGAACTATGTCGCGCTGTTCGATCGCGGCCGCGCGACGTCGCTGCATCTGTTCGAACACGTGCATGGCGAATCGCGCGATCGCGGCCAGGCGATGGTCGATCTGCTGCAGATGTACGAGCGGCACGGGCTGGCGCTGAACCCGGGCGAGCTGCCCGACTATCTGCCCGTGTTCCTCGAATACCTGTCGCGGCTGCCGGCGTCCGACGCGCGCAACCTGCTTGCCGAAACCGGCGAGATCCTGCGCGCGCTGGCCGGTCAGCTCGCGCAGCGCGGCAGTCATTACAGCTTCGTCGTCGGCGCGCTGCTGCCGATGGCCGGCCTCGCGCCGGTCGACGCGCCGGCCGCCGCGGACGACGACGTCGCCGCGGAGCGGCCGAGCGCCGACGATTACCGCGCGCTCGACGCGTCGTATGCGGATGAAGCGGTGCGCTTCGTCGGCGCGGCCACGCCGGCCGAGCAGACGGTGCGATTCCACGACAAGCGGCCGGCCCGCGGCGCGTAAGCGCGGGCCCAACTGGGGAAAGACATGAACGCTTACCTGCATCAGTTCCTGTTCGGGATCTACCCGTACATCTGTCTCGCGGTGCTGCTGATCGGCAGCCTGATCCGCTTCGACCGCGATCAGTACACGTGGAAAAGCGATTCGTCGCAGCTGCTGCGCCACGGGATGCTGCGGCTCGGCAGCAACCTGTTCCACTGGGGCATCCTCGTCGTCGTGCTCGGGCACTTCGCGGGCTTCCTCGCGCCGCACTGGCTCGTGTCGCCGTTCCTGTCGGCGTCCGGGCACCAGCTCGTCGCGATGGTGGCGGGCGGCACGGCCGGCGTCGCGGCGATCATCGGCCTGACGATCCTGATCTGGCGTCGTCTCGGCGACGCGCGCATCCGCAACAACAGCCGCAAGTCCGACATCCTGATCGTGCTGATGCTGTGGGTGCAGCTCGCGCTCGGGCTCGGCACCGTCGTGCTGTCGACGCGCCACATGGACGGCGCGATGTTCGAGCAGCTCACCGACTACGTGAAGGGCGTCGTCACGTTCCGGCCGGACATCGCGAGCCTGCTCGTCGGCGTGCCGCTGACGTACCGGCTGCATATCCTGCTCGGCTTCACGATCTTCCTCGTGTCGCCGTTCACGCGGATGGTGCACATCTGGAGCGGCATCGCATCGGTCGCGTACCTGATCCGGCCGTATCAACTCGTGCGCAAGCGCTGAGGAGGCGGCATGAACGACGTTCTCTCCGAAGTCGCGACGGCGCCGCTGATCGTCAACGATGTCGAGATCGACGCGGCGTCGATCGCGGCCGAAGCCGAGCATCACGACGATGCCCCCGATCCGCTCGACGCGGCCCGGCATGCGCTCGCGGTGCGCGAGTTGCTGCGGCAACGCGCGGTGTCGCTCGCGCTGATCGAAGAAGGCGTGCCGCTCGGCGATGCGGCGGTCGACGCGCTGCTCGAACGCGAGCTCACGCACGTGCCCGAACCGGATCGCGCCGATTGCGAGCGCTACTACGCGCAGCATCCGGCGCGCTTTCGCCGCAACGACATCGTCTATGCGAGCCACGTGCTGTTCGCGGTGACCGACCGCGTGCCGCTCGCGCCGCTGCGGCAGCGCGCGGAACGCGCGCTCGCCGACGTGGTCGCCGCGCCCGATACGTTCGAAGCCGTTGCGCGCGCCGCGTCGAACTGCCCGTCGGCGCAGGTCGGCGGCAGCCTCGGGCAATTGCTGCGCGGCGACACCGTGCCGGAATTCGAGGCCGCGCTGTTTGATACGGAAGGGATCGGCGTGCTGCCGAAACTCGTCAACACGCGTTTCGGTTTTCACATCGTGCGCATCGAGCGCCGCGTGCCGGGCGACGCCGTGCCGTTCGACGAAGCGGCCGGCCAGATCGCCGCGTACCTGTCGGAGCGCGTGCGGCAGCGGGCGATGCGGCAGTACGTGGCGATACTCGCGGGCGGCGCGCGGGTCGAAGGCGTGAGCTTCGACGGCGCGAACGGGCCGCTGGTCCAATGAAACGGGGTTTTGCGTATGGCAATTCGACAAGGTAACGCCGCGTCGGCCGCGGATTCGCAGGCGATCCCGCTGCGCGCGTGGTCGGTGCTGGCCGCGAGCACACTCGCGTTCATGGTGTGTTTCGTCGTGTGGATGATGTTCGGCGTGCTCGGCGTGCAGCTGCGCACCGATCTCGGCCTGAACAGCACCGAGTTCGGGCTGCTCACGTCGACCCCGGTGCTGACCGGCGCGCTGATGCGTTTGCCGCTCGGCACGTGGACCGACCGCTTCGGCGGGCGCATCGTGATGACGGTGCTGCTCGTCGTGTGCGCGATTCCCGTCTACATCGTCAGCTACGCGACGCAGCTCTGGCAGTTCCTCGCGATCGGGCTGTTCCTCGGCTGCGTCGGCGCATCGTTCGCGGTCGGCACGCCGTATGTCGCGCGCTTTTTCCCGCCGAAACGGCGCGGTCTCGCGATGGGCGTGTTCGGCGCGGGCACATGCGGCGCGGCGGTGAACCTGTTCGTCACGCCGCTGCTGCTCGATGCATACGGCTGGCGCTTCGTGCCGCGCGTGTACGCGGTGGCGCTGCTGGTCACGGCCGTGATCTTCTGGTTCGCGTCGGCGCCTGATCCGGGCGCGGGCAAGCGCGGCGGCTCGTGGCTCGAATCGTTCAAGGTGCTGCGCGATCCGCGCGTGTGGCGGCTGTGCCAGTACTACTCGATCACGTTCGGCGGCTTCACCGCGCTGTCGCTGTGGATCCCGCAGTACCTGAAAAGCGAATACGGGATGTCGCTCGTGATGGCGTCGGCGTTCGCGGCGGGCTTCTCGCTGCCGGGCTCCGTGCTGCGCGCGCTCGGCGGCGCGCTGTCCGACCGCTTCGGCGCGCATGCGGTCACGTGGTGGGGGCTGTGGGTCGCATGGATCGCGCTGTTCCTGCTGTCGTATCCGGCGACCGACTTCGTGATCCACACGATCGACGGCACCGCGACGCTGAACGTCGCGATGCCGGTTGCCGGCTTCGTCGCGCTCACCTTCGTGCTGGGCGCGGTGTTCGCGCTCGGGATGGCGTCGACCTTCAAGTACGTCGCGGACGATTTCTCGGACAACATGGGTGTCGTCACGGGCATCGTCGGCCTCGCGGGCGGGCTCGGCGGTTTCCTGCTGCCGATCCTGTTCGGCGCGCTGCTCGACCTGCTGCGCGTGCGCACGACCTGCTTCATGTTCCTGTACGGGATCGTGTGGGTGTCGCTGATCCTCATCTACCTGTCCGAAGTGCGGCGCACGCCCGTGGTGGGCTGACCGTTTCCGTTCGACGGGTTCGCGCGATGCCGGATGTGTCCGGCATCGCGCCGGTGTTTCGCCTGCGTTTCACCGTCCCGCAGGCGTTTTCTGCCGCGCGCAGTTCTGTCAAACTGGCGCCCATGAAACCGCGCCTCGCTTCGCCGCCTTCCTCCGACTCCGCGCCTGCGCCCGCAGGCTTTCCCGACGCCGACGAACTGGCCGCGTTGCGCGCGTGGTACGCGGGCATGACCGTGCGCCGGGCGGTCGAGCGCTATCTGCCCGGTCGTCTTGGCGATGGGCGCTCGGCGCGCGGCGTGATCGGCGGCATTCGCCGCCGCCTCGTGCGCGTCGCGCGACAGGCGGGGCGGCCCGATCTCGCGGCGCAGCTCGGTCATGCCGACGGCGAACGCACGCAGATGGCCAGGGCGATGGCCGAGGCGATCGGCATGCTGCGTCATGCGCGAGCGCCGGTGCCGCAGATCAGCGACGACGTCGGCCTGTGGCTGCCCGCGCGGGCGGTGGTCGCGCTGCGCGCGCACGGGATCGCGACGCTGGCCGACCTGACCGTGCGGATTCCGCGCCGGCGTCAATGGTGGCGCGCGATCGCGGGGCTCGGCGTGGCGAGCGCGCGGCACGTCGAAGCGTTCTTCGCCGCGCATCCCGAGTTGACCGAGCGCGCCCGCGCGCTGATTGCCGCCACGCCGCGCGGCAGCATCGTGCCGTGGGAGCACCTGAAGCTGCCGCACGAAGTCGACGGGTCGGCCGGCACGTTTCGCGCGCCGCGCGCGACCAGCACGCTCGACGCGGACAACGATTACGCGGCCGTGCATGCATGGCTGTCGCTGCACGAATCGGCCGCGACGCGGCGTGCGTACCGGAAGGAGGCCGAGCGGCTGATCCTGTGGGCGATCGTCGAGCGCGGGCGCGCACTGTCGTCGCTGACGACCGAGGATGCGGTCGCGTATCGCGCGTTCTTGCGCAGCCCGACGCCGCACGCGCGCTGGGTCGGCCCGGTGCGGCCGCGCGGCGCGCCGGACTGGCGGCCGTTCTCGGGCGGGCTGTCCGCGCGTTCGGCCGCGTACACGCTGTCGGTGCTCGGCGCGCTGTTCCGCTGGCTGATCGAGCAGCGCTACCTGCTCGCGAATCCGTTCGCGGGCGTCAAGGTGCGCGACACGCGCGGCGCGAATGCGCTCGACACGTCGCACGCGTTCACCGAAGGCGAGTGGCTGCTCGTGCGCACGATCGCGGACGGGCTCGAGTTCCGCAAGGACACGTCGTCGAGCGCGCCGCAGTCAGGCTGGACGCCGGCCGCCGCGCAACGGCTGCGCTTCATCCTCGATCTCGGTTACGCGACCGGGCTGCGCGCGAGCGAGCTGGTCGGCGCGACGCTCGGCGACATCGAGACGGACGCGCACGGCGATGCGTGGCTGAAGGTGATCGGCAAAGGCCGCAAGGCCGCGCGCGTCGCGCTGCCGCCGCTCGCGCGCACGGCGCTCGATCGTCATCTGGTCGCGCGGCGGCTGCCGGTGACGCCGGTGCGCTGGCGCCCGGATACGCCGCTGATCGCGAGCCTCGCGGAAGACGGTGCGGCCGGGATCACGAGTGTGCGGCTGTGGAAGGTGATGCAGCGCTTCTTCGCGCAGACGGCCGCGCTCGTCGACGAGGACAACCCGGCGCTCGCGCAGAAGCTGCGGCAGGCGAGCCCGCACTGGATGCGGCACACGCATGCGACGCATGCGCTCGCGCGAGGCGCGGAGTTGACGACGGTGCGCGACAACCTGCGGCATGCGTCGATCTCGACGACGTCGATCTATCTGCACGGGGACGATGTGAAGCGGGCGCGGCAGATGTCGAGCGCGTTTTCGGCAGACAAATAGCGCGGCGCGCGAGCGGTTGCGCGGGAATTGAACGGAACGACACCGCATCGGTGACGGTCAGAACGTTTATTCGACAACGGAGCGGGCGGATGGCATCGAGTCAGGGAACCGTCGATTTCATCGTCGAGCAGATGGCCGCGGCCGGCACGGTGTCGGCCCGCAAGATGTTCGGCGAATACGGGGTCTACTGCGACGGCAAGATGGTCGCGCTGGTCTGCGACGATCGGCTGTTCGTCAAGCCGACGCCCGATGGGCGTGCGTTTCTCGGCATCTGCGAGGAAGCGCCGCCGTATCCGACAGCGAAGCCGCATCTGGTCATTGCAGGCGAGCGCTGGGATGACCGCGAATGGTTGTCGACGCTGATCCGGATCACTGCCGCGCAATTGCCGGTGCCGGTGAAACGGGGCCGATAGCGATCGGCGTATTCCGTCCATGCGCGCACGCACTGCGCCTCCCGCTGGAGCACACGAATGGAGACGTCCTCAGATCCGCAAGCCCCGCGCGACGCGCGCCGCGCATGGCGCGCGCTCGTTGCGGCCTTATGCCTGGGCTGGAGCGCGCTGTCGTTCGGCGCGAACGGCGGCGCGGCGCTGCTCGACCGCTATCACAGCCTCGGCGAGCAGTTGAAGAACAACCCGTTCCATCGTCCGCTGTACCTCGAATCGTCCGAGGCTTCGTCATCGCTGAAGGGCGATATCTACGCGGTCGTCGACTATCCGTACTCGGTCGTGAGCGGCAAGCTGGACGATCCCGCGCAGGGCCCCGCGAACTGGTGCGCGGTGCTGATCCTGCACCTGAACACGAAGTATTGTCATGCATCGGCCGGCAGCAACGGCCCGGTGCTCGACGTGAATCTCGGCCGCAAGGTCGAGCAGAAGCTGTCGGAGACCTATCGCGTGCAGTTCCGCTATCGCGTGGCCGCCGCGACGTCCGACTATTTCCAGGTCGACCTGAGCGCCGACAGCGGCCCGATGGGCACGAAGGACTACCGGATCGCGCTGGAGGCCGTGCCGGTCGGCGCGTCGCGCACGTTCCTGCACCTGACGTATGCGTATGGCTTCGGCACGGTCGGCCGCATGGCGATGAAGACCTACCTCGCGACGATCGGCAGCGACAAGGTCGGGTTCACGCTCGCGAGCGGTGCGTCGGCCGCGCAGCCGCAATACATCGGCGGCGTGCGCGGGCTGCTGGAGCGCAACACGATGCGCTACTACCTAGCGATCGACGCGTATCTCGCGACGCTCGACAAGCCGCTCGACCAGCGCTTCGCGCGCTGGTTCGACGCGACCGAGCAGTATCCGCAGCAACTGCACGAGGTCGAGCGGAGCGCGTATCTGCAGATGAAGGCGCAGGAGGCGCAGCGGCAGCAGACGGCGCGATAGGCGCGATAGGCGCCGCCTGCTGCCGGGCTGCCCGGCGCCGATCAGTTCGACGCGCCGCCGACCGTGCGAATGCTGTGCCACTGCCCCTGTTCGACGCGGAACAGCGTGTAGGGCGGCTTGATCAGATCGCCGCGCGCGTCGAACGAGATCTTCCCGGTCACGCCCGTGACCGACACGCTCGGCAGGCTCGCGACGATCTTGCCGCGATCGGCCGAATCGGCCTTGTGGATCGCCGCGATCATCGCGAGCGCCGCGTCGTACGCGAACGGCGCATAGAGCTCGACGTCCTGGTTGAAGCGTGCCTTGTAGCGCTGCGCGAACGCGACGGCGGACGGCAGCTTGTCGAGCGCCGGCCCCGGTTCGAGATCCTGCGTGCCTTCACCCGCGCTGCCGGCGATCTTCAGGAACGCGTTGCTTTTCAGCGCGCCGGCGCCGAACAGTTGCGCGCGGATGCCAAGCGAGCGCATCTGCTTGACGAGCATCGCGCCCTGTTCGTCGAGGCCGCCGAAGAACAGCAGGTCGATGTTGTTGCTCTTCATCGTCGTCAGGATGCCGCGGAAATCGACGGCCTTGTCGTTCGTGTATTCGCGGTCGACGATGCTGCCGTGCGCGTCCTTCACGCCTTTCTCGAATGCGTCCGCGAGCCCCTGGCCGAATGCGGTGCGATCGTCGATGATGCCGATCCGCTTCGCCTTCAACTGCTCGACCGCGAAGCGCCCGGCGACCACGCCGCCGACGCCGTCGTGCCCCATCGTGCGGAAGACGTTCTTGAAGCCCTGCATCGTCAGTTGCGGATTGGTCGAGCCGGGCGTGATCATCGCGACGTTCGCCTGCTTGTAGACGGCCGATGCGGGAATGCTGCAGCCCGAGTTGTAGTGGCCGACCACGCCGACCACGCCGTCGTCGACGAGCTTCTGCGCAACCTGAATCGCGATGCGCGGATCGGCCTGATCGTCCTGCACGTCGAGCACGAAGCGCACGGGCTTGCCGCCGACGGTCGGATGCTTCGCGTTCTCCTCGTCGAGCGCGAGCTGCGCGCCGTATTGCAGATCCTTGCCGACACGCGCGACAGGCCCCGTCAGCGGGCCGGCAAAGCCGATCTTGATGGTTTCCGGATCCGCGGCCTGCGCGGACGCAGCGACCGTGCCGATCGAGCAGACGGCCAGCCATGCCAGCCAGTTACGACGATTCATGATGCCTCCTTGCAGGGGTGAGGGTGGCGACGCGCGTCAGAATCGCGTCGCCCGGTATGGCGTGAGATCCAGCGGCGGCGCGCGCTGTGCGACAAGATCAGCGACGATTTGCCCGGTGATGCCGGCGAGCGTGACGCCCAGATGCTGGTGGCCGAATGCATGGATTACGCGTTCGCTGCGCCGCGCGCGGCCGATCACGGGTACGCCGTCCGGCAGCGTGGGCCGAAAGCCGAGCCAGTTGCGTGTCGGGGCGCCGAGCGACGGCAGCGCTTCGCGCGCGGAACGCGCGAGCAGCGCGACCAGCGAGCGGTTCATGCCCGCTTCGAAGCCACCGAGTTCGACGGTGCCGGCCGCGCGCAATCCTTCGTCGAGCGGTGTCATGTAGAAGCCGCGCTCGGCCCAGCCGACCGGCCGCGTGACGATCTGCTCGCGCGCGGCGAACTGCACGTGGTAGCCGCGCTCGGTATCGAGCGGCACGGGGTCGCCGCACGCGGTGGCGAATGCGCGCGAGCGGGCACCGGCGGCGATCACCACATGGTCGAACGTGCGCACCGCGCCGCCCGCATGCAGGTTCACGCCGTCGCCGGCCGGTTCGATCCGGTCGACCTGCGCGCGTTCGAGCGTCGCGCCGTCGGCTGACAGGTGCGCGAACAATTCGCCAAGAAACCCGCATGGATCGGAGAAATGCCAGCTTCCGTGGAACAGCACGCCGCGCGCGAAGATCGGCGCGAGTGCGGGCTCGAGCCGGCGGATCGCGCTCGCGTCGAGCGTATCGAACGGCACGCCGAGCTGGCGCCGTAGCGCCAGTGACGGCTGCGCGGCGTCGAACGACGCCTGCCGTGCGTACAGGTACAGGCATTCGCGCGGCCGCACGTATGCCGCGAGCCGCGTGGTGGCGAGCAACGGCGCATAGCCGTCGGCGGCGCGCGACAGCAGCGCGGCCAGCGCGCCGGCGCTGCGGGCGTGACGTGCGGGCGTCGACGCGGCAAGGAACCGCGCGAGCCACGGCGCGCCGCGCAGCAGGTATGGCCAGCGGATGCGCAGCGGGCTGTCGGCGGCGAACAGGAAGTGCGGCATGTCGCGGAACACGGACGGGCCATTGACGGGCACGCAGCCATATGGCGCGAACGTCGCGGCGTTGCCGAACGATGCGCCGTGACCGACGCCGGCCGGATCGAACAGCGTGACGCGGTGCCCGTCGCGCTGCAGCCATGTCGCCGCGCCGAGCCCGATGAAGCCTGCACCCACGATGGCGATGGTCGCCATGACGCCTCCCCTCCGGCACACCTGATTCACACAAAGATGGGATTAAGAATCACACAGTAATTTTTTGTATGCAATCAAAAAACGATTGTGTGGTGCTAGCGTTTACCCGATTCTAACTAGATGATTCAGCAGACTTTTTGGCAGACGTTTGACCGGGGCGGGATGTCATATACAATCGCTGGGCAAGTTTAAACGGCAGACAAACGCTTTTTGTGTGGGTGTGGGCGATACATGGCAGCAGACAAATTTTCCGGAGCGCGCGACGACGGCGCGCCGGCGCAGGCGAAGCGGCCGACCTATGTCGAGGTATCAAGCTCGATCGAGGCGGAAATCCGCAACGGCATGTACCCGCCGGGCAGCCGCCTGCCGCCGCAGCGCCAGCTCGCGACCGAACTCGGCATCAACGTGTCGACCGTGTCGCGTGCGTACAAGGAGCTGCAACTGCGCGGCCTCGTGATCGGCAGCAAGCGGCGCGGGTCGCTCGTCACCGGCGGCGCGATGCCGAGTATCGAACCGGCCCGTGCGTCGCTCGCGGCGGGCAACGGCGTGATCGACCTGACGGTGAACCGGCCGGCGACCGGCGAGTTCCTCGCGAGCCTCGCGCAGACGTTCGGTACGCTGCCGGGCGATCCGCGTTTCGCGTCGCTGCAGGAATACCAGCCGCCGCAGGGCCCAGACTGGGCGCGTGCGGCGGGCGCGCAATGGCTTGCCGCGCCCGGCTTCACGCCGTCGCCCGACCAAGTGGTCGTCACGAGTGGCGCGCAGCACGGGCTCTACGCGGTGCTGAACAGCCTGATCGGTACCGACGGCGTGATCGTCGCCGACCGCCTCACGTATTACGGCCTGAAGGCGCTCGCGCCGGTGTTCCAGTTCGAGATCGTCAGCGCACCGGCCGACGACGACGGCCTGCTGCCCGACGAGATCGAACGGATCTGCCAGCGCATGCCCGTCAAGGCGATCTTCGTCGTGCCGAACCTGCAGAACCCGACCGTGACGACGATGAGCCTCGCGCGCCGCATGGCGCTCGTCGACGTCGCGCGCCGCCATCACGTGACGATCATCGAGGACGACGTGTACGGGCCGCTCGTGCGCGACCGGCTGCCAGCGATCGCGGGGTTGTGTCCCGAACTCACGTTCCATATCGGCGCGACGTCGAAGATTCTCGCGCCCGGGCTGCGCCTCGGCTACCTCGGCTGCCCGCGCGACAGCGTCGCGCTGTGCGCGGAAGCGGTGCGCACCACCGCGTGGATGCCCGCGCCGACCTCGATGCTGATCGCGACGGTGTGGATCGAGAACGGCACCGCCGCGCGGATCATGAGCGCGCAGCTGGCGGAGATCCGCGCGCGCGTCGATCTCGCGCGGGAACTGCTGCCGGCCGGTCAACTGAAGGCGGATCCCGCGTGCATGTTCGTGTGGCTGCGGCTGCCGCCGCCGTGGCGCGCCGACGATTTTGCCGCGAACGCGAGGGCGCGCGGCGTGATCGTGATGCCGTCGTCGACGTTCGCGGTCGATCGCGCGGAAATCGAGCACGGCGTGCGCATCAATCTCGCGTGTCCGGCGACGCGCGACGAGCTCGTCAACGGGCTGCGGATCCTGGCCGGTACGCTGAAGGACCGGCCGCGCGCGCTGTTCGGTTCGATCTGACGCTCGCGCCTTAGTCCAGCAACCCCGCCACGACATCGACGATCCGCTGCAGCAGCGCTTCGTCGTAAGGCAGCCACGGCACCGCGCGCAGCGGCGACGCTGGTGGCTCGACCGGCGTATCGACAGGCTTGCCGTCACGCATCACGCGGCCGGTTGCGCAATGCACCGACCATTCGCCGACACGCACATGGCGTTCGTCGAGCGCGATCCGCCCTTGCGCGATCGCGTCGGCGAACACGAGCGACAGCACGTGCCGGCGATGCGCCGCCATCACGCCCAGCGGCAGATCCGACAGCCGGTTCAGACGATTCCAGCGTTCCGCTTCCATCGCGCGGCGGCGCACCGGGTCCGGCGCGAGCGATGCGGTCGCGGCGTGCGTGGCGTCGTCGTCGAGCGCGAAGGCCGCGACGCTCACCAGCAGGTCGACTGCACGCGCGATTTCAGAGAACACCACAGGGTCGACCTCGCCGATCGGCACGGGCGCCCAATGGCGTTCGCGCCTGCGCTCGACGTGCAGCCGGCGCGACGTGCCGTGGCTGTCCGCGCCCGGATAGAGCGGGGCGTCGACGCCGAAGGTCGCGCGCACGTCGCCGAACTCGCGCACGAGCCCGTCGTCGTATGCCCGCAGCGCCCATCCTTCACTGCGCGCGACGCCGATCAGCGGCCGGGTCGCGAGCACGTGGCCTTCGAACATCGCGGACTCGCTCGCGGCGACGTCGCTATCGGCCGGCACGTAGCACTCGCGAAACGCCTGCCGGACCGGCTGCCGGATCGCACGGCCGACGATCGCGTGCTGCCACGCGAGCCGTTCGGCCGCGTCGGCGCGCAGCGGATGCCATAGCCGGATCTCGCCGTTCGTGTCGATGTCGCACGGATTCCCGGCCGCGTCGCGCAGCACGACGTTGCCTTTCGCGCTGTCGGGCATGAACGAGCGCGGCGTGCCGTCGGGCGCGCGCGCCTGCCAGATCATCCGCGTCGAGAATGCGGCGCCGGCCGGCGCATCGACGAGGCGTTCGCGCCATTCCGCGTAATCGAGCGTCATCGGCTGCCAGAAGCTCGCTTCCATGCAGACGGCCAGCATCGCGAGCTGCTTCTTGTCCGGTTTCGCGCCGAGCGTCATGCGCAGCGCGGTGCGCGGCCGCTCGCCGAGCGCGCGCTCGGCCGGCTTCACGTTGCGCGCGAGCTTCTTCTGCACGCCGGCATGACGCACGGCGGCCAGCGCGTCGCGCAGCGCGCGTACGCTTTCCGGCGTCGGGATCGTCTCGATCGCGTGGCCGAGCGCGATCGCGAGCGATTGCGACGGCGCGGTCTTCGCGGCCGTGGGCGCGACGCATACGCCGCTCAGCAGCGGCCCGATCAGCGGACGCAGCCACACTTCGTCGCGCCAGGCGGCCACGCGCGCCGCGCGTGCGACGACCTGCGCATCGTCGGTCGTGAACGCGCGATCGGCCTGATAGGGAACGGTGCCGGCATGGATCGCGGCGACCTGTTGCGCGGCCTCGACCAGCGCGTCGTGCGCGAACGCGACGTAGGCCGCGTCTTGCGCGAGCGTGACGGCCGGATCGTCGGCATCGATCCACAGCCGCTTCGGCGCGAAATAGCCGTCGTTGGTAGCGGCGAGCGCAAGCAGCGATGCCGGCCCGAGTTCGGGAAGCACGTCGAGCTCGCGCACGCGAAACGGCGAATCGGCGAGCGACTGCGCGCAGGCTTCCCGCCGGGCCGAGAAGTCGCGACGGCCCGCGAACCAGTCGAGCGCATAGGCGCCGTACGGCGATCCGGCATGCAGGCCCGGTTGCGGCGGCCCGTCCGCGATGCGTGCGAGTTCGGCCTGCAGCGCGGGCGATGGCAGTGCGTCGAGGTACGGCAATTCCTGCAGCGCGAGCGTCTGCGCGCCGGCCGGGATGGCGCGGAACAGTTCGAGCGCGGCATCGGCGCCGATCAGCGGCGCGATGCCGAGCGCTTCGATCTGCTCGCGCAGCCAGCGGACGAACCCGGCACGCGGATCGTCGTACGCGAGTTCGTGCTGGATGATCCGCCGCTCGGCGCGGCGTAGCGCCGGCCAGACCGCACCGAGCGCATGCGCGTCGAGTGCCGACAGGTCGATCGGCGTGCCGGTGAAACGCGGGTGGTCGGCGGTGTCGGTCAGCCGCGCAACGAGCAGCGCGACGAGGGTGTCGTCAGTCATGCGTCGGCTCCTGGCCGGCGCGCGGTGTGCCGTCGGCGGCCGCGACGCGTGACGCGGGCCGCGCATCGACCTTGGCCGCACGTGCCGTACGTGCCGCACGCGCGTCGGCGCGACGACGCGCCTGCGCCGTTTCCCGTTCGAGCAGTTCGCCGCCCGCGTCGGGCAGTTCGACGAGGACGCGCACGCCGAGCCGCTGCAGCAGCCCGAACACCTTGCCCCACTGGACGGTGTCCGCGCCGCGTTCGGCCTTGACCATGAACGACTCGCTGACGCCGGCGCGTTCGGCCGCATCGTTCTGGCGCCATTTTTGTGCCTTGCGGGCGGCGCGGATCACGCCGCCGAGGTCGGATGCCTGTTCGATCGGGTGCTGCATGCGGAACTCCGTCGATAAAACCGTGCGGTCGCACAGTATTGCACTCCGATCGCCATCCGGCCGCCTTTTCATAAGACGTACAGTTCGCCGGAAGTCATCGATTGGCGCCGAACTGTACTCTTGTGTGCGCGTTCCATGTGTGTACTCCGGGCAAACTGTTCTGCTTTTAAGATTCAACCATCAAGTGCACAGTGCCGCGGACCCGGACGTCACGGGCCTCCCGGCGCATCTTCAAAAGCGAGCCACTGCGATGGAAAAGGCAAAACCGGAGGAAGCTATCAGGCATCACGACAGCCCGGTCGGCGGGCAGAACACGCGCGTTTCGGACGCGCACGAGGCGGCGGCGTACATGCGCAGGCCGGCAAGGAGCGCGCGATGAAGCTCTACGAAAAACTCGCGGACGACATCGAGCGCCTGATCCGTCAGGGCGTGTACCGGCACGGCGACCGGATTCCGTCGGTGCGGCAGGCGAGCCAGCAGCACCGGATCAGCATTACGACCGTGCTGCATGCGTACCTGCTGCTCGAAAGCCGCGGGCTGCTGGAAAGCCGCCCGCAGTCGGGTTACTTCGTGAACCTGCGCCGCGACGACAGCCACGCGCCGGTGCGCGACCTGCGGCCGTCGAAGCCGATCGCGGTGTCGTCGTCGGTCGACATGAGCCGGCTCGTGCTGTCGACGCTGCGCTCGATCGGCACGGACGACGCAGTGCCGCTCGGCTCGCCGTATCCGGACCCGAGCCTGTTTCCGTTCGAGAAGCTGAACCGCTATGCGTACGCGGCCGGCCGCGACAAGTCGTTATGGGGCGTGACGGACGGGCTGCCGCCCGGCCATCCGCGCTTGATCCGGCAGATCGCGCGCCGCTATCTGGAAAACGGGATGTCGGTGGACCCGAACGAGATCATCGTGACGGTCGGCGCGACCGAGGCGATCAACCTGTGCCTGCAGGCGGTCGCGAAGCCGGGCGACACGATCGCGGTGGAGTCGCCGACGTTCTACGCGATGCTGCACGCGATCGAGCGGATGGGGATGAAGGCGATCGAGGTGGCGACGCACCCGGAATACGGAATCGACATCGCGGCGCTGGCGGCGATCGCGAAGTCGCAGCCGATCGCCGCGTGCATGGTGATGCCGAACTTCCAGAATCCGCTCGGCTTCCAGATGCCCGACGAGCGCAAGCGCGAACTGGTCGAGTTCGCCACCCGTGTCGACATGCCGATCATCGAAAACGGTGTGTATAACGAACTGTATTTCGGCGATTCGCATCCGAGCACGCTGAAGTCCTACGACCGCGGCGGGATCGTGCTGCATTGCGCGTCGTTCTCGAAGAGCCTGACGGCCGCGTACCGGATCGGCTGGGCCTTGCCGGGCCGCTACCGGGATCAGGTCGAGAAGCTGAAGTTCCTGAACACGCTGGCGACGCCGTCGATCCCGCAGCTCGCGATCGCCGAGTTTCTCGAACGGGACGGCTACGAGCATCATCTGCGGCGGTTGCGCAAGGCGTATGCGCAGCAGGCGAACCTGATGCGTGCGATGGTGTCGCGGTTCTTCCCCGAAGGCACGCGCATCTCGAGCCCGGCGGGCGGCTACGTGTTGTGGGTCGAGTTGCCGGCGCAGGTCGATGCGATGCGGCTGTACCAGCTTGCGCTGGAGCAGGGGATCACGATCGGGCCGGGCTACATGTTCTCGATCACGGACAACTACCGGAACTTCATCCGGCTGAACTACAGCAGCCCGTGGTCGCCGGAAATCGAGCAGGCGGTGATCGCGGTCGGCAAGCTCGCGGCGTCGTGCATGCGATAAAACGAAGGCCGGTACGCGCGGCGGACCGGCCTTTTCGCGCGGACGTCAGGGCCGCATTGCCGGCCCGAACGTCGCGAGTCCCGGATCAGCCGGCCTTCGCGCGCAGAAACGCCGACACGTGCGCCAGCCCCTGCTCGAGCACGGTCCGGTTGTTCGCATAGCCGATCCGCACGTAGCCTTCCATGTCGAGCGCGCTGCCCGGCGTGAACATCACGCCGGTCGCTTCGATCAGCTCCGTGCAGAACGCGCGCGACGGCATGTCGAACGCATACTTGAGCAGCGCCGTCGTGCCGGACTTCGGCTTGACCCACGAAATCGCCGGCTCGCGTTCGACCCACGCATCGAGAATGGCCAGGTTGGTGCGCACGATGTCGTGATTGCGCTGCATGATCACGTCACGGTGTTCGAGCGCGAGCGTCGCGAGATAGTCGTCGATCATCCCGACGCTGATCGTGTTGTAGTCGCGATGCACGCTCACGGCGTGGATCAGCTCGACCGGGCCCGCGATCCAGCCGAGGCGCAGCCCGGCGAGCGAGTACGTCTTCGACATGCTCGCCGTGCTGATCCCGCGCTCGTACAGATCGGCGATCGATGCGCTGTAGCCGCTGCCGACCTGATCGGTGCCGCGATAGACCTCGTCGCACAGCACGTAGGCGCCGCACCGTTTCGCGATCTCGACGATCTTGCCGAGCATCGCTTCGTCCATCAGCGAGCCGGTCGGGTTGTTCGGATTGTTGATCGCGATCAGGCGCGTCTTGTCGTCGACGAGGGACGCGAGTGCTTCGAGATCCGGCAGGAACGCGTTTTCCTCGCGCAGCTTCAGCACTTTCACGTTCGCGCCGTAGCTTTCCGGAATCGAGTAGTGCTGCTGATAGGTCGGCAACACCGACACCACCGTATCGCCCGGTTCGACCAGCGTTTCGTAGATCAGCGCATTGCCGCCGATCGCACCGTGCGTGACGATCACATTCGATGCCGACTGGCGCGCGTAAGTCGACGCGATCACTTCGCGCAGACGCTGCGTGCCTTCGATCGCGCCGTACGTCAGCTTCATCGGACGCAACTCGTCGAGCAGCGTGTCCTGCTTGCCGGTCATGGTCAGCAGCTGGTCGACCGTCAGCGATTCGACGCACGTTTCCGCGAGGTTGTACGTACAACGGTTTTCGTACAGGTCCATCCAGCGTTCGACGCCGAATTCCTTGATCTTCATGTTCGTTCCTTTGTCGGGTTGGGTTGGGTGCGGCACGTCCGCGCCGCATAGGGATGGAAACGGGCAGGCCCGGTGGCGGCGCGCGCTACCGGACGACGATGTCGCGCTTGAAATACTGGACCGACAGCCGGCTCAGCGTGCCGTCCTTCTTCAGTGCGTCGAGCGCCGCGGTGACCTTGCCGCGCAGTTCGGTGTCCTGTTTGCGGAATGCCATCCCGACGCCTTCGCCGAGCGTCGCGGGATCGCGGATCGGCTCGCCGAGGATCGCGAAATCGTGGCCCTGGGGCTTGTCGAGGAAGCCTTCCTGCGCCGTCTGCGATTCCTGCACGGCGGCGTCGAGGCGGCCGGATGCGAGATCCGCATAGACGAGGTTCTGGTCCGAATACGACGTGATCGCGACGCCGCGCGGCTCCCAGTTGCGCTTCAGGAAATCCTCCTGCGCGGACGCCTGCAAGACGCCGATGCGCTTGCCCTTCAGGCGTGCCGGATCGGGCAGCAACCCGGAATCCTTGCGCGCGACGAACACCATCGGCACCGCGTAGACCGGCGGCGTGAAAGCGACGATCTGCTTGCGCTTTTGCGTGATGTTCATCGCCGAGTTGACCATGTCGAACTTGCGTGCGTGCAGCGCCGGCAACAGGCCGTCGTAGACGTTCTCGACCCACACGCAGCGAACCTTCATCTTCGCGCAGATCGCGTTGCCGATGTCGATGTCGAAGCCCTGCAACTGGCCGGATGCCGTCTTGCTCTCGAACGGCGGATAGGCGGCTTCGATGCCGATCCTGAGCGTCGCGGTGTTGTCCGCGCACGCCAGCCCGGACAGGCCCGCAGACAACGCGACTGCGACGACCAGATGCTTGAGGTTCATGCCAGCTCCGATAAGGGTGATCGAACGGGGACCGTCGCACGAGGCCGGCCGGCGCCGTGAAATCTGCTGCGGCGCACCCTGAGGCGGGACAGGTCGTCCATGACGGACGGTGCTGCCAAGTATCTTCTTTCAAAAACGAATTGTCCATAGTAGACTAAAAATCTACGTTTTTGGATGGTGTGGCGAGGGTGCCGACGCGTGTCGAGCCAGTCGGCGGCGTGCCGCGAAGCACGCGTTCGGGCCTCTCGCGACTGCGCACCGAAATCCGTTCGAGGAGACAGCAGGTGACCTATCAACGTATCGAACTGCCTTTGCCGTCGCCGGCACCCGGCGTCGCGCTGCATCTGACCGCACACCGTTTCGGCCATCCCGACGCCGGGCGCAGCCTGTATCTGCAGGCCGGGCTGCATGCGGACGAACATCCGGGGTTGCTCGTGCTCCAGCATCTGCTTGATGAATTGCACGCGCTCGATCGCGACGGACGCATCGCCGGGGCCGTCACGGTCGTGCCGTATGCGAACCCGATCGGGATGTCGCAGCGCCTGTTCGGGCCGGTCGTCGGGCGCTTCGACTTCGAGAACGGGGAGAACTTCAATCGCAATTTCCCGCTGCTGGAGCGGGCCGTCGCGCAGCGTCTCGACGCGCCGGACGCGCGCGACCTGACGCGGCAGGGCTGGAAGCAGTTTTTCCGCGAACTGCTCGGCACGCGCAGCGAACTGACGCCGGCGGCCGCGATGAAGCTCGCGCTGGCGAGACTGGCGGTCGATCACGACATCGTTCTCGACCTGCATTGCGACACCGACGCGATCGCGCATGTCTACGCATCGACGTTGCAGCGCACGCGGGCCGAGACGGTCGCGCGGATGATCGGCGCGCCGGTGGTCATGCTGGAGCCGCACGGCACCGGCGGCGGCGCGTTCGACCAGACGCATTCGAGCGCGTGGGGCGCGCTGCAACAGGCCGGCATCTTCGACGAAGCGCAGGGCGGCTTCTCGGCGACGATCGAGCTGCGCGGCCAGGCCGATGTCGACGATGCGCTGGCGCGGCGCGACGCGCGCAACCTGCTGCGCTTCGCGCACGCCGAAGGGATCCTGTCGCTGCCGGAAACCGGTGATGACGAAGCGCGATCCGACGTCGCGCCGGCCGTGTTGCCGCTGCAGGGCGCCGCGCATGTGCGGTGTCCGTGTGCGGGCGTGATCGCCTATCGGCGCGCGCCGGGCGAGCGCATCGCCGCGGGCGAGACGTTCGCGGAAGTCGTGCGTCTCGACGGCGACGGGATCAACGCGCGCATGCCGGTGGTCAGCCCGATCGACGGCGTGATGGTCGTGCGGCAACTACAGAAGCTGGTGCGGCCCGGGCAGCGGGCCGCGCTGATCGCCGGCGACACCGTGCTCGCGGAGCGGGATCCCGGGAACCTGCTGCTCGATTTCTGAGATCGGCCGCACGTATCCGCACGTATCGTATCGATCCGACGACAGGAGTGCCGGATGGAACAGCTGGAAATCCCGCTGCCGGGAACGGTGCCGGGCATGCGCATCGCGTTGCGCGAATACACGTTCGGCGCTGCGGGCGCCGCGCGCTCGCTTTACGTTCAGGCCGCGCTGCACGCCGGAGAAGTACCGGGGCTGCTGGTCATCCAGCATCTGCTTGAACGGCTCGCCGCGCTCGAGCGTGCCGGCATGCTGGGCGGGCGCGTGGCCGTCATGACGTGGGCCAATCCGATCGGCATGCAGCAGTGCATCGGCGGCGCGCTGACCGGGCGTTTCGATTGCGCGGGCAGCGGCAATTTCGATCGGCGCTTTCCCGACATGCGGGCCGCGGTCGCGCGGCGGATCGAGGCGGGCGACGTGCCGCGCAGCGTGCCGGACGCGAAGGCGTGGCTGACGGCGTTATCGACGCCGCCGGCTGACGCCGCCGATCCGGTCGACTATCTGAAGGCGATGCTGCTGCATCGTGCATTCGCGCACGACATCGCGCTCGACCTGCATTGCGACAAGACGGCGGTGATGCACGTGTACGGCAACTGGGCGCACGAGGCGCGCGCGACGGCGTTGGCGCGCTGCCTGGATGCGCCGATGCTGCTGCTCGAGGACCATGCGGGCGGCGGCACGTTCGACCAGGCGTTTCATGATGCGTGGGCGCAATTGCGCAAGCATGGCATGCCGGGTTGGCGCGACGATGAAGCGGGGCCGGGTTTTTCGGCGGTCGTCGAACTGCGCGGGCAGCGCGACGTATCCGATGCGCTCGCCCGCGGCGATGCGGACGGGTTGATCGAGTTCCTGCGAACCGAGGCGATCGTTGCCGATCGCAGTGCGACGCTCGCGCATGCGGCGCCGGCCGTGGCCGCGCTGGAGGCGGTCGATCACGTGAAGGCCGATCGTACCGGCATCGTGTGCTGGAAGGTGCCCGTGGGCGAGCACGTCGACGCCGATGCGGTGATCGCGGAAATCGTCGACGCGGCGGCGGACGGCGCGCAGCATCGCGTGGCTGTGCGCTCACGCCCATCGGGCATGCTGGTGGCGAGGATGCACATGCCCTTCGTGCTGGCCGGGCAGCGCATCGCGATGATTGCCGGCCGCGATGCGATACCGGGGCGGGTGAGCGGGGCGCTGTTGCCGGATTGATGTTGGTCGGCAACGCGCCGCTCAACGACTGCCGCGCGCGATGGCCAACATTACGCCGAAGCCGACGAGCAGGATGCCAAAGGTGCGGTCGATCCAGTGACGTAAGGACAGCAAACGATCCCGGACGGCATCGGCGGAGAAACAGACGGCCACCAGGCTGAACCAGCCTGCATGCGCCAGCGCGATGAACAGGCCATAGCCGATCTGGATGACTAATGGCGTGTCGGGGCGCACCGCCTGCATGAACAGGCTGACGATGAACACGGTGGTTTTCGGATTCAGCACGTTGGTCAGAAAACCGGTGCGCAGCGCCGCCAGATCGGACAGCGGCACGGCCTGCGTCGTGGGCCGTCCGTCGGCGGACTTGGCTGCGAGCATCTTCGCGCCGAGGTAAATCAGGTAGATCGCGCCGACCAGCTTGACGGCGTTGAAGAGCCACAGCGACTGGCGGATCAGCAGGCCCACGCCGAGCAGCGTGTAGCTCACGTGAATCGTCACGCCCAGCCCGATTCCCCACGCGGTGAGCAATCCCGAGCGGCGCGACAGCATCAGGCTGTTGCGCGTGACCATCGCGAAATCCGGCCCTGGGCTGATGACGGCCAGTAAAGTGATGGTGACTACGACTATCCATTCCGTCATTGCATCGTCCTTTTGATTTTCATCGTGATGAGCGAATATTAGGGACCCTGATTCGCCAGGAAAAGCGATGATTTCTGACCGGAATGGTGAGTTTGACTCACGTGAGGCGCGTACCAATCTGCCGTCGTTGATGGCGCTGCGCTGTTTCGAGGCCGCGGCGCGCCATGAGCATTTCAGCCGGGCGGCCGACGAATTGCATCTGACGCACGGCGCCGTCAGTCGCGCGGTGCGTCTGCTCGAGGACGATCTGGGTGTGGCGTTGTTCGAGCGGCGCAGCCGTCGTGTCTTCCTGACCGACGCGGGGCGCAAGCTGGCGCAGGCCGTTCACGACGGTCTGCATCTGATGAAGCAGGCGGCAAACGAGGTGCGGGCCGACGCGGCGCGCGCGCAGCGCTGGGTGCTGTCGTGCGAGCCCACGCTGCTGATGCGCTGGCTGATTCCGCGCTGGCCGGATTTCCAGGCGACTTACGCGGGCGTCGATATCCAGCTCGCCGCGGCCGGTGGTTCATTCTCGTTCGACAACGGCATCGACATGGCGATCCGGCGCAACGATTTTGCTTGGCCGGCCGGTTATCACGCGGAGAGGCTGTTTGTAGAGAGGGTGGGGCCGGTGTGCCGGCCGGACAAGGTCGAGTCGTGGTTTTCAGGGGGTCGGGACGACCGTGCGTTGAAGCGGAGCGCGCCGCGACTGCATACCCGCACACGGCCGGATGCGTGGAAGGAATGGGCGACGGCGGCGCATCGGCCGGCGGGAAGCGGGCGCGGGCAGGTGTTCGACCATTTCTATTTCAGTCTGCAGGCGGCTGTGGCGGGGCTGGGTGTTGCGATCGGTCCGTGGCATCTCGTGCGCGATGATCTCGACAGCGGGGTGCTGGTTGCGCCGATGGGGTTCGTCGAAGACGGTTCGCAATATTGCCTGCTGACGCCGCAGCCCGTGACGGCCGGCAGCGCGCCGTCGGATCTGCTCGACTGGCTGAGGACGATGGCCTGACGGGTGCGGCAGAGCGTTGCGCGACGCCGCCGACATGCGAGAAATGGTTCTTCGTGGATTTCCGTGGGCGTCGCTTTCGGACCCCGTCCAGTCTTTCAAGTGGCTCGCAGGCAGCCGTTCGCTGGCCTGTCAATCACGCGCTGAGGTGTCTTGGCGTACATGAGCGACCGCCCACCGGGACAACCGCGCATGGCGATGACGGAAAAGAAACCTGAGCGCGCCCCTTATCAGCTTTGGCCATCCTGGTAGCCATTGCGTCGGCCAGCGCGCTACTTCGGCCATCGCCACGATGGCTTGGAGAGATGTTCCACAAAGAAATCGGACAGCGCAGCCACCTTCGCAGGACGTGCGCGCGCCGACGGCGTGACGAAGTAAAGACCGCCCTTCGTTAACGACCAGTCGGTGAGGATCGCTTCGAGACGGCCATCGGCCAGATATTCGCCGGCGATGACTTCGGGCAGCTCGGCGATCGCGAGGCCGTCGAGCAGAGTGGGTAAGTTTTCCCTGCAGCGAACACGTCCGGTCAGGGCAACGATCAGGCCGACGCGTGATCGCTGCAAGTCCGGAGTCGGGCGTCGAAGGGAGACTACGCCTGCCTTGCCTCAGCGATCAAGAAAGGGCCTGAGCTTGTCTGCACGGCTGGGATGCATCAGCTTGCGCATCGCCTTGCTCTCAATCTGACGGATCCGCTCGCGGGTCACGTCGAACTGCTTGCCGACCTCTTCAAGCGTGTGATCGGAGTTTGTGTCGAGCCCGAATCGCATCCGCAGAACCTTGGCCTCGCGCGGCGACAACCCGCCGAGTGCCTCGTCGATCGCCGCGCGCATGCTCGCGCGAATCGCCGCCTCAGCCGGTGAGCTCGCCGAGACATCCTCGATCATGTCGCCGAGCGTTGCATCGGCGTCGTCACCCACCGGGGTTTCGAGCGAGACAGGTTGCTTGGCGATCTTGAGGATACCGAGCACTTTCTCCTCGGACATCTCCATGCGCTTTGCTAGCACTGCGGGATGCGCTTCCTGCCCTGTCTGTTGCAAGATTTCGCGCGATATCCGGTTCAGCTTGTTGATCGTTTCGATCATGTGGACCGGCACGCGAATGGTCCGCGCCTGATCGGCGAGCGCACGCGTGACAGCCTGCCGGACCCACCAAGTCGCGTAGGTCGAGAACTTCCAGCCGCGCCGGTATTCGAACTTGTCCACGGCCTTCATCAGGCCGATATTGCCCTCCTGGATCAAATCCAGGAACTGCATGCCGCGGTTCACGTACTTCTTGGCGATTGAAATGACAAGACGAAGGTTCGCCTCGATCATCTCGCGCTTGGCTTGCCGCATTTTCAGTTCCGCGGCACTCATCTGGCGGTTGATCTGCTTGAGCTGCTGGAGCGGCAACGAGACCTGGGACTCGATGTCGACGAGTTTCTGCTGCGCCGCCTGAATCGCCGGCTGATGTCGCTCGAGCGCTGCGCCAAACTGCTGCGAGGTCGCCGCCGCTCGGGTGGTCCATTCAAGATCGGTCTCGTGGCCCGGGAACGATTCGACAAACGCGTCGCGCGGCATGCCGCAACGGTCGACAGCAATCGCCAGGATACTGCGCTCGATCGCGCGAACCTCAGTCACTTGCCCATGCACAATTGCGCACAGGCGGTCGATGGTCTTGGCGGTAAAGCGGATCGGTGCGAGTTCACGCTGGATCGCCGTGCGCACTTGCGCAGCGGCTGCGGAACGGGCATCGCCAGTGACAGCCACATCCGGCAACTGCTCGAACAGCGCACGCACGCGCGCGAAAATCACGAGACTGTCGTTCGTGAGTTCTTCGAGGCGTGCCGCGTTCACCTTCTCCGAATCCTCGGCGTCCGTTTCGACGTCGTCTTCGTCCGCATCATCGGCGGCGGCGAGTGCTTCCGCATCCTCTTCCTGGGACTCCTGCGTCATTTCGCTTTCATCGGCGTCGACACTGATGCCATCGACGAGTTCGTCAATGCGGAGCTCGCCTGCAACGATGCGGTCGACATCGGCAAGAATCGTGGACACGATCGACGGACACGCGGCAATCGCCTGAATCATGTCCTGCAGACCCTCTTCGATCCGTTTCGCGACCTCGATTTCACCGGCGCGGGTCAGCAGTTCGCTGGCCCCCATCTCACGCATGTACATCCGAACCGGATCCGTGGTGCGGCCGAATTCGGAATCGACGGTCGATAGCGCAGCTTCCGCCTCCTCGTCCGCCTGATCGTCGGATGCCACGGCCGGCGCAGCGTCGGTGAGCAGGAGCGCTTCGGCGTCCGGCGCTTGTTCGTACACGGCCACGCCCATGTCGCTGAACGTGCTGACGATGGTGTCCATCGCCGCCGTTTGGGCAAAGTTGTCGGGCAGGTGATCGTTGATGTCCGCGTGGGTGAGATAGCCGCGCTCACGACCGAGCGCGATCAACGCGCGCATCTGGTGCTGGCGCTCCTCATTCTGGCGTGCCAGTGACGCGATGTCCGTCGGCGTCGGGGCCTGGGCCTTTCCCTTTGACACACGCCGGCCGGCTTTTGCCGTGGCTGTGATTTCAGGGGATGTGGAATCGTTTCGATCAGGAATTGCCAATACATGCTCCTCGACAGATGAGCCGACGATCGTCGCGAGCATGACGCCAGAATGGGTTGCCTGCCGGGATGCGAACGGAATCGTGATACGCACAGATGGTCGAGGCCGGGACGCCTCGCTCGAAATCCGTATGCGCAGCTTGTGGGGGGCGTGAATGATACCGGAATGTATTGTGCGGTGCAACACGGAGCCCTTGCACTTCCATCCACTTTACCGGTGTAGCCCGCTCTAGCTGCGACAAAGGGGGGAGCAGTCGCCCCTGTCCCTGGCAGTGAATGCGTGCTGTCGACCCATTCCGGACATACGGTTTCCGTTTTAATGCCGATGTCCATCAATAGTGCGCGGACATTCACCATGACCAGTGGGTAGTGCACGAAAGTGTGATCACTTCGCGGTTTCGAGCAAGGCGATGAGGTGCGCCTGCATCGCGTCTCGGCACTCCACGAAACCGTTGATGATATCCATCACGCTGGAGACCCGCACGTAGGTGCTCGGGTCATCGAACTGTTTGGTATTCCCTTTGACCAGCAGGAGGTCCCAAGAGGCCTCGGATGTATCTAGGGCTAGATAGAACGCGCCAACGTGCGCGATGAAGTTGCGGGCGCTGGCTAGTCGGTTAAACCATGTGGGGTCGATGGCACGCGCCTTCATCCACGAATTGATCATCGCGATGCGCTGCTTGTCTGTGATGTGTTGGCCAACATGGTCGTGTAGCGCTTCCATGAAAACCTTCATCCGGTCGATACAGGCGTCGACCTCCGAGATGATGGAGTGAAAGTCGGCAATCATCAGGTATTTCATGTGATCGTCGACTGACAGCGCGATGCCTTCGTGGTCCGGTGTGTACTGGTGCTCCTTTGTAACGTACTTGTCGACCTCTTTCACCAACGTGAAGAAGTCCCGCCTCAGACGGCGCATGATGTGGCGAACCAGATTCAGTCGGGTAGTGATGTGCAATCCCGCCTCGGTGACCACGTCCGGGCGGGGCGCCACACGGTTCTCGTCAACGGCTTTGTTCCATGCCGTATAGATGGGCAGCACCCATGGATCGCTGCCGAGCTCGCTGAGATGAAGCCACTGCTTGATCGCCATGATTCTCCTTCTTATTTTTGTGGGTCGCCGAGCAACGCTCTGACAATCAATATAGCTTGACGGACTGTTCCTGGCCGATTGCCGCCCGACGCGGTCGACCGTTGCCGATCCGTTTCCGACATCCCATCCAGCACCGCATATTCAGCGGTTTCCAAACTACAACGGCCATTCGGGAACCACGACTTGCGGATGAAGTGACGTCTGAACGCGAAGCGTCAGTCCAGACGAGCGACGGCTTGTGGCCGGTCTGCGACGGTCGCGCATCGTAGGACGGCGGCCGACCGTGTTCGACCCGAAACGGTCCTTTATTCATCCCGACGCAGACGTTCACATTAGGCAGTATTGGCGCAGAATCGATGAACACCATCGATTGCGGCTCAGGGCTTCAGGAGGTCGCCCCAAGTGCCGTCATCGGGCTGCGGATCCTCACCGGGACTCTCCTCATCCGTCGAGAGCTTGAGCTTGTGAATGATGGCATCGACGAGGTCCGAGTCGGCGTCGGCGATGTGGCTGGATACCAAGCCAAGGTAGAACTTGTTCACATCGTCGTCTTCGATGATCCACCCAACCTGATTGTTCGCGATGGCTGTCTTAAACAGTGCATTCACCTCATCGGTGGAAAAGTGGTCACCAAACTTCTGAAGCTCTTTGATGACGGCGTGAGTGGTCGCAAAGTTGGGGCTTATTTCGAGCGCCTTGATTGCTGCCTCTTTTTCATCATTCTGCTCTTTCAAAAGCTTCGGCTTGGATTCGTCCTGTGATCCGAAGTGGGTCTTGAAAACGCTCGACTTGTAGCTGCTCTGGATGTCACTTAAGTCGGACGTTGCTTTGACTGCAGCAGCGCCATGCGCTTCCAATTGGTCTTTCGCATCCTTTGGTTCTTTGGCCCCCGCCTTCTCTTTTGCGGGTGCGTCCTTAGGCGCTTCGGCCTGCGCGAGGATCTTTGTGTAGTGGTCAAGGACGCTCTTGATGGTCTCAAAGACGTATAGAGCCTTTCCGCCTTTGCGCGTTGCCCATTCGCGCTTCAGGAAGGCATTCGGATAGACAGCGCTATCGCCCCCTTCGAACGCGGACATGTAGTCGCCGTCTCTAGAGACAATATAGAGGTCAGTGTCGGGCAACTTCTCCAGTAGCATTTCCCAGTTGTATTGATCACCCAAGCTGCCGTTTTTCCCTGGCGGATTACCTCTTTCGGCACGGAGCTTGCCGCGCGCAAAAAGTGCGTCATCGTGTTCGTGACTTTTGGCAACGCTATATAGGTGACTCAGCCAGATGTCCACGTCGAGCTCTAGGAGGCGCGCCTTTGCCGTGGCCTGCGCGATGAGGTGGTCGCGAGCTTGCTTGGCATCCGCGATCGCCGTTGCATAGGTCTCGGCCGTCGCCATCGATTGCATATGGCGCGGGATAGCTACATTTAGCGGTATCTTCTTAAACTCGTTGACGGCAGTGTTCAGCTTCACGTCACGGTTGCGCTCAATCTCGTCGGATACCTGCTGCGGGAGGTGAAGCACAATATGATCGTCCACGATCTCAATCATCAAGTCCTCCAAGCTCCCAAGATCGTCCTTGGAGTGATGGTAGAAGCTGAGATAGATGTTCGTGTCGATGAACAAGTGCATTGCCATGAGCAACTCCGGCGCGATGTTTTCCGTGATATTGCCACGCCCTCCGGTTGGTGAGGCGCCTTCAATTTCAACAGAATTTTGTTTCCCGACATTGTCGACAATCTACCCAATGGCCTCGAATGACCGCTCATGGCCGAATACCGACGCTCCTCCCCGGCGTTCCTCCGAAATTCCACGACAAACCAAAAAAATAGCGCCGCAGGCATTAAGCCCGCGGCGCCATTGCGTGCCGCTACGACGGGCCCAGCCCGCCGCAGCGCGACAGCATGCTTACATCTGCACGGTGTCGGCGACTTCCTTGAAGTCTTCGATCTGGTCGAAGTTCATGTACTGATAGATCTTGTCGCCGTTGGCGGTGAGCACGCCCATGTCGGCCATGTACTCTTCCTTGGTCGGGATCTTGCCCAGACGCGAGCAGATCGCCGCCAGTTCCGCCGAGCCGAGGTACACGTTCGTGTTCTTGCCCAGGCGGTTCGGGAAGTTGCGGGTCGACGTCGACATCACCGTCGCGCCTTCGCGCACCTGCGCCTGGTTACCCATGCACAGCGAGCAGCCCGGCATTTCGGTACGCGCGCCGGCCGTGCCGAACACGCCGTAGTGACCTTCTTCCGTCAGCTGCTTCTGGTCCATCTTGGTCGGCGGCGCGACCCACAGCTTGACCGGAATGTCGCGCTTGCCTTCCAGCAGCTTCGACGCGGCACGGAAGTGACCGATGTTGGTCATGCACGAGCCGATGAACACTTCGTCGATCTTGGCGCCAGCGACGTCCGACAGCGTCTTCACGTCGTCCGGGTCGTTCGGGCATGCCACGATCGGCTCGTGGATGTCGGCGAGGTCGATCTCGATGACGGCCGCGTACTCGGCGTCCGCGTCCGGCGACAGCAGTTGCGGGTCGGCCAGCCACTGTTCCATCGCGGCGATACGGCGCTGCAGGCTGCGCGGATCCTGGTAGCCCTGCGCGATCATCCACTTGAGCAGCGTGATGTTGCTGTTCAGGTATTCGATGATCGGTTCCTTGTTCAGGCGCACCGAGCAACCGGCGGCCGAACGTTCCGCGGACGCATCCGACAGTTCGAACGCTTGCTCGACCTTCAGGTCGGGCAGGCCTTCGATTTCGAGAATGCGGCCGGAGAAGATGTTCTTCTTGCCTTGCTTCGCCACCGTCAGCATGCCCTGCTTGATCGCGTACAGCGGAATCGCGTTGACCAGGTCACGCAGCGTGACGCCCGGCTGCATCTTGCCCTTGAAGCGGACCAGCACCGATTCCGGCATGTCCAGCGGCATCGTGCCGGTGGCGGCCGCGAAGGCGACCAGGCCCGAGCCTGCCGGGAAGCTGATGCCGATCGGGAAGCGCGTGTGCGAGTCGCCGCCGGTGCCGACGGTGTCGGGCAGCAGCATGCGGTTCAGCCACGAGTGGATCACGCCGTCGCCCGGACGCAGCGCGATGCCGCCGCGCGTGCTGATGAAGTTCGGCAGCGTCTGGTGCGTCTTCACGTCGACCGGCTTCGGATAAGCGGCGGTGTGGCAGAACGACTGCATCACGAGGTCGGCCGAGAAGCCGAGGCACGCCAGATCCTTCAGTTCGTCGCGGGTCATCGGGCCCGTGGTGTCCTGCGAGCCGACCGAGGTCATCTTCGGTTCGCAGTACGTGCCCGGGCGCACGCCCTGGCCTTCCGGCAGGCCGCATGCGCGGCCGACCATCTTCTGTGCGAGCGAGAAGCCCTTGCCGCTGTCGGCCGGCTGGTGCGGCAGGCGGAACAGCGTCGACGGCGCGAGGCCCAGCGCTTCACGCGCCTTCGCGGTCAGGCCGCGGCCGATGATCAGCGGAATGCGGCCGCCGGCGCGCACTTCGTCGAACAGCACGTCGGACTTGACCTGGAATTCGGCGATCACGTTGCCGTCCTTCAGTGCCTTGCCGTCGTACGGGCGCAGTTCGACCACGTCGCCCATTTCCATCTGCGATACGTCGAGTTCGATCGGCAGCGCGCCGGCATCTTCCATCGTGTTGTAGAAGATCGGAGCGATCTTGCCGCCGAGGCACACGCCGCCGAAACGCTTGTTCGGGACGAACGGGATGTCTTCGCCCGTGAACCACAGCACCGAGTTGGTGGCCGACTTGCGCGAGGAACCGGTGCCGACCACGTCGCCCACGTAGGCGACCAGGTGACCCTTTTCCTTCAGCGATTCGATGAACTTGACCGGGCCGCGCTTGCCGTCTTCTTCCGGCGTGATGCCGGGGCGCGCGTTCTTCAGCATCGCGAGCGCGTGCATCGGGATGTCCGGGCGGGTGGTGGCGTCCGGCGCCGGCGACAGGTCGTCGGTGTTGGTTTCGCCCGTGACCTTGAACACGGTGATGGTCAGGCTTTCCGGCACTTCCGGACGGCTCGTGAACCATTCCGCGTCGGCCCAGCTCTGCAGCACGGCCTGTGCATGTGCGTTGCCCTTGTCGGCGAGTTCCTTCACGTCATGGAACTGGTCGAACATCAGCAGGGTTTTCTTCAGCGCGTTGGCAGCGACCGCCGCGACGGCTTCGTCGGACAGCAGTTCGATCAGCGGCTGAATGTTGTAACCGCCGAGCATCGTGCCGAGCAGTTCGGTCGCGCGTTCGCGCGAGATCAGCGGGCAGGCGGTCTCGCCCTTCGCGACGGCGGCCAGGAAGCCGGCCTTCACGCGAGCGGCTTCGTCGACGCCTGCGGGCACGCGGTGGGTGATCAGGTCGAGCAGCGTCTGCTCTTCGCCCGCGGGCGGGTTCGCCAGCAGTTCGACCAGTTCGGCGGTCTGTTGAGCCGTCAGCGGCAGGGGGGGAATACCGAGCGCGGCGCGGGCGGCCACGTGAGCACGAAAGTTTTCAAGCATGGGGGACCTGCTGAGATTGCGTTTCAGGGGAAGGGCTTTCCAGGCACGCCGAGGCTGCTGTTCCGGACACTGCTTCATTGCTTTGGACGGGATTCTAATCGCAATATGGTGAAGCGTCAAATGTCTTATGTCTTATATAAGACTTGATGGAGAGATGCCGGAAATTGGCGTGTTCCTTGCGGGGCGGTCCGGGCGGTTTGCAGGAGCGCGTCGGCCCATAAGGGGACAGATTTACTTCGGCGATAGCGCACGGAATCCGGCGCGGTTCGCGGCATGTAGCCGACACGTTGCCGTGCGATGGTTGTCGGGGCGAGGGCGGGCGGCCGCTTCGTCATCGCGGGAAACGGTACGCGGTTGTCGTGTGTCAGCAGAAGTGACACGATAGCGAGTTCGGCGATCGGCGCGTTAGCGCCATTGCATTTGGAGGCGTGGGAGAACGATGCTGTCCTGGCGACTACGTTGGTACGTACTGGCGACATCCCGCGCGCTGCATCGGCATTGGCAGGCGCTGTTCCTGTCCGCGTTGCTGCTGTTGCCCGCGATGCCCGTGTTTGCGCAGACGCGTCTGCTGGGCGCGCCGGTGCTTGCCGTGCTGGCGCCCGCACACGGGATCGAATGGCGGTTCGCATGGGTGCATCTGCTCGAAGCCGTCGGCGTGCTGTGGGTGCTGGCGCAGCGCGCGGCCGTCACCGGCGGCCCGTTTGCCGTTTACCTCAAGTCGCTGCCGACATCCGAAGGGCGTCGCCGTGCCGTCGATGCCGCCGTCGTGCTGATCGCGAGTACGCCGCTTCTGGTGCCCGTGCTGGCCGCGACGATCGCGCTGGCGTTCTTGCCGCAGCAACTGTCCAACTATCTGTACGTGCTCGATCTGCTGCTGATTACGCTCGGCGCGCAGTTGATGGCGCTGTCGCGCGAGCCGCGCAACGGGCCTGTGCTGATCGTCGCCAATGTCATCCTGATCGGCGGTCTGGAAGCGGATGGCGCATTGCGGGCCGCGTTGCTGGCCATTGCGTTGGCGGTTGCGGTGTTCGCGGTGGCCCGCGTGCCGACGGCGTCGCCCCGGCGCGCACGCCGTCGGGTGTTCGCGCAGGGCGCGCCTGGCGACTTGCTTGCCCGTTCGGGTTTCATCCTGCCGCCATGGGTCAGGCTTCAGGCCGGCATCATCCGGCATGGCGCCGCCGCCAACCTCGGCAGGTGCGTGATGATGGGCGCGGCTGCGATTTCGACGTGCTTCCTGTACGGAATCTGGGATTTCGACGCGCGCGTCGTGCCGTTGACGCTGATCTCGCAAGCGGCCATCGCGTCGATCGCCGCGACGACCTTTCGCGATCTGCGTACGGCCCACGCTTATGCCGCCGCGTTCATGCGGTCGCTGCCCCGCGCGGGGGCCGCACAGGTCGGCGCCGATGTATTGACCGTCGCGGTGCTGGCATTGCCATTCGCGGCCGTCGGGCCGATGATGCTGGCGGCGCACGGCGTGCTGTCGCTCCCGCGCGCGGCCGCGATCCTGTTGTCCGGGGCGCCGCTGTTGGCGTTGCTGCGGTTGCCGCAGTGCCATCTGCCGCGGCAAGCGATCTTGCTCGGCGCGACACTGGCTGCACTGTGGGTCGCCGTCATGTGGCCCATCTTCATCTGACGATACATCATGCTTCGATTCGAAAACCTCTCGAAACGCTACGGCGAGCGTGTCATTTTCCACGGACTGCACCACGATCTCGGCGCAGGATGCGTCGCGCTCTGCGACGAAAACAGCAGCGGCAAGACCACGTTGCTCGGCATCCTTGCCGGCACGGTCGACGCCGACGAAGGCGAGGTCTGGCTCGACGGACATTCGCTGCGCGCCGCGCCGCTGAAGGCGAAATCGGTGCTCGCCTATGTGCCCGACGACTGCATGGCGTACCCGTTCCAGACCGGGCGGGCGTTTCTCGAACTGGTCGCGTCGGCCAAAAAGACGGTTGTCGACGACAGGACGCTGGATCTCGCGCATCGCTTCGGACTCGCGCCGCATCTCGACAAGCGTTTCGAGCAGATGTCGCTCGGTACGCGCAAGAAGATATTCCTGACCGCGGTCTCGCTGGGCGAGCCGGCCGTCGTCATTGCCGACGAGCCCGGCAACGGACTGGATGCCGGTGCGCGCGCCGTGCTGATCGACCTGTTCAAAACGTTGTCGAAGGATCGCGTGGTGTTTTTCTCGAGCCACGATATGCAATTGGCTCAGGCCTGCGGCGCCAGGCAAATCGGTTTCGCCGAGCTTGGCATGTCGGTGTGAGGGGAGGGTTGGCGGCTGTCGGTTGGCGCGAGGACTGTTGACTGGACACCGTCCGCATGAGGGCCGCGGTCGCCCACTTTGGCTCGCAGCCGAACTACATCTGCGGCTCGTATATCGCCTTCATAGCTGCAAGATTTTCGGTCAACGCATTCACGAGCTCCCGCGGCCCGAGCACCTTCACCTCCGCGCCAAACCCCAGCAGCTTTCTCGCACCGTGCTCGATCGATTCGATCGGCATCAGGTATTCCTTCCATCCTGATAGTGTTGCTCGATCCGCTGCCTGTTCCGGTTCCTATATCATTCCGGCAGTCGGTCCTGGGTATCTGTGCTTGCAAGCAGGGCAGTAGATTTCTCATGCCCACATGCCCTCGACGGCCTCAATAGTTCCTGATATGCAGTAGGGAGTCGCTACGTGGAAAAGTCTGAGTTGCGGAATGATCTAGGGGAGTTGCGCGAACTTGTCCGGCAGTTTGTTGGTGAACGGGACTGGGACAAGTTTCACACTCCAAAGAATCTGGCTACAGCGCTTAGCGTTGAAGCAAGCGAATTGCTGGAGCCCTTTCAGTGGCTTGTTTCAGGTGAAAAGAGTGAGCTTGGCGAGGCAAACCTGATGGCCGTTCGTCACGAGATGGCTGACGTATTGGTTTATCTGGTTCGCCTCGCGGATAAGATGGATGTCGACCTTTTTCAGGCGGTGCTGGAGAAAATGGAAATCAACCGAGCGAAGTATCCTGCTGATAAAGTGAGGGGCGATTCACGAAAATATTCTGAGTATAAAAACCGAAATAAATGATTTGATGTATGAGTCGTAGAAAATCGACCACACGAATATCTATTTTCCTGTTTTGCGTTCGAGTTTCATGACAATTTCATTGTGGTAAGTAATGAAATTGGCTCCAATTTTATGTTTTTCGTGCAGCTTGATTTTTAGTGGGTCAATTGAGATGACGCCGTAATCGAGCATTACATGGTGATTGGGGCACAAAACAATAATATTTTCTGATGTGTCTGGTCCTTTGTGTGGATTTCCAAGGGGCTGTATATGATGTGCCTCGGAGTAGAAGTCTCCGCTAGGAAGTCTGATCGATTCCCCGCATATCTGGCACTTGTTTTTATGTAGAAGCTTTATTTGACGAGATAGTGCGGTGTCTCGAAGAATACGATATGTTTCCTGGTGTTGCCTTTGAGGTGTCTCGTCTCCGAGAGCGTTGATATCAGAAGCCAGTGGTGTGGGCTTCTCCATTGATCTTAGTCCCCACACTCCACCGCCAATTCCATGTACGGAAAAGAACAGATCTTTCCCGGAAAAAACCGTCGAATCTGAAGAGTTTCGCTCAATAGCTCCTCGAACAGAGGCACCCAGATCTGCTGGATGTGGTTTAGGTCGTATAGCTGCAACTCGTTCATAAATTTCAGAAAGAGGGGCAATGCCGCCTAGCTGCTCTAAGGCGAGTGCTATATCTTCGGTCCACGTTGCCATTTGATTTTTCTCGATCGATTTATTATGGATGGGATGCGAGGTGGAAATTTAACATAACGCGTGTTGTTTGTCGTTTGATATCTTTTGTCCATACCATCGAGTCGGGATATCAATCTCGTTTCGCGGGTTGTTAGCTTGCAGGACCCCGGGAGATCATGCTGTCCACTATACATCCGGCTCATACAGATCTTTCAGCGCTTCCACTTGAGCCCTCAACGCATCCACGAGCTCCCGCGGCCCCAGCACCTTCACCTCCGCACCAAACCCCAGCAGCTTTCTCGCACCGTGCTCGATCGATTCGATCGGCATCAGGTATTCCTTCCATCCTGGCGGCACCGCGGCGCGCCCGGCCTGCTCCACGACCGGCGCGATCTTGATCCGCGCATTGACCAGCCAGTTCTCCCCGCGCGCCGACACCGCGACATGCGCGGTCAACCGATAAAGCTCCGTCTCGTACCGGCTCATCGCATCCCGCCAGTGCTTTGCCAGATCGAACCGCGCGGGCCGCTTGAACCGGCGGCGCGATGCGCCGAGCTCGCGGATATTCGCAAGCCGAAAAGTCAGCGGATCGCGCTTGCCCGCAATCTTCGCCACCACGTACCAAGCACCGCCCTTGAGCACCAGCCCGAGCGGATCGAGTGCGCGACGCGATACGCCGCGCCAGCTTTCGTACGTCACGTCGATCCGATGCGAATTCCACACCGCATCGGCCACTTCACGCAGAAATGCCGGCGTTTCCTGCGCCCGATACCAGTCGACGGTATCGACGTGCAATCGGCTGGCGACGCGATCCGCATGTTCGCGCGAGTCCGGCGGCAGGCTGGCGATCATCTTCAGTCGTGCGGATGTGGCGATCCCGTCCAGCCCGAGTTCTCCCGCCGGCCCCGGCAAACCCGCGAGGATCAGCGCGTGCGCTTCCTGCTCGGTGAGCCCGGTGAGATCGGTGCGCCAGCCATCCCGCAACTGAAAGCCGCCGTTGCGGCCGCGATCGCCCCAGATCGGCACGCCGGCCGTCGACAACTGGTCGATATCGCGCAGGATCGTCCGCTCGGACACCTCCAGCGCCTCGGCCAGCGCCGGCGCGGTCATGCGTCCGCGCGCCTGCAGCATCATCATGATCGACAACAGGCGGCTGGCTTTCATGTGCGGCACCTTGCTCCGAATATATGACACGGGTTGTCATGTTAACGGACCTATTATCTGTCGCATTCCCTGCGTCCGGGGCTTGAAGCGACATCCATGGAGGCGCGACAGATGAAAATCATGACCGGCCCGTTGAGCATGTTCGGCGCGAAAGTCGAGATCGCAGCGCACGAGAAGGGTATCGCATTCGAGCGCGTGATGGTGTCGTTCAGCCAGCAGCGCGGCTACGAACCGAGGCATCCGGACGTCGTACGCATCAACCCGAAGCGTCAGATACCGGTGCTGATCGATGGCGAACTGGAGATATTCGATTCGACGCAGATCTTCGAGTATCTCGAAGACCGCACGCCCGATCCCGCGTTATGGCCCGCGCAGCCGAAGGCGCGCGCGGTTGCGCGTCAGCTCGAACATTGCAGCGATGAAGTCTATTTTCCGCACGTGATCCGGTTGATGGGCCTGGAGGACACACCGGACCATCCGGCGGCGCAGGCCGCGCGCGACGAAGCAGCGCAATACTATCGACGGATGGAACGCGTGCTGGCGGATCGGGCGTTTCTCGCGGAAACCTATTCGTACGCGGACATCGCGTTTTACATGGCGCAGTTGTTCGGCGCGCGCAAGGGCGCGCCGATGACGGCGGAGACGCCGAACCTGCTGGCCTGGCGAGAACGGATGACCGCGCGTCCGGCCGTGCGAAAAGTGGCCGGCGCGATGGCCGGTTATCTGGCCTCGATCGACCATCCCGTCCCGGGCTTTCTTCGCGGGCTGTACTAGCTGTCCGCGATGCTTGGCGCAGCAGGCAACCTGCCGGCCGCCGCCCGATGCGAGCGAATCACCCGCCCGTCACCGGCGGAAAGAACGCCACCTCGCTGTCCTCCCGCACGACGAACCCGCCCGTCACCATCTCGAGATTGACGGCCGCGCGCACGGGGCGGTCCATCCGCAGCGCTTCCCCGCTGCGCGCGTCGCGCGCGGCGAGCGTGCCGCGCAACGCGTCGACGGTGAGTTCCCGCGCGTCGATCTCGACGATTTCCTCGTCGGTATGCAACTGTTCGCGAATGCTCGCAAAGTATTTGATCGTCAGTTTCATGGCGAAGTCCGGAGCCCGATCGACGGAGTCGGAGAAAGCGGCGCAAGCCGAAGGAACACGGCCGGCACGTTCAGCCCCATCGCCGCATCGCCTGATCGTCGTGCGCCTTCGGCTCGACCCAGCCGGCCACGCCGTCGTGCCGGATCTCCTTCTTCCAGAACGGCGCGTGCGTCTTCAGGAAGTCCATCAGAAACTCGCACGCGTCGAACGCCGATGCGCGATGCGCGGCGGCCACCACGACGATGACTACCGCGTGACCGAGCGGAATGCGCCCGACGCGGTGCACGATCTTCACCGCTTCGAGCCGCCAGCGCGCGCTGGCTTCCTCGACGATGCTCCAGAGCGCCTGCTCGGTCATCGTCGGGTAGTGCTCGACTTCGAGTGCGATCACATCGTCGACGTCGCCTTCGTTGCGCACGACGCCGAGGAAGTTCACGACCGCGCCGACATTCGGATTGCGAACGATCGGCGCGAGCTCGGCGCCGGCGTCGATCGCGGCATGCTGCACGCGCACTTCGAAGCCGGCGGCAATCGACGGCGACAGTTCGGTGTGCGGGTCAGCGAAATCGGGAGGGCTGCCGGCACGCGACGGATCGTCGGGTGGCGCGGCACGGGATTCGGTGAAACTCGTCATGACGATTCTCCAGTAGGCGGTGCGTCGCGCTTCGCACGGCAGCCCGTCAGCCGCCGACGAGCGACATGCGCACGGTCGGATAGGTCTTGCCCGACGGCCGGGCCGCACGCGCGGCCCGCCGCTCGGAATAACGATCGTCGCGCTGCATCCATCGATCGCGCACGGCAGCGGCGAGGCGGTCGATCGGCGCGGCTTCGTCGAGCCACGGCCGCAGGTTGGTGCCCTGCGTCGCGAACAGGCACGTGTACAGCTGGCCGTCGGCCGATACGCGAGCGCGCGAACACGTGCCGCAGAACGGATGCGACACGCTCGCGATGAAACCGACTTCGCCCGCGCCGTCGATGTGCCGGCAGCGGATCGCGGTAGCGTCGTGCGCGGGCTCGCCGACGAGCACGAGCGGATAGCGTGCTTCGATCAGCGCGCGCATCCGCGCGGCCGGCACGACCGTGTCGCCCGACCACCGGTGTGCGCCGCCGACGTCCATGTATTCGATGAAGCGCACGGCCACCCCGCTATGACGGAAATGGCGCACGAGCGGCAGGATCTGGTTGTCGTTCGCGCCGCGCTCGATCACCGCGTTGACCTTCACCGGTGCAAGCCCGGCCGCCTGCGCGGCGTCGATGCCGGCCAGCACGCGCGCGACGGGTACGTCGGCGTCGCTCATTCTGCGGAACACGGCGTCGTCGATCGCATCGAGGCTCACGGTCACGCGCGTCAGGCCCGCGTCGCGCAGCGAGCGCGCTTTCGCGGCGAGCAGCGAGCCGTTGGTCGTCAGCGCGATTTCGACGGGCTTGCCGTCGACGGTGTTCAGCGTCGCGAGCCGCTCGATCAGCGCTTCGAGATTGCGGCGCAGCAACGGCTCGCCGCCGGTGAGGCGGATCTTTTCGACGCCGAGCGAGACGAACGCACGCGCGATCTTCTCCAGTTGCGCGAACGACAGCCGCTCGGACGACGGCATGAACGCATAGTCCGTGCCGAAGCTGTCGCGCGGCATGCAGTAGCCGCAACGGAAATTGCACTGATCGATGACGGACAGCCGCAAATCGCGCAGCGGCCGCTCGAGCGTGTCGAGCGCGCGGGAGAAGGTGCCGGGCGCACTGCCGCCGGATGAAGCGGAAGCGGCGGCGGCCGGTGCGGCGGAAACGATGGCATTCACGATCGGTGCGTCTGCCTGCATGAAGTGAGCGGGGTGGCGTCGCCGATCGGCCGCGATTGCGTCGACATGTCGGCGCACAGGTCGTGGCGAGCCTCATCGTGAGAATAGTCCGCCGGAATTTCCCGGCAGAGACACAATCCCGCGCGAAATGCAGGAATACAGTTCGTGCTCCTGCGTGCGCGGCGAGCAGGCAGCGTGCGGCGATTCATGCGAGCCAGTGCGCGAAATCGTAATACGGCACCGCGTCGCCGCGCGCGATGCGCCGGCCCGCCGGCAGCCGCGCGAGCCCGCTCGCCTGCACGAGCGACTGCAGCGTGCCGGCGCCTTGCTGGCGCAGCGTGTCGAGCACGGGCGCGCCGCCGGAACCGATGCTGCGGCGCACGCGCACGAAGCGTTCGCGTTGCGGATCCGGCTCGACGTCGATGTCGATCGGCAGCGACGGTACGTCCGGCACGCAATCGTCGCGCCCCTGCAGGCGGCGGATCAGCGGCGCGACGAACAGCGCGAACGCGATCATCGCGGCGCCCGGATTGCCGGGCAGCAGCACGACGGGCCGCGCGTCGAGCCGCGCGAGCGCCACGGGCTTGCCGGGCTTCATCCGCACGCCCGATACGACGAACGATGCGCCGAGCGCGGTCAGCGCGGGGCGCAGCAGATCCTTGTCGCCGACCGACGCGCCGCCGACGCATACGACCATGTCGCAGCGCGCGGCCAGCCCGCACAGCGCCTGATCGACCGCGGCCGCGGTGTCGGCCGCGTGCTCGTTCGCCGCGACGAGGGCGCCGGTGCCCGCGACCAGCGCGGCGAGCATCGGTGCATTGCTGTTGTAGATCTGCTGCGGCGCACGCGGCTGGCCGCACGGGACGAGCTCGTCGCCGGTCGTCAGGATGCCGACCCGCAGCGGCGCGCGCACGTCGATGCGCGCGCAACCCTGTGCCGCGGCGACGCCCACATGCATCGCGCCGAGCCGCACGCCGGCCGGCATCAGCAGATCGCCGGCGCGGACTTCCTCGCCGCGGCGCCGGATATGCGATCCGCTGCGCTGCGGTGCATCGAACGCGACCCAGCCGTCGTTCTCGCGCGCGTGTTCCTGCATCACGACGGTGTCGGCGCCGGGCGGAATCACGCTGCCGGTGAAGATGCGCGCGGCCGTGCGCGGCGCGAGCGGTGCCGGCGTGTCGCCCGCATAGCAGCGCTGGGCGACGCGCAGCGGCTCGCCGTGCGCGAGATCCGCGTGGCGCACGGCGTAGCCGTCCATCGCGCTCTGGTCGGCCGGCGGCTGGTCGAGCGCGGCGGTGAGCGGCGCGGCGAGTACCTGGCCGGCGGCTTGCGCGACCGGCATGGAGACGGTCGTTTGCAGCGGCGCGAACGTGCCGGCGAAATGCCGTTGGGCGGTATCGAAATCGGTCAGGGGTTTCATCGAGCGGTGAGCGCACGCGGTTGTGCATGCGTCGGTTCGGGTGACGGGAGCGCGTCGGGCGACACGTATTCGACGAAGCCGTCGTTGCGGCAGAAACCGAGCAGCCGCACGCCGGCCTCGCGCGCGACGTCGATCGCGAGCGACGTCGGCGCCGAGATCGTCGCGATCATCGGGATGCCGACCCGTGCCGCCTTGCGCACGAGCTCGTAGCTCGCGCGGCTCGACAGGAACACGAAGCCCGCGCGCAGATCGGCGCGCCGCCGCGCGAGCCGGCCGATCAGCTTGTCGAGCGCGTTGTGGCGGCCGGCATCCTCGAAGACGTCGAGCACGGTACCGTCGCGGTCGCACCATGCGGCCGCGTGGATGCCGCCGGTCGCGCGCATCAGGATCTGCTGCTCCGGCAGCGCGCGTGCGGCACGCGCGACGGCGTCGGCGCCGATGCCCGCCGCCGCGCCGGCCGCCGCGATGCGCGGCGGATGCAGGTCGAGCTGCGCGATGCTTTCGATTCCGCAGACGCCGCAGCCGGTGCGGCCGGCCAGCGCGCGCCGGTGCGCCTTCAGCGCCATGAACGCCTGTTGCGACACGGTGAGCCGCACTTCGGCGCTGCCGGGCCGGCATTCGCTTTCGATGTCGAAGACGTCGGACGCGCGCTCGACGATGCCTTCGCTCAGCGCGAAGCCGAGCCCGAACGCGTCGAGATCGATCGGCGTCGCCATCATCACCGTGTGCGCGATGCCGTTGAACACGAGTGCAACCGGCGTCTCGTCGACGACGCGATCGACGGTGTCCCGCGCGTCGCCGGCGCGATGGCGCGTCACCTGACACGCGCTGCTGCCGGCGGGCTCGTCGGGGCGGTTGCCGGGTTCCATGCGGTTTTCTCCAGGGGATCGGCAGGCGCGTGCGCCGGCCGGCGGGAACGGATTCTGCCGGGGCGGGGCGCGACGTCGCGCTCGTTTGCCATCGGCAGGCTTCGGGACGATGGTACGAGCGTGCGGCCATGCCGCGGATATACAGCGTTGCACTGCGCAAAGCAGTACAGCTGACGGCCTTGCGGCGCCGAAATGTGTTTTCCGTACACACATCTCCGGCCCCCGGAAAAGCACAGTTTCAGCGCACGTTTGCGCGATTGCGAGTATCGTCGGAAACGCGATATCGTCATTCACGCTTCGTTGCCGTGCACTGTGCGATCCGTCCGTGTTTGCACGTGCCGCCGCGAAGCCGTCGCGCGATTTCCTGCTTCGAGCTGACGTCCTCACAACCACGAGCAAATTACGGTCATGGAAATCTTCGATGCGTTCCATCTCGCCCGGTTGCAATTCGCGTTCACGGTGTCGTTCCACATCGTGTTTCCCGCGATCAGCATCGGCATGGCGAGCTTCCTGGCGGTGCTGGAATGGCGCTATCTCGTCACCGGCGACGCCGCCTACAAATCCATGTTCCAGTTCTGGTCGAAGATCTTCGCGATCGGCTTCGGGATGGGCGTCGTCTCCGGCGTCGTGATGGCCTACGAGTTCGGCACGAACTGGGCGGGCTTCTCGCGCGTCGCGGGCAACATCACCGGCCCGCTGCTGACTTACGAAGTACTGACGGCGTTCTTCCTGGAAGCCGGCTTTCTCGGCGTGATGCTGTTCGGCTGGCAGCGCGTGAGTCCGCGCGCGCACTTCTTCGCGACGCTGATGGTCGCGGTCGGCACGCTGATCTCGACGTTCTGGATCCTCGCGTCGAACAGCTTCATGCAGACGCCGCAAGGCTACAAGATCGAGAACGGCCTCGTCGTGCCGGTCGACTGGTTCAAGATCATCTTCAACCCGTCGTTTCCGTACCGCCTCGTGCACATGACGATCGCGGCGTTCATCGTCGCGGGCTTCATCGTCGCCGCGTGCGGCGCATGGCACCTGCTGAAGGGGCGCCGCGACGAGCCGGTGAAGCGCAGCTTCTCGATGGCGCTGTGGATGCTGCTGCTGCTCGCGCCGATCCAGATCGCCGTCGGTGACGCGCACGGCCTGAACACGCGCGAATACCAGCCGGCGAAGATCGCCGCGATCGAAGGGCTGTGGGAAACCGAGAAGGGCGGCACCGCGCTGAACCTCGTCGGCTTGCCCGACATGCAGGCCGAAACGACGCGCTATGCGATCCAGGTGCCGCACCTCGGCAGCCTGATCCTCACGCACAGCTGGGACGGCGAGATTCGCGGGCTGAAGGAATTCCCGCCGCAGGACCGCCCGTATTCGCCGATCGTGTTCTGGACGTTCCGCATCATGGCCGGCCTCGGGATGCTGATGCTGCTCACCGCGTTGCTCGGGCTGCTGCTCAGAAAGGGCGGACGTTTGTATGAAACGCGCTGGTTCCAGTGGTTCGTCGTGTGCATGGGGCCGTCGGGCATCGTCGCGCTGCTGGCCGGCTGGATCACGACCGAGGTCGGGCGGCAGCCGTGGACGGTGTACGGCGTGCTGCGTACCGTCGACTCGGTCGCGCCGCTCAGCGCGCAGCAGGTCGGCGTGTCGCTGCTGATCTTCGTGATCGTGTATTTCCTGGTGTTCGGAACGGGTATCTACTACATGCTGAAACTGATGAAGCGCGGGCCGGCCGCGCACGCCGGGTATATCGAGATGCACCGGCATCCGGGGCTGCGCAAGAGCGCGCTGTCCACGCCGCTGAACGTCACCGAAGCGGAGTAAGCCATGCAGATCGATCTTCCTGTCGTGTGGGCCGCGATCATCGGCCTCGGCGTGTTCATCTACGTGATGCTGGACGGCTTCGACCTCGGCATCGGCCTGCTGTTTCCGTTCTTCGATGCAAAGGCCGAACGCGAAGTCATGCTCAATACCGTCGCGCCGGTGTGGGACGGCAACGAGACCTTTCTCGTGCTCGGCGGCGCGGGCCTCTATGGCGCGTTCCCGGTCGTGTATTCGACGCTGCTGCCCGCGAACTACTTGCCGCTGGTGCTGATGCTGGTCGGCCTGATCTTCCGCGGTGCGGCGTTCGAGCTGCGCGCGAAAGCCACCCGCACGCAGCACATGTGGGACCTCGCGTTCATCGGCGGCTCGGCGCTCGCCGCGTTCTGCCAGGGGATCGTGCTCGGTTCGCTGCTGCAGGGCATCAAGGTCGAGAACAACCAGTTCGCGGGCGGGCCGTTCGACTGGCTGTCGCCGTTCAGCCTGCTCTGCGGGATCGGCGTGCTCGTCACCTATGCGACGCTCGGCTGCGGCTGGCTGATCCTGAAGGTCGACGGCGAGCTGCAGCGCAAGATGCGGCTTCTGATGAAGCCGCTCACGGGCGTGCTGCTGGCCGTGATGGGCGTGGTCAGCCTGTGGACCGTGATCGGCCTGCCGGCCGTCGCGCATCGCTGGTTCGGCAGCGGCAATCTCGGCTGGTTCCTGCCGGTGCCGGTGCTCGTCGTCGCATGCGTGTGGGGCATCTTCCACACGGTGAAGCAGCGGCACGAGGCGACGCCGTTCCTGCTGACGCTCGCGATCGTGTTTCTCGGCTACACGGGGCTCGTGATCAGCATCTGGCCGAACATCGTGCCGCCGTCGCTGACGATCTGGGATGCGTCGTCGAGCCATTCGAGCCAGCTGTTCGCGCTCGTCGGCACCGTGATCGTGCTGCCGATCATCCTCGTGTACAACGCGATGCAGTACCGCGTGTTCCGCGGCAAGGTGCGCGAGGGCGACGCGGGCTATCACTGACCGGTGCGCCCGGCGACGGGCACGGCCGGTGCGGGCGTATCATCACGCGCAGTGCCGTGCATCCCGTCGTCAGGCCGGGTATCGACGCGACAGCGGCCCGCCACGCGCGGGCCGTTTCGCATCGGGCGCGCCGTTTGTATTGCGTATTCCTTGGGCAGTCGAGACAAGATCATGATCGTCAGACCACGACAAAACTGGCTCAGGATGCTGTTCGTGTGGAACGGCTCGGTGCTGCAATCGATCATTCCGCAACTCGTGTTCATGGCGATCGTCAGCACGCTGGCGGTGTTCACGAACGGGCGCATCTTCGGCGAGAAGATTCCGCTCAATACCGCGCCGTTCACGCTGTTCGGCCTCGCGCTCGCGATCTTCCTCGCGTTTCGCAACAACGCGAGCTTCGAACGGTTCAAGGAGGCGCGGCATCTGTGGGGCAACCTGCTGATCGCGGCGCGCACCGTCACGTCGCAACTGCAGCGCTACTTGCCCGACAGCGTCGGCGAAGCCGAACGCAACCGGCTCGCCGATCTGCTGATCGCGTTCACGTATGCGCTGAAGCACGAGCTTCGCCATACCGATGCGTCGGAAGACCTGCAGCGCATCCTCGGCGCCGAACGTGCCGCCGCGTTCGCGAACAAGCGCTACCAGCCGGTCGCGATTCTCGACGCGTTGCGCGGCGGCATCGTGCGCGCGCTCGGTCGCGCACCCGGCAGCGAAGCCACGTGCTGGATGTTCGATGCGCAACTCGTCGAGCTGGGCAAGTCGGTGGGCGGCTGCGAGCGGATTCTGACGACGCCGATTCCGTTCTCGTACAGCGTGCTGCTGCACCGTACCGTGTATGCGTACTGCGTGCTGCTGCCGTTCGGTCTCGTCGATTCGACGGAGTTCTTTACGCCGCTGATCTGCGTGTTCATCTCGTACACGCTGATCGCGCTCGAAGCGATCGCGAACGAGGTCGCGGAGCCGTTCGGTCTCGCGCCGAATGCGCTGGCGCTCGATGCGATGACGCGCACGGTCGAGCGGTCGGTGCTGGAGCTCGGCGATCGCGCGATGCCGGAGGAGTTCGTGCCGGCGTCGACGTATCAGATCACGTAAGCGGAACAGCAACGCGCGCGGCGGCGCGCATCATCCGGAAGAGGAACGAATGCGTATCTATGTGACGAGCATTTTCGTCGACGATCAGGACAAGGCGCTGGCGTTTTATACCGGCACGCTCGGCTTCAGGCTGAAGAACAACGTGCCGGTGGGCGCGTTTCGCTGGCTGACGGTGGTGTCGAAGGACCAGCCGGACGGCACCGAACTGCTGCTCGAGCCGAGCCATCATCGCGCGGCGGGGCCTTACAAACAGGCGCTCTACGAGGACGGCATTCCTGCGGCCTCGTTCCAGGTCGACGATCTCGACGCGGAATTCGCGCGCCTCGACGCGCTCGGTGTGCGCTTCACGCTGGCGCCGATGGATGCGGGGCCGGTGCGCGTCGCGGTGCTCGACGATACGTGCGGGAACCTCGTGCAGCTGATGCAGATGAAGTGATGCGGCGCGAACGCGCGGCGGGCGATGCGTGTTTCAGTGCGCCGCGACCGGCGGCGCGGTCTGCATCCAGCTGCGCTCCTGCATGCGGCGCTGGATCCGCCACCCGCATTCGCTTCTGACCAGCAGGTCGCGATACCACAGCCCGACGAAGCAGACGCGATCGTCGCCGGCATCGTCGGCCGACACCATCATCACCTGGCCGGCCGTGCGCGCGGTGGCCGCATCGCCGTCGACGATCAGCAGCGATGTCGAGATCGTGTGCTGCGTGCTGCGCATCGACGCCGTCACCCGTTTCAGGTAGGCCGCGATGTCCGCGCGGTTGCCGACGGGGCCGCCGAACGCCGCGTAGTCGAGCATCGCGTTGCCGGCGAAGAGTCGCTCGAATTCGTGCCAGTCGCGCCGGTCGACGGCGTGGCAGTAGCGCGTCAGCAGATCGTGGATCTCGAGACGGTCGATCATTTCCTGTGGCGTCATGATGGCGTGAGGGAGCGTGGATGACGGGGAAACGATAGCGGGCGGAAGGGGAGGCGGCATCGGCGGGTTGGACTAAGGGCGCACGCGGATCGCGGCCGGTTGCGCGCATCGGCGAGGTTGGAGGTGAATGCCCGGAAACGGATTGCGGGCGGCACGGAATGCCCGTGAACGGCTACTGCTCGATCGCCTCGGTGTCCCAGGTTCCAAGCAATATGGCTCGGTGCAGCATACCGACGGTCAATGCGTGTCGCTTGAACGTATGGGGTTTTCCGAGGAGATATTTTCTCAGGACGTGATACAGGAACCCTTCGCCTTCCATCAGGAAGTAGCGTCCGAAGTCGTAGTCGCCACGGGCTACGTCGAACCGCGCGAAAAAACGCGCCATGAAGATGTCGGCGTCGTCTCCGGTTTGCCCCAGGTCGTCCGATATCGACGTCTCACCCGTCATCCGGCGGGTGTCTGGTACGGCGGCTTCCTGGCGAACGAACGCTTCCAGCGCGCGCCACATGTGACTATCGTCCATTACAGAATCGCCGTCGTTGTCGTTGACGGGCCAATCTAAGGAATGGCTCGTTGCCGGTCAATTTCACGAGAAGCCGCCGGTGACGTTTGCGCCGGGAGACGAGTTGGCCGGGAGCGGCGGGATTGCGGTCGCTTGCCGCGTGGTGGCGGGGCGAGCGGCATGGCGGTGCCAGCGAAATCGACCGTTGCCGTTGAAAGGGTGGTTGGCGTGAAATGTTTTCAACCATCAACGATCGCATCTCGCCCCGACACCCGTTTCGGAAGCGCGCGTCGCGAGACGGCGACGCGCGTCACCCTCCCCACTCAATCGAAATACGTAAGCCCCATCGCGCCCTTCACTTCCGCCAGCGTTGCCCCCGCCACCTCGCGCGCATGCATCGTGCCGCGCTTCAGGATTGCCATCACCTCCGCCTTGTCCGCCTCGAACTCACGGCGACGCGCGCGAATCGGCTCGATCAGCGCCTGCAGCCGTTCGTTGAGCACGCGCTTCACGACGCTGTCGCCGAGGCCGCCGCGGCGATAGTGCGCCTTCAGCTCGTCGACCTTCTGCACGTCCGGCTCGAACGCGTCGAGGAACGTGAACACGACGTTGCCCTCGACCTGGCCCGGATCGCTCACGCGCAGGTGATTCGGGTCCGTATACATGTCCTTCACGGCCTGCGCGATCTCGTCGGGCGTCGAGCCGAGCGTGATCGCGTTGCCGAGCGACTTGCTCATCTTCGCCTTGCCGTCGATGCCCGGCAGCCGCGTGACCGCCGACAGCACGGCTTCGCATTCGACCAGCACCGGCTTGTCGACGGTCGCGTTGAAGCGGCGCACGAGTTCGTTGGTCTGCTCGATCATCGGCAACTGGTCGTCGCCGACGGGCACGTGCGTCGCCTTGAACGCGGTGATGTCGGCTGCCTGGCTCACGGGGTAGGTGAGAAAGCCGGCGGGGATGTCGCGCTCGAAGCCGCGCAGTCGGATCTCTTCCTTGATGGTCGGATTGCGCTCGAGGCGCGCGACCGTCACGAGGTTCAGCAGGTATTGCGACAGCTCGGCGAGCTCGGGCACCTGCGACTGGACGACGATCGTCGAGATCGCCGGGTCGATGCCGACGGCCAGATAGTCGAGCGCGACTTCGATTACGTTCTCGGTGACGCGCTGGCGGCGGCCCATGTTGTCGGTGAGCGCCTGCGTGTCGGCGAGCAGCAGGAACTGCGTCGCTTCGTGCTGCATCTGCACGCGTGCGCGCAGCGAGCCGATGTAGTGGCCGAGATGCAGCGGGCCGGTCGTGCGGTCGCCGGTGAGAATGGTCGGTCGGGTCGGGTGCGTCATGGTATGGGTGGGCTCCGGGTTATCGAAGCCGCCAGCCATGACATGAGCGTAGAAACGACAATGCCGCCATGGCTGGCGGCATCACGTTCGGGACATGCAAAAGGAAACGGGCCGCCTGGGTCAGGCGCGCCACCAGCAATGCACGTTCGGCGAGGCGGGTTTGGTTTCCATCTCGAAAGTATAGCGCAGCGGAGACGGGCGTGCGTTAGCGTACGACGGATTCCAGCGCGAGGCGCGCGACTTCGGCGGACGGCCACAGCAGGTACAGCAGGCCGGCCATCAGCAGCAGCGCGCCGGCGCGTACCACGGGCGTACTGTCCTTCTCGCGCAGGGTACGGATGTGCTGCTTCAGTTTCTTCATGCTTGCTGGCGCAACGTGCGCCACTCCAACGGTTGCTGCAACGGGCCGGATGGGCCGGCGCCGGGGTGTTGCGGGTTTTACGGGGCAGGCGGCCGTTCGGCGCGCCTTGTCGACCGGGGCGACGGCCGGATCGGTCGGAGGTGCAAAAAAAGGGGACGATCGAAGGTCCGTTGCCTGCGGTCCAGGCCAGGAGACCGGCATCCTAACAGGTCGGCGGGGCGGGCACAGTCAAGAATTGTGTGAGGGGCGTGGCTGCCGGGGGCAGTGTCGCATGAATCGCCGTGGTGCCGCGATCGGTGTGTCCGATCGACTGGCGGAGGGGTTTCCCGTGTCGTTTGGCTCACGTCGGCCAGCGACTGGCCGGATCGAACGACACCTGCCGCTGATGGCGAATGGCGAGGAGATGCACCGTGTCCTCGATCAGCGCGTAGAGCAGCAAGTAGTGGGTCGTCACGTATTCGCGCAATTCGCTGCCCGCCGCGATGGCGTCGAGCTGCGCTGCCGGACGCGCAATTCCGTACGCCGCAGCGCGGCTGTCGTGATGCCGCCAAACGCGGCCGTCGATCGTCGTGGAAAGCGCGGCGCACCGCGCGCCAGGATGCCGACGCCATTTGCCACGCGCACCCGCCCCAGCTTTTTGCTCGTCAACAACCACAAAAAACATCATTTCGCCCAGGTCTGCCTGTCAGCAGAATGTCTCCATTCCCACTCGCACGATAACGGGCACCCCCCGTGCCGCAGCGAGCCGCACTTCAGAAGGAGACAGCCGTGGCAGTGCAAACAACTTCAATCGATACGCTGGTCGTCGGCGCCGGGCAGGCCGGCGTGGCCATGAGCGAGCACCTGGGCAAGCTCGGCGTGCCCCATCTCGTGCTGGAGCGCGACCGCATCGCCGAACGCTGGCGCACCGGGCGCTGGGATTCGCTGGTCGCGAACGGCCCCGCGTGGCACGACCGCTTCCCGGGGCTCGAATTCGACGGGCTCGCCCCCGATGCGTTCGCATCGAAGGACCAGGTCGCCGACTACTTCGAAGCGTACGCGCGCAAGTTCAATGCACCGATCCGCACCGGCGTCGAAGTGAAGCAGGTCACGCGCAACGCAGGCAAGCCGGGCTTCGTCGTCGAGACGTCCGACGGCACGATCGAGGCGAACCGCGTGGTCGTCGCGACGGGGCCGTTCCAGCGCCCGGTCATTCCGCCGATCGCACCGGACGACACCAGCCTCGTGCAGATCCACTCCGCCGACTACCGCAACCCGGCGCAACTGCCTGACGGCGCGGTACTGGTGGTCGGCGCGGGCTCGTCGGGCGTGCAGATCGCCGACGAGCTGCAGCGTGCGGGCCGGCAGGTCTATCTGTCGGTCGGCCCGCACGACCGGCCGCCGCGCGCCTATCGCGGCCGCGACTTCTGCTGGTGGCTCGGCGTGCTCGGCGAATGGGACAAGGAGGTCGCGACGCCCGGCCGCGAGCACGTGACGATCGCCGTGAGCGGCGCGCGTGGCGGTCACACGGTCGATTTCCGCGCACTCGCGCATCAGGGCGTGACGCTCGTCGGGCTGACGAAGTCGTTCGACGGCGGCGTCGCGGTGTTCGAACGCGATCTCGCAGTCAATCTCGCGCGCGGCGACGAGAACTACCTGTCGCTGCTCGACGCGGCGGACGCCTATGTGGCCCGCAACGGCCTCGATCTGCCGGAAGAGCCGGAAGCACGCCGCATCCTGCCGAATCCGGACTGCGTGACGCAGCCGATCCTCGCGCTCGACCTGGCCGGTGCCGGCGTCGCGTCGATCGTGTGGGCGACCGGTTATGCGGTCGACTACGACTGGCTGAAGGTGGACGCGTTCGCCGCGAACGGCAAGCCGCAGCATCAACGCGGCGTGTCGAAGGAGCCGGGCATCTATTTCCTCGGGCTGCCGTGGCTGTCGCGTCGCGGCTCCAGCTTCATCTGGGGCGTGTGGCACGACGCAAAGCACATCGCCGACCACATCGTCACGCAGCGCAAGTACCTCGACTATCACGACGCGTCGCAACGCCGCGCGCAAACGCGCACGGGGCAGGACGACACGACGCACGGGGCACAGGCCGATGCCCGCCCGCTGGTCGACGCGATCGGCTGATCCGCATGCACGCCGCGGCCCGTGCCCGATACGACGCCCGGACGCGACGCCGCGCCAACCCGAACCCCGCCACGCCGCGACCGCTTCCGGCCCGGCGGGCGAACCCACCGACATTCGAAGGACCTCGATGAGCCAGCCTACCCACACGCGTATCCGCATGTTCAACACGAAGGATACCTACCCGAACCAGACGCTCGACAACGACCTGTGCCAGGCCGTGCGGGCCGGTAACACCGTCTACGTGCGCGGCCAGGTCGGCACCGATTTCGACGGCAACCTGATCGGCCTCGGCGATCCGCGCGCGCAGGCCGAGCAGGCGATGAAGAACGTGAAGCAGTTGCTCGACGAAGCCGGCAGCGACATCACGCACATCGTGAAGACGACGACCTATCTGATCGACCCGCGCTATCGCGAGCCGGTGTACCAGGAAGTCGGCAAGTGGCTGAAGGGCGTGTACCCGATTTCGACGGGGCTCGTCGTGTCGGCGCTCGGCCAGCCGCAGTGGCTGATGGAGATCGACGTGATCGCGGTGATCCCGGACAACTGGCAGTCGAACCGCGCATCGGAGGCGAGATGACTTTCTCCATCGTCGGGCGCTGCCCGGAAACGGGCCAGCTCGGGATCGCGATCAGTTCGTCGAGCATCGCGGTGGGCGCGCGCTGTCCGTGGGTGCGCGCGGGCGTTGGCGCGGTCGCGACGCAGAACGTCACGCTGCCGGCGCTCGGCCCGCAGATCCTCGATCTGGTCGAGCACGAACAGCTCGCGCCGGCCGCCGCGCTCGACCGCGCGCTGAGCGCGAACGGCTGGAGCCAGTACCGGCAGGTCACGGTGATCGACGGGCAGGGACAGACGGCGTGCTTCACGGGCAAGGAAGCGCTCGGCACGCATCATGCGGTGCAGGGCGAGCAATGCGTGGCGGCGGGCAACCTGCTGGCCGCGCCGGCCGTGATCGACGCCATGGCGCGCGCATTCGAGCAGGCGCCCGGGCTGCTCGCCGATCGCCTGCTGGCCGCGATGCATGCGGCGATCGCGGCGGGCGGCGAAGCGGGGCCGGTGCATTCGGCCGCGCTGAAGGTGGCGGGCGACGTGATCTGGCCGATCGTCGACCTGCGCATCGACTGGGCGGATGCCGACCCGATCGGGCAGCTCGATGCACTGTGGCAGGCCTATCGCCCGCAGATGCAGGACTACCAGACGCGCGCGCTGAATCCGACCGTCGCGCCGAGCTACGGAGTGCCGGGCGATGAGTGATCCATCGAGCCGCGCGCTGCTCGAACGGCTGGTCGGCTTCGCGACGGTCAGCCGCGATTCGAACCTCGCGATGATCGCGTTCATCCGCGACTATCTCGACGGCTTCGGCGTCGAGAGCGAACTGTTCTACAACGCGGAACGCACGAAGGCGAGCCTGTACGCGACGATCGGGCCGCGCGATCGCGGCGGCATCGCGCTGTCGGGCCATACCGACGTGGTGCCGGTCGACGGGCAGGCGTGGACGGTCGAGCCGTTCCGGCTGACCGAGCGCGACGGCCGGCTGTACGGGCGCGGCACGGCGGACATGAAGGGCTTCATCGCGTCGGTGCTCGCGGCGGTGCCGGCGTTCGTTGCGCGGCCGCTGAGCCTGCCGGTGCATCTCGCGTTCTCGTACGACGAGGAAGTCGGCTGTCTCGGCGTGCGGCCGATGCTCGACGCGCTGGCTGCGCGCGAACACCGGCCGCGCCTGTGCCTGATCGGCGAGCCGACCGAGCTGAAGCCGGTGCTCGGCCACAAGGGCAAGCTGGCGATGCGCTGTCACGTGAAGGGCGCGGCGTGCCACTCCGCGTATGCGCCGCTCGGCGTCAACGCGATCGACTACGCGGCGAAGCTGATCGGCCGGCTCGGCGAGATCGGCGCGACACTCGCGCGGCCCGAGCATCACGACAGCCGCTTCGATCCGCCGTTCTCGACCGTGCAGACGGGGTTGATCAAGGGCGGCCGCGCGCTGAACATCGTGCCGGCCGAATGCGAGTTCGATTTCGAGGTGCGCGCGCTGCCGGCGTTCGATGCGCACGACGTGCCGAGAAAACTGCAGGACTATGCGGAATCCGAACTGTTGCCGACGATGCGCGCGGTGCAGGCCGATACCGATATCCGTCTGCAGCCGCTCGGCGCGTACCCGGGGCTCGCGACGTCGCCGGACAGCGAAGCCGCGCGGCTGCTCGCGATGCTGAGCGGTTCCGACGCGTTCGGCACCGTCGCGTTCGGCACCGAGGGCGGGCTGTTCGGGCAGGCCGGCATTCCGACGGTGGTGTGCGGGCCGGGCAGCATGGATCAGGGGCACAAGCCCAACGAATTCGTCACGCTCGATCAGCTGCACGGATGCGACGCGATGCTGGGGCGTCTCGTGACGTATCTCGCTTCAGCGGACTGACCGGGCTGCATCGGGCTGCGGCGGGCCGCATCAAGCCGCAAAAAACCGCACGCTGCCGCTTGGCGGCGCGTGCGGTTTTGCTTTTGCGTCCGTCGTCAGCGCGCCGATGCCTCGATGAGCTGCGCAAGCCGCTCGCGGCTGAAATCGACGAACGACTGCGCCTGCTTCGTGAGCTGCCCGCGCTTCAGGCGCGCGGTGACGAGCCCCGACGGGCTCACCGTTTCGCTCAGACCGATCGTCACGACGCGCCGGCCGTCGTACGTGTATTCGGAATGCGGCCGCGTGACGAGCAGCGAGAAGCCGAACCCCTGGCCGACCATGCCGCGCACCATCTCGATCGACGGCGAGCCGAACACGATGTTCGGCGTCAACCCGAGTTCGTGAAACAGGCTGACGAAGTACGTGCGGCTCGGCTGCACGTCGAGCAGGATCATCGGCTCGACGCTGAGATCGCGCAGCGACACGTGCGCCTGCCCGGCAAAGCGATGATTTTCGGGCAGCAGTACGTACGGCTGCTGCGGCGGCATCAGCGGTTCGGTCTCGATCGTGCCGTCGAGGTCGTGGTCGTAGAGGAACGCGAGATCGAACGTGCCGGCGGTCAGCCCCTGCACGAGTTCCTGCTGGTCGCCGTCGCGCAGCCGGATGTTGACGCCGGGGTAGCGCTCGCGAAACCCGGCGATCAGCTGCGGCAGATAGAGCGGCGCGACCGTCTCGAAGCAGCCGATGTCGATCTGTCCGGTGATGACGTCGTTGTCGGCCAGCGCGTTCTGTTCGAATTCGTGCGCGATGCGCAGCAGCTCCTGCGCTTTCCGGTAGAAACGCGTGCCGCTCGGCGTCAGCGACACGCCCTGCGCGTGATGGCGGATGAACAGCTTCACGCCGAAGCTTTCCTCGAGACCCTTGATCGCGCTGGAAATCGACGGTTGTGCGATGAAGAGCTGACGCGACGCTTCGGCGACGCTGCCGGATTCGACCGTCGTCACGAAATATTTCAGTTGCCGCAAAGTGTAGTGAGCCACGAGCACCTCTGATACCGGCGCCGCCGCATGACGCCGCGGCGCGCATCTGTCCATTTCCGTGCGTAGCACCTTACCCGAAGAAGCGTCGTGCCGGAATTTCCGCTACAGAGTTTTTTCGTATGTCCCGAAAATATTTTTAGTATTTTCCGGTCGCTTCATGCATGGCGCACCATCGTCTGCAACCTGGATCGCAACGGCGCCGCACACGCGCTGGCGGCGTGTTCATTCGTCCCCGCAGGCATCGCGCCACGGGGCGCGATCGGCACGTCGTCGCCCGCGTATCCGGACCCGCTTGCAGGCGCGCATCCCGTCGCGCCGGCTGACACGGAAAGCGCGCATCGCGCGCCAGACAGGAGACATCGCCATGACCACCGCGGACCGCAACGCGTCCCCCATGATAGAGAAACACACGATCGGCTACGTGCCGCCGGCCGAGCGCCACGGCAAGGTGCGCGACCTGTTCACGCTCTGGTTCGGCGGCAACATCGCGCCGCTGCCGATCGTGACGGGCGCGCTCGGCGTGCAGATCTTTCACCTGAACCTGATGTGGGGAATCGTCGCGATCGTCGTCGGCCAGGCGGTCGGCGGCGTGCTGATGGCGCTGCATTCGGCGCAGGGCCCGCAGATGGGCATCCCGCAGATGATCCAGAGCCGCGCGCAGTTCGGCTCGTGGGGCGCGCTGCTCGTCACGGTGATCGCGGCGGTGATGTACGTCGGTTTCTTCGCATCGAACATCGTGCTGGCCGGCAAGTCGGTGCACGGCATCGCGTCGTCGGTGCCGGTGCCGGTCGGGATCGTGATCGGCGCGGTGGGCTCGGGGCTGATCGGGATCGTCGGCTACCGGTTCATCCACATCCTGAACCGGATCGGCACGTGGGTGCTCGGCATCGGCATTCTCGTCGGCTTCTGGATGATCCTGTCGCACGTGAGCACCGCCGATTTCCTCACGCGCGGCGGCTTCGACTTCGCGGGCTGGCTCGCGACGGTGTCGCTGTCGGCGTTGTGGCAGATCGCGTTCGCGCCGTACGTGTCGGACTATTCGCGCTACCTGCCGGAAGACGTCGGCGTCGCGTCGACGTTCTGGGCGACCTATCTCGGCTGCACGATCGGCTCGACGCTCGCGTTCATCTTCGGCGCGGTCGCGGTGCTCGCGGTGCCGGCCGGCGCGGACACGATGGATGCGGTGAAGCAGGCGACGGGCCCGCTCGGGCCGCTGATGCTCGTGCTGTTCCTGCTGAGCGTGATCAGCCACAACGCGCTGAACCTGTACGGCGCGGTGCTCGCGGTGATCACGTCGGTGCAGACGTTCGCGTACAAGTGGATTCCGACCGCGAAAGCGCGCGCGGTGGTGTCGGTGGTGATTTTCGTCGGATGCTGTTACGCGGCGATCGGTGCGTCGACGAACTTCGTCGGCAATCTCGTCGACCTGGTGCTCGCGCTGCTGGTCGTGCTGGTGCCGTGGACGGCGATCAACCTGATCGACTTCTACGTGATCCACAAGGGCAAGTACGACATCCAGTCGATCTTCATGGCCGACGGCGGCGTGTATGGCCGCTTCAATCCGCAGGCGCTGCTCGCGTATGCGATCGGGATTCTCGTGCAGATTCCGTTCATGAACACGCCGATGTACGCGGGCCCGATTCCCGCGCATCTCGGCGGCGCGGACTTGTCGTGGGTCGTCGGGCTCGTGCTGACGTCGCCGCTGTACTACTGGCTCGCGACGCGCGACAGCGCGTACCGGCGTCGTCAGACCGGCGCGCATCTGCCGCCGTCGGCGGCGCGGTAAGCGGCGCGTTTCGCGACGCGATGCAAAAGGGCCGGCGCATCGATGACGATGCGCCGGCCGTGGGAAGGGGCAGGGATGCGGCGGGCCGGCTCGCGTGCGTTGCGAGCCGGCCCGCCGGTCAGACGACCGCCGCGCGCGCGACGCGCACCGGCACCGACTTGTACGACGGCGTGCCGCTTTCCTTGTCGATGTAGTCGAGCGGCACGAGCACGTTCGCTTCCGGGTAATACGCGCCGACCGACCCCGGCGCGATGTCGTACTCGATCGCGGTGATCTTCTCGAGGCGCAGCGTGCGGCCCGACGCGGTGATCGTCTCGATGTCGACGAGGTCGCCGTGCTCGAGCCCGTACTTCGCGAGATCCGCGACGTTCATGAACAGCACGTCGCGGCGCCCGAACACGCCGCGATAGCGGTCGTCGAGCCCGTAGATCGTCGTGTTGTACTGGTCGTGGCTGCGCAGCGTGATGAGCCGCAGCACCTGCTCGCCGCCGAGCACGTCCGCGTCTTCCTTTACGCCCGTGTAGACCGAGAACATCGCCTTGCCGGTCGGCGTGGGCCACACGCGCTCGGTGGGCGGCAGCGGCAGCCGGAAGCCGCCGGGCGTGCGGATGCGCTCGTTGAACGCTTCGAAGCCGGGCACGGTGCGATCGATCAGGTCGCGGATGCGGTCGTAGTCGGCGATCAGGTCGAGCCACGCGACCTTGCTGGCCGGCAGCGTCGCATGGGCGATCCCCGCGACGATCGCGGGCTCGGAGCGCAGCTCGTCCGACGCAGGCTTCAGCTTGCCGGCCGACGCGTGCACCATCGACATCGAATCCTCGACGGTGATCGACTGCCGGCCGCTCGCCTGCATGTCGAGCTCGGTGCGGCCGAGCACGGGCAGGATGTAGGTTTCCTTCGCGACCAGCAGGTGCGAGCGGTTCAGCTTCGTGCCGAGATGCACGCTCAGGTCGAGCTTCGCCATCGCCGGGAACGACAGGTCCGGATCGGGCAGCGCGACCGCGAAGTTGCCGCCGAGGCACAGCAGCGCCTTGGCCTGGCCGTCGATCATGGCCTGCATCGCCTGCACGGCGTCGTGCCCGTGATGCGCGGGCGGCTTGAAACCGCACACCTCCTCGATCTTCTGCAGGAACGCGGCCGACGGCTTCTCGGTGATGCCGACCGTGCGGTTGCCCTGCACGTTCGAGTGGCCGCGCAGCGGGCACACGCCCGCGCCGGGCTTGCCGATGTTGCCGCGCATCAGCAGCAGGTCGGCGATCAGGCGCACGGTGGCGGTGCCCTTGTTGTGCTGCGTGACGCCCATCCCGTACGTGACGATCGTCGCGTTCGACTTCGCATACGCGAGCGCGACCTGCTCGAGCTGCGCCTGGGCGAGGCCGCTCGCGCGCTCGATGTCATTCCACGGCGTGGCCTGCAGGTCGGCGGAGAACGTATCGAAACCTTCGGTATGCTGCGCGATGAAGTCGCGGTCGAGCACGTCGCCGCGCTCGGCTTCGAGCTGCAGCAGCGCCTTCATGATGCCCTTGAGCGCGGCCGCGTCGCCGCCCGCATCGACCTGGTAGTACGTCGATGCGATCCGCGTCGAGCCGAACGACGCCATCTCGATCATGTCCTGCGGATCGGCGAAGCGTTCGAGCGCGCGCTCGCGCAGCGGATTGAACACGATGATCGGCACGTTGCGGCGCGAACACTCGTGCAGCGTGCCCATCATCCGCGGATGGTTGGTGCCGGGATTGTGGCCGATCGAGATGATCAGCTCGCAGTGGTCGAAATCCTCCAGCGAGACGGTGCCCTTGCCGATCCCGATCGACTGCGGCAGGCCGACGCTGGTCGGCTCGTGACACATGTTCGAGCAGTCGGGGAAGTTGTTGGTGCCGAGCTCGCGCGCGAACAGCTGATAGAGATACGCGGCTTCGTTGGATGCGCGGCCCGACGTATAGAACTCGACCTGCTCGGGCGGCAGCGCGCGCAGCACTTCGCCGATGCGCGCGAACGCGTCGTCCCATGCGACCGCGCGGAACGTGTCGGTCGCGCGGTCGTAGACGAGCGGATGCGTGAGCCGGCCCATGTTCTCCAGCGCGTAGTCCGACATGCGCAGCAGCGACGCCACGGTGTTCGCCGCGAAGAACTCGGGCGTCACGCGCTTGGTCGTCGCCTCCCAGGTGACGGCCTTCGCCCCGTTCTCGCAGAACTGGAACGTCGACTTGTGTTCCTTGTCGGGCCACGCGCAGCCCGGGCAGTCGAAGCCGTCGGGCTGGTTGGTCCGCATCAGCACGATCGGCGCCTCGATGGTTTCCATCTGCGTGCGCACGGCCTCGGCTGTCGCGCGAAGCGCGCCCCAACCGCCGGCGGGCCCATCGTACTTCCTGATGCCTGGCACTTCGCGTCGATTTGTCATGTGAATCTCCTTGAGCCGGTTCTGCTGCCGGCGGCTCGGGTTGCACCGCATCGCGGCGTGGGGTGGCTCCGTCCGGTGGACGGAGCCGGTCATGCGTGCCTGGGCATCCGCACTTGCGCGGTGTCAGTGCGCGTCCTTCTTCGTACCGGAAGCCTTCTTGCCGGATGGCTTCGCGGCGGGCGGCGGTGCGTCGGATTTTGCTTCGCCATCCTTTGCATCGTCCGATGCCCTGGTCGCCTTGCCGTTCGGCTTCGCCTTTTCCTTGCCGTCGGCGTCCTTCTTCACGTCCTTCGCGTCCTTCGCTTCGGGCGGCGCGAGCTTGTTGAACTTCACTTCATCGTCGGCCTTGTCGTAATCGACCTCGCACCGATCGCCGGACTTCAGCTTGTCCGCGAGGATCTCCTTCGCGAGCTTCGTCTCGATGATCTGGCGTATCTGACGCTTCAGTTCGCGCGCACCGAACTCGGGCTGGTAGCCGGCTTCGGTCAGGTGTTCGACGAGCGAGTCGCCCATCACGAGCGTGATGTCCTGGGCGGCGGCGGTGCGCACCACGCGGTCGAGCTGAATCTGCACGATCGAACGGATGTTCTCCTTCGACAGCGCATGGAACACGATCACCTCGTCGATCCGGTTCAGGAACTCGGGGCGGAAGTGGCCCTTGAGCACCTGCATCAGTTGCTCGCGGATCGCCTTGTCGGTCTTGCGTGCGGCTTCCGGCTGCGTGAGGTTGTCCATGATGATCGCGGCGCCGAGGTTGCTCGTCGCGATGATGATCGTGTTGCTGAAGTCGACCACGCGGCCCTTGCCGTCGGTGAGGCGCCCGTCGTCGAACACCTGCAGCAGCACGTTGTAGACGTCCGGGTGCGCCTTCTCGATCTCGTCGAGCAGGATCACGCTGTACGGCCGGCGCCGCACGCGCTCGGTGAGCTGGCCGCCTTCGTCGTAGCCGACGTAGCCGGGCGGCGCGCCGATCAGCCGCGCGACCGCGTGCCGCTCCATGTACTCGGACATGTCGATGCGGATGATCGCCTGCTCGTCGCCGAACACGGTTTCGGCCAGCGCCTTCGCGAGCTCCGTCTTGCCGACGCCGGTCGGCCCGAGGAACAGGAACGTCGCGATCGGCCGGTGGGTCTGGCCGAGCCCCGCGCGCGACAGCCGCACCGCGTCGCTGACGGCGACCACCGCGTCGTTCTGGCCGACCACGCGCTCGCGCAGCTGCTCTTCCATCTTCAGCAGCTTCTGGCGCTCTTCCTGCGTGAGCTCGGACACCGGGATGCCGGTCAGCCGCGACACGACTTCGGCGACCGATTCGACGGTCACTTCGAGCGTTTCCGAGCCGGTCTTGCGCTGCCACGCTTCCATCTTCTCGTCGAGGGACTGCTGCTTCTCGTTGATCTGCTCCTCGAACTGCTTCGCCTGGTCGAAGCGCTTGCGCGACGTCGCGTAGTCCTGCTCGCGCTTCAGTTGCGCGATCTGCGCTTCGCCTTCCTGGATGTCGACCGGGCGCGAGGTCGCGCCGATCCGCACGCGCGCGGCGGCCTGGTCGATCAGGTCGATCGCCTTGTCGGGCAGGAAGCGCGACGTGATGTAGCGATCGGCGAACTCGGCGGCCGCGACGAACGCGTCGTCGGCGAACGTCACCTGATGGTGGGCCTCGAGGCTGTCGCGCAGCCCGCGCAGGATCACGATGGTCTGCTCGACGCTCGGCTCCGGCACGAACACCGGTTGAAAGCGCCGTTCGAGCGCGGCGTCCTTCTCGATATGCTTCTGGTATTCGTTGAGCGTGGTCGCGCCGATCAGGCTCAGCTCGCCGCGCGCGAGCGCGGGCTTCAGCACGTTCGCGATGTCGAGGCCGCCTTCGCCGCCGCCCTGACCCGCGCCGACGATCGTGTGCAGCTCGTCGATGAACAGGATCAGTTCGTCATGCTTCGCAGTCACTTCGTCGATCAGCTGCTTCGCGCGCTCCTCGAATTCGCCGCGATACTTCGCGCCGGCCACCATCGAGTTGATGTTGACTTCGACGAGCCGCTTGCCGCGCAGCACCTCGGGCACGTCGCCGTTCACGATCCGCTGCGCCAGCCCCTCGACGATCGCCGTCTTGCCGACGCCCGGCTCGCCGATCAGCACGGGGTTGTTCTTCTTGCGGCGCGCGAGCACCTCGATCGTGCTCTCGATTTCCTGCGCGCGGCCGAGCACCGGGTCGAGCTTGCCCTGGCGCGCGATCGCGGTGAGGTCGCGGCCGAACTTGTCGAGGTTCGGCGTGCCGGTCGGCGCATCGACGCGGCCGTCTTCCGCCCCCTTGCCGACCACCTTCACGACCTTCTGGCGCAGCGCCTCCGGCGTCACGCCGTATTTCTTCAGCAGCGTACCGGCGATGCTGTCCGGCACCGATGCGAGGCCGATCAGCAGATGCTCGGGGCCGATGTACGAGTGGCCGAGATCGCGCGATGCCTGGAACGCGTACTGCACGGCCTTTTTCACGCGCGGCGAGATCGACAGCTTGTCGAGCGACGCGTCGGGGGACGCGGTGCCGGTGTGCGCGTGCGCGTCGATGTAGGCCTTGATGTCCTGCGGCGACAGCTTCAGTTCCTTCAACAGCGCGGCGCATACGTCGGTGTCGGCGAGCGCGTACAGCAGGTGTTCGGTGTCGAGTTCGGTGCGGCGCAGCTCGTGTGCCTTTTCGGCCGCGTGCTGCAGCAGTTCGAGCGTCTGCTCGCTGAACGCGTCGGTCGGGTCGACCGATTCGCGCGGAATCTCGGCGGCGAGCGGCGATTCGTCGCCGGGCTCGCCGAACAGCGACGACCCGCCGCCGCCCAGCAGCGAATCGAACGGGTTCAGCATGCTCTGATGCCGCATCAGCTGACGGAAATGGTAGTCGCAGATCGAGATCGTCTTGCGCTCGCCGTCCTGCATCACGGTGGCGCGCGCAACGGCCGGCCGGACGTGACAGATATCGCAAAGTGCGGGCATGGTGGTCTGGCTCCTGTCAATGAACGTGGATCGAAGGGGAAGTGCCGATGCGGTACGACGCCGTGGCGTACCGGCCGCGCCGCGACCGGTGGTGCGCGCGCCGCGCCCGCCCGATCGCGCAGCGCGCGCCGGTGCGGCGCACGGCCGTGGCCGACGCCGGCGGCACCGGTGCCGCGCATAGCCCGCAACATCACTGCGACTGCGTTCAAAATAGCGAATCGGCCGGGGGCCTCCAAGACACAGTTCCGCGCCGGCCCGGCCGCGAATTGCACCCTCACATGCGTGCGTGCGCGTGCGGCAAGGAGCACAGCGGCGCGCGCATGCGGCTGCGGCGTGCGCAATGCGGAAAAATGCCGGCGCGCGACACGCGCGAAGCGCGGTGCGGCATCGGCGCGCAGGGCGCCGGCAGTCGGCAAACGGGAAGGCGGAGGCGGGAGGAAACGCGGTGCGCACGCATCGGCGCGACGGTGCGGTGCGGCAGCGTACGAGGGGGCGTTACGTTGCGCCGCGCGCGCACCGCCACCGGTGCGTGGCGCGGCGCCGATGACGGGGAGGGCGGGTTGCACGGTATGGGCCGGACATGGCGCGACCGTGGTGGGGTGTCAGTCCGCGAGCGTCATCGCGAGCCGCTGCCGCGCGATCTGCTTCACGTCGGTTGACAGTGCCGCATTCTGCAGACCATTGGCCCAGACGGAGAACGAATCCTCGATCAGGTTGCGGGTGTCGGGCGGCAGCTCGGCCAGCATCAGCGACACGACGGTGAACAGCACGGCGGTGTCGCCGGCCTGGCGGCTCGCGTTGGCGTCGACGGCTTGTTTCAGGTTGTCGATCGACGCTTGCAGCGCCTGTAATGCGTCATTCGATTCGCTCATTTCGCGCTCCATGCGGGATGGTTCGGTCGGCGACGAACGTGCGGCCGGCGAGGCGGCCGGTGCGCGCGACGCCCGGCCGGCATCGCGCGCGAGCGGGACGTCAGGCCGCCGCGTTGCCCTGCGGCGCCACGGCCACCGATGCCTCGCTCGTCAGCATCAGGAACGTGTACGTTTCGCGCAGGTACAGGCGGACGACCTTGTCGGTATGGCTCGTGTAGCCGATCGACACGTCTTCGCCGAGGTGCAGCTCGTAATCGCCGCCGCGGGTGGACAGCACGCAGCCGCCGCTGATCGCCGGCGCCCAGATGATCTCGCCGCTGACGATCCGCTTGATGTGGCCGAGGACCGGATAGCCCTGGTCGCGCGCCTCGCTGAGCGCCGTGTACGCGTCCGAGCCGAGCACCACCGAGTACGGGCCGTCGACGCCGGCGAGCCGCAGCGCTTCGAGCGCGTCGCTGATCGCGTCCGGGTACGCGCCGACGTCGGCCGGCAGCGTGAGCTTGCGGTTCGACGTGCCTTCGCGGATGCCGACGATGCCCGCGGCCTGGTAGCCGTCGAAGATCGCGCCGTCTTCGGCGAAGGCCAGCCGCTGCGCGGCGTCTTTCGCCGGCTGCCAGTCGGCGTCGCGCGCACCGCGCTCGACGCTGTCGATCGCGTCGCGGCTCAGTTCGAACGGCACCGTGAGCTCGACGATCGTGCGGACTTCGCGCAGCCGCGCGCCGACCTGCTCGCGCGGGGCGGCCACGTCGAGCAGGTGCCCGGTGCCGACGGCCGACAGCTCGGGACCCGCCGGGCCTTCGACGTCGACCACGCGACGCCCGGCTACCGAGCGCTTGAAGGTGCGTGCCACTTCTTCCTCGATCTGTTCCCAGGCCGGCGACGAGATCGGTGCGAGTTCGCGATGCAGGTTATTCATAGGCTTTGGCTCCTTTCAGCGATCCGATGTTCAGCGAGCCGTCACGGCGCGACTCGGGTGATGAGGGTTCAGGCTGGGCGGTCGGGGCAGCGTCGGCGTCGGCAGCGGCCGGCGCCGGGCGATCGGCGAGCGCTTCCAGCAGGTCGGCCGACGGCACGAAGAACAGCGAGCCGGTAACCGCGCGGCTGTAGTCGAGCAGCCGGTCGTAGTTGCCCGGCGGGCGGCCGACGAACATGTTCTCGAGCATCTGTTCGATCGGCGCCGGCGAACGCGCGTAGCCGATGAAATAGGTGCCGAATTCGCCGGAACCGGGCCGCCCGAATGGCATGTTGTCGCGCAGGATCTTCACTTCCTGGCCGTTTTCGTCGAGCGTGGTCAGCGAGCTGTGCGAGCACGACGGCTTCACGTCCGGCGCGAGCTCGATGTCGGACAGCTTGGTGCGGCCGATGATGCGCTCCTGCGTCTCGACCGCGAGCGCGTTCCAGCCGGCCATGTCGTGCAGGTACTTCTGCACGATCACGTAGCTGCCGCCCGCGAATTCGGCATCCTCGTCGCCGATCACCGTGAAGTCGACCGCTTCGCGGCCTTCCGGGTTCTCGGTGCCGTCGACGAAGCCGATCATCGCGCGCTGGTCGAAATTGCGGAAGCCGTGCACTTCGTCGACGACCGTGACCGCGTCGCCGAGTGCGCCGAGCAGTTGCGTCGCGAGCTCGAAGCACAGGTCCATCGCGTCGGCGCGGATGTGCAGCAGAATGTCGCCGGGTGTCGCGACCGCGACGCGCTGGCCGGCGCCGAATTCACGGAACGGATGCAGCGACGCCGGGCGCGGGGCGCCGAACAGCGCATCCCATGCGTCGGCGCCGAAGCCGCAGACGCATGACAGGTTGCCGCCCGGCACGCGCTTGCCGACCGAGCGCACCAGCGCGGCGATGTCGCCGCACCATCCGCGGATCGTGTCGGCGCGGTCGGCGCCGGGGTTGACGGTGGCGACGAGGAAGATCGCGCTGCGCGTGATCGTGTCGTGGACGGCCTGGGAAAGCGGGGGACGGGTTTGCATCGCGGCCTGCCGGTCAGTCATGTCGGGACGAACGGCCCGCGGATGCCGCGGCGCGCGAGGGCGAACGGTAGGACTGTGTCATGCGACTGTTCTCTGTGTGACATGCGGATGAAGGACGTTGCGCGGGCATCGCGCAACGGGCCGCAGCGGCGGCGGCCTGCCGCCCGGGCGCGAAAAGGGCAGGCAGGCAGGGTGGCCGCGCGTTCGCCCGGCGCGTGACCTGTCCGCACCGCGTAACGTCGTCGAGCATGCAATCTAGCAGCTTCGGCGGGTCTTTGGAACACGTATCGTCAATCTGTCATTCGAATGGGTCAAACAACGAACGGTTTGTGCGGGCTTCGCGCAGCTGTGCTCCTGACGCGTGCGACGCTGTGCTCTTGAGGCCGCGTGGCGTGCGCGGTAGATTGGGTTCGCTCGCGATGCGTGACGATTCGCGACGATGCGCGCGCCGGTGAAATCGGCGGCAACGCTGTTTTCCGGTCCCCGTCATTCCATCGCCCGACACGTCGAACATGTCCACCGCTTCCTGGCCGCCGGCCGAACACCTGCGCCGCCGCTTCGGTCATTTCCTTCACGCCGCCGAGCTGGGCGGGCTGATCGTGATCGGGCTCGCGACGGTGTTCGCGATGGCGCAGGAGGCGTGGAAGGTGATACTCGCCGGCGAGGTGTCGCTGACGGACCTGCTGCTGATGTTCCTGTATCTCGAAGTGCTCGCGATGGACGTGCGCTATCTGCGGCTCGGCCGCTTGCCGGTGCGTTTTCCGCTGTTCATCGCGATGACGTCGCTCGCGCGGGATCTGATCTTGCGCGGCGCAACCGACAGCCCCGAGCGGATGCTGATGACCACCTTCGGGATCGTGCTGCTCGCGGTGGGCGTGCTGATCCTCAGTTTCGGGCAGCACCGATTCCCGATCGAGGCCGACGACGCCGGCCTCGATGCGCAGGCGCGCGGGGCCCGACTGCGGGACGGGGAGTGGAATGCTTGAATGCCGGGTGCGCAACGCACGCGGCACGAATCGTCCGCGGATGACCGTCGATCGGCGGCGGTCGCCCGGATCGCCAATGCAGGAGGGTTCGAATGGCCAGGCAACTGATCGTCGCCGTGTTCGGCAATGCCGACACGGCCCGTCGCGCGGCGAACGATTTCGACGCGCTGTCGGAGAAGCACGAAGGATTTCATATCGATAACGGCGTCGCCGTTGAAAAGGACGCGGCCGGCAAGCTCGCCGTGCTCGACGCCGAAGCGCCGCCGTTCAAGGGCGGGTTGATCGGCGCGATCGCGGGCGGCCTGCTCGGGATGCTCGCCGGGCCGCTCGGTGTCGCGACCGGCATGGCGGCCGGCGCGGGGTTCGGCACCGTCGCCGATGCGGCCGGCCACGCGCTGCTCGACGGCCGGTTCGTCGAATCGGTCGCGACGCAGCTCGTGCCCGGCAGCGCCGCGGTCATTCTCGAGGCGGAGGAGGCCACGCCGTTCTCGGTCGACAACGTCGTGACGGGGTTCGGCGGCAAGGTCGTGCGTCACGCGCTCGGGTAGGCGGGGCGCGTTCGAGCCGGGCGCGAATGTGCCGCGCATTGCGCCCGGCATCGCGGTGACGCTACCGCCGTGCTTCCTGCAATCGCGGCTGTGAGCGTCGATGCGGCGGCCTGCGATCCCGCTCGCGTTGCCGGGCCGGGTGCGGGCGATCGACCGTAGAGCCGTGAGCCGATCGAATCGAACCACGGCGTTCATTCCCGACGCGCGTTGTCGATGAATGAGCGCGGCCGATCGATCTTCGCGTCGACGACATCGCCGAAGTGTGCGCATTCGCACACTTCGAATGCCCGCGCGCGCATCGCGTCGCCGTTGCACGACACGACGATCGGGAATGCCGCGCATCGATTCGCGCGTGACGCGGCACGCACGGATCGATGCCGCACGATGACAGGGCACGACGTTGCGACGTCGCGCCACGTTTCGACAGCAGCATGCACGCTGCAGAAACGGACGACACACGAGAACGCCGCGTGCCGCCGTCCTTCCATCTGTTCACCACGTCCGGGCGATTTGGCGTTTCACCGCCAAACTGTCACTTACATTCGCCGAATTGACGCAGTAGGATGCCGATCCCTGTCATGATGGATTTCGCATTGCTATCCGCCTTCAATTTCGGTAATGGACGACGCTCGAACCGGAACGCCCGCGATCGCGCACGGCTATCCGGCTTCCCGCATCGGCGCGGCATGCTCGCCGATGCGTCACGGGCCGGTTCACCGCTGGCGGGGCGAGGCGGATGAAGCTCTACGAAAAGTTCGCGAACGACATAGAGAGACTCATCCGGCAACGCGTGTATCGACACGGCGATCGCGTGCCGTCGGTGCGGCAGGCGAGCCAGCAGCACCGGATCAGCATCACGACCGTGCTGCATGCGTATCTGCTGCTCGAAAGCCGCGGGCTGCTGGAAAGCCGTCCGCAATCCGGTTACTTCGTGAACCTGCGCAACGACGACGGCCATGCGCCGGTGCGCGATCTGCGGCCGTCGAAGCCGATCGCGATTTCGTCGTCGGTCGATGTGAGCCGGCTCGTGCTGTCGACGCTGCGCTCGATCGGCACGGACGACGCGGTGCCGCTCGGCTCGCCGTATCCGGACCCGAGCCTGTTTCCGTTCGAGAAGCTGAACCGCTATGCGTACGCGGCCGGCCGCGACAAGTCGTTATGGGGCGTGACGGACGGGCTGCCGCCCGGCCATCCGCGCCTGATCCGGCAGATCGCGCGCCGCTATCTGGAAAACGGGATGTCGGTGGACCCGAACGAGATCATCGTGACGGTCGGCGCGACCGAGGCGATCAACCTGTGCCTGCAGGCGGTCGCGAAGCCGGGCGACACGATCGCGGTGGAATCGCCGACGTTCTACGCGATGCTGCACGCGATCGAGCGGATGGGGATGAAGGCGATCGAGGTGGCGACGCACCCGGAATACGGAATCGACATCGCGGCGCTGGCGGCGATCGCGAAGTCGCAGCCGATCGCCGCGTGCATGGTGATGCCGAATTTCCAGAACCCGCTCGGCTTCCAGATGCCCGACGAGCGCAAGCGCGAACTGGTCGAGTTCGCCACCCGCGTCGACATGCCGATCATCGAAAACGGTGTGTATAACGAACTGTATTTCGGCGATTCGCATCCGAGCACGCTGAAGTCCTACGACCGCGGCGGGATCGTGCTGCATTGCGCGTCGTTCTCGAAGAGCCTGACGGCCGCGTACCGGATCGGTTGGGCCTTGCCGGGCCGCTACCGGGATCAGGTCGAGAAGCTGAAGTTCCTGAACACGCTGGCGACGCCGTCGATCCCGCAGCTCGCGATCGCCGAGTTTCTCGAACGGGACGGCTACGAGCATCATCTGCGGCGGATTCGCAAGGCGTATGCGCAGCAGGCGAACCTGATGCGCTCGATGGTGTCGCGGTTCTTCCCCGAAGGCACGCGCATCTCGAGCCCGGCGGGCGGCTACGTGCTGTGGGTCGAGTTGCCGGCGCAGGTGGATGCGATGCGGCTGTACCAGCTCGCGCTGGAGCAGGGGATCACGATCGGGCCGGGCTACATGTTCTCGATCGCGGACAGCTACCGGAACTTCATCCGGCTGAATTACAGCAGCCCGTGGTCGCCGGAGATCGAGCGCGCGGTCGTCACGGTCGGCAAGCTCGCGACCGCCTGCCTCGGTTAGCCCGGCCTTGGGCTCAGGTGAGCCGGTACGACTGCTTGCCCGTTCCCGCGAGCGCGCCGCCGTCGACGATCAGGTATTCGTCGCGGATCGGCTTGCCGTCGAACCAGTCCTGCAGGATCTCCAGCGTGCCGGCCGCGTAGCGCGCCTGGGCCGACAGCGACGTGCCGGAGATATGCGGCGTCATCCCGTTGTAGGGCATCGTGCGCCACGGATGGTCGGCGGGCGCGGCACGCGGATTGCTCGGCTCGCCGGCCCCTCCGCATGCGCGGCCGGTGTGTTGCGCCGCAATGTGGATCACGTTGTACGCCGGTCGCGGATCGCGTACAAGCTACAGTCCGCGTTTGCGTGCGCTGCGGGGTCGTCTGTACCTGTTCTTTTCGGGAAGGACGCCGATAATGGGATCGTTACCTCACTCGCAGGGAGCCAGGCCATGTCCGCAAGCGCTGCTTCGTCTTCACGTCCCGATCTCGCGCAGGGCATCGCGCTCGACGACATCGCCGACGGCGCGATGATCGAGGGCCATGTCGGCGACGCAGCCGTGCTGCTCGTGCGCCGCGCCGACGAATTGTTCGCGGTCGGTGCGCAATGCCCGCATTACGGCGCACCGCTCGCCGACGGCCTGCTGGTCGGCGACACGATTCGGTGTCCGTGGCACCACGCGGCGTTCTGCCTGCGTACCGGCGCCATGCAGCGCGCGCCCGCGCTCGACGGATTGACGTGCTGGCGCGTCGAGCGTCGCGACGGCCGCGCGGTCGTGCTCGATGCGCGGCCGGCCGCGGCCCCGCCCGCGTTGAATACGGCCGGGCTGCCCGGCTCGGTGGTGATCGTCGGCGGCGGCGCGGCCGCGATCGCGGCGGCCGTGACGCTGCGCCAGGAAGGCTATCCGCACGCGATCACGCTGTTGAGCGCCGACAGCGAACCGCCGTACGACCGGCCGAACCTGTCGAAAGATTACCTGGCCGGCACGGCCGAGGCCGACTGGCTGCCGCTGCGCGGCGCATCGTTCTATACCGACGAGCGCATCGACGTGCGCTGCGGCACGCGCGTCGCGCGCATCGACCCGGCACGGCGCGCGGTCGAGCTGGCCGACGGCAGCCGGCTCGCGTACGGCGCGCTGCTGCTCGCCACGGGCGCGGAGCCGAACCGGCTGACCGTGCCGGGCGCCGATCTGCCGCACGTGTGCGTGCTGCGCTCGCGCGCCGATTGCGATGCACTGATCGGCAAGCTCGGAACGGCGAAACGCTGCGTCGTGGTCGGCGCGAGCTTCATCGGCCTCGAAGCGGCGGCCGCGTTGCGCACGCGCGGACTCGACGTGCACGTCGTCGCGCCCGATGCGCATCCGATGGCGCGCGTGCTCGGCGAAGCGCTCGGCGACACGATCCGCGCACTGCACGAATCGCACGGCGTGGTGTTCCATCTCGGCGCGACGCTCGCGCAGATCGTACCGAACCACGTGGCGCTGTCGAACGGCGACGTGCTGCCGGCCGACGTCGTGGTGGTCGGCATCGGCGTGCATCCGAACATCGCGCTCGCGCAGGACGCGGGCCTCGCCGTCGATCGCGGCGTGACCGTCGACCGCTTCCTGCAGACGAGCGCGCCGGGCGTCTATGCGGCCGGCGACATCGCGCGCTGGCCCGATCCGCTGACGGGCGAACGCATTCGCGTCGAGCACTGGGTCGTCGCGGAGCGGCAGGGCATCGTCGCCGCGCGCAACATGCTCGGACAGCAGCGGCCGTTCGACGCGGTGCCGTTCTTCTGGACCCAGCACTACGATTTGACGGTCCGCTATGTGGGACACGCGGAGCAATGGGACCGCGTCGAGATCGACGGCGACCTGCGCGCACATGACGGTTCGGTGACGTACTGGCGCGGCAACGCGCGGCTCGCGGTCGCGACGATCGGTCGCGATCTCGACAGCCTGCGCGCGGAAGAGGCGCTCGAGCAGCAGGGCGCGGCGCACGAATGAGGGCGGGTATTGCACGGCGATGCGCGGCCGACCGGCTGCGTGGGCCGAAGCGGGTGCTGTACCCCGCACGGCACGCGATGCAGCGCCTGTTGCCGACTGTACCTTGACCGGCCCATCCTCATGCCGCACGCTCCGCGATGTGCATGGCAGCGCGCAACCCGCGTTCGCGTGCCCATCTGGTTGCGTACGCAACTGCCGCCGCGACGCGCGAAGCGGCCCGGAACCGGACAGGAAGCCGAATGGAAAAGTATCTCGTCGAGACCGTGCTCAACGCGATTGCCGAGCGCATCATCGGCCACCGCGTGATCGACGCCGGCACGGCGGCGTCGACTTCGGTCGAGCTGACGCTGGACGACGTGTCGCGGCTGATGCGCGGCGCGTTCGAGGCCGGCCAGTCGGTGCGCGCACCGACGTGGCCCGGCGCCGGCCGATGAGCTGCGCGCGGCTAGCGGTCCTGCGTGCGGATCATCACGCGCCCCTGATCGATTCCCCCGCGCAGCGCCTCGTCGCACGTGAGCCATTCGGGCGTGACGAGCTCGGGCGCGGGCAGGTCGACCGGCGCGCCGTCGCGGAAGATCCGCACCTGTGCGACCCACGCGCCGTTCGCATTGCGCGTCGCGTCGACGCGGATCTCGTGATCCAGGTAGGTATCGCTTGCTTGCATCGGTCAGGGCCCTCCGTCGTGAGTGAACGAGGATGCGGCGGCCGCGTGTCGCGCGATCTCGATCGTGCCGCCGCGCGGGCCGCCGGCAGCGGTGCGTCGATCGTAGCAGCATCGCGCGGCGCGCGCATCGGCCGTGTATCGAAACCTGCATGCGCAGCATGCGGCCACGACGGAGCGCGCCCGTGAACGTCGACCTGACTTTCTCCATCAAGGTGTTCGCGGCGCTGTTCGCGATCATGAACCCGATCGCGAACGTGCCGGTGTTTCTGTCGTTGACCGAAGGCGCGACCGACGGCGCGCGGCGCAAGGTCGCGCTGACGGCCGCGCTCGGCGTGACGATCGGCTGCATCGTGTCGGCCATCGCGGGCGGTGCGATCCTGCATGCGTTCGGCCTGACGATCGACGATTTCCGCCTCGCGGGCGGACTGCTCGTGCTCCTGATCGCGCTGTCGATGCTGCATGGCGCGCCGAGCCGTCAGCATTCTCCGGGCGACGGCGAGGGCGCCGATCCGGCCGGGGCCGACGGCGTCGCGATCTATCCGCTGACGATTCCGCTGCTGGTCGGCCCCGGCACGATCGCGACGATGATCGTGCTCGGCCACACCGCGTTCGCGAGCGGGCAGGAACTCGCGTTCGCGCTCGGGCTCGTCGCGTTCCTGCTGCTGCTGAGCGCGGCGCTGCTGGCCGCGCCGTTCATCGGCCACTATCTGTCGCCGCGCGTGACGGCCGTCACGCAGCGGCTGATGGGGATGATTCTCGCGGCGATCGCGATGCAGATGATCGTCGCGAGTCTGAAGGCCGCGTTCGGACTGCATTGAATGCGGCGCGCACGGTCACGGGCGTGCGCGCCAGGGAGTTGCTGATGAACACGTTGATCGTGGTGTGCTATCCCGACCTCGACACGGCCCTGCGCGTGGCCGCCGAACTGGAGACGTTGCACGGGCGTGGCGTCGTATCGCCGGCGGGCGTCGTGATCGTCGAGTGCGCGGCCGACGGACAACTGCGCAAGCAGACGGTCGGGCGCGGTGGCGCTGCGTCGGGATCGCTGGTCGGCCGCGCGCTCGAACGCGTCGAAGCGGCGCTCGACGCGTCGCGCGAGCGGCCCGTGGACGATGCGCTGACCGATCGCATCGCGCGCAAGGCGCGGCCGGACACCGTGTCGCTCGGGCTGGCGGCGACGCAGCTCGACATCCTCGCGCTGAGTGCGGCGCTCGCGCCGTTCGGCGGCGAAGTGACCGACACGACGTTGTCGATCGACGACGAGCTGAAGCTCGTCGAAGCGATCTCGAAGCGGCGCGACGGCGGCGTGCCGGCGGCCGACTGATTGCATCCGCTTGTCGCGCGCCGGTCACGCGCTCAGTGCGCGGCCGCTTCCGGCTGCGCGCCAGTCGCATACTGCTCGATCGTCGTCGCGCCCGCTGACGTCGATCCCGTTGCGACGGAACGTGTGCATGATCCGGTCGAGCGCTTCGATCGCGATGATGTCCCGGAGGTGCGCATGCGACAGGTCGAGCCGCACGCGCGACACGTTCAGTAACACGTCCTGGATTGTTCGTGAACGACCGAACAGTCGCGTGCCGTCATCGCCGGATTTCGACATGGGCGTGACCGCGGCGAGAATTTTTGACCGAATGCGACGAAGACGAGATGAAAGAATGACGTGACATGCGCTGTTTCTCACGTGAAAAGCATTTCGTTTTACCCTGCCGCGAGACATTGAATTTTGCATGCGGGCTTCGCAAACAGATAGATTTATTCGATGTATCGCGATTGCGCGACATGCTTCTTCTATACTGCTAAACATTCGTTTGTCATGGCAGGACAGCTTGTCCGCTCGTTCGTGTGCCGCGTGGAACGTCGGTCGCGGGTTGCCCCGGCGCGGCGTCCGCACCGCATGCCCGCCGCGGTTTCGGCCGATGCCGGCGCCGGGCCGCACCACAAGGAGCTTCGATGCCTTATGTCCTGATCGTCGAAGACGATGCCGATACACGTACGATGCTCGCGACGCTCGCGCAAGCCCAGCAGCTTTCGTGCGACACGGCCGCGACGCTCGAAGAAGCGCGCACGCTCGTCTCGACGCATACCCCCGATCTCGTACTGTGCGACCTCGTGCTGCCGGACGGTAACGGCATGGATCTGTTCGACGCATTGCCCAAGCGCGGGCATTGCGAAATGGTGTTGACCACCGGGCACGCGAGCCTCGAAACCGCCATCGATGCATTGCGGCGTGGCGCGACCGACTATCTGGTGAAGCCGATCAACATGCAGCGGCTGAACAGCATCTTCGCGCGTGTGCCGCGCACCACCGCATTGCACGAGGAAATCGCCGAGCTGCGCTCCGAACTGCAGCGCCTCGGGCGCTTCGGCCGGATGCTCGGCAGCTCGCCCGCGATGCAGGCCGTCTACGACGCGATCGGCCGCGTCGCGCGCACCGAAGCGTCCGTGCTGCTGACGGGCGAATCCGGCACCGGCAAGGAGCTTGCCGCACAGACGGTTCACGATCTGAGCTTGCGCCGCCGCGGCCCGTTCCTCGCGGTCAATTGTGGCGCGATCGCCGCGAACCTCGTCGAAAGCGAGATGTTCGGCCACGACCGTGGCAGCTTCACCGGCGCCGAGCGTCAGCACAAGGGCCTGTTCGAGCGCGCGGACGGCGGCACGCTGTTTCTCGACGAAATCACCGAGATGCCGCTCGAATCGCAGGTCAAGCTGCTGCGCGTGCTCGAAACCGGCCGGCTCACGCGGCTCGGCTCCACGCGCGAGATCGACGTCGACGTGCGCATCGTCGCGGCGACCAACCGCGATCCGGAAGCCGCGATGGCGGACGGCAAGCTGCGGCCCGACCTCTATCACCGGATCAACGTGTTTCCGATTCCGCTGCCGCCGCTGCGTGAGCGCGGCGACGACATCCCGATGCTTGCCGATGCGTTCCTCAAGCGCTACAACGAGGACACCGGCCGCAACCTGCGCTTCGCGCCGGCTGCGCGCGAAGCGCTGAAGGGCTACGCATGGCCGGGCAACGTGCGCGAACTGCGCAACTTCGTGCAGCGCGCGAGCATCTTCAGCGACACCGACGTGATCGACACGCTGCCGCCGCCGATCATGGACGAACTGTCGAACATGGTCGACGCGCATGACGATCGCGTGACGGTGCCGTTCGGCACGTCGCTCGAGGAAGTGGACCGCAAGCTGATTCTCGGCACGATCGCGCAATGCGGCGGCGTGAAGGCGCAGGCGGCCGAAGTGCTCGACGTCAGCCTGAAGACGATCTACAACCGGCTTGCACAACTCGAAGACGAAGCAGAAGAAAAGCCGGACGCGTGATTCGGCGCCGGCCGCGCTCATGCGGGTGATCCGGTGCGGCGTTTCGCCGAGGCCGGCCACGGTCCGTCGTCGTGCGTGCCCGGCAGCGTGTCGGGTTCGATCCGCGTGACGCCGCCGGTCGCGGGCGGGTCGCTTGCCGGAAACGGGTCTTCGCGCTGCTTGTCGACAGGCTGCTCCGAGTGGCGCGTCTTCGTACGGGCGTGGCGTTTCTGCGGCGGCAACTAAGCGCGGTGCGGCTCGTGTGCAGGCGTGGCGTGGCCGGACCGGGTCGAATCCTTCATGGCGAGGCGCCATGTCGGTGACGGTGACGCGCCTTTTGCCGCAACCGGCGTGCCCGTCTTGCAGCGATGGCACGCGACTTGCCACACCGGGATGACGACAACGTGCGCGATGCGGTGAAGCGCGCCGCACGCGCACGCAATCACACGGGAGGCACGATGACGATTCCGAAACGGCGGCCGGACGTGCGTTACGAAGTCAACGTATGCGGCGGCGGATTCGATTCGGTAAAAAGCCACTTCAGCGCATGGAAACAGGAGTCGTTGGTCTACCGGCCCGATCGCCGGATGTTCGAGGGCAAGGCCGACGTGCGGCCGCTCGACGAGACGTTCGGCTCGACCGAGCCCGCGCGTTTCGCGTTGCAGCGCGCGTGCGAGCCGGACGATCCGTACGCGCTCGCGGCACGGGTGCGCGACGACGGCCGCGAGCTGTGGCTCGTGATGGCGGCCTACGACGGCTAGCGCGACGTCGTTGAAAGTTTTGCAGCGCGCGATGTAGCGAAGGCATGACGCACCGGCCCTCGTATGCGGGTGCGAAGGATGGCTTTTCGCGATCGGCGGCGCTGCGCGAATTCCGTGCCCCCTAACTTCCCGCCGCTTGTAAAAAAGCGGTTTCCGGTACGGCCGGTAACGGGGTGCGAATCCGTGTATGCCGCGATGGACGAGGCTCGGCCGGACTGGCATGAAAGCTGCGTGATACGTGCATACGAATCCGCACACTGTCAGGAGAGCATCGATGTCCGTCACGCTTGCGCTGCAGATGCGACAGCATCTGGCACTCACGCCGAGGCTCCAGCAGTCGCTTCGCCTGCTGCAGTTGTCTTCGCTCGAATTCCAGCAGGAATTGCGGCAGGCGCTCGACTTGAATCCGTTTCTCGAAGACGGGCAGGGCGACGACGAAGCCGCCGCCGAGGCGCCCGAGCCCGCGGCCGAAGCGGCCGCATCCGAGGCACCGCCCGAGCGCGACGACGTGCGCCCGCCGGACGCCGACATGTCGTACACGGCCGCGCCTGCCCCGCGCGGCACGGGCCGCCAGGGCGAGGACGGCAGCCAACTGTCGCCCGGCGAATGGATGGCGGCCGAGCCTTCACTGAATCGGCAACTGCACGACGCGCTGCGGCTCTATCCGCTGAACCGGCGCGATCGCGAAGCGGCGCGCCTCGTGATCGACGCGCTCGACGACGACGGCTACCTGCGTCAGGAACTGGCCGAACTGCTGGTCGCGGCCGATCCCGCACTGCTGCTGTCGGAACAGGATCTCGCGGTCGCGCTGCGGCTCGTGCAGATGCTCGATCGCCCGGGGATCGCCGCGCGTTCGCTGTCCGAATGCCTCATGCTGCAACTCGACGCGATTCCCGCCGGCACGCCGGCGCTCGCGGAAGCGAAGGCGATCGCGCGCGAGCATCTGGAGCGGCTCGCGCGGCGCGAGACGGCCGAGATCCAGCGGCGCGTCGGCTGCAGCCAGCAGGCGATGCAGGCCGCCTGCGCGCTGGTGCGCGGGCTCGATCCGCGCCCCGGCAATCACTACGGCAGCACGCGCGGCGACTACGTGGTGCCGGACGTGATCGTGCGCCAGGTGCGCGACGAATGGATCGTGACGATCAATCCGGCGGTGCTGCCGCGCGCGCGGCTGCACGAACGCTATGCGACGCTGTTCGCGCAGTCGAGCGGCGAGCGCGATTCGCCGCTCGGCCAGCAGCTTCAGGAAGCGCGCTGGCTGATCCGCAACGTGCAGAAGCGCTTCGACACGATCCAGCGCGTCGGCGAATGCATCGTCGCGCGGCAGCGCGATTTCTTCCGCTACGGCGAGATCGCGATGAAGCCGCTCGTGCTGCGCGACATCGCCGAAGCGCTCGACCTGCACGAATCGACCGTGTCGCGCGCGACGGGCAACAAGTACATGGCCACGCCGCACGGCACGTTCGAGTTCAAGCACTTCTTCCCGCGCAAGCTGGCGGCCGCCGGCAAGGGCGTGTGCTCGGCATCCGCCGCGAAGGTGCTGATCCGCGACATGATCGCGGGCGAACGGCACGACGATCCGCTGTCCGACGTCGCGCTCGCGCAGAACCTCGCGGGGCGCGGCATTCTTCTTGCGCGTCGTACCGTGACCAAGTACCGCCAGGCGATGAAGATTCCGCCGGCCGAACTGCGGCGGCGCGACGCCGCATGACGGCGCGCCCGGTCGACTCGCGCGCGGGTTGCGGTGTACGTTCATGTCGACTCGCCACTCGCCGGGATGGATCCGGATTCGATCCAGCGACAACACCGGGCACAGCGTCGGAAACGTGCTCGGCGCCGGTGCGCGCGGCGATCATGCGGCACGCATTTTTTTCATGTCATCGCAGATAAGGACGGGGGGCCGCCATGGCGCATCAACTGGATGCACAGGTCCGCGATCTGTATCGCGGCCACGAGATTCGCGTATGGGCGCGGCGCAACGCGCGCGGCACATGGGGCGACGAAGTGCAGGTGTATGTGGACGGCGCGCGCATCGAGCTGTATGTGCCGGAGTCGACGCCCCAGGAATGGCCGACCGAGGACGAGGCGCTGCGTGCGGGGAGCGAGCGCGGGCGCTATCTGGTCGACAAACGCGTCGACGACGACTGACCGGCCGGGTTGCCGCACGCGTACCGGTTTATCGCGGATTCGCGCGATCTGCCGACGGCCGGGCGGCTCGCCGATCTCGACGATCCGTATCGGCTGTTCGGCTGCCGCACGACCATGAACTGCACGGACGTGTGCCCGAAGGGACGGAATCCAGCGAAGGCGACGACGGAGATCCGGCCGGCTGGTCAAGCGGACGGTTTAGTCCTACGGCCGCGCCGCGATCTCGTCGAGGTGCCACAGCAGATCCGCCGGATCGTCGTACACGCGCAGCGCGCCCGAGCGTTCCAGCTCGTCGCTGCCGTACCCGCCCGACAGCAGCCCGACACCCAATGCGCGGCAGCGGCTCGCGGCGAGCATGTCCCAGATGCTGTCGCCGACCACCACCGAGTGTTCGATCGGCACGTTCAGCTTCGCGGCGGCGGTCAGGAACAGGTCGGGGTCCGGCTTCGCATACTTGACCTGGTCGCGCGTGACGACCACGTGCTTCGCCGGATCGACGCCGAGCGCTTCCAGGTTGATGGCCGCCGTTTCCATCCGGCCGCTGGTCGCGATGGCCCAGCGAATGCCCGCGTTCGTCAGCGCGGCGAGCAGCTCGCGCGCGCCGGGCAGCGGCCGGACCTGCGCGCGCAGCCGCTGGTACGCGGCCGCATGCAGGCGTGCGAGCCGTTCGACGCGCTCGGCGTCGATGTCGCCGGCCGTCTCGCGCAGCAGCTGGTTCAGGAACAGGCCGCCGCTCATGCCGATCTTGCGATGGATGCGCCACACCGACAGTTCGATGCCTTCGGCATCAAGCGCTTCCTTCCACGCGAGCACGTGCTGGTAGACGCTGTCGACGAGCGTGCCGTCGAGATCGAACAGAAATGACGTTTCAATGCGCATGTGAATCTCCCGGCCCGATGGCGCTCGGGCGTGTCGTTCGCAAAAAGTGCCTGGGCGACATTATCGGCGCGCGGCCGTGTCGTCGCCATGTCCCGCCGAAACGGCCGCCGCCGCGGCAGCGGCGTGTCTTGAGCCGCTGGTACAATCGCGGCGACGCGCGAGGCCGGCTGCCCGCGCCCTCACATCTTCGTCGATTCCCCGTATGGCAACCCCCGACGCCGTCAGTTCCGAACAGTCGTGGTGGGGCGTTCTGGCCCTGGCACTCACTGCCTTCATCTTCAATACCACCGAATTCGTGCCTGTCGCGCTGTTGAGCGCGATCGGCGACAGCCTGCACATGCAGCCGACCTCCGTCGGCCTGATGCTGACGATCTACGCGTGGGCGGTCGCCGTCGTATCGCTGCCGATCACGTTCGTCACGCGGCACGTCGAGCGCCGCAAGCTGCTGGTCTGCGCGCTGCTGGTGTTCATCGGCAGCCATGTCGTCACCGGCGTCGCGTGGAATTTCACGGTGCTGATGATCGGCCGGCTCGGCATCGCGTGCGCGCATGCGGTGTTCTGGTCGATCTCCGTCCCGCTGGCCGTGCGGCTCGCGCCGAGCGGCCGGAAAAGCCGCGCGCTCAGCCTGCTCGCGATGGGCACGGCGATCGCGATGGTCGCCGGCATTCCGCTCGGACGCGTGATCGGCGAGGCGCTCGGCTGGCGCGTCACGTTCCTCGTGATCGGCGGCGCGGCGGCCGTCGCGCTGCTGTTGCTGCGCGCGACGCTGCCGCTGCTGCCGAGCCAGGGCGCCGGCTCGCTTGCGAGCATCGGCTCGTTCCTGCGCAAGCCGGCGCTGGTGTCGCTGTACGCGATCACCGTGCTGGTCGTGTCCGCGCACTTCACGTCGTACACGTACATCGAGCCGTTCGTGCAGAGCATCAATCACGCAAGCAGCGGCCGGATCACCTATGTGCTGATCCTGTTCGGCGTCGCCGGCGTGCCGGCCGCGCTGTGCTTCAATCGCGTGTTTCCGGAGCGGCCGGCCGACTTCCTGCTCGCGTCGATCATCGCGTTGTCCGCGTGCCTGCTGATCCTGTTCCCGAGCGCGCTGAACATCGTCACGCTGTCGGTCCACACGCTGGTGTGGGGCGGCGCGATCGTCTGTTTCGGCCTCGCGATGCAGGCGTGGGTGCTGAAGCTCGCGCCCGACGCGACCGATCTCGCGGTGTCGATCTTCTCCGGGCTGTACAACGTCGGGATCGGCGCCGGCGCGCTGCTCGGCAACCATATCGCCGCGGATTTCGGGCTGCCGTGGATCGGCACGTTCGGCGGCGTGGTCGGGATCTTCTCGGCCGGAATCGCGTGGGCCGCGTTGCGGCTGCACGAGCGGCGGGCGGTGGCGTAAGCGTCGGCACGTCTGATGCCACCCGCCGCATTCATCCCTGCGGCTCGCCGTTCCCGAGCCCTGCCGCATCGAGCTGCCTGAGCTTCGCGTACAGCGTCGTGCGCGAAATGCCCAGTTGCCGCGCGGCCGCCGATACATTGCCGTCGTGTTCGTCGAGCGCCCGGCGGATCGCGTCGAGCGACTGTTCGTGCAGGCTGGCCTGCGGGCTGGCGGCCGGCGCTGCGCGGCACACGTCGGCGGCGTCTTCGAGCACGTCGGCGTGGCGCGCCGTCGCCGCCCGATCGAGCGGCGCGCGCACGGTGCGCACCCATACGTGGCTACCATCGTCGCGCGCGATCCGCTGCGGCGTGCGCGCCGGCGTCAGCAAGCGGCGCTGCTGCACGGGCGTCGCGCCCGGAAACAGTTGCCGGAGATCGTACGGTGCGACCGGCCCGGCCGGTGCGAGATCGAGCATCTGCCGCGCCAGGCGGCTCACCGCGCGCACGCGGCCCGCTTCGTCGAGCGCAATGACGCCGGCGAGCGGTGTGCCGAGCCAGCGCGCGTCGTGCTGCACCTGCAGCAGATGGCAGTCGCGCAGCATCGCATACAGCCGCTGCTCGGCGGACAGCGCCGCGTGCCGGAATTGCTCGCGCAACTGCACGACGTTGCGCCGGCCGATGCCGGTGATGTCGAGTGCGCCGATCACTTCGCCGTCGAAACCGACCAGCGGCACCGCGAGACAGAACACCCGCGACAACTCGTGGAGATAATGCTGCGCGCCCGCGACGACGGTTTCGGCGCCGTCGTGAATCACGCAGCTCGGCGCGGTCGTGCCGATGTTCGGCTCGACGATGCTGCGTCCGGCGACGATCGGCGTGAGCAGCGCGTCGTCGCATTGCGGGCTGCGCCGCGCATGGATGATCGTGCCGCGCGGATTGACGCACATGATCGCCCACTCGCTGCCGCCGAACGCGGCCCACAGCGGCTCGATCTCCTGCGCGACGCAGCGGTAGAGCCGCCGGTCCGCGCGCGATTCGTCGCGCTCGCCGAGCATGTCGTACCGGGCGGTCTGCCAGGGCCGCAGCCCGGCGTCGCGCGAACGCAGCCACGAGCGCGCGACGCCGGCCGGCAACGCCGTTTCCGGCAGCGGCTCGCCCGCCGCGAAGCGGGCGCGGAGCCGGTCGAGGTCGACCGGCCGTGAAAGGGGTTCAGGGGCCGTGTTCACGCTGCGTTCCATTTGGGGTCGAATGTCCGGGCCGGGCATGCCGGCCCGGCGTGTCGCGCGAATGCGTAATATAGCCCGGTGCCCGAAGCCGGGTATTGTCGAAGGGGGCGAAGGGGGCGAAGGGGGGAAAGGGGCGCCGCCGCCGGTGTCGCCGGCCCGAACCCGGAGGGCGGCGGCGCGCCGCGCTCAATGCGGCAAACGCAGGATTGGCTTGAGCGTGATGCCGCTGCTGCTGTCTTCCGCTGCCTGGTTGATCTGCTCGAGCGGGTAGAACTTCACGAGCCGGTCGAACGGAAACCGTCCTTGCAGATGCAACTGCACGAGTTGCGGAATGAACGTCTGCGGCACGCTGTCGCCTTCGACGATGCCGCGGATCGACCGGCCGCCGAGCAGCAGGTTGTTCACGTCGAATTCCGCCCTGGTGCCGAGCTTCGGCGCGCCGACCACGCCGATCGTGCCGCGCGAGCCGAGCGCCTCGATCCCTTGCGACAGCACGGCCGGCAGCCCGGTCGACTCGAGCGCGAAGTCGGCGCCGCCGCCGGTGATCTCGCGAATCGCATCGACGACGTCCACCTGCTTGCTGTTGACCGCATGCGTCGCGCCGAGCTCGAGCGCCAGCTCGAGCCGCGACGGCACGATGTCGACGGCGATGATGGTCGCAGCGCCCGCGACGCGTGCGGCCATCACCGCACTCATGCCGACCGCGCCCGCGCCGAAGCTCGCGAAGCTGCTGCCCGGGCGCACCGCGAGCGAATGGATCACCGCGCCGGCGCCGGTCTGGATCCCGCAGCCGAGCGGCCCGAGCAGTTCGAGCGGCGCGTCGGCCGGCACCTTGATCGCGTTGTTCTCGCGCGCGAGCGCGTAGCTCGCGAACGACGACTGCGCGAAGAAATGATCGTGCAGCGGCTGCCCGGCTTCGTCGCGGATCGCGGTCTGGCCGTCGGCATCGGCGCCGCCGAAATTCAGGCCGAAGAACTGCCGGCAATATGCGCCGTGGCCGCCGACGCACGACGGGCAGTGGCCGCACGCACCGTAGGTCAGCACGACGTGATCGCCCGCGGCGAGCGTCTTCACGTTCGGGCCGACCGCTTCGACGACGCCCGCGCCCTCGTGGCCGAGCACGGCCGGCAGCGGCACCGGGTAGTACTGGTCGCGCACGATCAGGTCGGTGTGGCACAGGCCGGTCGCGACGACGCGCACCAGCACCTCGTCGCCGCGCGGCGCGCGGATCCGGGCGGATTCGATCGTAAAGGGGGCGCCGGCGGCGCGCGCGACGGCCGCGGTGACGGCGCGCGTATCGTTTTCGGTATACATGGTCGGTCTCCTCGTCAAATCGGATACGGTGGCGCTTCGCCCTTGATCGTCAGCCACTGCCACTGCGTGAATTCTTCCCAGTTCGCGCTGCCGCCGATGCTCGAGCCGTTGCCCGATGCGCCGACGCCGCCGAACGGGTTGATCACTTCATCGTTGACCGTCTGGTCGTTGATGTGCAGCAGCCCCGTGTTCAACCGTTCGCCGAGCCTGAGCGCGCGGCCGACGTCGGCCGACAGGATCGCCATCGACAGCCCGTATTCGGTCCGGTTCGCGAGCGCGATCGCGTCTTCGTCGGTATCGAACGGCACGACGATCGCGACCGGCCCGAAAATCTCCTCGTCGAATGCCGGGTTGCCCGGCGCGACGCCGCTCAGCACGGTCGGCTCGAAGAACAGGTCGCGATGGCCGCCGCCCGTCTCGACGCACGCGCCCGCGCGGCGGGCCGCGTCGACCAGCTGCGCGGCATGGTCGCGTTGCGCGGCATTGATCAGCGGGCCGAGGCCGACGTCCGCGGTCGCGGGGTCGCCCACGCGCAGGCTTTGCGCTTTCTCGACGAGCTTCGCGACGAAGCGGTCGTGAATCGCGCGCTGCACGAGCACGCGGCCGGTCGCCATGCAGATCTGGCCTTGATGCAGATACGCGCCCCACGCGGTGTTGGCGACGGCGCGGTCGAGATCGGCGTCGTCGAGCACGATCAGCGAGTTCTTGCCGCCGAGTTCGAGCGACACTTTCTTCAGATGGCGGCCGGCCGCTTCGCCGACCTTGCGCCCGGCCGCGGTGGAGCCGGTGAACTGGATCATCGCGACGTGCGGATCGGCGACCAGCGCCGCGCCGGCCGCGCCGTCGCCGGGCAGCACGTGCAGCACGCCTTCGGGCAGGCCGGCGAGTTCGAACACGCGCGCGATCGCGATGCCGCCGCACACGGCCGTGCGCGGATCGGGTTTCAGCACGACGGCATTGCCGAGCGCGAGCGCCGGAGCGACCGCGCGCATCGCGAGGTACAGCGGGAAATTGAACGGCGAGATCACGCCGACCACGCCGCGCGGGCGGCGGCGCGCGAGCGACAGGCGCCCGGCTGCCGACGGCAGCACTTCGCCGGCCGCGCGCGACGGCAGCCCGGCCGCTTCATGCAGCGCCTTGATCGTGACGGACGTTTCGAACGACGCCTTCGCGCGCGTCGAGCCGCTTTCGCGCACGAGCCAGTCGACGATCGCGTCGAAGTGCGTTTCGGCGACGGCTGCCGCGCGGCGCAGCACCGCCGCGCGCTCGTCGTACGGCAGGCCGAACCACGCCGGCTGCGCGCGATGCGCGGCGGCGGATGCGTCGGCGATCGCCGCGCCGTCCGCGAGACCGATGCGGCCGAGCGTGTTGCCGGTGGCCGGTTCGATCACGTCGGCCGCGTGCGGGCTTGCGTGCCAGCGTCCGTCGAAGGTCTTGCCGCGCCACACGTCGGCGTCGAACAGAGGGGTGTTGCTGCTATCCATGTAGGCTCCAGAAGAAATTCCAACCCGCCGGATCGGGCGTTGCACCGCCCCGACCGGCATGCGCGCGAGGGTAGGCGGGCGGGACGCCGCCGGGCCATCCGGGTTTCTTCCCACCCGCCGCGCCCGCGTCGATCGGTGGCTGCATGCGTTCGCGTGTCCGGAAACTGGACACTTGCCGGGGGGCAGGCACTGCCATGCTCGCCGCGAATTCGATGGGCGGTCGGAGCCGCGGGCGGATGCCGGGATCGACCATCGTCGTCGTGCCGGCCGGCGCGAGCAGCGTGTTGACGGCGGACCGGCGCTCGCCCGTCACGAGCCCGCGCCGCGTATCGCCGGCGTTGCGCACGACTCCGGCCCGCCCGTGGCGCGTCGTGCGCTTCGACAGGAAGTACGACGTGCCGAGGGTGCCGAACAGTGCGTGGGTGGCGTGCCGTGCGCGGATCGATATTCAGACCATTGCGGGTATCGAAAGCCGGGAGGGCGATCCACCGCCCGGCGCGTCATTTTTCTCTAAGGAAAACCCTGATAGGCCCCTTGCCGGGCGTGGGAGACGGCCTGATTTCGACCGGTTTCGCCGGCCTGGAAAGCGGCCGGCGCGTTTCTGTTCAAGCTGCGGCCCGCGTGTGCGACTGCCTTGTCCAGCAAGCCTCCCGGCTCGCATACCTAGCCAAAATAGGTATGGCGCACCGCAATATTTCGTGTCCAGAGCCGCATTTCGATACCTGTCAGGTATCAAAAAACACGCCCAAAAGTATTGGACGCTCCATTTCCCCGCCGCGTATAAATCCGTCCCATGAACTCCCCACTTGCAGCGTGCACCATGTCCTCAGTCACCATCGAACGCATTGAAACCCGCCTCGTCGATCTGCCGACGATCCGTCCGCACAAGCTGTCGGTTGCCACGATGCACGGCCAGACGCTGATGCTGGTGAAGGTGACCTGCAGCGACGGCGTGACCGGCCTCGGCGAAGGCACGACGATCGCCGGGATGGCCTACGGCCCGGAAAGCCCCGAGGCGATGAAGCTCGCGATCGACGCGTATCTCGCACCGGCGATCATCGGCAAGGATGCGACGCGCATCCAGACGCTGATGGCGTTCCTCGGCAAGCTCGCGAAGGTCAATCACTTCGCGAAGAGCGCGCTCGAAACCGCGCTGCTCGACGCGCACGGCAAGCGCCTCGGCGTGCCGGTCAGCGAACTGCTCGGCGGGCGCCGCCGCGATCGGCTGCCGGTTGCGTGGACGCTCGCATCGGGCAACACGGCGACCGATATCGCCGAAGCCGAACGGATGCTCGAGCTGCGCCGCCACAACGTGTTCAAGCTGAAGATCGGCGCGAAGGCGCTCGACGCGGACATCCGGCACGTGGCCGAGATCAAGCGCGCGGTGGGCGATCATGCGTCGGTGCGCGTGGACGTGAACATGGCCTGGAGCGAAACGCAGGCCGCGCGCGCGATTCCGGCGCTGGCCGATGCCGGCTGCGAACTGGTCGAGCAGCCGGTGGCGTCGGCGGCGGCGCTCGCGCGGCTGATGCGCCGTTTCCCGGTCGCGCTGATGGCCGACGAAATCCTGCAGGGCCCGGACAGCGCGTTCGAGATCGCGAAGCAGAACGGCGCGGACGTGTTCGCGATCAAGATCGAGCAGAGCGGCGGCCTGTTCGCCGCCCAGCGCGTCGCGGCGATCGCGGACGCGGCCGGCATCGAGCTGTACGGCGGCACGATGCTCGAAGGCGCGTTCAGCACGGTCGCATCCGCTCACCTGTTCGCGAGCTTCGCGAACCTGCAGTGGGGCACTGAACTGTTCGGACCGCTACTGATTACCGAAGAGATCCTCACGACCCCGCTCGACTACAGCGATTTCGAGCTGACCGTGCCGGCCGGCCCTGGCCTCGGCATCGAACTCGACGAAGCGAAGGTTGCGCGCTTCACCCGCGACGGGCTGACGAAAGTTTCCCGCTAACCGACACCGTATCAGGACATCACGATGCTTTTCCACGTACGCATGGACGTCAACATCCCGGTCGACATGCCGGCCGCGGTGGCTGACGAAATCAAGGCCCGCGAGAAGGCGTATTCGCAGGATCTGCAGCGCAGCGGCAAGTGGCGCCATATCTGGCGCATCGCCGGCGAATACGCGAACTACAGCGTGTTCGACGTGTCCGGCAACGCCGAGCTGCACGAGATCCTGACCGGCCTGCCGCTGTTTCCGTACATGAAGATTTCGGTGACGCCGTTGTGTCGCCACCCGTCGTCGATACACGACGGCGACCTCTGAACCGCGGAGCCGTCTGTTTTCCGACAGCGAACACTCCGGGTCACCTTTCCCCCAAATACACGTGGAGACACCATCATGAGCGTCAAAGTTTTCGATACCAAGGAAGTGCAGGATCTGCTGAAGGCCGCATCGAACGCGGGCGGCGACGGCGGCAACGCGCGCACGCAGCAGGTCGTGCTGCGCCTGCTCGGCGACCTGTTCAAGGCGATCGACGATCTGGACATCACGCCCGACGAAGTGTGGGCCGGCGTGAACTACCTGAACAAGCTCGGCCAGGACGGCGAAGCGGCGCTGCTCGCCGCCGGCCTCGGTCTCGAGAAGTTTCTCGACATCCGGATGGACGCCGAGGACAAAGCGCTCGGCCTCGACGGCGGCACGCCGCGCACGATCGAAGGCCCGCTGTACGTGGCCGGTGCGCCGGTGCGCGACGGCGTCGCGAAGATCGACCTCGACGCGGACGACGGCGCAGGCCCGCTCGTGATCCACGGCACGGTGACCGGTGTCGACGGCAAGCCGGTGGCCGGCGCGCTGGTCGAATGCTGGCACGCGAACTCGCACGGCTTCTATTCGCACTTCGACCCGACCGGCAAGCAGAGCGATTTCAACCTGCGCGGCGCGGTGAAGACGGGCGCGGACGGCAAGTACGAATTCCGCACGCTGATGCCGGTCGGCTACGGCTGCCCGCCGCAGGGCGCGACGCAGCAGCTGCTCGACGGCCTCGGCCGCCACGGCAACCGCCCGGCGCACGTGCACTTCTTCGTGACCAGCGACGGCCACCGCAAGCTGACGACGCAGTTCAACATCGACGGCGACCCGCTGATCTGGGATGACTTCGCGTATGCGACGCGCGAAGAGCTGATCCCGCCCGTCACCGACAAGACCGGCGGCGCCGCGCTCGGCATGAAGGCCGATGCGTACCAGGACATCGCGTTCGACTTCGTCCTGACGCCGCGCGTCCAGGGCAAGGACAACCAGATCGTCGAACGCCTGCGCGCTTCCGCCGCGGCATAACCGCCCGACGGCGCGGCGGCGCGGATGCGCCGCCGCCATGCCGGACCCCCGCGAGATTCAATCGATACCGATGCGAGCGTGCTTGCAGGAGCCGGCACGCGCGCAGGAGGAACCAACATGTCCGCCACGATCGACCACACCACCGAACTGGACCACCTGCTCGCGACCGCCGTGCAGGACGACAAGGAAGCCGGCGTCTTCCGCTGCCGCCGCGACATCTTCACGAACGAGGAACTGTACGAGCTCGAGCTGAAGCACATCTTCGAGAGCAACTGGGTCTACCTCGCGCACGAAAGCCAGATTCCGAACAACAACGACTACTACACGACGTGGATCGGCCGCCAGCCGGTCGTCATCACGCGTGACAAGACGGGCGAGCTGCACGCGGTGATCAATGCATGCGCGCACAAGGGCGCGATGCTGTGCCGCCGCAAGCACGGCAACAAGGGCAGCTTCACGTGCCCGTTCCACGGCTGGACCTTCTCGAACACCGGCAAGCTGCTGAAGGTGAAGGACGAGAAGACGACCGAGTATCCGGTGCAGTTCAACACGCACGGCTCGCACGACCTGAAGAAGGTCGCTCGCTTCGAGAACTATCGCGGCTTCCTGTTCGGCAGCCTCAGCGCCGACGTGCTGCCGCTGGAAGACTACCTCGGCGAAGCGCGCGTGATCATCGACCAGATCGTCGACCAGGCGCCGGACGGCCTCGAAGTGCTGCGCGGCAATTCCTCCTACATCTACGAAGGCAACTGGAAGATGCAGATGGAGAACGGCTGCGACGGCTATCACGTCAGCACCGTGCACTGGAACTACGCGGCGACGATGGGCCGCCGCAAGGAAGACGGCACCAAGGCGGTCGACGCGAACAGCTGGAGCAAGTCGGTCGCGGGCGTGTACGGCTTCGACAACGGCCACATCCTGCTGTGGACCCAGACGATGAACCCGGAAGTGCGGCCCGTGTACCAGCACCGCGACGAGATCAAGGCGCGCGTGGGCGACGTGCAGGCCGACTTCATCGTGAACCAGACGCGCAACCTGTGCGTGTACCCGAACGTGTTCCTGATGGACCAGTTCAGCACGCAGATCCGCGTGGTGCGTCCGCTCGGCGTCGACAGGACCGAAGTCAGCATCTTCTGCTTCGCGCCGAAGGGCGAGAGCGAGGCCGACCGCACGACGCGGATTCGCCAGTACGAAGACTTCTTCAACGTGACCGGCATGGGCACGGCCGACGACCTCGAGGAATTCCGCGCATGCCAGGCCGGTTACGCGGGCATCACGGCGATGTGGAACGACCTGTCGCGCGGCGCGCCGCTGTGGATCGACGGGCCGGACGAGAACGCGAAGAAGATGGGGCTGAACCCGCGCATCTCGGGCGAGCGAAGCGAGGACGAAGGGCTGTTCGTGTGCCAGCACGAACACTGGGTGCACGTGATGCGCGATGCGCTGAAGAAGGAACGCGGGGAGGCCGCAGCATGAACATCGATTACCGGACCATCTGCGCGACGCTGTATCGCGAAGCGCGCCTGCTCGACGACCGCGAGTGGGACGCGTGGCTGACCTGCTACACGGAAGACGTCACGTACTGGATGCCCGCGTGGGACGACGACGACCGGCCGACCGACGATCCGCAAAGCCAGATCTCGCTGATGTACTACGCGGATCGCGGCGGCCTGGAGGATCGCGTGTTCCGGATCAAGACCGAGCGCAGCGGCGCATCGACGCCCGAGCCGCGCACCAGCCACAACGTGACGAACGTCGAGGTGCTGGCCGAGCGCGACGGCGAGGTGGACGTGCGCTACAACTTCGACACGCTGAACCACCGCTACCGCGTGACCGATCACTACTTCGGCACGATGTTCGTCACGCTGCGCCAGGTGGGCGACGCGCTGCTGATCTCGAACAAGAAGATCGTGCTGAAGAACGACTACATCCGTCAGGTGCTCGACGTGTACCACGTCTGACGCCGATTGTTTCGACCGTAACACAGGGAGACGATGTCATGTCCACCTACAAGATTGCACTGAACTTCGAGGACGGGGTCACCCGCTTCATCGACTGCAAGGCCGGCGAGAAGGTGCTCGACGCCGCGTTCCGCGCGAAGATCAACCTGCCGATGGACTGCTCCGACGGCGTGTGCGGCACTTGCAAGTGCCGCGCGGAAAGCGGCAGCTACGACCTCGGCGACGACTACATCGACGACGCGCTCACCGAGGACGAGAAGGACGGCGGCCTCGTGCTGACCTGCCAGATGGTGCCGCAAAGCGATTGCGTGATCGCGATCCCGACGTCGTCGGTCGCATGCAAGACCGGTCACAGCGCGTTTGCCGCGACCGTCACGAAGGTCGAGCAGCACAACGATGCGGCGATCGTGCTCGAACTCGACGTCGGCGCGGCGGCGCCCGTGTTCCTGCCGGGCCAGTACGTGAACATCGGCGTGCCGGGCAGCGGCCAGCACCGCTCGTATTCGTTCTCGTCCGCGCCGGGCGACGCGAAGGTCGGCTTCCTGATCAAGAAGATCCCCGGCGGCGTGATGAGCACGTGGCTCGAATCGGCGAAGCCGGGCGACACGCTCGAGCTGACCGGGCCGCTCGGCAGCTTCTACCTGCGCGACGTGCAGCGCCCGCTCTTGTTCCTCGCCGGCGGCACGGGCCTCGCGCCGTTCCTGTCGATGCTCGAGGTGCTTGCGCGCAGCGGTTCGCAGCAGAAGGTGCACCTGATCTACGGCGTGACGCGCGATCTCGATCTGGTGCTGGTCGACGCGATCGAAGCGTATGCGGCGAAGCTGCCGAACTTCAGCTTCTCGACGGTCGTCGCCGATGCGGCGTCGAGCCATCCGCGCAAGGGCTGGGTCACGCAGCACATGCCGGCCGACGCGCTGAACGACGGCGACGTGGACGTCTATCTGTGCGGTCCGCCTCCGATGGTCGACGCGGTGCGCCAGTACTTCGACGACGCAGGCGTGAAGCCCAACAGCTTCCACTACGAGAAGTTCACCCCGAACGTCACGGCAAAGGCGGCATGACCATGCAACGATTCTCCGGAAAGGTCGTCGTCGTGACCGGCGCGGCGCAGGGCATCGGCCGCGGCGTCGCGCTGCGCGCGGCGGCCGAGGGCGGCAAGGTGCTGTTCGTCGATCGCGCGGATTTCGTGGCCGAGGTCGCGGCCGAAGCGGGCGGCGGCAACACGGCCGGCTTCGTCGCGGATCTCGAGACGTACGACGGCGCGCGCGCGGCGATGGCGTGCGCGGTCGACACGTTCGGCGGCATCGACGTGCTGATCAACGGCGTCGGCGGCGCGATCCGGATGCGGCCGTTCGCCGAATTCGAGCCGGCGCAGATCGACGCGGAAATCCGCCGCTCGCTGATGCCGACGCTCTATAGCTGCCACGCGGTGCTGCCGCATCTGCTCGCGCGCGGCGGCGGCACGATCGTGAACGTGTCGTCGAACGCGACGCGCGGCATTCGCCGCGTGCCGTATTCGGCCGCGAAGGGCGGCGTCAATGCGCTGACCTCCGCGCTGGCGATGGAATACGCGGAGCACAACATTCGCGTCGTCGCGACGGCGCCCGGCGGCACGCAAGCGCCGCCGCGCCGCGTGCCGCGCAATGCGGACGGCGACAACGCGCAGGAACAGGCATGGATGGCCGAAGCGGTGCGGCAGGTGACCGATTCGACGTTCTTCAAGCGCTACGGCACGCTCGACGAACAGATCGCGCCGATCCTGTTCCTCGCGTCGGACGAAGCGGGCTACATCACCGGCACGGTGCTGCCGGTCGCGGGCGGCGATACGGGCTGAACGGCGGCGGCTTGCCGAACCCGGGCTGCAACGTGCATGCGCCGCAGCCGCGCGTGCACGCCATTCGATCACGACATGAACGGCCGACGCCGACACGCCGGCCACGGAGATACACATGCACAAGCGCGAAGCCATCATTCCGGCCGGAATGGAAGCCGTGTACGAAAAAATCGGCTATGCGCCGGCGATCAAGGTTGGCGACACCGTGTACGTATCCGGCCAGATCGGCCGCGATGCCGCGATGCAGCTGGTGGCGGATCGCGAAGCGCAGATCGTGCAGGCGTTCGAGAACCTCAAGCGCGTGCTGGAGGCGGGCGGCGCGACGCTCGACGACGTGGTCGACCTGACGACCTTCCATACCGACATGCGCGACCTGCCGCTGTTCATGCAGGTGCGCGACCGCTATTTGCACGCGCATCCGAAGCCGGCCTGGACGGCCGTCGGCGCGCACATGCTCGGCGGATCGCCCGGCTATATCGTGGAAATCAAGGCGGTAGCGGTGCTCGCGGGCTGATACCCGGCGCTGGAAATTCGTACTTCAAAACGATAAACGGATCGACCCGCGCCAGCGGGCCGGTCCTGGAGACGCTTCATGACCCCTTCATCCGTTCGCTCGATTCCCGCGCTGATCGACGATGCGCCGCTCGGCGCATTCCAGATCCGCGTCCTCGCGCTGTGCGTGCTGATCGCGCTGCTCGACGGCTTCGACACGCAGGCGATCGCGTTTACCGGCCCGGCGATCCTCGCCGCGTTCCGGCTGCCGGCCGGCGCGCTCGCCCCGATCCTGACCGCCGGCATCGTCGGGATGACGATCGGCGCGATGACGCTCGGCCTCGTCGGCGACCGGATCGGCCGCCGGCCCGCGCTCATGATCGGCCTTGCGCTGTTCGGCACCGCGACGCTGGCCACGTCGTGGGCCGGCGACCCGCGGTACATCCTCGCGCTGCGCTTCGTGGCCGGGCTCGGGATGGGCGGCTGCACGCCGGTGCTGCTCGCGCTCGCGGCCGAATACTGTCCGGCCCGCCTGCGCGGCGCGGTGATGACCGGCGTGCTGCTCGGCCTGCCTGCCGGCGCGATGCTCGGCGGGCTGCTCGCCGCGCGCATGCTGCCGGTGATCGGCTGGTCGGGGATTTTCGTGGTGGGCGGCGCGGTGCCGCTCGCGGTGCTCGGCCTCGTCGCGCTGCTGTTGCCCGAATCGCTGTTCTACCTGGCCTCGCGCGGCGACGCACGCGCGCAGCAGCGGGTGCATGCGACGCTGTCGAAGATCGTCACGCAGCCGTTGCCGGCCGACGCGCGCCTGAGCGTGCCCGACGAAGCGACGGCGAAGGCGAGCGTCGCCGCGTTGTTTCGCGGCGGCTATGCGGGCAAGACGCTCGCGATCTGGGCGATCTACCTGCTGAACTGGATTGCATGGTTCATGCTGCTGTCGTGGCTGCCGACCGTGCTGAAGGCGGCCGGCCTGACCGCGCAGCAGGCGCCGGTCGGCACCGTGATCGTCAATGCGGTGTTCATCGTCTGCGCGATTCCGCTGTCGATCGTGCTGCCGCGCGTGAATACGCGCAACCTGCTCGGCGCGATGTTCGCGTTCGGCATCGCGATCGCGATCGGCCTCGGCTACGCCGGCACGAACTGGGCGCTCGTGTTCGCGCTCGTCGGCGCCGCAGGGTTCGGGATCGGCGGGCAGCAGATCGCGCTGAACTACCTGATCGTCGGCGCGTATCCGACCGCGCTGCGCGCGACCGCGACCGGCTGGGCGATCGGAATGGGCCGCGCCGGCGCGATCGCGGGCTCCGCCGTGGGCGGCACGTTCCTGTCGTGGGGCGGGCCGTCCGGGTTCTTTCTCGCGCTGGCCGTGCCGCTCGCGCTCGCCGCGCTGGCCGTGTTCAGCCTGCGCGTGGACCGCGCGGACGCCGAAGTCGCATCGGCCATCCAGCACTGAGCGTGCGCGGCAGGCGATCCGGGCCGCTCAGTCCTGCGCGGCCGGATCGTCGCGTTCCGCGGAAGGCGGCAGGTACGTCATGCCTTCCTCGTCGTACAGCGCGTAGACGAGGTTCAGCATGCGCTCGATGTCTTCGGATGCATCGAGCCGGCGCATGCTCATGATGATCGGCGACACGAGCCGCGGATCGTCGAGGTCGTGGTAAGAGATGTCGTCGCGTTTGAGCCCGTGCACGCTTTTCGGCACGATCGACACGCCTTCGCCGGCCGCGACGAGCCCGAGCGCGATCTGCAGCTCGCGGGTTTCCAGCACGCGCGCCGGCTTCAGCGCACGATCGTGGAAGGCCGACAGCACCTGGTCCGCATAGCTCGGGCGCGGCGTTTTCGGAAACACGATCAGCGTTTCGTTGAGCAGGTCGTGCAGCGACAGCGGCGTAGTGACCGTGCTCAGCCGATGGTCGAGCGGCAGCGCCGCGATCATCGGCTCCTCGCGCAGCACGACGCGGCGCACGTTCGGATCGTTGAGACGGATGCGCCCGAAGCCGACGTCGATGCGGCCTTCCTTCAGCGCCTTGATCTGGTCCATCGTCCACATCTCGTGCAGGCTGAGCTCGACTTCCGCATGCTGCTGGCGATAGCGGCGAATGACTTTCGGCAGCATCCCGTAGAGCGTCGAGCCGACGAACCCGACCGACAGGCTGCGCTCGATCTTGCCGACGCGGCGCGTCATCGATTCGAGCTCGGCCGTCTGCGCGAGCAGCTGCACCGCATGCTGATGAAAGAAGCGGCCCGCCTCGGTGAGCTTCAGCGGTCGCGAATTGCGCTCGAACAGCACGATGCCGAGGATCTCTTCCAGTTGCTGGATCTGCCGGCTCAGCGGCGGCTGCGCGATATGCAGCCGTTGTGCGGCGCGCGTGAAGCTGCGTTCTTCGGCGACCGCAACGAAATAGCGCAGATGGCGTAGCTCCATGGTCCTTGCCGTCGAGTGGGGGGATGCGAAGCCCGAGCCGGAGCCGGACACGGCCGAGTGAGGATATCGAGAGGCCGGGAGAAGAGTTAGTGCTCCGTATTTTACTTGAGCTTCTTCTTTCGCGTGACGGATTTATGCGATCGGGACGCATCGTATCGCGGGTCCGCATTGCACCAAAGCAGGGCGAATCGCGCATGCATACCTCGCAGATATCAACCGATACCCAATCGGTGTTGGACGCGTTTTTTTGCGGCCGATAGTATCGACTCAAACAGTTGCAACCCGAAGAACGGAAACCATGCAACAAGGAGACATCCCCCGATCACATTCCTCGCCCGCCGGCATGGCGCGCAGCGCGCGTCGTTCCCGGTCCAGTCGTGCCTTTCGGACAATCGTGCCCGCGTTTCGGATCGACGGCCATCCGCCGTCATCGGATCGAATCGCCGGGAAATAAACCGATCCGATTTATCTCGATCAATTAGTCATACGTAGTAATCGGAAGCATTCATATTCAGGTTTGGAGACAGCATGAGATTTCAGCATCTCGTTGGCGGAGCTTTGCTCGGATTCGCGACGACCGGTTTTGCACAAAGCAGCGTGACGTTGTACGGCGTGCTGGATACGGGCGTCGAATACGTGTCGCATGCGAACGCCGACGGCAAGGGCATCGTGCGGATGCCGTCGATCACCGGCGAGTTGCCGTCGCGCTGGGGGCTGCGCGGTTCCGAGGATCTCGGCGGCGGCTACAAGGCGGTGTTCGCGCTCGAAAGCGGCTTCAACGTCGGCAACGGCACGATGGGGCAGGGCACGCGCCTGTTCGGCCGGCAAAGCTGGGTGGGGATCGAAAGCCCGTACGGCACGCTGTCGTTCGGCCGCCAGTACACGATGACGTACTACGCGGTGCTCGATTCGGACCTGCTCGGCCCGAACATCTACGGGCTGCCGTCGCTCGATGCGTACATTCCGAACGGCCGCGCCGACAACGCCGTCGCGTGGCGCGGCAAGTTCGGCGGCTTCACGGCCGGCGCGATGTATTCGTTCGGCCGCGATTCGGCCGGCACCGGCAACTCGCCGGGGCAGGGCACCTGCGCGGGCCCGACGCCCGGCGACACGACCGTGTGCCGGCTGTGGTCCGCGATGCTGAAGTACGACTCGACGGCGTTCGGCGTGGCCGCGTCGTACGAAGAGCAACGCGGCGGCAGCGACACCGCAGCCGCGAACTTCTTCGACGGCGTCAAGCCGTTGCCGCTCTCCGCGAGCGGCGACAAGGACGATCGCGCGCAGGTCAACGGCTACGTCAACGCGTTCGGCATGAAGTTCGGCGGGGGCTGGATCGGCCGCTGGGTCGATACCGATGCGTCGGGCGGCCCGAACCTGCACTCGAACCTGTTCTACCTCACCGCGAACTACTACGTGACGCCCGCGTTCCTCGTCGATACCGGCGTCTATCACGTGACCGTGTCCGGCCAGGACGCGCGCGCGACGCTGGGCGTGCTGCGCGGCACCTACTTCCTGTCGAAGCAGACCGCCGTGTATCTGCAGGGCGCGTATCTCGCGAACAGCGCGCATGCGGCGTTCTCGGTCAGCGCCGGCGGCGGCGGCACGACGCCCGCGCCGGGGCAGAACCAGGTCGGCGTGATGGCCGGGATCCGGCACATGTTCTGAGCACGCGGTCGCGGGCGGCGCACGAACCGCCCGCGACGCGATGCGATGCACGCGGCTGTCGTGCGTGCGGACGCGGTTCGATAGACGCGCGACGCGATATGCGCGGCGGCCTCGCTCTTCAGCGATGTAGCGCCGCGCGCAACCGCCTCACATCCTGCTCCGATACCGGCGCGGCCCGATTCCCCCGCGCGCCGCGGACGTAGCTGACCACCGCCGCGATCTCGCTGCTGGTGAGCGCGCCGCGCATCGCCGGCATCCGCTGCACGGGCCCGTGCGTGCCGGGCGCCGGCCGCGCGCCTTCGACGACGATCCGGATCGCGCTCGTCGGGTCGGCCGCGAGCACGGCCGAATTGCCCGCGAGCGGCGGCCCGTGATCGGGCACGCCGTTGCCTTGCGCACCGTGGCAGCGCGCGCAGAAGCCTGCATACACGCCGGCCCCCGGCGCCTGCTGGCCGCCTTCCGGGCGCGGCCCGGCGGGCGTCGAGCGCGCGCCGCCGACACCCAGCGGGTTGGTCGCCGCAGTCGGTTGCGAAGGCAACGATTTCAGGCAGGCCGCGATCGCATGGCGGTCGGCGTCGGTGAGCAGCGCGAACCGCAAGTGTTGACGGAAAATAGCATTCTCGACAAATTCGGACTCGTCTAATTGTTGTCTTGACTCCGGCCAATTAATGTCCAGCGGGGTATCCGCCGACATTTTGGGAGGGGCTATTGGCAACGAGCACGGTTATTTACGACGCACCCGCGCGCGCGGGCGTCAACATCCATCAGTTCTACAGCCTCGACATCAAGGGCAATCCCGCTGCCACGCTCGCGGACATCTACGAGTTCGAGGGCGCGCACGGGATCGGTGAGCCGACAAAGTACACAATCCGGTTCACTCATCCCCGGCATGACCTGTCGCGCGGCGAATTTCTGAACAGAATCGGCACGTTGGTGATCCAGCCCCCGCCGCGCGACCGTTGGAGTCAGCCGGAAGACGCGCGGCGCGTGCAAGGTGTCGTGACGGGGTTCGCGCTCAAGGATACCCATCGCGATCAATCCCTCTACGAGATTGTGCTGGAGTCCCGGCTGGCGTTGCTGCGTCAGGCGCCAAAATGCCGGTTCTTCCTCGACATGACCGTTCGCGAGATCATCGAGCAGATTCTCCGGGAACACGCGTTCAACAAGATTTTTGCCGGCTTTGAATTCGCGCTGCACCGTACCTACCGCAAACGCAGCTTCGTGATGCAGTGGGGTGAGGACGACCTGGCGTTCATCACAAGACTGTGCCGCCGCTCGGGCATCTGGTTCGTATGCGAAGCGGGCGAGCGTTGCGAACGGGTACGCTTTGGCGACGACTATGCGCACTACCGGCGCGATCCCGAGCGCCTGACGGTCGCCTACCGGCCGCGCAGCGGGCTGGAATCCAGCGGCCTCGAATCCGTCAGCGCACTGCAAATGACCGCAAGGACGCTGCCGGAGACTTATACGGTGCGCACGTTCAGTACGGAGGCGCAGCTTTCCGAACCGATCGAGGCAATCAGCCCGATCCGTGAGGACCGCACAACATATGGTGACGCATATACGTGGGGGACGCCGAACCAGAGCCAGGACGAAGCGAACGAGGAAGCGCAACTACGGCGCGAAGCGGCGCTGGCCGAACAGATCGAGTATCGCGGCGAGTGCGACATGCTCGATCTCACGGCTGGTTCCATATTGAAGCTGTCGAACAGGGCATTGCCCGATGCGAAGCATGGGTTGCTGGTGGTCCGGATGGTGTGTCGGGCGTCGCGCAAGCAGGCGTATCACGTGACGTTCGACGCGATACCGTCCGACCGTCAATACCGGCTGCCGTTGAAGACGGAAACGTGGCCGAAGATTCACGGCGTTATCACGGGGACCATCGCGTCGTCGGGTGGCTGGAAAGACCCATACCTGGACGGTCAGGGTGAATATATCGTTCACCTTCATCTGGACCGCGACACGCGGATGCCCGGTCTGCGAAGTTGCCCGATGCGTCTTGCCAAGCCATTCGCGGGGCCGAATCAAACGGGCTTTCATTTCGGGCTGGTCGAGGGCACCGTCGTTGGCGTCAGCTTCCTGTGGGGCTGCGTCGATTTGCCGTTCATCAGCCACGTGCTCCATACCGCGCAGCACACGGACCCGATCATCTCGGGCGTTCCGTGGGGCACGCGCAATACCCTGCGGACCCGTTCGAACAACACGCTGGAGATGGACGATCGGGATGGTCGCGAACACATCAAGCTGGCGACGGAGCATGGCAAGACGCAGCTGAATCTCGGTCACACGGTGGACCGCGACCAAAAGCCGCGTGGCGAAGGCTTCGAACTGCGCACTGACAATCGCGGACACGTGCGCGCGGGTGGCGGCATATTGATATCGGCCGACCGGCAGGAGAAGGCGCGGGGCGAACAGACCGACATGCGTTCCGCGACCGACCAGTTCCAGCTTACGCAAGCGCATGCGCAGGGGTTGGCAGAGGCTGCGGCGGTGGCGAAAGCCGAGATCGCGGATCTGCGGGCAGAAAACGCGTGGCTCAAAGACGAACTGGCGGGCCTGAAAAAGTCGGTAATCGCGTTGTCCGCGCCGGCCGGCATTGGCCTGGCGACACCCGACCGCGTGATGGTGTCGGCCGGCAAGGACGTGAGCGTCGCCACGTCGTCGCGATTCAACGTGAATGCGATTCGACATGTCGCCATCGCCGCCGGCGACGTGTTGTCGCTGTTCGCGAACAGGATGGGCATTCGTCTGTTCGCCGCACGCGGCAAGGTCCGGATTCAGGCGCAGTCGGACGCGATGGAACTGGTGGCACGGCAGAACATGCAATTGAGCAGCGCGGCGGGCACGCTGACGGCGAACGCGGCCAATGGCGTTGTGCTCAGTGGCGGCGGCACGGCTTACGTCAAGGTGCAGGGCGATAACGTCGAGATCGGCGGTGCGGGGCGCCTGATTCTGAAGATCGTCGAGATTCAGAAGGAAGGTCCGGGCGCGCTGTCGCTGCCATTGCCGAAGTTCGATCAAAGCAACGTCACGAATGACGAGCGGTTCATCCTGAGCGACGACGTGACCGGCCGGCCCATGAAGAGCAAGCCGTACAAGATCCAGCTGGCGGACGGCCGAATCGTGGAGGGCGTGACGAGCGCGAAGGGCGAAACGTCATTGACGCCGAACGACATTGCACAGGGCATCAAGCTGATGCTGTCGAAGAACAACAACGGAGCTCGAGCAAATGGATGATTCAGTTGATCGGTCGGGTGATACGGCGAACACGCCGACCGAAACCCAGCCAAAGCGCTATCGGCATGAAGATGCAACCCGCATCGTGCCGATGCAGCGCGATCACCTCGGCCGTCCGTTTTGGGAGTCGTACCTGACGCCAACGGGCTATCAGGTGCGCGCCGAGGCGCGGATTCCCCCGCATCTGCCCGGTGTCATTATCTTCGTGCATGGCGTGAACTCCGAGGGGGAGTGGTATGACGCGGCGGAGCAGGCGCTTTGTGCTGGATTGAACGATCGGCTTAACCGACACAGCGAAGCAACGAAGCTAAAAGCGAACGCGTATATCACTAAAGACTCCGATGATCGTCCCATTCCACGTCGGATCGATCTCGATAAACGTGGACGTTCACCGGTGATCCGCTTCTTTTGGGGCTACCGAGCGCAAAAAGGCAAGGAGAAAAATTGGCGAATCGCATTGCGCGATCAGCAGGGCTCCGATTATTGGGCGCCTGAATGTACGCCACACAAGGTCGAGGATCATCGCCAAAACACGCCGTGGTATTGGGGCGGTGGGCCTTTCCAGAACGGCACGAACAACCTGCAGCAGCTGTGGAGTGAAAAAGGCTTCACGCGCACGATCTACGGCTTCGACCTGCAACGGCTCAACACGGAAGTGGAGCGGCAGTTGCAGGATGCGCCGCCGCGCGACTACTACGCGCACGCCGCGCAGCGCCTGGCGAACCTGATTGACGAAATTCGGACCCAGTGCCCACGCGATACGGTGACGGTGATGTCGCACAGTCAGGGCACCATGATTGCAATGGCGGCCACTGCCTTGTGCAAGACTCGCGCGCCCGATGCATTGTTCGTGATGAATTCGCCGTTTGCGGTGGATGACAAGGCCACGGACGCGCTGACGTGCGGGAGTGAGCGACCGACTGCGCAGGCGCGCGTCAACACGTTCCGCCGGATCGCGAATCGCATCAAGCGGGACAAGCGCGTCTACACCGAAGAAATGATGGAGCAATTGCACGTCGGTGCAACCCAGGACATGAATTTCTGGCGGCCGGATTTGAAGCTGCATTACGGCATGCCGGAGCGCGACAATCACGGCCGGTTATACGTCTATTTCACGCCGCATGATCGGGTGATGGGCATCACGTCGCTGCAGAGCATTGGCTGGCAAGGCATCGGCGATGAACTGCTGACGGAACTGGGCGATACCGTCAAGCAGCGGATGCTGGCGCGTGAAACGGCGGTGGGGGATGAACCAGGCGTTCGGCGGTTCGGCACACTGCCGCCGACCCCGGAGGAGAAGTTGGTCCCCGGTGCGAAAGCGACGGACTTCTGGAACGGCAATCGTGGACCGGCTGCAGGGGTGTTCGGTTTGACAAATCTATGGACTGTGCCGAAGCCCAACCAGACCGTCACGATCAATGCCGAGCAGGTACCGAATCCGCTGACGGCGGAGGAGATGGAGGGTTTTGAAGAGTCACGCAAGATTGCTCCAGCATGGGGGCAGTTTGATGTCGATCCCACTGACCCAAACAAGGGAAAATATCTAGATCCCTCTTTCCCCAACTTTGCCTCGATGTATGAACGAGAAGAATACAAAACACGCGAAGACGTGTATGCCAACAGCGGGCGCACGCGTTCACTCGAAACACAAGAGGAACTCCAGGAGCGGATCAACAATTACCGTCCCGAGCCGACCAATCACAGCACGCTGCCGTCGCATGCCGAATTCATGAAACGCGTCGTGGCCTGGGACTTGCCGATTGGTTTTTGTGATGCTGCCGAGGACTGGGATTTCTGGGCTCGCCTGATTAAGAAAGCTGACTGGACGCAAGGCTACGATCCGTACTTTACGGATGGGGTTCTCAAGACTGTCGAAAAGCCAGACGTGATCGACTGGAGGACGGTTGCGGAAGAAAAGAGCCGCGCCGACGCTAAACGCATCGAATGGGGAAATTCTAATGGTGCGTAACCTCGTTATTGTCGCGCTGATGCTGCTGATGCAGGCCTGTAGTGCACAGCGTCCGTATTCATTCAGTCTCGCGGACTTTCTGAGCGCCAAGGAACTGCCTTACGACTCGCCACCCCAAGTCATTTACCGGCTTGACGATCACCGTTTCGTGACGCTGGAGCGGTATCGTGATTGCCATCATGGTGAATCGTTTTATAACGATACTAAGGCGAGAATTCGCATGAGAATCGGAGTTGGACGGATCGAGAATTTTCAAGGGCGATTGATAAATTCGGATCCGACTGGAATTAATATAGTGCTGCCCCTATCGTATCCACATCCAATCTCATGTGGCGACCGGGGCTGTACCGTACCCCTACTGTACTCGTCCGATGGCGGAATCACTTTCCATCTCTTGACCTACATGCCTCATAGCTTCAGGCCATTCGAGGATTCGAAGCGATATACGATTGCAGCAACGAAAGAAAAACTGTTTGTCGCTCAAGTCGATTATGGTGACGAAGACGGCGATCCTTACGTGAAAGAATATCCGTTGCTTCCGAATATCGATTTGAGCAAGCCATATCCTCCGGGCGTACGCAGTTCCACATTTATGGCGTCGAAGAGACCTGGCCTTCTTTCGAAGCTTCGCACGCCCTCCGGCCAAGACCGCATCACGTGCGACGCGTCAATCAAGCCGACCAATCCAGATGCGCCACTGGTGCGCTAATACGCGTGGCCGTTCTGTAAGAGACAAGATCATGAAAAATCCGATCTGGGGAAATTCCAATGGTGCGTAACCTCGTTATTTTCGTGCTGATGCTGCTGATGCTGCTGATGCAGGCCTGTAGTGCGCAGCGTCCGTATTCATTCAATCTCGCAGATTTTCTGAGCGCCAAGGAACTGCCTTACGATTCGCCGCCCCAAGTCATTTACCGGCTAGACGATCACCGGTTCGTGACGCTGGAGCGGTATCGTGATTGCTATCACGGCGAGACGTTCTATAACGATACGAAAGCCGGTATCCGTAGGAAGCTTGGACGGGGAACCGTCGAGAATTTCCAGGGGAGGGTCATTAATGCTGATCCGACCGGAATGAATCTCGCGTTTCCATCCGCAGTCGCACCCTATACAGTTTGTGGCGACCGAGGATGCAACCCCGTCATGGCGTACTCAACGGATGGCGGCAACACGTTTCATGGAATGGTGTATGCGAGGTACATCTATAAACCATTCGAGGATTCGAAGCGATATACGATTGCAGCAACGAAAGACAAGCTGTTTGTCGCTCAAGTCGATTATGGTGACGAAGACGGCGATCCTTACGTAAAAGAATATCCGTTGCTTCCGAATATCGATTTGAGCAAGCCATATCCTCCGGGCATACGCAGTTCCACATTTATGGCGTCGAAGAGACCTGGCCTTCTTTCGAAGCTTCGCACGCCCTCCGGCCAAGACCGCATCACATGCGACGCATCAATCAAACCGACCAATCCAGATGCGCCACTGGTGCGCTAACGCGCATGTCCCGCTCTGCAAGGAACAAGATCATGAAAAATCCCGTTTGTCTCGGTGACCCGACAACGCACGGCGGCACCGTCAAATCCGCCTCGTCCACGTTCACCCTCGACGGCCGCAAGGTAGCGTTGCTGCACGACGTTGTGTCGTGCCCTGAGCACGGCGACAACCGCATCATCGAGACGGGTGTCGGCTATAGCGAAGGCGGGCGCCGGTGGGTCGTTGATCGATGTCGCACGGAGTGCGGCAGTCAGGTCATCGCCGAATCGCCGGGAGTGTCGATCGCATGAGCATGCAATGGCACATGCGGCTGCCGGCGCCGCGCGTATGCAGCAAGCCTCCGCCACTATGGATCGCGTTCGCCATCTACATGGTCATTCAAACGGCCGGGGTGGTCATCACGGTACTGACCTGGGGGGCGCAGCCGGTCGCGTCCGGCGACTTTTTCGTGCGCTTGCTGGTCCTGCCGCTTGCGCTGACGGTTGCTTTATGCGGGAGCCTCTACAGCGGCTACGAGAAAGAGCTCAACGACACGGACTGGTGGAACTACCTGTGCCGCGAGACACAGGCGAACTGGCGACGCTGGGCGCAGCGGCGTGTCGTCATCATCGCTAGCGCGACACTCACACCGGAGGTCGGACTGGCCGAACGCATGTTAGGCCTGGAAGGCTCGCGGCCGGCAAATGCCGGTAAGCGGCTGCCGCTGGCGAGCCAGGATCAGGCTTCCAGCGAGGCGAGGCTCGAAGGCATACTCACGGGCCTGTTGACGCAATTGTCGGCGACCATTGCCGGGATCGCGCGCACCCGTTCGATGCACGTCTACCTGCAATCGGCAACGCAGGACGACCTGTACGAGTTGAAGCAGCTTTGGCAGCGTCTACGCCTTCCTGATCTCGTCTCGTTCTCCTGGGTATCGCTCGATACGCTGCTGTCGCTCACCGAGCCTTGGTTTGGCAACGATCACCCGCCGGCGGAATTCGTGCTTACCCTTGCTTGCCAGTTGCATCGGCCTGACCAGGCACCGGCCTGGTCGGAGGCCGCGGTCGCGCTGTTGACCACCTCGTCCGACGTGATGGGCGACTACCGTGGCAAGCGCCGGCCGCAGGCGTATCTGTTCCGGCCCATCACGGCCGAAGCTGATGAGGCGATGGACGCAACCGCCGCCCTTCTGCGCGCGCAGCAGGTTCCGCCCGCCCGGATCAAGCACATGTGGACGAGCAGACTGCCCGGACATCTCCGGCACGCTACCGTATCCGCGGTCAAGGACTGCGGACTCGATTTGCCGGCGCACGACCTCGATAAAGCGATCGGTGAGCCGGGGCCAGTCAGCCCGCTGCTTCTGCGCGCGCTGGCGGCGCAGATCGTGCAGCACGGCCAAGGCGTACAACTGGTCGCCACGCCGATACGTCACGGCGTGCAACTGAACCTGATTGGCACACAGCTGGCGCCGGTTGAGCCCGTCAAGGCCGAGTATTACCGGCTGCTCAGCTTGTCCACGACCATCGGCTTGGTGGGGGTGGCCTGTTTGACGATGTTCGGAGCCGAGACATTCGGCGTCATGAGGCCATGGATCGGCTGGGCGGTGCTGGTATTAGTTATCCTGACGTTACCGATCCAGATGGGCGGGGCGATACTGAGCCGGCGTTTGCTGGAAGACGACTTTTTCAGTGAATTGCAACGTTCAAAGGAGCGGACATGAGCAAGCGCCAAACACGCGATGCTTGGCACGAGATCGAGCGCGCGGTTCGCAGGTCGGGACGGTGGCGCAGGTATCGCCACTACGCCGTACTGTATCTGTTCTGGGCGGGCGCGATACTGTGTGCAGTCTGGGAGACGATCGTTTGCCGGATGGCCGTACAGGCATTGGATACCACGTGGCCGTTCATGCTCGAGGCTGGACTATGGGCTGCGACGCTGTGCTGGGTTGGCCCGGACGCGCTGCGTCACTGGCGGCAGCAGATGGCGATGCGTTTGTATCACGAGGACATCGCCGACGGCATATGTCCCGACCGGGGCATGCAGATCACGGCGGAGAACGGTTGGAGGTGGTACAAGCAGCAGGGTTCGCCGCTGTGGATCAGTTCAAAACGCGCCCGCCCCAAGGTCCGGGTCGTTGACGCCCTCTATCGCCTGTACGGCGACCTTCCGCGGCGCCAATCGCGGTGAGCCGCACAAGAAGTTCGGTCAGGGGCGGCACGCGCGATTGAGTCATCGGCGTGTCGGCGCGCTGCCGTCGTGACGGATCAAGCAAGAGGCGATCGACGATGCAGTGAAGGCAGAGCAGGGCGCGCTGGACCTCGCGCGGGATCGCTATCGGAAGGGTTTGTCGCCGTTCCTCGACGTGTTCGACACGCAACGCCAATGGTCGGAGGGGCAGCAGCAGGCGGTGCAGGGCGAATTGCAGACGACGATCGATCTCGTCGCGCTGTACCAGGCGCTCGGCGGCGGATGGCAGACCGGCGCGGTGTCGGGCAAGGATCCAGTCAGCGCGGCGCCGCCGTCGCATCAGGCGGAAGCGGGCCCCGCGCGCTGGCCGCCACGTCGCGGCCGGCGCGTGGCATCCCGCTCAGCGGCACGCGCGCGAATACAGCAATGAATCGGCGTCGTTGAAGCGGATGCGCACCGGCTCGGCATACCCGGCTTTTTCCGCGACGCGGATCGATGCGGCGTTGGTCGGCGCGATCAGGCACACGCTGCGCTCGAACCGGTGCTGCGCGTCGAGCCAGCCGAGCGCGTGCGTGAGCGCCTCGGTCGCATAGCCGTTGCCGTGCGCCCAGGGGGCGAGCGCCCAGCCGGCCTCCGGCACGCCGCGAATCGACGGCTCGACGGCGCGGTGGAAGTCGGCGAAACCGAGATCGCCGACGTAGCGGCCCGACGCCTTCTCGCGAATCGCCCAGTAGCCGTAGCCGAGCAGCGGCCACAGGCCGCGATACGCGAGCATCCGCATCCACGAGTCGCGCGGCGCCGACGGCTCGCCGTTGAAGATGTGCGCGACGACGGCCGGCTCGGCCCACATCGCGACGAGCGCATCGAAGTCGCCGAGCGGATGGCCTTCTAGGATCAGGCGCGGGGTGTCGAGAACGGGCGGGGACGTGACGGGCGGCAATGCGCTGGCGGTCATCGGATGTTCCACGGGGAAGGAGGATGAAGGCGGCGCGTTGCGCCGCCCGCGGGCACCGTACGATACCGCGGAAATCGCGGCGCGACCGCAAGCCCCCGGTCGTATCGGGCAATGTGCCCGACGCCGTCCTACTTCCGGCTTTTCAGGAAGCTGCGGCCATGCGCGGTGATCGATGCGCCGGAGCGGCCGTTGGCGGCATGGCTGACGAACCCGGCGCCGACGAGCTCCTGTTCGACCGACCAGCCGAGCGCCGGCGCATCCCGGCCGTAGCGCACGTCGGCGAGGCGCTCGAGCGCCCAGATCGCGGATGCAGACAGGGTGGGGGGGTTTGACGTGACGTTGTCGTTCATCGCTTCCTCGCAGAAAGATGATTCAGGGTGAACGGCACGAAGCCGTGGAAGCGGACGACGCAGGGTCAGTCCGCCTGGAGCAAGGGCAGCAGCGCCTGCAGCGCGGCTTCCTCGTCGGGGCCGGTCGCGAGCACCTGCGCGGAGGTGCCGCCATGCATCAGCAGTGACGCGATGGCATCGCCGCTCCTCGCGTTGCCGCTGAGCCCGTTGGCGATCAGCAGGATGTCGCTTTCGAAACGGTGTGCCGCCGCGACGACCGCGGCGCGGGTGGCGTTTGCGCGGCCGCGGTTCCATGCGGCGCCGATTTCAACGTAGACGACGGTTGGCACGATGCGGGTCAGCCTTGCGGAAGGTCGTCGGGACCGTGCGCGACGAGCGGCCGGCAGCACGGCATGAACGCGCGGAGCGCGGCTTGCCGCCGCACCGCGGGGCGTTGTACAGGCGATGTCGGCGCATCATTCATCTCGAACATGTCGACATCCTCAGCGAAACCGCCATCAAGTCCGGCGAATGATGGAAGGAACGCCATTATAATACGGCAGCTTGATTATGTGTATTGCATTATAATGCTGTGCGCGTGAAGCCCGGCCTGCCGATCCGTCGGCGGCGACGCGGCCGCGCGCGTCCGGCATTGTTTGCCGATCCCCGAACCCCCTCCGAATGGAAGCTGGAATGAACGCTGCACCCGCCTGCCCGCAATGCGCGATGGAAAACACCTACCCGGACGGCACGCTTTACGTGTGCGCGGACTGCGGTCATGAATGGTCGGCAGGCGCCGGCGCCGAAGCGGGCGACGAACCGGCGGGCGACGTCGTCAAGGACGCGAACGGCAACGTGCTGTCCGACGGCGATTCGGTCGTGCTGATCAAGGACTTGCGCGTGAAGGGTTCATCGATCACGCTGAAGATGGGTACCAAGGTCAAGAGCATCCGGCTCGTCGGCGGCGATCACGAAGTCGATTGCAAGACCGACCTCGGCGGCTTCATGCTGAAGGCCTGCTACCTGAAGAAGGTCTGACCGCGCGCGGTTCGACCGACTCTCTGATTATCCAGGCCTGCCGCGCATGAGCGAGGATCGAGCTTCCTATGACGCACTCCTGCGGTTCCTGGCGATGCCGTTGAACGACGGCCGCCCGTTCGTGCTCGAGACGAAGCACACGGTGTCGCTGCACTTCGACCACTTCGGCACGCAGAGCTTCATGTCGCTGAAGGATCCGGTGCGGCTCGAGCTCGGCTATACACGCGTGATGATGGGCTTCCTGCTGCTGCAGCCCGTGCCCGCGCGTATCTGCATGATCGGGCTCGGCGGCGGTTCGCTCGCGAAATACTGCTACCGGCATCTGCCCGATACCGCGATCGACGCGGTCGAGATCAATCCGGACGTGATCGCGCTGCGCAACGTGTTCCGGATCCCCGACGACGATGCGCGCTTCGCGGTGATATGCGCGGACGGTGCGGACTACGTGTCGAGGGAAGCGGTGCGGGCGGACGTGATCCTGCACGACGCATTCGTCGCCGACGGCATGCCGGGCCGGTGCACGGGCACCGCGTTCCTCGACGCGTGCCGCGCACGGCTGAGCGAAACGGGCGTGCTCGCGATCAACTTCATGGACGACGATCCGGCGCTGCCGCGGCATCTCGAGCAGCTGCGCGAGGTGTTCGACGCATCGTATGCGCTCGTTCCGTGCGGCGACGACAACAACTTCATCGCGTTTGCATGGAAGAACGGCAACCCGCTGCCATCGCTGCGCGTTTTGCTCGAACGCGCGCTCGGGATCGCATCGGCCGGCGAGCTGAAGCTGTCGCCGACGGCCCGGCGCATGAAGGAAGGCGAGTGCATCGATCCCGCGCGGCTCGTGTGGCGCGCGCGCGAGCATGCCCGTTGGGAAATCTGCGCGTGAGCGCCGCCGCGGGTTCGAGCGCGCTTACTTCATTCGCTTGCCGAGCGCGCTTTTCGTCCGGTACGTTACGCCGTGCTGGTCGAGATACTCGCGGATCAACTGTCGCACGACCTGCGACGGCGTGAGATCCTGCTCCGCGCAAAGTATTTCGAACGCCTCTTTCTTGGCGGGGTCGATCAGGACGGTGAGGCGGGCGGTTTTCGTTTCCATCGTGCGGCAGCGCTGGTGGGTATGTTAATCAAATTATAATACATCTGTTCCCGGCGTCACGTCCGGAATAGGGCATCGAGCGCATGCGTCGGCTCAACGTCGGCGATCGAGCCATACCGGCACGCCGGGTTGCTCGAATCGTCAATCGTATATGATAATTAAATTATCATAATCTGTTACCCGAATTTGGCCTTGAGTACAATGTCGGCCGATGCTGCGGCCCCGGGTTGCCCCGGGCGGCTGCGTCGTCTGCGCGACCGGTCGTCCGGCTGCTTCCGGTTTCACACGGCACGTGTTCGCCGTCACTTCGATATCCGCGTCATGACCCCGATCAAGTTCGTTCTTCGCTACACGGCTATCCCGTTTACGGCCATCGTGGCCGTCGTGGTGTGGGCCGTCATCCCTTCGTCGAAAGAAGTCGACGCGCGGCAATATGCGGCGCTGTCGCGCGGATACGCGAGCTTTCCGCTACCGTTCAGACATGAGATCGCGGAAGCGATGGATGAGGGCCGGATCAGCGACCGGCACTACCAGACGCTGGTGCGCGATTCGCTGGGCAATGGCGTGGCGCTGGACTGGCCGGCATCGGGCGTTGCCGACGTCGCCGCCGAGCGGCAGCGGCTGGCCGAACTGCTGAAGGCCGATGCGGGCCTGGAGGAGCATCAACAGTGAAGATTGCACTGGTTTCGATGGCGTTCGCGCTGATTGTCGCGAGCCTGATTTTCGCGCTGTATTTCATGAATCACGATCGCGGGACGAGCAAGCGGATGGCGTGGTCGCTCGCGGCGCGCGTCGGGTTGTCGATCACGCTGTTTCTGTCGCTGCTGATCGCGTACCGGCTCGGGTGGATCGAGCCGACGGGGCTGCCGATCGGGCGGTGATGCGCGGTGCGCCCGCGCATGCCCGCCCGGCAGCATGAGCGGGCCGGGCGGAGTCGGTTCGAAGCCGACCGAAGCCGGCAAGCCGACAAGCCGACAAGCCGACAAGCCGGCACCGCCGATGCTTACGCCGCCTGCGCGTAGCGGTTCGACGGATACGGCAGCCCGAGGTGTTCGCGCAGCGTCGTGCCGTCGTAATCGCGCCGGTACGCGCCGCGCTCCTGCAGGATCGGCACGACTTTCGACGCAAATTCCGCGAACGCGGTCGGCGTGCCGCCGCGCACGATGAAGCCGTCGGCGGCGCGCGCGTCGACCCACGCCTGCAACCCGTCGGCGACCTGTTCGGGCGTGCCCGCGAACGCGGGCCGCGGCGTGGCCGCTTCGAGCGCCACCTCGCGCAACGTCAGGCCGCGCGCGGCCGCGTCGCGCTTGATCGCGTCGGTGGTGCTGCGGAACTGGTTGCTGCCGAGTTCGCCGAGATCGGGGAACGGCACGTCGAGCGCGTATTGCGCAAAGTCGTGGTGATCGAAGTAGCGGCCGAGATAGTCGAGCGCGTTGTCGATCGTCACGAGCCGGGCGGTGTCCTGGTATTGCGCTTCCGCATCGGCGGCCGACGCCGCGACGATCACGCTGATTCCCTGGAACACCTTCAGGCTGTCGGGCGCGCGGCCGTGCGCGGCGAGCCGTCGCTGAACGTCCGCATGGAACGCCTGCGCGAGCGGGATCGTCTCCTGGCGCGTGTAGATCGCATCGGCATGCTCGGCCGCGACGCCCTTGCCGTCGTCGGACGCGCCGGCCTGGAACAGGATCGGGCGCCCTTGCCGCGAGCGGCCGATGTTCAGCGGCCCGGCCACCGAGAAAAATTCGCCGACATGATTCAGCGTGTGCAGCTTGTCCGGATCGAAGAACACGCCGCTTGCCTTGTCGCGCACGAACGCGTCGTCCTCCCACGAATCCCATAACCCTTTCGTCACCGTCAGGAATTCCGACGCGATCCGGTAGCGCAGCGCGTGCTCGGGGTGCGCGGCGCGCGAGAAATTCTTCGCGGAACCTTCGAGCGGCGACGTGACGACGTTCCAGCCGGCGCGGCCGTCGCTCAGGTGGTCGAGGCTCGAAAACTGCCGCGCGACGGTGAACGGATCGCTGTACGACGTCGACAGCGTGCCGACCAGCCCGATCCGTTCGGTGACGAGCGCGAGCGCCGACAGCAGCGTGAGCGGCTCGAAACGGTTCAGGAAGTGCGGGATCGACTTCGCGTTGATGTGCAGCCCGTCGGCGACGAACAGCAGGTCGAATTTCGCGGCTTCGGCCTGTTTCGCGAGCGTGCGGACGAAGTCGACGCTGATGCTCGCGTCGGCGACCGCGTCCGGGTGCCGCCACGCGGACATGTTGCCGGATGCGCCCTGGATGATGGCGCCGAGATGGATCTGACGGGGAGAAGCGGAAGTCGATGGGCTCATGGCAGCGGTTCGGTGAAGGGCAAAGGTCAGGCGTGGGCGGGCAGCGGCGATGCTGCCGGCGCGTCGGGCAGGGTCGGCAGCGCGTCGAGCAGCGACGCGGTGTACGGGTGCGACGGCGCGCCGAACACCCGGTCGACCGGGCCGCTTTCGACGACGCGGCCGCCGCGCATCACGAGAATCCGGTCGGCGACGTGATGCACCACGCCGAGATCGTGCGAGATGAACAGCATCGCGGTGCCGTGCTCGGCCTGCAGGTCGGCGAGCAGGTCCAGCACCTGCGCCTGGATCGACACGTCGAGCGCGCTGACGGGCTCGTCCGCGACGAGCAGCGCGGGATTCGACGCGAACGCGCGCGCGATCGCGACGCGCTGCCGCTGGCCGCCGGACAGTTCGCGCGGATACCGGTCGATGCAACCGGCGCCGAGCTGCACTTCGTCGAGGAGCTGCAGCACGCGCCGACGCCGCGCGTCGCCGTGGATACCGGCCGCATCGAGGCTTTCGCCGACGATCTGTCCGACCGCGTAGCGCGGGTCGAACGAGCTGTACGGATCCTGTGCGATCAACTGCAGCCGCGCGCGGCGGGCACGCCGCGCGGCTTCCGGCACGCCGTTCCACGGCTGGCCGTCGAGCGCGACGGTGCCGCCGTCCGGTTCGACGAGTCCGAGCACGATCCGCGCGACCGTGGATTTGCCGGAGCCGGATTCGCCGACGATGCCGAGCGTCTCGCCGCGTGCGAGCGTGAACGACACGCCGTCGACCGCGGCCGGCGTGTCGCGGCCGCCGTAGCGTTTCGTCAGCGCGTCGACGGCGAGCACCGGCGCGCCCGTATCGATGCGTTTCGGCGGCAGCGGCACGCGCGCGGTGGCCGCGAGCCGGTACCCGCGCGACGCGGCAGTGGGAATCGCCGCGAGCAACTGGCGCGTGTACGGATGCGTCGGCGCGCTCAGCACGTCGCGTGCCGGCCCTTGCTCGACGATCCGGCCGCCGCGCATCACGAGCACGCGGTCGGCCAGTTCGGCGACGACGGCGAGATCGTGGCTGATCAGCAGCACCGCGTCGCCGGCATCGCGGCGCGCGCGCAGCAGCGACAGGATCTGGCGTTGCACGGTCATGTCGAGCGCGGTGGTCGGCTCGTCGGCGATCAGCAGCGACGCGCCGCCCGCGATCGCGGTGCCGATCAGCACGCGCTGCCGCAAGCCGCCCGACAACTGGTGCGGATACTGCGGCAGCCGCCGCTCGGGATCGTCGATGCCGACCGAGCGGAGCAGGTCGGCGCTGCGCGCGGCGACATCGCGCCGCCGCGTGTCGTGCAGCGCTTCGGCGACGAGGTCGCGCACGCGCCACAGCGGATCGAGCGACACCAGCGCGTCCTGCAGCACATAGCCGATCCGGCGGCCGCGAATGGCGCGCCAGTCGCGTTCCCGGTGGCGGCGCACGTCGGTGCCGGCGATGTCGAAGCGCGCCGCGTCGATCGCGGCATGCGGGCCGTTCAGCCCGACGAGGCTGCGCGCGGTAACCGACTTGCCGGAACCCGACTCGCCGACCAGCGCGACGCATTCGCCGGCATGCAGCGTGAGATCGAGCGGCCCGACGACGGGCTGCGTGCCGCGCGCGCCGCGGAACCCGACGGTCAGCTGCTCGATACGGACCACCGGCGCGCCACGCGCGGGCGTCGGCTGCGGCCCGACTTCGACCGTGCTCATGCCGCCTCCCGGCGCTCGAAGCGCGCCTGCCAGTAGCCGCCGAGCGCATTCACCGCGATCACGGCCGCGGTGATCGCGAGGCCGGGCCACACGGCAATCCACCATGCGTTGTACAGATAGTTGCGGCCTTCGGCGAGCATCAGCCCCCATTCGGCTGCCGGCGGCTGCGGCCCCATGCCGAGAAAGCTCAGCCCCGACGCGCCGATGATCGCGGTGCCGAGGCCGACCGTCGCGAGTACCGGCACCTGCGCGATCGCGTGCGGCAGCACGTGCCGCCAGACCAGCACCGCCGGCGCGAGGCCGAGCGTGCGCGCGTGCTCGACGTAGCCGGACGACGCGACGACGAAGGTCTGCGCACGCACGACGCGCGCGAAGCGCGGCACCGACGCGACGCCGAGCGCGAACACCAGGTTCACCGCGCCGGGGCCGGTGAACGAGATCAGCATCAGCGCGAGCAGCAGGTCGGGGAACGCGGACACGACGTCGAGCAAGCGCGTGATCAGCTCGTCGAGCCAGCCGCGGGCGAGCCCGGCGAGCAGCCCGAGCGCGGTGCCGAACAGCGTCGCGACGCCGATCGCGGCCACGCTGATCGACAGCGAGTAGCGTGCGCCATACACGACGCGCGAGTAGATGTCGCGGCCGAGCTGGTCGGTGCCGAGCCAGTGCCCGGCGCTGCTGCCGAGCTGCGCGGACAGCGGATCGGCGGCGAGCGGATCGGAGTGCGCGAGCCAGCCGGGCGCAACGACGGCGACGACGTTCAGCAGCAGATAGACGGCGGCGAGCGCCAGCCCCGGATGGCGGTACAGCCAGCCGGCCGTGCTGCGTGCCGCGCGCGGGCGCAATGCGAGGGCGACGGGAGTGGACATCGGTGCCTCCGGTTCAATGCCGTGCGCGGCGTTCGCGCAGGCGGGGATCGATCAGCAGGTACAGCAGATCGACGGCGGTGCTGAGCGCGACGTAGATCGCGGCCGACAGGATCGCGATCGCGAGGATCACCGGCATGTCCTTCGACAGCACCGCGTCGACCGTCACCTTGCCGAGGCCCGGCCGGCCGAACACCTGCTCGGTGATCACGGCGCCGCTCAGCAGGCCGCCCACGAGCCAGCCGGCGAGCGTGACGGCCGGCAGCGCCGCGTGGCGCAGCGCATGGCGCACGCGCAGCGCGAGCCCGCCGATCCCCCACGAACGCACCGTCAGCGCATACGGCTCGTCGAGCGCGCGCTCGATGCCTTGCCGCAGCACGCGGCCGATCACCGCGCCCTGCGCGAGCCCCAGCGACAGCGCGGGCAGCACGAGCGACGCGAAGCCGCGATCGCCGGCCACCGGGAACAGCTTCAGCGTGAAGCTGAACACGAACAGCAGCATGATCCCGAGCCAGAACGACGGCGTCGATGCCAGCAGCAGTTCGACGCCGGATGCGGCGCGCCCCGCCCAGCGGCGGCCGGCCGTCAGCACCGCGAGGCCCACCGCGAACACGATCGTCACGACGAGCGCCGCGCCCGTCAGTTTCAGCGTCGGCCACAGCTGGCCGAGCACGAGCGGCGCGACGTCGGTGTTCAGGATGTACGAGCGGCCGAAGTCGCCGTGCAGCACGCGCCACAGGTAATGCACGTACTGCAGCGCGAGCGGTTCGTCGAGCCCCCATTCCTGGCGGATCGCGGCTTCGATCTCGGGCGTGCTCACCTGCTCGCCGACCAGGATGCCGACGATGTCGCCCGGCGCGAGATGCACGGCCGCGAACGACAGCGTGACCGCGGCCCACAGCACGAGCACGCCGGTGGCAAGCCGCGTGACGACCGGCGAACCCGCCCAGCGGCGCCATGCGGCAGGCGATGGCGCGGCCGGCAGCGTGTCGGGGACGGCGACGGGCGCGGAGGTCGAATGGTTCATTTGGAAAATCTCCTGTCGGATCGGCGCGAACCGTGATGCAAAGGCGGGCGCGCTGCGCGCCGGCTTACTTCTTCACCCACACGTCGTACGGGTTCTCGGGCATCTGCGCGAACGAGCGGAAGCGCAGCCCCTGGACCGCCTTCGCGGCCGCGATCTGATCCTCGGGCTCGTACAGCGGCACCGCGTACGCCTGCTCGTTGATCGCGAAGTGCTGCAGTTCGCCGTACAGCTGCTTGCGCTGCGCGACGTTCTGCGTGCGCGCGGCCGCCTGCAGCCAGCGCGTGAGCTCGGGCGCCGACGCACGGCTGTAGTTCAGCGCGCCGCCGTGACCGACCGGCAGGTAGTGGCCTTCGATGTCGATGCCGTCGGGCGGCGTGTTCGAGTTCGCGATCGAGCCGAACTTGCCGCTCTTGCGCGCTTCGACGTACGTGCCGTCGTCGACGTACTGGATCTTCAGGTCGACGCCGAGGCGTTGCCGGGCTTGCGCCTGCAGTGCCTGCAGCAGCACGTCGCGCTGGTCGCGTACCGTCGCCTGCGCCTGGATCACCGCGATCGTCAGGCGTTCGCCGTTGCGGGTCCGGTAGCCGCTGCCGTCGCGTGCCTGCCAGCCGGCTTCGTCCAGCAACCGGTTCGCGAGCGCCGGATTGTTGCCGTAGGTCTTTTCGACGGCGGCGTCGTAGAGCGGATCGATCGGCGACGTGATGCCCCACGCGCGCGTGCGCTCGCCGCGGTAGATCGACTGCACGATACCGGTCGCGTCGAGTCCTTCGAGCAGCGCGCGGCGGACTTTCACGTCGCGGGTCGGGCCGTAGTCGACGTTCAGGAACAGCGAGTAGGGCGTGCCGGTGTTGAGCGCGCGGCGGTACGTGAAGTCGGCGTTCTTGCGGATCAGCGCAGCGTCGTTGCCGGACACGCCTTCGATCACGTCGACCTGGCCGGACAACAGCGCGCCGGTGCGCACCGACGATTCGGGCAGGAACCGGTAGACCACCCGGTCGAGGTACGCGGGGCCCTGGTGGCCCGCCGTCGGCGGTGCCCAGCGATAGTCGGGGTTCTTCGCGAACTCGATTTCCTGGCCTTTCACGTAGCGCTTGAGGATGAACGGGCCGGTGCCCGCAATGTCCGTGCCGCCCGACTTCAGGCTCGGCCGGCCGAACGCGTTCGGCGACAGCAGCGGCAGACGGCCGGCGAACGTCAGGAACGGCGCATACGGCGCGTCGAGCGTGATCGCGACCGTATGCGCGTCCGGCGTCTTCACGTCCGCGACGTGCGAGATCAGTTGTGCCAGCTGGCTGCCGGCCGAATAGGACAGCTCGCGCGCGTTCAGGAAGTTGCGGGCGACGGCCTGCGCGTCGAACGGCGCGCCGTCGGTGAACTTCACGCCGTCGCGCAGCGTGAACGTGTAGGTCTTGCCGTCGGCCGAGACCTTGTAGCCGGTCGCGAGCCACGGCACGTAGCTGCCGTCGGGCTTCTGGGCGAGCAGGCTTTCGTAGGCGTTGCGCAGCAGCAGCTCGACCTTGTCCTGGCCGTTCAGTTGCGGATTCAGCGTGCGGGGCTCCGTTTCGACGCCCCAGGTCAGCGTGCCGCCGGAGACGGGCGCGCCCTGGGCGAACGCCGCATGCGGCATCGCGACGGCGAGCAGCAGGGCGGTCGAGGCGGCGCGGCGCGACGCGCGGAAAGCGGAATCCGGAAATGCGAGAGTCATGCGTTGAAGCCTTTCACGAGAGGGAGGGCAGGGGATGCAGGATGCGAAGCAGGGTGAGCCCGCGCGTCACGCGTTCGCGGAGAGACGCAGGCCGTCCGGCGCGGTGTCGGCCGTCGCCGGACCCTCGTAGAGCTCCGGGATCAGGATTTTTCTGAGCCAGACGAGCGGCGTGCCGAGCGCGTTCGTCGAGCGATCGAACGGCACGTAGCCGCCGCGCTCGTAGTACGACTGCAGCCACGGATGATGGGTCGCGGTCGCGAGATACGTCGCGGGCGCCTTGACCTGCGCGGTCAGGAACTGCGTCTCGACGTGTTCGAGCAGCGCGTGCCCGAGCCCTTGCCGCTTGAACGCCGGCGCGACCGCGAACCAGTGCAGGAACGGATGCGGCGTGCGATGGCGTTCGCCGGATACCCACGGAAACCGCACGGTCAACGTGGCCGCGAGGGCCGCGCGGCCGTCGGGTGCCGTCTGCTCCAGCACGAACGTCGTTTCGCGCGCGACGGCTTGCGCGACCCGTTCGATCGGCGAGCGCGTGATCGTGAAGTGCACGCCTTGCGGCACGAGCGGTGCGTAGGCGTCCTGCAGCAATGCATAGAGGGCCGGCACGTCGTCGGCGCCGGCGATGCGGATCGTGTCGGTCATGGCGCGGCGCCTTCGAAGTCCGGCTGGCAGGCGGCCGTGCGCGCGCTCGAGTCTCGCGAGTCCGGTGCGTTCAGCGCCGCCGCGCCGGACAGCAGCCGCAGCGACGCAATCCGCGGTGCGGCGTCGGCGAGCGGCGTGTCGACGACGAATTCGTCGATCCCGTGGCGACGATGCAGCGTGTCGAGCTCGCGCAGTACGTCGTCGCGCGTGCCGTGCACGATGCGCGTTTCGCGCGGCTCGATCCGGTGCGGGCCGTTGCCTGCCTGACGGATGTATGCGTGTGCCTGTTCGAGGCTGCCGACGTTGACGGCCGGCGTGTCGCCGACCTGCACGCGAAAGCCCTGATGGCCGCTTGCCAGTTGCGCGGCTGCGTCGCGCGTCGACGCGACGATCGCGGAGACCGCGAGCAGCGGCGTGCGCCCGCCGGACGCGCGGCGGTACGTATCGAACGCGCGTTCCAGGTCCGTCGCGGATGCGTTCAGATGCGACGCATAGACGAACGCCCAGCCGAGCGTCGCGGCGAGCGTCGCGCTTTCCGCGCTTGCGCCGAGCAGGAACGGGTGTGCGGGCGCTGGCGGGCGCGGCGTCGCGTGCAGCGAAGCCGCGTCGTCCGATGCGTCGTGCGGGATGTCCGTGTGTTGAAGATGACGATTCAGTTCGTCGGCGAGATCGGCGAACGACGGGCGGCGCGCCGGATCGTAGCCGGCCTGCAGCGCGCGCGTCGACAGCGGCAGGCCGCCCGGCGCCTTGCCGATGCCGAGATCGACGCGGCCCGGCGCGAGCGACGCGAGCAGGTTGAAATTTTCCGCGATCTTGTACGGACTGTAGTGCTGCAGCATCACGCCGCCCGATCCGACGCGGATACGCCGGGTATGGGCCAGCACGTGCGCGATCAGGATCTCCGGCGACGGGCATGCGAGCGCGGCCGTGTTGTGATGCTCGGCGAGCCAGTAGCGGTGATAGCCGGCGGCATCGGCGAAGCGTGCGAGCGAGACGCTGCGCGCCAGTGCGTCGGCGGCGGTTTCTCCCGGCGCAACGGGGCTCTTGTCGAGCACGCTCAAGCGGAACGGCAGGGCGGACAAAGCGGAATCGGAGCGAGTGGCGTCGAACGTCATGATGATGCGATCGGCGCGGGTCGAAGCGGCCTGATCAACGGGTTGGCATGACGAATTATTTTTCGCTGCCGTTCGCGCGGTCAAACAATCAAGAAGAATATCGAAAGCCGAAAATATTGGTTCCGGCCGACCGGGGGGCTTGCGTTATGGTCATTGGCTGCGCGCCTCGCGGCGCGTTGCCGGAGCATGCCGGACGATCCGGCGCGAGCGCGCTCGCCGTCGCGACGCCGGCATGCGTCCTCCGACCGACCGGAATCTCAAGGAATGCAGATGAACGACCAGGGTGAACGACGCGCGGCGCGCACCGCACGCCGTCGCGCGACGACCGGAGCCGCATCATGAGCGGCGCGCGCAGACGACTGAAGACGCTCGTCGGGGCCGCGAGCGTGCTGTACGCGCCCGGCGATGCGGATGTGGCGCAGGGCGTGCGACGCGCGGCAGCGCTCGCGCGCAAGGCCGAAGCCGAGAAGATCACCGGTCTTTTCACCGCCGATCTGCTGCAGGCCGATTCGGCCGGCCTCGCCGGCAGCACGGGCAGCCAGGAGCCGATCGTCGCGCTCGCGGCGCTGAGCCAGGCGACTTCGGCCATCGGGCTCGTCGCGACGGTGTCGACGACCTATCACCATCCGTACAACCTCGCACGGCTGATCGGCACGCTCGATCATGTGAGCGGCGGCCGCGCCGCGTGGAACGCGGTGACGTCGTCGGTCGGCGAGGAGAATTTCGGCGACGCGGCGCTGCCCGATCCGGAACGGCGGTATGCGCGCGCGGCCGAATTCGTCGAGGTCGTCAACGCGCTGTTCGACGCGAATGACCCGGCCGCGACGCGCCGCGCTCCGTCAGGCGGCGTCTCGGTCGATCCGCGCAAGCTCGGTGCGATCGACTACCGCGGCGAGCACTTCCAGGTGCAGGGGCCGCTGAACGTGCCGCCGTCGTCGCAGCGCAGGCCCGTGCTGTTTCAGGCCGGGCAGTCGGCCAGCGGCGTATCGCTCGGCGCGCGGTACGCCGAAGTCGTCTACACGTCGCAGCCGACGCTCGACGATGCGCGCACGTTCGTCGCCGAGCTGCACCGGCAGGCCGTTGCATTCGGCCGCGGCGACCGGCTGCCGCTCGTGATGAACTCGTTTCATTCGGTGATCGGCGAATCCGATGCCGACGTCGCGCGGCGGCTGCGCGACAAGCACGAACGCATCGACTACGAACAAGGCCGGCTGAAACTCGCCGACATGCTCGGCGGCGGCATCGACCTGCGCGATCTGCCGCTCGACCAGCCGCTGCCGGAATCGCTGCTGCCGGAGATCGACAGCGTGCAGCGCCGGCGCGGACGCGTGGCGATCTTCATCGGCTATGCGCGCCAGCGGCTCACGCTGCGCGAGCTGATCATCCGCGCGCAGGAGACCGGCCACTGGTTCGTCGCCGGCACGCCGGCGCAACTCGCCGATGCGATCGAAACGCGCTATCGCGCGGGGCTCGTCGACGTGCTGTCGCTGCACGGGCTCGGCCAGCCCGATCAGGAGGATTTGCTGCTCAACGGTTTGCTTCCCGAATTGCGTCGGCGCGAGCTGCTCGACACCGACTATGTCGGCGGCGATTTCCGCGCGAATCTGGAGCTGCCGGCGTTGCAGCGCGAAGCCGCGACGGCGTGAGCGAACGTGGCCGCGTGCGCCGCGGCCGCTGCATGGATTGCGCAGGCGGCGCGATCGTCGTCCCGCGACCGGGTGGCCGTGCCCCGCCGGCGTTTGCCGCGTGGAGCGGGACGACTGTCGACAGGGCCGGCGCGGTGCTTGCGAGCACACACGTCAGCTCGTTTAGGTATCCGATGATTCCGATGACGGGGGGCGCAAGCCGAGTATTTCCGCCTGCCGATGCTGCCATTGAACCAGTTCGTCGCGAAACGCATCGGAGGATTGCCCGGGCGTTACCCGCAATGCGCCGGATCGAAAGGCGCTCGCGGCGCACCAGAACGATCGGGCATCCGGCGGTGCGTCGATGGCGGTAATCGGCAACTGATACGTTCGATGCAGATACGACAGGAAGGCGAGACCATGGCCGCGGCGTCTCATCGACGGGCAAATGTCCAGCCGATGGATGTAGACCCGATCGGTTCGTGGCGCCAGACTGTATATCGCCGTGCCGACGGTGTCGCCCGACGCCGCCAGGATCACGACTTCCCAGCCCGAATGGCGCGCATGGTCGATGCCCGGCTCGATCGCGATCGGCCGGGATTGAAAATGAATCGCGGGAAGCCGTCGGGATTTGCGTCGCGCGACAAGGGACCGCAAGCAGGAAAGCACGTTCAGCCTTTTGTCATGTCGACCGTGCGATTCTCGAGTGACGTCGGCAAAAACTATTTCCGGTTCTTCAGGAACGTCTGTCCGGCCGCCGTAATCGAAACGCTGCCGCGACCGTTCGTCGGATAGCGCACAAATCCGGCGCCGATGAGCTCCCGGGTGATGGACCAGCCAAGTGCGGGCGTATCGCGACCGTAGCGAATATCGGCCAGGCGCTCCAGCGCCCAGATCGCGGATGCCGAGATGGTCGGAACAGTCGAAGTTTCGTTTTCGCTCATGGCTTCTCCAGAAATGTGATCATGATCAGGTGCGCGGTATGTCCGGACTCAAACGGCAAGACACGCACTCAGGCGCGTCCAGTCGTAACCGGCGCCGACCTCGATGCGTACGGCCGCCTCAACGAGGTCGATGCCGTGCCGTCCACGGTGTCGATCCGCACGTTCAATCAATGTTTCGAGCGACGGTAGCGGTGCGTCGTGCTTCCACGCGAAGGCGATCACGTTGCCTGCGCTGTCCTCGGCCGGTGCGAGTGCGACTGAAGAACCGAACGTTTCATGAAGTCTCGCGAGACGATCGCCCAGGCGCGGATCGTCGCCCAGCAGATTGACGACAAGCACGCCGTCGTCGTTCAGGCGCGCGCGACAGGTGTCATGGAACGCGGCGCTGCAGAGTTCCGACGGCGTGCCATCCGCATTGAAACCATCCAGCAACAGGGCATCGAATGTGTGCGCGGTCGTCGACAAGTGCTGCGCCGCATCCGCGCAGATGATCGTCAGTCGTTCGTCGTCGGGCGGAATGTGGAACCGGTCGCGAAGGGCAATCACGTCCGGATTGATTTCGATTGCCGTGAGATGGGTGTTCGGCAGGTTCCGATGGCAATACTTCACCAGCGAACCGCCGCCGAGCCCGATCAAGCCCACGCGGGCGGGTTCCGGCTGAAGCAACAGGAAGCCCATCATCGTGCGCGTGTAACCGAGTGCGAGGGCATCCGGGGCCGCCCGCAGCATGGTGCTCTGCATGCCGCGGCCGTCGAAGCACAGCGAGACGAGGTGCTCGGTTTCCACGACGATCGGCTTGTCGGCGGCCTGGGCCGGGGACGCCGAGCGCAGGCCCAGGTACGGGAGATCGACAGGTGGCACGCGGGTCAGCCCTCCTGCAGCAAGGGCAAAAGCGCGTGCAGCGCTGCCTCTTCGTCCGGGCCGCTGGCGAGGACTTGCGCGGACGTGCCGCGCCGTACCTGAAGCGACGAGATGGCCATGCCATCCTTTGCATTCCCGTGGCGCCCGTTCGCGATCAGCAGGATGTCGCTGTCGAAACGGCGCGCCGTGTCCACCAGCTCATCGCGCACGGACGCCGCACCGTTCCGGCTCCATGCGGAACCTATTTCGAAATAGACGACGGTTGCCATGTTCCTCGCGTATGCCGTGAGATTGGATCGTGGTATTCAGTGGGACGGGGCGAGCTGGCAGGCCATCAGAAACGCCTGGAACTCCATTTCCCATGCGGCGTTGCGCACATCGATATCGAGGCCGGCGAGACGCTTCATTTCCTCGCCCAGATACACCGCCTTCAGCAATCGAGGAGACACGCCCTGCGCGAAACAGCAGCCATCCACGTCGAGCAGCAGGCGCGGGTGGTGGCGGAATCGCGCACTGGCCACCGAGATCGGATCCATCACATGCCGGGCCGACTCCCTCGGATAAACGAAGGCCAGATGGATACCGGCTGCCGCCAGCCGTTCACCCGCATCGTGGAAGCGGTGAACCATCTGGAAACCGCGCTCGCCGCCGCGCCCCACGCCCACCACGACAAGCCCCTGACTTCCCGCGACCTCCAGCAGGGATACGGGGCGCCGATCGGGCAACAGCAGCATCCCATCCATATCGAACATGTCGACTACCTCCGCAAATTCGCCCGCAATTCCGGCGAACGGCGGTTGGCAGACATTATAAGGCGACGTTAAGGAAATGTGTATTGCATTATAATGGTGTGTGCGCTTGTTCAGTCGTCGGCCCGTCCGCGAGCCGATGACGTGCCGCGCGCTCACCGATGGCGAACGCGATTGTCGTTGCGGTTCGCCACGGGGGATCCCACCCACTATTTGCTTACCTGGGCTATCGAGCATGGAGCAGGATCGAACCTCCTACGATGCGTTCGTCAAATTTCTGTCGACCCCGTTGAACGACGGGCGCCCGTATGTATTGGAGACGCAGCATGCACGCTCGCTGCACTTCGATCACCTGGCCACCCAAAGCTTCATGTCGCTGCGCACGCCGGACAAGCTTGCACTCGGCTACACGCGAACCATGATGGGATGTCTGCTGCTGTACCCGGCCGTGAGACACATCTGCATGATCGGGCTCGGCGGAGGCTCGCTGGCGAAGTTCTGTTATCGGCATCTGCCCGACGTCGCCATCGACGCGGTCGAAATCGATCCGGAAGTCATCGCACTGCGCGACGTGTTCAGGATTCCTGCGGACGATGCCCGGTTCAAGGTGATCTGTGCGGATGGCGCGGAGTACGTGACCCGGGAGGACGTCCGCACGGATGTGATCCTCCTGGATGCCTTTGTCGCGGAAGGGATGCCTAGCCGGTGCGCGGATGTCGCGTTCTTTACCGCCTGTCGCGAGCGGTTGAGCGATGCGGGGGTGCTCGCAATCAACCTCACGGACGACGATCCGTCGCTGCCCGCTTACATCGAGCGGCTAAGCGCCGTGTTCGGTCTTTCGTATGCGGTGGTCCGATGCGAGGACGACAGCAACTTCGTCGCCTTTGCCTGGAAAGGGCCGCTTCGACTGCCGTCCCGGCGAGTGCTGTTCGAGCGCGTGCTTTCGTTTGCTTTTGCCGGCGAACTCAAGCTCTCGTCGATCGCCCGGCGCCTGAAGGAAGGGGAGCGCCTGGACCCGAAACGATTGATCTGGCATGCGCAGGGGCACGCGCACTGGGAAATCGGCGCCTGAACTGCCTCGAGCTCAGGCCGCGCTTCGCTTCACCCGCTTGCTGAGCGGGCTTTTTGTCTTGTAGTTCACGCCGTGCTGATCGAGATATTCGCGAATCAACTGCCGCACGACTTGCGACGGCGTCAGATCCTGCGCCGCGCAGAGCATGTCGAACGCGGCTTTCTTGGCGGGATCGATCAGGATGGTCAAGCGTGCGGTTTTCGTTTCCATTGCGGGGCAGAGTCGGCAAATATGCTAATCGAATTATAATGCATTGGCCCTTGGCGAGCGGCACCGGACGGCGTGCGGCGCCCGCGTGTCGAGCGGGTTCGGCGGCAGCGCCTCAAGCAGGGTCCGCCGCCGACAGGACGTTGACCAACGCGCGAACGGCCTCGCTCGCGTCGGCGCCGATTGCCGTGACATGAACCAGGGCGCCGGAGGGGACGCACAAGGTCATCACGGACATCACGTCCTTGGCGTTGGCCGTTCTGCCTTGCGACGTGCAGGCGACCTCGCTTGCGTAGCGCGACGCCGTCGCCGCAACGAGGGCGGAGCGGTGCCCGTTCAGACCCAGGCGTCCGCCGACATGAACTTGCTCTTCGACCATGCGTTCTCCGAAGTCGGGTTGCGTTTCGCGTTGTGCCGGCTCATGACCTGCGGTCAAGCCGGTAGAGATATTCAAGCACGTCGTCCACAATGGGCACGATCGCGAGCGTGACGAGCGCCGCGGCGAGCGGCACGGTCGAGACGTAGCCGACATGCTTGAAGCCGATAGCGCCGGCCAGGCCGCCGACGAAGAACGACGTCAGCATCGTTCCGTGAATCCTGAGCTTCGCGCGGTTGGCGATCACCGCCTGCGCGTGCACATCGGCATGCGAGCGATTCCAGTAAAAGAGCTTGCCCAGCTCGATGCCGAGATCCGTCACGATGCCCGTCATGTGCGTCGTGCGGATTTCCGCCCCCGACAGCTTCGTGATCATCGCGTTCTGCAGCCCCATGATGAAGCACAGCAGGATCACCGTGACCGGCATGAAGAACGCTTCCCAGAGCGCGAGGTGGCTGCCGAGCAGCCCGAACAACAGCAGCAGCGCAGCTTCGACCAGCAGCGGCAGCACATACTGACTCTGCAGGCTGCGGCGACGCCCCCAATTGACGAGCACCGCCGAGCACCCGGCGCCGACCAGAAACGACGCCAGCGAGCCGATGCCGGCCAGCACGAGCCGGACGTCGCCGAGCGCCGCCTGATCCGCGATCGTCGACACGACTCCGCTCATGTGCGACGTGTACTGCCTGACCGCAAGAAAACCGCCGGCATTGGCGGCGCCGGCGATAAAGGCAAGCGAAAACCCGAGCTGGCGGTTCGCGGCCGCACTGCGGTGTTTTCCCGTCAGGCTTCGGAAGTACTGCGCTGGCATAGGGTCTTTCCTCAGTCGCCAGGGTCGGGGCAATGACGCCCTGAACGGAGCCCGGAGCGCCGCGACCCATCGCCGCGGCCATCCGTTCCATCCGGGGAAGCATGAGGTTTATATGATAACGGCATTATCATACCTTGTTATCCAGATTTGATTTTCGGTGTCATAATGCGGGCAGGAATACGTCGCGGGAGCCGCGGCCATTCCAACCACCTCGTCCAACCCGAGCGTACTGGAGACATTCCGGATGGCACCCGTGCCGGTCGTCCATTTCGTCCTGCTGGCCGTGGCCGCGTGGCTCGCGGTCGGTACGCTGGGGCTCGGGGCCTTGCATCGCACGCGACTGGTGGCCCACGGCCTGTTTCCGCTCGGCGCACTGGCCGGGCTGCTCATCGGCGCGGCGGGCCTCGCCGGCATCTTTGCCGAGCCCTCTTCGGCGGTGCTGCCGATCGGGCTTCCCGGCTTGCCCTTTCATCTGCGTCTCGACCGCTTGTCCGGCTATTTCCTGTTCGTGCTCGGCCTCGTCAGCACGGGGATCGGCGCCTTTTCGGCCGGATATTTCCGCAAGGGCGAAGGGGCCGCGCCCGGGCTGATCTGCTTCGAATACCATGTCTGCGTCGCGAGCATCGCACTGGTGCTGATCGCTGACGATGCGTACGTGTTCATGGTCGCCTGGGAGACGCTGACGCTGTCCGCGACGTTTCTCGTGATGACCAACCACCGGATCGGCGAAATCCGCCGGGCGGGTTATCTGTATTTCCTGATCTCGCACGTCGGCGCGCTCGCGCTGCTGCTTTGCTTCGGCATTCTGCAGGCGCGCACCGGCGACTACACCTTCGCCAACCTGCGCGCGCAGTCGCTGGATTCGCTCCCCGCATCGTTCGCGTTCCTGTTCGCGCTCGTCGGGTTCGGCGCGAAGGCCGGGATCTTCCCGCTGCATGTGTGGCTGCCGGAGGCCCATCCCGCGGCACCGTCGCCGGTCTCGGCGCTCCTCAGCGGCTTCGTGCTGAAAGTCGGTCTGTACGGCCTGCTGCGCGTCCTGTTCGACCTGTTGCACGTGCAGATGGCGTGGTGGGGCGTGCTGCTGCTCGTGCTCGGCATCGGCACCGCGCTGCTCGGCGTGGTGTTCAGCACCATCCAGGTCGACATGAAGCGCCTGCTCGCCTATTCGTCGATCGACAACGTCGGCCTGATGATCGTCGCGCTCGGTCTCGCGGTGCTGTTTCGCGCGTACGGGATGACGAGCCTGTCCGCGCTCGCCCTGACCGCGATGCTCTATCAGATCGTCGCGCATGCGGCGTTCAAGAGCCTGCTGTTCCTGGGCACGGGCGCCGTGCTCCACGCCACGGGCGAGCGCAACCTCGGCAAGCTCGGCGGACTGATTCGCTTCATGCCGTGGACCGCATGGGCGGTACTCGCGGGCGTCGCGGCGAGCGCGGGCCTGCCGCCGCTCAGCGGTTTCGTGGCCGAGTGGCTGCTGCTGCAGGGTTTTCTGTTCGCGCCGCAGTTGCCCGATTCGGTGCTCGCCATGACGGTGCCGATCGCCGCCGCGCTGGTCGCCATGTCGGCCGCGCTAGCCGGCTACACGATGGTCAAGTTCTTCGGCATCGTGTTCCTCGGGCAACCGAGAGAAGCGAAGCTGAACCGCGCCCGCGACGCGAACACGTGGGAACGGCTCGCGTTCTGCTGGTTCGCGGCCGCCAGCGTGCTGCTCGGGCTGATGCCCGCGCAATTCGTCAAGCTGCTGGATCGCGTCACGCACACGCTGGTCGGGGCCGGCGTCGGCGCGGCCAATCATGGCTGGCTGCTGTTCGCGCCCGTATCGGCCGCTCGTGCCAGCTACATGCCGGCCGCGTTCATGCTGTTCTTCATCGCCTGCTGCGGGCTCGCGTGGCTGCTGGTGCGGCGTTTTTATCACGGCCGGCTGCGCCGCGCGGCGCCGTGGGGCTGCGGTTTCCCGTTCACGACCGCGCGCATGCAGGATACGGCGGAAGGCTTCGGGCAGCCGATCCGCGAAATCTTCGCGCCGCTGCTGCGCATCGAGCGGCAACTGCCGTCGCCGTTCGACGCACAGCCGGCCTACCGGGTGTCGGTGACCGATCGCACCTGGTCCGCACTCTACGCGCGCATCGCGGCACTGACGCAACGCGCCGCCGACTGGGCGGGCCGCCTGCAGACAGGCAAGATCGCGGTTTACCTGACATACAGTTTCGTCGTGCTGATCGTGCTTCTGATGTTGGTGAGACGATGGTAACCCTGTCCGGCGTCATCTCGCAGACCCTCGAAATCGTGATAGCGATCGCGGCCGCGCCGTTGCTCACGGGCTGGGTCAACCAATGCCGCGCGTGGCTTCAGAACCGGCGTGCGCCGTCCATCTGGCAACCCTACCGGATGCTCCACAAGCTGTTCAACAAGGAGTCGGTCATCGCGCACGGCGCGAGCCCCGTGTTCCGCGGCGCGCCCTATGTCGTCTGGGCCGCCATGACGCTCGCGTGCGCGATCGTGCCGACACTGTCGACCGAGTTGCCGCTGTCGCCCGCCGCCGATGCGATCGCGCTCGTCGGCCTGTTTGCGCTCGCGCGCGTCACGCTGTCGCTCGCGGCGATGGACGCCGGCACGGCGTTCGGCACGCTCGGCGCCCGCCGCGAAATGCTGATCGGTTTCCTCGCGGAGCCGGCCCTGCTGATGGTGCTCCTGTCGGCCTCGCTGATTACGCAGTCGACGCTGCTGACGAGCATCGTCGCGACGCTCGGCCGCGGCGAACTCACGATCTATCCGAGCCTGGCGTTCGCCGGCATCGCGTTCACGCTGGTCGCGCTAGCCGAAAATGCGCGGCTGCCTGTCGACAATCCGACCACGCACCTCGAGCTCACGATGATCCACGAGGCGCTGATCCTCGAATATTCGGGACGGCACCTTGCGTTGATGGAGTGGGCGGCAAGCCTCAAGCTGTTCGCGTATTCGTGCATCGGTCTCGCGCTGTTCGTGCCCTGGGGCATCGCGAATGCGGGCGATCCGGTGGCGCTGCTGCTGGCGGTGCCGGTGCTCTTCCTCAAACTGACGGCGGGCGGTGTCGCGCTCGCCGTGGTCGAAACGGCCAATGCGAAGATGCGCCTCTTCAGGGTGCCGGAATTCCTGGCGACCGCCTTCCTGCTGGCCGTGATCGGCATGCTCGTTCACCTGCTGCTGGGGGCATGAATGCACGGCTACGCGACGCAACTGATCAATTTCCTCGCGGCCGTGCTGCTGATGCTGTCGTTCGCGATGCTGAGCCAGCGCCGGATCCTGTCGCTGATCCATCTCTATACGCTACAAGGCGTCGCGCTCGTGTCGGCGAACCTGATCCTCGGCTTCGTCACGAACGACGTGCACCTGTATGTGTCCGCCGGGCTGACGCTCGTGCTGAAGGTCGGCGTGATCCCGTGGTTCCTGTATCGGCTCGTTCGCAGGCTCGACGTCACGACCGACGTCGAGCCGCTCATCAATATTCCGACCACGCTGCTGATCGGCATCGTCCTCGTGATCATCGCGTTCAATGTCGCCGCGCCGATCAGCCAGCTCGCGACCTCGGTCGCACGCGGCACGCTCGGCATTGCGCTTGCGTGCGTGCTGCTGTCGTTCATGACGATGATCACGCGCGCCAAGGCCATTCCGCAGGTGATCGGCTTTCTGTCGATGGAGAACGGGTTGTTCTTCGCGGCGGCGGCCGCGACCAACGGCATGCCGATGATCGTCGAGCTCGGCATCGGGCTCGACGTGCTGATCGGCATCCTGATCCTCGGCGTCTTCATGTTCCAGATTCGCGAGCAGTTCGACAGCCTGGACATCCATCACCTCGAGAAACTCAAAGATGAATGACGCCGACGTCGTGCTCGCCGTGCTGGGCCTGCCGCTCGCGGGCGCGGCGTGCCTTGCCTGCGTGCGGCCGAGCCGGGTCGCGCGCCATCTGAACGTCGGCTTCAGCTTCCTGACGTTCGCGGCAACGCTGGTGCTTGCCGCGCGCACCGTCGAGCACGGGCCGTCGTTCGCATTCGGACGGGCGTTTTTCGTCGATCCGCTCAATGTCTATCTCGTTGCGCTCACGGCGTTCGTCGGCTGGACGACGTCGCTGTTTTCCCGGCCCTACATGCAGATCGAGGAAGCCCGCGGCCGGATGACGACCGCGCGGATGCGGCTCTATCACAGCATGTATCAGCTCTTCATGTTCGCGATGCTGCTCGCGCTGCTGACCGACAACGTCGGCGTGCTGTGGGTTGCCATGGAAGCCGCCACGCTCGCCACCGTGCTGCTCGTCAGCGTCTACCGCACCGCCGCGAGCCTCGAAGCCGCATGGAAGTACTTCATCCTGTGCGGCGTGGGGATCGCCCAGGCACTGTTCGGCACGATCCTGCTGTACCTCGCCGCGAGCCGGCAACTGACCGACGGCGACGCGTTGCTGTGGACGAGCCTGGCCGCCGTCAGGACGCAGCTCGACCCGACGATCGTGTCGATCGCCTTCGTGTTCCTGCTGGTCGGCTACGGGACCAAGGTCGGCCTCGTGCCGATGCACAGCTGGCTGCCGGACGCGCATGCCGAAGGTCCGACGCCGATTTCGGCGGTGCTGTCCGGCCTGCTGCTGAACGTCGCGCTGTATGCGGTGCTGCGCTGCAAGGTGCTGGCCGACGGCGCGCTCGGCAACGGCCTGCCGGGGCGGTTGCTGGTCGGGTTCGGGCTCGTGTCGGTTTTGATCGCGTCGTTCTCGCTGTTCCGGCAGAAGGACGTGAAGCGCCTGTTCTCGTACTCGTCGATCGAGCATATGGGCTTGATGACGTTCGCGTTCGGGCTCGGCGGCCCGATCGCGACGTTCGCCGGACTGCTGCACATGACGGTTCATTCCCTCGTCAAGTCGGCGATCTTCTTCGCGGTCGGCCATGCCGCGCAGAAGGCCGGCACGCAGGCGATCGACGGTATTCGCGGGCTGCTGCAGGTCAGCCCGGCGGTCGGCTGGGCAATGATGCTCGGCGCGCTTGCGATTCTCGGCCTGCCGCCGTTCGGCGTGTTCGCGAGCGAATTCCTGATCCTGACGACGGCCATGAACACCCTCCCGTGGACCGCGCCGTTGCTGCTGCTCGGGCTCGCCGTCGCGTTCGCGGCGATCTTCGCGCGCGTGCAGCGGATGGTGTTCGGCGAAACGACGACGGCGACCCCGCTCGAACACCGGCCGGCACTGCTGCCGGTGTTCGTGCATCTGGGACTCGGCCTGATGCTGGGGCTGTACGTGCCGCCTTATCTGGCGATGTGGTACCGCCAGGCTGCGACGATGCTGGCGGGGTAAGCGATGCGACTCGACTTGATTCAGGCGGACGGCTCGATTCGCCTCCGGCACGAGGCAGGCCAGGTTCCGGCTACGGTGGTCGACGTCGACGAACCGCGATGGCTCGAGATCGCACAGGCCGCGCGAATGGAGCAAAGCCGGCTCGTTGCGATGTGGGGCGGCGAAACGCCCGGGCGCGTGTTGTCGGTCAACGCGGCGTACGAATGTGACGACGGGCTCCTGTGGATCCGTCTCGCGACAGGGCGGCAACCGCGGGCCGACGGCGACTATCCCGATCTCGCGGGCGTGTTTCCCGCCGCCGCACGCATGCAGCGCGCGATTTTCGACCTGACCGGCCTGCGCGAGCGCGATGCGCGTGACACGCGCCCGTGGCTCAATCACGGCAACTGGCCCGGCGACTATTTCCCACTGCGCAAGCAGGCCACCGGAATCGAGCGATTCGAATCGAACGAAGCGGATTATCCGTTCGTGCAGGTTGCCGGCGACGGTGTGCACGAAATCGCGGTCGGACCGATTCACGCCGGCACCATCGAGCCGGGCCATTTCCGGTTCTCGGTCGTCGGCGAGAAGGTGCTGCGACTCGAGGAACGGCTTGGCTATACGCATCGCGGCGTCGAACGGCTGTTCGAACGGACGGCCGCATCGAACGGCCATCGCGTCGCGGGCCGGATCGCCGGCGACTCGACCGTCGCGTTCTCGTGGGCCTATTGCATGGCGCTCGAGCAGGCATGCGGCACGGCCGTGCCGGCGCGTGCACTGGCGTTGCGCGCACTCCTGCTCGAGCGCGAGCGCATCGCCAATCACCTCGGCGACCTGGGCGCGCTCGGCAACGATGCCGGATTCGCGTTCGGTCTCGCGCAGTTCTCGCGGCTCAAGGAGAACTGGATACGGACCAACGGCGGGATCTTCGGGCATCGATACCTGATGGACCGGATCGTGCCGGGCGGGCTGGCCGTCGACATTCATCACGAGGACGCGGCGGTCCTCGCCGAACAGTGCGAACGCATCGCCCGCGAAGTGCACGTGATGCGGAAGATCTACGAAGACCAGTCCGGGCTGCAGGACCGGTTTCTCGGCACCGGTCGACTGACTGCCGACGTCGTCGCGCATTTCGGCGTGCGCGGCATGGCCGCCCGCGCCAGCGGCCAGACCTTCGACGTGCGCGCGAACCTGCGGCCGGCCCCTTACCACGACCTGGCCGTGAAGGCGGCAAGCGATGCGCGCGGCGACGTCGCCGCGCGGGTCGCCGTGCGGTTTGCCGAAGTCGACGAATCGCTGCGTCTGATCGGCGCACTGCTGGCGGCGCTTCCGGACGGGCCGATCGTCACCGGCGTCGCGCCCGCGACGGCGCCATCCAGCGGCGTCGGCTGGGTGGAGGGCTGGCGCGGTGACATATTCGTCGGGCTCGAGACGGCAGCGGGCGATGCCATCGCCCGCTGCCATTGCCACGATCCGTCGTGGCAGAACTGGCCGGCGCTCGAGCACGCGATCATCGGCAACATCGTTCCCGATTTCCCGCTGATCAACAAATCGTTCAACCTGAACTACGCGGGGCACGATCTCTGATGTGGCAACTCATCCGTCAATTCGCGCGCACCGAATTTCCCGATGAACCCGTGCCGGCCACGGAAGCCGCCTGGCGACACGAGGTGCAGCAGATTCGTCAGGACATTCTCGACCTCCTCGGGCGCGCATTGTGCATCAGGCAGATCGACGCGGGTTCGTGCAACGGTTGCGAGCTGGAGATCCACGCGCTGAACAACCCGTACTACAACATCGAAGGGCTCGGGATCAAGTTCGTCGCCAGCCCGCGCCATGCGGACCTGCTGCTCGTGACCGGCCCCGTCACGCTGAACATGAAGGCGGCCTTGCTTGCCGCGTACGACGCGACGCCGGCGCCGAAGCTGGTCGTCGCGGCCGGCGAGTGCGCGTGCACGGGCGGCATCTTTGCCGACAGCTATGCGGTGTGCGGCCCTGTTTCGTCGGTCCTGCCCGTCGATGTGACCATTCCCGGATGTCCGCCGCCGCCGGTCGATTTGCTGCGCGGCATTTTGACGGCGTGCCGATCGCGCGGAGCGTGAAGCCGCCGTCCGTGGCAATCCTTCAGCGGCGAGACCTCGCTGGCTCCCGCGGTGAGCACGACCGGCATCGGGTGTCGGCGACGTTGCTGCCGAGCGGCAAAAGCCGGCTGCATTGATTCAAACTGATTCTGATCTCGCAAGGCATGAAAAATGAAGACGTTTCTGGTTGCTGTCGCATTTGTTTTGATTATCGGTAGCTTGATTTCCGCGCTGTACTTCATGAATCACGACCGGGGCACAACCAAGCGCATGGCATGGTCGCTCGCGGCTCGCGTCGGGTTGTCGATCACGTTGTTTCTGGCGCTGCTCATCGCGTATCGGCTGGGCTGGATCGAACCAACCGGTCTTCCTATCGGACGATAAGGCGCGCGGCCTCCGACGAAACATGAGCGAACGAGCCGCGTCGCAAGAACAGCGGGATTCTCGCGCGCTTCGCGCCGCGCGATATCCCGCATTATTTTTATTCAGGTGAAGGAGAACTATATGGCTGAAACAGGTAAAGATCAGATCGTTCGTGCGTTCCGCGCGGTCTTTCTGGCGTTTCTCGGGATCAACAAACGAAAAAATCTCGAAGCGGATGCGACGCAACTCAATCCCTTCGCCGTGATCGTTGCCGCACTCGTTGCAGTCGCTATTTTTATCGTGTTGCTGCTGTTCGTCGTGCATCTGGTCGTGGGTTGACTGTTGGCGCCGGCGCCGACCGGCCTTGTAGAACCCCCGTTGAGAGGGCAGGGGGTGCGGCTCGCGGTATTTGCGTCTGATCGAGTTTGGGTGGTAAATCGTGGCGTTGTGATAAGAATACTTATCCCGACGATGATGATGCGAATGAATGCGATTGGCAAAATGCACGATCCGCCGTGCAACTGAACCCTGAATGAACGTCAGCCAGGCCCGGCGTCGAGCGCGTCGCGCGGCTGACCGTCCGGTGCGCGGGCCTTTTCATGGCGATAAGCGCTCGGCGAGCAGCCGACGATGCGCTTGAATGCATGGCCGAACGCGCTATCCGAGTCGTAGCCGAGCATTTGCGCCACCGTCGATATGGATGCGTCCGAGCGTCGCAGTTCCCGCATCGCGAGCTGTATCCGCCAGCGCAGCACATATTCGAGCGGCCCGAATCCCAGCCGTCGCTTGAAATGCAGCGCGAACGTCGAACGCGAGACGTGGCAGCAGGCTGCGAGCGCGTCGACGGTCCAGTGTCGCGCCGGGGCCGCGTGGATCGCGGCAAGCGCGGCGCGCACGCGGGCATCGGCGAAGCCGGCGAGCCACCCGACATCGCTGTTGGCGCCGCTATCGACGTAGCACCGCAGTATCTGCACGAGCATCATGTGCCCGAGATGGCGGACCATCAACGATGCGCCCGGCGACGACGCACCGAATTCCTGCGCAAGCTGTTGCAGCGCCCAACGCAGGACCGCCGCCTGGTCGGATTCGCCGCTCACGATCACCACGGGCGGCAGGCTGCCGAGCAGCAGCGGCATGCCCTCGTCGTACGAGAACCGGCCGCCGATCAGAAAGCAATCGGCCGGTTCGCCATAGTGGGCGATGCCGCGTTCGACATTGCGGTACACGTCGGCGACGGTGAGCGGCGCCACCGACGGATCGCTCGCGAGGGTGAATGCCCGCGGCGACGCGAGCAGGAAGCAGTCTCCCGTCTGCAACTGCACGGGGGGGCCCGCGCCGTCGACCGTCAGCCAGCAGCGTCCTTCGACGACCGCATTGAACTTGATGCCTTCGGGCGGCGGAAGGTCGACGGCCCACTCGCCGCCGGCGCGCAGGCCGGTGAAATACGAGTCGCGCGTTTTCAGCAGCGAGAGCACTTCGGATAGCGGATCCACGTACGGCCCCGGACGATCTCGACGAAAAACCGGATTCTATTGCATTCACAGTTCGGGCGCCGGTCCGCAGAATGGTCCGTACAGCGACGCAGCCGACGGGCGGCCGCGTGCTTGACGCAGCATGCGTGGAGGCTTCAATGACGAGCAGGCAGCACCCCCTTCATTCCGGATTCGATGCCGCGTCGACGGCGAGCGACGTCCTGAGCGGACTCGATCTTCGCGGCAAAACGGCCATCGTCACGGGAGGCCATTCGGGACTCGGCCTCGAAACGACGCGTGCACTGGCGCGGGCCGGCGCGCACGTGGTGGTCGGCGCACGGCGCGCCGATACCGCGCGCGACGCGATGCACGGCATCACCGGCGTCGAAGTCGCAGAACTCGACCTCGCCGATCTCGCGAGTGTGGCCGTATTTGCCGCCCGGTTCGTCGATGCGCGGCGCGACGTGCACATCGTGATCAACAGCGCGGGCATCATGGCGTGCCCGGAGACGCGTGTCGGCCAGGGCTGGGAGTCGCAGTTCGCCGTCAATCACCTCGGTCACCATGCGCTCGTCAACCGGCTGTGGCCGGCGCTCGCGCATGGCCACGGTGCTCGCGTGGTTGCGGTGTCGTCGCTCGGACACCGGCTGTCGCCGATCCGCTGGGACGATCTCCAGTTCGCCCGTGCATACGACAAATGGCTCGCGTACGGACAGTCGAAGACCGCGAACGCATTGTTCGCGGTGCAGCTCGACGCGCTTGGTGCGTCCAGCGGCGTGAGGGCCTATTCGTTGCACCCCGGCAAGATCGCGACGCCGCTGCAGCGTCACCTGACACGCGAAGAAATGATGGCGCAGGGATGGGTGGACGCGCACGGCGAGCCCATCGATCCGACCTTCAAGACGCCGGCGCAGGGCGCGGCGACCCAGGTATGGGCCGCAACGTCGCCGCGTCTCGCCGATATCGGCGGGGTGTACTGCGAGGACTGCGATATCGCGGTCGTCACGCAAGGCGACGAGGAAGCCGGTGTGCGGCCGCACGCGATCGATCCCGAGGATGCGGCGCGTTTATGGGCGCGGTCCGCGGCATTGACGGGAGTCGATGCGTTTGCGGTTCGCCGCTGACGGGCATGGAAAGACCCGGTGCGGTACCGCGGCGTGTGGACGAACGCGGCATGCCGGGCAGGCCGCGCGCATGCCCGCTCACCCGAGCGTCGGCCGCAGCGCCTGCCGCATCTCCGCGACCGGCATCGCCACGATCGAATTCAACAGCCGGACTTCCCCCGCATCCGGCCGTGCGATCTCCCGCACTTCATCGAGCGTCAGCGCAACGTTGCGGTCGAGCGGTTCGAGAAAGCGCTGCAATTCGCTGGCCGCCGCTTTCTCCCGGAGCCCGAGCGCCTGGCCGAACGCGATCAGCGCATGCACGTCGATGTCCGCAAACCGCGTCGCCGTGCCGAGCGGCATCGTCAGTTCGCAGTGCGGCCAGTCATCGCCGCGATGCTCGGGGCGGTGCGTCGGCGTGTGATACACCACCGTGCTGACGATGTCGTAGAACGGCGCGAGCCGGTAGCCGCGCGCATCGACGAAGAACGACAGGTTTTTCAGATGCGCGTCGGCATTGCCCACCACCACATTGAACACGGTCCAGCGGAACACCGACAGGCGCGTCAGCGCACGCGTGCTGGTGCGATCGATCGCACGCGCGAGCTCCTGTGCATTCGCGCGCTGGTACTTGAAACCGCGGTCGTAGTTGAGCAGCTGCATCGCATCGATCGTATGCACGCGCCCGGCCGGCTTCGACGCGACGTCGCGGTCGAAACGATCGATCACGTAGCACGCGGACGGCGCGCGCAGGAAATGCACGTCCGGCACGTCGAGCCCCATCCGCTTTGCGAGCTTCATGCAGAAGAACTCGTTGATCGCCGAATGCGGGTAGCCGGCCGCGCGCATGTCCGGCTTGAGCAGGTGCATCGACGGCTCGCTGCCGACGGGTTCGAACAGCGCGTAGTCGGGCGCGTCGCCGCGCAGCACCAGCAGCAGCTTCTGCTGCGCGCCGGCCGCCGACATGCGCTTGGGCGCGGTGGCCGTCAGCGCGCGCTGCGGCATCGCCTGGATCCGGCGCTCGAGTTCGTCGAGCGGCAGCGGCTGCAGGCTTCCGGGCGCCTCGTGCTCGCCGTCGGCCAGCAACGTGAGCGCGCCGGCCGACTCGCGCCCGAAGTACGCGAGCAGGCCCCACGCGTCGGCCGCATCGACCTTCGCCTCGCGCGCGAGCGACATGCGCATGCCTTCCTCGGGCAGCAGATTGTCGAAGAACCACTGGACCGGGCGATCGGTGGACGTGTCGACGAACGCGTCGGGACGCAACGGGAACGCCGGCGACAGCGGGTAGGCCGCCGGGGACGCGCGCCACTGCGCGTCGTACGCGAACGACCAGATGCCTTTGTCGTCGGTCAGCGTGCCCATGCGCACGCCGTTTGCGGAGGCGATCAGCGTGTTAGCCGCCATGGGCGCTCCTGCGGCGTTGCGCGGCCTTGCGCGCGGTTTCTTCCGAAATCTCGACCGACGACGCCGCGTACAGGCGCACGCCGAGCTCGCCGAGCAGCAGCATCACCTTGCCGATTTGCGCGGTCGGCTTTCCGGCTTCCACCTGACTGATGAATTTCGGCGACAGCCCGGTGGCGTTCGCGAGTTCATCGCGGGTGAAACCCTGCTGGAGCCGCGCGGCCCGGATAAGGTGGGCAAGCGCGCCGATCGTATCGACAGGCTGACTCTCCGACATGACGTTCTCCGTGCTTCGTATCTGATCGGGAACAGTATTGCATAACTCGCGCGTTCGGACAGGTTTTCGTATTCGCTCAGAAACGAATGGGCGTTCGCTGCTTTCGAATCGGCATTTCGTACCCGATCGGGAACCAGTAATGAAGAGAACGTGAAAAAAAGGGGAATTCGTATCCGAACGGATGCGGAGAGGGCGATGTTCCGTGCCGTGACGCTGCAGTTCGCCGCCCGTGACCGGCGAAGCCGGCGGCTGGCGGAGGTTTCAACGGCGACGGCCGGGGCACGGCCGTGCGGCAGGCGAGAACGACCCGAACGATTCAATGACCGGCTGCGGAGCCGACGCGCACTCCGCGTCGGCAATCCGGCGCCGCACGCGTCGCGCGGCATGCGGCGCCTTCCCGTCATTCCGCGAACAGGTCCGGCCCGAACACCTCGTAATGGATCCGCGCCTCGTGAATCCCGAGGTTCTTCAGCGCATCGTGCTGGATCCGCATGAACGGCACCGGGCCGCAGATGTAGTAATCGGCATCGGGCAGCAGGAGCGTGTCCTTGATCGCGTTCACGTCGACGAGCCCCTTGCGGTCGTAGTCGCTGCCTTCGGCATCCTGCGGCAGCGGGTCGTCGTAGAACACGACCAGCTTGAAGTTCGCGTGCGTCTTCGCGGTTTCGCGCAGCCGGTCGCGCATCGCATGCACGCCGCTGTTGCGCGCGCCGTGCACGAACACGACCTGCCGCTGCGGATCCTGGATCGCGCGCTTCAGCATGCTGATCATCGGCGTCAGCCCGACGCCGCCGCTGATCAGCACGATCGGCGTCTTCGCATCGACGTCGATGTGGAAGCTGCCGTACGGCGCGGCGAGCCTGATCTCGTCGCCGACGTTCACATGATCGTGCAGCAGACACGACACGTAGCCGGGCGGACAGGTGCCGCCGCTTTCGCGCTTCACGGAGATCCGGTACGTATGCCCGTTGGGCATGTCGGACAGGCTGTACTGGCGAATCTGCTGCAGGCCGAGCGCGGGCACGTCGACGGCGACGCTGATGTACTGGCCCGGCTCGAAGTTCGCGACGGGCTTGCCGTCGGCCGGCGCGAGAATGAACGACGTGATCACGCTGCTCTCGGGCCGCTTCTCGCGGACGACGAAAGTGCGCCAGCCGGTCCAGCCGCCCAGGCGGTCCGACGACTGTTCGTACAGTCCGCTTTCCATGCCCATCAGCACGTCGGCAAGGTTGCCGTAAGCCTGCGCCCACGCGGAGATGATGTCGTCGGTCGCCGCGTCGCCGAGCGTTTCCTTGATCGCGGCGAGCAGGTTCTCGCCGACGATCGGATAGTGCTCGGGCCGCACGCCGAGGCTCGCGTGCTTGTTCGCGATGTTCGTCAGCACGGCCGCGAGACTGCTCGGGTCCTCGATGTTCTCCGCATACGCATAGACGGCGCGCGCCAGTGCCTGCTGCTGTTGCCCCTGCTCCTGGTGCGCCATGTTGAACACGTTCTTCAGCTCCGGATGCGCGTTGAACAGCCGCGTGTAGAAGCATTTGATGATGTCGTAACCGTGTTGCGCAAGGACGGGGGCCGTGGCCTTGACGATGTCTTTCGTTTTCTGCGTAAGCATGGTCGAACTCCTTCGTAAGGGGGGCGTCGCGCTGCGGCGCGCGCGGGCGACGACGGGTGTCGCGCGTCTCGTCTGTCGTATCGGTGGGGGATTCGAACCCGTGCGGCGCACGAGGCGAATGCATATTGTCCGGTCCGGCCGAACGACCGGTCAAGGTGCGGGCCGTGCGTATGGCGACGCATGAGCGACCGGATTCGGATCGACCGGATGGGCCGTTTCGACAAGCCGTTTTGCCGCGCGACACGATGCGCGCGCCCGTGGGGCGGTACGGCATGACGCATGCCAGAACCGGGCCCGAACCTTGCGCACCGCTTGCGCCGTTCGCGGTCGTACCGCGGCGCATCACGCACGACGACGTGCATGGAAACGCGCATGAAGCCGATGCCGGTCGTACCTCAACGGCACGAGATGTTCGTCAGGGTTGGGCGGGCGTTGCTCGCGGGCGGCCTGATCGGCCTCGACCGGAGTGAATCCGGCAAGGCGGCCGGGTTGCGCACGACGATCCTCGTGTGTCTGGCCGCGTGCCTGTCGATGCTGCCGATCAATGCGCTGCTGCCGCAGGCCGGCAAGCCGCAGGATGCGTTCCCGGCGCTCGACCCGATGCGGCTGCCGCTCGGCCTCCTGACCGGGATGGGGTTCATCGGCGCGCGCGAGCCACGTGACCGGGCAGATCTACGACGTGTCGGGCGGCGCGGGACAGCCTGGGTGCGGCGCCGTGGCGGCATGCCCCGTCGGGCCCGCCGCCCGAGCAGCGATCTTTATCGCTACAGCAGATAAACGTATCGAAATCGCTTCGTTGACGCAGTCCGGCACGCGCTCGTAGATTCGGCTTTTTACCGAAACAAGGGCTGTATCGTGACGACTCCCGCCATCCGCGCCACCGAGTGGACGTTCGCCGGCCAACGGCCCGTATTGCCGCCGCACGCCGGCGCGCAGCAGTTCGACATCGTGGCGTTCGACGCGCCGCTGGGCGCCGAAGTCGTCGGCATCGACCTGTCGCAGCCGCTCGACGCCGCCGGTTTTGCGCGTATCCACCGCGCGCATCTCGATCATCACGTGCTGGTGTTTCGCGACCAGCGCATCACGCCGGCGGAACACATCGCGTTCAGCCGCCGCTTCGGGCCGCTGCAGACCCACGTGCTGCATCAGTTCGCGCTGCCCGCGCATCCGGACGTGCTGATCGTGTCGAACATCGTCGAGAACGGCAAGCCGATCGGGCTCGGCGACGCCGGCCATTTCTGGCACTCCGACCTGTCGTACAAGGAAAAGCCGAGCCTCGGCTCGCTGCTGCACGCGCAGGAACTGCCGGCCGAGGGCGGCGACACGCTGTTCGCGAACATGCATCTCGCGTGGGACACGTTGCCCGCGCATCTGCGCCGCGCGGCCGACGGGCTGCGCGCCGAGCACACGTATCTCGCCCGTTATGCTGAACTGCAGGCGCGCAACCCGTGGCGGCCGAACCTGTCGCCCGAGCAGATCGCGCAGGTCGAGGCGGTCGTGCATCCGGTCGTGCGCACGCATCCGGAAACGGGCCGTCGCGCGCTGTTCGTCAGCGAGCATTTCACGACGCGCATCGTCGGCCTGCCCGAAGACGAAAGCCGCGCGCTGCTCGACGCGCTGTTCGCGCACAGCGTGCGTGCGGAGCACCTGTATCGGCACCACTGGCGCGATCACGACCTCGTGTTCTGGGACAACCGCTCGCTGATGCATCTCGCGGCCGGCACGCCCGACCATCTGCGCCGCAAGCTGTACCGCACGACGATCGAGGGCGACGCGCCGTTCTGAGTCGCGCGCCGCTGCGTTCCGCTGTCCCTTTCCGACTGGATCACTGGAGTTCCGATGTCGTTTTCGCTTTCGCCGGCGTTCAGCCGCACGACCCTGTCCGCGCGCCGCGCTTTGGCCGCCACGCTCACCGCCGCGCTCGCATTCGCGGGCGCCGGCCTGCCGCAAGCCGCGCATGCGGAAGGCAGCATCCGCATCGCCGAGCAGTTCGGCGTCGTCTACCTGATGCTGAACGTCGCGCGCGACCAGCAACTGATCGAGAAGGAAGGGCGCAAGGCCGGCGTCGACATCAAGGTCGACTGGGTGCGGCTGTCGGGCGGCGCGGCCGTGAACGACGCGCTGCTGTCCGGCGCGATCGATGTCGCGGGCGCGGGCGTCGGGCCGCTCCTGACGGTGTGGGATCGCACGCGCGGCCGGCAGAACGTGAAGGGCGTCGCGTCGCTGGGCAATTTTCCGTACTACCTCGTCAGCAACAACCCGAACGTGAAGACCATCGCGGACCTGAGCGCGAAGGACCGGATCGCGGTGCCGGCCGTCGGCGTGTCGGTGCAGTCGCGCGTGCTGCAGTACGCGGCCGCGAAGCAGTGGGGCGACAAGGAGTTCGACAAGCTCGATGCGCTGACGCAGGCGATTCCGCATCCGGATGCGACGGCCGCGATTCTCGCGAACAGCAACGTGATTACCGGCCACTTCGGCAATCCGCCGTTCCAGGAGCAGGAGCTCGCGGGCAATCCGGGCGCGCATATCGTGCTGAATTCGTACGACGTGCTCGGCGGCCCGAGCTCCGCGACGGTGCTGTACGCCACGCAGAAATTCCGCGACGACAACCCGAAGACGTACCGCGCATTCGTCGCCGCGCTGGCCGATGCGGCTCGCCAGATCGCGGCCGATCCCGAGCGCGCGGCCGACACGTATATCCGCGTGAACGGCTCGAAGATCGATCGCGCGTTGCTGCTGAAGATCCTGCGCAATCCGCAGGTGCAGTTCAAGACCGCGCCGCAGAACACGCTGCGGCTCGCGCAGTTCATGTATCGCACCGGTGCGATCCGCAACGAGCCGAAATCGTGGCGCGACTACTTCTTCGACGATCCGGCGACGGCCGGCGGCAGTTGAGCGCCGGTGCCGCTGCGACAGCGCGATCGACGCTTATACGTCGATCCGGTTTCGATATGCGCAATCGTTGGTTGGGTCGTGCCGCGCACGGCCGCATGCTGATGTTTTCTTCGCAAGAGTCTCGATCGTGAATGCCACTTCCCCCCGAACCTGGTTGCCGCCGTATGCGGCGCGCGGCGCCGCCGCGCCGGCCGCGCGTGCGGCATCCGATGCACGTACCGCGCCGCAGGCCGCACCGGCCGACGCGCGCAGCGAACGTCTGCTGGCCATCGATCGAGTGAATCTCGAATACCGGAGCGGCGCGCGGATCGTGCGCGCCACGCATCAGGTCAGTTTCGACGTGTACGGCAGCGACCGCTTCGTGCTGCTCGGCCCGTCGGGGTGCGGCAAGTCCACGTTGCTCAAGGCGATCGCCGGCTTCATCGAGCCCGTGTCGGGGGCGATCACGCTCGACGGCCGTCCCGTGCACGGGCCTGGCCCCGACCGCATCGTCGTGTTCCAGGAATTCGACCAGTTGCCGCCGTGGAAGACGGTCGCCGAGAACGTCGCGTTTCCGTTGCGTGCGGCCGCCAGGCTGTCGCGTGCCGAAGCGCGCGAGCGCGCGCTGCACTATCTCGACAAGGTCGGACTCGCCGCGTTCGCCGACGCATATCCGCATACGCTGTCCGGCGGGATGAAGCAGCGCGTCGCGATCGCGCGCGCACTCGCGATGCAGCCGCGCGTGCTGCTGATGGACGAGCCGTTCGCCGCGCTCGACGCGCTCACGCGCCGCAAGATGCAGGAGGAACTGCTGCGCTTGTGGGACGAGTTCCGCTTCACGCTGCTGTTCGTCACGCATTCGATCGAGGAGGCGCTCGTCGTCGGCAACCGGATCCTGCTGCTGTCGCCGCATCCGGGCCGCGTGCGCGCGGAGCTCAACAGCCACGAGCATTCGCTCGAGAACGTCGGCACCGGCGACTTCCGCGACAGCGTCGCACGCATTCATCATTTGCTGTTCGATACCGACGCGACCGGCGTCGCGAGCGCGACGAACCCGGAGGACACCGCATCATGAGCACGATCGACCCGGTCCTGCCGCCGTTGCCGCCCGTGCGCGCGGAGTACGAGCGCACGCTCGACACGCCGCCCGACGCCGAACGCGCGGCGCCCGCTCCGCTGTTGCGCCGCATCGCCGATGCGGGCTGGTTCCGCCGCGGCGTCATCGCGCTCGTGCTGATCGCCGCGTGGGAGATCGTCGCGCGCATCGTCGCGAACGATCTGCTCGTGCCGACCTTCGGCGCGACGCTCGCGGCGTTCGTGCAGGGCATCGAGTCGGGCGAACTGCTCGTGAAGACGGGCATCTCGATGTCGGTGCTGCTGCGCGGCTACGCGCTCGGCGTGTTCTTCGCGTTCGTGCTGACCTCGCTTGCGGTGTCGACGCGCATCGGCCGCGACGTGCTGACGATGCTCACGTCGATGTTCAATCCGCTGCCGTCGATCGCGTTGCTGCCGATCGCGCTGCTGTGGTTCGGGCTCGGTACCGGCAGCCTGCTGTTCGTGCTCGTGCATGCGGTGTTGTGGCCGCTCGCGCTCAGCATGTACACCGGTTTCGCCGGCGTGCCGGCCACGCTGAAGATGGCCGGGCGCAACTACGGGCTCACCGGCCTGCGGCAGATCGCGCTGATCCTCGTGCCGGCCGCGCTGCCGTCGATCCTGTCGGGGCTGCGGGTCGGCTGGGCATTCGCGTGGCGCACGCTGATCGCGGCGGAACTCGTGTTCGGCGCGAGCGCGGGGCAGGGCGGGCTCGGCTGGTACATCTTCCAGAACCGCAACGAGCTGTATACCGACCGCGTGTTCGCGGGGCTCGCGGCCGTCATCGTGATCGGCCTGCTCGTCGAGCACCTCGTGTTCGATACGCTCGAGCGCGTGACGGTGCGCCGCTGGGGCATCCAGCACTGACATTCCCGGCGCGCGCATAACCAAAGCTGAAATCGGTTTTTCACGCGCGCCGCGGGCGTCCCTATACTTTGCGGTGCCGCTTGTGGCGAGCGATCGAAGGATCGTACGGGCCGGGCGCGCGTGCGCAATCGATCGTCGGGACGTTCGCGCCTCGGGCAGCTGGAGGTCGTCCCGAGCGGGCCGCGTATCGACGCGGCGTGCCGATGCACGCTCCCGACCGGCATTGATTCGATATGCCAACGATTGCCGGCGGCAAGCCGCTGCCGCGCGATGCGCGGACGATCGGCGATCACGCACTGAACCGCGCGACCACGCACCGGCGTCAACGGGCGCGTGGCCCGCTCCGGCTGCACGCGCAGCCCTCTTTCCGGAAATTTTCCCGATGACGACCCGCACTGGCCATCTGCACCTCGGCGCGTTCCTGTACCCCACCGGCCATCACATCGCCGCCTGGCGCCATCCCGGCTCGCAGGCGGATGCCGGCGTCGACTTTCGCCACTACGTGCGGCTCGCGCAGGCGGCGGAGGCCGCGAAGTTCGATCTCGTGTTTCTCGCGGACGGCGTCGGCACGCGCGGCGACGATGTCGAATTCCTGAGCCGGACCGCGCACAGCTACGTCGCGCAGTTCGAGCCGTTGACGCTGCTGTCGGCGCTCGCGGCCGTCACCGAACGCATCGGGCTGGTCGGCACCGCGTCGACGAGCTTCAACGAGCCGTTCCACATCGCGCGCAAGTTCGCGTCGCTCGATCACATCAGCGGCGGCCGCGCCGGATGGAACCTCGTCACGTCGTCGAGCGCGCACGAAGCGCGCAACTTCAACCGCGACGCGCATTTCGATCACGGCGAACGCTATGCGCGCGCCGAAGAATTCGCGGACGTCGTGCGCGGGCTGTGGGATAGCTGGGACGACGACGCATTCGTGCGCGATCGCGCGGCGGGACGCTTCTTCGATCCCGGCAAGCGCCACGTGCTCGATCATCGCGGCCGCTTTTTCCAGGTGCGCGGGCCGCTGAACGTCGCGCGCTCGCCGCAAGGGCATCCGGTCGTCGTGCAGGCCGGTTCGTCGCCGGCCGGCACGCGGCTCGCCGCGCGCACGGCCGAGGTGATCTTCACCGCGCAGCAGACGCTCGACGACGCGATCGCATTCTATGCGGACGTGAAGGGGCAACTCGCCGCCTTCGGCCGCGACCCCGACACGCTGAAGATCATGCCCGGCGTATTTCCGGTGGTCGGCCGCACCGAGAGCGAAGCGCGGGAGAAATTCGACGCGTTGCAGGCGCTGATCGACCCGAGGGTCGGGCTCGCGCTCGTGTCGGGGCTGACCGGCGGCGTCGATCTCTCCGCGTATCCGCTCGACGGCCCGATTCCGCCGCTGCCGGAAACGAATGCGAGCAAGAGCCGACAGACGCTGACGCTCGAACTCGCGCGCCGCGAGAACCTGACGATACGCGAGCTGTATCTGCGCATCGCGGGCGCGCGCGGCCACTGGCAGCTCGTCGGCACGCCGGAGCAGATCGCCGACGCGCTCGAGGAGCGGTTCGTGCGGTACGGCGCGGACGGCTACAACGTGATGGCGCCGACCCTGCCGGGCGGCCTCGACGATTTCATCGAACTCGTGCTGCCCGAGCTGCGCCGCCGCGGGCTGTTTCGCCGCGACTATGCGGGGCATACGCTGCGCGATCATCTGGGGCTGCAGCGGCCCGAGCGGCGCGAGTTCGCCGCGCTTGGCGCGTCTGCGGCCTGAATTCGCAGGGGGGCGCCCGGCTGTCGAACGGCGATGGCGATGGCGGGGCGCTGCGACGAAGGTGTGGTCAAGACGGGCGTTGGCCGCCTGACGAAAATATCGTGCACACCATCCCGGGCTGCGCGGAAGATCACTCTCCGTCCCGCTCGCCCGGGCGCGGATGCGTCACAGCCTTCCCGGCCTGGGATCCGCCACGAAACCATCGCGGTTCGGCATCTTCACGCGCGGCAGCGTGCGCGCATCGAGCGTCGCGTCGTCCGGCACGATGCCGTTCAGGTGCAGCACGTATGCGGTGACCGCATAGACATCGTCCGCGCTCAGCGATTGCGGCGCGTTGTACGGCATCGCGCGCCGGATGTAATCGAACAGCGTCGTCGCATACGGCCAGTAGCTGCCGACCGTCTTCTTCGGTTTCGCGTCGGTGAGCGAGCCGATCCCGCCGACGAGCGGATCGCCGACGCCGCCCTGGCCGGCGGGGCCGTGACACATCGCGCATGTGTCCGCGAACACGCGCGCCCCGCGCGCGACCGTGCCCGCACCGCGCGGCAGGCCGCTGCCGTCGGGGGCGACGTCGATGTCCCATGCGGCGATCGTCGCGCGGTCGACCGGCTGGCCGAGGCCGAAGCCCGCGCCGAACGCGGGTGCGGCGAGCGCGCAGCTGATCGATGACGCCACCGCGAACGATGCAATCCGGCGCGTAATCGGCTTAGGCATTGCGCACCTCGCCGTCCGCGCCGACACGCCAGTTCTGGATGCCGTTGTAGTGGTATTGCGAGTTCACGCCACGCGCGGCGACGAGCGCGGCGCGGGTCGGCTGCACGTAGCCCGTGTCGTCGGTCGCGCGGCTTTGCAGGTCGGCCGGCTCGCCGTTCCAGACCCAGTCGGCCTCGAAGCGCGTCAGCGCGCGATCGCGCACGTCGCCCGCGAGCCGTGCGGCGCGCCAGGTGCGGCCGCCGTCGGTCGAGACGTCGACCGCGCGAATCCGGCCGCGCCCCGACCACGCATAGCCGCCGATCGGGTAATAGCCGTGCGACGCGAGCCGATACCCGGCCGACGGCCGCGTGATGACCGATTTCGCGTCCATCTCGAACACGAACTGGCGCGCGCAGCCGTTCGGCAGCAGGTTCGTATATTTCGACGTTTCCTCGCGCGTCATCTCCGGCGCGCGCACCAGTTTCAGCCGCCGCAGCCACTTGATGTTCGTGTTGCCTTCGAAGCCCGGCACGATCAGCCGCACCGGATAGCCGTTCTCGGGCCGCAGCCGCTCGCCGTTCTGCGCATAGACGACCAGCGCGCGATCGAGAATCCGGTCGAGCGGCAGGCTGCGCGTCATTGCCGCGCCGTCCGCGCCTTCCGCGAGCAGCCAGTGCGCGGCCGGATCGATGCCGGTTTCGTCGAGCAGCGTCGACAGCCGCACGCCGGTCCATTCGCAGCACGACAGCAGCCCGTGCGTGAACTGAACGGGCAGTCCGCTCGGGCCGTTCCATTCGCTGCCGGTGTTGCCCGAGCATTCGAGAAAGTGGATCCGCGATTCGGACGGAAAGCGCAGCAGGTCGTCGATCGTGAAGATGCGCGGCTCGCGCACGAGGCCGTGCACGACGACGCGATGGCGTTGCGCGTCGATATCGGGCACGCCCGCATGATGGCGCTCGTAGACGAGGCCGTTCGGCGTGATGTCGCCGAACAGGTCGGCGAGCGGCGTCATCGACGAGCCGGATCCGGGCAGCGCCGGCGCGCGGGCGCTGCGACGGATCACGTCGCGCTCGTGCGCGCCCGGCAGGCCGTACGGCGGCGACAGCAGCGGCGCACCGGGCGTGCGCGTCCACGGCGGCACGTCGAGCGGCGACAGCGGCGCGAGCGTCTGGCTCGCGAGTGCGCCGCCGGCCGGCAGCAGCGCG
>NZ_CABVLY010000015.1 GCF_902498995.1 Burkholderia anthina
GGCGTCGCCGCTTCGGGACCCGCCCGCCGCCTTCGATGCGTCCGCGCCCGTGTCCGCGCCGGCCGCACCGGCCGCGCCGCCGGTGCGCGGCGCGCGGCTCGCGCTGCTGACGTTCGCGCTGTCGCTCGCGACCTTCATCGAAGTGCTCGACTCGACCGTGACGAACGTCGCGGTGCCGGCGATCTCCGGCAGCCTCGGCGTCTCGAACAGCCAGGGCACATGGGTGATCAGCTCGTATTCGGTCGCGGCCGCGATCGCGGTGCCGCTCACCGGCTGGCTGGCGCGCCGCGTCGGCGAGCTGCGGCTGTTCGTCGGCGCGGTGCTGCTGTTCACGCTGACGTCGCTGCTGTGCGGGTTGGCGCGCGACCTGCACGTGCTAGTGGTCTGCCGCGCGCTGCAGGGGTTGTGCTCGGGGCCGATGGTGCCGCTGTCGCAGACGATCCTGCTGCGCACGTTCCCGCCGGACAAGCGCACCGTCGCGCTCGCGCTATGGGCGATGACTGTTCTGCTCGCGCCGATCTTCGGGCCGGTGGTCGGCGGCTGGATCGTCGACAGCTTCTCGTGGCCGTGGATCTTCCTGATCAATTTGCCGATCGGGCTGTTCTCGTTCGCGGTCTGCACGACGATGCTGCGCCCCGACGCGCAGCGCGGCGCGGCCGGCCCGATCGACGTGCCGGGCATCGTGCTGCTGGTGATCGGCGTCGGTTCGCTGCAGGCGATGCTCGACCTCGGCCACGACAAGGGCTGGTTCGGCTCGCCGCTGATCGTCACGCTCGCGGTGGTCGCGGGGCTCGCGATCGTGTCGCTGCTGATCTGGGAGGCGGGCGAGGCGCATCCCGTGGTCGACCTGAGCCTGTTTCGCGACCGAACGTTCTCGTTCTGCGTGTTGATCATCTCGCTCGGGATGATGAGCTTCTCGGTGGTCGGCGTCGTGTTTCCGCTGTGGATGCAGGCGGTGATGGGCTACAACGCGTTCCATGCGGGCCTGGCCACCGCGTCACTCGGCGTGCTCGCGCTCGTGTTCTCGATTCTGGTCGGGCTGCACGCGCACCGCTTCGACGCACGCGTGCTCGCGACGTTCGGCTTCCTGGTGTTCGCGGCCGTGCTCGCGTGGGACGCGCATTTCACGCTGAAGATGACGTTCGCGCAGATCGCCGCGCCGGGGCTGATCCAGGGGATCGGGCTGCCGTGCTTCTTCATTCCGCTGACCGCCGCGACGCTGTCGCGCATTCCCGACGACCGGCTCGCGGCCGCGTCGAGCCTGTCGAACTTCCTGCGCACGCTGTCGGCCGCGTTCGGCACCGCGATGAGCGTGACGTTGTGGGACAACCGCGCGACTTACCACTACGACGTCGTGTCGCAATCGGTCACGCACGCATCGGCGAACACGCAGCGCTTCGTGCACACGCTGAACGGGATGGGCGTGGACGGCGTGCGCGAGCTGACGACGCTGCATCAGGTGGTGATGCAGCAGGCCTACATGATGGCGACGGGCGACATGTTCTGGATGGCGAGCATGACCTGCCTCGTGCTCGCCGCGATGATGTGGCTGACGCGGCCCAGGCGCGGCGCGGCCGCTTCGTTCGGACATTGAGGAAACCCGCATGACGACACTCGGCGCACTCGTGATCCTGTATCACCCGACCGACGCGCAACTCGCGGCGCTCGGCGCATGGCGGCATGCGTGCGACGCGCTGCTCGTCGTCGACAACACGCCGCAGCCCGATGCCCGCGCAAGCGCGCTGTGCGCGCGCGACGGCATCGCGCTGCTGCATCACGGCAACCGCGGCGGGATCGCCGGCGCGTACAACGCGGGGCTTGCCGCGCTGTTTCGCGGGAACGTCGATGCGGTCGCGCTGTTCGATCAGGATTCGTCGGTGCCGGCCGGCTACTTCTCGACGATGCGCGACGTCTGCGCGGGGCGCGCGGGCCGTGCGTTCCTGGCCGGCCCGCGCATCTTCGACGAGAACGCGCGCAGCTTCCTGCCCGAGCTCGCGACCGACGGGATCGCGTTGCGCCGGCTGCGGGTCGAAGCCGACGGGCCGCTGCAGCGCTGCGCGTTCCTGATCTCGTCCGGCTGCGTCGTGTCGCGTGCCGGGTTCGACGCGCTCGGCCGCTTCGACGAGACGCTGTTCATCGATCACGTCGACACCGAGTACAGCTTCCGCGCGCTCGCGCGCAACGTGCCGCTCTATGTCGTGCCGTCGCTGGTGCTGTCGCACCGGATCGGCGCGAAGCAGCGCCACGCGTTCGGCCCTTTCGAAATGACGTCGATGAATCACTCGTGGCAACGGCGCTACTACAGCGCACGCAATGCGGTGCAGCTCGGGATGCAGTACGGGCTGCGCTTTCCGGTGGCGATCGTGCCGAACCTGCTGACCGTGTGGCAGGTCGTGCAGATCGCGCTCGTCGAGCGCGACAAGCGCGACAAGCTCGCCGGCATCCTGTTGGGCATCGCGGACGGCCTGTTCGGCCGGCTCGGCCCGCTCGAGCGGACGCGGCCGCGTCTGGCCGCGCGCGCGCAGCGCATCCAGCAGGGGTGAGGCGCGCGATGGAACGCATCACGAAAGCGGCCGCGCCCGCACGCGGCGGGCAGGGCGGCTGGACGATGCTGGCGGCGGCCGCGCTGCTCGCACTCGGCGGCTGCGTGCCGTCGGGATTCCTGCCGTCGCTGTCGCTGCGCGCGCCGGCCGCCGATGCGCTGGCACACACGGCGGGCCCCGGCGCGAACGGCGCATGGCCCGCGCCCGACTGGGTGACGCAACTGCAGGATCCGCAGCTCGACGATCTGGTGGCGGAAGCGTCGCAGAACAATCCCGATCTGCAGGTTGCGCAGGCACGGCTGCGCGTGGCGCAGGCACAGCTGCGGCAGTTCGATTCGCTGACCGGGCTGACGGGCACCGCGGGCGCGACGGTCAGCCGCGCGCGGATGCCCAAGCCGGGCGACATCGCCGACGTGACGGCGGGCGGCTATCGCGTGCCGGTGGAGATCTTCGGCGATCCGGTCGTGTCGCCGGCGTCGGTGTTCGTCGGGTTGAACTACCAGCTCGACCTGTGGGGCAGGAACCGCGCGGCGACGAAGAGCCTGATGTCGCTGCGCGACGCGGCGGGCGTCGAGGCCGAGCAGGTGCGGCTCACGCTCGCGGTCGCGATCGTCACCGTGTATTGCCAGCTCGACCAGGCGTACGCGGTGCGCGACCTGCTGCAGCAGAAGCTGAAGATCAGCCAGCGCGTGACGGCCGTGCTGCGCGAGCGCACCGCGCGCGGTCTCGACAACGCGTACGACGCGAGCGACGCATCGATCAAGCGCAGCCGCCTGCTCGAACAGATCGCGATGAACGACGAGCAGATCAAGCTCGCGCAACTGCAGCTCGGCGTGCTGTCGGGCCGCGGCCCCGAGCGCGGGCTCGCGCTGCAGCGGCCGCGCGTCGGCGCGTTTCCGGGCGGCGCGCTGCCCGCGCGGCTGCCGGCCGATCTGCTCGGCCGCCGGCCGGACATCGTCGCCGCGCGGCTGCGTGTGGAGGCCGCGTTCGCGAATGCCGATTCGACGCGCGCGCAGTTCTATCCGGACGTGAACCTCGTCGCGCTCGGCGGCGTGTTCGCGCTGACGCCCGCGTCGATGTTCTCGCGCGACGCGCTCGCGGGTTCCGTCGGCCCCGCGATCTCGCTGCCGGTGTTCGATCGCGGCCGGCTGAAGGCGAAGCTCGGCGCGGACGTCGCGCAGGCCGACGTCGCGATCGGGCTGTACAACAAGACCGTCGACGACGCGCTCGGGCAAGTCGCGCAGATCGTCACGTCGCTGCAGACGTCGCGTACGCTCGTCGCGCAGCAGCAGGATGCGGTCGCGGCCGCGCTGAAGATCGTGCAGATCGCGGCCGACCGGCATCGGCGCGGCGTGTTGATGCAGAAGGACGTCGATGTCGCCGATCTGACGCTGATCGACGAGCGCGCGCAGCTGATCGCGTTGCAGGGGCGGCAGCGGACGTTGCACGTCGGCCTCGTCGGCGCGCTCGGCGGCGGGTTCGATGCGCGCGCAACGATGGCGGATGCAGCGGCGGTGGCGCTTGCGCCTGCGGCGCGTGCCGCGCACGGTGCGCGGATCAAGCGCGCCGTGGCGGCGAATGCCGCTGCGCGCAACGCGCCGGGTACGGCGGCGGAACCGGTGCGCACGGCGGCTATCGGTAACAGCACCGCACTGCCTGTTGCACGGCTCGACCCGCCGCCAGTCGTTCGAACGCCGCGCGCTGCGGTTGCCGAGACCGCGCGTGCGAATTCCGCGGCGCGCGGTACGTTCCCCGCCGTTTCCACCGACGCACCCGCGATCCCCCTGTTCCAGCATGACCGCCTGATCGTTACGCAAAGCGACTGATGCACCACGACAACCTTCATACCGCCGTACCGCCGGCGGCCAAGAACGATCCGGCACTCGACGCGCGCCGCGCGACACGCCGCAAGCGTTTCACGTTGTTCTTCGCGGTGGTGCTGCTGGCCGCGCTCGTCTGGATCGCGTTCTGGCTGTTGCGCGACCGCTATGACGAGGACACCGACGACGCGTACGTCGCCGGCAGCATCGTGCAGGTCGCCGCGCAGACGCCCGGCGCCGTGACCGACGTGCTGGTCGCCGATACGCAGGCCGTGCGCGCCGGGCAGACGCTCGTGCGGCTCGACGACACGGAAGCCGCCGTCGCGTTCGCGCAGGCGAAGGCGCAGCTCGTGCAGGCCGTGCGGCAGGTCGCGAACGCGAAGATCTCGAACACGATGTACGTGGAGGCCGTGAACGCGCGCCAGGCCGATCTGTCGCTCGCGCAGCGCGCGCTGGCCGCGCGCTCGGGCGCATCGGTCGAGATCGTCGCGCCGGAGGAACTGGCGCGCGCCCGCGCGGCGGTCGCCGGTGCGCAGGCGAACCTCGCGGCCGCGCAGGCGCAGCTCGAAGCCGCGCGCGCGCTCGGCAGCAAGCTGCCCGTCGACGAGAGCCCGGCCGTCGTGCAGGCGGCCGCGCAGTTCAGGCTCGCGTACCGGAACCTGAAGCGCACGACGATCGTCGCGCCGGTCGACGGCACGATCGGCCAGCGTTCGGTGCAGGTCGGCCAGCAGGTCGGGCCCGGCGTGCCGCTGATGTCGATCGTGCAGTTGAACCGGCTGTGGGTCGAGGCGAACTTCAAGGAAGGGCAGATCCGGCACATGCGCGTCGGCCAGCCGGTCGACGTGGTGTCCGACCTGTACGGGTCGCGCATCGTCTATCGCGGCCGCGTACAGGGCTTCTCGGCCGGCACCGGCAGCGCGTTCTCGATGCTGCCGTCGCAGAACGCGGCCGGCAACTGGATCAAGGTCGTGCAGCGCGTGCCGGTCGTGATCGCGCTCGATCCCCGCGATCTGGCCGCGCATCCGCTGCGCGTCGGGCTGTCGATGCGCGCGACGGTCGACACGCGCAACCGCGACGGGCACGCGCTCGACAGCGAGCCGCCGACGCCGGCCGTCAGCACGCGGGTGCACGACGGCGTCGCGAGCGACGCGGACGCGGCGGCGGCCGTCATCATCCGCGAAAATCAGGGCGGGTAACGCGGGCCGAACCTGCGGGCCGAACCCGCGCGGCGGGCCGATCGCGTCGATCGGCCGGGCGGCGGGCGGGGCGTGCCGCGTTGCGGGCCTTCGTCCGTTTCCCGACCCGACTTTCGTCTTTCCGCCATCGATGTCGGCGCCGATCAAACGCATGTCGCGTTTGAGACATCGACGCCCCTGCCTCCGGGACTACTCTCGAACAGCACGTTGCGTGCGCGCCGCATCGGCGCGCAGCGGCGCCATCCAACGAGACATGGAGACAATACGATGAGCAGCAATCGAGGTGTCGTCTATCTTGGGCCGGGCAAGGTCGAAGTCCAGAAAATCGACTATCCGAAGATGGTCGATCCGACCGGCCGCGCGATCGGTCACGGCGTGATCCTGAAGGTCGTCAGCACGAACATCTGCGGTTCCGACCAGCACATGGTGCGCGGCCGCACGACCGCACCGGTCGGTCTCGTGCTCGGTCACGAGATCACGGGCGAAGTGGTCGAGGTGGGCCCCGACGTCGAGACGCTGAGGATCGGCGATCTGGTGTCGGTGCCGTTCAACGTCGCGTGCGGCCGCTGCGCGATGTGCAAGGACACGCATACGGGCGTGTGCCTGAACGTGAACCCGTCGCGTGCCGGTGGCGCTTACGGCTACGTCGACATGGGCGGCTGGATCGGCGGCCAGGCCGAGTACGTGCTCGTGCCGTACGCCGACTTCAACCTGCTGAAATTCCCGGACCGCGACCAGGCGATGGCGAAGATTCGCGATCTGACCTGCCTGTCCGACATTCTGCCGACCGGTTATCACGGCGCGGTGAGCGCGGGCGTGAAGCCGGGCTCGACGGTCTACATCGCGGGCGCGGGCCCGGTCGGGATGGCGGCGGCCGCGTCGGCACGCCTGCTCGGCGCGGCGGTGACGATCGTCGGCGACATGAACGAGGAGCGCCTCGCGCATGCACGTGCGATGGGCTTCGAGACGGTCGACCTGTCGAAGGACGCGTCGCTCGGCGAGCAGATCGAGCAGATCCTCGGCGTGCCGGAGATCGACTGCGCGGTCGACTGCGTCGGCTTCGAGGCGCACGGCCACGGTTCGTCGGGCCACTCGGAGGAAGCGCCCGCGACGGTGCTGAACTCGCTGATGGAAATCACGCGTCCGGCCGGCGCGATCGGCATCCCGGGCCTGTACGTGACGGACGATCCGGGCGCGAAGGACAAGGCCGCGCAGCACGGCAGCCTCAGCATCCGCTTCGGCCTCGGCTGGGCGAAGTCGCACTCGTTCTTCACGGGTCAGACGCCGGTGCTGAAGTACAACCGCAACCTGATGCAGGCCATCCTGTTCGACCGTCTGCCGATTGCGAAGATCGTCAACGTCGAAGTGATCTCGCTCGATCAGGCGCCGGAAGGCTACAAGAAGTTCGACGGCGGCGCGCCGCGCAAATTCGTGATCGATCCGCACGGTTTGCTGGCAGCCTGACGTACGGGCAGGGGGCGTGAAGCGGGCGGTGCCGGAGACGGCGCCGCCCGTTTTTTGCTGTGGGGCGACGCGCATCGTCATCGCAGCAGCCGTGGACGACGGCGGCGAACACCGTTCGCTGCGGCCGGGCGTTTGCTGCGATAATCATCGCCCGATCCCGACCCTCTGTCGCCGTCCGGCGGCGACCATACGGATGGCCAAGTCACTCCCTCTCGCCGCGCTGCACACGTTCGTCGAAGTGGCGCGATGCGGCAGCATGAAGCAGGCGGCCGACCTGCTGTGCCTTTCGCCGGGCGCGGTCAGCCAGCACGTTCGCAATCTCGAGGACCGGCTCGCGGTACGGCTGTTCGAGCGCACCGGCCGCGAGCTCGAGCTGACCGGCACGGGCCGCGCGCTGTTCGACCAGTTGGCCGGCGGGTTCAACGAGATCGAAGCCGCGTGGGCGAACGTTCATGGCGCGAACCGGCGCGTCGTGCGGCTCGCCGTGACGACCACCGCGTCGTTCGCGAACACGTGGCTCGTGCAGCGCCTCGGCTCGTTCAACGCCGAATACCCCGAAATCGAAATCACCGTCGAGACCCGCGCGCAACTGGTCGACCTGCGGCGCGACTACGTCGACGTCGCGATCCGCCACGGGCTGGGCCGTTATCCGGGGCACGCGGCGTTTCGCATCTGGACGCCCGAGATGTGGCCCGTCTGCAGCCCGCACCTGCTCGATGCGGGCCGCCCGATCCACACGCCGGCCGATTGCCTGGCGTATCCGCTGCTGCAGGATGCCGATCGCGCCGACTGGTCGCTGTGGCTGCGCACGCAGGGGATCGAGGATGCGCGGACGCCGCGCGGCGCGAGCTTCAGCGAGGACGCGTTACTGATCAAGGCGGCCGTTGCCGGGCAGGGCATCGCGCTGGTCCGCGACATCTATGCACGCGACGAAGTCGCGGCGGGGCGGCTGGTGCGCGTGCTGGCGCAGCCCTGGCCGACCGAGCTGTCCTATTACGTCGTCTGCAGCGAAGCGCGTCGGCACGAGTGGAAGATCGCCGCGTTCCGCGACTGGCTCGTGCGCGAGATCGGCGAGCCCGACGACGAGTCGCGCGGCCTGTTGGCGTGATCTATTGACGTGACCCGCGCACGACGCCTGTCGTGAGCCCCTTGATCTTGCCGGTCGCGAGCGCCGTGCCGAGCAGGATGATCGCGCAGCCGACGATCGTCTGCACGGTAATCGTCTCGTGCAGGAAGATCGCGCCCCACACGACGCCGAAGATCGGGATCAGGAACGTGACCGACGCCGCGTATTGCGCGCCGGCGTTGCGGATCAACCCGAAATACAGCAGGTAGGCGACGGCCGTGCAGATCGCGCCGAGCAGCACCACGGCGATCCATGCGGATGCGGGAACCGGCGCGTGCGGCCAGATCGGCACCGCCAGCGGCACGAGCACGATCGCCGCGAACAGCTGGCTGCCGAACGCCGACACGAACGGCCTGACGTTCGCCAGTTTGCGCTTCGAGTAATGCGCGGCGAAGCCGTACGACAGCGTCGCGAGCATCGCGGCCGCGATCGCGCGCGGGGCGCCGGGCGTGCCGGCGCCGATCGCGGAGCCGGCCAGCACGACGACGCCGGCGAAGCCGACCGCGAGGCCGATCGCCTGCGGCTTCGTCAGCGGCGCGCGCAGCCACGCGTACGCGACGAGCGCGGTCCACAACGGGGTCGTGGCGTTCAGGATCGAATCGGTGCCGGCGGAGACGAACAGTGCCGCATAGGTCAGCAGGCAGAACGGCAGCGCCGAGTTGGCGATGCCGACGACGAACAGCGCCGCTGCGTGCGCGCGGAATTCGCGTCGTGCATCCGCGCTGCGCAGCACCGGCAGCAGCAGTACGGCGGCGATCGCCACACGCAGTGCGATCAGCGGGACGGCGCCGAACGACGGCGCGCCCATGCGCATGAACAGAAACGACGCGCCCCAGATGGCAGCCAGGGTCACGAGCTGTAGTGCATTCATCGACGAACTCCGTTCAATGGGTCGGGCAAACCCATTGAACGTCACGCGTGCGTCGCGATGCAAACCCGGTTTTGTGAGGGCCGGTTTAGAAAAATGAATCGGCTCGGATGGGCGCCGCGGCGCGCCGTCGACGACGCGTATGCGCACTCGCGCGGCGTGCGGTCACGTGACGCTGCCGAACCTGAACGCGCCGGGGCGTTACGTGCGGGATGCCCGGCGCGAAGCGCGCGACGCAGCGGGGGATTCGTTCGACGAAATGCAGGTGTGGGGATCGTAAGCACAATTGAAAAGCGGCCTTCATGAAGGCCGCTTTCCGTTATCGCACCACCGACACTTCACGCATGAATCACATGCGCCGGAAACGCCGCCCCCGTGCCGGACGCACCCGATGCGAGCGGGGCGACCTGCTTGCGACGTTCGCGCGTCGGCGCAACGCCGAACGCATCGCGATAGCTCTTGCTGAAGTGGCACGCCGACTGGAACCCGCATGCCATCGTGATGTGCATGATCGACATGTCGGTCTGCAGCAGCAGTTCGCGCGCGCGGCGCAGCCGCAGCGTCAGGTAATAGTGCGTGGGCGTCATCCCGAGATGCTCGCGGAACAGCCGCTGCAACTGACGTTGCGACATGTTCGCCAGCCGCGCGAGTTCCTCGCGCGACAGCGGCTCCTCGATGTTGTTCTCCATCAGCGAGATCACTTCGAACAGCGACTTGTTCGCCGAGCCCAGACGCGCGACGAGCGGCATCCGTTGTTGCGCGCTCGTGTCGCGCACGTGTTCGACGATGAACTGCTCGGCGATCTGCGTGACGCGCGCGGTGCCCACGCGCGCGGCGATCAGGTTCAGCATCATGTCGAGCGGCGCGACGCCGCCCGTGCACGTGATGCGGTCGCGATCGACCACGAACAACTCCTTCAGGAAGCGCGTGTCCGGAAACTCTTCCTTCAGCGCCGACATGTTTTCCCAGTGGATCGCGCACGCGTAGCCCGCGAGCAGCCCCGACTTCGCAAGCGCGTAGGTGCCCGTGCACAGGCTGCCGAGCGGCAGGCCCTGGCGCGCGAAACGGCGCAGGGTCGACAGATGGGCGGGCGTCGTCGCGCGCTGCACGTCCACGCCGCCGCACACGAAGACGATATCAGGCTGCCCCGCGCATTCGGCTGGTCCCGTGTCGACCGTGAGACCGTTGCTCGCCGTCACCGGGCCGCCGTCCGGGCTGATCACGGACCAGCGGTAGAGCGGCTGTCCGCTCAGGTAGTTCGCCATCCGAAGCACTTCGATCGCATTGGTGAACGCGATCATCGTGAAGTTCGGTAAGGGCATGAACGCGAAGTGAGACAGCGACGCTGTGCGGTCGGGGGACATGGGGAGCGTTCCTTGAATCTCTAATAGCTTTTGGCCCGAGGCACGGATCGGGCTGCCGTATTGTGTGAGCGAGCGCAACAAGCGTGCCATACGGCTAAACCCTAGCTCCATACGTTGTATGGGCGTAAGCCCGATGCTGCGCTGCACCGTAACCGGGCTGCACTGCACCCGGGACGAGCGGGGCAGGCACCGACGAAGTGCCTGTCCATAGGTGAACCGCGAGGGTCGGTTCACCGGGTCATCCGGAAAAGCACGAGCGGTCACTTGTACAAAACGGACGTGCATGGCGGAAAAGGCAAAGAACGCGTCTAAATTCATCAATCCGCCGAAAATCCGAACGACAAGAATAGAGCCGTCGGCAGCCTTGCTCTGGAAGCGCTGGAAACCCAGGTACGGCGGGCCTCGAGCTTCGGTTTTCCGCCCTTTATTCTTGTCACGGACGCACTATGTCGAACACCCAGCCTTTCTTCTCGCAGCCCCTTGCCGAGCGTGACGCGCCGGTGCGCAGCGCCATCCTCAAGGAGCTCGAGCGCCAGCAGTCGCAAGTCGAGCTGATCGCGTCGGAAAACATCGTGTCGCGCGCGGTGCTGGAAGCGCAGGGTTCGGTGCTGACCAACAAGTATGCGGAAGGCTATCCGGGCAAGCGTTACTACGGCGGCTGCGAATTCGCGGACGAAGTCGAGGCGCTGGCGATCGAGCGCGTGAAGCAGATCTTCAACGCCGGCTACGCGAACGTGCAGCCGCACTCGGGCGCGCAGGCGAACGGCTCGGTGATGCTCGCGCTGGCCAAGCCGGGCGACACGGTGCTGGGCATGTCGCTGGACGCCGGCGGCCACCTGACGCACGGCGCGAAGCCGGCGCTGTCGGGCAAGTGGTTCAACGCGGTTCAGTACGGCGTGAACCGCGACACGATGCGCATCGACTACGACCAGGTTGAAGCGCTGGCGCACGAGCACAAGCCGAATCTGATCATTGCCGGTTTCTCGGCGTATCCGCGCGCACTGGACTTCGCTCGCTTTCGCGCGATCGCCGACAGCGTCGGCGCGAAGCTGATGGTCGACATGGCGCACATCGCGGGCGTGATCGCCGCCGGCCGCCATGCGAACCCGGTCGAGCACGCGCACGTCGTCACGTCCACCACGCACAAGACGCTGCGCGGCCCGCGCGGCGGCTTCGTGCTGACCAACGACGAAGAGATCGCGAAGAAGATCAACTCGGCCGTGTTCCCCGGCCTGCAGGGCGGCCCGCTGATGCACGTGATCGCCGGCAAGGCCGTCGCGTTCGGCGAAGTGCTGCATGCGGACTTCAAGACCTACATCGACAGCGTGCTCGCGAACGCGCAGGCGCTCGGCGAAGTGCTGAAGGCGGGCGGCGTGGATCTCGTCACCGGCGGCACCGACAACCACCTGCTGCTGGTCGACCTGCGCCCGAAGGGCCTGAAGGGCGCGCCGGTCGAGCAGGCGCTGGAGCGTGCGGGCATCACCTGCAACAAGAACGGCATTCCGTTCGACACCGAGAAGCCGACCGTCACGTCGGGCATCCGCCTCGGCACGCCGGCCGGTACGACGCGCGGCTTCGGCGTCGCGGAGTTCCGCGAGATCGGCCGCCTGATTCTCGACGTGTTCGACGCGCTGCGCGCGAACCCGGAAGGCGACCACGCGACCGAACAGCGCGTGCGCCGAGAGATTTTCGCGCTTTGCGAGCGCTTCCCGATTTACTGATCGACGACCCCCACAAATACAGCGACTGGAGCGAGAGGCAGATATGAGCACGCTGCATCAGGACAGCATCATCATCGACGGACTGAACATTTCGAAGTTCGAGAAGCCGGTGTTCGAAGACATGCGCAAGGGTGGCATCACGGCCGCGAACTGCACGGTGTCGGTGTGGGAGAACTTCACCAAGACCGTCGACAACATCGGCGTGATGAAGAAGAAGATCCGCGACAACGGCGAACTGCTGACGCTGGTGCGCACGACGGACGACATCTTCCGCGCGAAGAAGGAAGGCAAGACCGGCGTCATCCTCGGCTTCCAGAACGCGCATGCGTTCGAGGACAACCTCGGCTACATCGAGGCGTTCGCCGACATGGGCGTGCGCGTCGTGCAGCTTTGCTACAACACGCAGAACCTGGTCGGCACGGGCTGCTACGAGCGCGACGGCGGCCTGTCGGATTTCGGCCGCGAAGTGATCACCGAGATGAACCGCGTCGGCATCATGGTCGACCTGTCGCACGTGGGCGGCAACACGTCGTCGGAGGCGATCGCGTTCTCGAAGAAGCCGGTGTGCTACTCGCACTGTTTGCCGTCGGGCCTGAAGGAACATCCGCGCAACAAGAGCGACGCCCAGCTGAAGGAAATCGCCGACGCCGGCGGCTTCGTCGGCGTGACGATGTTCGCGCCGTTCCTGAAGCGCGGGATCGAAGCGAACATCGACGACTACATCGAGGCGATCGACTACGTCGTGAACCTGATCGGCGAAGACGCGGTCGGCATCGGCACGGACTTCACGCAGGATTTCGCGAAGGAATTCTTCGACATGCTGACGCATGACAAGGGCCGCTATCGCCAGCTGACGAACTTCGGCAAGGTGATCAACCCGGAAGGCATCCGCACGATCGGCGATTTTCCGAACCTGACCGCGGCGATGGAACGCCACGGCTGGAAGGCGTCGCGTATCCGCAAGATCATGGGCGATAACTGGGTGCGCGTGTTCAAGGACGTGTGGGGCGCCTAAGCGCCCGCCGAGCCGAACCGCCGCCCGCATTCAACACGAGAAAAATCGGGACGTGCCCGCGCTTGCCGCGCGGGCACGCGGACGATGTCGCGCCTGCGCCCGAGCCGCGCGGCCACTTTCCTCACGGAGCTACAACGATGCAACCGCAACTGCCGATCAACGTCGATCCCGATACCGGCGTCTGGACCACCGACGCGCTGCCGATGCTGTACGTGCCGCGTCACTTCTTCACGAACAACCACGTGGCCGTCGAGGAAGCGCTCGGCGTCGAAGCGTATGCCGAGATCCTCTACAAGGCCGGCTACAAGTCCGCGTATCACTGGTGCGACAAGGAAGCGAAGCAGCACGGCCTGACCGGCATGGCCGTGTTCGAGCACTACCTGAAGCGCCTGTCGCAACGCGGCTGGGGCCTGTTCTCGATCATCGAAGCCGATCCGGCCAGCGCGCATGCCCGGATCGAGCTGCGCCACTCGTCGTTCGTGCTCCAGCAGCCGGGCAAGGAAGGCAAGCTCTGCTACATGTTCGCGGGCTGGTTCGCCGGCGCGATGGACTGGGTCAACGACACGACGCCGGAAGGCAAGGGCGCGCCGCGCTCGCAATCGAAGGAAGTGCAGTGTGCGGCCGAGCACCACGATCACTGCGTCTTCGAAGTGTCGCCGATCGCGCACTGATGCGCTGACGCCACGACACAGCAACACAACAACACCCGCAACACGAGACATTCGAACGCCAGAGGTCGCCTGCGATGCGTTATCCCCACCTGTTCAAACCCATGCAGCTGAACCAGTTGACGCTGCGCAACCGGATCGTCAGCACCGCGCACGCGGAGGTGTATGCCGAGCCGGGCGGCCTGCCGGGCGACCGCTATATCCGCTACTACGAAGAGAAGGCGAAGGGTGGCGTCGGCCTGGCGATCTGCGGCGGCTCGAGCCCCGTGTCGATCGACAGCCCGCAGGGCTGGTGGAAATCGGTGAACCTGTCGAACGACAAGATCATCGATCCGCTCACGCGCCTGGCCGATGCGATGCACAAGCACGGCGCGAAGATCATGATCCAGGCCACGCACATGGGCCGCCGCTCGTCGTTCCACGGCGAGCACTGGCCGCACCTGATGTCGCCGTCGGGCGTGCGCGAGCCGGTGCACCGCGGCAACGCGAAGATCATCGAGATCGAGGAAATCCGCCGCATCATCGGCGACTTCGCGGCCGCCGCGAAGCGCGTGAAGGCGGCCGGCATGGACGGCATCGAAATCTCCGCCGCGCACCAGCACCTGATCGACCAGTTCTGGAGCAAGCGTTCGAACCACCGCACCGACGAATGGGGCGGCAGCCTCGAGAACCGTCTGCGCTTCGGCATCGAGGTGCTGACGGCCGTGCGCGAGGCAGTCGGCAAGGACTTCTGCGTCGGCCTGCGCATGTGCGGCGACGAATTCCACGAAGACGGCCTCGACCACGAAGCGCTGAAGGAAATCGCGCAGGCGATGTCGGAAACGGGCCTGATCGACTACCTGAGCGTGGTCGGCTCGGGCGGCGACACCCACAACACGATCGCCAACTGCATGCCGCCGATGGCGCTGCCGCCGGAGCCGTTCGTGCACCTCGCGGCCGGCATCAAGTCGGTGGTGAAGATTCCGGTGATGCACGCGCAGAGCATCCGCGATGCGGGCCAGGCCGAGCGTCTGCTCGCGAACGGCATGATCGACCTGGTCGGCATGACGCGCGCGCAGATCGCCGATCCGCACATGGTGATCAAGATCCGCGATGGCCGCGAAGACGAAATCAAGCAGTGCGTCGGCGCGAACTACTGCATCGACCGCCAGTACAACGGCCTCGACGTGCTGTGCATCCAGAACGCGGCCACGTCGCGCGAAGCGACGATGCCGCACATCATCGAGAAGTCGCGCGGTCCGAAGCGCAAGGTGGTGGTGGTCGGCGCGGGCCCCGCGGGGCTCGAGGCCGCACGCGTCGCGAAGCTGCGCGGCCACGACGTGGTGCTGTTCGAAAAGAACACCGAAGTGGGCGGCCAGGTGATGATCGCGGCGAAGGCGCCGCAGCGCGAACAGATGTCGGGGATCATCCGCTGGTTCGACATGGAAACCAAGCGCCTGGGCGTCGATCGCCGCCTCGGCGTCGCCGCCGACGAGAAGATGATCATGGCCGAGAAGCCGGACATCGTCGTGCTTGCCACCGGCGGGTCGAGCTTCACGTGGCAGGTGCCCGCCTGGGGCGTGGCCGAAGGGCTCGCCGTCAGCTCGTGGGACATCCTGACCGGCAAGGTCGAGCCGAAGCAGAACGTGCTGCTGTTCGACGGCGTGAGCACGCACGCGGGCGCCGGCGTGGCCGACTTCATGGCGAGCCGCGGCTCGAAGGTCGAGGTCGTGACGCCCGACGTGAAGGTGGCCGACGATTGCGGCGGCACGACGTTCCCGATCTTCTATCGCCGCCTGTACGCGCTCGGCGTGATCCCGACGCCGAACTATATGCTCGACCGCGTGTACGAAGAGGACGGCAAGAAGATCGCCGTGCTGCGCAACGAGTACACCGAAGAACTGGAAGAGCGCGCGGTCGACCAGGTGGTGATCGAGAACGGTTCGTCGCCGAACGACGAACTGTACTGGAAGCTCAAGCCCGAATCGGTGAACCGCGGCCAGATCGATCCGCACACGCTGTTCGCGGCGGAGCCGCAGCCGTGCCTGTCGGAAGAACTCGGCAACGGCCGCTTCCTGCTGTTCCGTGTCGGCGACTGCATCTCGATGCACAACGTCCACGGCGCGATCTACGACTCGCTGCGTCTCGTGAAGGATTTCTAAAGATGAATCCGGCTTTCCTCATTACCGCACTGCTGTGGCTGTCGGTGGCGGGGCTCGCGTTCGCGGTCGCGAAGCGCTCGTCCTACTGGCGTCTCGGGCGCGCCACCGCACCCGGCTCGTTCGGCGTCGCGAACCTGTTCGCGATTCCGAAACGCTACTTCGTCGACCTGCACCACGTGGTGGCCCGCGATCCGTACATCGCGAAGACCCACGTGGCGACCGCGGGCGGCGCGATCGCCGCGCTCGCGCTGGTGTTCGTCAACTACGGCCTCGCGATCTATTCGCCGTGGCTCGACAAGCTGATCTTCCTCGCGGCGCTCGCGATGCTCGTCGGCGCGGTGTTCGTGTGGCGCCGTCGTGCGGCGAAGGACGTGCCCGCACGCTTGTCGCGCGGCCCGTGGAATACGCTGCCGTGGATGCTCGGCTCGTTCGCGCTCGGCCTCGTGCTGTTCATGGTGGTGCCGACCGGCGCGATGTCCGGCGCGTTTGCGGTGCTCTGCGCGCTGCTGATCGGCGCCGGCGCCTTCACGATGACCGTCGGCGCCGCGAAGGGCGGCCCGATGAAGCACGCGATCGCCGGCCTGCTGCACCTCGCGTTCCACCCGCGCCAGGAGCGTTTCGCGGCCACCCGTGAATCGTTCACGGGCAACGGCACGGCCACGCCGCCGACGGCGCTCAAGCTGCCGGACATCGCGCACGAAGAGTACGGCGTCGCGAAGCCCGTCGAATTCCGCTGGAACCAGCTGCTGAGCTTCGACGCCTGCGTGCAGTGCGGCAAGTGCGAAGCCGCGTGCCCCGCGTTCGCGTCGGGCCAGCCGCTGAACCCGAAGAAACTGATCCAGGATCTTGTCGTCGGGATGGCGGGCGGCACCGATGCCGCGTACGCCGGCAGCCCGACGCCGGGCCTCGCGGTCGGCCAGCATCGCGGCGAGCCGAACGGCCCGATCGTGTCCGGCCTGATCGAAGAGCAGACGCTGTGGTCGTGCACGACCTGCCGTGCCTGCGTGCAGGAATGCCCGATGCTGATCGAGCACGTCGACGCGATCGTCGACATGCGCCGCAACCGCACGCTGGTGCACGGCACGGTGCCGGGCAAGGGCCAGGAAGTGCTGGCGAACCTGCGCGAGACCGGCACGATGGGCGGCTACGACACGGCCGCGCGCTACGACTGGTCGGTCGACCTGAACGCGCCCGTCGCGCAAGCCGGCAAGCCGGTCGACGTGCTGTTCGTCGCAGGCGAAGGCGCGTTCGACATGCGCTACCAGCGCACGCTGCGTGCGTTCGTCAAGGTGCTGAACAAGGCCGGCGTCGACTACGCGGTGCTCGGCGGGACCGAGACCGATACCGGCGACGTCGCGCGCCGCCTCGGCGACGAAGCGACGTTCCAGCAGATGGCGAAGCGCCTGATCGCGACGCTCGGCCCGCTGTCGTACAAGCAGATCGTGACGGCCGACCCGCACGTGATGCACAGCCTGCGCAACGAATACCGCGCGCTCGGGCTGCGCGTGACGGTCAAGCATCACACGACCTACCTCGCGGAGCTGGCCGATACCGGCAAGATCGCGCCGAAAGCCGTCGAAGCGCTGCGCGAAAAGCGCACCACGTATCACGACCCGTGCTACCTCGGCCGCTACAACGGCGAAACGGAATCGCCGCGCAAGCTGCTGAAGACGATCGGCATCCAGGTCGTCGAGATGGAGCGCAACGGCATGCGCGGCCGCTGCTGCGGCGGTGGCGGCGGTGCGCCGCTGACCGACATCCCGGGCAAGCAGCGTATTCCCGACATTCGTATCGCCGACGCGCGCGCGATCGGTGCGGACGTGGTCGCGGTCGGGTGCCCGAACTGCACGGCGATGCTCGAAGGCGTCGTGGGCTCGCGCCCCGACGTGCTCGACGTGGCCGAACTCGTTGCCGCTTCGCTGGAGTGAATCGATGAACACGATCAAACGAATCGATCCGCGCCGGCCGTTCATCATCACGGCCGAGGGCCTGAGGCGCATCACGCTCGGCGAGGAAGGCAGCGCCGATGCGAACGCGCAATGGTCCGCGCACGGTCACGGCGCGGCGGCTGCGAAGCCGCGCCGCGCGGTGCAGGACCCGAAGCACGTGATGCTGGTGGTGGCGCACACCGAACGCGGCGCGCTCGACGATCACACGCGGCAGGCGATCGCCGCCGCCGCAGTGCTCGCCGATGCGCAGACGGAAGTCGCGCTGCTGGCATTCGGCGAACTGAAGGACGACGCCGCGGAACTCGGCGTCGACAAGCTGATCGAGCTGGCCGACTTCGACCGTCGCGCGTTTGCGCCTGAAAGCGAATTGCAAGCGTTGCTGGCGTGCGCGGCGGCGCTCGCACCGAAGCACGTGTTCGTGCCCGACAACGCGACCGGCGACGGCGATCTCGGCCGGCGTTACGCGGCAGCCGCCGGCGCGAGCGTCGCGACCCACGTGGTCGAGATCGACGCGAAGCATGTCGGCGCGTATGCGCAGGCCGGGCGGGCGTTCGCGACGCGCGGATTGCCCGACGTGATCCTGCTCGCGCAGAACGCGGTCGAAGCGAAACTGCCGTTCGTCGGCGCGGGCGAGCGCCTGGCCGCCGACTTCATCCGCCCGGCCGGCGACGCGGCGCAGACGTACCGCGATCTCGGCCTCGAGGAAATCGATGCGGCGCAGGTCGCGCTGGAGGAAGCCGATTTCATCGTGTCGGCCGGCAACGGCGTGTCCGACATCGGCGCGTTCGAGCGGCTGGCCGGCGCGTTCGGCGCGGCGATTGGCGCGAGCCGCGTCGCGGTCGACAACGGTCATTTCACGCGGGACAAGCAGGTGGGGGCGACCGGCAAGACGGTCGAGGCGAGCGTGTACATCGCGTTCGGCATCTCCGGCGCGGTGCAGCATCTGCAGGGGATCAAGGACTGCCGCCACGTGATTGCCGTGAACCTCGACGGCAGCGCGCCGATCGCGAAGCGCGCGAACCTGACGGTGGTGGGCGACGCGCAGGCGACCATCGCCGCGCTGATCGAACAGGTGCAGGCCGCGCGCGCGTCGCGCGGACAATCGCCGGCCGCAGTCGGTAGCCGTGAAACGGAAGGAGTCGCAGCATGAACGCCCCCCGCCAGTTGCAACGCATCGCGGTGCTCGTGTCTGTGGGCCGGCACCCCGTCAGCGGCGCCGCGCGCTACAGCCGCAACGACGCGGCCGCGCTCGAAGCGGGCCGCCAGCTCGCGGAGAAGCATCGCGCGCAGCTCGACGTGATCCACGCGGGCGATCCCGCGAATGAAGCGCTTGCCGAATACCTCGCGCTCGGTGCGCGGCAGGTCGAAGTGCTGGCCTGCCGCGACAGCGACGATGCCGCGCAGGCGCTCGCCGCGCGCGTCGAAGGCTATGACCTCGTGCTGACCGGCACCCGCGCCGAGGGCGCGTACGACACCGGGATGCTGCCGTATCGCGTCGCCGCGACGCTCGGCTATCCGCTCGTCGGCTCGGCCGTGGACGTGACGGTCGAAGGCGGTCGCGCGACCGTGCGGCAATTCTTGCCGAAAGGGCTGCGGCGGCGCGTCGACGCGGCGCTGCCGGCCGTCGTCGCGGTTCATCCGCTCGCCAACGCGCAGCCGCGCTATGCGTATGCGCGGCTGCGGGCCGGCGCGATCCGTCCGGCGCTCACGACGACCGGTGCGGATGCCGACGCCGCCGCGTGGCGGGTCGGTCCGATCGAGCGTAAACCCGTAAAGCTCGTGGCTGCCGAAAAGCGCTCCGGGCATGCGCGGATGCTGTCCGCGACGACGACCGAAAGCCGCGGCGGCAACGTCGTAAATGAAGGGAGTTCAGTCGAAAAAGCACAAGTGATCCTCGCGTATTTGCGCGAGCATCAACTCATCGACTACTGAATTTTGATGCCTGTCGGCAACCACACTGGGATGCAAGGAATCCGGAGCAAACGATGAAAGTATCGGCAGACATTCGCGCACTGATCGAGCGACGCAAGGAAGGTTACAGCCTCGAGGCGCCGTTCTATACGAGCGAGGAAATTTTCGCCCTCGACATGGAGGCGATTTTCCGCCAGCACTGGATCCAGGTGGCGGTCGAACCGGACATTCCCGAGCCGGGCGACTACGTGACCGTGGAACTGGGCAGCGACTCGATCCTGATCGTGCGCGACGACGACATGGAAATCCGCGCGTTCCACAACGTGTGTCGCCACCGCGGCGCGCGTCTGTGCAACGAGGACAAAGGCTCGGTCGGCAACATCGTGTGCCCGTACCACAGCTGGACCTACAACCTGACGGGCCAGCTGATGTTCGCCGAGCACATGGGCGAGAAGTTCGACCGCTGCAAGCACAGCCTGAAGTCGGTGCACGTGCAGAATCTGGCGGGCCTGATCTTCGTGTGCCTCGCCGACGAGCCGCCCGTCGACTTCGCGCAGTTGCGCGCCGAGATGGAGCCGTACCTGCTGCCGCACGATCTGCCGAATACGAAGATCGCCGCACAGATCGACATCATCGAGGAAGGCAACTGGAAGCTCACGATGGAGAACAACCGCGAGTGCTATCACTGCGTCGCGAACCATCCGGAGCTGACGATCTCGCTGTACGAATACGGCTTCGGCTACCAGCGCTCCGACGCGAACGCCGAAGGCATGGACGCATTCGCGGAAACCTGCGTGCGTCGCGGCCAGGAGTGGGCCGAGATGGGCCTGCCGTCCGCCGAAATCGAAAAGCTGCTCGACGTGACGGGTTTCCGCACGCAGCGCCTGCCGCTCGACCGCCACGGCGAATCGCAGACGCTCGACGCGAAGGTCGCGTCGAAGAAGCTGCTCGGCCGGTTCGACCAGGCCGACCTCGGCGGCCTGTCGTTCTGGACGCAGCCGAACTCGTGGCACCACTTCATGAGCGATCACATCGTGACGTTCTCGGTGATTCCGCTGTCGGCCGGCAAGACGCTCGTGCGCACCAAGTGGCTCGTGCACAAGGACGCCAAGGAAGGCATCGACTACGACGTGAAGAACCTCACGGCCGTGTGGAATGCGACCAACGACCAGGATCGCGCGCTCGTCGAATTCTCGCAGCGCGGCGCGACCAGCAGCGCGTACGAGCCGGGCCCGTACTCGCCGTTCACGGAAGGTCTCGTCGAAAAATTTTCGGCCTGGTATATCGGCCGGCTCGCCGAAAAAACCGGCGCGTAGTCGTCAGCAGATAGCAAGCGGAGTTACACATGATGCGAGATGCGGCCAATTTCGAGCCGGCGGACAGCCGGGTCACGCACCCGGCTTTCTGGAGTGCCCTTCCCGAGCGCTGGACGAGCGACGTCGAGGAAACGCTGGTGTGCTGCCACGTACGGCAGGAAACCCACGACGTGAAGAGTTTCTTCTTCCGTTCGCCGCAAGGCCGTGCGTTCTCGTTCGAGCCCGGGCAGTTCATCACGCTCGAGCTCGACATCGAAGGCGAGACGATCAACCGGTGCTACACGATCTCGTCGTCGCCGGCGCGGCCGCACACGATCTCGATCACGGTCAAGCGCGTGCCGGGCGGCAAGGTGTCGAACTGGCTGCACGACAACCTGCAGCCGGGCGCATCGGTGCGCGTGCTCGGCCCGGCCGGCGAATTCACGTGCGCACGGCATCCGGCGCGCAAATACCTGTTCCTGTCGGCAGGCTCGGGCGTCACGCCGCTGATGTCGATGAGCCGCGCGCACCATGATCTCGCGGAGGATCGCGACATCCTGTTCGTGCACAGCGCGCGCACGCCGGACGACATCATCTTCGCGCGCGAACTCGACCTGATCGCCTCGAACCAGACGAACTTCCGCACGTCGTTCGTCGTCGAGCGCGTCGGTGCGCGCACCAACTGGCCGGGCGTCACGGGCTTCCTGACGCTGCCGCTGCTCAAGCTGATCGCACCGGACTTCATGGAGCGCGAGATCTTCACCTGCGGCCCCGCGCCGTACATGAAGGCCGTGCGCGACCTGCTCGACGAGGCCGGCTTCGATCGCAAGCAGTATCACGAGGAAAGCTTCTCGTTCGAAACGCTCGCGCAGACCGCGAGCGACGAAGTGCTCGCCGAACTCGTGCCGGCCGCCGACGGCGCCGACGCCGCGACCAAGCAGTTCACGGTCAGCTTCGCGAAGAGCCATCGCGAGATCTCGTGCGGCGCCGGGCAGCACGTGCTCGACGCGGCGCGCCAGTCGGGCGTGCGGCTTCCCGCTTCGTGCACGCAGGGCATGTGCGGCACCTGCAAGGTGAAGCTCGTGTCCGGGCAAGTCGAGATGAAGCACAACGGCGGCATCCGTCAGCGCGAGATCGACCAGGGGATGGTGCTGCTGTGCTGCAGCAAGCCGCTGTCGGATCTCGTGGTCGACAAGTAAAAAACAGACGCGCCATCGGTCGGCCCGGAGGCGTCGCCTCCGGACAAGCATCCGTCGCAAACCGGCCGGATCGCCGAATTGTGGTTGAAGAACCTAGAGAGACAACGCGCGATGGGCGCATATCAAGGAGATCGACCATGAAGCTGTTCGGAAAACTGTTGTGGACCGGCGCACTGTCGGCAATGGTGGCATTGAGCGCATCGGCGCTCGCCGACACGAAACCGACGCTGAAGATCGGCTACGTCGAAGGCTGGGACGACAGCGTCGCCACGTCGAACGTCGCGGCCCGCGTGATTGAGAAGAAGCTCGGCTACCAGGTCCAGCTCGTGCCGGTCGCTGCCGGGATCATGTGGCAGGGTGTGGCACGCGGCGACCTCGACGCGACGCTGTCCGCATGGCTGCCCGTCACGCACGGCTCGTACTGGGGCGAATACAAGACGAAGGTCGTCGATCTCGGCGCGAACTTCCCCGACGCGAAGATCGGCCTGATCGTTCCCGATTACGTGAAGGCGAAGAGCATCGACGATCTGAACGCGGAGAAGAGCGACTTCGGTGGCCGCATCGTCGGCATCGATGCGGGCGCGGGCGTGATGCGCAAGACGGACGATGCGATCAAGAGCTACGGCCTGAGCTACACGCTGATGCCGAGCTCGGGCGGCGCGATGACGGCCGAGCTGGCGCGCTCCGTCGGCGCGAACAAGCCGGTGATCGTGACCGGCTGGGCGCCGCACTGGATGTTCGCGAAGTGGAAACTGCGCTTCCTCGAGGATCCGAAGAAGGTGTTCGGCGGCGCGGAGCACGTCGACAGCGTCGTGAATCCGCAGCTCGAAACGAAGGCCAAGCCGGTCGTCGCGTTCCTGAAGAAATTCCAGTGGAAGCCGGGTGAAATCGATAGCGTGATGCTCGCGATCCAGAACGGTTCGAAGCCGGAAGCGGCCGCCGATGCATGGATTGCAGCGCATGCGGACCGCGTGAATTCGTGGACTGAAGGCGCGCAGTAAGTCCGCGGCGATTCGCCACACACAACATCATAACAACACGCCGGGAATGTCATGCAGGAATCCGAAATAATAGTGATTCGATGCGGCCATATCCCGGTTTTCTTTTACTGATTCTGCAAAAAAGCGCGTAAGTTGTTACACTACGCCCCTTGTGCGGAGTCATCACAGGAGGAATTGGATGAGTCAGGCAGGACTGCGTGCGAACCGCACCAGTGATGTTGGAACTACCATCTCACATGATTCGACGGGCCACACGCTGCATCGTGGCCTGACTTGGAAGGATGCATTTTGGGTGACGAGCGGCGTGCCGGCTGGCGTGCTGTTCACGATCGGCGGCGTATGTGCGACGATCGGCCAGCCTGCGTGGGCGATCTGGATCGCCGCGATCACGATGGGGCTGATCCAGAGCGCGACTTATGCGGAAATATCGGGGCTATTTCCCCATAAATCGGGCGGCGCGTCGGTGTATGGCGCGATCGGCTGGGTCCGTTACAGCAAGCTGATTGCCCCGGTTTCCGTGTGGTGCAACTGGCTCGCGTGGTCGCCGATGCTCGCGCTCGGTTGCGGCCTTGCCGCGAGCTATGCGCTCACGAGTCTCTTTCCCGCCAATGCGGCGGTGCTGCACTGGCAACTCAAGATCGCGGATCTCGGTTTCATCAAGCCGGGTCTGTCGCTGCGAATCAACGCGACGTTCATCATCGCGACGATTCTGCTTCTCATCACGTTCAAGCTTCAGCATAGCGGTGCGTCGAAGGCTGCGCGTACGCAGCGCATTCTCGGCATTGCATCGCTCACGCCGTTGCTGATCGTCGGCATCGTTCCGTTCATCACCGGCGACGTGCCGATGTCGAACCTGCTCCCGCTGCTGCCGCTCGGTCACGACGCGCACGGCAATCTCACGACCGCGACGTTCGGCTCGTGGAACGGGCAGGGCGTCACGATGGCGCTCGGCGCGATGTTCATGGCCGGCTGGGCGTCGTACGGCTTCGAGACGGCCGTCTGCTACACGCGCGAATTCCGCGATCCGCGCCGCGACACCGCGAAGGCGATCTTCTGGTCGGGCGCGCTGTGTCTCGTCGTGATGACGCTCGTGCCGATGGCGTTCCAGGGCGCGCTCGGCACGCAGGCGATGCTCGATCCGGCGATCGGCGACGGCACCGGTGTCGCGGCCGCGATGGCGAAGATCGTCGGCGGCGGCGCGTGGGTCGCGAATGCGGTCGTCGTGATGCTGATGCTGTCGATCCTGCTGATCGTGATGACGTCGATGATGGGCTCGTCGCGCACGCTGTACCAGGCATCGGTCGACGGCTGGCTGCCGAAGTACCTGTCGCACGTGAACGAGCACGGCTCGCCCACGCGTGCGATGTGGACCGATCTCGGCTTCAATCTCGTGTTGCTGATGATGTCGGACTACATGACGGTGCTGTCGATCTCGAACGTCTGCTACATGTTGTTCGTATTCCTGAACCTTCAGTCCGGCTGGATCCACCGGATGGATCGCGGCAACTGGGATCGGCCGTTCCGCTGCCCGACGTGGCTGCTCGTCGCGGGCTCGATCTGCGGCTATGCGAACCTCGTCTACGTCGGCGCGGGTGCGAACCTGCAGGGCGAAGGCACGCTGCGCAACGGGCTGATCGCGATGCTGCTGATCGTGCCGGTGTTCCTGTTCCGCCACTACTGGCAGGATCGCGGCCGTTTCCCCGCGCAGATGCAGCGCGACATGGAACTCGAAGTGCCGAAGCGCGCGATGTGGCTGAACCTGATGCCGTACGTGGCGCTGATCGGCGCGGGGCTCACGATCTGGTTGTCGCATTACCTGGCGTGGGTGAAGTGAGCACATAGCCGTTGCTCGTCGCGTGAGGACCCCGGAAACCGCACACGGGGTCGTTGCGCGGCGCGGCACTTCGGGTAAAGGCGATGCCGCCCTGGCATGCCGCCGCTGTTCCGGCGCCGTTGTCCTCGGCGCCATTTTCTTTTTGTCTCGCCGGTTTTCCCGGCATTGGCGCCCGGGCGGGCTCACCGGCGTCGAGAATTCGAAGACGGGCGAGTGGATCAGCAGCGGTGTCCGTGAGGTCGTGACGGAGGGCGGCAAGCCGGCGCCACCCGGATCGGTATGCTTCGAGAGGAACGCGGGCGGGAGCCGGACTCCCGTCAGGAGATGTTAATGTCGTGCCCCGAATGCCTGAAGTTTCCCGTGCCTACGTCGAACTATGCGGAGGTCGCGGTGAACGAAACCATGCAGTCCGAACTTCATCGATGCCGTACCTGTGGCCAGTTGATCAAGACGATTGCGCTCGATCACGGGGTGTACTACCTGTCGCCCGAAGACGCGCGCGAGCAGTTTCCCGGATTCGATCCGTCGAAATACTGACGCGTGTCCGTGTTTGACGGGCCGGGGCGCGACACGCGCGAACCCGTGCCCGGCAAGCGGCTGGATCTCTTTGCCACGCGTGGCGGAGCGTCTCGGCCGAGATCCCTCCGCCGGCGCCTCCCGCTTACGGAAACACCACCGTCCGGTCGCCGTTCAAAAACACCCGCCGCTCGATGAACGCCTTCACTGCCCGCGCGAGCGTGATGGATTCGACGTCACGCCCCACCGCGAGCAGTTGCTCCGGCCGCAGCGCGTGATCGACACGCTCGACCACCTGCTCGATGATCGGGCCTTCGTCGAGATCGTCGGTCACGAAGTGCGCGGTCGCGCCGATCAGCTTCACGCCGCGCGCATGCGCCTGGTGATACGGTTTCGCGCCCTTGAAGCCGGGCAGGAACGAGTGATGGATGTTGATCGCGCGGTTCGCGAGCTTCGCGCTCGTTTCCTGCGACAGCACCTGCATGTAGCGCGCGAGGATCACGAGTTCGGCGCCGCTCGACGCGAAGAAGTCGAGCCACTGCGCTTCCTGCTGCGCCTTGGTGTCGGCCGTGATCGGAAAGTGCCGGAACGGCAGCCCGTGCTGCGCGGCGAGCGGTTCGAAGTCCGGATGGTTCGACACGATGCCGACGATGTCCATCTTCAGCTCGCCCATCCGCCAGCGGAACAGCAGGTCCGCGAGGCAGTGCTCGAGCTTCGACACCATGATCAGCACCTTGGGGCGCGCGTTCACGTCGTGGATCGCCCACTGTGCATCGCCTTCGGCGTCGCCGCCGAGCGCGGCCGCGATCGGCCCGAACTCCTGGCGCAGCGCATCGATCTGCAGCGTCTCATCCGTCGGATGAAACACGCAGCGCACGAAGAAGTGATTGCTGAGATCGTCGTCGAACACGTTCAGCGCATCGACATAGCAGCGATGGCGCTCGAGAAAGCCGACGACGGCGGCGACCTGGCCGGCCGCGCTCGGGCACGACAGCGTCAGGACGAATTGATCGGGGCGTGAGTCGGCAGTCATGAGAATCCTCGGGTGTCATGGGGCGCGAACCCGCGCGGCGGCGCACCGGGGCGCCGCGCGACGCGGGTAGCGGGAGACTCAAGTAAATCAGGACGATTTTTGCGCGGATAGAACCAACGCGCCGTGTGGCTGGTATCGGTACGCCAGCACGGACGGACGGCGCGCAGCCGGTCATGCGGCGGTTTTCAGGCCGCCGGGCGGCCCGTCACGCCGGCGCGCACGCGTCGAGCAGCCAGCGCCGGAACACGTGGGTCGCGTCCGGCTCGGGCCGCTGCGGTGGCCGCACGAGGAAGTAGCCGCGCGACGTGACGACCGGCGCGTCGACGAGCTTCACCAGTTGCCCGGACGCGACGAGCTCGTCGACGAGCGGCGACCAGCCGAGCGCGACGCCCTCGCCGAGCAGCGCCGCGTGGATCACGAGCGCATAGCTGTTGAACGTCACGCCGCGCGCGGCGGCCGGCGCATCGAGGCCATGCGCGTCGAACCAGCCGGCCCACGACAGCCAGCGCTCGGGGCGCGTGGGCTGCACGTGCAGCAGCGGCAGCGCATGCAGGTGGTCGGGCCGCGCGACGTCCGCGTGCGCGGCGCGAAACGCCGGCGAGCAGACGGGCGTGACCGATTCCGGAAAGAGCCGCGCGGCCGTGCACGACGGCCAGTGGCCGTCGCCGAACAGGATCGCGATGTCGGCATGGTCGCGCTGCGCGTCGTAATCCTGCGACGTGACGACCCGCACGTCGACATCCGGCATCACGTGCTTCAGGCCGGCCAGGCGCGGCATCAGCCAGTAGGTGGCGAACCCGAAATCCGTGACGATCGTGAGCGCACCGTGCTCGCGGCGCGCGCGCAGCGTCGCCGTGGCGCCGCGCAGCGTATCGAGGCTTTGCCGCACCGCTTCGTACAGGCACTGGCCATCGGTCGTCAGCGTGACGCCGCGCGGGCTGCGCTCGAACAGCGGCACGCCGAGCTCCGCCTCCAGCTGGAACACCTGCTGGCTCACGGCCGGCTGCGTCGAGCCCAGCTCGCGCGCGGCGGCCGTGAAGCTCGCGAGACGGGCGGCCGATTCGAACGCGCGCAGCGCCTGCATCGACGGTAACGCTTCGGGTTTCGACATAAGTCTCTCTAATGGCCCCATAAGGGGAGGATGCCTTCCCGCACGAATTCGGGCGGGAGATAGTGCGTCGGACGGCACGGCGCCGCGCCAGGCCCTCCGCGATTCTAGCCAGTCGCGGCCGGTGCGCGCGGCACTTTCTTCACGCTGCTTCCGTCATGCCGGCTGCGTCGCTGTTCGGGCGTCGCGCCGTTCCGTTCGAACACCGATTTCACTGTGAGCGCCGATGACGAACCCGACTCCCAACATCCTGATCCTGATGGCCGACCAGCTCACGCCGTTCGCGTTGCCGGCATACGGCAACCGCGTCGCGCGCACGCCGACGCTCGACCGTCTGGCCGCGCAAGGCGTGGTGTTCGACGCCGCCTACTGCGCGAGCCCGCTGTGCGCGCCGTCGCGCTTCTCGCTGCTGACCGGCAAGCTGCCGTCGGGTATCGGCGCCTACGATAACGCCGCCGAATTGCCGGCGCAAACGCTGACGTTCGCGCACTACCTGCGCGCGGGCGGCTACCGGACGATGCTGTCCGGCAAGATGCACTTCTGCGGCCCCGACCAGCTGCACGGCTTCGAGGAGCGGCTCACGACCGACATCTATCCGGCCGACTTCGGCTGGGTGCCCGACTGGGATCAGCCGACCGAGCGGCCGAGCTGGTATCACAACATGAGCTCGGTGCTCGAAGCCGGCCCGTGCGTGCGCACGAACCAGCTCGACTTCGACGACGAAGTCACGTTCGCGGCGAAGCAGAAGCTGTACGACGTCGCGCGCGAGCGTGCGGCCGGGCACGACGCGCGGCCGTTCTGCATGGTCGTGTCGCTGACGCATCCGCACGATCCGTATGCGATCACGCGCGAATACTGGGATCTGTACCGCGACGAGGAAATCGACATGCCGGCCGTGCGGCTCGATGCGGCGGAAAGCGACCCGCATTCGCAGCGGTTGCGCTTCGTCTGCGAAAACGACCGCACGCCACCGACCGACGCGCAGATCCGTGCCGCGCGCCATGCGTACTACGGCGCGACGTCCTACGTCGACGCGCAGTTCGGCAGCGTGCTGGCCGCGCTCGAGCAATGCGGGTTCGCCGACGACACGATCGTGATCGTCACGTCCGACCATGGCGACATGCTTGGCGAGCGCGGGCTCTGGTACAAGATGACCTTCTTCGAAGGCGGCTGCCGCGTGCCGCTGATCGTCCATGCGCCGAACCGCTTCGACGCGGCGCGCGTGCGCGGGCCCGTGTCGCACGTCGACCTGCTGCCGACGCTCGTCGACCTGGCCGGCGTCGCACCGGCCGGCGGGCGGCCCGATGCCGGATGGCCGGACCCGGTCGACGGCGCGAGCCTCGTGCCGCATCTGCACGGCAAGCCCGCGCGCGACGTCGCCCTTGGCGAATACCTCGCGGAAGGGGCGGTCGCGCCGGTCGTGATGATCCGCCGCGGCGACTGGAAGTACGTGCATTGCCCGGCCGATCCCGACCAGCTCTACAACCTCGCCGACGATCCGCGCGAGCGCACCAACCTGGCCGGGACGCCCGAAGCGGCCGACCTGCTCGCCGCCTTCCGCGCCGAGGCCGCGCGGCGCTGGAACCTGCCGGAGCTCGATGCCCGGGTGCGCGCCAGCCAGCGGCGGCGCCGTTTCCATTACGCGGCGACGACGCAGGGCCGCATCCAGGCGTGGGACTGGCAGCCGTTCACCGATGCGACCCAGCGCTACATGCGCAATCACATCGAACTCGACACGCTCGAAGCGATGGCGCGCTTTCCGCGCGTCGGGCGCTGAACGGTCCGCATCGCGGACATTGACGAACGACGGAGGAAGCGAATCATGAAACGACAATGCAATGCAGCAATCCGGAGAATCGGCGCGGTATTCGCCGCGGCCGCGTGCGTGATGGCGACGCAGCCCGCGCACGCCGCCGACCCGCAGACATGCCGCGACGTGCGGATGGCGGCGCCCGGCTGGACCGACATCGACGCGACGAACGCGATGGCCGGCGTCGTGCTGAAGGCGCTCGGCTACCGGCAGGACGTCGCGAACCTGTCGGTGCCGATCACGTACCAGGGGTTGAAGAAAGGGCAGGTCGACGTCTTCCTCGGCAACTGGATGCCCGCGCAGGCGCCGCTCGTGAAGCCGTTCGTCGACGAGAAATCGATCGACGTGCTGCACGCGAACCTGAGCGGCGCGAAGTTCACGCTTGCGGTGCCCGACTACGTCGCGGCCGCCGGCGTGCGCACGTTCGCCGATCTCGCGCGCTACGCGGACCGCTTCGACGACAAGATCTACGGGATCGAGCCCGGCGCGCCCGCGAACCAGAACATCAAGCGGATGCTGTCCGACCATGCGCTCGGTTCGGCGAACTGGTCGCTGGTCGAATCGAGCGAGACGGGGATGCTCACGCAGGTCGAGCGCGCGGTACGCGACAAGCGCTGGATCGTGTTCCTCGCGTGGGAGCCGCACCTGATGAACACCAAGTTCCACCTGACCTACCTGTCGGGCGGCGACGCATACTTCGGGCCGAACTACGGCGGCGCGACGGTCAACACCGTGACCCGCTCCGGCTTTGCCGGCCAGTGCGCGAACCTCGCGCGGCTGTTCCGGCAGATGACGTTCTCCGTCGACGTCGAGAACAGGATGATCGCCGACATGCTCGACAACAAGTCGTCGCCCGCGGTCGCGGCGCAGCATGCGCTGAAGGCCGCCCCCGCGCTCGTCGAGGGCTGGCTGGACGGCGTGACCACGGCGTCCGGCACACCGGCGCTGCCGGCCGTGCGCGCGGCGCTCGACGGCCACTGACCTGCCTCCGGGCGGCCGGCTTTTTGCCCGGCCGCCCGTCTCCGTGTTTTCCCGACCGGTCGCATCGAGACCATTTGGTGTCGCCTTCAGACGGGTGACCCGAAATATGGGTTTGTATTTTTCGCCAATGGCTGCGTTATTGCGAAAAAAGAAATGCCGAAGCCATCGGACGTACTGAATTCGAATCAGCCGGCGTATTGCAGCGCGCGCCAGGCCACGGTTCTTTCCATTGAACGGTTCAGGGAGGGTGGGCGAGAATGAAGCAAAAGAAAGTTGCCGTAGCCGCCGCGCTGGCATGCGCGGCCTGTATTCCCGCCATCGGCCACGCGCAGAGCAGCGTGACGCTGTACGGGATTCTCGATGCGGGCATCACGTACGCGAACAACACGGGCGGTTCGCACGTGGTCAAGTTCGACGACGGCATCGCGTACGGGAACCGCTTCGGCCTGAAGGGCACGGAAGATCTCGGCGGCGGACTGAAGGCGGTCTTCGCGCTCGAGAGCGGTTTCCGCCTCGGCAACGGGCAGCTCGGCTTCGGCGGTTCGGAGTTCGGCCGCCAGGCTTATGTCGGTCTGCAGAACAACTGGGGCACGCTGTCGTTCGGCAACCAGCTCGACATCACCAACGAGCTCGTGTCGATCTACAACATCTCGGCATGGGGCAGCGGCTATGCGATCCACCAGGGCGACTTCGACCGCTTCAACGGCGACCGCCTGCCGAACTCGGTGAAATTCCTGTCGAACGACCTGAGCGGCTTCAAGTTCGGCGCGATGTACTCGTTCGGCAACGTCGCCGGCAACTTCCACCGCAACAGCGCATGGAGCGCGGGCGCGAGCTTCACGCACGGCGACTTCTCGGTCGGCGCCGCGTACACGCGCCTGAACAACCCGAACGGCATCTACGGCTTCGACCCGTACGCGATGATCGGCACGCATACGTTCCTCGGCCAGCAGACCGTCACCGTCGACCCGGCGACCGGCGCGCGCACCGACCTGTTCGCGGATACGGCGATGAACGTCGACAGCCAGGGCACCTTCGGCATCGGCACGAGCTACACGATCGGCAAGCTGTCGCTCGATGCGAACTTCTCGTACACGACGATCAAGGGCTTCGGCCAGTCGTCGCACATGCAGGTGTATGAAGGCGGCGGCCTGTACCAGTTCACGCCGGCGCTGAGCTTCATCGCGGGCTACCAGCACACGCGCTTCGAAGGCCACCACTGGAACCAGGGCACGGCCGGCCTGCACTACCTGCTGTCGAAGCGCACCGACGTGTACATCTCCGGCGATTACCTGCGCGCGTCGCAGGGCGTCGATGCGGTCATCGGCTACAGCTTCACGCCGTCGACGACGCAGACGCAGGCCGACGTGCGGATCGGCATGCGGCATTCGTTCTGAGCGGGGTGCGGTAGATTTTTCGACGTCTTCAGCGAGGTCTCTCTTTGGCGCGAACCGCGGTTCGCGCCTTTTTTTTCGTGCAACCCGGCGCGATGACGTGCGGCGCCGCGTGACGCGGGCTGTCGTCGTCCGCATCGGGCGCGTGCCCGACGGGGTTCCGGCGGTTGGCGATATCATCGCGGTTTGGCCGCGTCGCGTATCGCCGACCGCCGGCCTTCCTTCGATGACGCCTCCCCGATGACCGCCCCGTTACCCGAATCCAGTTCGCCGTCTCCGTTACCCGCCAACCTGTTCCGCCACGCACCGTTCCAGCGTTTCTGGGGCACGCGCGTGATGTCGTCGCTGGCGTTCCAGATCCTGTCGGTTGCGATCGGCTGGTACGTGTATGCACTCACGCACAGTGCGTTCGCGCTCGGCCTCGTCGGCCTCGCGCAGTTCGTGCCGATGTTCGCGCTGACGCTCGTCGTCGGACAGGTGGCCGACCGTTACGACCGGCGGCGTATCGCGACGATCTGCCAGGGCGTCGAGGCGCTGGCCGCCGGCGTGTTCCTGCTCGGCGCGGCACAAGGGTGGCTGGCGGCACCGGGTGTCTATGCGCTCGCGGCGATCGTCGGCACCGCGCGTGCGTTCGAATCGCCGTCGGTGTCGTCGCTGCTGCCGGCCGTCGTGCCGCGGAGCGACCTGCCGCGCGCGACCGCGTTGTCGACGTCCGCGAACCAGGCCGCGCAGATTCTCGGGCCCGCGTTCGGCGGGCTGCTGTACGGCCTCGGTGCGCCGGTTGCCTTCGGCACGAGCGTCGTCGCGTTCGCGATCGCGGCGATGCTGAGCGGCACGATTCCACTGCGTAGCGCACCGCCCGTGCGCGAGCCCGTCACGCTGCGCTCGGTGTTCTCGGGCATTGCATTCATCCGGCGCGAACCGGCGATTCTCGGCGCGCTGTCGCTCGACCTGTTCGCGGTGCTGTTCGGCGGCGCGACCGCGCTGCTGCCGATTTACGCGCGCGACATCCTGCAGGTGGGGCCGTGGGGGCTCGGCGCGTTGCGCGCGGCGCCCGCGGTCGGCGCGCTCGCGGGCACGCTGTGGCTCACGCGCTTTCCGTTGACGGGGCGGCCCGGCCGCGCGATGTTCGGCGGCGTGATCGCCTTCGGCATCGCGACGATCGTGTTCGGGCTGTCGCGGCACTTCGCGCTGTCGCTCGTCGCGCTGGCGGCGCTCGGCGCATCGGACGTGGTCAGCGTCGTCGTGCGCCTGTCGCTCGTGCAGCTGAGAACGCCGGACGACATGCTCGGGCGGGTGAGCGCGGTCAACTCGCTGTTCATCGGCACGTCGAACCAGCTCGGCGAATTCGAATCGGGCGTGACGGCCGCGTGGTGGGGCGCGCCGGCCGCGATCGTCGTCGGCGGTGCGGCGACGATCGCCGTCGCGCTCACGTGGATGCGGCTGTTTCCGACGTTGAGGAACATGACGTCGCTGGAACGCGATCGCTGAGCCGGCCCGACAGGCCGATGCATTCATATGAAGCCGGCCTCGTGCATTACAATAAATTTCAAATTGCTTTCTTGTTTCAATCAAATACCAAACGGTATTCGGCCTGATAATCGTCTGATTATTTGAATTCGGCCGCGCTCGTTTCGGCCGGATCGGCGGATGGATGCTGAAAACCGCAGGCGCAGCGCCGGGTTTCCGACGCGCGAAATCGAAAAGATGCTGATCCATCAAACCCTTGGCGTACAAAGGGCTGGCGGGTCATTCGTCGAATGAAAGCGCCGCCATAAATTACAAAAACCATTCTGATAATTACATTTATATTTCTGTAATTTTTAGAAACACAGCGCTTTTGTATGAGGAAGCGGTTATCAATTGAAACAAAAAGAAATACATGGAATGATATCGATTCTCATTTCAATGGCTGCCGCGGCAACTGCCGCCGGCCACTCGTCAACCGTAGCCAGCTAGTGTCGTTGTCGGCCTGATCGTCGGCGGCCAGCAAGCCAACGCATCCGTCTCGTGCGCGCGCATCGCCGCGTGTTCACGCGAGGCGGATTTACTCCGACTGGACTTCCATGCCGAACAGGACCCCGTTCGCGAGCGCGCTCGCGCTGGCCTTTGCTTTGCCTATCGCTTCGCCCGCATTCGCCCAGAGCACGGGCGCCGAATCGTCGCCGGCCGCCGCGGCGCCCGCCGCCGATACGCTGCCGACGATCAGCGTGTCGGGGCAGGCCGTGCAGCAGGACTTCCAGCCCGAACGTTCGACCGTCGGCGCGAAAACCCCGACCGCGCTGCGCGACATTCCGCAGTCGGTCACGGTGATCAACAAGGCGCTGATGGAGTCGCAGGGACTCACGTCGTTCCAGGATGCGCTGCGCAATGCGCCGGGCATCACGATCGGCGGCGCGGAAGGCGGGCAGATCGGCAACAACATCAACCTGCGCGGCTTCACGGCGCAGAACGACATCTATCTCGACGGCTTCCGCGATCGCAACCAGTACTATCGCGACACGTTCGACCTCGACGCGGTCGAGGTGCTGTACGGCCCGTCGTCGATGCTGTTCGGGCGCGGGTCGACGGGCGGCGTGATCAACCAGGTGTCGAAGAAGGCGAACCTGAAACCGTCGGCCGAGGTGTCGACGACGATCGGCACCGACGATCACTACCGCACGAGCGTCGACCTGAACCGGCCGCTCGGCGCGACGTCCGCGTTCCGGATCAACGCGTTCGGCCAGTCGCTCGGCTCGACGCGCGATGTGATGAAGAACAAGGACTACGGGATCGCGCCGGAACTGCGCTTCGGCATCGGCACGCCGACCGAGGTCACGTTGTCCGCGCTGATCCAGCACAACTACGACATGCCGGACTACGGCGTGCTCGCGGTCAACGGTCATCCTGCGCCGGTGTCGAAGAACACGTTCTACGGCTTCACCGACGACCGCACGATCCAGGACGTGCAGACGGTGTCCGCGCGGATCGATCATCGCGTCAACGATGCGCTGACGATCAGCAACCGCACGTCGTTCTCGCACTCGATGACCGATGCGCGCGAGACGGCGCCGAACGCGGTGCTCACGGGGCCGCTGTCGTCGAGCACGGCACTGACGAACGGCAACTACACGTCGCTGCCGATGTCCGCGCTGTACGTGAGGCTCGCGAGCCACGATCGCGTGATCGAAAACCATTCGGTCGACAACGACACGATGGCGCGCTTCAAGTTCGACACGGGCTTCGTGAAGCACGACCTGATCGCGGGCGTCGAGGTCGGGCACGACAGCTACACGAACCAGGCGTATTCGCGCAGCGGCCTGCCGATCCTGTCGCTGATCGATCCGGCGTACCAGTCGTCGACGGCAGCCAGCGCGACGCAGACGCCGGCCAACCATGCCGAGTCGGGCGCGACGACGCTCGCCGCGTACATGAACGACACGGTGTCGATCGGCCGCGACTGGAAAATCGTCGGCGGCCTGCGCTGGGATCGCTTCCAGGCGCATCTCGCGAACACGGTGAGCGCGCCGGGCTACGCGTCGCAGACGAACTATTTCACGAGCGTGCGGGCCGGCGTGATCTACCAGCCGACCGAATCGCAGTCGTACTACTTCTCGTACGGCACGTCGTTCAACCCGTCGCTCGAGTCGCTGACGGTCACGAACAACACGCAGAACCTGGCGCCGGAACACACCAAGTCGTATGAGCTGGGCGGCAAGTGGGATCTGCTGAACGACAACCTGTCGGTCACGTCGGCGCTGTTCCAGGAGGAGAAGAGCAACGCGCGAACGCAGACGTCGACGGGCGAATACCTGCTCGAAGGCGACATTCGCGTGCGCGGCTTCCAGGCGAGCGTGACGGGCCACATCACGCCGAAGTGGCAGGTGTTCGGCAGCTACACGTACATGAACGGCGTGATCCTGAGCGCGCTCGACGGCACGCAGGGCAAGACGCTCGCGAATACGCCGCGCAACACGTTCACGCTGTGGACCACGTATGCGTTCACGCCGCACTGGGAAATCGGCGGCGGCCCGACCTACATGTCGGGACGTTACGCGGCGAACACCGACTACGTGCAGGTGGGCGGCTACACGCGCTGGGATGCGACGGCCGCGTATCACGCGAAGCAGTGGGACCTGCGCCTGAACCTGCTGAACCTCACCAACAAGTTCTATTACGATTCGCTGATCCAGTCGGACGGCGGCCGCGCGGTGCCGGGCGTCGGGCGCACGTTCCTCGCGACGCTCGACTACCGGTTCTGAACGCGCGCATACTGCGGCGGCGCCATTCGACGAAAAAGGTGGAACGATGCTTGTACACATCCCGAACGTGTTGACGCCCGAGCAGGTGCGCATGGTGCGCGACCGGCTCGATCGCGCGGGCGACGCGTGGGTCGACGGGCGCGCGACGGCCGGTTATACGGGCGCGCCGGTCAAGCGCAACCAGCAGATTGCCGAGCATTCTCCGGTCGCGCGCGAGTTGGGCGACGTGGTTCTCGCCGCGGTCGAGCGCAATCCGCTGTTCATCAGTGCCGCGTTGCCGAACCAGGTCTATCCGCCGCTGTTCAACCGTTACGAAGGCGGGATGACGTTCGGCAGCCACGTCGACGGCGCGGTGCGCGTCCTGCCGAATGGCGTGAAGCTGCGCACGGACGTGTCCGTCACGCTGTTCCTGTCCGCGCCGGACGAATACGACGGCGGCGAACTCGTGATCGAGGATGCGTATGGCGTGCAGCAGGTCAAGCTGCCGGCCGGCGACATGATCGTCTATCCGGCGACGAGCCTGCATCAGGTCACGCCGGTCACGCGCGGCGCACGCGTCGCGAGCTTCTTCTGGGTGCAGAGCCTCGTGCGCAGCGATGCGCAGCGCGCGCTGCTGTTCGACATGGACACGGCGATCCAGCGGCTCAACGCCGGCGGCGCCGATGCGCAGGCATGTCGCAGCCTGGTCGGCTGTTACCACAACCTTCTGAGAATCTGGAGCGAGACGTGAGCGTTGTCGATCCTGTCGAACTCGACGCGGCGCCCGCGTCGCGCATCGCGCCGGCCGTGCGTCCGGCCGGCTCCGGCGGCACGCGCTCGCGCCGCGGCACCTTCATCAAGTGGCTGCGCAAGGTGCATGGCTGGATTGGCCTGTGGGGGGCCGCGCTCGGTCTGCTGTTCGGCACGACGGGCTTCCTGCTGAACCATCGTGCGCCGCCGCTGCGGATCCAGACCGGCGCGCCGCATGTCGGGACGTTGCGGCTCGAGGTACCCGATCCGGAACCCGCATCGCCGCGCGAGCTCGCGCAATGGTTGCGTACGCAGCCGGATCTGCACCTGCCGGAACGCATGGGCCGCGTGCAGAAGGAGCCCGAGCATCCGGTCGCATGGGGCGATCGCGAGACCGTGCAGCCGGAGCACTGGCAGCTCGTGTTCGCGTCGCCGCACGAGAACGTCGCGGTCGACTACTGGGTCGGCAGCGATACGATGACGCTCAAGCGCAGCGAAAATGGCACGCTCGCCTGGCTGACGAACCTGCACAAGGGCGTCGGGATGAGCATCGGCTGGGTGCTGCTCGTCGATACGCTCGCGGGCGCGCTGATCCTGCTGTCGCTGACCGGCGTGCTGCTGTGGACGGAGCTGAACAAGCGCAAGACGGTCGGCGCGGTGCTTGTGGTCGGCTCGATCGTCGCGATCGTGTGTGCGGCCAGCGCGTAGCGGCTGATGGTCAGACGCCGGTGTCGCGCGCGACCTGCACGGCCGTGCCGTAGCAGATGACTTCGGTCACGCCCGTCCCGATCTCGGTCGAGTCGTAGCGCATCGCGACGATCGCGTTCGCGCCGAGCTTGCGCGCATCGGCGAGCATCTTGTCGAAGGCCTGCTGGCGCGCTTTCTCGCACAGCGACGTATACAGCGTGATGTTCCCGCCGAACAGCGTTTGCAGCGCCGCGCCGAACGAGCCGACGATCGAGCGCGAACGCACGATGATGCCCTGCGCGACGCCGAGCGAGCGGACGGTCGTGTGGCCGGGAAGATCGAACGCGGTCGTGACGCGTTCGGGCGAGAGGTCGTCGACGGAGCGGGAGAAGTCGGTCATGGCGGAGTCTGGCGGTTTCAGTGGTGGCGAGCCGGGATTCTAGCGGCATGCGAGCGGGAACCTCGCCGGGCGGGCCCGCGCGGCGAGCGCGGCGCGTACCGTTCCCGCTGCGCGGACCGGCCTTGCGACGCGAATTCCCGGTTGCGGAACGCGCGGCGGTGACGACTTCGACAGCACCGGCCGGAGCGATGGCGCCGCGTTCATGAGGCGTCGTGGGTCAGCCTTTCCTTGAGCATCGAGACAAATTCGGTGACCAGGCGCGATCTCGGGCGATACGCGGGGTACATGAGTGCAATGTTGAACGGAATCGGCGGCTCGAACGGGCGCGCAACGATGCCGCGACCGGCGTGCGCCCTCGCTGTGATGGGGTCGACGAGCGAAACGCCGACGCCCTCGGCCACCAATACGCAAGCCGGCGAAAACAGGCCGGCTTCGACCCGGATGGTCAGTTTCGCGCCGGCCGCATCGAATGCGTTGCTGATACGGGCGAACGTCATATGGTCCTGGTTGAGCGAGATGAACGGAACGCCGTCCAGATCCACAGGGGTGACGACCTTCTTCTTCGCCAGCGGATGTGCCTTCGGAAGCACGCACACACACTGCATCTCCAGCGGTTCCCATTCGATCATCGGATCGTCGGCGGGCAACTCGGCAATGCCGACGTCCACGTATTGCGAGGCCACCCACTCGCGGACTTTCGTCGACGACTGAATCTGCAGCGACGACGATATCTTCGGCCGGTCGGCAAGAAACGACGAAAGCACGCGCGGCAGAAAATCGAGCGCGAGACTCGGGAGGCATGCGACGCGCAGATTGCCCGCCTTGTTTTCACGAAGATCGCGAGCCATTTCCGAGATTCGATTGAAGCTGGAGATCGTTTTTTCCGCTTCATCGGCAAGGCGAAGGGCTTCCGGGGTGGGGGTCAAGCGCCCCTTGGTCCGCTCGAAAAGCGCGAAGCCGAGCTCACGTTCGAAATTGGAAATCACGCTGCTGACGGCGGGCTGCGTGATATTCAGGATTTCGGCCGCCTGCGTGGTGGTCCCCGTCGTGATGACCGTCCGCAGCACTTTCAGTTGGCGTATCTGCACGCTGTCTCCTTCATCGAGCCTGGTTGGTTACGGCATGCACGCGTGTTGCCGGGCGGTGGCTCGCGACACACGCACGCCGGGGAAATATCGGACGCGCCCGGTGCGTTCTCCATGCGGGGCGATCATAGCGTATAAGGCCGACTTATACGCCAACAAAAATAATTGATTTGTGCTTCTAGTTTTGACATCGAATACTTCGTTTGCCAGGCCAGCCACCCAAGATGGTTCGGCATTGACGCTACCGGCATTCGGGAGAGCGGGGTATGGGAATGGAGACAATTTCGATGTGCGAACAAAAGGCGTCAAACAGGATCGACAGGCAGCGCCGTCATGTCATGAAGGGTGCGCTCGCGCTTTCCGGCGCGGCCGTACTCGGGGCGCCGGCGATCGTGCTGGGCCAGAACCGGAAAATCGTGACGCGCGATCCTGGCGGACCTTTTACCCAGGCATTCAGCGAGGCGTTCTACAAGCCGTTCAAGCAGGCTACCGGCATTACCGTTGTCGGACTGCCTGCCGAGGCCGAGCCGAGCGGCATGATCAAGGCGATGGTGGACGCGAAGAATTATCAGTGGGACATGGCGCACATCAGCAAGTCGACTCACCTCGCGCTTGCCGAGCAGGGCTACCTGGCCCCGATCGCCGGAAAAAACGGACTCGGCGCGAATGCAAGGAAGATTCCGCAGGAGATGCGGACCGATTTCATCCTTGGCGTCGACATCTTTGCGACGGTGATTGCCTATCGCACCGATACCGTCAAACGTCCGCCGAGCGGATGGAAGGATTTCTTCGACATCAAGGGCTATCCTGGTCTGAGAGGACTGCGCAAGAATCCGTTCGACACGCTCGAGGAAGCGTTGATGGCGGACGGTGTGGCGCCGGGCCAGCTGTATCCGCTGGATGTGGACCGCGCGTTCCGGAAGCTGAATCAGATCAAGCGCGATGTCGGTGTCTGGTGGGATAACGGCGCCCAGTCCGCACAGATGCTGAAGACCGGCGAGGTCGACATGCTGCCGATCTGGAACGGCAGGGCGCAGGTGGTCATCGACGGCGGCGCACCGGTCAAGCTGGTCTGGAACCAGGCAATCTGGACCTACGAAGGGTTCTCGATCCTGAAGGGCGGGCCGAACGTGGACATGTGCCGGGAATTCATCGAGTTTTGCGCGCAGCCTCGGCAACAGGCGATCTTTACCGATTACGTTTGCTATGGCCCGACCTCGCCGGAAGCGTTCCAGTACGTGAAGCCGAATCGAGCGCCGATGCTGCCGAATCATGGCGGCAGGCTCGCGCACATGTTGCAGGCCAATTCGGAGTATTGGGGGAAAAACAAGGATGCGGCGACCGACCGCTTCAACGCGTGGCTGCTGGCCTGATGCCCGTCAAACGCACGTCGGAAGGTCTTTCGATGAATGATGCGGACGCATCGAAATACGCCGCACACTGGGGAAACACGTGAATCAGGTTTACAAGCTCAAGGCAAGCAAGGTCCGGAAGTCGTACGGCCAGGTAACGGCCCTCGAGGAAACGAGCCTCGAAATGAAGGAGGGCGAATTCCTGACGCTGCTCGGGCCGTCGGGATCGGGGAAGACGACCCTGCTCATGGCCATCGCGGGCCTCAACCCTCCCGATAGCGGAGAGATCTGGATCGACGGCAAGCTGGCCACGTACTTGCCGCCCTTTCAGCGGGATCTGGGCATGGTGTTTCAGAGCTATGCGCTGTTTCCGCATATGACGATCTTCGACAACGTCGCCTTCCCGCTCCGGATGAGAAAGGTTGCGGAAAACGCGATTCGGCAGCGGGTGGAGCAGGTATTGGAAACCGTGCAGTTGCCGCACGTGGCCGGACGTCTTCCGCGCGAGCTGTCGGGAGGGCAGCAGCAGCGCATCGCATTGGCGCGATGTTTCGTCTACGGCCCGTCGATCATTCTGATGGACGAGCCGTTGGGTGCGCTGGACAAGAAGATGCGGGATGCGCTGCAACTGGAGATCAAGCACCTCCACGAGAACATGGGAACCACCGTGCTTTATGTGACGCACGACCAGGAAGAAGCGATGGTCATGTCCGATCGAATCTGCCTGATGAACAACGCGCGGATCGAACAGATCGGCACGCCCGACGAGATCTATTTCCGGCCGCGAACCGTTTTCGCCGCAAACTTTCTCGGCGAGTCCAATCTGCTCGATGCGGTCGTCGCGGAATCCGGCGGGAACGGTTCGGGCCTGTTCCTGGCAGGAGGAGACGAAATCAGGGTGGCGACGCGTATCGATGCACGACGGGGAACGCGCATGACGGCGATCGTGCGGCCGGAATGCATGAGAGTGATGGCCGACGGCGAGCACGAGGACAACGTCCTGAGAGGCATCGTGGTCGACAGCGTGTTGACGGGCAGCGTGACGAAGCTCTATATCGAGCTGGATAACGGCACGGCGGTGAAAGCGACGCAGCTGACGACCGAACGGAAGCAGGCTTTCGATAGAGGGCAGCCGGTGCGCGTGGGCTGGCGGCGCGATCAGACGGTTGCCATTCCGGCCGATGACGCGGAGGGCGTATGAGTTCGTTGCTCGATTCGGGCAAGTCGGTGCGGAAGAACGGCGGGGTCCCGGTGCCGCTTCGCATCCGCTTTCCATTCCTGAACGCATGGCCGATCGTTCCCGCGCTCGTATTGCTGGGCGTATTCTTCGCGATGCCGATAGGCGCGTTGCTGGGCGTGAGTTTCATGGACGCGCAGGGGCGCCTGTCTCTCGAAAATTATGCGCGGCTCTGGCAGGGGGACGTCTATTTCCGCGTGCTCTGGATCACGCTGAAAACGGCAGGCTGGGTCACGCTGTTCACGGTGCTGTTTGCCTATCCGGTCGCGTTTCTGCTGGCAACGGTCAGGAATTCCACGAGGAACTCGCTGATCGTCTGGATATTGATGCCGTTGTGGACGAGCTTTCTGGTTCGTACCTTTGCCTGGATGGTATTGCTCGGGCGTCATGGCGTCATCAATCAATTCCTGCTTGCGATCGGTGTCGTCGACATGCCGGTCAAGATGATCTACAACTTCACCGGCGTGTTGATCGGCATGATGCATGCCGTCCTGCCGTTGTGCATCATGACGATGCTGCCGACCATGGAAAGCATCGACCCCAACCTGACGAGAGCAGCCGGGACGTTGGGCGCAAGACCCGGCCAGTCGTTCTGGCGGATCTATTTCCCGCTCTCGATGCCGGGCGTGGCGTCCGGCGGGCTGATCACGTTCATCACCGCGATCGGATTCTTTGTCATGCCTGCGCTGCTGGGTGGGCCCAACGACACGATGATCGCGCAACTGATCATCTTCCAGATCAACCAGATGCTGAACTGGGGATTTGCCGGCGCGATCAGTCTGCTGTTCATTCTGTCCGCGCTGGTCATTTTCTTCATCTACGAAAAGATGTTCGGACTGTCCACGCTGTCGGGCGGGGCGCGGCATGCGGACGGCGTATTGGCGCGCGCGGGCAACCGGCTCGGCGGTTGCTTCGTCGCGGGGATGGCGTTTCTGGCCGAAAAGATCGATCTGCTCGGTGAAAAGGTGAGGCCGGTGAAACCGGATGCGCCGATGCGCAATGGCAGCCGCCGTGTCCTGTGGGCCGTCGTGCTGATCATGATCGTCTTTCTGTGCGGGCCGGCGCTGTTCGTGATTCCGGTGTCCTTTACCCGCGACAACTTCATCAACTGGCCGCCGTCCGGATTTTCGCTGCAGTGGTACGAGGCGGTCCTGGGGTCGCGCCAATGGCTCGCGGCGGCGGGAAGATCGGGGCTGATTGCACTGCTGGCGGCCGGATGCAGCATGACGCTGGGCGTGCCCGTCGCGTTCTTCATCATGCGCCAGCGCTTCAAGGGGAAAGCCGTCGCGCTGGCGTTCGTGCTGTCGCCGATGATCGTGCCGCACGTCATTATCGCAATAGCGTTGTTTTATATTTTCTCGAGAATGAATCTGGTCGGAACGATCACGGGGATGGTGATCGGGCATTCGATCATCAATATCCCCTATGTCGTGATCACCGTGATGTCGCTGCTGAAATACTACGACGTCCGGCTGGACCAGGCGGCTTCGTTGCTGGGCGCGACAAAGCTCAAGACGTTTCGACATGTGACGCTGCCGATCCTGCGGTCCGGCCTGATTGCCGCGGCGATGTTCGCTTTCGTGATGTCGTTCGACGAACTGACGGTTGCACTCTTCGTCACCGGCGGGCAATTCGAGACATTGCCGAAACTGATGTGGGACGACGCGTTGCTGAACGTGAATCCGTCGCTGACGGCGGCTGCTTCGCTGCTGCTGGGGTTCATGACGATCGTCATCCTGGTTTCCAATCAATTGGAGCGGCGCGGGCGGCGCTGATTGCACGGCATTGCCGGATGGTCGCCTTCGAGCACAGTTTCAGCAGGGCATTCAATAAGGAAGGATTCCTATGTTATATGCGTGAACCGTCTGCTTCGAATCAACCCCGGGCTTCCGCATGCAGGCGTCGAAAAACGAGACTGTTGGGCCGTACGGCGGCCGGCGGCGCGCGTTCTTGAGCCTGGTCGGGAATCTGGGCGACGCGGACAGGCCGCGCGTGGGCGCCAGCCCGGGAATCGTGCTTGTGGAAGATTAAAGGATCAATGAAGAACTCCAGTTCAAATTCGGTCGCCGTCGTCGGTGCCGGAATCGTCGGGCTCTGTATTGCCTATTCCCTTCAAAAGGCCGGCTTGAGGGTGGTTTTGATCGATCGCTCGCTCCCCGGTACCGGATGTTCCTTTGGGAACTCGGGCGCGTTGTCCGAGAATTCGGTCACGCCGATCGGCATGCCGGGCATTGCGTGGAAGGCGCCGAGGATGCTCATGGATCCGCGCAGTCCGCTGAAGATCCGGCCCGGCTATGCGCTGCAGGCCGCGCCGTGGCTGCGGTCTTTCGTGCGATCCGCGAACGAGCGGCGCGTGATCGAGATCGCGGATTCGCTGGCGGGCCTGCTGCATGGATCGTCGCACGCGCACCACGCGATACTGGCGGATATCGGTGCAATCGATCTGCTTAGCGACGGCGGGCAACTGCACGCGTATCCGGACGAAGAGAGCCTGGCCAAGGATGCGTTGTCGTGGCGGTTGCGCGAGGAGCGCGGATTGATCGGCAAGCGGATCGACCGCCAGGAAATGCGGGAACTCGAGCCGGCCCTGAGCGATAGATACCGGGCGGGGATGTTCCTGCCGACCCAGAAATGGGTGAAGGATCCGTACCAGTACTGCCGGCGCCTGTTCGCCACGCTGAGCGAACGAGGCGGCCAGTTCGTTCATGGCACCGTCATGGGCCTCGACCGAAGCGGGGAGGGATGGACGGTGCGCGTCGACGGCCACACCGATGTCGGTTGCGCGAACGTGATCGTGGCGACCGGCGTGAACGCGCGGAGCCTGCTCGAGCCATGGCTGACCCGTTTGCCGTTGATCAGCCAGCGCGGCTACCACGTGCATCTGCTCAGTCCGAATGTCAAGGTCAACCGGATTATTGCGTTGGCCGACCGGAAGGCGTTCGTGACGCCGATGGGAGACGGGCTTCGCATCGGCGGAACCGTGGAAATCGACGATCCCGACGTGTCGCCGACCGATCGGCGCGCGACGTTCCTGGCCGAAGATGCGGCGTCGGCCGTGACGGGCGTGAATGTCCGCCATGCAACGCGGTGGATGGGGAATCGGCCTTGCAGCCCCGATTCGATGCCTTTCATTGGCACGTCCGATCGCCATCCCGGGCTCTGGTATGCGGCCGGGCATGGTCATCTCGGGCTGACGGGGTCCGCAAACACCGGCGCGTTGATCGCCGAATCGCTGCTATCCGGACGGATCGATCCGCGCCTCGTTCCGTTTTCGGCCGACCGGCCGATCTGATCCGGCTTCATCGATCCTGTCCGGACGGAGCGTTTCCGCGGGCGGCCGTTCGGGATCGAACCACCTCGGCAATATCCATACAGGAGGACACGCATGATTGTTCGTCACGAAGTCACCAAACGTCTCAGCAAGGTTGTCGTGGCCAATGGCTTCGCCTTTCTCTCCGGCGTGACGGCAAGAGACCGTAGCGGCGGGGTCGGCGCACAGACCAGGGACATTCTCGAACAGATCGACGGTTATCTGGAGATGGCCGGCACCGACAAGGCGAGCATCGTGGTCGCCAACATCTGGCTGACGGAAATCGACGGCTTTGCAGCCATGAACGATGCGTGGGAGGCGTGGGTCGACAGGGAAAATCCGCCGGCGCGTGCCACGGTCGAATCCCGGTTGGCCGCCGCCGACATTCTCGTCGAGATTCAGGTTCAGGCCGTCGTTTGAGCGGAGCAAGCCGATCCGATCCGATCGCTGTATCGGGGAGGCCAATCGATTCACCCGTCCGAAATGGTGAAATGGCGGCGAGAGCGGGTTGGCGTGCGGAAGAAGAAGTTTTCAGGAAACGATAAACACGTGTGGAGGTACCGAAGATGATTGGGGAAAGCGGATTGTCGAAGATCACATCGAGCGTCGCAGGGGCGCGGACGTACAGCGCCGAGCGGCGTGTCGCGGCAGCACCGGCGTGGACCGGCCGGCGGGCGCGCGTCGGCCCGTTCGCCTTTTGCGGCCATGTCGTGAAGCATCTCGTGCTCGGCGCCGTGCTGGCGGGCGTCGCGTTGGGCGCGCAGGCCAAGGATTGGTCGACGATCCGGTTCGGCGTCGACGCGAGTTACCCGCCGTTCGAATCGAAGGACGTCAGCGGCAAGGTCGTCGGTTTCGACGTCGATCTCGGTAACGAGATTTGCCGCCGCCTGAGCGCGAAGTGCGTGTGGATCGAAAGCGATTTCGACTCGATGATTCCGGCGTTGAAGGCGCGCAAATTCGACGGCGTGCTGTCGTCGATGTCGATGACACAGCAGCGCGCCGAACAGATCGCGTTCTCCGCGAAACTGTTCAGGACACCGACGCGCCTGGTCGCGAAGAAGGGTTCCGGGCTGTTGCCGACGGGGGAATCGCTGCGGGGCAAGTCGGTTGGCGTCGAGCAGGGCACGATCCAGGAAGCCTATGCGAAGACCCACTGGGCGTCGAAGGGCGTGCGGATCGTGTCGTACCAGAACCAGGACGCCGTGTACCAGGACCTGATCTCCGGCCGGCTCGACGCCGCGCTGCAGGACGCGGTACACGCCGACCTGGGCTTTCTGGCGTTGCCGCGTGGCGCGAACTTCCAGTTCGTTGGCGGCGAGATCGACGATCCGAAGATCTTCGGCCGGGGCACGGGCATCGGGATGCGCAAGGAAGATGCGGACTTGAAGGCGAAGATCGACCAGGCGATTGCGGACATGCTGAAGGACGGCACGTACAAGACGCTCGAGAAGAAGTACTTCGGGTTCGACGTGTACGGCGGTTGAAGCAGGGGCGGTGCACGCGATGCATGTCGTGCGCGCCGCAGTGCCGCGAAATGCGCGACGCTCGCGGCTCGCCTGCCACGCTCAATGCGTCGCGCGCCGGTCGCTGCGCGGGCTCACGCCGAACCGCGCACGATAGGTGCGCGAGAAATGCGACGGTGACTCGAAACCGCACGCGACGCACACCGACGTGATGCTCATGTCGGTCTGCTGCAGCAGCTCGCGCGCGCGGTCCAGACGCAGGTTCAGGTAGAAGCGCGTCGGCGTGTCGTTCAGCGTCGCGCTGAACAGCCGTTCGAGCTGGCGCCGCGTGATCGATACGTCCTGCGCGAGCGCATCGGAGCCGAGCGGATTCTCCATGTGCCGCTGCATCGTGCCGATCACCTGGATCAGCTTGCGGTTGTGCACGCCGTAGCGCGCGGCGATCTCGAGCCGCTGGCTGTCCGAACGCTGCCGGATGCGACTCACGACGAACTGCTCGGAGATCGCGGCCGCGAGATCGGCGCCGTGCCGCCGGCCGATCAGGTCGAGCATCATGTCGATCGACGCGGTGCCGCCCGCGCACGTGATGCGCCGGTCGTCGATTTCGAACAGCTCCTGCGTCGCGTTCAGCTCCGGGTAGCGTTCGCGGAACGCGGCGAGCGCTTCCCAGTGCAGCGTGAGCGTTTGCGACGCGTCGAACAGCCCGGCTTCCGCGAGCACGAAGCTGCCGGTGTCGATCCCGCCGAGCGTCGCGCCGTGCCGGTTCTGGCGGCGCAGCCAGTCGGCGAGCGCGCGGTCGTAGCACACCAGCGGATCGAAGCCGGCGACGACGAACACCGTCTCGACTTGCGCGACGTCCGCGCACGCGGCTTCGGCCGCGACCGGGATCCCGTTGCTCGCGGCTACGGGCGCGCCGTCCGCGCTGATCACATGCCAGCGGTACAGCTCGGCGCGAAAGCGGTTCGCGACGCGCAACGGCTCGACTGCGGACATGAAGCCGAGCGCGGAGAAGCCGGGCAGCAACAGGAAGTGGAAATCCTCTGGCATCGGGGCGTGGGGTGAAATCGGGTGGTCGTCGCGCCTTGCGCGCCGCGGCGCCGCGACCGGGCAGGCACGCGCACGCCGCGCCCGGCTCGCACGAGCCGAACGTTCAACACGGCATTATCGCGGGTTTTGCCGACGCTCAGCGCGTTTTCGAGCCGCGCACCGACCGGCGCGCGGTCGTCGAAGGCAGTTCGCCGAACTGCGCCTTGTACGCGTTCGCGAAATGCCCGAGGTGGATGAAGCCCCAGCGCGCGGCCGCTTCGCTGATCGGCAGATCGGCTTGCCGCGTGTCGAGCAGCACGCGGCGCACCTGCGCGAGACGCAGCGAGCGCGTGTAGTTCAGCGGGCTCGTCTGTGCGACCGACTGAAAGCTGTTCTGCATCGTGCGCCGGCTCACGCGCAGTTGCGTGCACAGGCTGAGGATGTCGACGGGGGCTTCCGGGTGCTCGATCACGTAGTCGTGCACGCGGCGCACGATGTCGGCGTGGCATGCATGCGTGAGGCGGTTCGACGGCTCGGGCATCCGGTATGTGAGGAGATCGACGAGCACGTTGGCGACTTTGCCGCGCAGCTCGCACTGCGCCCGCGCCGCATCGAACGTAGCGGGGTTCGCCAGCACGCGTTCGAGCAGCGTCGCGAGCTGCACGCTCGCGCGTTCGCGCGCGGCGACCGGCACGTCGACGACGCCGCGCCGCAGCGTGCGTTCGTCCACCCGGACATCGGCCGCATCCTCGATCTGCTGCATCAGCCCGGGATCGACGACCACGCCGATCAGCGACATGTCGTCGGGAGAATGGAGTTCGAACGGCGAGCCGCCGCGCGCCATCACGAGCGTGCCGCGCTCGATGCGCGCATCGCCGAACGCGAAGGTGCCCGAGCCGGTGAGCGGCATCCCGAACACCGTATGGCCGGGCGGCAATTGTCCGCGCTGGATGATGCGCACGTTCGCCGCTTCCTGGAACAGCTGCACGCCGTCGAGTTCCACGTGCTTGACCGCGCTGCGATACGAGCCGGAGCCGATCTGGTCGTAACGCTGATCCCAGCCGCGCAACGCCTCGGCATGCCGGTCTGCGTCGTCGAACATCTGGTGAAACACGAGCACGGCGCCTCCGGCGATCGTTCGGACGGCGCAAGAATAAACCGACCGAGCGGTCGGCGCAATACGGGCGAGCGCTATTCGGCATGGGGTTTTTCAGGGGGCGGAAGGGGAGCGTCCCACGTTGCTTTCAAGCGGTTTTCCAATATCCCGAATCGGCACGCACGCGTTGCCGGTCCTGGTGTCGAGCGGATTTATTGTCGAACTACAGTCGCCCCACATAACGTGATTTCCAACTGGAGGCGACATGAGAACAAGGCGACGAACCGCGGCATGCGCGGCGACGCTGGCGTTCGCGGCGGCGTGGGCCGGCAGCGCATACGCGACGGAAAAGCCCGAGGAGCTGGTCGTACAGAAGATGCCGCCGTGGCATCCGCACGAGGTCTACGTCGTCGATATCGCGATGCCGACGATGACCGACGGGCGCATCTACGTGTACGACGCCGACGCGAGGAAGCTGCTCGGCCAGATCGACGGCGGCTTCGCGCCCGGCCTCGCGATCTCGCCGGACCACAAGACCAGTTTCATCGCGACGACCTATTTCTCGCGCGGCTCGCACGGCACGCGCACCGACGTCGTCGAGATGACGGACAACACAACGCTCGATCACACGGGCGAGATCGTGATTCCGGCGAAGCACGGGCAGCACGTGCCATCGCCGTACAACACCGCGTTCAGCGCGGACGGCAAGCGGCTGTACGTCGCGAACATCACGCCGGCCGCGTCGGTGACGGTGATCGATGCGGTGTCGAAGAAGGTGTTGTCGGAAATCGACACCGCGGCGTGCGTGCTCGCGTATCCGTCGGGCAACGACCGCTTCACCGCGCTGTGTGAAAGCGGCAAGGCGCTGACCGTCACGCTCGACGCGAACGGCAAGGAAGTGAAGCGCACGATGTCGGATGCGTTCATCGACGTTGACCGGGATCCGGCCTTCGTGAACGCGTCGCGCTACGACGGCGGCTATCTGTTCGCGACGTACCACGGCAACGTGCGCAGCGCCGATTTCAGCGGCGACAAGCCGGTATTCGGCAAGTCGTGGTCGCTCGTGACCGATGCCGAGCGCGCGGAAGGCTGGCGGCCGGGCGGCATGCAGCAGACCGCCGTGCAGGCGAAGCAGCACCGCTACTACGTGCTGATGCACAAGGGCGGCGACGGTTCGCATAAGGACCCCGGCACGCAGGTGTGGGTGTACGACCTGAAGACGAAACAGCGCGTCGCGCGCTGGGATCTCGCGCAGCAGAAGGTCGATCCGCTCGTGTCGATCCAGGTCAGCGACGACGACAAGCCGCTGTTTTACGGGCTGACCGGCACGTCCGATCTCGTCGTGATGGACGCGCGCACCGGCAAGCTGCAGCACGTCGAGAAGCAGATCGGCAGTACGCCGTCGCTGCTCGTGAACCCGTGAGGTCGCGATGACGCTCGATCCCGTACTCGCCACCAGCGCGCAGGCCGGCGCGGCCGTCGTCGTGCTGCTCGGCGCCTTCGCGAAGATGCGCCGGCCCGCCGCGTTCCGGCAGGCGCTCGCCGGCTATCGCCTGCTGCCCGATGCGCTCACCGCGCCGGCTGCGTTCGCCATTCCGCTCGCGGAAGCCCTCTGCGCGGCCGCGCTGCTGTTTCCCGATACGCGCACGGCCGGTGCGCTCGGCCTGATCGCGTTGCTGCTCGTGTTCGCTGCCGGCATGACGATCAACATCCTGCGCGGCCATACCGACATCGACTGCGGCTGTTCCGGTTTCGCCGCGACGCGCGCGGATGCGCCGCGCGGCATCGGCTGGCCGCATGTCGCGCGCGTGCTGCTGCTCGTCGCGCTGGCCGCGACCGCGCTCGTCGAACCGGGCGGCCGCGCGGTCGTGTGGTTCGACTACCTGACGCTGTTTTATTCCGTATTGCTGATCGTCTGCGCGCTGCTCACCGTCGACGTGCTGCTCGCCAACGTACCGCGCCTTTCCCACCTGAGGAATTCATGATGCAAACCGCTCTCACCGTTTCCACCGCCTTGCTGTGGGTTGCCGTTCTCGCGCTCGGCGCGATCTGTCTCGCGCTCGTCCGGCAGATCGGCATCCTGTACGAACGCATCATGCCGGCCGGCGCGCTGATGATCGACAAGGGGCCGGCAGTCGGCGCGATCGCGCCGATGTTCGAGCTGACCGACATTCGCGGCGCGCAGGTGAAGGTCGGCGGCATCGATGCGGCGGGCAAGGCCACGCTGCTGTTCTTCCTGTCGCCGACGTGCCCGGTCTGCAAGAAGCTGCTGCCGCTGTTGCCGTCGCTGCAGGCGAGCGAATCGACGCCGGTGAACATCGTGCTCGCGAGCGACGGCGATCTCGACGAACACATGCGCTTCGCGCAGAAGCACAACCTCGCGCGCTTCCCGTACGTGCTGTCGCAGGAGCTTGGTCTTGCGTACCAGATCGGCAAGCTGCCGTATGCGGTGCTGCTCGACGATGCCGGCACCGTGCGCGCGAAGGGCCTCGTCAATACCCGCGAGCATCTCGAGAGCCTGTTCGAAGCGAAGGAGCGTGGCGTCGCGTCGCTGCAGCAGTTCGTGCACGGCGATCACGACCACGGCGGCCACGAAAAGCACGCGCAGCACGCGTGATCGGCCGACTCTCTTTCAACGTCAACGGAGAACAACGACATGGGCCTGTTTGATTCATGGTTCGAACGGTCGGCGCGCGGCGTCGCGCAGCACAGTTCGCGGCGCAGCGCGATGGCGAAGCTCGGCAAGGTGCTGGTGGGGTCGGCGATGCTGCCGCTCCTGCCCGTCGATCGCACCGCGTATGCGGCCGATGCGGCGTCTGCCGCATCGGCGGCTTCCGGCGCCGCCGCATCGGGCGCGAGCGACGATCCGATGAGCTGCGATTACTGGAAATACTGCGCGATCGACGGCTGGCTGTGCAGCTGCTGCGGCGGCACGTCGAGCAGTTGCCCGCCGGGCACGACACCGTCGCCGATCACGTGGATCGGCACCTGCCGCAATCCGCATGACGGTTCGGACTACATCGTGTCGTACAACGACTGCTGCGGCAAGACGTCGTGCGGCAAGTGCTTCTGCAATCGCAACGAGCGCGAGAAGCCGCTGTACAAGCTGTCGCTGAACAACGACATCAACTGGTGCATGGCGAACGGCAATTCGAATTACCACTGTTCGGTTTCGGTCCTGCTTGGAGCAGCAAAACAATGAAAGTGAAGCAAGCTGGAAAGATCGTCGTGGCATGCGTGGCGGCCGCGGCCGGTTTTGCGTTACCGGGTTTCGCCGGCGCGCAGCAGACTGTCCATTACCCGGCGGGCAAGAGCATGTTCGACGCGCAGTGCGCGGTGTGTCACCAGGCGGGCGGCAAGGGGCAGGACGGCCTTGCGCCGCCGCTGACCGAGTATCCGGGCAAGTACGCGACGGCCGACGCAGGGCGTGCGCAACTGACGGCGACGCTGTTGCACGGGATGTTCGGCGAGATCAAGGTGCACGACAAGAGTTACAACTTCAAGATGCCGTCGTTTGCGAGCGCGAGCGACGACGATATCGCGAACGTGCTCAACTACGTCGTGTTCGATCTCAACGAACAGCACGGCGGCGCGAAGCCGTTCACCGCCGCAGACATTCGCGCGGCGCGGGCGAAGGAGATGGACGGAACGGCCGTGCACGCGCAGCGTGCGATCGTGACGAAGGAGCTGGGGCTGTGACTGCGTCGCGCATGCGGCGCCGTCTGTCGTCGTGGCTGGTGGCGGTCGCGGGTGTCGCAGGTGCGATGGCGGTACCCGCGCATGCCGACGGCGTGACCGACGCCACGCTCGCGCGACAGCACTGGGTGCTCAACTGCATGGGGTGCCATACGGCGACGGGCGGCGGCATCCCGGGCAAGGTGCCGCCGCTCGCGAATTCGCTCGGCTATTTCACGCATCTGCCGGCGGGGCGCGAGTACGTGATGCGCGTGCCCGGCGCGTCGAACTCGGCGCTGTCCGACCAGGATCTCGCCGACGTGCTCAACTGGGTGCTCACGACGATGAACCGCGATGCGCTGCCGCGCGATTTCAAGCCTTATACGGCGGCCGAAGTTGCCGCACATCGACGGCCGGCGTTTTCGGACGTTGCGACCGTGCGTGCCGGGCTGGTCCGCGCGCTGCACGAGCGCGGGATAGACGGGGTGTCCGACCGGTATTGAGGCGGGCCTTGAACGGCGGCACGGTCTCCCCGCGCCGTCACGCGCGGCTGCGGCGGCAGGAACACGACCGCCGGCATCGCGGCCAGCCCGGCTCGAGGCCCCGATGGCAAGCCATGATCAGAGATCTCCGCGCACTTCGCCGGTTCCCAGCGCGCTCCGCTGCCGGTTGACTTCCGCCCAAAGCGCATCGCTGTCGTCATTGCGCAGCACGACCATCCAGTCCAGTTGATCGTCGGTCACGCCGAAGTATTCCAGGATTTCCCGGCGAACCGCATCGACGAACTGCGCGTATTCCGGGGTAGCCTGGGCCTGTGCGTGCAACGTGTCGTATGCTGCATCGTCCTCGCCGCCGCCGTGCTCGTCGATATAGCGCGAGATCCACTGGTCTCGTTCGTGGTCATAATCGGCCTCGGCGCGCATCGCTTGCACCGCCGTGTAGAAATCCAATTGGGCAAACGCGGCGATCGCCGCCGTCGTCGCCTCGTCGAATGTAGTCGTCATTCCATCTCTCATGTCAGTCATGGCGCATCATCGCACGGGCCGCACCCGGGCAACAGGACACGCATTTTGCTGCACTGCAAGCGCGGCGATGAAAGCAACCGGGCACGGCAGATCGCGGAACACGTTTCGGGCGTATCGACGCCCGCGTCACGTCGGCACTTGAGCGCCCATGCGGGCGCCGGTCGTGAATGGCGCGGCTCACCGAAACCGTGTGCCTGCGAGTCGATCAGTCATATCGACGGAGAAGCGCGCCGCCAGGTCGTCGCGCGGTTGCTTCACGGTCGGTGCGCCACCGCCGCTCTACACACGCGATCGCCCCAAAGCACCCCAAAGCGCCCCTTCACGCACCGCACAAAACCCCCAGCCCCCCGCCTTCCGTCGCTTTCGTTAGAATCGGTCGTCGTCCAAGCAAAAACGCAGCTTTGCATGGGCGCAGCGGTATCCACCCATGAATACCGCGCGCTCTCATCACATGGTTCATCCTTTACCGGAGGCGAACGTGCCAGGATTACTTCCCGATGTCGACCGCGACGGGCTCCTCGAATATTCGGTGGTGTACACCGACCGGTCGATCAATCATATGTCGCAGCGCTTTCAGGGCGTCATGCGCGACATTTCCGCCGCCCTGAAAAAGGTTTACAACGCGAAGGCGGTCGCCATCGTCCCGGGCAGCGGGACGTTCGGCATGGAAGCCGTCGCGCGCCAGTTCGCGACGAACAAGAAGTGTGTGGTCATCCGCAACGGCTGGTTCAGCTTCCGCTGGTCGCAGATTTTCGACATGGGCAGCATTCCGTCCGAATCGATCGTGCTGAAGGCGCGTCCGGTCGAATCGGGAAGGCAGGCCGCGTTTGCGCCGGCCCCGATCGACGAAGTCGTTGCTGCGATCCGCGAGCACAAGCCGGATCTCGTTTTTGCACCGCACGTCGAAACCGCATCCGGGATGATGCTGCCCGACGGCTATATGCGCGCGGTGGCCGATGCCGTGCATGCGGTTGGCGGCATGTTCGTGCTGGACTGCATCGCGTCCGGCACGATCTGGGTCGATATGGAGGCAAGCGGCGTCGATGTGCTGATCAGCGCGCCGCAAAAGGGCTGGAGCGCATCGCCCGGCTGCGCGCTGGTGATGCTCAGCCCGCTCGCCCGCGAGCGAATCGATGCGACGACCAGCACCAGCTTCGCGTGCGATCTGCGCAAGTGGCTGCAGATCATGGAAGCGTACGAGAACGGCGGCTTCGCGTATCACGCGACGATGCCCACGGACAGCCTCGCGACGCTGCGCGACGTCATCAAGGAAACGGAAGCGTACGGCTTCGACAAGGTGAGGGCGGAGCAGCTCGAACTCGGCACGCGCATCCGCGCGCTGCTGGCGGAAAAGGGGTTCAGGAGCGTGGCGGCGAAGGGCTTCGAGGCGCCGGGCGTCGTAGTCAGCTACACGGACGACGACGACATTCGCTCCGGCAAGAAATTCGTCGACGTCGGCATGCAGATCGCGGCCGGCGTGCCGCTGCAATGCGACGAGCCGGCGGATTTCAAGACGTTCCGGATCGGCTTGTTCGGTCTCGACAAACTGCATGATGTCGATGCCGCGGTTGCGCGGTTCGCGAGCGCGCTGGAGCGCGTTCTGTAGCGCATTTCTCTGCGAACGAGCGCATGGCGGCGCATGAAGCGGCGAGATCGGGTTGGTCGAAGCCGCTTCATGCGCCGCCTGCATCGTGTGACTCGGCGGCTTCCCGAAAAGCGGCCCACGCCTCGAAGGTCGGGCAGCAACCCCGGAAGTGCCGAACGATCTTCGATGATGTAAGCGGCTTGCGCAAACTGTCCGGAGCGAGACCGGATGAGCGCCCACGGGCCGCGCCGCGAGAACACGGCCCCTTTCTGCCGTACCGGCACGACATCATTGCCGAGCCGATCGCCCACCTGGGCTATCCGCGCCGGATCGACTCCGCCAGTCTCGGCCCGTTCGGGCTTCTCACGCGTTGACCCAGGCGCGCGCCTGTTCCAGCTCGTTCACGTGGAACGCCTTGATTTCGGCCTTCGTAAAGAACCGGGCCAGATGCATCGACGCGTGAATCCAGCTCGCGTCGGCCACCACGGCAGCCCGCGTGATCTTGCGGGCGAGCGGCACGCCGAGCGTCATGTCGGTCCACAACGCCTTCGGTTCGATACCGCTGAAATGTTCGATGCGTTCGAGCACGCGGGTTTTGCCGTTCAGTTCGAGATCGCTGCGCATGCGCTCGATGGTTTCGCGCAGTTCGTGGTCGGTGATTTTTCCTTCGACGGATATTTCGACGACCGGCGAATCGGGAGTGGAGTGGTACAGGATCATGGCGGGACTCCGAGTCAGGAAGACGTGGTGCGCCCGGGCACGAACGCAAGCCCGGCGCTCGATGGCTTCTTCATGGTACGCGCTTCCCGCGCGAGCGGTTTGCCTGCGGGCACCGGGCTTTGCTTTGCTTCAATGCCCGACGCGACAGATGCGGCCGCCATGCACGCCTGCCGGAACGGCACCGGTACGAAAAAGCGGCGGATCGCCGAACCCTTCCGGATCCGGCTATCCGCCGCCTGACGAACGACTGTGCCGCGAAGAATCGATCAGCCGGCCACGTTGCGATTCGCCTGGATCACCGTCAATGCGGTCATGTTCACGATCCGTCGCACGGTGGAGCTCGCGGTCAGGATATTCACCGGCGCATTCACGCCGAGCAGGAACGGTCCGACCGCAACGTTGCTGCCGGCTTCGGTCTTCAGCAGGTTGTAGGCGATGTTCCCCGCATCGACGTTCGGGCACACGAGCAGGTTCGCCGCGCCCTTCAGCGGCGACATCGGCAGCAGTCGCGACCGCAGGGCTTCGTCGAGCGCGCAGTCGCCGTGCATTTCGCCGTCCGCCTCGATATCCGGCGCCTGCACGCGAATGATGTCCAGCGCCTTGCGCATCTTCACGCCCGACGCCGCGCTGCCCGACCCGAAGTTCGACCGCGACAGCAACGCCACCTTCGGCGTCAGATTCAGCCACTCCATCTGGCGCGCCGCGGCGATCGTGTATTCCGCGATCTGTTCCGCATCGGGGTTGTCGTTGATGTGCGTATCGACCAGCGCCACCGTGCGCTGATTGAGCAACAGGATGTTCATCGCCGCGTAGGTCGACGCATCGGGCTTCTTGCCGATCACTTCGTCGACGAAGCGCAGGTGATTGTGATATTCGCCGACGGCCCCGCAGATCATCCCGTCCGCGTCGCCGAGCCGCACCATCATCGCGCCGATCAGCGTCAGGCGGCGGCGCATTTCGACGCGCGCCATCTCCTTCGAAATACCGTCGCGGCAGCGCAGTTCCCAGTACGTCGTCCAGTATTGCGGGAAACGTTCGTCGTATTCCGGGTTGGTGACTTCGACGTCCTCGCCGAGCCGCAGGCGCAGGCCGAAGCGCTCGATACGGGCCAGCAGCACTTCCGGACGGCCGACCAGGATTGGACGCGCGAGCTTCTCGTCGACGATGACCTGCACCGCGCGCAGCACGCGCTCGTCTTCGCCTTCGGTGAACACGATGCGCGCCTTGCCGCCGTCACGCACGAGCTGGCGCGCGGCCGCGAACAGCGGCTTCATGAACGCGCCCGAGTGGTAGACGAACTGCTGCAGCTGCTCGACGTACGCGTCGAGATCCGTGAGCGGGCGCGTCGCCACGCCGCCTTCGATCGCCGCCTTCGCCACCGCCGGCGCGATACGCACGATCAGGCGCGGGTCGAACGGCTTCGGGATCAGGTATTGCGGGCCGAAGGACACTTCGTCGCCGCCATAGGCCGCCGCGACGATGTCGTTCTGCTCTTCCTGCGCGAGGCCGGCGATCGCGTGAACCGCGGCGATTTCCATTTCGCGGGTGATCGTCGTGGCGCCCACATCCAGCGCGCCGCGGAAAATGTACGGGAAGCACAGGACGTTGTTGACCTGGTTCGGGAAGTCCGAGCGGCCGGTCGCGATCACGACGTCGTCGCGCGTCGCATGGGCGAGCTCCGGGAAGATTTCCGGCGTGGGGTTGGCCAGCGCGAGAATCAGCGGACGCGGGCCCATCGACTTCAGCATCTCGGCGCTCAGGATGCCGCCGACCGACAGGCCGAGGAACACGTCGGCGCCACCGATCACGTCGGAGAGCTTGCGCGCATCGGTTTCCTGCGCGAAGCGTTCCTTGGCCGGGTCCATCAGCGTGGTCCGGCCGCGATAGACGACGCCTTCGATATCGGTCGCCCACACGTTTTCGATCGGCAGCCCCAGGTCGACCAGCAGGTCCAGGCAGGCCAGCGCGGCCGCACCGGCGCCCGACGTCACGACCTTCACTTCCTTGATCGACTTCCCGACGACCTTCAGCCCGTTGATGAACGCGGCGGCGACGGTGATGGCGGTGCCGTGCTGGTCGTCGTGGAAGACGGGGATCTTCATGCGCTCGCGCAGCTTGCGCTCGACGGTGAAGCATTCCGGCGCCTTGATGTCCTCGAGGTTGATCCCGCCGAAGGTGGGTTCGAGGCCGGCGATGATGTCGACGAGCTTGTCCGGGTCGGTTTCGTTGATTTCGATGTCGAACACGTCGATGCCCGCGAACTTCTTGAAGAGCACGGCCTTGCCTTCCATCACCGGCTTGGACGCGAGCGCGCCGATGTTGCCCAGGCCCAGCACCGCGGTGCCGTTGGTGATGACCCCCACCAGATTCCCGCGGCTCGTGAAGCGGTGCGCGTTCAGCGGCTCGGCCGCGATCGACTCGCAGACGCTCGCGACGCCAGGCGTGTACGCGAGCGCGAGATCGCGCTGCGTCACGAGCGGCTTGCTGGCGACGACGGAGATCTTCCCCGGGGTCGGAAACTCGTGATAGTCGAACGCTGCCTGCTGCTGTGTCTCTGTCTGTTTCATGTTCTTGGGTCCGGGCGTGTGCGCCAGGCCAGTCCCGACGCGATCCATGAGCGTGATTCTAGGCACCCGATATAACAAGATGATTCTGTTTTAATATTGGTCCATCACTTTTTCCTGATGAATGGTTGACCAGTCAATGACATTCGACACGAACGACGTGGTCAGGCGGCTCGGTGCCCGCCTGAAGATGCGGCACCTGATGCTGCTGCTGCAGATCCAGCAGCACGGGTCGCTGACGCGCGTCGCGGAGCACATGGCCAGCAGCCAGCCGGCGGTGACGAACGCGCTGTCGGAGCTGGAAAGCATGTTCGGCACGCCGCTGTTCGAGCGCTCGTCGCGCGGGATGCGGCCGACCGCGCTGGGCGCGGTGGTGCTCGAGCGGGCCAGGGCGATGCTGAAGGATCTCGACCACCTCGCCCGCGAGATGGAGGCGGTCGCCGCCGGGCATGCGGCCCACCTGCATATCGGCGTGATCCCGTTCATTTCGGGCCAGATGCTGTCGGCGGCGCTCAAGCGGCTGCAATCGCGGATGGAGCGGCGCGTGACGGTGACGATTCACGAAGGCACCAGCGACCAGTTGCTGCTGCAGCTCCGGGATCACAGCGTCGATCTCGTGATCGGGCGGGCGTCGTCGACGGTCGATCTGGGGCAGGTGTCGTTCGAGGTGCTGTACCGGCAGCAGCCGCGGATGATCGCGAGCCGGCGGCTGGCCGCGAAACTGGCCCGCACGAAGCTCGACTGGGAGAAGTTGCGCGCGCTGGACTGGATTCTCGGCGCGCCGCATACGCCGATGCGCGAGCAGGTGACCGACCTGTTTCTGTCGGCGGGCATTGCGCCGCCGGTGCCGATCGTCGAAAGCTACTCGTCGAAGCTGATCGGCGAAATGATCGCGTCGAGCGACGAGGCCGTGTCGATCGTGCCGGCCGATATCGCGGAAGAAATGGTGCGCATCGCCGGGGTGGCGATCGTGCCTTACTCGCTGGTCTGGACGCTGCCGCCCATCGCGCTGTTTACCCGCGCCGACGAATCGCATGCGCCGACGCGGGATCAGCTGGTTCAGGCACTGCGCGAGATCTGCAGGGAAACCTACGTCGAAGTCTCGCGATAACGCTTCGGTTCCCGGCCCGTACGCGCGGGGCCGGGAACCGCGTCACACCTGCTCGCGCGCCGCCGCCGAAGCATGTCCGGCCTGCATTCCCTACGCCGCATCCGGACAATCCCCCGCCCATCAGGATTCGCTCCAAACCCGCGCCGCACAAGCCGCAGCCCGTGCATAGTGGTTTCCACCCATAGTCGCAAATAGTCAAGAACAGGTCGCCGCCGGTCGTCTTGCGACCAATATGGCTCGTTACTTTTACTCCCACGATGCAGGCCGGGACGCACTCCGCGCACCGTCGCACATCGGCCCACAGGGGAGAAACCATGAAGTCGACAAAGATCGCCGCGTTCGTCGCGGCCGTGCTGGCGACCGGCGCATTCGCGACCGCGGCGCAGGCCGAAACGGATGCCGCGACCTGCCGCAACGTGCGCTTTGCGGATATCGGCTGGACCGACATCACGTCCACCACGGCGCTCGCCTCGACGGTGTTCGAAGGGCTCGGCTACAAGCCGACGACGACGATCGCGTCGGTGCCGATCTCGTTCGCCGGCCTGAAGAGCAAGCAGCTCGACGTGTCGCTCGGCTACTGGTGGCCGGTGCAGCAAAAGCAGCTTCAGCCGTTCCTCGACAGCAAGTCGATCAACGTCGTCGAACCGCCGAACCTGTCGGGTGCGAAGGCGACGCTCGCGGTGCCGAGCTACGAATACCAGGCCGGCCTGAAGACCTTCGAGGACATCGCGAAACACCGCGCGGAGCTCGACGGCAAGATCTACGGGATCGAGCCGGGCAGCAGCGCGAACGCGACGATCCAGAAGATGATCGACACGAACCAGTACGGCCTCGGCGGCTTCAAGCTGGTCGAATCGAGCGAGGCGGGGATGCTCGTCACGGTCGAGCGCGCGATCCGCGAGAAGAAGTGGGTCGTGTTCCTCGGCTGGGAACCGCACCCGATGAACATCCAGATCAGCATGAACTACCTGTCCGGCGGCGACGCGTCCTTCGGTCCGAACTATGGCGAAGCGCGCGTGTACACGCTGACGGCGCCCGACTTCATTGCCCGCTGCCCGAATGCCGGCAAGCTGATCGAGAACCTGCGTTTCTCGACGCAGCTCGAGAACCGGCTGATGCAGTCGGTGATGAACAAGACGAAGCCGGCCGACGCCGCGAAGGCGTATCTGAAGAAGAATCCGCAGGTGCTCGACGCGTGGCTGGCCGGCGTCAAGACGTTCGACGGCAAGGACGGGCTGCCCGCCGTGAAGGCCTATCTCGGCCTGTAACGGCCCGTGCGCGCCGGGCGTGCCCGGCGCGCAGCGACGAATCATCTGCAGTACGACGGAAATCGGGCGACACCATCCGAATCAAGCGAGGGCTCACAGCATGAACAACGAAGTCATCATCACCTGCGCGGTCACCGGTGCGGGCGACACGGTCGGCAAGCATCCGGCGATTCCGGTCACGCCGAAGGAAATCGCGGCCGCCGCGATCGAAGCGGCGAAGGCCGGCGCGACGGTGGCGCACTGCCACGTGCGCGATCCGCAGACGGGCCGCGGCAGCCGCGATCCGAACCTGTACCGCGAGGTGGTCGACCGGATCCGCTCGGCCGACGTCGACGTGATCATCAACCTGACGGCCGGCATGGGCGGCGATCTGGAAATCGGCCCGGGCGAAGATCCGATGCGCTTCGGCAAGGGCACCGATCTCGTCGGCGGCCTCACGCGCCTCGCGCACGTCGAGGAACTGCTGCCGGAGATCTGCACGCTGGACTGCGGCACGCTGAATTTCGGTGACGGCGACTACATCTACGTGTCGACGCCCGCGCAGTTGCGCGCCGGTGCCAAGCGCATTCAGGAACTCGGCGTGAAGCCGGAGCTGGAAATCTTCGACACGGGCCATCTGTGGTTCGCGAAGCAATTGCTGAAGGAAGGTCTGCTCGACGATCCGCCGCTGTTCCAGCTGTGCCTCGGCATTCCGTGGGGCGCGCCGGCCGACACCGGCACGATGAAGGCGATGGTCGACAACCTGCCGCCGGGCGCGCACTGGGCCGGCTTCGGGATCGGCCGCATGCAGATGCCGATGGTGGCGCAGGCGATGCTGCTCGGCGGCCACGTGCGCGTGGGCCTCGAAGACAACATCTGGCTCGATCGCGGCGTACATGCGACCAACGGCACGCTCGTCGAGCGCGCGCGGGAAGTCATCGAACGGCTCGGCGGCCGCGCGCTGACACCGGCCGAAGGGCGTCGCAAGCTCGGCCTGCCGGCGCGCGGCGAACGTCCGCTCGAACGCCGTGCGGTGACCGAATTTGCATGAGTGTTTGCAACTGATCCAGCTTTATTGCGGCGGCGCGCGCACGAGCGCGGCCGCCGTCCGATTCCCCTCGATTTGAAGGATGCGTTGACATGGCTGTGAAGACCGATATCAAGACGTTCGCCGCGATCGGCACCGGCGTGATCGGCAGCGGGTGGATTTGCCGCGCGCTCGCGCACGGTCTGGACGTGGTCGTCTGGGACCCGGCGCCGGGCGCGGAAGAGCGGTTGCGCGCGAGCGTCGCGAATGCGTGGCCCGCGCTCGAACGTGTCGGCCTCGCGCCGGGCGCCGATCGCGCGCGGCTGCGTTTCGAATCGACGATCGAGGCCTGCGTCGCCGACGCCGACTTCATCCAGGAAAGCGCGCCCGAGCGCGAGGCGCTGAAGCTTGAACTGCACGAACAGATCAGCCGCGCGGCGAAGCCCGACGCGATCATCGCGTCGTCGACGTCGGGGCTGCTGCCGACCGACTTCTATGCGCGGGCGGTGCATCCGGAGCGCTGTGTGGTCGGCCATCCGTTCAATCCGGTCTACCTGCTGCCGCTCGTCGAAGTGCTCGGCGGCGCGCGCACGTCGCCGGAAGCCGTGGAAGCGGCGATGGAGATCTATCGCAAGCTCGGCATGCGGCCGCTGCACGTGCGCAAGGAAGTGCCCGGCTTCATCGCGGACCGGCTGCTCGAAGCGCTGTGGCGCGAGGCGCTGCATCTGGTCAACGAAGGCGTCGCGACGACCGGCGAGATCGACGACGCGATCCGCTTCGGCGCGGGCATCCGCTGGTCGTTCATGGGCACGTTCCTGACCTATACGCTGGCCGGCGGCGACGCGGGCATGCGACACTTCATGCAGCAGTTCGGCCCGGCGCTCGAACTGCCATGGACCAAGCTGGTCGCGCCGACGCTGACCGACGCACTGATCGACAGCGTCGTCGAAGGCACGAGCGAGCAGCAAGGCAAGCGCAGCATCAAGGAACTCGAGCGCTATCGCGACGAGTGCATTACCGAGGTGCTGAAGGCGATCGCCGCGGTGAAGGCGCGGCACGGGATGCGATTCGAGGACTGACAACATGACCGGCGATACCCCGCTGACGATCTACCGCGACGTCGTACGGCCCGAGTGGGTCGACTACAACGGCCATCTGCGCGACGCGTTCTATCTGCTGATCTTCAGCTTCGCGACCGATGCGCTGCTGGACCGCATCGGTCTCGACGACGCCACGCGTCGCGAGCGGGGCCGCTCGGTCTACACGCTCGAAGCGCATGTGAACTATCTGCAGGAGATCAAGGAAGGCACGCGCGTGCGCGTCGATGCGCGGGTGTTCGCGCATGACGCGAAGCGGCTGCACATGTATCTCGAACTGTTCGCGGACGGGCACGACGGCGCGGTGTCGGCGAGCGAGCAGATGATGCTGCACGTCGACACGCGCGACGGCGCGAAATCGGCGCCGTTCGACGACGACGTCGCCGTGCGCGTGGCCGGGCTTCACGCGTTGCAGCGCGATTGCGCGGCGCCCGCGTATGCGGGCCGCGTGATCGGCCTGCCGCCGCGCCGTTAGCTCCGGATACGGAAAACCCGCACGATGCTCGAACCCGAAATCGCGGCGTTCGTTGCCGCCGTCGCCGCCGCGTATCCGGCCGATGCGGCGGCGCGCTCGGTCGGCGAGCAGCGGCGCGTCTACGATCGCTTCGCGGCCGCATGGACGCCTGCCGCGCTGCCGGCCGGCATCGTGCAGCACGATGCAGTGTGGCGCGCGCCGGACGGACGAGCGATCAAGCTGCGGCGCTACGCGCCCGAGCACGGTACGCCGCGCGGCACCGTGCTGTTCTTTCATGGCGGCGGTTTCGTCGTCGGCTCGCTCGACAGTCACGCGCTGATCACCGCGCAACTGGCGGCCGACACGGGGCTCGCCGTGATCGCGGTCGACTACCGGCTCGCACCCGAGCATCGCGCACCGGCCGCGCTCGAGGATTGCCTCGCCGTCACGCGTGCCGCGCGTGACGCAGCACACTGGCCGTTCGGTTCATGCGCCCGCCCGCTGACGCTCGCGGGCGACAGTGCCGGCGGCAATCTCGCGGCGGCCGTCGCGACCGTGCTGCGCGATGCGGGCGAGGGCGGCATCGACGGGATCGCACTCGTTTATCCGATGCTCGGTTTCGAACCGCAATCGCCGGCGCGCGAAACGGAAGCGCACGCGCCGATGCTGACACTCGACGACGTTCATCACTATCGCGCGCTGTACTGGGGCGATGCGGATGAAGCCGCGTTGAACGACGCTCCGCTGCTGCGCGCATCGGTGCCGCTTGCCGCGTCGCGTTTCGACGGGTTGCCGCCGGTGCTTGCGATCGGCGCGGAACACGATCCGCTGCGTGACGACGCGCGCGTGTACGTCGAACGGATACGCGCGGCCGGCGGCGCCGCACGTTACTGGATGGGAGAGGGGCTGGTGCACGGTTGCTGGCGCGCGCTCGGAACGAGTCCGCAGGCGGCGCGCATGCACCGGATGGTCGGTGGGTTCTTGCTCGCACCACACGCGTAGCGGGCGTTTTCCGGGAGGCAGCGATGCAGTCAGCGCAACACCGTATCGAGGACTGGCGGACGTTTTCGGGGGATGCGGCGATTGCCGCGGTGGCGATCGGCGACGGTACGGTGGACGTCGCGTGGCACGACGCGCGACGATCGCCGTTTCATTTCGACTGGCTGCGCGACAACTGCGCGTGTTCCGCGTGCGTGCATGCGATCACGCGCGAGCAGGTGTTCGAGATCGCCGATGCGCGCGAGGATCTGGCCGCGCACACCGCGCGGATCGAAGCCGACGGCACGCTGCATGTCGAGTGGAACGACGGCCATCGCAGCGCGTGGTCGCCGGGCTGGTTGCGTGCGCATGCTTATGACGATGACTCGCGCGCGGAGCGCCAGGCCGCGCACGGACGGCATGTGTGGGCCGGCGACGATGCAACGGCCATCGGCGTGTTCGCGTGGCGCGACGTGATGGAGGATGACGGCGCGTTGCTTGCGTGGCTGCGCGCGTTGCAGCGCACCGGGCTGACGCTCGTCGAAGGCGTGCCGGCCGAGCGTGGTCGCGTCGACGAGATCGCGCGTCGCATCGGTCTGATCCGCGAGAGCAATTTCGGCGTGCTGTTCGACGTCGAATCGAAGCCGCGCCCGGACAGCAATGCCTATACGTCGCTCAATCTGCCGCCGCACACGGACTTGCCGACGCGCGAGCTGCAGCCCGGCGTGCAGTTCCTGCATTGCCTCGCGAACGACGCGACGGGTGGCGACAGCATCTTCCTCGACGGCTTCGCGCTCGCGGATGCGCTGCGGCGTGAACATCCGGCCGATTTCGAGCAACTGGCGTCGACGCCGTTCGAGTTCTGGAACAAGAGTGCGACCAGCGACTACCGCTGTTCGGCGCCCGTGATCGGGCTGGATGCGCGCGGGAACGTGACGGAAGTGCGGGTCGCGAATTTCCTGCGCGGGCCGCTCGATGCGCCGGCCGAGTCGGTCGCGGCCGTCTATCGCGCGTACCGTCGGTTTCTCGCGCTCGCGCGTGAGCCGCGTTTTCGCTTGCACCGGCGGCTGCGTTCGGGCGACATGTGGGCGTTCGACAACCGGCGCGTGCTGCATGCGCGCACCGAGTTCGATCCATCGACGGGGCGCCGCCATCTGCAGGGCTGCTACGTCGATCGCGACGAGCTGCTGTCGCGGTGGCGCGTGCTGTCGCGTTCGGCGCCCGCTGCGGCCGCGCCGCGCTGACCGGCCGCATACACCCGTCTACCCCGCATACGAAAAAGCGCCCGGACGCACCGCGCCCGGGCGAAGCCACCCGCTGCCGGGCGGCGGAGGTATGCGTTTCATAAAAAAAGACGAGCCCGCACAGCGGGCTCGTCCGGTTACAGCTTCATCGCGCGATGCGCGGTGCGCCCGCCGGGGGCGCGTCGGCTTACTGGCCGAAGAAGATCGAGTCGCGAGCGTTCGACGACGCTGCGGCAGCCGGGGCGCCCGAGTGGACGACCGGAGCCGGCTGTGCGCCGTAGCCGCTGGCGTCGGCACCATGAACACGCGCTTCCGCCGACTGGATGTCGTTCGGGTAGTACGGGCTCGACAGGCCCGGCTTGTAGCCGGCTTGTTCGAGCTGAACCAGTTCGTTGCGGACTTGTGCGCGGGTCACGGTGCTTTGTGCGAAAGCGCCGAACGAAGCGGACAGGGCGACAGCGGCAACAACTGCGGAAACGAGCGATTTCATGATGACCTCCGGTGTTTTATTGGGTTCGCTCTCGACACCATGTCTTAAGCGATTGACTAAATCTTAGTCACCGGGGTCTTCAGGGTAAACGCTGATTTTGACGATAGATTGTTTCCTGGGTGGTAACAGTTGTGCGTCGAATCAGTCTTTCAACGGCCTTTCTTTTCCGTCCGCGTAATAAGTATGAAGAATATGCGAGCCGGCGGCGTGCCGTTCAGCGTGCCTCGGCCGCGGCGTCGAACGGCTTGGCGAGCGGCCGTCCGGCGGGTGCGCCCGCGCTCAGGAAACGCACGCCCGTCGCGGCTTCCGACGCTTCCCACAGCAGCGCCGCCACGGCCGCGTCGCGGGCCGAACGCGGCACGCTTGCCGGTGCCGGCAGGCCGCGCGACTCGAACCAGCCGGATGGGCCGATGTACGAGCCGCCGACGAGATCGGGCGCCGTCGCCGCATGAATCGCGGGCAGCGCGCCCTGGTCGGCAGGTTGCGCGAGATAACGGTTCGCCGCACGCATCAGCGCGGCGCGGGCGGGCGAGCTGTCCATCGCGGGGCCCGCGAACTGCAGGTTGGTCGCCGCGTAGCCGGGGTGCGCGGCGACGCTGATCCCCGCGAACGCGGCGCGCTGGAAGCGGCGCTGCAACTCGATCGCGAACACGAGGTTCGCGAGCTTGCTGTCGCAATACGCGAGATAACGGTTGTAGCGATGCGCGGCGCGCAGGTCGTCGACGCGGATCCGGCCGCCGCGGTTGAAGCCGCTCGACATCGTGACGACGCGCGCCCGGCGGGCGGCGCGCAGCGCGGGCAGCAGATGGCCGGTCAGCGCGAAATGGCCGAGGTGGTTGGTGCCGAACTGCATTTCGAAGCCGTCGCGCGTCTGCCGCAGCGGCAGGAACATCACGCCGGCGTTGTTGCAGAGGATGTCGACGCGGCCGTGACGTTCGGACACGTCGTCGGCGAAGCGCTGGATCGATGCGAGATCGGCGAGGTCGAGCGGATCGACTTCGACGCGGGCAGCGGGATGAAGACGGCGGATCGCATCGGCCGCCTGCGCGGCGCGGGCGGCATCGCGGCAACCCATCACGACGGTCGCGCCCTTGGCGGCGAGCGTTTCCGCGATCTGCCAGCCGAGACCGCTGTTGGCGCCGGTCACGACCGCGACCTTGCCGCCTTGCGCCGGGACGTGGCGCGCGCTCCATGCATGCATGTCTGCCTCCCTCGGCGTGGCAATGCGCCACGACGCGTAATCGTTACATTGAGTGGTGTAACGATAGTCCGCGCAGGCGGAGCAGACAAGCGGGGGAATTAGACCGGCGGTTCTAGGCAGGCATGCGTGTTACGCAGCCGGCCCGCGCACGCGGCCGGTGCGCGTTATCGGCCGCCGGCCATGCCGAGCACTTCGGCGGCGGAGATCATCGCGGCCGCATTCGCGGGTGCCGGGCGCTCGGCCGGGCGGAATACTTCGTCGCCGCGCTGGATGACCTGGCGCGACAGCGCACAGGTGCCGGTGCGCTGCGCGAAGCGGCGGCGCCAGCGCTGCTCGCCGTAATGACAGCGGCCGGGTTCGACCCAGCGGACGACGAGCAGCGTATCGGAACGTTCGAGAATTTCGACGTGGACGTCGGCGGGATCGAGCGCAGGCAGGGATTGAGAGGCCTTCATTTGCCGTTTCCTAAAGCTCGTGCGGTTTCGGCCTTGGCAGTGGATGTCACTACCCGATGGCGAATCCGTAGCGGTTTCCATGAGTGGTGCGCTAAATGTAAGCGTCTGTGACCGGAAAAAACATCCTGTCTGGCTCAAATTACCTTTTGCCGATTTAGAAACAATCGACCCGCATTTTCTTTAAAAAGGACGGACAAAAACGCCCCGGACGCGGACGCCCGGGGCGGAAAATCGGCCCGCGCCCACCGTGTCTGCTCGCTCAGTCACGGGGCCCACCGCGGGGGACGGAGGTGCCCGTCAGGGATCGTCGACGGGCGGGGGTGCGGTGTGCCGGGAGGCGCGGTCCGGCCACACGATGATCGCGCGCGCATCCCGTTGAGACCCTGACAGCAACATGACTTTTCTGTCAGGTTCGCCGGCCGCGGCGTGACGCGAGCTGCGGAAACCGGCGGAAACGCCCGCCGGCATTGGCTTCGCGCGATGCGGAGCCGATCGTCCGGGGCGTGGGTTGCCCGCCAATCGACCACTGCGGCACCGCTGCCCGGCAGATTCTCCCGCTCGGGAAAATACTGAATCGCGCGGCCGTGACAAATCCGGAATCTGTTCCTATGATTGGTTGGACCTTTGGTCCTTTGTGCCAATCGGCCGGTTCGCCGGCTTCTATTCGGAGAGGTGCGCATGAGATTGCAGGGCAAGCACGCGCTGGTCACGGCGGCCGGGCAGGGCATCGGCCGGGCAACCGCGCTGCGGTTCGCGAGCGAGGGCGCCGACGTGCTGGCGACCGACATCAACGAGGCCGCGCTCGCGCAGCTCGCGGCCGACGCCGAGCGCGCGGGCGGCCGGCTGGCGACACGGCGGCTCGACGTGACCGACGCGCACGACGTCGCGGCACTCGCCGCGCAGGAACGGGCGTTCGACGTGCTGTTCAACTGCGCCGGTTTCGTCCATCACGGCTCGATCCTCGATTGCGACGACGACGCGTGGGCGTTCTCGCTGAACCTGAACGTCACGTCGATGTACCGGCTGATTCGCGCGTTGCTGCCGGCGATGCTCGAAGCGGGCGGCGCGTCGATCGTCAACATGGCGTCGGCGGCGTCGAGCGTGAAGGGCGTGCCGAACCGCTTCGTCTACGGCACGACCAAGGCCGCCGTGATCGGGCTGACCAAGGCGGTCGCGGCCGATTTCGTCGAGCAGCGCATCCGCTGCAACGCGATCTGCCCCGGCACGATCGAGTCGCCGTCGCTCGAGCAGCGGATCGCCGAGCAGGCGCGCACGCGCCAGGTGTCGACCGACACCGTGCGGCAGGCCTTCGTCGCGCGCCAGCCGATGGGCCGCATCGGCACCGCGGACGAAGTGGCCGCGCTCGCGTTGTACCTCGCGTCCGACGAAGCGTCGTTCACGACCGGCGCGATTCATCTGATCGACGGCGGCTGGTCGAACTGACCGTGTCGAACTGACCGGCCCGCCCCATTCACTTTCCGTTTCCGTTCGGACAACCCCATGAAACTGCTGAGATTTGGCGACAAACACCACGAGAAACCGGGCTTGCTCGATGCGCAGGGCAAGATCCGCGACCTGTCGGGCGTGATCGACGACGTCGCCGGCGATGCGCTCACCCCGGCGTCGCTCGCGCGGCTGCGCGACATCCCGCCGTCGTCGCTGCCGCTCGTCGAGGGCACGCCGCGGCTCGGCGCGTGCGTCGGCCGCGTCGGCAAGTTCATCTGCATCGGGCTCAATTACTCCGACCACGCGGCCGAATCGGGCATGGACGTTCCGAAGGAGCCGGTCGTGTTCGGCAAATGGACGAGCGCGATCTCGGGGCCGAACGACGACGTCGAGATTCCGCGCGGCTCGGAGAAGACCGACTGGGAAGTCGAGCTCGGCGTGGTGATCGGCCAGGGCGGCCGTTATATCGACGAAGCCGATGCGCTGTCGCACGTCGCCGGCTACTGCGTGGTGAACGACGTGTCGGAGCGCGAATACCAGCTCGAACGCGGCGGCACGTGGGACAAGGGCAAGGGCAACGACACGTTCGGCCCGCTCGGGCCCTGGCTCGTGACGGCCGACGAAGTGCCCGATCCGCACGCGCTGCGGCTGTGGCTCGAGGTGGACGGCCACCGCTACCAGAACGGCACGACCGCGACGATGGTGTTCCGCGTGCCGCACCTGATCAGCTACCTGAGCCGCTTCATGAGCCTGCAACCGGGCGACGTGATCTCGACCGGCACGCCGCCGGGCGTCGGGCTCGGGCAGAAGCCGCCCGTCTATCTGCGCGCCGGGCAACTGATCACGCTCGGCATCGACGGGCTCGGCGAGCAGCGTCAGCGCACCGTGCAGGCCTGATTCCCTTCAACGGACCGTTCGTCATGCCTATCATTCGATCGATGCGCGTCCTCGACGTGCGCTTCCCGACCTCGCGCCAGCTCGACGGCTCCGATGCGATGAACCCGGATCCGGACTATTCGGCCGCGTACGTCGTGCTCGACACCGACCACGCAGGGCTCGAAGGCCACGGGCTCACGTTCACCATCGGGCGCGGCAACGAAATCTGCTGCGCGGCGATCGACGCGATGCGTCATCTCGTCGTCGGCCTCGACCTCGACTGGATTTGCGAGGACATGGGCCGCTTCTGGCGGCACGTGACGTCGGACAGCCAGTTGCGCTGGATCGGCCCCGACAAGGGAGCGATCCACCTGGCGACGGGGGCCGTCGTCAACGCGGTGTGGGATCTGTGGGCGAAAGCCGAACGCAAGCCGCTGTGGCGGCTCGTGGCCGACATGAGCCCCGAGGAATTGGTGCGCGCGATCGACTTCCGCTACCTGACCGACTGCCTGACGCCGGACGAAGCGCTCGACCTGCTGCGCCGGCAGGCGCCCGGCAAGGCCGACCGGATCGCGCTGCTCGAGCGCGACGGCTACCCGTGCTACACGACGTCGGCCGGCTGGCTCGGCTACAGCGACGACAAGCTGCGCCGGCTGTGCCGCGAAGCCGTGGACGCGGGCTTCGACTACGTGAAGCTGAAGGTCGGCGCGAACCTGGAGGACGACATCCGCCGCGTGACGATCGCGCGCGAGGTGATCGGCCCGGACCGCAAGCTGATGATCGACGCGAACCAAGTGTGGGAAGTCGACGAGGCGATCGACTGGGTGCGCGAGCTCGCGTTCGCGAAACCGTGGTTCATCGAGGAGCCGACGAGCCCCGACGACGTCGAAGGGCATCGCAAGATCCGCGAGGCGATCGCGCCCGTGCAGGTCGCGACCGGCGAGATGTGCCAGAACCGCGTGCTGTTCAAGCAGTTCATCGCGCGCGGCGCGATCGACGTCGTGCAGATCGATGCGTGCCGGCTCGGCGGCGTGAACGAGATTCTCGCGGTGATGCTGCTGGCCGCGAAGTACGGGCTGCCGGTGTGTCCGCATGCGGGCGGCGTCGGGCTGTGCGAATACGTGCAGCATCTGTCGATGATCGACTACGTGTGCATTTCCGGTACGAAGGAAGGGCGCGTGACCGAATACGTCGATCACCTGCACGAGCATTTCGTCGAGCCGTGCGTCGTGCGCGGCGCGGCGTACATGCCGCCGACGGCGCCCGGTTTTTCGATCGAGATGAAGCCCGAATCGCTCGAACGGTATCGGTTCCGCGGCTGAGGGACGACGCACGACGAAGCACGACGTACCCTGCGCCGCGCGCGGCCTGCGCGGCGACGACACGAACGACGGAGACGCGAAGTGGATTTGAATCTGCAAGACAAGGTCGCGATCGTGACCGGCGGTGCATCGGGCATCGGCGCCGCGATCTCGATGCGGCTGGCCGACGAACGCGCAATTCCCGTGGTGTTCGCGCGGCACGCGCCGGACGACACGTTCTGGCATGCGCTCACGCGGAAGCAGCCGCGCGCGGCGTGGGTGTCCGTCGAGCTGCAGGACGATGCGCAATGCCGCGAGGCCGTCGCACGGACGGTCGCGCGTTTCGGCCGCATCGACGGCCTCGTCAACAACGCAGGCATCAACGACGGCATCGGCCTCGATGCCGGGCGCGACGCGTTCGTCGCATCGCTCGAGCGCAACCTGATCCACTACTACGCGATGGCGCATTACTGCGTGCCGCACCTGAAGGCGACGCGCGGCGCGATCGTCAACATTTCGTCGAAGACGGCCGTGACCGGCCAGGGCAACACGAGCGGCTATTGCGCATCGAAGGGCGCGCAACTCGCGTTGACGCGCGAGTGGGCCGTCGCATTGCGCGGCGACGGCGTGCGCGTGAACGCGGTGATCCCCGCCGAAGTGATGACTCCGCTCTATCAGAACTGGATCGCCGGCTTCGACGATCCCGGCGCGAAGCTGGCGGAAATCGCCGGCAAGGTGCCGCTCGGCAAGCGCTTCACGACGGCCGACGAGATCGCCGACACGGCCGTGTTCCTGCTGTCGGAACGCGCATCGCACACGACGGGCCAGTGGCTGTTCGTCGATGGCGGCTATACGCATCTCGATCGTGCGATCGACTGAGGACGGCGCGCCATGCAACCCGATCCGAACCCGATGACCGCCGCACCCGCGGCCCCCGCCGCGCTGATCGCATTGACCGGCGTCAGCAAGCGCTTTCCGGGCGTGCAGGCGCTCGACGATTGCCGGTTCGACCTGCGCGCCGGCGAAGTGCATGCGCTGATGGGCGAGAACGGCGCCGGCAAATCGACGCTGATGAAGATCCTCGCCGGCGTGTACCAGCGGGACGGCGGCGAGATCCGCATGGACGGCCGCGCGGTGGAGATTGCCGATCCGCGTGCCGCGCAGGCGCTCGGCATCGGCATCATCCATCAGGAACTGAACCTGATGAACCACCTGAGCGTCGCGCAGAACATCTTCATCGGCCGCGAGCCGCGCGGTCGCTTCGGCGTGTTCGTCGACGAAGAGAAGCTCAACCGCGACGCGGCCGCGATCTTCGCGCGGATGCGGCTCGATCTCGATCCGCGCACGCCGGTCGGCCGGCTGACGGTCGCGAAGCAGCAGATGGTCGAGATCGCGAAGGCGCTGTCGTTCGATTCGCGCGTGCTGATCATGGACGAGCCGACCGCCGCGCTGAACAACGCGGAGATCGCCGAGCTGTTCCGCATCATCGGCGACCTGCGCGCGAACGGCGTCGGCATCGTCTACATCTCGCACAAGATGGACGAGCTGCGCCAGATCGCCGATCGCGTGACGGTGATGCGCGACGGCAAATACGTCGCGACCGTGCCGATGGCCGGCACGTCGATGGACGCGATCATCGCGATGATGGTCGGCCGCCAGCTCGACACGACGTTCCGTACGCCGCCCGAGACGTCGTCCAACGACGTCGCGCTCGACGTGCGCGGCCTGTCGCGCGGCCGCGCGATCCGCGACGTCGGCTTCACGCTGCGGCGCGGCGAGATCCTCGGCTTCGCGGGGTTGATGGGCGCGGGCCGCACCGAGGTTGCGCGCGCGGTGTTCGGCGCGGACCCGATCGACGCGGGCGAGATCCGCGTGCACGGCAAGCCAGTGACGATCCGCACGCCGGCCGACGCGGTCAGGCACGGCATCGGTTATCTGTCGGAGGACCGCAAGCATTTCGGGCTCGCGGTCGGGATGGACGTGCAGAACAACATCGCGCTGTCGAGCATGCGCCGCTTCGTGCGCCGCGGCGTGTTTCTCGATGCACGCGAGATGCGCGACACCGCGCAGTCGTATGTGCGGCAGCTTTCGATTCGCACGCCGTCGGTTGCGCAGCCCGCGCGGCTGCTGTCGGGCGGCAACCAGCAGAAGATCGTGATCGCGAAGTGGCTGCTGCGCGACTGCGACATCCTGTTCTTCGACGAGCCGACGCGCGGCATCGACGTCGGCGCGAAAAGCGAGATCTACAAGCTGCTCGACGCGCTCGCCGCCGACGGCAAGGCGATCGTGATGATCTCGTCGGAGCTGCCCGAGGTGCTGCGCATGAGCCACCGGATTCTCGTGATGTGCGAAGGGCGCGTGACCGGCGAGTTGCGCGCGGCCGACGCCACGCAGGAAAAGATCATGCAGCTCGCGACGCAGCGCGAGTCGACCGTATTGTCCTGATTCAGACGCCTACCCGATCATGTCCAACGATACGCATCCCGTTCCGCCACTTGCCACCGGCGACACGCCGGCGGCCGCACCGGGCCTGCGCGCCCGCTTCTTCAACCCGGCCGCGCGGCAGAAGCTGCTGGCGTTCGCGAGCCTCGTGCTGCTGATCGTGTTCTTCAGCATCGCCTCGTCGAACTTCCTCGAAGTCGACAACCTCGTGTCGATCCTGCAGGCCACGGCCGTGAACGGCGTGCTGGCCGTCGCCTGCACCTACGTGATCATCACGTCGGGCATCGACCTGTCGGTCGGCACGCTGATGACGTTCTGCGCGGTGATGGCCGGCGTCGTGCTGACCAACTGGGGCATGCCGCTGCCGCTCGGGATCCTGGCCGCGCTGTTCTTCGGCGCGCTGTCGGGCAGCGTGTCGGGTTTCGTGATCGCGAAGATGAAGGTGCCGCCGTTCATCGCGACGCTCGGGATGATGATGCTGCTCAAGGGGCTGTCGCTCGTGATCTCGGGCACGCGGCCGATCTATTTCAACGACACGCCCGGCTTCACGTCGATCGCGCAGGATTCGCTGATCGGCAACCTGATTCCGTCGCTGCCGATCCCGAACGCGGTGCTGATCCTGTTCCTCGTCGCGATCGGCGCGTCGATCGTGCTGAACCGCACCATCTTCGGCCGCTACACGTTCGCGCTCGGCAGCAACGAGGAAGCGCTGCGGCTGTCCGGCGTGAACGTCGATGCGTGGAAGATCGCCGTCTACACGTTCAGCGGCGCGGTGTGCGGGATCGCGGGGCTGCTGATCGCGTCGCGGCTGAACTCCGCGCAGCCCGCGCTGGGCCAGGGCTACGAGCTCGATGCGATCGCGGCCGTCGTGATCGGCGGCACGTCGCTGTCGGGCGGCGCGGGCAGCATCGTCGGCACCATCATCGGCGCATTCATCATGAGCGTGCTGACCAACGGCCTGCGCATCATGTCGGTCGCACAGGAGTGGCAGACGGTCGTCACCGGCGTGATCATCATCCTCGCCGTGTACGTGGACATCCTGCGCCGGCGTCGCCGCTGACGTCGCCGCACGGACGCGCAGGCATCCGCTTCACCGCCGGCCCGGCCGGCAATTTCAGTCGATACCCACCAAGGAGACGCGAAGTGATCAGGAGCAAGGTGTTGAATGCGATCGTCGGGCTGACGTTCGCCGTCGGCGTCACGGCCGGCGCGCACGCGCAGGAAACCTACATCCCGCTGATCTCGAAGGGCTTCCAGCATCAGTTCTGGCAGGCCGTGAAAGCCGGCGCGATGCAGGCCGCGAAGGACTACAAGGTGAAGGTGACGTTCGAAGGCCCCGAAACCGAGGCGATGGTCGACAAGCAGATCGACATGCTGTCCGCCGCGATCGCGAAGAAGCCGGCCGCGCTCGGCTTCGCGGCGCTCGACAGCAAGGCCGCGCTGCCGCTGCTGAAGAAGGCGCAGGCCGAGAAGATCCCCGTGATCGCGTTCGACTCGGGCGTCGACAGCGACATCCCGGTGACGACCGCCGCGACCAACAACAAGGCCGCCGCGGGGCTCGCCGCCGACAAGCTCGCCGCGCTGATCGGCGACGAAGGCGAGGTGGCCGTGGTCGCGCACGACCAGACGAGTCGCACCGGCATCGACCGTCGCGACGGTTTTCTCGAACGGATGAAGTCGGCGCATCCGAAGGTGCAGGTCGTGACCGTCCAGTACGGCGAGGGCGACCAGCTGAAATCGACCGAGGTGACGAAGTCGATCCTGCAGGCGTATCCGAAGCTCAAGGGCCTGTTCGGCACCAACGAAGGCTCGGCGATCGGCGTGGTCAACGGCGTGCGCGAGATGAAGCGCAAGGTCGTGATCGTCGGCTACGATTCAGGCAAGCAGCAGAAGGACGCGATCCGCAGCGGGCTGATGGCCGGCGCGATCACGCAGAATCCGATCGGGATCGGCTACAAGACGGTCGAGGCGGCCGTGAAGGCGATCAAGGGCGAGAAGCTGCCGAAGGTCATCGATACCGGTTTCTATTGGTACGACAAGTCCAACATCGACGACCCGAAGATCGCGGCGGTGTTGTACGACTGAGCGAGGCGTGATGTCATGCGCGGGTAACGGCGGAACACGAGGACACCATGGGCGCAGTGCGTATCGATTCCCACCAGCACTTCTGGCGTTACCGCGCGGCCGACTATCCGTGGATCGGCCAAGGGATGGGCGTGCTCGCGCGAGACTACCTGCCCGACATGCTGTGGCCGCAGATGCATGCGCAGGCGCTCGGCGCGTCGATCGCGGTGCAGGCGCGCGCCGGGCGCGACGAGACGGCATTCCTGCTCGACCTCGCCCGCGACGACGCGCACATCGCGGCCGTGGTCGGCTGGGAGGATCTCGCGGCGCCCGGGCTCGCCGAGCGCATCGCCGAATGGCGCAGCCCGAAGCTGCGCGGCTTTCGTCATCAGGTGCAGGACGAAGCCGACGTCGCCGCGTTCGTCGAGGATCCCGCATTCAATCGCGGCGTCGCCTGGTTGCAGGCGAATGGCTATGTGTACGACGTGCTCGTGTTCGAGCGTCAGTTGCGCGACGTGCGCGCGTTCTGCGCGCGGCACGATGCGCACTGGCTCGTGCTCGATCATGCCGGCAAGCCCGCGCTTGCCGGGTTCGAACGCGACGACACCGCGCTCGTGCGCTGGCGTGCCGGGTTGCGCGAGCTCGGTGCGCTGCCGCATGTGGTGTGCAAGCTGTCGGGGCTCGTGACCGAGACGGACTGGCGGCGCGGCCTGCGCGCGAACGATATCCGGCACATCGAGCAGTGCCTCGACGCGGCGCTCGACGCATTCGGGCCGCAGCGGTTGATGTTCGGCTCGGACTGGCCCGTGTGTTTGCTCGCGGCGTCATATGACGAAGTGGCGTCGCTGGTCGAGCGCTGGGCCGAAGCGCGGCTGTCGGCCGCCGAGCGCGGCGCCTTGTGGGGGGGCACGGCCGCGCGTTGCTATGCGGTGCCGGGCGCGTCGAAGCCCGGCATATAAAATAGGCGCGAACGGCCTGGCGCTTCATTGCGCAGACCGTTCGCAACGAAACCGCTCACCTGTATCAACGTATGTCCATCCAGCCGATTCAGAACCGCCGCCTGTACCAGCAGATCGCCGACAAGCTCAGCGGCATGATCGAGTCCGGCGATTTTCCGCCGGGCAGTTATCTGCCGCCCGAGCGCGAACTGGCCGAACGGTTCGGCGTGTCGCGCACCTCGGTGCGCGAGGCGCTGATCGCGCTCGAAGTCAACGGGCTCGTCAGCGTGCGCGTCGGCGACGGCGTGAAGGTGCGCCAGCCCGAGGCGGCTGCCGCGCCGGCGCCGCAACCCGCCACGAAGGTCGCGCCGTTTTCGATCGTCGAGATCGATCCGGAACTCGGCATCGCGCTCGACCTCGACACCGAAATCCCGCCGTTCGCGCTGTTGCAGGCGCGCCGGCTGATCGAACCGGAAGCCGCGTCGCTCGCCGCGAAACACGGCTCGGACGCGCAGATCGAAGGGATCCACGAGGCGTTCCTGCGCAACCAGGAAGACAACCGCAGCGGCTCGCTCACGCATCCGGGCGACCGGCTGTTCCATATCCGTATCGCGGAAGCGAGCGACAACCCCGCGTATGCGCTGATGATCAAGCAACTGCTCGCGCACAAATACGATCTGATGTTTCAGCGGCTGCAGTCGCTGTACATGCCGAACGACATGCCGCACCGCTCGGAGCTCGAGCACCGCGCGATCCTCGACGCGATCCGCGCGCGCGACCCGGAAGCCGCGCGCCGCGCGATGGCCGAGCATCTTGACGAAGTGATCGAGATCTTCGGCCGCGCGCTCGACTGAGCGCGCTTTGACACGCTACCGGTTCAGAAACGATCCGCGCGATAAGGCGTCGGATCGGTGAACGGGGTTTCGCCCGTCATCATTTCGGCCAGCAGGCGACCGGACACGGGGCCGAGCGTCAGCCCGTGATGGTTGTGCCCGAACGCGAACCACAGCCCGCGATGCGCGGGCGCGGGGCCGATCACCGGCCGCATGTCGGGCGTGCATGGGCGGAAGCCGAGCCACGGCTGCGGGTCGAGCCGTTCGCCGAAGCCGAACACCGGGCGCGCGACGCGTTCCGCGCGTTCGAGCTGCACGCCCGTCGGCGGCAGGCCGCGGCGCGCGATTTCCACGCCGGTCGTCAGCCGCAGGCCGCGCCGCATCGGCGCGATCACGTAGCCGTATTCGCGATCGACGATTGGTGCCGACGGCGTGCCGCGTTCGGATGGCGCGTAGTGCATGTGATAGCCGCGTTTCTCGCGCAGCGGAATCTTGTAGCCGAACTTGCCGAACACCGTGTCGGACCACGGGCCGAGCGCGACGACGACGGCCGGCGCGGCGATCCCGCCGTCGTCCGTCGTGACTTGCCAGCCCGGTGAGAGCGCCTCGAGGCTCGCGGCGTCGCCGTTGAGCAGCGTGCCGCCGCCCTGCACGAAGAGTTGCGCGTAGGTTTTGACGAGCGCGGACGGATCGACCACGCTCTTCGGGTCGAGCCAGTGCAGCGCGCCGCAGAAACCCGGCGCGAGGCTCGGTTCTCGCGCACGCAGTGCCGCGGCGTCGAGCGGCGTGATGCCGAGCCCGTGGCGGCGCGCGGTGAGCCCGGCATCGCCGACCGCGCGTTCGAATGCGGCCGGCGTGCGGAACGCTTCCATCCAGCCGCTCGCGCGGACCAGCTCCGCGGCGCCGGCGCGTGCGATCAGCGCGTCGTGCTCGACGATGCAGCGCTCGATCAGCGGCAGCATGTCGCGCGAGGCCGCCGCGTGACGCATCGGCGCCGATTCCCACCAGAAGCGCGCGAGCCACGGCGCGAATGCCGGCAGCGACGCGCTGTGCCAGTAGAGATCGGTCGAGCGGTTCAGCGCGTAGCGCATCAGCGTGAACGGGCTGCGCGGGAACGGGTACGGCTCGATCGACGAGCGCTCGATCAGTCCCGCGTTGCCGAAGCTCGTGCCTTCGCCGGGCGCACCGCGGTCGACGAGCGCGACCTTGCGTCCGCGATCCTGCAGATGCAGCGCGGCGGAGACGCCGATGATGCCCGCGCCCAGAACGATTACGTCGAAGTCCATCGTGTGAGTGGCCGTGTTAGCGGGGCGCGTGGCCGCGGTGCGGTGTGCGCGCCCGGGTTGGAGATCGTATGAAGTGAAAGCATACTCGCGGCGGCGTGGTGCACCAAGAGGGTGTGCGCCGCTGGCCCCGGTGCGGCTGGCCCGTGCGCGATGGTTCGCGGTGGTCCCGGTCGTGGGGCAGCGGAATGCGCAGGTTCCGGCATTCGGGGTGACGCGCGATGACCGATTTGTCCGCACACGCATACGCTGCGGAGTTGACGCGTCCGGGTGTCCAATCCACTGATCAATCCGCCTGCGTCGCGGCTGCATGGCCGTTCGGCTGAACGTCGCCCGCATCGTCACGCCCGGCACCGATTCAACCTGCTTTCCTGCATGACTCGCGGGTGTATCCCACTGGTTCGGGATGCAGATTTTTACCTAAGATGGAGGGAATCGTGCGCGGGATACGGTGCCTGCACGCGCATGAAGGGAGCAGGTCGCGCCGGGCACGACTGCAGCAGATTTTCCATCATGGATGCGAGCGTGTGCGCGGCGGCTGCGAGTCAGGCAGCCGCATCGACGCCGGCGGGTGCGGCGGCATTCGTCGCGCGAATGGCGTCCGGCCGGCCGGGCCGAGTCGCGTCGTTGCGCCGCGCGTTCGTCGCAATCGTTTGCGTTCTGACCGTTGCGCCTGCCGTCCTTGCCGGGGCGCCGGCCAATGCCGACGATCCGGTCGACACGGTACACGTTGCCGCCGCCGCGCCCCCCGTCAGTCCTGCCCATTCCGCGATTTCTTCACACGACTCCGCCGTGCGCCAGGTCGTGCTCGGCATCGTCAGTTTCACGCGCTGGCCCACGACGCCCATTCGTCTGCATCTGTGCGTGACGGGCAAGCCCGACTATGCGGGCGGACTGACCGACACGTTGCAGGCCGGCTCGACCGTGCTCGACGTGCAGCGCGTTCGCTTCGACGATTCCGCGCTCGGCATCGCGTGCGACGTCGTCTATCTGGGCAACCTCGACAACGACGAGCGCGCGCGGGTGAGAAACGCGCTGGCCGGCCACCCGGTGCTGACGATCGCCGAACACGACGAGTCCTGCACCGCGGGCGCGATGTTCTGCCTCACGGTCGAGGGCGAACACGTCACGTTCGACATCAATCTCGACGCCGTCGCGCGCAGCGGGGTGCGCGTGCATCCGAACGTCCTCAACCTCGCGCGACGGCCGCTGACGCCATGACACGTTCCGCGCCGTCCATTTCGTCTTCACGTGTGCCGCGCCCGACGCTGCAAAGCGTGTTGCGCCGCGCGCATTTGCGCCTCGCGTTCGTCGCGGTGACGATGGCCGCCGTGTCGTTGATCGTCGTCGCCGTGATCGCGTTGCGCGCGTATGCCGGCAACAACCTGAACCTGCTGGCCCGCTCGCTCGGTTATACCGTCGAGGCAGCGCTCGTGTTCGGCGACCGCGTCGCGGCGAATGAGGCGATCGCGCTGATCGCCAACGACGAGGACGTCGCGCAGGTGGTGGTCATCGATGGCAAAGGCCAGTTGTTCGCGATCTGGACGCTGCCCGTCGGAAGCCGGATCGCCCGGATCGAGCGCGGCGTCGCCGATTTCGCGCTGCCCGGGCCCGTGACCATTCCGGTGATGCACGACGGCCTCGTCGTCGGTCAGGTCATCGTGCGTGGCCGAGGACATCAGTTCTTCGGATTCCTGCTCGGCGGCATCGGCGGCATTCTCGGCTGCCTGGCCGTCAGCGTGCTCGGCGCGTATGTCAGCTCGAAGCGTCTGCTGCGCAACATCGTCGCGCCGCTGCGCGCGCTTGCCGGCGTCGCGCACGCCGTGCGGCGCGAGCGGGCATTCGCGCGGCGCGTCGAGCCCGTGGCGATCGCCGAACTGAACCAGCTCGGCGACGACTTCAATGCGCTGCTCGACGAATTCGAGGAATGGCAGAACACGCTGCGCGACGAGAACGCGTCGCTCGAACACCGGGCGACGCACGATGCGCTCACGGGGCTGCCCAATCGCGGGCAGTTCGAGACGCGTCTGTCGCTTGCGCTTTGCGACGCCGTGGTGACGCGGCAGCGGGTCGCCATCCTGTATCTCGATTGCGACCGCTTCAAGGAAATCAACGATTGTCTCGGGCACGACGCGGGCGATGCGGTGCTGGTCGGTATCGCCGCGCGGTTGCGCACGCAGGTGCGCGAGACCGATCTGGTCGCGCGCCTGGGCGGCGATGAGTTCGCGGTGATGCTGACGGCCGTGCGCGAAGCGGACAGCGTAGGCCGGATCGCCGGCGCGATTTTGTCCGGCATGGTGCCGTCGATCGAGCTGTCCGACGGACGCATGGTGGCCACCATGATGAGTGCCGGCGTTGCGCTGTATCCCGACCACGCGTCCGACGCCAGCGGCTTGCTGCGCGCGGCCGATGCCGCGATGTACCGCGCCAAGCGCACGCGGCCGGGGTCGTGGCAGCTGGCGGAAGGCGTTGCCGGGCCGGTTTGAGGTCCATCGTTTCGCGCTGCGGGCGAGGCCGCGGCAGCGGGATAAAAAGCGCACGCGGCGCGGGCGCGTACATAGGGGTCGATGATGGAAAACTCGTTGCCAGTGAGCATGGGGCGGATGTGTATCGGGAGCGCGGTGCTGCTGTGCCTGCTGCTGGGCGGGTGCAAGACGGCGCCGCTGCATCGGGGGCTCACGCAGACGCAGGTCACGGCGCTGAAGTCGGCCGGCTTTCAGGAGACCGGGCAGGGGTTCGAGTTCGGGTCGACCGGGCCGATTTTGTTCGACTTCGATCGGTATAACCTCCGGCCGGATGTGCGGCGGATCGTCGAGCGGATTGGCAGGACGTTGAAGTCGGCGGGGATCAATGGGGTCCGGGTCTACGGGTACTCGGATGAGGAGGGGGCGGCGGCTTACGATCTCGAGTTGTCGAGAAGGCGGGCGGAGGTCGTTGCCATCGAGCTGGTGGATGTCGGGTTGGACGGAAAGCGGATCGTGATCGTCGGGAAGGGGAAAAGCGATCCGATAGGGGATAACCGCACAGCGGCCGGGCGGGCGCAGAACCGGCGGGCGGCGATCGTGATTTCGCCGAGGTGAAGGGCGCGTCGCGCACCGGCGTGCCCCGATCGCGGTGGTTGCTCGTGAATACACGGCTACCGGCCTGCGTCAGGGCAGTCCGTTGTAACTGTTTGCCATCATTGCCGGGCACATGCGCGCGCGTTCGTTCGCGCGCAGCGGACCTTGACGTACAGGGCATCCGGGACGCATCGGCGTCATGAAACCGTCATGCCCGATCGCAAGCCGTTCGGCACATTCGAAACGAGGATTTCAATTGCCTGAATAAAATCGTTCCGCCAGTTTTTTTGAACGCTGCATGGCCATGCGGCCAGCGCGGCGACGACCGGAACGTGTATGGCCCTCGAACCCAACGATCTGCTGCCGCATTTCGAACGCGAGATCGCGCTGCTGCGCCGTTCGATGCAGACGTTTGCGCAGCGTTTCCCCAAAATCGCCGCCCGCCTCGCGATCAACGGCGAGCGATCGGACGACCCGCATGTCGAGCGTCTGCTGCAGTCGTTCGCGTTGATGGCGGCATCACACGACATCCGTCTCGAAGACGACGTGCCGCCGTTTACGCGCGATCTTCTCGAATCGCTGCACGGCGCGTTCCTGCGCGCGTTTCCCTCCTGTGCGATCGCGCAATTTCATTGCAACGCCACCGACAAGCAGACCTCACCCCGCGTCATCCGTCGCGGCGATCGATTGATCGCACCCGTCGGCCGGGCGGTATTTCGTATGGCGGACGACGTCATGACCGCGCCGCTGACCGTCGCGGCCGTTCGTTACACGACGTCGGCGATCGCACCGCGAGACGCGTCGTTGCCACCGGAAACGACCGGTTTGCTGACCATCACGTTCGAGCTGACCGCGTCGGATGCCACGTTCGCGATCGTGCCGGACAGGTTGCGCCTGCATTTCACCGGCGCGCGCGAGGTGGTCGCGGCACTCGCGGACGCAGCCCTGCTGCTTGCCGTACGCAGTTTCGCCGAAGCGGGCGATTCCGGTCGCTGGAAGCGTTTGCCGGACGTGGTGATGACGGCCGTCGGCGTTGAGCCGACCGATGCGCTGCTCGACCTGCCGCCTGACGACACCCTCGGGCCGTTTCACCTGCTGATGACGTACTGCGCCGTTCCGGAGCGCTTCGACTTCGTCGACGTCGACATGCGGCCGCTCAAGCGGGCCGCCGGCGACAGTCGGCGCGTCGCGCTGCACCTCGCGATCGCCGGCGTGCATCCCGACTCGCAGCGCGCCCAGCGTCTGGTCGCCGCGACGGTTGACCATGTGCGCTTGTTCTGTACGCCCGTGACCAACCTGTTTCCGGACGATGCCGAGCCGATCGAGACGTATGCCGGTTGCGCGTATTACCCGGTGAAGGCGCTTGCCCAGGCAGGCGCGTCGCAGACGGACATCTGGTCGATCGACACCGTTTGTCAGACTTCCGACGCCGGTACGTCGATGCTGGCGCCGTTCCAGTCGCTACGGCACGGCATGGACGCTCGCCCGGGGTTGTTCTGGACGGTATTGCGCGACGAGGCCAGGCGGGCACCGAAGAAGCCGTCCGCCGATTCCGAGTCAAAACAGGCGGACAAGGCGCCGACGCCGGCCCTGGACGACACGCCCGAACCGCTCCACGGCGTCGAACTTCAGCTGACCGATCGCGACGGCCGACCTGCCGATCCGGGCAAGCGCAAGCTGGCGATCCGGCTTTCCTGTACCCAGGGCGACCTGTCCGGGATGCCGACGCGCGAGCTGGCGCTGGCGAAAGGCGACCCGGTGGGCGCGATCATGCTGCTGAACCGGCCGACCCGGAGCCAGGCGCGGGCGTTCCGCTACGGGGAGCTGTGGGATCTGCTGTCGCTTCTCGTGCCGCAGGCGATCCGGCTGGACAAGGGCGGCCTGACCCAGCTCAGGCGGCTTTGCGCGCGCTGGGCGGAAGGCTCCGTCGACGCCGGGCGGCGTTTCGATGCGCTCGTCTCGTTGTCCACCGCGCGTGTGCGGTGCTGGCTGCCGGGCAAGCCGGCGTCGGCGTTCGTGCAGGGGCTGGAAGTGCGACTGGTCGTGGACGAGCAGCGTTTCGCCGGGTTCAGCCTGGGCGCGTTCGCGCACGTGATGGACCGGTTTTTCGCGCCGTACGTGCCGGTCACCAGTTTCGTGCAGGTCGTGCTGTTTTCGGCGCAGACCGGCGCGCTGCTTCGGCGCGGGCAACCTTGTCCCGGCACCCAGCCTTTGATCTAGTTTCCGATTATCGGGGCGCGAGTCAAACGTTTGCGGCGTGCCTTTCGCATGGCAGGGTTTTGACCTACATTATCGAAGCCTCGGGCCGGGGAACCGGCCGATGGAACCTGAGAACACAAGCAAGGAAAAAGAATGAGTTTCGCTCCGAATGGGGGTATTCCCGGCGGTTTTGGCGGTAGTGCGCTCGGTTCCTTGAGTGCGCTCGGCGGCCTTGCCGGTCCTGCCGCGTCGAGTATTGCCGGCAGTCTCGGGCCGCTCGCCGGCCTGGCCGGCCACGTCGACACCGTCCAGCGCGCGATGCAGCTCGCGCAGACCGGCTTCTCGCTGATGGACAAGACGCCCGGCGCGATTGCCGACGCGATCAACGGCGCCGCCAACCCCGCGCGCCTGACCCAGCTCAATCGCTACGTGACGCTCGATACGCCGCTCGGGCCGGACGTGCTGCTGGTGAGCGCGGCCGTCGTCGACGAACACGTGAACCGGTTGCCGGAAATCCACCTCGACCTGCTGTCGCATCGCCATGACTTGCGCCCGGAGGACCTGATCGGCCAGCAGGTCAAGATCCGGCTCGACCAGCAGGCGCGCTTGTCGACGCTCGAACGCGTCGTGGCAGCGGGCACCGGCGACAACGACCGTTACTTCGACGGCTACGTTGCGTCGTTCGACCGCGCCGGCAACCCCGGCAACGTCACGCAGTATCACCTGACGGCCGTGCCGTGGTTCTGGTTCCTCACGCGCTCGACCGACTGCCGGATTTTCCAGAACAAGACCGCGCAGGACATCCTCACCGAGATCTTCCAGGAGCACGAGTTTTCCGACTTCGTGTTCGATATCCGCACGAGCCAGAAGCCGCTCGAATACGTCGTGATGTACCAGGAGTCCTACTACAACTTCTGCGCGCGGCTGATGGAGCAGGAGGGGCTCGTCTGGACGCATCGCTACGAGAAGGACAAGCACTTTCTCGTGATCGGCGACACGAACCTGCTGTTTCGTCCGATCGACGGGCTCGCCACCGTGCCGTTCGCCGCGACCGAGGCCAGTGAAGACAGCGGTATCGACCAGTTGCACGAAGGCCGGCGCTTCGGGGTCGGCAAGGTCACGTTTCGCGATTTCAATTACCAGAACCCGTCGTCGCCGCTGATGCTGGTGGAAGCCGAGCCGCAGAACCTCAAGCACGCGCGGCTCGACGCGACCGAGCGGTTCGAGCATCAGTCGCTGTACGACCACGGCGACGACGGCAACCGCTACGCGCGTTTCGCGATGGAAGCCGAAGAAGCGCAGGCTCATCGCTATACCGGTGGCGGCTATGCGTGGCGCATGACGACGGCCGGTGCCGTGACCGTCGCGAATCACCCCGTCCTCGCGAACAACCAGGAATACGTGATCCTGCACGTGCGTCACGAGGCGGTGAACGATTACACGCAGCACAACGCCAAGCTGCCGTATCGCAACAGCTTCGCGCTGTTGCCGAAGAAGATTCCGTACCGTGCGCCGCGCGCGACGCCGAAGCCGGTGATTCACGGCACGCAGTCGGCGATCGTCGTCGGCCCGAAGGGCGAGGAAATCTACACGAACGGAAGCGCGGTGAAGCTGCACTTCCCGTGGGATCGACGCGGCAAGAAGGACGGATCCGACTCGATGTGGGTGCGCGTGTCGCAGCCGTGGGCGGGCGACGGCTGGGGCGCGGCCGCGATTCCGCGGATCAAGCAGGAAGTGCTCGTGGCGTTCAACCAGGGCGATCCGGACAACCCCGTGATCGTGGGGCGCGTGTTCAACGGCGAACAAGGCAACCCGTACCACGGCGCGGCCGGCCAGACGATGGGGATCAAGAGCCAGACGCACAAGGGGCAGGGTTCGAACGAGATTCGCATGACCGACACGAACGGCATGCAGGAATTCTTCATGCATGCGCAGAAGGACATGAACACCGTCGTCGAGAACAACGAGACGCACAAGGTGATGGGGCCGATGCGTACCGTCCTCGTGGCGACCGGCAGCGAAGAAAAGCAGATTCCGCAGGGCAACCTGACCGAGACGATCGCCGAGAAGCGCAGCACCACGGCGACCACCGTCGAGGTGACGACGCCGGCCAAGGACGGGGGCGGCGGTACGCAGGTTCACGTGGCCGAGCGCGGCATCCTGCTGAAGGTGCAGGACAGCTCGATCTCGCTCGCGCCGGAAGGCATTCGCCTCGAGCACAAGGGCTCCGTGATCCTGATGACCGACGACGGCGTGATGGTCAACGGCAAGCGCATCGATCTCAACAAATAACTCGAACAAAACCAGCCATGCACTACGCAATCCACGAAGGCACTTTCGAGCTGCCGGACGCGGCGCTCGACCGCACCGTCAACATCCTGATGATGAACGTCGGCCCCTGCGGTCTCAACCTCGTGATCGCCCGCGGGCGGTTTCGTGACGGAGAAGATATCGCTGCGTTCGTCGCGCGCGAATGGGAAGTGGCGTCGCGCGATGCCAGGATGCTTACCGAGAAGGCGCGCCGGCCGGTCACGGTCAGCGGGCGTGCGGGTATCCAGATCGATTCCACGCACGAGCGCGACGGCCGGCTGTGGCATCAGATGCAGACCATGTTCCCGTCGGACGACGCCGGTCGCGTGCTCGTGATGACGTTGACCAGCGCGGCGCCGCTGACCGACGAACAGCAGGCGATCGCCGACCGGATGCTCGCCAGTTTCCAGCCGCGCGCGGCGCGACCGACCCTGCTCGGGCCGGGTGACGCGTCGTGAGCGCGGAACACTTCGCGGCCGCGCGCTTCGAAGACCCGATCCAGCACACGTCGTTCTGGGGTGAGCTTGTCGGCACGGTCGGGTCGATGATCGGCGGTGCCGTCGTCGGCGCGCTGGTGGCCGAGGCGATGGAGGGGCTCGTGTTCGCCGGCCTCGCCGCGCTCGAAATCGGCACGGCCGGGTTGGCGACGCCGCTCGTGATTGCGATCGGTGTCGGCGTGGCCGTCGGCTCGGGTGCGCTGATGGAAGCGAGCGGCATGAACGAAGCCATCGACGACGGCGCGAAGGCCGTGGGCGATGCGATTGCGCCGCCAGTGATCAAAGGCAAGATCGCGAGCGGTTCGGGGAACGTTTACGTCAACGACAAGCCGGCGGCGCGGGCGGCGCAGCCGGGGGATCTCGATACCGTCGCGTGTACCGATCATCCCGGGCCGCAGATGATTGCCGACGGATCGGGGAACGTTTATATCAACAATCAACCCGCTTCGCGGGTTGGCGACAAGACGACGTGTGACGGGACGATTGCCGAAGGCTCCGATAACGTTTTCATCGGCGGCGGCACGCAGCGGGTGCGGGACGTGAAGTCGGCCACGCGGCTCGGATGGTTGGGCGCCGCGCTTGGGATTGCGCTGGCGGTGTGTGGCCGCGGCAAGATGAGCTGGGGGCAGTTCCTGAAGAGCAAGGTGCCGTGTCTTGCGATTAATTTTGCGGCCGGTGCTTTCGGTACGTGGCTCGGTAGTCTGGCGAGGCCTTCAGCCGGCCACCCGGTCAACGTCATTACCGGCGGCAAGATTCTCGACGGCACGGACGACACCGACTTCGCTTTGCCCGGGCCGCTGCCGATCGTGTGGCGGCGTTTTTACAGCAGCCATGATGATCGGGCCGACAGCCTGTTCGGGGCAGGGTGGAGCGTGCCGATCAGCGTTGCGCTGCGGGTTGCGCGTGAGCATGGCGAGGTCACGTCGATCACATATTGGGACGAGCAGGGGCGCGACATCGTGTTTCCGGCCGTGCCGCCCGGCGAAAGTCATTTCAGCGTGCCGGAAGGCATTTATCTGATTTGCACCGAAGGCGGCCACTACGTGGTCGAAACGGTCGATGGGGTGTATCGCGATTTCGGCCGTGCTCGCAGCGATGCGGACAGCGAGACGCTCAAACTGTGGCGGCTCGAGGATCGCAACGGCAACTGGATCGAAGTCGAGCAGGAAACGGCCGATGAGGTCGTGCGGCCAGTGCGGCTGCGCGACAGCGCGGGGCGCGTGCTGACGCTGGGCTACGAGGCGCCGCATCCTCGACGCATTGCCACCATTGAGCTGACGCGTGGTGTGGACGGTGAGCAACCTGACACGCTGGTGCGTTATGCGTACAACGCTGCGGGCGAGCTGGTGGCTGTGACCGATCGGAGCGGTCACACCGGGCGACGGTTTGCATATGAGCGTGGACTGATGGTCCAGCACACGCTGCGTGGCGGCTTGATGTGCTTTTATGCGTGGCAGGGCGTCGGCCGCGATGCGCGTGTCGTGCGCCACTGGACCGACGACGGCGAAGCGTACACGTTCGACGCGGATCTGGTTCAGCGTTCGGTGACCATCACCGACCAGATCGGGCGCGTGACGCATTGGACGTGGAACGAGGATCAGCAGCCGACGAGTCATACCGACGCCGAGGGCCATGTATGGTCGCTCGAGTGGAACGCGATGCGGCAACTGGTCAGTACGACCGATCCGGCTGGAAACACGACGCGCTTCGAATATGACGAGCGCGGACGGCAGACGCAGCGCATCGACGCGCTTGGCCAGGTCGAGCGCACCGAGTGGAACGGGCACTACGATCTGCCCGTTGCCGAAACCGATGCGGCCAATGCGCGCTGGATCTATCGCTACGACGATCGCGGCAACCTGACGATGACGCGCGATCCGGCGGGGTTCGCGACCGAGTATTACCGCGACGATCGCGGGCTCGTGCACACGATTCGCGATGCGCGCGGCGGGTACAAGTTCCTTGAGTGGAATGGCCGGGCGCAGTTGATTTCGTATACCGATTGTTCCGGCAACGCCACTCGGTTTGCGTATGACGCACGTGGGGCGCTTGCGCGGGTGACGGATGCCGCCGGCCACGCCACCGTGTACGAAACGGATGCGATGGGGCGGGTCACGGGGATCGGGACGGCTGATGGTGCGCGGCAGACGTTTCGGTACGACGCGGCGGGACGTCTCGTCGAGGCCGTCGATGCGAATCAGCGCAGCACGCGTTATGAGCTCAATCCGCGTGGATTGTTGCTGGCACGCACGGATGCGGCGGATCGTGTCGTGCGGTTCGGTTATGACGATGCGTTCCGGTTGGCGAGCTTGACCAACGAGAACCGTGAGACGTATCGCTTTCAGTATGACCGTCGCGATCTGGTTTCCGTACAGATCGGTCTCGATGGCCACAAGCGTATGTACGAGTACGACGTGTGCGGTCAAGGCACGATCGTACGCGACGGGCAGATCGAGACGCGATACGAGCGCGATGCGATCGGGCAACTGACGGCGAAGCAAGCTTCGCACGAGCGTTGTGAATATCTGTATGACAAGGCAGGCCGAATCACCTCGGCTGAGCTGTATGCGCTTGCCGTGCGTGGGCCGTCGCTGAGGAATCGGGTCAGCTTGAAATACGACGCGCGTGGTGAGGTCGTCGAGGAGTACACGCCGACCGGCTGGCTCGCGCATACCTACGATGAGCTTGGGAATCGCGTCAGCACGACGATCTCCGGTGAGCGGACAATCGATTGGCTGCATTACGGGTCGGGGCATGTGCACCAGATTCGTTTCGATGGTGCGGCAGTTGCGGACATCGAACGGGATGATCTGCATCGCGAGGTGCTGCGGACGCAGGGCAAACTGACGAGTCATTTCGGGTATGACGCGGTGGGGCGGCGTGCACGGCACGCTGCGCAGCGAGGCCGGGCGGGCGACGAGTTGCTTGCGAAGCAGTGGCAATACGATGCAGTAGGTGACGTGATCCAGAAGCGTGATCAGCGCTATGGCACGACGAGTTATCGGTATGACCCTACAGGGCGTATCGAACAGGCGGTGGGGCCCGGGTTGCCGTCGGAAGTGTTTCGCTGGGATGCGGCGGCGAATCTGGTGTCGAGCGATCACCCCGGTGGCTATGTCGAGCACAACCGGCTCAAGATGTTCGAGGATAAGCGCTTCGAGTACGACGCGAATGGGCGGCTGGTTCGCAAGCTGAGCGGGCACGGGCCTGCTAAAGAGCTGGTGCTTGAGTATGACGACTGGAATCAGCTCAAGACCGTCGTGACGAAGGACCGGCTTGGTATATCGACCACACATTTCGAATACGACGCGTTTGGCCGGCGGATTCGGAAGCTCAATGGCAGTTATGCGAGCACGGATTTCCTGTGGGACGGCATGCGGTTGGTGCAGGAGACGTATCACGACCGGAGTGGCGAAGAGGCGCTGACGTACTTGTACGAGTCCAATAGTTATGTGCCGCTTGCTCGGATTGATCAAGGGAAGGCGGCGGCGAACGATGCGGATGTACGGGATGCGGTTTACTACTTCCACAACGATGTTTCGGGGTTGCCGGAGGAACTGACTGACGCCGGTGGCGAGTTGGTTTGGCAGGCTCGCTACAAGGTGTGGGGCAACGCGGTGCAGGAGGAGTGGATCGCGCGGGTGCCGCAGTCGTCGATACCGAAATGGGGTGAGGTTCAGTCAGCTACACGGGCGCCTGCAAATGTGCCACGGCCGCAAAACTTGCGGTTCCAAGGACAGTATCTGGACCGTGAAACCGGGTTGCACTACAACACTTTCCGGTTCTACGATCCGGACATAGGTCGATTCATCAACCCGGACCCGATCGGGTTGGCAGGTGGGTTGAATCAGTATCGGTATGGGCCGAATCCGCTGACATGGATTGACCCGTGGGGCTTGACTTGCCTGAGTCAATGGAGTGGGAAGCGCGGTCGCGAAAAATCGATGTATGACTTGGAGCGAAACGGCTTCAATGTCGTTGCTGAAGAGGTGACAATGAAGGTGAACGGCAAGCGTATTCGGGCCGACTTCGTTGCGACGGACAGCCACGGCAACTATCACGTCTTCGAAGCTAAGCATGGGACTGGGCGTCTGACCAAAAATCAAAGCGCTTCTGGCGTATTTGATATGGCGAGTCCATCGAATACCGTCGACGGTATTGGTGGTGGGGTAATTACGCCCTCAGCGGGAAAAACTGGGCAGTTCGAAATCGCGACTGGCAACAGAGACATAGGCGAAGTGCTTGGCGAGCGTGGTACTTCATATGATGCAACATTTCATGTTCTGAAATACTGAGGTGTGTAGATGGACGCGGAATTGAAAAGGGTATTTGAAAAGAGGTTGCAGGAAATTCTCAAGGAAAATATAAGTGAAAGAGGTGTCAAGGTATTGAGGGGTGAAATTGTAGTAGACCGGGAGGGTGCGGGTAATGGGCGAATTGGATTCAGGTTTCTGAGAAATGCAAACGGATATATTCTTTCTGCTGCGGCTGATTCCTTTATCCTTCAGGATTTCTATGCAATAAAAAAACCTCCATATAAGCCGAAGATACCGACTGGTCTGGTTATGGCGATGAATACCTCTATGGAAACGGTAAAGTCGTTTTCGCCGAATATTGGTGGGGCCATTGATCTGCCGCGGGATGAGGTGGAAATTGAATCGGCATGTCGATGGATATGTGAAAAAGTGATGGGAATCTATTTGCCGAGGGTGATCAATGTGATAGAGATTGATTCTGGGTTGGTTCGGGATGTAATGGAAAACCCAAGCTACTATTCATACCCGTTTCTGACTATTGCTTTTGCGGCGAAGAGAAATGGTATTGGCTTGGATGGGCTGGATGTTGATTATTTGCTGGGTAGAAAGGTGTCGGGGAATAAGTCGTTCGACGGAGATGTTTTGAAAGAGTATTTTTAGGATATGACGCGATAGGGCGGCGTGCACGGCACGCTGCGCAGGGAGGCCGGGCGGGTGACGAGTTGCTTGCGAAGCAGTGGCAATACGATGCAGCGGGCGACGTGGTCCAGAAGCGTGATCAGCGCTATGGCACGACGAGTTATCGGTATGACCCGACGGGGCGTATCGAACAGGCGGCGGGGCCCGGGTTGCCGTCGGAAGTGTTTCGCTGGGATGCGGCGGCGAATCTGGTGTCGAGCGATCACCCCGGTGGCTATGTCGAGCACAACCGGCTCAAGATGTTCGAGGACAAGCGCTTCGAGTACGACGCGTATGGGCGGCTGGTTCGCAAGCTGAGCGGGCATGGGCCTGCTAAAGAACTGGTGCTTGAGTATGACGACTGGAATCAGCTCAAGACCGTCGTAACGAAGGACCGGCTTGGTATATCGACCACACATTTCGAATACGACGCGTTTGGCCGACGGGTTCGGAAGCTCAATGGCAGTTATGCGAGTACGGATTTCCTGTGGGACGGCATGCGGTTGGTGCAGGAGACGTATCACGATCGTCAGGGCGAGGAAGCGCTGACGTATTTGTACGAGTCCAATAGTTATGTGCCGCTTGCTCGGATCGATCAAGGGAAGGCGGCGGCGAACGATGCGGATGCAGGGGATGCGGTTTACTACTTCCACAACGATGTTTCGGGGTTGCCGGAGGAACTGACTGACGCCGGTGGCGAGTTGGTTTGGCAGGCACGCTACAAGGTGTGGGGCAATGCGGTGCAGGAGGAGTGGATCGCGCGGGTGCCGAAGCGGGCGACACCGTCTTGGAACGAAGTGTCCGCGGCCGCACCAGCGCAGACTCGTGCGCCGCGGTCACAGAACCTGCGGTTCCAGGGGCAGTATCTGGATCGCGAGACGGGGCTGCACTACAACACTTTCCGGTTCTATGATCCTGATATCGGGCGGTTCATCAACCCGGATCCGATCGGTCTGCTGGGTGGAACGAACCTCTACCGGTACGCTGCCAACCCGTTGGTGTGGATCGATCCGTGGGGCTGGGCATGTGGGGAGCTTAGCGGTAAAGCTCAGGAGGTCCATAACTTGGCCGGTGGTGGGGATGCGCGCTCAATACGAAATTCAACGGTCTCGATCGTCGAAGCCAAGGTGAATGGCAAGCCACAGCTGTTTGCAGCGGGAAGCGGGGGGCGACTAAGTCCAGCACAACGACAGGCACTTATGAAGATGGGAGTACCAGAAGAGAATATCTTTTATGGTAAAAATTCTATCGATGGTTTTGATAAGCTCGAAAACCATGCAGAGCGAATTATTTTGCGCAATCTTCCCGAAGGTGCTGAGGTTAGTCGCTGGGGTATCTCTTGGGGCGGATTGCAAAGGAATGCATCGTGTCCGTCATGCCAGCCCCACGTGGAGCAAGCTGGTGGGATTTTTGATTAGGAGATAATTATGTTCGATATCGAGACGCATAAACAATATCTCGAATCAATTCTTGCTGCAGGGAAGCGCGAAAACCTTGCTCGCTTTGGTGTTTGGTGTTGTATTGGACTTGCACACGATGACTCAATATTCGAGTTCCTTGCCATGCATATGGGGAGTACGAGTACACAGATCAAACAACGAGTCAGAGACTACCTGGATCAAGTATGGAATGGAAATGAAAGCGCCAATCCATTAAATGATCTGGAGCAAGTGGACTGGGACCCTGATGCAGTTGAAATGGATGACGATGCTGCCGCCCAAGGGGCGACCGATTTGCTGGCAGGGCTATCTTTCTTGATCAAATGGTGTGCTGAACACAACGTGGCGCGATTGGTTGCATGTGCCGAAGTTTTGATAAATCGGATTGACTATTTGGAAAGTTTCGAGCTGATTGGAAGGTATACCGAGAATCCGGTTGATGGCGAAATGAATTCGCAGAAAATTTTTGCACAAGATCTTGTTGTCGGTGGGGTATCTGATCAAGATAAAATGAAATATCACGAGTGGCTATTCAGTCCCGGAATTCCTTGAGCTTGCTCGGATTGATGAAGGGAAGGCGGCGGCTAACGATGCGGATGTACGGGATACGGTTTACTACTTCCACAACGACGTTTTCGGGTTCCCGGAGGAACTGACTGACGACGATGGCGAACTGCTCTGGCAGGCTCACTACAAGGTGTGGGGAAACCAGTGCAGGAGGAGTGGATCGCGCGGGCGCAGCAGAGGTTGACAGCTGCCTGGGGTGAAGTGTCGGTGGCGGATTATGAATAAATTGAATGTTCTCGTTGAGAAAATGAAATCGGATTGGTCTTTTGCGAGAAAGGCTATTCATTTTGGTCAGGAATGTCCATTTTTGCTGAGATCCAATTTTGCTGACGGAATTGCCAGTGGTGTGATGGTCGAGGGTATTTCTGATTCCGCGTATGAGCTCATGCAGTTTTGGGGAATATCCGAGCGAGCAGATTTATTCAAGGATGATGAGTGCGGGCAATGGGGGGTTGAGGTATTGTCACCTCAAGAGGCGATTGAAGAAACGGCAAGGCAAAGGCAGATCAGGAATCGAGATTTTCTCGATGGCGATGTTGTGTTTGCTCGATTTTGTGGGGATTCAGATTTGCTTTTGATGGATTCCGTTGGAGCTGTTTACGTTGCTTTGCCTTTGGATTGTAGGGGTGACTGGCCGCGAGTGGCGGATTCGCTTGAGGATTTTTTGGAGAATTTGACGAATTCTCAGGGGGCAAAATATTGGGAACCGCCAAAGGGAAGTCGCTAATTGGCGCGAGGCGATATCGTATGTAATGCATGAGCGTTGCGAATATCTGTATGACAAGGCAAGCCGAATCACATCGGCCGAGCTGTATGCGCTTGCCGCGCGTGGGTCGTCGCTGAAGAATCGGGTCAGCTTGAAATACGACGCGCGTGGTGAGGTCGTCGAGGAGTACACGCCGACGGGCTGGCTCGCACACACCTACGATGAGCTTGGGAATCGCGTCAGCACGACGATTTCCGGTGAGCGGACGATCGATTGGCTGCATTACGGTTCGGGACACGTGCACCAGATTCGTTTCGATGGTGCGGCAGTTGCGGACATCGAACGGGATGATCTGCATCGCGAGGTTCTGCGGACGCAGGGCAAGCTGACGAGTCATTTCGGGTATGACGCAGTAGGTCGTCGTGCGCGGCACGCTGCGCAGCGAGGCCGGGCGGGCGACGAGTTGCTTGCGAAGCAGTGGCAATACGATGCATCGGGCGACGTGGTCCAGAAGCGTGATCAGCGTTATGGCACGACGAGTTATCGGTTTGACCCGACGGGGCGTATCGAACAGGCGGCGGGGCCTGGGTTGCCGTCGGAAGTGACGCCTGAACGCGGCGTCTGGCTGTACCGCTACGATACCTTCAATCGCCGGATCGAAAAGCTGCAACTCGGCGGTCGCGAAACCGTGAAGTTCATGTGGGATGGGGCGACGCTGGCTGAGCGCTGGATCGAGTTTGGATTCCCGGCCACAAACTGCCAACCGGAAATTTGGAAGCGGTTATAGATATGGGCAACATATCTCCATCGCAATATACAGTAACTCCGATTGACATCAATCGAGGGGGTGCGTGAAATTCAAGGATATTTTTTTCTCCAGGGAAGATAGGTACGCGATAGGGGTTGAGCTGGACTCAGGCACTTACTACCTGTCGATTCCCTTTGTCAATGGCATGGTGGATTACGAGGAGTATTACGAAATAACCGAATCCCAGGCGAAGGGGTTTTCAGAAAACAAAGCGCTGGCTAATGAGTTTGCGGATAAATGCAGAAATCGACTTATGGATGATAGTTTGATTATCAAACCTGGAGCAGATCGTGGAACCCCATCCTGACGGGGCTGAAGTCGATAACGCAAGTTGGCCGAGCCGGCCGGGACAGCGACAAAAAGAAACGCGTCCGGCCGGCGGGCCTGCGCCGTTTTCGCGCGAGGCCCACGGCACCCGCCATCATCCCCGCTCGAAACTCGGCCGCTTCGGATCGTACGTCCACCCCGGCACCAGATAGCGCGTCGCAGCCGCATCGTCGCGCGCCGTGCCGCCGACTTCCCGATACAGTGTATGCGCGGCCTCGACCTGTGCTATGTCGAGTTCGATCCCAAGCCCCGGCCGCTCCGGCACGGCTACCTGACCGCCGACGATCTCGAGCGGCTCGCGCGTGAGTCGCGCATCGCCTTCCTCTGGTGGTATTAACCTTACGTGGCGACGCGGAATGACGGGGTCAAAGGCTGCGTACAACGAGCTTCTCGGGTTCACCGATTCGTCGAACGACTATGGGACGTTTGTGAGGCATTTGCAAAATTGGGCAAGCTACAGCCTCACGAATGGTACTGACGATTTACCTGCGGTCTGCGCCCGAAGGGGAGATAGGACACATGCACAAGGACCTAAAGGTTTCAGCGTGGATTGGAAAGTTCTCTGGCGCACATGACCTTATACATTACGTTGAAACCGGCTACGACCCTAGCGGAAATTCGACGAACCAGTTCTGGAGTGAAATCGGCATCTCTTGGTTCGACGACGACTTTAGAGAGGCGTCAATACTTTCATCGGGAAACGACACACTGGCGGATGAACTGCAAGAGTTCTCCTATGGTGAGACTTTTGCCGACGAGCTGTTTCGCCGACTCACTCAGATGCGCCAGCCCGGGATGGACGGGCTGATCCTCTTGTACGATTTTGACTATCCGAACGTTGGCGGGCAACGGCTGCGTAGTCGTGTGGCGTTTGTGGGGACCTTCGACTATCGTAAATAGTCCCGACATACACTGTCCGGCCGTTGCCGCGTTTCGATCTGATCGGGACGGCATGCGCACCCGCGTGGCGGGTTTCTAGTTCGGCGAGTTTCGCTACGCCTACGGATAGCATGACTGGATCACGTCGTGAGCGCGGAGCACCTCGCAGCCGCGCGCTTCGCAGACCCGATCCAGCACACGTCGTTCAGGGGGGAGCTTGTCGGCCACAGTCGGGTTGGCGACGCCGCTCGTGACCGCGATCGGTGTCGGTTCGGGGGCACTGATGGAAGCGAGCGGCATGGACGAAGCCATCGACGACGGCGTGCAGTTCTATGGCTCAGACATCGGCCACGTCATCAATCTAAACCCAACCTGATCACGTCTGCATAACCAACGACGTCAACTGCGCCGCCCGCGCCACTTCCGTCTTCGCATAGATCGACTTGATCTGCGACCGAATCGTGCCGATCGACACGCCGCGCAGCTCGGCGCATTCCTGCGGCGAGTTCCCGTCGCAGCACAGCAGTACCGCGAGATCGGCTTCGGCCGACGACAACCCATAGAACACGCGTAACCGCTGCGCGCGCGCCGACGGCGAACGCAGGTCGGCCGCGGTAATCAGTGCCGCCACACCGGGCCGTTCGCGCACGAGGCGCGACTGTTCGGGCACGGGCATCAGCGCAAGCGGCAGCGGTTCGCCCGTCGTACGGCGCAGCAACAGCCCACCGCGCGCGAATGCATGCCGCCATTGCGCATCGTCGACGCAGCCTTCCGGCGCGAAGCGCCCGTTCACGATACGCAGCGCCGGTTCCGCCGCGATCAGTTGATCGGCCGCGCGATTCGTATAGCGGAGTTCGCGCTGCGCGCCGAGCAAGAACACCGGCACCGGAATCGCATCGAGCGCCGATTCCGCGGCGGCCACGCGTGCTTCGAGTTCGCCGATGCGTGCCTGAATCCGCAACGCGCGGCTGATGTGCGCGCCCATGCTTTCGATCGCGTCACGCTGCGCGTCCGACAGGCCCTGCGATTCGGGGCCGCTCTGTACACTGAGGAATGCGCCGGTGCCCTCGCCGCGATGGATATACAGCCCGGAGATGCTGCCGATCCCGTATGGCTTCAGGAATTCCTGGTAGAACACGCTATGCGCGCGTTGCGGGCGGGACAGTTGATTGACGTCCTCGAACCAGCGCCCAGCAGGCCAGTTGCCGGCAACCGGCACGACTGGGTCATACAAATAGAATTCGGTGTTGTATGCGTGGTGGCATTCGGCGACCCACGGCTCGTCGTCGCCCGCGGCGAGCTCGATGGCCGGTATTCTCGCCGCCTCGTCGAACGACAGCAGCGTGGCCATGCGCACGCCCACCGACGATCTCAAGCCGTCGAGCACGGTTTCCCATCTCTGATCGCCCAGTGCTGCGGCGTAGATGTCGTCGACTAATGCCGATGGAATCAACTCGTTCCGTTGCATCTGGTCACCCCCGCGCTACATATTCTTGTCGATCGCCTTTCGCGCATCTTACTCATTCTCGCGCCGGGTTCAATATGCGTGCGCACTTTGGGCTGGAAGCACGTCGGTTTGAGGCGTTTCTCGTCAGACGTAATGGCGACTCTCGAGCTTTCTTTTGACTGGAGCGGTGGCATCACGCAGACCAATCCTGGCGACAGCCGGACCGCTGCCGGCACGCTGTTTCTGCAGAAGAATGCGGTGCCCGACGAGGTCGGGCACGGATACTTCCTTGGCGCAAAAGGTACGCTCGACTATTTCATCGCGCCGGGGTTGAGCGTGCGCTTCATGAGCACGCTGGACGCATCAGTGCGCTGAAGTCGCCCGCTGGCAGGGTGAGCGGATCCGGGCGTCCGAAGGGAAGCAACAGGCGCTTTTGTCCCGAAACGCGTTCTTGCGCTGAGTGAAGCCGATTCATTCGAACTGTTTCGAATCGTTGCGTTCCGAGGCCGACCGACGTCTGTTTCAGCTCACTTTTTCCGTTCGCATCGGCGCATGCAATAGCCCGGTGGGTGCTGACGAAATTACGTGCCTATGCCTAATGGCTAACGCTCGCGCAAGCGGAAAATATATGGTGTTAGCGATGGTCTAATAGAAGTATTCAATGCTGATCGCGCGCGAACGAGCGCTAAGCAGCCTGTAGATCCGCTCCAAGCACTATTTCATCGAGGAGATGGAAAGGGAGGAATCCGAAATATCAAAAACACTGCAGTAAACGAGCGCGGGCCGCAAGTGCTACCAACACTCACGACCCGCTGACCACAGCCAACTTACCAGGAGTTGCCCATGGCTAAGGCGAATGATAAAGCACGTCCCCCGATTTCGGAACGCTACGTGACGGTCCAGGAAATATGGGGTGTTCCGAAAAGATTCGGCCCGAGGCCGAAGACGTTCTTTCCATATATGAAGATCGGCGGAATGTGGCTGATCAATGATGTGGGTTTTGAGCCAGGCAAAAAGGTGCGGATAGCGGTCGAGCCGGGAAGGCTGGTCATCACCACGATGTGAGATGCGACAGCGGCGCTGTACATCGGCCCGATTCGTCTCGATGCGAATCGGCCGATCGGCTAGTGTGGCGCGAACCACCAAATCCAGACCGTGATCGCCGATGAACCGGCGATACGAAAGGCCGCGCAGACAGCACCGCGCGGCCTGATCGAACTTCAACTCGCGCAAATGCGCGCCTCAGTGCAGCAAGCACGCATCCGCGGAGCACAAAGCCGTACATCAAGCCGGGCAGGACAGCCGCCACCGGCCACGACGAAACATCACCAAGCGATATTGCAAGACGACCGTGCCGTCCCCGCACCACCCGTCGCCGTGCAACGCGAACCCGCGCCGCCGTCATAAAACGTCCGCGTTTCAGGTTGCGGCACTGACGGATCGTACGGATTCGGCACAGCGTGCGGACCTCGCGCAGCATCGAAGGGCCGCGTAGGCGCATACGCATTCTCGCCGCCACGCGCATGTGACCCATTGGCTCGCAGATATTCATTCCAGTTCAGCTCGCGCTGTTCGTGTTTCGGCAGCGCGCGACCGAAGCTATCGTTCCCGCCCGCACCGAGCTCGACGCGATTCGAGGGCCAAACAGAATCGCGAGATCCATGTTCCGCCGAAGGCTGCGGTTTAAGCGAATCGCCCGAAACCCTCAACGGCCGCGTATCCGGCGTATCGAACGGACTACGTTCAACCGGCGCCGCGTACTTCACGCGCTGCGTCGTCGGCACTGAACGCTCAACGTCCGGAGCCACAGCCCGACGTTCCGAACGAAACACATTGGCCTCGTCCGAACGATCGATCAGCGAATCGCGGCCCGAAGCGTCGACAGTAGAAACGGAAAGCGCACAAGCAAGCGCGGCGGCAGAAGAAAAGCGAAGAGGAGGATTCATCGGGGCTCCGAACCACGTGATAAGCAATGAGAAAAAACGGCAGATCACTGGCTGGCGGCTCGGCGACGGATGGGCGTCGAGCGACCCTGACGCGACTGCGAGGCACGGAGGGGGCGACCCGCAGGAGGGCTGGCTGGATTGCAGAAGCGATCCCGAATTATTTCACAAAAATCACAAACTGCTTTCTGTGTGTCCGTATACGTCAGCAATCGGAAGGATTGGCGCCCGTGAACTACCGCCCCGAGTCGGTGCACGCCTTCACAATCATCAGTCGATTGATTTTCGGCGATCGAACCCCAGACGATCAAAAAGCGACGCCCCACGAAACACCGAATCCCCGAAACCCAATCCCGGCAAGGCCAAACCTCACCAACCCACCCGAAATCGCAACCCAATTGCACTCCCCCGCAAACGTTAGCACCCCGTCCAGTTGCTCCCGAATCGCCACCAGGAAGTCGGCAAGTTTCTCCGTGTTTTCCCCAAGAGAGGCGGCATTTTTGACAGACGATTTAAAAACGCTCATATAATTTCGACTGCCTTGCCAACGGCTGTCGGACCATCCCTCCGAACGAGCAGTTGGCAAGCGGGGCAGGCGAAACGCTTGCGCAATGCAAGACGCATCACGATGTCTTTCCGAACCAGACGTCCCCTTCGGGGACTGCAAGAGCCGGGCCCCGCTACGCATCACTCCGCTGCAGGTCCGTCTTCATGTGTCTCGGGCGTGTCCCATGTCCTCGCCCCGGGTGCTGTTCGATTGCGCAAGTCATGCCGCCATTGCCCGTATGACTAACAACATCGAGGAGCTCCTGATGACGCTGTCCCGTCTTACGTCCATTTCCGTTGCCGCCGTGCTGTTCGCCGCCGGCGCCGCCGCCGCGCAAGCGGACACCGTGAAGATCGCCATCGCTGGCCCGATGAGCGGCTCGGTCGCCCAATACGGCGACATGGTGAAGGCCGGCGCGCTGACCGCGATCGAACAGATCAACGCGGCAGGCGGTGCGGGCGGCAACAAGTTTGAAGTCGTGATGATGGACGACGCATGCGAACCGAAGCAGGCCGTCGCCGTCGCCAACAAGATCGTCAGCCAGAAGATCAAGTATGTGATCGGCCACGTGTGCTCGGGTTCGACGATTCCCGCGTCCGACATCTACGAAAACGAAGGCATCGTGATGGTCACGCCGTCGGCCACCGCGCCGCAGCTGACGGAAGGCAAGAAGCGCCACTTCATCTTCCGCACGATCGGCCGTGACGACCAGCAAGGCCCGGCCGCCGCGCAGTACATCATCAACCACGTGAAGCCGAAGAAGGTCGCGGTCCTGCACGACAAGCAGTCGTACGGCCAGGGCATCGCGACGTCGGTGAAGAAGGACCTCGAAGCCGCGAAGATCCCGGTCGTCCTGTTCGAAGGCATCAACGCCGGCGATTCGGACTACTCGGCGGTCATCACGAAGCTGAAGTCGCAAGGCGTCGACTTCGTCTACTTCGGCGGCTACCACCCGGAAATGGGCCTGCTGATGCGCCAGGCGCGCGAGCAGGGCGTGAAGGCCACGTTCATGGGGCCTGAAGGCGTGGGCAACAAGGACGTGACGGCCATCGCCGGCCCGGCTTCGGAAGGCATGCTGGTCACGCTGCCGGCCGACTTCTCGGCCGATCCGGCCAACGCGGCGCTGGTGAAGGCGTTCGCGGACAAGAAGCGCGATCCGAACGGCCCGTTCCAGATGCCGGCGTACGCAGCGGTGAAGATCATCGCCGACTCGATCGCGGGAGCGAAGACGACGGACCCGACCAAGGTCGCCGCGTACATGCACAAGACGACGTTCGACACGCCGATCGGCAAGGTCGCGTATGACGCACAGGGCGACCTGAAGGCGTTCAAGTTCGTCGTCTACACGTGGCACAAGGACGCGACGAAGACCGCCGCCAAGTAATACGGAGTACCCGCCCCGCGCACCCGCTCTGCCCGTCACCCGGGCAGGGCGCGTGCGCATTTGGCCGTTGCGCGGCCAAGGGGCGGCCCGAGACGACACCGTGCGTTGCGCGCGGCCGGCCGCCGTGATCCGGCGACGGCATGCGACACAGCGCCAACGGGAGCTTCCCGCACATGACTGACTTCTTTCCGCAATTCGCCCAGCAGCTGGTCAACGGCCTGACGCTGGGTGCGATCTATGCGCTGATCGCCATCGGCTATTCGATGGTCTACGGCATCATCGGCATGATCAACTTCGCCCACGGCGAGATCTACATGATCGGCGCGTACGTGGGCCTCGTGACCCTCACGGCCATCGGCATCTCCGCCGGCTATCCGCTGCCGCTCGTGCTCGGCGCCGCACTGATCGTGTCGGTGATCGTCACCGGCCTGTACGGCTTCGCGGTCGAACGCGTCGCGTATCGCCCGCTGCGCGGCGGCCCGCGCCTCGTGCCGCTGATCTCCGCGATCGGCATGTCGATCTTCCTGCAGAACTACGTGCAGATCGGCCAGGGCGCGCGCGACGTGTCCGTGCCGATCCTGATCTCCGGCGCGTTCGACATCCATCTCGGTGGCGACTTCGACGTGACGATCCCGTATGCGCGTCTCCTGATCGTCTGCGTGACGATCGTGCTGATGATCGCGCTCACGCTGTTCATCTCGCATTCGCGCATGGGCCGTGCGTGCCGCGCGTGCGCCGAGGACATGAAGATGGCGAACCTGCTCGGCATCGACACGAACCGCGTGATCTCGTTCACGTTCGTGCTCGGCGCGATGCTGGCGGCCGTCGGCGGCGTGCTGATCGGCCTGACGATCGGCAAGCTGAACCCGTACATCGGCTTCGTCGCGGGCATCAAGGCGTTCACCGCCGCGGTGCTGGGCGGGATCGGCAGCATCCCGGGCGCGATGCTCGGCGGCGTGCTGCTGGGCCTGGCCGAAACCTTCGCCGCAGGCTACATGCCGGCCGAGTACAAGGACGTCGTCGCGTTCGGCCTGCTCGTGCTGATCCTGCTCTTCCGCCCGACCGGCCTGCTCGGCAAGTCGGACATCGAAAAGGTTTGAGGGAGACGCAGATGAGTCAAGTCATTTCCGTTCGCCGCCCGGCCGCCGACGCGTCGGTCGGCCAGGCGCTGAAGCATGCCGTGGCCGCCGCGTTCCTGACGGCGATCCTCACGATTCCGGTGCTGGGCCTGCAGCTGAAGCTGGACGGCTACCAGGTGGTGCTGACGCCGCATTGGCGTCCGGTGTGGATCGCGGTCACGGCGGTGTTCCTGTTCCAGCTGTTCAAGCCGTGGCTCATGCGCGCGAAATCGGCGGTGAAGCTGCCGGCGATGCCCGCGATGGGCGCGCAGCAGCAGCGCGTGATCATCTGGGTGATGCTCGCGGTCGGGTTCGTGTGGCCGTTCTTCGGCTCGCGCGGCGCGGTGGACGTCGCGACGCTCGCGCTGATCTACGTGATCCTCGGCCTCGGGCTGAACATCGTGGTCGGCTTCGCGGGGCTGCTGGATCTCGGCTATGTCGGGTTCTACGCGGTCGGCGGCTATACGTACGCGATGCTGAACCAGTATTTCGGGCTGTCGTTCTGGGAGTGCCTGCCGATCGCGGCGATCGCGGCGGCGACGTTCGGCTTCCTGCTCGGGTTCCCGGTGCTGCGCCTGCGCGGCGACTATCTGGCGATCGTCACGCTCGGCTTCGGCGAAATCATCCGCCTGCTCGCGAACAACCTGACCGACCTGACGGGCGGCCCGGACGGCATCTCGAGCATTCCGAAGCCGACGGTGTTCGGCTTCGAGATGGCGCGCTCGGCGAGCGTCGAAGGCGCGAAGACCTTCCATGAACTGATCGGGCTGGAATACAGCGGCGAGCACATGGTGATCTTCCTGTACCTGATCGCGCTGGTGCTGGTCGGCTTCACGCTGTTCGTGACGAGCCGCCTGATCCGCATGCCGATGGGGCGCGCGTGGGAAGCGCTGCGCGACGACGAGATCGCGTGCCGTTCGCTCGGCCTGAACCCGACGCGCATCAAGCTGTCGGCGTTCACGCTGGGTGCTGCGTTCGCGGGCATCGGCGGCGCGTTCTTCGCGGCGCGTCAGGGCCTCGTGAATCCTGAATCGTTCACCTTCATCGAATCGGCGCTGATCCTCGCGATCGTCGTGCTCGGCGGGATGGGGTCGCAGCTCGGCGTGATTCTCGCGGCGATCCTGCTGACCGTGCTGCCGGAAGTCGCGCGCGGGTTCGCCGAGTACCGGATGCTGATCTTCGGTCTGGTGATGGTGTTGATGATGATGTGGCGTCCGCAGGGCCTGTTGCCCGCGAGCCGTCCCCACGTGGAGCTGCCGCAATGAGCGCGAATGCAGAACTGTTGAAGGTCGCCGGGCTGCAGATGCGCTTCGGCGGGTTGCTCGCGGTGGACGGCATCGATTTCGACGTGCGCCGCAACGAGGTGTTCGCGATCATCGGGCCGAACGGCGCGGGCAAGACCACGGTGTTCAACTGCGTCGGCGGCTTCTACAAGCCGACCGGCGGCGACGTCGTGCTCGACGGCCATGCGATCGGCGGGCTGCCGAGCCACAAGATCGCGTTGAAGGGGCTGGTGCGCACGTTCCAGAACATCCGTCTGTTCAAGTCGCTGACGGTGGTCGAGAACCTGCTGGTCGCGCAGCATCGCAAGGTGAAGTCGGGGCTGCTGCCGGGCCTCTTCTCGACGCCCGCGTATCGTCGCGCCGAGAAGGAAGCGCTCGAACGCGCGGCGGTGTGGCTCGACCGGATGGGGCTGAAGTCGGTCGCCAACCGGCAGGCGGGCACGCTGTCGTACGGGCACCAGCGGCGCCTGGAGATCGCGCGCTGCATGATCACCGAGCCGCGTCTCTTGATGCTGGACGAGCCGGCGGCCGGTCTCAACCCGCAGGAAAAGATCGAGCTGCAGCACCTGATCGACAAGCTGCGCCACGAGTTCGGCGTATCGGTGCTGCTGATCGAGCACGACATGAGCCTCGTGATGGGCGTGTCGGACCGCATCCTCGTGATGGAGCACGGCCGGCCGATCGTGATCGGCACGCCGGAAGCGGTCCGCAACGACCCGCGCGTGATCAAGGCGTATCTGGGGGAAGAGTGATGCTGAAGCTGGAACAGGTCCATACGCACTACGGCGCGGTCGAGGCGCTCGCGGGCGTGTCGATCGAGGTGAACAAGGGCGAGATCGTCACGCTGATCGGCAGCAACGGCGCCGGCAAGACGACGCTGATGATGACGGTATGCGGCACGCCGCGCGCGTCGTCGGGCCGCGTGCTGTTCGAGGGCAACGACATCACCGGGATGTCGACGCACCAGATCATGCGGCAGGGGATGGCGATCTCGCCGGAAGGGCGGCGCGTGTTCCCGAGTCTGACGGTGCTCGAGAACCTGAAGATGGGCGGCTTCTTCGCGAGCCGTCACGAGATCGACGACGGCATCGAGCACGTGTTCAAGCTGTTTCCGCGGTTGAAGGAGCGCGCGACACAGCGGGCCGGTACGATGTCGGGCGGCGAGCAGCAGATGCTGGCGATCGGCCGCGCGCTGATGAGCAAGCCGCGCCTGCTGCTGCTCGACGAGCCGACGCTCGGTCTCGCGCCGCTCGTGATCGCGCAGATCTTCGACATCATCCGCGCGATTCGCGACGAAGGCGTCACGGTGTTCCTGGTCGAGCAGAACGCGAACAAGGCGCTGGGTGTGGCCGATCGCGGCTACGTGCTCGAAACGGGGCGCGTGGTGCTGGCGGACACGGGCGCGAACCTGCTCGCGAACGACCGGATCAAGCAGGCGTATCTCGGCGGTTGACGCGGGAAACCGCCGGCCTGCAACGGGCCGGCGGCCGACGATAATTTTTGGCCGGTTCGGCCCCGATCGCCGCAAATTCGGCTACGCCATGCGAACCATCGGGATCAACGCAAAATCGACCCGATAAGGCCATGTCTTGTGGCGAATTGGATGCCCGGTAGCCATGCCCGTCAAATTCGTCAACGTGCCCGCTCACCGCTGACCCGAAGCAACTGCGTAGCCCGCGCCTCACGCGTGCAGCGCCAGTCCTTTCACGGCCTTGTCGACGGCCTTCTTCGGCCCGTGCAACGCCAGGCCGACCAGATCCAGATGCTCCGCGTCCCCGGCACGAAACACGGCACGATTGGCCGCGTCGTGCCCGGTCGAAAACATCGCATGCACGTAGGGCACGATCGTGAGTTCGCGCGATAGCGCCTGTCGATGCGCGGCCTGCAACCCGTCCAGATCGGCTGCGAACACCAGCATCGGCTGGCCGAGCATGCGGCCGTAGCGGCGGCCTGCCGCATCCTCGTAAGGCTCGCCGAGCGCTTCCGGCGCTTCGGCCGCGACGCCCGTCGCGAGAAACGCGACGACATTGAGTTTCTGCCACGCCGCGAGATCGTCGCGCACGATCAGCGCCACCTTGGTATCGAACATGATTGCTCCTCGTTGAAGCAGGCATGATCGGATGCCGCGCGCGATCAGTCTGGAACGTTTGTGCAGAGTTGCCGGTACGCGGCCGGCGTGATCCGGTATGCGCGACGGAACCAGCGGCCCAGGTGGCTCTGGTCGGCGAAGCCGACGTCCGCGGCCGCCTGCGCGGGCGTGCGGCCGGCCGCGAGCAGCCGGCGCGCGGCGCGCAGCCGCAATCGCACCAGGTATGCATGCGGCGACGTGCCGAACGCGCGCTGGAACAGACGCGTCAGCCGGAACCGGTCGATCCCGGCGAAGCCGGCCAGCTCGTCGAGGCCGGGATTGCCGTCCATCTGCGCATGCAGCAGATCGCGTACCCGCGCGATCGCGGGCGGCACGGGGCCGCTTTCCGGCACGCGCGGGCCACGCAGTTCGCCGCCGAGCCGCATCAGCAGCCGGTCGAGTGTCTGGTCGCGCGCGAGTTTGCCTTCGTTGCCGTGGATCGCGAGAAACGCCTGGCGGATCGCGTCGACCAGGCTGCGATCGTCGACGAGCGTATGGCCGAAGGACGCCTCGACGCCACCCAGGCCCGGCAGGTCCAGACGTCGCGCCGCATGCTCGACCCACGCTTGCGGCAGATACAGCATCCCGTACGTGAAGCCGCCCGCTTCGGGCGCATGGCCGTCGTGCAGCGCGCCCGGCTCGATCAGGATCGCGCGGCCCGGCACGCTCGTATGCAGCGACCGGTGGCACTGGAAACGCTGCACGCCCTGTTCGGTGAAGCCGACCAGCATGTCGTCGTGATCGTGCGCATCGTACGCATGGCCGTCGAAATGCGCATGCAGGCTTTCGATGCCGGTTTCCGCATCGCGCCGCGCGACGAGCCAGTGGTCGGCCGTGTTGGACGCTTTCTTCATTCGTCGCTTTCCACCGCCTGTTCTTCACGCGCGTATTGCGCCGGCGGACGGCCGACGTGCCGCGTGAACGCGACGCTGAAGGTGCTGGCGGAACTGTAGCCGACGCGCCCCGCGATCTCCGCGATGCGCCCTTCGTTGCGGCGGAGCAGATCCTTCGCGAGCGCCATGCGCCACGTGAGCAGGTATTCCATCGGCGCGACGCCGACCGCGCGGCTGAAGCGTTCGAAGAAGGTCGAGCGCGACAGCGCGGCTTCCTTCGCCAGCTCGACGATCGTCCACGGATGCGCGGGGCGCTCGTGCATCCGGCGGATCGCGGCGGCGAGGCGGCTGTCGGCCAGCCCGCGCACGAGGCCGGGCGATGCGTTCGTGCCGGCCGTGAAGCGCAGCGCCTCGATCAGCAATACTTCCAGCAGGCGCGCCAGCACGATCTCGCGCGCAGGCCGCTGCGCGCGAGATTCGTCGCGCACCAGTTGCACGAGCGTGGTCAGTCGCGGTTCGCCGCGCACGTGCACGTATCGGGGCAGCAGCGACACCAGCAGCGATGCGTCGGGCGAACCGAAGCTGCAGTTGCCGGCCATCATCCGGGTGTCGACCGGGTTGGCGGGATCGCCGATCCGGTATTCGCCGTGGTCGAGCGCGACCGGCGGCGCGGTTTCGATACCCGGTGCGGGCGGTTCGAGGCTCGACATCGCGACGCCGTATGCGGCCGGAATCAGCATGAAATCGCCGGGTAGCAGCGCGATCGGAGCATGCCCGTCGATCGCGATCCGGCACCCGCCGTCGAGGATCGCGCAGTAGAAGGGCTCGCCAGCGACCGTGCGGCTGATCGCCCACGGGCTCGCGCCGCGCACGTATTTCGAGTACTGCGCGCTCGGTTGCAACAGCGTGACGACTTCGGTCAGCGGATCGATCATCGCCGGACTCTCGCAAAAGAAAAGCGGATTTTCGATTGTAGCGAATACGGTCCCGGCCATCTATCGTACGGACACATGCCCAACACACTGACAGGAGTCCGCATGAAGACCGTATTGATCACCGGCTGTTCCTCCGGCTTCGGCCTCGAGATCGCGCGTCATTTTCTGGCGCATGACTGGCAGGTCGTCGCGACGATGCGCACACCGCGCGAGGACGTGCTGCCGCCGTCGCCGCACCTGCGCGTACTGCAGCTCGATGTCACGAACCCCGACAGCATCCGCGACGCGCTCGCCGCGGCCGGCCCGATCGACGCGCTCGTCAACAACGCAGGCTTCGGCGCGGCCGCGCCGGCCGAGCTTACGCCGCTCGACACGGTGCGCGCGCTGTTCGAGACCAATACGATCGGGACGATCGCGGTCACACAAGCCGTGTTGCCGCAGTTTCGCGAGCGCGGGGCCGGCGTGGTCGTGAACGTCACGTCGAGCGTCACGCTGAAGGTGCTGCCGCTGCTCAGTGCATATCGCGCCAGCAAGGCGGCAGTCAATGCGTATACCGAATCGATGGCGATCGAACTCGAACCGTTCGGCGTGCGTACGCACCTGGTGTTGCCGGGCCGCGCGCCCGATACGCGTTTCGGCGACAACGCGCGCGCGAACATGCACGGCTTCGAGCACGAAGCGTATGCGGAATTTGTCGGGAAGGCCGTTGCGCGGATGCTCGATGCGTCGTCGCCGATTACCCATGCCCAGGACGTTGCCGATGCGGTATGGCGCGCGGCGACCGACCCGTCGAGCCCGATGCGCATTCCGGCCGGCGCCGATGCGCTGGCGTGGGCGGCGGAAGCCGGCTGATCGATCGGGAATGCGTCGCGCCGGTCGGTCGAACCGGCGTGACGGATCGCATGGCGCGGGGAAGGGCGTTACAGCGCGCGTGCGATCGCCTGTTCGAGCAGCGACAAGCCGAGGTCGATCTCTTCCTCGCTGACGGTCAGCGGCGGTGCGATCCGGAACACGCCGCCCATGCCGGGCAACTGCACGATGTTCATGCTGAGCCCGAGGTTCATGCACTCGCGCGTGATCTTCGCGCCGAGGCCGTCCGCCGGTTCCTTCGTCCGGCGATCCTTGACGATCTCGACGCCGAGCAGCAAGCCGCGGCCGCGCACGTCGCCGATGCAGTCGAAGCGTTCCATCAGGTCGAGCAGGCCGCGCCGCAGCCGGTCGCCCATCACGTTCGCGCGCTCGACGAGGCCGTCGCGCTGCACCACGTCGAGCACGCGCAGGCCGACCGCGGCGGGCAGCGGATCCGATACGTGCGTCGTATAGAACAGGTAGCCGAGCTCGTGCGCGCGTTCCTCGATCGCGGCGGACGTCACGATGGCCGCGAGCGGCAGCCCGGCGCCGAGCGTCTTCGACAGCGTCAGGATGTCGGGCGTCACGCCGTCGCGCTGGCACGCGAACATCGTGCCGGTGCGGCCGACGCCCGTCTGCGCTTCGTCGAGGATCAGCAGCATCCCGCGCGCTTCGCACTTGCGCTTGAGCGCCGCCATGTAGCCTTCCGGCAATTCGATGATGCCGCCCGAGCTGAGGATCGGCTCCGCGATGAACGCGGCGAGGTTGCCGCTCGACTGGCGGTCGATCAGGTCGAACGCATAGTCGAGCTCGGCGAGGTAGTCGTACGTGCCGTTGTGCTCGAAGCGCGGCCGGTACGTGAACGGCGCCGGAATCGCGAACGAGCCGACGGCGGCCGGGCCGACGCCTTTGCGCCCGGCGCTGTACGTGGCGGACGCAGCCGCGCCCGTCATCCCGTGCCACGACTGTGCGAAACCGACGATCTCGTACTTGCCGGTGACGAGCTTCGCCATCCGGATCGCCGCTTCGTTCGATTCCGCGCCGGTGCTCAGCAGCAGCGCGCGGTCGAGCCCCGGCGGCGTGACGTCGGCGAGGCGCGTCGCGAGATCGACGACCGGCCGCGACAGCATGCCGCTGAACAGGTGGTCGAGCTTGCCCGCGTATTCGCCGATCACGGCGACGATCTCCGGGTGGCTGTGCCCGAGCACCGCGCTCATCTGGCCCGACGTGAAGTCGAGGATCGCGCGGCCGTCCGCGTCGTAGACGAAGCTGCCTTGCGCACGCTCGATGATCATCGGCTCGAACGTGCCGCCGTAGCGGATCAGGTGCTGTCTGGCGTTGCGCCAGAAGGTTGCGTCGTCGTTCAGGGACATCGGGTTTCTCCGGGCAAGGGCAGGGATCGCTTGCAGTCTAGGCGCCGGTCTGGTTTTATGGAAACGAATAGTGCTTATGCAAGGTAGAAAAGGAGCTAATACCTTGGGACGCTCGCTCGACATCGACCTGCTGCGCTCGTTCGTCGTGATCGCCGAAGTGCGCTCGCTCAGCCGCGCGGCGGCGCGGGTCGGCCGCACGCAGTCCGCGCTGAGCCAGCAGATGCGGCGGCTCGAGGAGGTCGTCGATCAGCCGCTGTTCCAGCGCACCGGCCGCGGCGTGCTGCTGACGCATCCCGGCGAGCGGCTGCTCGCGCATGCGCAGCGTATCCTGCGGCAGCACGACGAGGCGATGGCCGACCTGTGCGGCACGGGGTTGTCGGGCAGCATCCGCTTCGGGTGCCCGGACGATTACGCGGCCGTGTTCCTGCCGTCGCTGTTGCGGCAGTTCTCGAACCAGCATCCGCAGGCGATCGTCGAAGTCGTGTGCGGGCCGACGCCGCGCTTGCTCGAGCAGCTCGACAAGCGGGCGGTCGATCTGGCGATGATCTCGTTGCCGGACGACGACGGGGCGACGGCGGATTTCATCCGTCGCGAGCAACTGGTCTGGATCGGTTCCCCGGGGCTGGATGCCGCGCGGTTCGATCCGTTGCCGCTCGCGCTGTCCGATCCCGATACGCTCGATCACATCGCGGCCTGCGAGGCGCTGGATCGAGCGGGGCGCGATTATCGCGTCGCGTATGCGAGCAGCAGCCTCGCGGGGCTGACCGCGCTGGTGCGCTCGGGGCAGGCGTTCGCGGTGATGACTCAAACGGCGGTGCCCGCGGATCTGGCGATTCTCGCCGGCGATCGCGGGTTGCCGCCGCTGCCGGCGGTGGGGATCACGCTGAAATTCGACCGGAAGCGGCCGTCGCATCTGACGGTCGCGTTTGCCGAGCATATTCGGGCGGTGTTGCCGCTGCTGTGACGGGGGCGGGCTGTTCCGGTTGGTGCAGGAAAGGGCGATTCGACTCATCGAATGGACCGCATTCACGATGAGCTGTTTTCTGACGGGGAGGGCACGCGGGAATGATGCGAGGGCACAAGACAAGACGGCGGTCTTCAACTTCGTGCCGACGCGTCCGGGGTCGATGCTCCGCGATCGCATCGCGGGCTGGACGGCTGAAGAAGTGGGGGGCGGGACGCGCGCGTGATGCGGCGGCGATGTCGCCTTCGGTGGATCGCAACGGCATTTGCCGCGGAAACAAAAAAACCGCGAAGCCTGACGCTGTCGCGGTTTTTCTTGAGCATTCCGGAAGCACGGATATCTCGTGTCTGGTGCCGACGGCGAGACTCGAACTCGCACAGCTTTCGCCACTACCCCCTCAAGATAGCGTGTCTACCAATTTCACCACGTCGGCACTTCAGTACTGCAAGGGGCGCTATTCTAGCGTCACTTTTTGCGTTTGTGAAGAGGATATGACACGCTCGCGCGGCACGCGAAAGCGATCCCGGTAAAATTCGTTCGATCGATCCGACGATCATCGCAACCGCAACCGCTTTCTCTCCGTGACGACCACTCTCGAACAATTGCAGACCGGCCAGCTGACGGGCACCCGGCAACTCAAGCTCGCGTGCGGGCTCACCGAATTTCCGCGCGAAATCTTCGAGCTGGCGGACACGCTCGAAGTGCTCGACCTGTCCGGCAATGCGCTGTCCGCGCTGCCGGACGACCTGTCGCGGTTGCATCGCCTGCGCATCCTGTTCGCGTCGTCCAACCGCTTCACGGCATTCCCGGCCGTGCTCGGCACGTGCGCGCAACTCGACATGATCGGCTTCAAGGCGAACCGGATTCGCACGGTGCCGCGCCATTCGCTGCCGCGCGCGTTGCGCTGGCTGATCCTGACCGACAACGAAATCGAAGCACTGCCCGCCGAAATCGGCGACTGCTCGCGCTTGCAGAAGCTGATGCTCGCCGGCAACCGGCTGCGCGCGCTGCCCGCTGAAATGGCCGCATGCCGTGCGCTCGAACTGGTGCGTCTGTCGGCGAACCGGCTCGACGCGCTGCCGGACTGGCTGCTGCGTTTGCCGCGTCTCGCGTGGCTCGCGGCCGCGGGCAATCCGCTCGGCGCCGTGCCGGAGGCAGCCGCTTCCGCCGAGCCGGGCGTTGCGGACATCGACTGGACGTCGCTCTCCTGCGACCAGCAACTCGGCGAAGGCGCATCGGGCGTCATCTACCGCGCGCAATGGCAGGCTAACGGTCACGCGCCGCGCGCGGTCGCGGTCAAGCTGTTCAAGGGCGCGGTGACGAGCGACGGTCTGCCCGATTGCGAAATGGCCGCCTGCCTGCACGCGGGACGCCACCCGAACATGATCCCGGTGATCGGCAAGGTGCGCGGTCATCCGGACGGCACGCACGGCCTCGTGATGGAACTGGTCGATCCGGCACTGACGAACCTCGCGGGGCCGCCGAGTTTCGCGACCTGCACACGCGATGTCTATACCGACGATGCGCGGTTCGCACCGGCAGCCGCGGCGCGGATCGCGCACGGCATCGCGTCGGTCGCCGCGCATCTGCATGCGCGCGGCATCATGCACGGCGATCTGTATGCGCACAACATCCTGCACGACGGCGAGGGCGGCGCGCTGCTCGGCGATTTCGGCGCGGCGTCGGTCTATGACGTGAATGACCGCGCGCACGCGGCGCGGCTCGAACGGCTGGAAGTCAGGGCGTTCGGCTATCTGCTCGACGAGTTGCTGGCGCGATGCGAGCCACGCACGCGGGAAGGGGCGCACGAACTTGAAGCGCTTGCGACCGCGTGTCTGAACGAGGACGTCGATGCGCGTCCGTCGTTCGACGCGATTGCTGCTTCACTGGCTGCATCGACGCGCTGACGTTGCTGACGTTTGCGCGCCGGAGGGGTGCGTCGACGCGTGCCGGCGCTTACGCCTGCCGCGCGGTCAGCAGCTTGATTCCCAGTCCGACGAACAGCAGCCCGCTCGCGCGCTTCGCCGCGCGTACCCACGGGCTGACGCCGAAGCCGCGATGGAGCCGGCGCACGCCGAACGAATAGACGCTGTGAACGACGATGACGGTGCAGGCGATCGTCGCGTACATCACGACGAACTGCATCGCGAGCGGACGATCGTGCGCGATGAACTGCGGCATGAACGCCGACAGGAAGATCATCGTCTTCGGATTGCTGCCCGACACGAACAGCGCTTCACGGAACAGCTTCCGGCGGTCGGGCTCGACGAGTGCCGCGTTGCCGTCCGGCGAACGTCGACGGCGGCTGCCGCGCAGTTGCCGGATGCCGAGCACGATCAGATACGCCGCGCCGACGATCTTCATCGCGACGAACAGCGGCGGCATGGCGGCGAGCACCGCGCCGACGCCGAGCGCGACCAGCATGACCACCACACCCTGCGCGACGAGGTTGCCGGCGATCGTCGCGGCGGTGCCGCGCGTGCCGTAGCGCACCGTGTTGCGGATCACGAGCAGCACGTTGGGGCCCGGCGACAGCGTCGTCGCGAGATAGGCGGCGGCAAACAGCATCCAGGTCTGAATGGACATGCGGTGCTCCGGGAGACGGTTTCTGCGATCGGGGTGACGCCGTGCATGATGCCACGGCGCGAATCACCCCGATCGCAGCGTCAACGCGCGTCGCGCACGCAGTAGGCGGCGATCGACGACGGCGCATCGATCGCGGCGGGCCGCGTCATCCACGCGATCCACGCCGCCCACAACCCGCAGACGATCAGTACGGCGACATTCAGCGGCGTCCGGTAACGGACGATCAGGTCGGCCAGCGGCAGGCGTTCTTTCATGTTCGTCTCCATCGGTCGCGGTGCCGGCGGCGTTACTGGCCGGTGTACGACGGCGCCTTCGCGTCGCAGGTCACGGACACCGTCGAGCCGTCGGCGAAATGCAGCCGGAACGGGATCTTCGCGCCGGGCGTGACGTTCTGGCGCGGTTGTTCGAGCATCACGTGATAGCTCTTCGGCTTGAACATCACCGTGCCGTGCGCGGGCACCTCGACCGTGTCGACGTGGACCATCTTCGCGGTGCTGCCGGCCGTCTGCGTTTCGTGCAGCATGGCCATCCCGAATGCCGGCGTGTCGATGCCCGTGAGCGTCGCGGGGGTGTCGCCGTCGTTCTTCAGCGTGAAGTAGCCGGACGACGGCACCGTCGCGGGCATCGCGCGGATCCAGCAGGCATCGGCCTGTACGGCCGGCGCGGCGAACGTGGCGGGAGCGTGCAGCGCGAACAGTGCGGACAGCAGGGCGGCCGGAATCGAGCGTTTCATCATGTGTTCTCCTTATCGAAAGTACGGGATGCGGATGGCGCGGCGATGCGCCCCTGGCGATGCGGGCATGCGCGTGTCACTTCAGCGTGAACGCGTAGTGCCCCTGGGTCCGGTGGCCGTCGCTGGCCACGGCGACCCATGCGACCGTGTAGGTGCCGGCCGTCAGGCTCGTCAGCGCGACGTGCATCCGCTTGCGGTTGCCGTCGTCGACGACGGCCTTGCCGGTCGCGACCGACTGGCCGTGGCTGTCGGTCACGGCGATCGAGCTGAATGCGGGTTCGAGCGCCTCGTCGAAATCGATCGTGACGGCTTGCGGTGCGGCGGTGAGCGTTGCGCCGGCGGCCGGCTGCTGCGTTTTCGGAAACGCATGCGCGTGGGCGGCCTGGACGATGACGAAGGTCAGGGCGGCGATGGCGCCGCGGAAAAGCGTGGATGTTTTCATGGCTTGGGAAATGCGTTGTGGATCGGGTTGGGGAAAATGCCGTCGAGATGCACACGAGCCCGCAGCAGGGGCGCGATGTGACCGTACTGGAGGTCGAACGCATCGCCGACGCTCGGGTCGTCGATGGTCATCGTGACGGGGCGCGCGCGATTTCCCGCGCTCGCGCTCGCATGCTCATGCGCGGCGACGGCGACGCACGCGCACGGTGCCATGCGGCGCGCGGCAATAAGGGTCGACATGATCGTCCTCGTGAACGTGACACGGCACGGGCGCCGGCAGGGCGCGCGCGAACGGCGCGATGCGTTCGGGCATCGCGCGCTGTGGCTGCGGTTCAGGCGGAGGCGGGTGGGGCGCGCGGCTGCGCGGCCGTGAGCGGCAACGCGCGGCGCAGGCTTTCGAAGCGGGTTGCTTCGCGATGCTGGACGACGCGCACATGGGCCGCGAACGTCAGTTCGGGCGCGGGCAGCGCGGGCGTATGGGCGAGCAGGCTGCAATAGCCGCACGCCTGCAAATGGGCTTGCAGGCTCTTCGACGACGAACGGGTTTGATGGTCGCCGGCGACCGGGCCGGTCGTACAGTAGCCGGCGAGCAGTGCATCGACGCGGCCTTGCGTCGTCAGCGCCTGCGAGATCGTCGGCGCGAGCGCCGTCATCAGGATGGCGAGCATCCCGATCAGACTGCCGATCTTCCGGAGGCGACGACTGAGCATGCGACGAACAGCGGCGTGAGGACTGCGATGGGGCGGATTATGCCATGCACCCCGCGAGGCCGGCATGCGTGCGTCCGCATGCCGGGGATGGCGGGCAAGCGCCGGTTACGCGTGCGTTGCCAGATATTTCGTGATCAGCGTCATCTGCGCGGCCCAGCCGTGATCGTTCATTTCGCGTGCCTTCGCGCGACGCGCTTCGATCAGCTGGTCGAACCCCGTTTCAGTGACCGTGAGCCGGGTGCCGCCGTTTTGCTCGGCGATCGCGAACGTGACGAGCGTCATCGGCTCGGCCGAGTAATCGAAGTTCGGATCGATCGCGAACGGATGCCAGCGGAACGAGAACAGTTGCTTCGGTTCGACGCGCTCGACGACGATTTCGAATACAGCGCCCGCGTAGGGCTCCTGGGCCTTGGCGACGTCGTCGTCGACGCGCGTCGGCGTGATGCGGCCGAACAGCGGCTGGCCTTCCGTGAACGGCCCGTCGAAGGCGACACCGAACCACGTGCCGAATTCCCCGGAATTGCTGATGGCTTCCCACACGCGCGCCGGCGGCGCGGCGAGCACGGCCTGTTTCTCGATGCGATCGGTTGACTGGGTCATCACATTCTCCCGACGGGCTTGCCCGTCACGGTTGCAGGACGGCGCGCAACGGCGCGTCGCGTTCAGTCGATCATCTCCGCGTCGGGCACGTCGAGCACGACATCCGACGTTGCGACGGCCACGCACGGCAGCGTATAGCCGTCGGCCTTTTCCTCGCGGCTCAACCCGGGCCATTCGATCGTGTAGCGTACGCTGCCGCTGACGATCCTGCACAGGCAGCTTCGGCACGTACCGTTGCGGCACGAACGCGGCAGCCTGACGTGCGCGAACGCGGCGGCTTCGAGCAGGGTCAGCGAATCGGGTGCGTCGAACGTCGCGCCGAGCGGCTCGATGCGCACGAGAGGCGGATGGTCGGGATCGGTCATGGGGCGAAACGGCGGCGGCGAGGCAAGCGCCAAGCATACCCGAAGCCGCATGCGGCCGGCGCCCGCTGGCCGGCGCGTCAATGGCGGCGCAGGTAGCGGTACACGGTGTTGCGGGCGAGCCCGAGTTCCCGCGCGGCCGCCGACACGTTGCCGCCGTGCCGCGCGAGCACCGCATCGATCACCGCGGCCTGGTGGCTTTGCAGCGTCGTCGTTTCGCTTGCGTCGGCCGGCGCGGCGGGCGACGCCGATGCATCGTCGCAGTCGAGCCAGAAATCGTCGGGCAGATGCGCGAGCGCGATCTCGGCTTCGTCTTCGGCGAGCATGCCCGCGGTGCGCAGCACGTTGGTCATTTGCCGCAGGTTGCCGGGCCAGCGGTGGCGCATGAACGCGTCGAGCACGTCGGGCGCGAGACGGCACGGCATCGGCTCGCTGCGCGCGAGCCGCGCGAGGATGCGCTCGACCAGCGCCGGCAGGTCGGTGCGGTCGGCCAGTGCCGGCAGCGTGACCGCGAGGCCGTTGATCCGGTAGAACAGGTCTTCGCGGAACGTGCCTTCGGCGATCATCGCGCGCAGGTCGCGGTGAGTCGCGCAGACCACGCGCACGTCGACCGGCACCGCGCGCGCGCCGCCGAGCGGCATCACCGCGCGTTCCTGCAGCACGCGCATCAGCCGGACCTGCTGCGCGAGCGGCATGTCGCCGATTTCGTCGAGAAACAGCGTGCCGCCGTCGGCCTGCGCGATCTTGCCGGGGCTGCCGCGCTTGCGTGCGCCGGTGAAGGCGCCGTCCTCATAGCCGAACAGTTCGGCTTCGATCAGCGAATCCGGCAGCGCCGCGCAGTTCACCGCGACGAACGGGCCGTCCGAGCGCGGCGACGCCTGGTGCAGCGCGCGGGCGAGCCATTCCTTGCCGGTGCCCGTCTGGCCGAGGATCAGCAGCGGCAGGTCGCGTCCGCGGATCTTCGCGACGCGTTCGAGCACCGCGGCCATGCGCGCGTCGCCGGTGTCGAGCGTCGCGAACGTGATCGCGTCGGGGTCCTGTGCGGGCACGCGCACGGCAGGGGCGGGCGGCGTGACGGCGACCGTCGTCTTGTGCGCTTCCGCGAATTCGCAGCGCGCGAGCACGCGCACGCCGGTCGGCAGCGTCAGGCGGAACGATGCGCCGGGCGCGCGCGCCGCCTGCTGGGCGAGCTGGCCGAACTGCATGCCGAACAGCGCATCGCAGCCGCGATGCTGCAAGGCATCGAACGTTGCGCCGAGCTGGAATTGTGCGCTGCGATTCGCGGCGATCAGCCCGCCGTCGGGGCCGAACGCAACGAGCCCGGCGAACAGCGAGTCGACGCAATCCTCGTGGGCGTGAAAGCGCAGCCGCAGCGCCTGCGCGCACTGGTTCGCGAACAGATGGTTCTCGATCAGCTGCGCGGACATCCGCACCAGCGCGAGCGTATGCGAGCTGAACCCGCGCGGGTCGCCGCTGACGTCGAGCGCGCCGAGCGTGCGGCCGAACGGATCGATGATCGGCGCGCACGAGCAGGTGAGGATGTGGTTGGCGCGCAGGAAGTGTTCGGGGCCGTGTACCGCGACGGCCTGGCCGGACGCGAGCGCGGTGCCGATCGCATTGGTGCCGCGTGCGCCTTCGGCCCACGACACGCCGTTGCACAGTGCGACGCGGTTTGCTTTCTCGATGAAGTCCGCGTCGCCGATGCTGTGCAGGATCACGCCGTCGGCATCGGTGAGCAGCACGAGGCTTTGCGTGTCGGCGATCTGTGCGTGGAGGTCTTCCATCACCGGGCGCGCATGTGCGAACAGTGCATGGTTCGTGTCGAGCAGTTCGCGCAGTGCGAGCAGCGACAGCGGCGAGAAATCGGGGTGCTCGTTCGCGCGCAGGCCGACCGCGGTCGAACGCGCATGCGCCTGCGCGAGCAGGTCGATGCGGCCCGTGGTGGCGGGCAGCACGAAAGATTGAGGCATGTCTTGTCTCCTGTCGACCAGAGTTAGCGCTTTAGCGCTTGCTCTGGTTCCATGCTTCGCGGTCGGCTGGAATGGATGCTTCAGCGCTTGCTTGGCCCCGACGCTTCGCACTCGGTCCCGGCCAGCGCTTCCGCACCGCAACAACCCAAACCCCGGCCGCCGCCTTGATATCGCACCATCATACAAGCGCCGCGTGCGTTGCGCGACCGCGAACAAAATCCCCTTGCTTTTAAGCGTATGCCTGCAATGATTGAAGTGGAGCACGCACGCGCCGTGTTCCGCATCGCAACATGCATGCGACGTGACATGCATCCGTTCGGGAGACGCATCATGGTTCGAACGGAACTGAGAGTCGTGCTGGCGGCCATCGCCACCTTCATCATGCTGGGCGGCATCGCCGTGGCGATCCACGGCCTGCTGTTCGACCTGGGCACCGCGGTGCGATACGGGGCCGCCGCCATCGCGGTGGGCGCCACGACCGCGGCGATCTCGCTGAACATCTGGCCGACCGACCCTCACTGACGCCGTTTGGCCCAGGGTGCCGGATGCCGCGCAGGTCAGACGAAATGCGCGTCGGAACGACGCACATCGCAAATTTTGCCTCCTGCGCGAAACCGTCTAAAGTGGAATGCAACCGGCATGCATTGTTCGCGCCATACCCCCGCGAACGGTGTCTCTGTCGGCGAGCCCGCGTACATTCTCGTCCGGCCGGTAGCGGACGATGGACGCGGTCATTCGCTTTCTACCGGCGATAGGCGGCTCCCATGCAGATCCATTTCACGAACGAGAAGCCCGAATATTCGGGGCGCGACTTGATGCTCGGGTTCATGGCGTTGGTCAATGGCGAGCGTGTCCAATGTCAGATTACAGCCGAGGCGCTGGAGGACCATTTCGGTGCGGCATCGCCGCGCTTCGAGGACATGGTCGGTGCGTACGATCAGCATCGCGAACGTATCGAGGCGGCCGCACGGCGGCTGCTGTCCGAAACGCGTGCGCAATGCGTGACGCTGCGTAGCGGCTACGTGCGCTTCTATGAGGCGAACTGGCGCTGAACCGGACGACCGGGCAGCGACTGAGCGGGCGCCGGTTACCGGCGCCCGTGTCGTATCGGCGCATGCGTGCCGGGCCGGACGCGCGCGCGACGATGCGCGCGTCGTTTCCCTCTTTCTCTGTCAGTCCGCCCCGGTGAGCGCATACGCGCCACCGGTTTCGCCGTGCGCTCGCGCGATGCGCGCGAAGCCCGTTTCGGCGAGATGCATTCCCGCGATCAGCAGATCGTCCGAAGCTGCTTCGGCGAGCGTGGCCGCGCGCGTCGCGACAGCCAGCGCCGGATCGTGATCGAACGCGATCGACACGTCCGGACGCGCGACCTGAATCGGCGCGAAATGCACGAGATCGCCCCAGATCAACAGACGCTCGTCATGCGATTCGACGCGATACCCCGTGTGGCCGGGCGTATGTCCCGGTAGCGGCACCGCGACGATGCCGGGCAGCACGTCGCCCGCTTCGATGGTGCGCAGCCGGGCGCGACAGGCATCGAACGCGCGCCGCGCGATCCGGAAATTGCCGCGGGCCCGTTCGTTGGCCTGCTCGAACGCCGCGTCGTCCAGCCAGAACGCCCGTTCCCGTTCGTGAATGCGCACCTCCGCGTGCGCGAAGGCCGGTTGCCCGTCCGGGTCGAGCAAGCCGCCGATGTGGTCGGGGTGCGCGTGCGTCAGCAGGATCGTGTCGATGTCGCGCGCGTCGATGCCGGCTTGCGCCAGCGACGGCATCAGCCGGCCGCCCCAGTTGCGGATGCCGCCGGCACCGGTGTCGACGAGCACGGTGCGGCCATGCCCGCGGATCACGTAGCAGTTGATATTGACGCTCGACGGCGCGGCGATGCCCGCGCGGTGCATGATGCCGGTCGCGTCGTCGGTCTCGATGTTCGACAGCAGGTCGAGGCCGGCGGTCAGTGCGCCGTCGCTGATGGCGACGACCGAGAAATCGCCGACCCGGCGGCACGGAAACGGGGGGCGGGGAAGGAGTTCGCTCATGGCTCAATGTCGGGCGTGAAGGTGGGCGGCGTCGTAGCCGAAGCAGCGGATGCGCGCGACGCATCCGGTGTGGCGAAGCATCTCGCGATCCAGCGAGACCATGAAGCGATCCATCAATTCAGGGGTGCGAAACGGTTGGATGCGATAGCGGATTTCGGCGCTGACGGGATGCCCGTGGCCGTGCCGGACCGGAACGTGGATGACGTGGACCGTGCCGGGCGCGGCCTGCAACACGTCGGTGCAGAGCGTCGCGCAGGCCGACGACAGCGCGTCGAGCGCGGCGTTCGACGGCATGTTCGCCTCCGCGATGAAAATCGTGACGCTGGGCATGGCCGGCCCCCTCAGCGCGCGGCCGCGCTGACGAGCTGTTCGCCCATCGGCGCATAGAGCCGGATCGCGGCGCCGCACGCGTCGGCCGCCTCGGACGCATGCGGCGTCTGATCGCGATCGAGAACGGCCAGCCAACGGGATGCCGGCTGGCGGTCCAGCGCGACTGCGTGAATGGCCGTGGCGGCGATTCCCGCTTGCGCGAACGGGGCCGCGTCTTCGCAAACGGCCAGCCATTGATGATCGGCGACGACCGGCGCGGATGCTGCGCTGTCGTACACGTTGCGTCGCCACTCGACGATGTGCGGCTGCCAGCGCGCGAAGTTGCCGCCGCCGTTGTCGCGATACGCGGCCGACGCCAGCACGTCGGCGCTGTCGATCGTGTGCAGCGCGAGGTAGACGGGGCCGTCGCCGCCGACGGCGCGCAAGCGTTGCGACGTGCGAAAGCCCGGCACCGAGATCAGCGCGGGAAGCTTGATCCGGCTGTAGAAGTCGTTCCATTCGGCTTCGGTCGCGGGATCGGCGAAGCTGCATTCAACGGCATAGATCATGACATCTCCAACGGGGTAGCGAGCGGCCTTCGGCATCGATCGCCGCTCGACGGGTTGAGTTTTTGTCATGATAATTAGCCGGGGAACGGGTGAAAAACGATGATTCGTCACCGTTCATTGATCTTTGGTCAAGCTTCGGCCAACCACTGCAGAACCGGGAGCAATCGTGACGCGACGCAGGATTCCGAGCAATTCGGCATTGATGGCATTCGAGGCCGCGGCGCGGCACGGCAGTTTCGCGCGCGCCGCCGACGAACTGGCGTTGACGGAAGGCGCGATCAGCCGCCAGATCGGCCGGCTCGAGACGTTCCTGGGCGTCGCGCTGTTCGAGCGCATCGGCAACCGCGTGCGGGTGGCGCCGAACGGCGTGCGCTACGCGGCGCAGGTTCGCGAAGTGCTGGACCGGCTCGAGCGCGACAGCCAGTACATGATGGGGCAGCCCGGCGACGGCGGCAGCATCGACATCACCGTGACGCCGACATTCGCGACGCGCTGGCTGATTCCCCGGCTCAAGCGGTTTCAGGCGCGGCATCCGAACATCACGGTGCATTTCGCCGATCGCGCCGAGCCGTTCGTGCTGGCCGGCAGCGGTTTCGATGCGGCGATTCATTTCGAGCATCCGGCATGGGCCGGCATGCATACGTACCGGTTATGCGAGGAGGTGCTCGTGCCGGTCTGCCATCCGTCGCTGCTCGCCGGCGGGGATCCGGATGCGCTGCTCGGCACGCTGCCGCGCCTTCACAAGCGCCAGACGCCCGATGCGTGGTCGGCATACGTGCACGAAACGGGGTTGCCGGTGAGCAACCCGGCCGCCGGCGCACGCTACGATCTTTACTCGATGCTGATCGCGGCGGCCGTGGCCGGGCTCGGCGTCGCGCTGGTGCCGCGGCTGTACGTCGACACCGAGATTGCGCAAGGCTTGCTCGCGGCGCCCTGGCCGGACGGGCGGGACGTGGTCAAGCGTTTCTGTCTCGTGCTGCCGGATGCGCTGGAACTCGGCGAAGGGCCGCTGCAGACCTTCGCGCGCTGGGTGCTCGGCGAGGCGGACTCGTGACCGGGCATCGTCGGCGCCGCGCGCGTATCCCAACGAAAACGCCACCCGGAGGTGGCGTTGTTTCATCGTGCATCGCGCCGCGGCGCGCGCATCACTCGCTGCCGAGATAGAAGAAGCGGAACAGGAACACGGCCGCGATGATCCACACGATCGGCTTGACCGAGCGGACCTGGCCCGTCAGCAGCTTGAGGCCGCCGTATGCGATGAAGCCGAACGCGACGCCGTTCGCGATCGAGTACGTGAACGGCATCAGCAGCGCGGTCAGCGCGGCCGGCACGGCTTCGGTCGCGTCGTCCCACGGCACGTCGACCATCTCGCGCAGCATCAGGCACGACACGTACAGCAGCGCGGGCGCGGTCGCGTAGGCCGGCACGACGCCGGCGAGCGGCGCGATGAACAGGCATGCGAGGAACAGCACCGCGACGGTGAGCGCGGTCACGCCCGTACGGCCGCCGGCCTGCACGCCCGACGCGCTTTCGATATACGCGGTGGTCGACGACGTGCCGAGTATCGAGCCCGCGACGATCGCGGTGCTGTCGGCGAGCAGCGCCTTGTTCAGGCGGTTCATCTTGCCTTCGACGAGCAGGCCCGCGCGGTTCGCGACGCCCATCAGCGTGCCGGTCGCATCGAACAGTTCGACGAGGAAGAACACGAGAATCACGTTGATGATGCCGGTCGACAGCGCCGCGTGGATGTCGAGCTTGAACAACGTCGCGTCGATCGACGGCGGCGCGGAGAACACGCCGTGGAACTGGTTGTCGCCGAAGAAGAACGACAGGATCGTGACGCCGATGATGCCGATCAGGATCGCGCCGCGCACGCGCAGGTGGTCGAGCGTGACGATCGTGAAGAAGCCGATGATCGCGAGGACCGTGTCGTGCTTGTGCAGGTCGCCGAGCGCGACGAGCGTGGCCGGGTTGCCGACGATCACGCCCGACGTCTTCAGCGAGATGATGCCGAGGAACAGCCCGATGCCGGCCGTGATCGAGATGCGCAGCGATCTCGGAATGCCGTTGACGATCGCCTCGCGCACGCGGAACAGCGTGACGAGCAGGAACAGGCAGCCGGAGATGAACACCGCACCGAGCGCGGCCTGCCACGTGAAGCCCATCCCCTTGACGACCGTGTAGGCGAAATACGCGTTCAGGCCCATGCCGGGCGCGCACGCGATCGGGTAGTTCGCATACAGCCCCATGATGATCGACGCCAGCGCCGCGACGAGGCAGGTCGCGACGAACACGGATTCCTTCGGCATGCCGGCGTCGCCGAGGATCGCGGGGTTGACGAAGATGATGTAGGCCATCGTCAGGAACGTGGTGACGCCCGCGAGTATTTCGGTGCGGAAGTCGGTGCCGGCTTCAGCGAAGCCGAAATACCGCTTGATGGATTCCATGAAGGCGTTTCTCCGGTCGGGTTGTCGTGTTGCTTGTTGTGCCGAATTGTTGTAGAGGCAGTGCGGCCGGCTTACTGTAACCAGCCACTATTGCCGGGCTATCGGCGGATTGTAATAGCGCGGATAGCTCGGACGATATAGTCGTGGGGCTCGATCGGCCGCGCTCGCGCGGACGGTCTGGCAGCCCTGCCGCGCGAGGAAGGCGCGCATTTTACCGGTTCGCGCGAAGCGGACGGGCGGAAACGATGGAAACGGTTCGAAAGCGGGGTTCGAAAGCGGGTGGCCGGCGCCGGCCGATGCGGGCGCAACGGAATGGAGCGTGGGTGTGGCGCGGCTGCCACGTGATGACACGCGACTGAAACGGAGCGCCCGCATGCTTGGCGGACGCGGTGCGCATGCGAGGTACGCGTGAACGCGCGAGCGTGGCCGCGGCGAATGCGCAGCGGCGTGCATCGGCCATTCGTCAGTCCAGGCGGTTGCAGCGATCGGGTTATCGTGCGCCGAAGCCGTGCCGTGCGCAACTGTCATTTCGCGATGCGGGTTCGACTGTGGTTTCTGTGTAAAAGATTGCAAGACCCCATCGCGTAAACCGGCAACTCTTTCTAGGATAGATACACCGCGCACACACGCCGGCCGGTTGTTGCCGACGCGGGGGAGTCGCAGTCCGTGCGGGTCAGGCGGTGAAGTGCGGTGACGGTCGTTGCGCGTTCGGGCAGGCGCGACCGATTGCGATTGCCCGATGCGGGTTCGTCCGTAATCACGGAGGTCAGCATGTTGAACTGGATCAGCCGTTGGGCGATGCGGCACGCCCCCACGCCGGAAAAAACCGCTGCGTCGATGCTCGTGACGGCGCGTATGGAACTGTTCGCAGCCGAACAGCGCGTCATCGATGCGAAATTACAGGCGGATTACTGGCGCGCACGCGTGTCATTTCTCGAGGAGGTGCAGAAGCAAGGCATCGACCCGTGGGTGACTTCGCAGGCTGCGCAACGCCCCGACCTCGATTCCACTCCCCGCAGCACGGGCCCGCGTCTCGCCGCCAGCACCTGATGCCCTCGATGCATCCGAGGGTTGCGCACGGCGCGCGATCGCTCGCGGCACGCACTCGCGTGCCGCGTCATTCGATACGCACCTGCGACGCGTTGCGCCGCGGGTGCGTCCGTTTCGGCGGGATGTGCACGCGCATGGCGTGACACCCGTTCTGCGCCCGAGCGCACATCGTCATTCCGTTCTTCGCCATCGTCCGACGAGCAAACGTTGCACGTGCGCGAGCGCGCGCTTGAGCCGTTCGCCGCGCCGCACGTAGGCGAGCGTGATCGACGCTTCGGCCGATCGCGCGTCGTCGGTGCCGAGCCAGATGCGATCGCCGCGTGCGATGCGCAGCACGTCGCCGGGTTGCACCCAGTAGTCGTCGATGCGCGGCGGACGCGTGATCCACAGCGGCGCGCCGTGCGCGCGGATTTCCGCATCGCCCGGCGCACGCCAGGCGAGTGTCGTGCGCGGCGCGACCGCGAAACGGATCACGACGGTCGGTAATGCGATCGTGCCGGTGCGGCGCAGATCGGGACGGTCGAACAACGGGCTTGCCTGGTCCATCGTCTTCTCCATTCATTGAGCCGGACGGATGACGGGCACCAGAACAAAAAGGCCTCATCCGTTTCCGGTGAGGCCTTGTGTGACATGCGGTACTGCTCGGATGCTAACGCACAAGCGCCTCCCGTGAACCATTCTTTCGAATGTTCATCGGGCAATGATTCGCGATGGCGAAGTGCTTGAACGTAGGCATGCGAACGAGTGTGTCGATGTCGTACGGCGTTGTCAACGACTATTTTCGAGACAGGCGGCGATCACGCGTCGCGCTGGGCGAGCCCGTTGACGAGCAGTTCGGACAGCAGGCCCGTCATCCCGTTCGGATGCGTGGCGGCGTGTGCCTTCAGTTGTTCGACGAGCTCGGCGTTCAGCTTGCACGCGAACGGCACGAGGCCCTGTTCCTGGTCGAGCTTGCGCTGCGCGCGGCGATCGAGCTTCGCCGCTTCGTCGGCACCCTTGCCGAAGCGCGCGGAGCTCGACTGCTTCATCGAGTGCGTCAGCTTGAGCGCCTTGTTCTTTTCTAGATCGGTTTTCTTCATGGCCATCGCGGCACCTCCGGGAAATGAAGCCGCGATTGTACGCATTTCGGCGGGCGCCGCTCGCCGGAACCGTCACGAAGGCGATGACGCAGCCGATCAGGCACCCGCTACGCAGCCGATTCCGTGTTCTTCGCCGTGCCCCAGTTGCCGCCGTGCGCGGCCGCCTGCGCGGCCGGCGAGCGTGCGAGATACGCGAGCGCCTGCTCGGTCGAGCCTTCGTGGTGCGGCGTATAGCCCGGCTTGAAATAGCGCAGCGCCGCGCCGATCACTTTCCAGAACGACGGCAGGTGCCCGCGCCGCGAACCTTTCCACCACGACAGCACGAAGCCGGGATAGCGGCCGGCGGCGGGATCGCGCCGGTACATGAATCGCGCGCCGCTCGTGATGAAGTAGAGCAGCAGCACGATCACGAACGCCATGTGCACGCAGCGCTCCAGGTAGGTGCCGCCCATGTGGTTGTAGATGTCGAACGCGACGGTCCGGTGTTCGACTTCCTCCGCGCCGTGCCAGCGCAGCAGGTCGACCATCGTCGGATCCGCGCGGCCTTCGTCGAGACCGTGCGCATTCAGCACCCAGTTGCCGAGATAGCCGAAGAAATGTTCGAGCGATGCGATCACCGCAAGCTGCTGTCGCAGCCAGAAGCGTGTGTGGCCGATCTTCAGCCCGAACGGCGCTTCGCCGAGCACGCGCGTGAACAGCCAGTTCAGCTTCTGCGTGAACGGCTTCGTGTCGATCCCGTGCCGGTCGTAGTAGTGCTTGAGCACGCCGCCGTGCGAGCGCGAATGCACGGCTTCCTGGCGCAGGAAACCTTCGGCTTCGTCGCGCAGGCGCGCATCGGTGATATGCGGCAGCGCCTTGTTGTACACGCGGCAGAACCACAGCTCGCCTTCCGGGAACAGCAGGTTCAGCGTGTTGATGATGTGCGTGCTGCCCGGATCGTTCGGCACCCATGTGACCGGCGTGTCGCTGAAGTCGAACTTCACGTGCCGGGCCTTGATCCTGTGATAGTCGGCGGTAGCGGTCATCTGTGTCTCCGTTACTGTGCGGCGGCCTGCGCCGTCAATGCGATGCCATGCTGATGCGGGCGAGCATCCGTCCAAGCCACGGCATGAAGCGGCCGACGAAGCGCAGCGCATGCGCTTCGGTGCCCACCGCGACCACCGGGCGGTTGCGCAGCACGCCGTCGACCATTGCCTGCGCAACGGTCTCGGGCTTCAGGCCGCGCATCTGGTACAGCTTCGTCGCGCGTTTGCGCAGCCGTGCCTCGTCCTGTGCGTTGGCGCCCGCGTATTGCGTCGACGCCATGATTCCGGTTTCCGCGAAACCCGGGCACACGGCCGTTACGCCGATGCCTTTGTCCGCGAGCTCGGCCCGCATGCATTCGCTGAGCATCAGCACGGCGGCCTTCGTCGTCGCATAGGCGGGCAGGTCGCGCGACGGCCCGAACGCGGCGGCCGATGCGGTATTGATGATGTGCCCGCCGGTGCCGCGCGCGGCCATCTGCTGCGCGAACAGCCGCGAGCCGTGAATCACGCCCCACAGGTTCACGTGCAGGATGCGCTCCCAGTGCGCGGCGCTCGTATCGAGCATGCCGCCGGCCATGCCGATGCCCGCGTTGTTGATCACGACGTCCGCGCCGCCGAGTGCGCTGCCGACCCACGTCGCGAGCGCTTCCATGTCGTCGGCGGACCCGACGTCCACGCGTTTCGCGTGGGCTTGCGCACCGGTCAGCCCGAGCAGCAGCGCGGTGCGCTCGGCGCTTGCGAGATCGATGTCGCACGCGACGACCGTCGCGCCTTCGCGGGCGAACGCGAGGGCCGCGCAGCGGCCGATGCCGCTGCCCGCACCCGTGACGACCGCGACCTTGCCGCTGAAGCGGCCGCTGGTTGCGCGGCGGCGTGCATTCGCGAGCGCGGGCGGCTCGTTGCCCGATTCGACCGTATCGATCAGTTGCTCGGCGAGGCCGGCGAAGCGTTCCGGGTCGGCGAGCGGCAGCCAGTGGCCGGCCGCGACTTCGCGTCGGTAGTACTGCGGCACCCAGCGCGACAGGTTCTCGGACAGCGCGGGGCTCACGTACTTGTCGCCGAGCGGCACGAGTGTCTGCACCGGCGCATGCGCGTAGCGTTCGCGCGGCGTGAAGAGGCAGCGGATGAAGTTCGCGCGATACAGGCGCACGCCGCGCGCGCCGTCGTCGGCCTGCGTCGCGCGTGCTGCCGCGGGCGTCTTCTCGACCCGGCGCAGCAGGCCCGGCCATGCCCGGCCGAGCCACAGCCGCCAGCCGAGCTCGGGGATGAACGGCAGGTGGAACAGGTACACGTACCACGAGCGCACGAGCTGGCCGCCGAGCTTGGCCAGCGACGCGGGCGTCGGATGCAGCACGCGTTCGCGCAGCCAGAAGCCGACGTGGTCGAGACACGGCCCCGAGCACGACGTGTACGACGCGATGCGGCCGGCGAGCCGCGGATCGGTGACGAATTCCCAGCCCTGGATCGAGCCCCAGTCGTGCGCGATCAGGTGCACCGCGCGCCCCGGGCAGAGCGCATCGATCACCGCGACGAAGTCGTCGGTCAGCTTGGCGAGGTGGTAGTCGGCCGTGCGTTTCGGCGCGCCGGACAGGCCCGCGCCGCGCACGTCGTACGCGATCACGTAGTGCTTGCGCGCGAGCAGCGGGGCGACCTGCCGCCACACGCTGCTGTCGTCGGGATAGCCGTGCACGAGCACGACCGGCGAGCGGGACGGGTCGCCCCAGGTCCTGACGGCGAGCGTCAGGTCGCCGGAGGCGACGGCCGTCTCGCTGTGGACCGATTCGAACAGGGCCAGCGGCGCTTCGTCGGAAAGAGGCTGCATCGTGAGTCCGTCGTTCAGGGATTCGGGGAAGGGCGCGCAGGCGTCAGGCGGCGGCCGGCACGCTCGCGACGGCCTGCGCGCGTTCGGCCTGGCGGCGCTGCCAGCGGCGCACGTGCGGCAGGTCGTCGTCGAGCCAGTACGCGTCGTCGTCGGTGATCACCAGCAGTTCCTCGAATTTCGCGCCGACGCCGGAGAAGCCGAGATGCGGTTCGACGGCCCACAGGCCCGGCACCGGCGCGTGCTCGGAGCGGCGGTCGATCGACCACAGCGGCGACCAGCCCTGCTGCCTGGCCGCACGGCCCTGGTCGAGCAACAGGTTGCGCGTCGCGTTCAGCCCGAAGCGCGCGACGAAGCGCGGCTTCGACAGCTTGTGGATCTTCGCGACGCGATGCGCGAGCACCTTGAACGGATAGGCCTTGTGGCGCGGCTCGACCCCCTGGCGGCGGCACAGCGCGTCGACCGCCTGCGCGACCTCGGCCATCGGGCGGCGCTCCTTCACGAGGCGCACGATCATGTCGCGATGGTCCATCAGGTCGTCCTGCAGTTGTTCGAGGATCGGGTTGTGGCCGAGACAGTGCGCATAGCCGACGTCGGCGACGACACCGTCGAGCACGGGCGCGACGTCGAGGATCACGGGCATGTCGGTCTCGAGCTGACGGCTGCTCGGGAAGAACGCGAGATTGAAACCCCCCATGTGTTTCAGGCCGGAGAAGCCTTCGAACGCGGTGCGGTCGCCGAACCACGCGAACGGCTTGTGCAGCCAGTCGTGCACGCCGTTGTCCTGCAGCCATTCGGTCAGCAGGCGCGCGGCTGCCTTCTCGGTGATGCCGGGATAGAGCATCGCGCCGACCGTTTCGACACAGCGGTAGGCAAGCTGCTGAACCGCGCGGAATTGCGGCAGCTCGTCGAGGTGGACTTCCGGCAGCGGGTGGTCGGCCATGATGCGTCTCCGTCTCCAGGTGGGGCGCTGATCCGGAACGCGCCCGCCGATGTCGCCGTCGCGGGTTATTCAGTCAGCATTTAATGTGTCATTGATTGATGTAAAGATCATAGACGGTTCCGCGTGCCGGGAAGTGAGGATTTGTCCTAATGGAAGGGGGAAATGGAGGGAGGGCTCTAGCGGGGCGGGGCATGCAAGTCGGGGGACCGATACGCCGCAGTTGCCTTGGCGTACCGGGCCGGAATGTCTTCGGCTGGCATGCGTGCCGGATTCCCGAGTCGATGATCCGGAAATCCCGACTGGTGAACGGATGACATCGGGCAGATGCCGCCGTCACCGTTCCGGTTTCGACCCCAGCCGATCCAGCAACGCCCCCAGCAGATCGACCGGCAGCGGAAACACGATCGTCGAATTCTTGTCCGCCGCGATCGTCGTCAGCGTCTGCAGGTAGCGCAACTGCATCGCCTGCGGCTGCTGCGCGAGCCGCTGTGCGGCCTGCAGCAGCTTCTCCGACGCCTGCAGCTCGCCTTCCGCATGAATCACCTTCGCGCGCCGCTCGCGCTCGGCCTCGGCCTGCCGCGCGATCGCGCGCACCATCGTTTCGTTCAGGTCGACGTGCTTGATCTCGACCGTCGACACCTTGATCCCCCACGCGTCGGTCTGCGCGTCCAGCGTCTTCTGGATATCCGCGTTCAACTGCTCGCGCTCGGCGAGCAGCGCGTCGAGCTCGTGCTTGCCGAGCACCGCGCGCAGCGTCGTCTGCGCGAGCTGGCTCGTCGCCTCGACGAAGCGCGCGACCTGGATCACGGCCTTCTCCGGATCGACGACGCGGAAATACACGACCGCATTGACCTTCACCGACACGTTGTCGCGCGTGATCACGTCCTGCGACGGCACGTCGAACACGACGGTGCGCAGGTCGATCCGCACGACCTGCTGGACGATCGGGATGATCAGCACGAGCCCAGGCCCCTTCACCTTCCAGAACCGGCCGAGCATGAACACGACGCCGCGCTCGTACTCGCGGAAGATGCGGATCGACGACGCGGCGAGCACGACGATGAAGACGATCAGGACGCTGCTGAAACCGAACGTGTAACCGATCATGAAGGTTCTCCCTGATGTGGGTCCTGCGGCCGCGTGTCGTACAGCGGCGCGACGGTGAGCATCAGCCCGTGCCGGCCGGTGACGCGCACGCGGCAGCCGGCGGCGAGCGGCTCGCTGCTCGCGACGCGCCAGCGTTCGCCGTGCACGAGCGCCCAGCCGGCGGCCGACGGTGCGGGGCCGGCGGCGCCATGCGGCTGATCCGGGTGGAGGCCGTCGTCGAGCACTTCGCCGATGCTGCCGAGCATCGCCTCGGCGCCGGTCACGACCGGCCGCCGCCGCGCGCGCAGCGCGACGCTCGACACGCCGGCAACCAGCAACCCGCCGCCGATCGCGAGGCCCGCGATCACCGGCCACGGAATCCCGTAGCCGGGCACGTCGGTGTCGATCAGCATCAGCGCGCCGATCGTGAACGACACGATTCCGCCGAAGCCGAGCACGCCGAAGGTCGGCAGGAACGCCTCGGCGACGAGGCAGCCCAGACCGAGCAGCACGAGCCCGAGGCCCGCATAGCTGATCGGCAGCAACTGCATCGCGAACAGCCCGACCAGCAGACAGATCGTGCCGGCGACGCCCGGCAGCACGAAGCCCGGGTTCGCGAATTCGAAGAACAGGCCGTAGATGCCGATCGTCAGCAGGATCAGCGCGACGTTCGGATCGGCGATGATCGACAGGAAGCGGCTGCGCCAGTCGGGTGCGAGCACGACGAGCGGCGCATGCGCGGTCGCAAGGTGCAGCGTGCCGGCGGTGGTCGTCACGGCACGGCCGTCGAGCTGGCGCGCGAGATCGGCGGGATCCTGCGCGATCAGGTCGACCACATGCTGCGCGCGCGCTTCGCTCGCCGACAGGCTCACGGCTTCGCGCACCGCGCGCTCGGCCCACGCGGCATTGCGGCCGCGCAACTGCGCGAGGCCGCGGATGTACGCGGCGGCGTCCTGCGTCGCCTTGCGGATCTCGGTGGATTGCGTGTCGTTCGGCAGCTCGGCCGGCTTCGCGGCCGCGCCGGAGGCGCCCGCGGTACCCGGCGTCGCGGAGGGTGTCGGTGGCGTTGCACCCGGCGCGCCGCCGCCGATCCCGAACTGCACGGGCGATGCCGCGCCGAGGTTGGTGCCGGGCGCCATCGCGGCGACGTGGCTCGCATAGACGATATAGGTGCCCGCGCTGGCGGCCCGTGCGCCGCCCGGCGCGACGAACGCCGCGACCGGCACCGGCGAGGCCAGGATCGCCTTGATGATCTGCCGCATCGACGTGTCGAGGCCGCCGGGCGTATCGAGCTGCAGGATCGCGAGCGGCACGTGTTCGCGCGCGGCGCGCTCGAGCGAGCGGACGATGAAGTCGGCGCTGGCCGGCCCGATCGCGCCGTTGACCGGAATCACGACGACGGGCGGCGCGGCGGCGGGCGCAGCAGCGGGGGGCGAGGCAGGCGGTGCGGCGACCGCCGCGCAGACGACGAGCAGCGCCGCGAACAGTGCGGCGCGCGCGACCCGCGCGGACAGCGGGTGACGGAGGCGGCCGTCGGGCGAAGCGGGCGGCGGCCCATGACGGTGAATGCGCATCGGGGCGTCCGGGCGGCGCGCGGCCGCACGCCGTCCGGCTTGCGGAAAGGGCGTTGGCCCGATGCTTGAAGCTTAGGCGGTTTCGGCGGAAAGCGCGAAGGCGGGGCCGCCGGCCGCGTGCTCAGCCCGCGCTGCCGCTCCCGCGCGCGAGCGCTTCCTCGCGATACTCGGCCGGGCTGCGCCCGCTCCACTTGCGAAACGCGCGGTAGAACGCACTCGGTTCCGCGAAACCGGTGGCGGCGGCGACGTCGGCGATGGTCCGCGACGGATCGGCCAGCGCCTCGAACGCGAGATCGCGCCGCAGCGTGTCCTTGATCGACTGGTACGCATGGCCCTCCTGGTGCAGCTTGCGGCGCAGCGTCGCTTCGGCCACGTGCAGCCGCGCAGCCATTCCGCCCGCGCCGGGCCACGACGCGGGCGGCATCCCGCGCAGCACGGTGCGTACGCGCTGCGCGAGCGCGTTCGGGTTGCGGTACTTGACGATGAAGCTGGCCGGCGCGTTGCGCAGGAACGCCTTCAGCGTCTTTGCGTTCTGCACGATCGGCAGCGTCGCGAATTCGGGATCGAAATCGACATACGAATCGGGCTGGTTGAACCGCATGTCGTCGCACAGCATCGACGGGTATTCGTGATCGGTGGGCGGCGTGTCGCAGCGGAAGCTCGCGTGCAGCACCGGGATCCGCCGCCCGATCAGCCAGCAGGTGAGCCCGTAGACGATGATGAAATAGGTCGCGTACGTGAACATCGCGGGCGCCGCGGCGCTGTTGCGGTGCACGAAACGCAGCCGCACGCGCTGCGGATTGGCGTCCAGCTCCGCGTGCAGGTCGTCGAGCACGCAGTGCATGAAGTTCACCGCGCGCGCCATCGCGTGCGCGCCGTCCTGCGCGGACAGCGCGGCCTGGCTCATCGCGATGAAGCTGCCGCTGCGCATCGGGTGGCGATCCTGCCCGAAAAATTCGTCGTCGAGCGCGCGCGCGATGGCGTTCCACAACGCGCCGTATTGCTGCGCGGACACCCGCGCACGCGGCTGCGCCAGCAGCGCGGGCGCGATGCCGGCCTGCGCGAGCAGCGGCTCGGCCGCGACGCCGCGCCGGGTGGCGAGCGCGAGGCTGTACGCGACGAGGCTGATCGCGACGGTTCCCTTGTCTTCCTGCTTCATCGACGCCGCCGGTATGGCAAAAACGCTCAGTGTAAATGAGCGGCGCGAGCATCGAACAGTCGCGCGTGCTTGCCTACACTTGTTGCATCGAAACGGAAGGTCGGTCGCGGCATGCGGCCTCGGGAGACAGCAGCACCATGGACGAGCTTTATACCGAAGACCAGCGGATGATTCGCGACGCCGCGCGCGCCTTTGCCACCGAAGTGCTGGCGCCGAACGCCGCGCAGTGGGACCACGACGCGAAACTGCCCGACGCCGTCGTCGCGCAGCTCGGCGAACTCGGCCTGCTCGGGATGATCGTGCCGCAGGAGCTGGGCGGCGCCTATACGGACTACGTCGCGTATGCGCTGGCGATGGAGGAGATCGCCGCCGGCGACGCCGCGTGCGCGACGATGATGAGCGTGCACAACTCGGTCGGCTGCGGGCCGATCCTCGGTTTCGGCACGCCCGCGCAGAAGGATCGCTGGCTCGCCGAGATGGCGGCGGGCCGCATCATCGGCGCGTTCTGCCTGACCGAGCCGCAGGCCGGCTCCGAAGCGAACAACCTGCGCACGCGTGCGGAACTGCGCGACGGCAAATGGGTGCTGAACGGCGCGAAGCAGTTCGTGACCAACGGCCAGCGTGCCGGGGTCGCGATCGTTTTTGCCATGACCGACCCGGAAGCCGGCAAGCGCGGCATATCCGCGTTCCTGGTGCCGACCGACACGCCGGGCTTCATCGTCGGCAAGCCGGAGAAGAAGATGGGCATTCGCGCATCGGACACGTGCCCGATCACGCTCGAGAACTGCGCGATCCCCGAGGAAAACCTGCTCGGCAATCGCGGCGAAGGGCTGAAGATCGCGCTGTCGAACCTGGAAGGCGGGCGCATCGGCATTGCCGCGCAGGCGCTCGGCATCGCACGCGCCGCGTTCGACAAGGCGCGCCGCTACGCGGGCGAGCGCGTGCAGTTCGGCAAGCCGATCGCCGAGCATCAGGCGATCCAGCAGAAGCTTGCCGACATGGCCACGCAGATCAACGCGGCGCGCCTGCTCGTGCATCACGCGGCGAAGCTGCGCACGGCCGGGCTGCCGTGCCTGTCGGAAGCGTCGCAGGCAAAGCTGTTCGCGTCCGAGATGGCCGAGCGCGTGTGTTCGGATGCGATCCAGATTCACGGCGGCTACGGCTACCTGGCCGATTACGAAGTCGAGCGTCATTATCGCGACGCACGCATCACGCAGATTTACGAAGGCACCAGCGAAGTGCAACGGATGGTGATCGCGCGACAGCTTTGAGTCGCCGAATTCGTTGCGCAGGCAACGATATGGCGAGCAGCGCACGAGGGTAGCGCGGCAAACGCGGCACGCAACGACGTGACCGTGCGCCGCGCGACAGGGAACCGGGCATGGGCTGCAGCGCATGCGCCGGTTGACCGCCGGGTTTGGAGACTGGAGACGGAGACGACACGATGACGGTACAGGCATTCCTGGACGCACGCGACTTCCTGCTGCGCCATCGCACCGACTACGAAACCGCTTACCGCGATTTCGAATGGCCGGTGCTCGACGCGTTCAACTGGGCGCTCGACTATTTCGACCCGATGGCGCGCGGCAACGACAAGCCCGCGCTATGGATCGTCGACGCGGCAACCGGTACGGGCGACCCGTATTCGTTCGCGCAGATGTCCGAGCGCTCGTCGCGCATCGCGAACTGGCTGCGCGGGATCGGCGTCGTGCGCGGCGACCGGATCCTGCTGATGCTGCCCAACCGCGTCGAGCTGTGGGACGCGATGCTCGCCGCGATGAAGCTCGGCGCGATCGTGCTGCCGGCGACCACGCAGCTGTCGGCCGACGACGTGCGCGATCGCGTGCAGATCGGCGGCGCGAAATACGCGATCGTCGACGAGAACGAAACCGCGAAGTTCGAACAGGCCGATCTCGGCCTCGCGCAGAAGATCGTCGCCGGCGCGCCGCGCGCGGGCTGGCTCGCGATGAACGACGGCTATGCGGCGAGCGCCGCGTTCGAGCCGGACGCCGTCACGCGCGCGAACGATCCGATGCTGCTGTATTTCACGTCGGGCACGACGTCGAAGCCGAAGCTCGTCGAGCATACGCATCGCACCTACCCGGTCGGGCACCTGTCGACGATGTACTGGGTCGGTCTGCAACCCGGCGACATCCACTGGAACATCAGCTCGCCGGGCTGGGCGAAGCACGCGTGGAGCTGCTTCTTCGCGCCGTGGAATGCGCAGGCGTGCGTGTTCGCATTCAACTACGCGCGCTTCGAGCCGAAGGTCGTGCTCGATGCGCTCGTCAAATACCAGGTGACCACGCTGTGCGCGCCGCCGACCGTGTGGCGCATGCTCGTGCAGCAGCCGCTCGCGTCGTTCGACGTGAAGCTGCGCGAGATCGTCGGCGCGGGCGAGCCGCTGAATCCCGAGATCATCGAGCGCGTGAAGAAGGCGTGGGGCATCACGATTCGCGACGGCTACGGCCAGACCGAGACGACCTGCCTGATCGGCAACTCGCCGGGCCAGCCGGTCGTCGCGGGCTCGATGGGCCGGCCGCTGCCCGGCTACCGGATCGCGCTGCTCGACCCGGACGGCGTGCCCGTCGGCGAAGGCGAGATCGCGCTGCCGATCGGCCCCGACGTGACGCGCCCGGTCGGGCTGATGAACGGCTACGCGAACAACCCCGACGCAACCGCGCATGCGATGCGCGACGGCCATTACCGCACGTCGGACATCGCGATGCGTGGCGACGACGGCTACTACGTGTACGTCGGCCGCGCGGACGACGTGTTCAAGTCGTCCGACTACCGGCTGAGCCCGTTCGAACTCGAGAGCGTGCTGATCGAGCACCCGGCGATCGCGGAAGCGGCCGTCGTGCCGAGCCCGGACCCGGTGCGGCTGGCGGTGCCGAAGACGTTCATCACGCTGCGGCAGGGCTACGAGGAAAGCCCGGCGCTCGCGCTGGAGATCTTCCGCTTCTCGCGTGAGAAGCTCGCCCCGTACAAGCGCATCCGCCGGCTGCAATTCGCGGAGCTGCCGAAGACCATCTCGGGGAAGATCCGCCGCGTCGAGCTGCGCCGCCGCGAGATCGAGCGCGGCGACGACGCGAGCGCGCGGATGCCCGGCGAATACTGGGAAGAAGATTTCGCCGCCGAACTGAAATGACCGGCCGCGGGCCGTGCGCGCCGCATTCCGCGGCCGCCGCCCGCCCCCGGATTGAACCGGCCGCGCGGGGCGATGGCGCTGCGCGGCCTACTGCAAGGAGAGTGCATCGATGAACGCGAATCCGACGCCCCGCACGGGGCAAGACGTGCCGACGGTCAAGCTGCTGATCGACGGCGCTTTCGTCGAGTCCACCACGAGCGAGTGGCGCGACATCGTCAATCCGGCGACGCAGGCCGTGCTCGCGCGCGTGCCGTTCGCGACGGTGGCGGAAGTCGACGCGGCCGTGCAGGCCGCGCACGCCGCGTATGCGACGTGGAAGAACACGCCGATCGCCGCGCGCATGCGCATCATGCTGAAGTTCCAGGATCTCGTGCGCGCGAACCAGCAGCGCATCGCGAAGACGCTGACGGCCGAGCAGGGCAAGACGCTGCCCGACGCCGAAGGCGACATCTTTCGCGGTCTCGAAGTGGTCGAGCATGCATGCTCGGTTGGCACGCTGCAGCTCGGCGAATTCGCGGAGAACGTCGCGGGCGGCGTCGACACCTACACGCTGCGCCAGCCGCTCGGCGTGTGCGCGGGCATCACGCCGTTCAACTTTCCCGCAATGATTCCGCTGTGGATGTTCCCGATGGCGATCGTGTGCGGCAACACGTTCGTGCTGAAGCCGTCCGAGCAGGACCCGCTGTCGACGATGCAGCTCGTCGAGCTCGCCGTCGAAGCCGGCGTGCCGAAGGGCGTGCTGAACGTCGTGCACGGCGGCAAGGAAGTCGTCGATGCGATCTGCACGCATCCGCTCGTGAAGGCGATCTCGTTCGTCGGTTCGACCAACGTCGGCACGCACGTGTACAACCTCGGCAGCCAGCACGGCAAGCGCGTGCAGTCGATGATGGGCGCGAAGAACCACGCCGTCGTACTGCCCGACGCCAACCGCGAGCAGGCGATCAACGCGCTGGTCGGCGCCGGTTTCGGCGCGGCCGGCCAGCGCTGCATGGCGACCTCGGTCGCGGTGCTGGTGGGTAACGCGCGCGACTGGCTGCCGGACATCGTCGCGAAGGCGAAGGCGCTGAAGGTCAACGCGGGCTCGGAAGCGGGCACCGATGTCGGGCCGCTCGTGTCGCGCGGCGCGAAGGCGCGGGTTCTCTCGCTGATCGACGCGGGCATCAAGGAAGGCGCGACGCTCGAACTCGACGGCCGCGGCGTGAAGGTCGCCGGCTTCGAGGAAGGCAACTTCGTCGGCCCGACGATCTTCTCGGGCGTGAAAACCGACATGTCGATCTACACGCATGAAATTTTCGGGCCGGTGCTGGTCGTGATGGAAGTCGACACGCTCGACGAAGCGATCGCGCTCGTCAACGCGAACCCGATGGGCAACGGCGTGGGCATCTTCACGCAGAGCGGCGCGGCCGCGCGCAAGTTCCAGAGCGAGATCGACGTCGGCCAGGTCGGCATCAACATCCCGATTCCGGTGCCGGTGCCGTACTTCAGCTTCACCGGTTCGCGCGGCTCGAAGCTCGGCGATCTCGGGCCGTACGGCAAGCAGGTCGTGCAGTTCTACACGCAGACGAAGACGGTCACCGCACGCTGGTTCGACGACGACACGACGGCTGCTCCGGTGAATACGACGATCCGGCTGCATTGACGACGACGTTCGCGATCGGCGCGCCGCGCCGATCGCGAGCGAAGCATGGGATGGGAGACACGCAATGAAAATCGGTTTTATCGGTCTGGGCCACATGGGCGCGCCGATGGCGCTGAACCTGTTGAAGGCCGGTCATGACGTGCACGCGTTCGACCTGAGCGCCGACGCGTTGCGCGCGCTGCAGGACGCCGGCGCGCAGGTTGCCGCGTCGCCGCGCGACGCCGCGTCGGGCGCGGCGTTCGTGATCACGATGCTGCCGGCCGCACCGCACGTGCGCTCGGTGCTCGCCGGCGAGAACGGCGTGCTGGCCGGCCTCGGCGCCGGCGCGACCGTGATCGATTCGAGCACGATCGATCCGGCGAGCGCGCAGGCGTTCGGCGCGCTCGTGCGCGAGCACGGCGGCGCGTTCGTCGATGCACCCGTGTCGGGCGGCACCGGCGGGGCGGCGGCCGGCACGCTGACCTTCATGGTCGGCGGCAGCGACGTCGACTTCGAGCGCGTGAAGCCGGTGCTCGCCGGGATGGGCAAGAACATCGTCCATTGCGGCGCGACGGGGATGGGGCAGGTCGCGAAGGTCTGCAACAACCTCGTGCTCGGCATCTCGATGGCGGCCGTGTCGGAGGCGATGTCGCTCGGCGTCGCGCTCGGCATCGACCCGAAGGTGCTGGCCGGCATCGTCAACACGTCGACGGGCCGCTGCTGGAGCTCGGACACCTACAACCCGTATCCGGGCGTGATCGCCACGGCGCCGTCGTCGCGCGGCTACAGCGGCGGCTTCGGCACCGACCTGATGCTGAAGGATCTCGGCCTCGCGAACGATGCCGCGAAGCAGGCCCGCCAGCCTGTGTATCTCGGCGCGCTCGCGCAGCAGCTGTACCAGACGATGAGCAGCCGCGGCGACGGACAACTCGATTTCTCGGCGGTGATCCGCCTGTATCAACCGCCCACGAAGAAGGACGCCTCATGATCGAACTGGACTACGTCGACGACGGCGCGATCGCGTGCGCGACGCTCAAGCGTCCGCCCGCGAACGCCTTTACCGCCGACGGTCTGCGGCAGCTGCAGCAAACCGTCGCCGAACTGAACGCGAACCCGCGCGTGCGCGCGCTGGTGATCACCGGCGACGGCCCGAAGTTCTTCAGCGCCGGCGCCGACCTGAACACGTTCGCCGACGGCGACCGTGGCGTCGCGCGTGCGATGGCCGCGCGCTTCGGCGCGGCGTTCGAGGCGCTGCATGACGCGCGCGTCGTGACGATCGCGGCGATCAACGGCTATGCGATGGGCGGCGGTCTCGAATGCGCGCTCGCGTGCGACCTGCGCATCGCCGAGACGCATGCGCAGATGGCGCTGCCCGAGCCGTCGGTCGGCCTGCTGCCGTGCGGGCTCGGCACGCAGACGCTGCCCTGGCTCGTCGGCGAAGGCTGGGCGAAGAAGATCATCCTGGCCGGCACGCGCGTCGATGCGGCCACCGCACTGCGGATCGGCCTCGTCGAGGACGTAGTCGAGAGCGGCGCGGCACACGATGCGGCGCTGGCGCTTGCGCGCAACGTTGCGCGGCAGAGCCCGCACGCGGTGGCATACAGCAAGGAGCTGATCGGCCTCGCGCGCCGCGGCGTGCCGCGCAGCGCGGCGCTTGCCGTCGAGCGCGAACGCTTCGTCGACCTGTTCGATACGAACGATCCGCGCGAAGGCGTGGCCGCGTTTCTCGGCAAGCGCGCGCCGCAATGGCATCCCGACGGAGAGGCGCAACGATGAGCGCGTCAGCCACGACTCATGACAGCGTCGCGCAACCGGCACCGGAGGTGCTGTTTCGCGTGGTGAACCGCGTGGCGCTGATCACGCTGAACCGGCCGGCCGCGCTCAACGCGTTGTCGTATCCGATGATCGGCGAGCTGGCCGCGCTGCTCGAACGCTGCCGCACCGACGACCAGATCGTCGCGGTGGTGCTGCGCGGCGCGGGCGAGAAGGGTTTCTGCGCGGGCGGCGACGTGCGTGCGCTGTACAGGATGGTCACGCAGCGCGAGACCTGGCTGCCGTTCTTCGTCGACGAATACCGGCTCGACTACGCGATCCATGCGTTCCCGAAGCCGGTCGTCGCGCTGATGGACGGCGTGACGATGGGCGGCGGGATGGGGCTCGCGCAGGGCGCGGCGCTGCGCGTCGCGACCGAGCGCAGCAAGATCGCGATGCCCGAGACGCGCATCGGCCTCGTGCCCGACGTCGGCGCGACGCATTTCCTGTCGCGCATGCCGGCCGAACTCGAACTGTACGTGGGGCTGACGGGAGCGATGCTGTCGGGCGCCGACGCGCTGAGCGCGAAGCTCGCGGACCTGTGCGTGCCGTCGTCGTGGCTCGATACGTTCGAGACGCGCATCGAAGGCGTCAAATGGGACGGCGACGCGTTGGCGGCGCTGCGCAAGGTGTTCGAGCCGCCGTGCAACGTCGTGCCGCACGCGGCGCTCGACAGCCAGATGCCGTGGATCGTCCGTCACTTCGACAAGCGCTCGACCGTCGAGCGGATCGTCGCGACGCTGAAGCAGGATCTCGCGCGCGACGAGCTGTCGCGCGAGCACCGTCAATGGCTGCAGGCGACGCTCGATGCGCTCGCCGGCCATTCGCCGACGATGCTGTGCGTGACGCGTGAAGCGCTGCTGCGCGGCCGGCAGATGACGCTCGCCGAGTCGTTCCGGATGGAGCTCGGCATCGTTGCGCGCGCCATCGAGGAAGGCGACTTCCGCGAAGGCGTGCGTGCGCATCTCGTCGACAAGGATCGCAAGCCGCGCTGGGCGCCCGCGTCGCTCGTCGAGCTGCGCGCCGAGCGCGTGCGGCATTTCCTGACGTCGCCGTGGAAGGTGTTCACGCATCCGCTCGCCGATCTCGGCGCGGCGTGATGATCCGACGCGCCCGCGCGGCGCGTCGGTTCCAATCCGTTTTCTTTCTTCGCGTTGCCGGTCAGCGCTCGATCATCGGCGGCACCGCCTGCACGAGCGCATCGATCACGCAGCGCGTCTTGCGCGGCAGATAGCGCGTTTTCGGCCAGATCGCGTGAATGTCGCCTTCGCAGACGAAGCAGCGATCGAGCACGACGACCATCTCGCCGCGCTTCACGTAATGGTCGAGCAGCCAGCTCGGCAGCCACGCGATCCCGAACCCCGACGCGCCGGCCGCCGCGATCGCCTGCACGTCGTCGAAACTCAGTTGATGCGGCATGTCGACGCGCACCGTCGAGCCGTCCGGCGCGCGCAGGTCCCACGGCTGCGCGACGCCCGAGCGTGAATACGCGATCGTCCGGTGATGCTTCAGGTCGTCGAGCGTTCGCGGCATGCCGTAGCGCGCGAGATACGACGGCGCCGCGCCGAGGCTGCCGTATTGCGTGCCGAGCCGCCGCACCGCGAGGCTCGTGCTGTCCGCGAGCGTGCCGATGCGCACCGCGAGATCGATCCCTTCCTCGACGAGATCCACGAAACGATCCGTGATCGACACGTCGATCCGCAGATGCGGATAGGTGCGTGCGAGGTCGAGCACGATCGGCGTCACGCAGTGGTGCCCGAACGCGAGCGGCACGCTCAGCCGCAGCTTGCCGCGCGCTTCGTTGCGGCCGCAATCGAGATCGGCTTCGGCCGCTTCGAGCTCCGCCAGCGCGCGCACGCAGCGGTCGTAGTACGCCTGACCGTCGTCGGTCAGGCTCTGGCTGCGCGTCGTGCGCTGCAGCAGCCGCGCGCCCAGCCGCTTTTCGAGCCGCGCGATCGCCTTGCCGACCGCCGAACGCGTCATGTCGAGCCGTTCGGCGGCAAGCGCGAAGCTGCCGGATTCCACGACCTGGACGAAGGTCGTCACGCCGTCGAGTCTGTCGGTCATGATGGTTGGGTTGATTGCGTCCTGTGATTCCCCAGTTTCGAGAAATACAGGCGTCAATGGGGAGGGGAATTCTCACTATAGTACCGAATCCCGTGCCGTGTGCGTTGCCGGCCGCGCGCGGCGAACCCTTCTTATCTGGAGGCGCGCGGCCTGTTGCGGGCCGTCGCGCAAGACGCATGACGCTATCCGACTCCCGCAGGAATGCGGTCGCGCTCGCGGCCGTTTGTCTCACGTCGCTGATGTTCGGCCTCGAGATCTCGAGCGTGCCGGTGATCCTGCCGACGCTCGAACACGTGCTGCACGGCGACTTCAACGGCATGCAGTGGATCATGAACGCGTACACGATCGCGTGTACGACGGTGCTGATGGCGGCCGGCACGCTTGCCGACCGGTTCGGCCGCAAGCGCGTGTATGTGATCGGCACAGTGCTGTTCGGCGCGACGTCGCTGCTGTGCGGGCTCGCGCCGAACGTGCCGGTGCTCGTCGCCGGCCGGCTGCTGCAGGGTGCGAGCGGCGGCGCGATGCTGATCTGCCAGATCGCGGTGCTGTCGCACCAGTTTCGCGAAGGACGCGAGCGTGGCCGTGCATTCGGGATCTGGGGGATCGTGTTCGGGATCGGCCTCGGCTTCGGGCCGATCGTCGGCGGCGCGATCGTCGCGCTGGCGAGCTGGCCGTGGGTGTTCCTCGTTCATGCGCCGCTCGCGGCCGTCGCGCTCGTGCTGATCGGTGGCGCCGTGCAGGAGTCGCGCGATCCGCATGCGGGCATGCTCGACGTCGCCGGCATCGTTACGCTGTCGCTCGCCGTGCTCGGGCTCGCGTTTTACATCACGCAAAGCGCGGAGTTGGGGCTCACGAGCGCGGCCGGCCTTGGCGTGCTCGGCGCGACCGTGCTTGCGGCGGCCGGCTTCGTCGTCGCGGAGCGCGTGAGCGCGCGGCCGATGTTCGACTTCTCCGTGTTCCGGATCCGCGCGTTCACCGGCGCGATTTTCGGTTCGATGGGGATGAACTTCAGTTTCTGGCCGTTCATGATCTACCTGCCGATCTGGTTCCAGGTCGCGCTCGGCTACGACAGCGTGACGGCTGGCCTCGCGCTGCTCGCGTATACGCTGCCGACGCTCGTCGCGCCGCCGTTCGGCGAACGGCTCGCGCTGCGCTACGGGCCGGGCGTCGTGATTCCGGGCGGCTTGTTCACGATCGCGGCCGGCTTCGCGCTGATGCGGATCGGCAGCGGCGTCGATCACGCGAGCTGGTTCACGATGCTGCCGGGCTGCGTGGTCGCCGGCATCGGGCTCGGGCTCACCAACACGCCGGTCACGAACACGACGACGGGCGCGGTGCCGAGCACGCGGGCCGGGATGGCGTCCGGCATCGACATGAGCGCGCGGATGATTTCGCTCGCGCTGAACATCGCGGCGATGGGCTTCGTGCTGGTCGCGGGGATCGTCGCGAGCCTGAAGGCCGGCGTCGCGGGGGCGGTCGATGCGGCGGCGCTGCGCACGCTTGCGCAGGAGATCGCATCGGGGCACACCGACGGGCTGCAGGCGATCGCGCCGGCGCTTGCAAAGGCCGATCCGGGCGGCGTGGCGCTGCACGCGGCGCTCGTGCACGGGTTTGGTTGGGTGATGGTGTACGGCGCGGCCGGCGTGGCGTTGCTTGCGACCGCGAGTGCGGTGGCGTTTGCGCCGGCGCGGCGTGGGGCGACGGTGTGTGAGTGATGGGGCTGTGTCGGGTGCGCGGGGACGCTCGCGATCAGGAGCGCCGCGTGCCGCCGTCAGGTGGCTCCGTGCGTGACGATGACGATCGCACGACCGGGCGCGATCATATCGTGTAGATGTCCCGGCCCGTTCGGCTCTGGGCGCCGGGTTTCTTCTATGCCGTTGATGTGCTCGAACTACGACTTCCCGCTATCGTTCGAGCCGCGCACCCATGACCAATGCGTCGTGCCCCACGAGCTGCCTTTGATCACCGGCATGACGTCGCCGAGGTCGAAGTACTGCTCGCTGCCAGCCTTGGCCGGCGTGTGCCAATAGCCGGCTTCGGGGCAGGGCTCGCCGCCGCGAACGCTGCGGCGTCGCGGCCCGCGGGGTTCCGGCACGATCGTGGGCGGCTCGGGGATTGGCGGCGCATCCCATGGATCGAAGCGCGCTTGCCATGCGCGCGCATTAAGGGCATTGGCGTTAGGCAAGTTGGGGTCGTGGAGATGCAGGCCATCCGGCTTCGGGTTGCGCAACACGCGCAGCACCTTGTTGACGAACACGTATGGCTCGGGCAGACCCTCTTCGGGAGCGCCGAGGCGCGGGAACGGACCGGCGCGCACGAGCACGCAGTCATTGATACGCTCGACGAGGATGTCGTCGCGATCGAGGGCAGTACGGAGTGCGGCATCGCCGCCGAGACGTTCGACGAACAGGTCGCCGAGAATCGTGTACCAATTCACCCCTTTAATGAATCCCCAACGCCCGACAGTTGCACCCGGATGTAGATAACCGAATACGGCCGTTAGCGCATAAGGCTCGCCGTAGTGGGAAGTGGGATCGTATTCGTCAATGCCCAAGTGAGCGCAGGCGTCAATCTCGATACCGCTGAAGCGTTTTGCAATAGCCCATTCCTGAGCTTGCCAGTTGTGATAGTTGTACGCAGTGACCGCGGACAATCCTCCATAGCCGCCCCGCACATCGAGTTGTTCGCAGACGTAGCGCAAAAATTGCTCATACTGGGCTTGGCCTTCCGGGCGGGTAATCAACTCCATCGGCACGCTGAACTTCAGAAAAGAGAGTTCCATTTCCTCCCCTTTCGACACCTTGTAGCCGGTCGGGGATTCGTAATCGATAGGGCTGGCCCGCCCTGTAAGCGTCTGAATTTGATAGTCGGGTGCGACGGTGGGTATCGGCGCGCTTGAGCGCATAACGCTGACCTGCTCGTATTCGGGGGAGTCCGCGATCGCTTTGCGGATTTTCTCTACGCCTTTCGCTGCTTTCTTGCTGAATTTGGCGAGGTCTTCATCCTTTCCCGAAACGAGGTGCGCTCCGAACAGTTCGTCGAAGCGATCGAAGCAGGCGAGCAGGCCACGTCGCCCTTCGGGTTTCGAGCCGCCGGCAAAGTACACGGTCCCGATGCCCCCCGGTTTGACAGCAAAACTGTTGTCAGCCAGACGAACGCTCAGATCTTCGAAGTAGCGCGCGTAGGCCGCGAACGGTGTCAGCACAACAGGTCCCTTTGTTTCGAGGTCGCTCATTAGTAGATGATTCCCTTCTACGTTGACAGTGTCAGGCGGTAACGATCACGCAGCGGCAGCGGCAGCGGCAGCGGCAGCGGTCGCGCCGAGCGCTATTGCCAGTGCGGCTACGGTTTCGGTGGCAGCTGTTGCAACAATTGCCGCGATTGCGAGTAAGACAGCAATCAGGGTTTCGGCAAGCACAATGACGATGACGGTACCGGCGACAACAGCGGCGACGAACACGAGCCCCTTGATAATCGACGTGCCGATCTGCGACCAGTTGATTTGCTTCATCAATTCCCATGTCATGTCAGTGGTGCGCACGATCGCATCCCAGCCCGCTTTCAGTTGTGCCGTCGTATAACGGAAAATCTCGCGACCAGACTCATCCACCCATTGCCATGTGGCGGTCGCCTTATCGGCGACCCATTTGCCAGTAGTCAGCGCCCACGACGCATGTTGCTGGAGCCACGCTTCCATCTCGGTCGACAGATAGTGTGCCCCTGTATTGACTGCATCCCATACGGCCGCAACCGTTGCTTCGCCGGCTTCTTCAGCCGTGCGAATCCAGGCTTCGTACCAAGCCGGTTCGGGAATGGGCTCGATCGTACGAATCGGTGCGCGTAGCTGCCGTTCGCGCCGCTTGTAGCGCAATTCCGCCTGGCGTTCGTCTGGCGAAATAGCGAGCGTTTGTTGACGGGCTTTTTCCAAGTCGCCGTTACAGTCGCTGACATCGATCACGGTCATGCGGTATTTGTACTCGCCAGGTGCGCCAGAGATTTTTTGGTAAGCCCTCTCTTGTCCCGAACCCCAGGCATCTCCGGGAAACTTGACTTCGACCAGACGCAGCGAATTATCGACATGCGCGTTGCCGTAATGGTCAATGCGGCTTCGACCAGACCAGCGATCGGCAGAATTTCGCACGACGATGACGTCGGGACGCCGAAGAAGCCCAGGCCTGAATCCCTTGGGAAATGGATTCAGACTATGGCGGCGACCGGGACCATCCTCAGTTGCAGTGCTAAGAAAGGGAATCGGCGCTTCGGTGCCTCGCGAGGTAAAGTCGGGCCACATGTCGAAACTGACCTCCGATTTGTACTGCCATCGGAAATCATGCAACGTCTCGTCAATCCGGATCGCCGCCGTCATCACGATTTGCTTGAGCATCGAAATCGTATGCGAGCCATCCGGCAACTTGATGTTGACGATGTCCGGTGCTTTGAGCGCGTATTCGATTTTCTCTTGCAGATAGCCTTTCGTGCCCGGCGGCAATTCGGCATACGTCTTTCTGTCTTCGTTGACCGTCGTGCAAGTCGCGACTGTTTCCATCGTACTGGCCATGCGTCAATCCTCCAGATAGTCGCGTTGAATCTGCAGCCTGTCCGAGCCTGCGAACTGCCACGACTCGACCGGTGCTGGCCCGGACTTCACGGTCTGTAGCGGTACGTCGTTCACGGCGTCGTGAAGATAGGAGCGACTTCGCCGTTGGGGAATCGACACTCGGTTTCTTCCATGGCGTCGTCACGCCGGAATTAGGACTGCCTGTCATCGTCCGAACCGCGCGCCCATGACCAATGCGTCGTTCCCCACTGGCTTCCTTTGACCACCGGCATTACATCGCCCACGTTGAAATACTGTTCGCTGCCGGCCTTGGCCGGCGTGCGCCAATAGCCGGCTTCGGGGCAGGGCTCGCCGCCGGGGATGCTCGAGCGGCGCTTTCCGCGTGGCTCTGGCACGATGGTCGGCGGTTCGGGAATCGGTGGCGCATCCCATAAGTCGAAGCGTGCTTGCCACGCACGCGCATTCCTGGCGTCGGCGTTCGGCAGGTCAGGTTCGTAGAGATGCAGGCCGTCCGGCTTCGGGTTACGCAACACACGCAGCACCTTGTTGACGAACACGTAAGGCTCGGGCAAACCTTCCTCGGGGGCGCCGAGGCGCGGGAACGGGCCGGCGCGCACGAGCACGCAGTGATTGATCCGCTCGACGAGGATGTCGCCGCGATCGAGCGCGGCACGGAGTGCGGCGTCGCCGCCGAGACGTTCGACGAACAGGTCGCCGAGCAGGGTGTACCAGTTCACGCTCTTGATAAAACCCCACGAGCCGACCTTTGAGCCGGGACGCAGATAGGGATAGATCGCCGTCATGCGCACCTGAGTGCCATCATACGAACTGGTATTCCACTCGTGTTTCGACAAGTGCGCACATGCGTCGATTTCGATGCCGCTGAACCGACTCGCGATTGCCCATTCCTGAGCTTGCCAGTTGTGGTAGTTGTAGGCGGTTACGGCGGACAAGCCGCCATAGCCACCGCGTACGTCGAGTTGTTCGCAGACGTATCGCAGAAACTGCTCGTATTGTTCTTGTCCTTCCGGACGCGTGACCAACTCCATTGGGACGCTGAACTTCAAATACGAATAGCCGGCCTCCTGCCCTTTCGGAGCAGTCCAGCCTTCGGGAGAGACATAATCTTCTGGATTTTCGATGTCGGTCAATGTCGAAATTTCGTAGTCTGGAGCCGATGTCGCGTTCGGTGCACTGGACCGCATCACGCTGACCTGAAGAAATTCTGGCGTATCGACAATTGCCCTCCGGATTTTTTCGACGCCCTTTGCATTTTTCTTGCTCAAGTGCGCGAGGTCTTCATCCTTTCCCGAAATGAGGTGTGAGCCGAACAGCTCATCGAAACGATCGAAACAGGCGAGTAGGCTGCGTCGACCATCTGGCTTCGCGCCATGCGCGAAAAATACAGTCCCGATCACTCCCGGCTTTATCGAAAAACTGTTGTCTCGCTGACGCACGCTCAAGTCTTCGAAATAACGTGCGTAAGCCGCGAACGGTGTCAACACAATCGGTTTCGTCGCTTCCGTGGTGCTCATGTTTGGTTGATTCCCTTCTGAATGAGTTGATTCGGAACGCGTCATTACGCTGCGGCGCCGGTAACACCCAGCGCAATGGCAAGTGCCGCTAATGTTTCGGCCGTGGCAGCAGCAACAATCGCGGCAAGCGCGAGGAGGATCGCTAGCAGAGCCTCGGACAGCACGATAATCACGGCGATACCGGCAACAACAGCGGCGACTGCGACCAGCCCCTTGATGATCGAGGTGCCAATCTGCGACCAATTGATTTGCTTCAGCAGATCCCACGTCATATCGGTTGTGCGCACCAGTGCGTCCCAGCCTGTCTTCAATTGTGCGGTCGTGTAGCGGTAGATTTCTTGACCCTTTTCGTCGACCCGTCGCCATGTTGCCGTCGCTGTATCAACGACCCACTTGCCAGCGATCAGCGTCCAGGGCGCATGCTGCTTTAGCCATCGCTCCATTTCGGCCGACAGGTGTTGTCCTCCTTCGTTGAGCGCATCCCAGACCGCAGCGACGGCAACGTCGCCCACTTCTTCCGCTTTTCGAATCCATGCTTCGTACCACGCGGGATCGGGAATCGGCTCGACGGAGCGAATCGGTGCACGCAGTTGCCGTTCGCGGCGGCGGCGACGAAGTTCTGCTTCACGTTCTTCCGGTGACATCGCGAGTGCGTGTTCACGTGCCTTTTCCAGTGCACCGCTGCAGTCACTAACGTCGATGACCGACATGCGCTTTTTGAATTCGCCGGGGGCGCCGGCTATTTGCTGGTACGCGGCTTCTTGCCCCCGTCCCCATGTGTCGCCGGGGAACTTCACTTCAACCAGCCGTAGCAAGTTGTCGACATGGGGATGGCCTTCGCGGTCAATCAGACCGCGTCCCGGCCAGCGGTCGCCGGGATTTTTGACGATGATCACGTCAGGACGACGTAATCGCCCGAGCTTCGCTCCAAACGGAAAGGGGCTCTGGCCGTGGCGACGTCCAGGCCCATCTTCGATCGCGCTGCTCAGGAACGGAATCGGTGCTCGTTGTCCACTGGACAGTACAGCTTCAGTCATATCGAAGCTGACTTCCGCTTTGTACTGCCAGCGGAAATCATGGATCGTCTCATCGATGCGGATCGCCCAGCTCATTACGATCTGTTTGAGTGCAGAAATCGTGTTCGAACCGTCAGGCAGCCGGATTTTGACTATATCCGGGGCTTTCAACGCATCTTCGATTTTCTCCTGCAAATAGCCTTTCGTGCCCGGTGGCAGTTCAGCGTATGTGATCGTGTCTTCCTTGACCGTCGTGCAAGTTGCGACTGTTTCCATCGTACTGGCCATGCGTCAATCCTCCAGATAGTCGCGTTGAATCTGCGGCCTGTCCGAGCCTGCGAACTGCCACGACTCGACCGGTGCTGGCCCGGACTTCACGGTCTGTAGCGGTACGTCCTGCGCGACCGCCGTAAAGACGGGCGCGGTCTCGCCGCGTTCATTCGTGAAGCTCTGAATCGTGCGACCGGCGGGTGTCTTGATGGCGTACGGGCATCGAATCAGCGGAGCGCCGTTCGTCGCATCCCTCAGTACGTATTGCGCTTGATGCGACGGCCTGAACGGCCTCAAGTCGGTCGCCGAGCTTGTCGGCCCGCTCCAGTCGTGACCGCTCCCCTTGATCGAAATTTTCCCCGGCATATGAAGGTTTGCGTTGCCGTTCGCGTCCATCTGAAACAAGCCGCTGCCACATCGCAACTCGATACCCTTGCTGGCCGTGAGACGAATGACGTCGGTCGTGGACATCAGCTCCAGCGCCTTATGCGCGGCGAGGCGAATCAGGTCGTCGTGAGATTCGAACTGCATCGGTCCATGTGCCGTCGTTGCTTTCATACCCGTGCCGGCGTGCATTTCCATCCTGTCGCGCGCCGATGTGTGTACGTTCTTGCCCGCTGTCGTCTGGACGTTCTGCGCGGCCGCATGGTCGATGTTCTCGGCCGCGAACACGCCGTAGGTCTTTGGCGTGAAATGGCCGATACCACCTTTTGCAGCGAATGCCATCATGTCGCCGTCGTTCGCACCGGGTTCCGAACGCCACTCGCGCAGCTTCTGCGCGAGCCGAGCGAGCCCGTTCGCGTCGGGCCCGTGCAAACCATGTTGATGGGCGAAGTCGCCCATCGATTCGAACAGCTCGGCGAACTGGCTCAACAGCTCGAGCAGTTCCTGCCGATCGAGCAGGTCCCCGCTCGCGGCTGCACGCGCGTAGGTCGTAAGCATCAACCCGCGCGCGGCGCGTGCCACGAGCGACGCGTCGGTGCGTGCTTCCACGCCGTAGCCGCGCGATTTTCCGGGGCCGCTGTCGCTTGGATGCGCGAGATGACCGACGTTGACCTGCGAGTGCGATTCGTCGCTCGCGAGTTGCGCGCTGATGAGGCCGTTCCAGTCGCTCATCACGAGCTGGTTGCCGCGGCCGCCGCCGATTTCGCGGCTGCGTAGGCCGAGCACGTGTGGATTGCCCGGTAGTTTCGTCACGTTCGAGAATGCGGTCGGCATATGTCGCGCATCGTTGAGCGTGCCGCTGATGTACAGGCGATCCGGGTCGCCGTAGAGACTGTCGAGAACCACATACATTCCGGCGCGCAGTGGGAACGAGAATCCGTAGCGGTCACCTGCCCACGGATTCATCACCAGCAGCGGCGCGCTGTCGGCCGGCGTGCCGGTCGTGCCGCCCGAGTTCTCGTGGTCGCCGGGGTTCAGCCCGAGCAACCGGACCCATGCGCAACCGTACGCGTTGGTGTGCACGGTGATCCCTTCCGGCGCGACGACACGCCCGAGAATCGGCGGTGTCGGTGGCAGATCGATACGCGGATCGTAGCTCGGTGCGAGCGGCACGCCGCGCCGCACGCACGTAAGCGCGATTTCGTAACGGTCGCCAGTCGTCGCCGGCAGATCATCACGAAAGGCCGGGTGACGCTCCGACGTGCCGAACCGGCGCTGGCTCGCCTGGAACAGGGCACGGGCGCGTTCGTCCAGTTCCTTCGGCATGTTGTTCCACATGCGACGATGGATGTCGACGGGTACGAACTGGCGATCTTTTTCGGGCTGCATATCGAGGTGCACGTAGCCCGTCAGGTCGAACCACTCAGCCAAACCGATGTCGCGCACGGTGCCGAAGAAATCGACCTGGTCCGCGCGGCGATCATGCGACAGCATGCGCGCGCGTGCGAGTCGATCCAGATCGACGGCCGAGTCGCCCGCATGCGGACCGTAGATGCGATAGTCGGCGAGCATGTCTGCCAGACCGTTCCCGGCGGCACCGTGATCGAGGTCGCTCGTGCGAGCCCCGGTTGCGACACGCGCAGTCTTGTAGTCGGGAGACTGGATGGTGGCGCGGCGCGCGGTGACGGCGTGCGACCAGGCAATCGACATGATCGTGTCGCCGGTGTGCATGCCTGTGTGCCCGCCGTAGCGTAGCGTTTGCGCGCGCGTGCGCCGAATGTGACTCGCACTGTCAATCATCACGATCGTATGCATTGGCGTGTCGCGGGCCTTGCCCTTACCGTCGCCCGGCCGCGCGTAGTACGTGATGCCATCCCGGCGCGCGAGTCGGTCGATGAATTTGCCGTCTGGTTCGTCGGCTTGCCTTACGAACGCCCGCGCGGGATAGTGCTCGACGTTGAGCGGCGATAGATCGAGATCAGCGGCGGCCGCGAATGCCGAATTGCGGCGGTATTGAGCGAACAGGGTGTGGAAGATATCGGGCAGCCGCTGACTTTTGAAGATGCGGGAATTGAACTTGCCGTGCAGCAACTGTATGGCATCGACGATCGTGAGTCGATAACAGGTCAGCTCGCCGTCGGACGCGCCGACATCGACGTGCGAGACGATGCCACTGATCACACGCGGCGGGCTTGCGTTGGCTGTGTGCAGTTCGAGCCCCACCGGCAGACCCTTGAACATCGACGGCGGCAGGTCGGGGCTGGTTGACACATACACGAACCGGCCCGTCACACCGGTCATCAGCCCTTCATGAGTTTCGGCGTACAGCAGGGCGAGCATGCGGTCGAACCGCTTCTGGCGATCGCACCCCCAGTTGGTACGGATCGGACGTTCACCAAAGCCGGGCATGCCTTCGGCGACGGTGCGAATTTTGTCGGACAACGACATGGCTGGCCCTCACGTTCTTGGAGTGATCGGGGCGCGCTCTGTTCGAATGGTCGATCGATGTTGTCGCCCCCTTCCCGCGGAAATATGCGGGTCGACCCTAACGACCGGTCGGGGCGGCGTCAACGTGTGTAACAAGCGAGACCGGGACGGCATGGAATTTCCGTCAGCGCTTTTTTTGTATTTTCATTCGGCCTCAGCAGGGCGATCCGGGAAATTGCGAAGACGTATCCAATGGGGCCGAAGGACGCGGGAGATAAGCCTGAGTGCGAAATGCAACGAGCAATTCTGGAAATCGGGGATTTCGCGAAATTTTGGTGATGCCTGGTGATCTCGACTGCCTACGGATTGCTCGGAATGGCGCATGCAAGATGCCATCCGGGGCAAGGGGGCGGGGTGTTATCGGCTCAATGTCCGTAGCAGGTATCGTGCGATGCTGCCGTCCGCTATTTTTTAATGGCGCTGCCCGGAACAGATTTCTCGGACTGACTATAAAGGTCAATTTTTTTCATCAACGTTTCATGTTGTGCCCAATGCCGTTGCTGGGGAATTTTTCAAAAAAGAGAATTGTTGCGGACTGTCATTTCTAAACATGGATGTTCCGCGTCATGCGCACGTACTTACGCGTCGGCGTTGCGTGCATCGATCCTGCTTCGGGTGTCCGCATCGATGATCGAGCGGATCGCCGCGAACAGCGGCGCGGCGTCGGTGTAGCGCCGGCCGTAGCCGAGATTGAACGCGTAGTCGAAGTCGGGCGGGTTGCTGCCCTGGTTGTGCTGCAGAATCGTCTCGAGCTTGTCGAGCGCCTTCGCGGCACGCGCTTCCGGCGACGCGGCGGCCTCGTATTCGTCCCACAGCGCGACGATCTCGTCGCGCGGCGCGCGATCGAGGCCGGCCGTCAGCGTCAGCAGGTCGTCGCGTTCCTGCGTGCTCTTGTCCGGATGCGCGGCCTGCTCGATCGCGGGGATGTCGCCGTGCAGCGCTTCGCCGAGGTCGTGCACGACGCACAGCTTCAGCAGTTTCAGCGTGTCGACGTTCGGCAGCGCGTCGGCGAACACGAGCGCCATCAGGCACAGCCGCCAGCTGTGCTCGGCCGTGCTTTCGGGCCGGCCGGACGATGTGTGGCCGCTGCGCAGCACGTCTTTCAGGCGTTCGGCTTCGCGCAGGAAAGCGAGCCGCGCGTGGAGGGTGTCGAGGGTCATGGCCGATGGATTGCTTGAATCGAGCCGCCAAGCGTACGCCGTGCGGACGCGATGCGTCCACGCATGAAATATGCGTGCGGCGTGCCGAGTGCCGCGGCTGGCGTGAGCGCTACAGCGTTTCGACGAGCCGCGCGGCCGAACCGTCCGACAGCATCATCCGCGTCCACCGGCAGGTGCTGCCGCGGATCGGCACGACGCGCGACGCATTGGTGCCGGTCGCGAATTCGACGCTCGGCGGCCCGGCGCGATCATGCCAGCCGAGCGGATCGAGCGTGGCCTCCATGCGGACGATCTCCGGCGACGCGTAGCGCCACAGCGACGTGCCGAGCAGCATCGACAGCGGCCGCGAGAACTCGGCCGCGCGCGACGGCGAGCACGCGAGCAGGCGATGCGTGAGATCGCAGACGAGGTGCATGCGCCCAGCGCTGCCCGCGATGAGCCGCGCGAGCGCCTGGTCACCCGCCGAATCGAGCCGCGCGGCAAGCAGCCGCTCGGCGGTCGCGCGCTCGTCGGGCGACATCTGCTGGATGCCGGCTTCCCAGCGCGAGATCGTCGATTGCGCGACGCCGAACAGTTCGGCCGCATGGCTCTGCTTCACGCGGCGCAGCGCGCGCCAGCGCTTCAGCTGCGGGCCGAGCGGCGGGGTGTGAAGCGGCGAGGGCGTCATGGCGATGCTCCGGTTTGCGTGCGTGGTGCGCGTGCGGGCATGGCGGCCGTCGACGGTGGCCGTTACATGATCCGCAGGCCGCCGTTCGCCTGGATCGCGACGAACGCGATCGGCACGAGGACGATACCGCCCAGCACGAGCACGCCGTCGGCGGCGACCGTCACCGGCGTCGCGAGGATTCGCAAGCCCATGCCGACCGCGGACGGCGATTCGGTGATGTACACGACATAGCGCTGATTGAAGGCTTGCGCCGTCTTGTCGTTGACCTTGTCCTTGGCGGCGAAGCCGTCGGTCGAGTAGCGCTTGCCGCTGATGTCGCCTTCGAGCACGAGACCGGCTTGCGCGACGGTGAAGCCGTCCGCGGTCGCGGCCTGTTGATCGTCCGCCGATGCTTCCTTCGGCAACACGATCCGGTAGTGGCCGGTCACGCTGCTGCCGCTCGCGTGGAAACCGGCGAACGCGGTGTGCAGCGCCTTCCGGTAGCCGGACATCAGCACGGGCCGCAGCGACGCCGGAAGATCGAAGATGTAGTGGTAATCCGTGCCGAGGACGACGAGCTTCTTGCCGTCTTCGGTGATCATGAACCCGGAGACCTGTTCGTGGTACTGGCTGTCCTTGTACAGCTTCGGCGTGAAACAGCCGGACAGCGGGAGGCAGGCCGCAGCCATGCCGGCGGCCAGCAGGCGCCGGCGTGCGATCGATATGCGCATTTCTTGTTGTCCCGTCTTTGCGGTTTGGAGCGGCTTTCGCCCTCGGAGCCGCGATTCTCGCGTATCCGGCGCGCGTTGTCGAACGGGAAATCTGCCGCGGCAGCGAACGGCGTGCGGCGCGAACCGCGGGTTCGGCCGCGTGCGAGAACGATCGGAGGGGCGCCCGCGCAGCACCGGGATTGTTTTCGGCAGGCTTTCAACCGGCGCCTCCATATCTTATTATTCGGCCAGAGCGGCGCGCGCCGGCCGCGATCGGTCATGTCGACGCATGACGCGCCGGCAAGCATTGCCGCTTTTCGATTGCCGCGCCGTACGATGCGCGGTCGACAAGACAGGGAACGCGTGACCAGCGAGTATCCCGAAAAAACATGCGAGGGCGCGATGGTACGACTGGTCTTGCTGCTGCTGGGCATCGAATATCTGCGAACGCGCTGGCGCGGGCTGACCGTGCTGGGCTGGCTGTGGGTTGCCGCTGGCGTGGGTATCTTCGTCGATGCGCTCGACGGCGCGCTGTATTTTCCGATCGAGCTGTTCGCGTGGCTGTTCCTGATCGAGGGGCTCGCGACGCTCGCGGTGGCCGGCAGCGGCGTGGGCGGCCAGCGCATCCTGCGCTACGTGAAGGGCATCGTCGTGGTGGCGGCGGCCGGGCTCGTGTTCGCGGGGCATCATCACGGCCAATTCCTGCTTTCGATGATCTTCGGCACGCTGTTCCTCGTCGACGGGGTGCTGCAATGCACTTCCGCATGGATGGTGCGTTACCGGCGCTGGAACGTCGCATTCGCATGGGGTGTCGTCGAGATCCTGCTCGCGATCTTCTTCTACCAGCCGTACCCGACGCACTATGCGGGCACCGTGCCGTATTGCCTTGGCTTGCTGCTGATGTTCGGCGGGATGCACATGCTGAGCCTCGCCGCACGCGTGCGGCGGCTGACGCGCAACCCGGCGTTCGTCACGTCGCCCGCGCCGTCGATCGTGCCCGACATCGACGCCGCACCCGACATCCCGCGCTTCACGCAATCCGAATGGGACGGCCCGCCGGCCGATCACGAGCGCGCGCTCACCGTGCACGTGTGGACGCCGACCGGCACGTCGAAGGCCGAAGCGCAGCGCTATCCGGTGATCGACCGCTACATCGCGGCGGTGGACGTCAACGGCGTGATCTCGACCGGCCATGCGGCGCTCGAGTCGCCCGAGGGCATCTACATCAGCCTGTATCCGGCCGTCGAAATCGATCGTTCTCCGGACGAGTTCACGCGGATCCTGCGCGCGACGCGCGAGAACGACGTGCCCGGCCTGTTCCAGCCCGACTACGCGACCGAGTCGAAGGCGTGGTGCCCGTCGACCGTGCGCGTGCGGATCCGCAACTACGATCCGGCGAAGCTCGACGCATTCTGGTCGTCGTATCGGCAGACGGAGATGTACAACCTCACGCACCGGAACTGCTCGAGCACCGTGTCGAACGCGCTCGAAGCCGCGCTGGATGGCGCGGTGTGGCGGCTCAAGGGCACGCGGGCCGGGTGGGGCGCGTTCGTGCGGCTGCTGCTCACGCCCGAGCTGTGGGTGGCCGCGCAGATCCGCAAGCGCGCGGTGACGATGGCATGGACGCCCGGGCTCACGCTCGACTATGCGCGCGCGCTCAGCATGCTGGCCGATCCGCGGCCGTTCGCGTGGTGGAAGGTCGCGCGCTCGGCCGTGAAGGCGATCATGGCGTCGCGTCGCGCGTGGCGCGAGCAGGACAGTGCGGCGTTGTCGCCGGGTGGATCGGAAGCCGCGTCGATGAAATAATCACGTGGCGCCGGACGAGGGCCCGGCGCGACAGGGGCCGCCGCCGGGCGATTCAGCGTTGCGGCCCGCCATCCGAACCTGCATGACGAACAACAATGAACACGACGCGCGCATTCCGCATCCTGATTCCCGTTTCCCTGGCGCTGGCGGGCGCCGGTCGCGCGCATGCGGATGCCGACGAGGTGCCGCGCATGAGCGATGACGTCTACCGCACGTCGGTGTCGTTCTGCTCGAACGTCGCGGCCGACCAGAAGATCGAGTGCCAGGGCGACATGATCGCCGCGGGCAGCCGGATCGTCGCGGTGATCGGCGGTTTGCCGCCGTCGTCCGCCGTCACGATCGACGAGGCCGCGCGCGGCAAGCTGCCGGCCGCGGAGCGCAAGGGGCTCGCGCCCGTCGAGTCCGGCGCGATCGACAAGGACGACGATCTGGCCGGGCTGGCCGGCATGGTGCGGCTGTGCGACGTGTACGAATCCGAACCGGCGTCGCGCGCGCGGCATCACGCCGCGCTCAAGCAGCAGGCGCCGGATGCGGCGCCGCGCGTCGAGGCGTTGCTGGCCGATTCGTCGACGGCAGCGCGCCAGCGCGTGAGCCTCGGCGTGTGGCAGATCCTCGCGCTCGAAGGCCCCGAGTCGGCCGCGCGTGCGTGCACGCAGCTCGGCAGCGGGTCGTGACGTGGCGGCACGCGTGAGTAGCGTGCCGCGTTCGGTGATGCGGGGAACGGGGCGCGGTGTCGGTGCTCCGCGCCGGTGAGCGTCGAGCTGACGAAAACATTTCGTTACCCTTCATATTCATGCCATGTGGCGCCGGCCACAATCGCGGGCAGACATTCGACAATCTTGCGGCGCATCCTGCGACCGCAAGCCTTTTCCGAGGAAACGCCATGCTCAAGACGCTCGCCCGCGCCGCGGCCGCACTCGCCGTTGCATCCGCCTCGCTCCATGCCGCCGCTCAAACCAGCTACGACTACCTGCTGCTCGCGGCATCGTGGGAGCCCGGCTTCTGCGCGTCGCACGACACGCCGGAGTGCGCGAACCTCGCCGGCTCGTATGCGGCGACGAGCCTGTCGCTGCATGGTCTGTGGCCGAACAAGTACGACGGCAACCAGCCGTTCTACTGCGGCGTGCCGCAGAGCGACGTCGATCTCGACAACGGGCACCAGTGGTGCAGCATGGACGCGTATCCGGTCAGCGCCGCGACCCGCAACACGCTGTCGACGTACATGCCGGGCGTTGCGTCGTGTCTCGACAAGCACGAATGGTTCAAGCACGGCACCTGCTCGAATTCGGCATCGCCCGATACGTACTGGAGCCAGGCGACCGGCATGATCAGCCGGCTCGGCAACACGTCGTTCAACGCTTACCTGCAGGCGAACGCGGGCAAGACCGTGACGCGTAATCAACTGCTGTCCGCGTTCGAAGGCGCGTTCGGCAGCAATACGCGCAGCGCGGTGTCGCTGAAGTGCACGAAGATCAGCGGCGTCAGTTACTTCACCGAAGCATGGATCGCGGTGAAGACGAACGCGATCGCGCAGTTTCCGAGCGCGGTATCGCTCGTGACGGACGGCAATACGCAGGGCACGTGCCCGACGTCGGGCGTGTATATCGCGAAGTGATGCGATGCGGAATGCGCCGGGCGGAGGGGTTCCGGTCGGCGCAGCGCGGGCGTTCTGTGGCTATGCGAGCAGCCGAAGTGCGTCCGCGAGTGACAGCACCGTCGTGCGTGTCTCGAACGCGGTAGCGAACAGATGCTCGTGCACGACCTCGTCCGGGTCGTAGCAGCAGTCTTTCACCGTATAGAGCCGGAAATCCGCATCGCTTGCGTGCGCAACCGACGACAGCACGACGCCCGTCGATGCGATCCCGACCAGGATCAGCGTGTCGATCCCTTGCGCAATGAGCCGCGGCTGCAGGTCGGTGCGGAAGAACACGCTCGCGCGATGCGCGGCGATCAGCGGCTCGCTGTCGAGACGCCCGAGCGCCGGGCACGGGCCGTCGTCGACGAACAGGCCGAGCTGCTTGATCCCCTGGCCGTTCTTGTTGCGCGGACTGACTTCCGGATAGCCAGGGCTGAAGTGGAGATTCGCGAAACAGACGTGGACGCCGGCGGCGCGCGCCGCGTCGCACAGCTCGCGTGTGTTGGCGAGCAGGGTGGGGGCGACTGACGGGAAGAGGCCGAGGATGTCGGTCTGGTAGTGCATCACGATCAGTGCGGTTTGGGCCGGCACGATCGGGGGAAGCGGCGCGGGTGCGCGGCTGTCGGTGTTGGTGTGGTCGTTCGTTGTGAAATCTGAAGCAGGTTCCGGCTGCATGACTGATGCTCTCCCATGAGTCGCTTCGGTGTTTTCAGAAAATCGGCTGCTGCGTGTACGTCGTCAAACATTCGAGCGCCAATGCGCTGGGGTATGAGGCACGCTTGTGCCCCCAGCGCTCAGTCAGGGCATTGATCTTCATTGAAATCACAAATCTCGTGGGAAAAGTAGATCCAACTTCCATTAGCTCGATGCCGCTTCAGGAAGGGTTTCATGCCCGGATATACGGTCCGGAGACGCATGCCGCGACGCAGGCCCAATGCAGTCATGTCGCGTTCGCTCAGATGATGCGCCACAAGTAGCATGCCGTCGGGAGCAAAGGAGATAAATCCTCTGTCGAAAAGCTTGTCGAGATTTGGACTCAGTAATATGCCGTTGTCCACACTAAGGCGTGCCTTGTTTGTTTCACATAGTCGCCAAGCATGTATGTGTGAGGCAACCAGTACATCGATTGGACCACAGCCGAGCACACCGCAGGTCTTCCAGCGTTTCTTCAGAGCGTCTCGGAACTTTCCCTGACCCACGCGCGCGAGCCGCAGTTGCGCTCGCTCCGTGGCACTGGGCGCTGAGTCGGCGGATTCTGTCTCGTTTTGCGAACCATCTTCCCCGTAGCCTGTTGCAATCATCTCATCGACGACAGAATCGGGCAGGTAGTTGAGAAACGAACCATCACTGTTGGGGGGAGCGGTAACAGGTACAGGCGAGTTTTTGGCGATATTTAGGCGTCCACGGTACACCAATGGACACCCTTCATGGGCCGGTCGGTGCTCAAAATGGGCTCGATTCCTGCCGCCGTTACTCAGCTTCATTAGAACAATGGGTCCATGACACTCGTAGCAGCGTACCGTTGCCATATGTTTGACTTCATATGCAGCGAGAACGGGCCAGATCTCCCAGCGAGCGCCTGTCCAAATCTCACAATAAGTTTTGTCGGTAGCCTTGGAGGCGATCGAATCTGACAGATGATCTCGTCCGGCATCCGTAATTGCGAATCGGTAAGTCCCCCTGTTACCGCTCCTACTAACAAAGCCTCGCTCAAGGTAATCCTTTAGCGCGCGGTCATACCCGCTTTTTAACCTTAACTCTTTATCAAGCTCGGAGCGAGTCGCTCCATTGGACATGCTCGCTAATGTGCGGAGGATAGCTCTGTTCTTCGGGGGCATTGTGGGGATTTTTTGTGCAATGGAAACACTACGCGGCCGCCCCCTATTATTGTCCGTTAGGAGGAACGTCGAAGGTATTAGTAGAGGATGTTTACCTCTGAGTAGCCATCGGATTCGTTCGACGAATGGTGACCATCATCTTACCTCCGTGGGACTGCCTTTCTCGGCGCGAGTGGACGTTTTGGGTCGATTGCTTCCGAATGACGATTTCACCGTTGAGTGTGTCGATATTCGCCTGCCACCATAGCGCTGGAGGGGGTACGCTGAACTCCGCCCCATCAAAAAATCGACCGCCCCGTATACGTCGTCAACCATTCCAGCGCCAACGTCCCCGCCAACGAGTTCCCGTTCGCATCGAGCCCCGGCGCCCACACGCACACGGCCATATCCCCTGGCAGCACCGCGACGATCCCGCCGCCGACGCCGCTTTTCGCGGGCAAGCCAACGCGATAAACGAAGTCGCCCGCCGCATCGTAAGTGCCGCAAGTCAGCATCAGCGCCGACAGCCGCTTTGCCGAACTCGCGTCCACGATCCGCTCGCCGGTAACCGGCGCGACACCGCCATTCGCGAGAAACAGCGCAGCCTGCGCGAGCTCGACGCAGTTCATCGTGATCGCGCATTGCCGGCAGTACGCATCGACCACCGTATCGGGCGGCATCTGCATGTTGCCGAAACTCGCCATGAAATGCGCCATCGCGCGGTTGCGTTCCGCGTGCTGGAGCTCCGACAGCGCGACGCGCGAATCGTAGTCGATGTCGACCGCGCCGATCAGGCGCCGCACGAATTCGACGAGCGCCGTCTCGGCTTTCACGAACCGGCGGCACAGCACGTCGGTGACGACCAGCGCGCCGGCATTGATGAACGGATTGCGCGGCTTGCCACGCTCGCTTTCGAGCTGCACCAGCGAGTTGAACGCGTTGCCGGACGGCTCGCGGCCGACCCGTTCCCACAGCGCGTCGCCGAGCATCTGGAATGCGAGCGTGCATGCGAACAGCTTCGAGATGCTCTGGATCGAGAAACGCTCGCGCGCGTCGCCGACCGTGTAAACGTTTCCGTCGAGCGTCACGACTGCCATTCCGAACTTGTCGGCGGACACTTTCGCGAGTTCGGGAATGTAGTCGGCGACGCGCCCCTGGCCGATCCAGGGGGCAAGTTCGGTGTGGATGCGTTCGAGGATCGGCTGGTAGTTCATCACGTGAGGCAGGGTGGGCGCGCGGCCCGGATTCCGGGGAGCCCGTATGGAACCGTTTCGGCGCCGATTCGTCAAGCGCGGTCGAATGCGGTGGTAATCGCGCCCTAATTTTTCAGATCTCCGAACGGGCGAACGGCGGGCGCAGTATCATGCGGTACGTTTCGGCCGTTGGCCGGCAGCCGGTGCAAGCCGTCGCCGCCGCCGCCACGGTCTCCCCGTATGATCCGATCGCTGCCCATGTCTTTTCGCATCCTGCTCGTCGAAGACGACACCCGCTTGTCCACGCTGATCGCCGGCTACCTGCGCAAGAACGACTATGAAGTCGACACTGTGCTGCATGGTGACGCCGCCGTGCCGGCGATCCTGTCCACGCGCCCGGATCTCGTCATTCTCGACGTGAACCTGCCGGGCAAGGACGGCTTCGAGATCTGCCGCGAGGCGCGCAAGCAGTACGACGGCGTGATCATCATGGTGACGGCCCGCGACGAGCCGTTCGACGAACTGCTCGGCCTCGAATTCGGCGCGGACGACTACGTGCACAAGCCGGTCGAGCCGCGCATCCTGCTCGCGCGGATCAAGGCGCAGCTGCGCCGCGCACCGGCCCGCGCGGCGGAAGGGGCGGCGCCGCAACCGGAGCGCTACACGTTCGGCCAGTTCTCGATCGACCGCACCGACCGCTCGGTCGTGCTGCCCGACGGCGACTCGCCGGACCTCACGTCGGCCGAGTTCGATCTGCTTTGGGTGCTGGTCTGTCATGCGGGCGAAGTCGTCAGCCGCGACGACCTGATGCTGCAGTTGCGCGGGGTCGAATTCGACGGCCTCGACCGCACGATCGACGGCCGCATCTCGAAGCTGCGCCGCAAGTTGCGCGACGATGCGAGCAACCCGCAGCGGATCAAGACGATCCGTAGCAAGGGTTACCAGTTCAGCAAGCACGCGTGGGAATGACGCCGCCCGCGTGCTGCGCCGTCAGCCGCCGCGCGCGTGCGTTGCCCGCCCCCCCTGACCGGAAGCCGCGATGATCCGACGCACCCGTTCGCACCCCGACGCACCGCCGCTTTCGACGCTACGCTATGTGAAATGGCGCTGGCTGCATTTCCGCCGTGCGTGGACGGACACCCGCGCCGACCGCATTCCGAGCTGGTCGCGCCTGTACGTGCGCACCTACCTGCATCTGCTCGGCCTCGTGTTGCTGACCGCGCTCGTGCCGGCGCTCGCGCTGTGCGTCGTGCTGTCGCCGGAGGTCGTATGGCACGCGTTCGACGCGCTGCCGGGCGACATCTGGATCGTGCTCGCGTTCGTGTTCACCGCGCCCGCGCTGGCCGCGTATCGGTGGATGCGGCCGGTGTGGTCGGATCTCGTGATGGTGCGCGAGCGCGCGATCGACTTCACGGGCGGGCGCTTCAACACGCGCGCGCGGGAATCGCACAGCGTGATCATCGGGCCGCTCGCCCGCACGCTCAATGCGCTCGCAATGCGCATGGAACGACTGATCGCCGCGCAACGCGATTTGACCAACGGGATCTCGCACGAGCTGCGCACGCCGCTCGCGCGCGTGCGTTTCGCGCTCGAATTGCTGCGCGAACCGGGCTCCGCGGCGGAATACCACGGTGCGCTGGAGAGCATCGCGCAGGACGTGACCGAGCTCGAAGAACTGATCGACATGAGCCTCACGTATGCGCGTCTCGAGTACAGCTCGCTGCAGTCGAACCTCGAACTGACCGGCCCCGTCGCCTGGTTCGAGCATCAGGTCAACGACGCGCGACTGCTGTATCCGGAGCGCGCGATCGAGTCGCGCATCGCGCTCGAATCCGACCTGCGCGTGAAGATGGACCGGCGGCTGATGTCGTACGCGATGCGCAACCTGCTGCGCAATGCGAGCAAATATGCGGCGTCGCGGATCGTCGTCGGGATCTCGATCGACCACGGCAACATCGCGATCTTCGTCGAGGACGACGGCCCCGGCGTGCCGGAGAGCGAACGCGAGCGGATCTTCGACGCATTCGTGCGGCTGGACCGCCGCACCGGCGGCTACGGGCTCGGCCTCGCGATCACGCGGCAGGTGCTCCATGCACACAACGGCCGGATCGCGGTCGTCGATCCGGTCGAGCTCAGCGGCGCGCGGTTCGAGATCAGCTGGCCGATCTAGCGATACGCCGCGCGCACGGGTCGACCGCGCGGCGGCAACGATCATCACGACTATCATCCGCAGCGGTGTCGCCGCGCGTCGCCGACTTTCCCCGCAAGACCTTCCTCGTCCCGTGACCGCATGAAGTTGCATTTGCAACTCATGCGCGCTTTGCTATACGATTGCATTTGCAACTATTGGTGCGGGCACCCCCCTGAAAGCAGGAAGCCGGCGGCCTGCGCAGCAGCAAGCGGTGAGGCCGGGGCGGCCGCGCTGGCCGTCCTTCGTTCATGCATTTCTGTCGGGATCACGCATCATGCGGCTACTGAATATCGTTTCCTCTCCCCGCGGCGCAAGGTCGGCTTCGATCGCGGTCGCCAACGCATTCGTCGACGCGTGCCGCAACACGCACGCGTCGGTCGACGTCGATACGCTGAACGTGTGGGAAGAAGACTTGCCGGATTTCGGCAGCGACGCGATCGGCGCCAAGTACAAAGGCGTCGCGAACGCGCCGATGGATGCGACCGAGCAGGCGACATGGCAGCGGATCCAGGCGCTCGTGAAGCGGTTTCAGGCGGCCGACCGGATCGTCGTCGGCGTGCCGATGTGGAATTTCGGCTATCCGTACAAGCTCAAGCAACTGATCGATCTCGTCAGTCAGCGGAACCTGCTCTTCACGTTCGACGGCAACGCGTACGGCCCGCTGCTGAAGATTGCGCGCGCGCTGGTCATCCATGTTCGCGGACAGAGCCAGGAAACCGGCGCGGATGCCGGCAATCCCGGATTCCGGCATCAGGCGGACTACATCGAATTCTGGCTGAAGTTCATCGGTGTGCGCGAGGTCAGCAGCCTGAGTGTCGAACACACGTGGAATGCCCGGGCGCAAGACAGCATCGAACGCGCGCAAGCGCGCGCGGTGGCGATGGCCGCGGATTTCTGATCGAGGCATGCGCCGGCGCGCCGCACGCGCGGATGCCGCGGCGGCGGCATCCGCGATCGCTCAATACGTGCGGCCGAGCTGCAGGTAGATGTTGCGCCGCCCGCCCGGTGCGAGCGCGACGCCCATGTACACGGGGCCGAACGCGGTCGACAGGCTCGTGAAGAACGTATAGCTCTGCTTGAGCGTGCCGCCGCCGATCTGCTCGCCGCTCGACCACACGTTGCCGACTTCCGCGCTGGCGCCGATCGACAGCGCCTTGACCGGCGACGCGTTGAAGGTCATCAGCTGATTCATGTAGGTCACGTTGCCGTAGGCGAGCGCGTTGCCGTTCAGCTGGTCGGCGGCATAGGCGGCCAGATGCTGGAAACCGCCGAGCGTGAAGTTGAACGCATTGATCAGGTTGGTGCCGCCGATGCTCTTGCCGCCCTCGATCGTCGCGCTGATGCTGTGCCGGCCGAACTTCTGCGCGATCATCGCCTTGCCGTAGAGCTCGGTGTAGGGCCGGTTGTCGCCGCCGAACAGCATCGCCGACTCGCTGTTGTGCGACAGCAGCGAGCGCTCGGCGCGGAGCTCCGTGTAGTACCCGCGGCGCGGGAACATCGGATCGTCGAGCTGGTCGATGACGAGCCGCGCGCGGGCGGTCAGCGCCTGCGACGTGAAGCTCGGCCACAGCAGCGTCGGGCCGCCGCTGACTTCGTCGGTGGAGAACGGCAGGTTGTAGTTCGGCGAGCCGTGGCCGGTCGCGTAGCCGAGGCCGATCCGGAAGTCGCCGAGACGGGCGAGCGGCAGGCCGAAGTCGATCCCGGCGCGCGCCGTCTGCATCAGGTACTGGTTCAGTTTCACGTCGCCGCTGTCGTCGTACAGGTTCGCGTAGCGGCGCTGATATTCGGCGTACGGCGAGAGATAATAGCCGTACGTCGACGACAACGGCTGGCGCAACTCGACGCGCGCCGACTGCAGGTCGCTGCCGATCGTCGTATCCGCGCGGAATTCGAGGCCCGATTCGGTGAGCCACGGCCGCCGGTAGCCGACGTGCAGGCGGAAGCCGCCTTCGTCGGTCGAACTGCTCGACATCCCGACGCCGAACAGCAGGAAATTCGGCCCCCAGTATTTCTCGCGCGCGTTGATTTCGAGCACGTTGTCGTCGCCGTGGCTCACGATCTGCTGCGTCACGCTCTCGAAATTGCCGCCGGTCGTCAGCCCGAGCAGATCCTGGCTGACGGTTGCCGGATCGTAGGTGTCGCCCGGCTTCACGTGCAGCGCGTCGGCGACGACGCGCTTCGGCACGTCGCCGGTCGTCTTGATGTCGATGCGCGTGATGCGGATCGGCGGCGGCAGCGGCTGCGCATGCGCGGAGCGGTACACCGCGTACTGTTCCGGCGTGAGCGCGAAGCGCTTGAGCCGCGGCAGCGCCGCGGTCGCGGCGGCCGCGCCGGCGGCGATCGCCTGGCGCGCGTTCTGGAAGTCGGTGAAGGCGAGCGAGCCAAGGTCGGGCGTGAGCAGGATGTCCTGCGCGTCGAGTTGCTTGCGCTGCGACGTCACGTTCTGGCGGATCAGGATGCCGACCATCTGCTGCATCACGTCGGCCGGCGACGCGAGCGCGTCGAGCGGGCGCAGCTGCGAGCCGATGTCGACGGCGATCACGACCTTCGCGCCCATCTGCCGTGCGGTGTCGACCGGCAGGTTGCTGACGAGGCCGCCGTCGACGAGCGCGCGGCCGTTGATCTCGGCCGGCGCGAACAGGCCGGGCATCGCCATGCTCGCGCGGATCGCGAGCGGCAGCGAGCCGTGGTCGAGCACGACCATCTGGCCGGTCTGCAGGTCGGTCGCGACCGCGCGATACGGAATCGGCAGCTGGTCGAACGGCTGGTTGGTCGGCACGGCGGCCGTCCAGTTCGCGAGCAGCGCCTGCAGCCGGTTGCCCTGCACGAGGCCGACCGGCGCCTTCACGCCTTTCCTGCCGAAACCGAGCGTGAGCCCGTTGATGTAAAGGCGCTCGTCTTCGCGGCTGCTTTGCGGCAGGTCCGCGCGATCGGTCACGTCGAACGCGATATCCGCGAGGTTCACCTCCGACAGCTGCTTCTGCATTTCGTCGGCGGCCATCCCGCTCGCATACAGCCCGCCGACCACGGCGCCCATGCTGGTGCCCGCGATGCAGTCGATCGGAATGCGGTTCTCTTCCAGCACCTTCAGCACGCCGAGGTGCGCGTAGCCGCGTGCACCGCCGCCGGACAGCACGAGGCCGATCGACGGACGTCCGGCCGGGCCGCCGTCGGCCGTGCAGGTCGGCGCGGGCGCGGCGGCGCCGGGTGCGGTTGCCGGCGCAGTGGCGGCGGTGGCGGCGGTGGCGGTGCGGGTGGCAGTGTCGGCGGCCGGCGAGGGCTGCGCGGCGACGGTGCAGCACCAGAGCGCGACGAGTGTCGCGCCGAGCTGGCGCACCCCCGGCCAGCGGAGAGAAGCGGTCGCTGTCATGGTGGAGTATCTGGCGTGATCGGCATGGGACGCCTGCCGGGGAGCAGGCAAGACCGAGAGATTACCGTGTTTTACGGACGCAACGCGAGGGGCGCGATGCGTAGTCGGGCATGCCGTAAAACGCGATTTCGGCAATTTCGTCGCGAAAAAATCATCGGAATTGCCTAAAGTATCGGAACGATTTGCCGCTAAGCGGGATGGGCGGCAAAGGCGCGCCGCGGGGATGCGGCCTGGCCGTTGCGGCCCGTTTGTCCAAAAAAAGGCTTGATATGTCGACACCGCTGTTCGGAAAGTTGTTTGCGCAACCCGTTGCGATCGACCCTGGAACGGCAAGTACGCGGATCTATACGCACGAGCGCGGCGTGGTGCTGAACCAGCCGTCGGTCGTGTGCTTTCGCAAGGCCGGCGCGTCCGACGCGCGGCCGACGCTCGAAGCGGTCGGCGAACTCGCGAAGGCGCTGCTCGGCCGCGAGCCGGGTCATCTGGAGGCCGTGCGGCCCATGCAGCACGGCGTGATCGCCGACGCGCACGCCGCCGAGCAGATGATCCGCCGCTTCATCGACATGTCGCGCACGCGCTCGCGCTTCGGCCGCCGCGTCGAGGTCACGTTGTGCGTGCCGTCGGACGCGACGGCCGTCGAGCGCCGCGCGATCCGCGAAGCCGCGTTCGCGGCCGGTGTATCGGATGTCGAACTGATCGAGGAATCGCTGGCCGCGGGGCTCGGCGCGGGCCTGCCGGTGACCGAGCCGGTCGGCTCGATGGTCGTCGACATCGGCGGCGGGACGACCGAAGTCGCGGTGATCGCGCTCGGCGGCATCGTATACCGCGAGGCGATTCGCGTCGGCGGCAACCAGTTCGATGCGGCGATCGTCAACCATGTGCGCAACCTGTACGGCGTGCTGCTCGGCGAACAAACCGCCGAGCACGTGAAGAAGACGATCGGCTCGGCCACCCGCACGGTGCCGCGCACGTCGACGCGCGCGGTCGGACGCGGCGTCGAGGACGGCTTGCCGCGCTCCGTCGAGCTGTCCAATCACGATGTGGCGGAGGCGCTCGCCGCGCCGCTCAAGCAGGTGATCCGCGCGGTGAAATCGGTGCTGGAAAACGCGCCGGCCGAACTCGTGACCGACATCGCGCATCGCGGCGTGGTGCTGACGGGCGGCGGCGCGCTGCTCGCGGATCTCGAACGCCTGCTGTACGACGAGACCGGCCTGACCGCGCGGATCGCGGACGAGCCGGCCACTTGCGCGGTGCGCGGCGCCGGCGAGGCGATGGGGCGGCTCGCGATATGCCCGGTGGATTGAGGCGGGCGCCGCCCATCGCACACTCCGCACGCCCGGCAACATTCGTTCAAAGTCTTTCGAACACCGCACATCCGGGCGCCCGAACGGCACGGGCTTCGTCCGGCATCGCGGCTTCCCGCTGACATCGATACCTGGACACGCGCGAGCGCGCCGTGGCAGCATGCCGGGCCGCGCGCCGGACGCGCACTTTTCCAGGAGTCTGGCCATGTTGAACGAGCGTCGCGGGCGGGGCCGCATAGCCCGCATCGGCCGTGCGCTGGCCGTTTGCGCGTGCCTGTGGGTGGTCGCGGCCGTCGCGCTCGTCGGATACGGGATGCGGATGCCGAGCGCGCCGTGCGATGTCGCCGTGATCTTCGGCAACGCGCTCGACGACAGCGGCGCGCCGAAACCCGTGCTCGCGGCACGGCTCGACGTCGGCGTGCAGTGCTATCGCACCGGGCAGTGTCCGGCGTTTCTCGTCAGCGGCGCGATCGACGGCCCCGGGCTGAACGAGGCGACCGCGATGCGCGACTACCTGGTCGCGCGCGGCGTGCCGGCCGGGCGGATCGCCGTCGACGACCAGGGCGACAACACGCTCGCGACCGCGCAGCACACGCGCGCCTATCTGCAAGCGCATGGCCTGTCGCGCGTGCTGATCGTCAGCCAGTATTACCACCTCGCACGGGCGCGCCTCGCGTTCGAGCGGGTCGGCATCGCGCGCGCGGACATCTCGGCCGCGTATCCGCGCCGCTTCCAGTTGCGCGATGTCTATTCGAGCTGGCGGGAAGTGCCGGCGTATGCGATCTATGCGCTGCGCCTGTGGCTGAACCCCGACGCGCGGCCGATATCGTTCCGGCCGATCTTTACCTGATGCGCCTGTTTTCATGAGGCGGTGCCTGCCGGGATTCGGGTTGCGTCGACTATTGCGCTTCCGTTTCGCGTCTTTTCGCCTTTTCTGCGTCGATTCCGCCGTGACTTTTCATTCTGCGGAAGTTCTGACCGGCGCGTAACCCGCGCGCGCATGCGGCGCCCCGCGACGCGCGGTGCGTCGCTGCGCGCGCCCCCCGTTCTGGCCTATCCTGTGCGAAACACGCGACGCGCGACGCGCGTTGCGCCTCGACACAGGAGCATCGATGCCGAATCACGCCGAAGCCACCACGACGCAGGCGCCGCAAGGCGCGCCGGTCCCCCCGACCCAGGCGTCGGGTCCCGCCTTCATCGCGCCCGAAGCCGACCCGCAGGCGCTCGCGCGCAACAACCAGTACGTATTGAAATCCGGCGACGCATTCGTGGTCAGCGATGCGCTCGGCGACATCGGCGGTCACGACGACGGCCTGTTCGTCGACGACATGCGCGTGCTGTCGAAATGGCGCCTGACCTTCGGCGGCCGCGCGCCGTCGCTGCTGTCGGGCGCGACGAGCGCCGACAACGCGTCGTTCACCGCGCACCTGACGAACCGTCCGCTGCCGCCGCTCGGCGGTCACGAAACGCCCGAGGGCGTGATCCATATCGAACGGATGCGCGTGCTTGCGGGCGACGTGCTTTACGAAGCGCTGACGCTGACGAACTACGGCGCGAGCGAGGCCGAGGTGCCGCTGTCGCTGTCGTTCGCGGCGGATTTCAAGGACATGTTCGAAGTGCGCGGCACGCAGCGCCCGAAGCGCGGCACCGTGGCCGCGCCGCGCGTCGACGAAGGCGCGGCGCGGCTGCGCTACGACGGCCTCGACGGCGTCGAGCGCAACGTGACGGTGCATTTCTCGCCGGCGCCCGACGCGCTGTCGGTCGACCGCGCCGACTACACGCTGACGATCGCCGCGCAGGCGTGCATCTCGATCTACCTGACCGTCGACGCGACGCTCGGCTCGGCGCACGACGGCGCCGGCCCGGGGTGCGGCCGCGTCGCGCTGCGCACCGCGCTCGTCGGCGTGCATCGCGAGATGCGCTCGCGCCGCGAGACGATGGCGCGCGTGAACACCGGCAATCCGCTGTTCGACGCGTGGCTCGACCGCTCGCTCGCGGATCTCGGGCTGCTGACGACCCAGCTCGACACCGGCCCGTATCCGTATGCGGGCATTCCGTGGTTCTCGACGCCGTTCGGCCGCGACGCGGTGATCACGTCGCTGCAGATGCTGTGGCTGCAGCCGTCGCTCGCGCGCGGCGTGCTGCGGTTTCTCGCGGAGCACCAGGCGCGCGAGACGTCCGCGTTCCGCGATGCGGAGCCCGGCAAGATCATGCACGAGTTCCGCCGCAGCGAGATGGCCGCGACGGGCGAGGTGCCGTTCGCGCTGTATTACGGCGGCGTCGACACGACCCCGTTGTTCATCGTGCTCGCGGGCGCCTATGTCGAACACACCGGCGACGATGCGCTGATCGACGAGCTGTGGCCCGCGCTCGAGCGCGCCGCGCAGTGGGTGACCGACAAGTGCGATCGCAACCCGTACGGGCTGCTCGATTACCAGCGCACGTCGGAGCGCGGGCTCGCGAACCAGGGCTGGAAGGACAGTCACGATTCGGTGTTTCACGCGGACGGCCGCTTCCCCGACGGGCCGATCGCGCTCGTCGAAGTGCAGGCGTATGCGTGCGCGGCGCTCGACGCGATGGCGACGTGCTCGCACCGGCGCGGCCACGCGGCCGATGCGACGCGTTATGCGCTGCGCGCGAAGACGCTGCGCGACCAGGTCGACGCGCTGTTCTGGATGCCGGAAGGCAAGTTCTACGGGATCGCGCTCGACGGTCACGGCGACCTGTGCCGCGTGTTCGCGTCGAACGCGGGCCATCTGCTCGCGTTCGGGTTGCCCGATGCCGAGCGCGGCGCGGAAGTCGCCGGCGTGCTCGGCTCGACGCTGTTCCAGACGGGCTGGGGCATCCGCACGCTCGCGGCCGGCCAGCCGCGCTTCAACCCGATGGCGTATCACAACGGTTCGGTGTGGCCGCACGACAATGCGCTGATCGCGCGCGGTCTCGCGCGCTACGGCGACAAGACGGCCGCGGTGAACCTGCTGCGCGCGCTGTTCGAAGCCGCGGTGAGCTTCGAGATGCGGCTGCCGGAGCTGTTCTGCGGGTTCCCGCGCCGGCGCGGCGAACCGCCGACCGCCTATCCGGTGGCTTGCCTGCCGCAGGCGTGGGCGGCCGGTGCGCCGTTCATGATGTTGCAGGCGTGTCTCGGCGTGAGCGTCGATGCGGCGCGTCACGAGGTGCGCGTCGAGCGTCCGGCGCTGCCGGAAGGCGTCGACTGGCTGCGGATCGACGCGCTGCGCGTGGGCGACGAAACCGTGTCGCTGACGTTCCGCCGTGTCGACGGCCAGGTGGTTGCGGCGGCCGAGCAGCCGGGGCGCGTGAAGGTGGTCGCGGTGCTGTAGCGCGGGCGCTCGCGCGGACGTTGCGCAATGTCGCGCCACGCCCGTGCGCGGCGGCATAGAATCGTGACATGACCCTTGAACGATGGCGGAGGCACATACGATGACGACCGACAATCGGCCCGACGACCGCGAGCAGAACCTCGAGAATCTCGAAGCGGCAGTCGACCACCTGCACAAGTCGATCGAGTCGCAGAGCATCGCGGCGGGCGCGGCGAAAGGCATCCTGTTCAGCCTGATCGAAACGCTCGGCGCGCTGATCGGCGATCCCGATCTCCCCGAACATGCACGCTCTGGCTACGAGGCGCTGCGCGACAAGGCGAGCGAATTGCGCGGCGCGCTCGACCGGCACTGACGAACCGGCAGCGCCGGCGTCGGCCGCATGGCCCGCGCCGGCGCTGCCCGATCCTGCATGCCGCGCACAAAACCCCGTGCGCTCAATGACTTAGACGGGTGGTGCGCAGGATATCCACAAGCTTGCCAACACAATCTGTGGAGAACCTGCCTGCCCGAACCGGCCGTGCAATGCGTGCCGTGAGGGTGTCAATCGGTGCCGCATCGTTGACCTGCCGGCCGCGATCTACCAAATCCCCTTTTGTTTCAAGATGTTACGCATTGATCGGGTGGAATATCCACAGGCTTGCCAACAAAATCTGTGGATAAGTCTGACGTGATTGCTTCTCGATGGTTGATGATCGTGCGTGCGAGGGAAGCCGCCCGGACGCCCGCATGGCGGGGCTGCCCGATGCGTGCGTCGGCACGTTGATTCGTGCGCGATCAACGAGTTAGGCCCCGGGTACCCAGGATATCCACATCCTTGCCAACATTTTCTGTGGACAAGCGGCGCCGGTCATTCGGCCGGTGTCGCGTCGGCTTCGGCCGCTTCCGCCGTGATCCAGTCGCGAAACAGCGTCATCGCGGGCGAGAGCGGCTTCGACTTCAACGACGTGAGCCAGTAGCCGCCCGCGCGCACGTCGATGTCGAGCGGGCGCGCGAGCAGGCCGAGCTGCAGTTCGCGCGCGAACATGCAGGCCGGCGCGAGCGCGATGCCCGCACCCTGCATCGCGGCCTCGACCATCAGCCGCGACGAATCGAACACCGGCCCGTTGACCGGCCACGGTTCGAGCCGCGCGGCGTCGAACCAGCCGAGCCATTCGTCGGTGCGGTACGAGCGCAGCAGCGTTTCGTTCGCGAGATCGGCCGGCTGCGCGAGACGCCGCGCGATTTCGGGCGCGCACAGCGCGGTGAGCGGCGCGTCGAGCAGGCGCTCGTTGCGCGTCGCGGGCCAGTTGCCCTCGCCGAAGCGGATCGCGAAATCGAGCCCTTCGGCCGCGAGGTCGACGACGTTGTTGTTGGTCCGCAGCCGCAGCTCGACGAACGGGTGCGTATCGCCGAACCGTTTCAGGCGTGGCATTAGCCAGCCTAGGGCAAAGGTGCCGACCGCGCCGAGCGTCAGCACCTCGTGGAAGCGTCCGCCCTCGAACTGCTTGAGCACGGTCTCGATCCGGCTGAACGCGTCGCTGAGCACCGGCAGCAGCGCGCGTCCTTCGTCGGTCAGCCCGAGGCCGCGCGGCAGGCGCGTGAACAGCGTGCAGCCCAGCCGCTCCTCGAGCGAGCGCACCTGCTGGCTGACCGCGGCCTGGGTCACGCTCAGCTCGAGGCCGGCGCGCGTGAAGTTCAGGTGGCGCGCCGACGATTCGAACGCGCGCAAGGCATTCAGCGGAAGATGAGGTCGGAGCTTGGTCATAAGAAATTCTTTTGTCAGCGCTCAATTATCGTTGCTTGTCAGGCAACCGTAAAGTCACGATAGTGCTGTCTCGCCGGCCGGCCGTTTTGCATCCATTCCACCACGAGAGACCTGACATGACCTACTCATCGCAACGTCGAACCCTGTTGCTGGCCGCGGCGACGGCGCCGCTCGTCCTGACCGTCGCCGCATGCGCGTCGCCGCCGCCCGCCGCCGCGCAGGACGTGTCGTCGGCGACGACGTTCGCCGCGCTCGAACGCGCGGCGGGCGGCCGCCTCGGCGTGTGCGCGATCGATACCGCGAGCGGCCAGCGCGCGCAGCATCGCGCCGACGCGCGCTTCCCGTTCTGCAGCACGTTCAAGACGATGCTGAGTGCGGCGGTGCTCGCGCAAAGCGTCGAGCGTCAGGGGCTGCTGCAGCAGCGCGTGATGATCGGGCAGGGCGATCTCGTCAACTACTCGCCGGTGTCGAGCAAGCACGTCGGCACCGGCATGACCGTCGCGGCGCTGTGCGAGGCGGCGATTCAATACAGCGACAACTCGGCCGCGAACCTGCTGATGAAGATGATCGGCGGACCGTCGGCGGTGACGGCGTATGCGCGCTCGATCGGCGACGATACGTTCCGGCTCGATCGCTGGGAGACCGAACTGAATACCGCGTTGCCGGGCGACCTGCGCGACACGACGACGCCGGCCGCGATGGCCGCGAGCCTGCGCGTGCTCACGCTCGGCGACGCGCTGCCTGCCGCGCAGCGCGCGCAACTCGTCGCATGGCTGCGCGGCAACAAGGTCGGCGACAAGCGGATTCGCGCGGGCGTGCCGGCCGGCTGGCAGGTGGCCGACAAGACCGGCACGGGCGACTACGGGACGACCAACGACGCGGGTGTGATGTGGCCGCCGTCGGGTGCGCCGGTCGTGCTGGTGGTGTACTACACGCAGGCGCGTGCCGATGCGAAGGCGAAGGACGACGTGATCGCCGCGGCCGCGCGCATCGCGGTCGCGACGTTCGGCTGAGCGGGCGGCGTGGCGCGGCGTGCGTGATCGAGCGGTCGATGCATGCCGTGCCGCTATCGTGACCGGCTCATCGAAACGTTGTGCGATCAACGACTTAGGTTAAGCGTGCTCAGGATATCCACATCCTTGCCAACAAAAATTGTGGACAAGCCCGCGAGCACGCGCGGCAGTCGTTGGACGAAGCTGCGTGCCCGGTTCGAAGCGGCGCGAACAAAGTCTTTCGGATCAAGCGCTTGGGTGCTGTATGCGCAGGCTATCCACACGCTTGCCAACACAATCTGTGGACAAGCTGGGCGGCCCGCACGGCATGCGGGCCGTGATGCCGCATGACGATGCGCGCGCACTGCGTTGCCCGCCGTGTGCCGTATTCGAAGCAGCGCGGACAAAGTCTTTCGGATCAAGCGCTTGGGTGCTGTATGCGCAGGCTATCCACATGCTTGCCAACACAATCTGTGGACAAGCCCGCGCTGTTGCCCGCAAGACGTTCAGCTCTGCCGATCGTCGACGTTGGGCCAGCGCGCGAACGCGAACACCCACAGCATGATGAAGTTCAGGATCGGGACGAACATCGTCAGGACCCACCAGCCCGAATGTCCGGTACGCCGAACGATGCGCACGTACGGATAGATGACGACGGCGACGAGCACGAGGGAAACGAGCAACTGCCACGCGGTGAAGTGTTCCATGATCTTCCTCGGAATGATGTGTCGTTGTGCGGTGCCGGCGGAACGGCCGGCCCGTTGTGCAGACGCGCGAAGCCGGTGACGCAGGGCCGTGCGCGGCTCGCGTGATCTTGACGCGCGGGATGCGGAGGCGTCAAGGCGAAGGCGGCGTGCGAGCGGTGCGCCGCTACCGCGCCGGATCGTCCGTTTGCGCGCGTGCGGCAGCCGCGCCCTGCCGAAACTGTGACGCGGCGCATGAATCGTTGGCCGATCAACGGGTTAGCGCATGCGTGCGCACGATATCCACAAGCTTGCCAACACAATCTGTGGGTAAGTATTGCGGCAGTCGAATCGTGCGTCGCCGCGGTGCCGGCGTGGCATCCTGACGCGAAGTGCGGCGAAGCGGCGCGTATGACGGCCCGGCCCGCGCCGCGTCTGCATCACCCGTGCCAAAGTCCATCGGATCAAGGGCTTAGCGCTGCGGTGCGCAGGATATCCACAAGCTTGCCAACATTTTCTGTGGAGAAGTCCGGGGGTGCGATCGGCCGGCATGACACGGGATGCAACGCGCGGTGCGCGCCGGCTCGCGCGTGCGCTCACGCGGTACAGATGCCGGCGACCGCGACCTTCCGGAACAAGTGCGGGTTCGCGACGGCCGACGACGGACAGGCCGAGCGTTTCGCGACGAACTCGGGATGCGTGAACGCGGCCCGAAACGCGTCCGTCGATTCCCGGATCGCGTAGTTGAAGTCGGTTGGACTGTCGCCGAGCGCGCGATGCAACTGGGTCGACATGAATCCCGGCTGCCGTTTCATGAACCCGGCGTCGTCCTTCCACACGGCGAGGAAATCCGCTTCGTCGGCCGGCTCGAGCGTGAAGACGTTGACGAGCACGACGGGTTGCGCGTCGATGCCGATCTGTTTGAATATGCGGGATGATTTGACAACCCGTTTACTAAATAGACAACTGGTTGTCGAATTGAGCCGCATGGCGCCGATCGCGGACGGGAGTACGGGAGTACGGGAGAAAAGGGCGATTGTCGCGTCGACGCGTGCCGCGGTGTGACGCAGGCTGGCGCATTCGCTGCGCACGGCCGCCAAATCCTTTCCGATCAATGGCTTGTCGTCGTTAGCGGCGGGTTGTCCACAAGCTTGCCAACACAATCTGTGGACAAGCCGCGTGCCTGGTGCGCGCCGACGCGCGTCGGGTTGATGCGCGTCAGGCCGGCACGGGGAACCGCACCGTCACGGTCAGGCCGCGTCCGCCTTGCGTCGTGCCGAGCGCGACCGTCGCGCGATGCTGTTCGGCGATCCGCTTGACGATCGACAGCCCGAGTCCGCTGCCCGACGACGTGACCGCCTGCGCGCCTTCGCCGCGATAGAAGCGCTCCCACACGTCGGTGCGCTCGGCCTCGGGGATGCCGGGGCCGTCGTCGGCGACTTCGAGCACGGGCGTTGCGCCATCGATGCGCGCGGACACGTCGATCCGCGCACCGTCGCCCGCGTAGCGGATCGCGTTGTCGACGAGGTTGTTCAGCAGCACGCGCAGCGTGTCCGCATTGCCCGCGGCCATCACCGGCGACGACACGATCGCGCCGAGATCGATGCGGTGTGCGTCGGCGACGCGCGCACGGTCGGAGACCACCGACCGGCACAGTGTGGCGAGATCGACGGGCGCGGACGCGGAGGCCTGCATATCGGGCTCGAGACGCGCGAGCGTCAGCAGCTGTTCGGCGAGGTGGCCGAGGCGCGTCGTGCCGGCATGGATCTGCGTGAGAATCTGCTCGCGCTCGTCGGGGCTCGCCGCGCGCCGCAGCAATTGCGACTGGATCGACAGCCCCATGATCGGCGTGCGCAGCTCGTGCGCGGCATCGGCGATGAAATGCCGCTGCAGCGTGAACGAGCGGTCGAGCCGCGCGAGCAGGTCGTTGATCGCTTCCGCGAGCGGGCGGACCTCGTTCGGCATCGACGCGACGTCGACCGGTTCGAGATTGTTTGCATTCCTGCGCTTCAACCCGGCCGCGATCGTGCGCAGCGGCCGCAGCCCCGCGCCGATGCCGAACCACAGCCCGATCGCGAGCACCGGCAGCATCGAGAACACCGGCCACAGCAGATGCACGGCGATGCCCGCGATCGCTTCCCAGCGTGCGTGGCGCGCCTGCGCGAGCCGGATCGTCGTGCCGCCGCGCTCGGTGACGTAGGTGCGCCACGGCTGGCCGTCGACGTCGACGCTCGCGATGCCCGTCTGCGCGGGCGGCGGCAGTGGCGAGTCGCGATCGGTCGAATAGACGAGCGTGCCGTTGCGCCATACCTGCAGCAGCACCGCGTCGGGGTCGTTTGCCTCGAAATCGTGCTTGCCGTCGCCTTGGTTGCGGAACGACAGCTCGCCGTTCGGGCCGACGACGATCTGCTTCGACATGCTGCGCATCTGGTCGTCGAGCAGGTCGTCGAGCTCGCGCAGCGCGCCCCAGTAGGTGCCCGCGCTCGCGGCCAGCCCGATTACGCAGGCCGCGGGCAGCAGCCACATCAGCAGGCGCCGCCGCAGCGACGCGCTGCGCCAGCGCACGATCGCCTGCTGCAGCCGCGTCATGTGCCGTCACCGATCCGGTAGCCGACGCCGCGCACCGTGCGGATCATGTCGTGGCCGAGTTTCTTGCGCAGGTTGTGGATGTGCACCTGCACCGCGTTGCTCTCGATTTCTTCGCCCCAGCTATAGAGCCGTTCCTCGAACTGTTCGCGCGAAATCACCGCGCCCGGGTCGCGCATCAGTTCGTGCAGCAAAACGAATTCCTTCGGCGACAGCGTGACTTCGTCGTCGTTGAGCCATACCAGGTGCTTGACCGGATCGAGGCGCAGCGGGCCGATCGCGAGCGTCGTTTGCGCGCGCCCCGCGTGGCGGCGGTTGACCGCGCGAATGCGGGCGAGCAGTTCCTCGAGCACGAACGGCTTGACGAGATAGTCGTCGGCGCCGCTGTCGAGGCCGGCGATGCGGTCCGGGATGCCGTCGCGCGCGGTGATGATGATGGCGGGCAGCGTTTCGTCGCGGCGGCGCAGCGACGCGAGCACCGACAGGCCGTCGCGGTTCGGCAGCCCGAGGTCGAGCAGCAGCAGGCCGTAGCCGGTCGAGCGCAGCGCGAGCGACGCGGCATCGCCGTCCTTCACCCAGTCGACCGCGAAGCCCTCTTGCCGGAGGCCCTGTTCGAGCCCGCTGCCGATCAGCGGATCGTCCTCGACGAGCAGTACGCGCATGGATTCGTGTCTCTTCGTGGGCGTGAGCGCCCGGGGTTCCCATGATAAGCGCAGGTGTCTTAGCCCCAGCTTAAAGGCGGCAGCCGGCCGGTATTTCGTACTTGTCCAATGCGGCACCGTGTCGCTTCTGCATCGCCTTCAGGTTTGCTTAATCTTACGGTCCGTAATCTCAGGCCGTCGCGCTCATCGAGGCGCGGCACCATACCGAAAAAGGAGAATCCGATCATGAAACACCTGGCCCGCATCCTGACCGTCGCGCTCGCCACGCTGCCCGCCGCCGTCTACGCGCAATACACGGGGCCGTCCACGCTGACCACCACCACCGTGAAGGAACTGCTCGCGAACGGCAAGGACGACCAGCACGTGCAGTTGCAGGGGCGCATCGTCAAGCACGTCGGCGGCGAGGATTACGAGTTCACCGATGCGACCGGCACGATCCGCGTCGAGATCGACGACAAGCTGTGGGCTGCCGGCCAGCCCGTCAGCGACAAGAGCGAAGTGAAGGTGACCGGCGAATTCGAGCGCAAGTGGTCGGGCCGCGTGAAGGTCGACGCCGACCACGTCGAAGTGCTGCGCTGAACGGTGCGCGCGGGGCCGGTGATACCATGAGCGACCGGTTCCCGTTCCCACCAAGATGGCCGCCACTTTCGACGAACTCGCGTCCCGGATCCGGGCGCAATTTTCCGAACTGAGCCCGCAATTCCAGGCGGGTGCTGCATTTCTGCTCGATCATCCCGACGAAGTCGCCACTTCGTCGATGCGCAAGGTCGCACAGCGCGCGCAGGTACAGCCTGCGTCGCTCGTGCGGCTTGCGCAGCAATTCGGTTTTCCCGGCTGGAACGAGCTGCGCGACCTGTGCGTCGCGCGCGTGCGTACGCGTCCGGAGCCGCTCACGCAGCGCGCGCGTTCGCTGGTGCGCCCCGACGCGAAGGCGTCGCTCGCGCACGACCTGCTCGCTGCGCAGCAGCACAATCTGGCGGCAACCGCCGCGCAGAACGAGCACGCGCTCGCGGACGCCGCGAAGCTGATCCGCAAGGCGTCGCACGTGCACGTCGCGGGGTTCCGGTCGTGCTATCCGGTCGCGTTCGGATTCGTGTACGGCTACCGGCTGTTCCGGCCGACCGTGTCGCTGCTCAACGGCGTTGCCGGCTCGCTCGAGATGGAGCTGCGCACGATCGCGAAGCACAGCGTGACCGTGGTCGTCAGCTTCGCGCCGTATTCGGCGGAAGCGACGCGCGTCGCGCAGGCCGCGAAGGCGCAGGGCAGCAAGATCGTCGCGATCACCGACAGCGCGGTGTCGCCGATCGCGCTGCATGCGGACGCGCAACTGATCTTCACGCACGACAGCCCGTCGTTCTTTCCGTCGCTGGTCGCCGCGCACGCGATGGCCGAGGCGCTGGTCGCGCAGTTGCTGGCGCTCGAAGGCAGCGACGCGATCGCAGCGCTCGAGCGCACCGAAGCCGAACTGCATGCGAAGGGCGCGTACGTCGTATGACCGCACCCGCGGCTTCGATCTCCCGTTTTCCCGAATCCTCCCGATGCAACCGACGACGCTCGGATACGCGGTGACCGACGCGGCCGCGAGCCGCGCCTGCGTCGCATCGCATGCGACGCGGCGACATTTCGGCTGATGCTGAAACGTCGCGTGCACGATGCGCGTAAGCTGACTCGTCAACCTCATTCGGGAGTCCGTGATGACCCGTTCCGACCTTCAAGTCCGCTACGCCGAAGCCTTCCGCGCGCTGCACGCCCGCCCCGGCGCATTCATCATCCCGAACCCGTGGGACGCCGGCACAGCCCGGCTGCTCGCGATGGCCGGCTTCGAAGCGCTCGCCACGACGAGCGCTGGCTTCGCGTATTCGAGAGGGCTGCCCGACAACGCGATCGGCCGTGACGCGATGCTCGCGCACATCGCCGAGATCGCGGCGGCGGGCGGCCTGCCGGTGAGCGCCGATCTCGAGAACGGCTTCGGCGACGCGCCCGAGACGGTGGCCGACACGATCCGGCTCGCCGCGCAAGCCGGCGCGGTGGGCGGCTCGATCGAGGACGCGACCGGTCGCGCCGACGCGCCGATCTATCCGCACGACGCGGCGGTGGAGCGGATTGCCGCGGCCGTTGCGGCGGCGCGCGCGCTGCCGTTCCCGTTCACGCTGACCGCGCGTTGCGAAAACTACCTGCATGGCCGCCGCGATCTGGCCGATACGATCGCGCGGCTGGTCGCGTATCGCGACGCGGGCGCCGACGTGCTGTACGCGCCGGGCCTGACCGATCCCGACGACATCGCGGCGGTCACGCGTGCGGTGAGCGCGCCGGTCAACGTCGTGATGGGGCTGCAAGGCGGGTTGCTGAGCCGCGATGCGCTCGCGGCGCTCGGCGTGAAGCGCATCAGCGTCGGCGGCGCGCTCGCCCGCGCGGCGCTTGGCGCGTTCCTGCGCGGTGCGACGGAAATGGCGCGCGACGGCACGTTCACGTTCGCGCAGGCGGCGGTGCCGGGGCGCGACCTCGATCGCTGGTTTGCCGCGCCGGACAATTCCCGCGTTCCGTTTGCGCAATGAGCATTCGATAAAACCCGGGAACGTTTTCACGTTGAAAAGGAATTGACAGTAATCAAGCGAAATCGCCGTCGATTTAAAGTTCGATGACGGCGGAATTTACTTCGTTTATTCTCCGCACTCCAGCCGGTTAACCGGAGCCGGCGCGCAAGCCACGCCGGTTCTGGCGATCGGCGATCCGCCAAGTGTATTGATCGTACCTATTGTTGCGATTTCCCGACCGGTTTCTTTCGGTTTTATGAGTTGCCGTTTATTTTTCGGATGGGTAGTCTGCGATACAGTCAAATGTGCCGGCAGGCAGGCCGCCGGAAAATGAATATATAGAAAGTCGAGAAAGCGATGACGATTCGAGAGAATCCCGGCAGTGGCTTTCGCGTCGGCGATGTCGTGACGCTGAAAGCCGGCGGCCCGCGCATGACCGTCACCTATGCCGGGCCGGTCGTGTTCGACGATGCCGACTGGCTGATCTGCCAGTGGTTCGACGACAGCGGCCACTTCCGGCAGGAAATGTTCCACCACGAGGCGGTGGTGGCCGAGCCGCGCGCGATTTCGGCCGGGCGCGTTCGCATGCGCATGCAGGCGCACCGCTACCGGTCGGCGGCCTGACGCCGGTCGTTTCGTTACGGCGCCGCGCCGCGTGGCGTCTGCCGCCCGGGCCGTGCTGCACTGCCGCAGCCCACGCTGCCCTCACTTCGACATTTCACGCCAGTCCGAAACGTGCGGCCGCGCAGTGCGCCGATACTGCACGTATGAACCCGACCGATCCGATTGCCGCGGTGACGCACCGCGATCCCTATCCGTACTACGCGACGCTCGTCGACGGGCCGCCGCTCGCGTTCGATGCCACGCTCGGCCTGTGGGTCGCGAGCCGCGCGGCGAGCGTGACGGCCGTGCTCGGCCATCCCGCGTGTCGCGTCAGGCCGCTCGACGCGCCCGTCCCGCCTGCATTGCGCGGCACGACGGCCGGCGCGCTGTTCGGCGAACTGGTGCGCATGAACGACGGTGCGCTGCGGCACGACGTGCCGAAGCACGCGTTGCGCACCGCGTTCGCGCCGATCGATGCACACGCGCTGCGCGAGCGGGCCGCGCGGCTTGCCGGCAGCCGGCTGCGCGCGCCTTACGATGCCGACGCGCTGAACGCGTGGTGCCTGACGGTGCCCGTTTGCGCGGTCGCGGACCTGCTCGGTTTCGACGATACGCAGCTCGACGAGATCGCCGCGCGGGTCGTCGATTTCGTCGCCGCGTTGTCGCCGCTGTCGGACGACGCGGCGCTGGCCCGCGCGAGCGAGGCCGCGGGGGAATTGCTGGACCGGATGACCGAGCGCGTCGCGCACGCGCGTGCGCAGGACGGCTCGCTCGTCGCGGCGGTTCAGCAGGCGGCGCGCGACGCGGGCTGGCAGGCGAGCGGCGCACGGGTCGCGAATCTCGTCGGATTGTTGTCGCAAACGTGCGAGGCGACGGCCGCGTGGCTCGGCAACGTACTGGCGGCGTGGGATGCGACGGCGGCTCACCGGACGGCGCGCGGATGCGCGATGCCGGACGCCGCCGTGCTGGATGCATTCGTCGCCGAAGTCGGACGATTCGATTCGCCGGTGCAGAACACGCGCCGCTTCGTCGCGTCGCGCACGACGATCGAAGGCGTGACCATCGACGCGGGCGCGGCGATTCTCGTCGTGCTCGCGGCGGCGAATCGCGATCCGGCCGTGCATCGCGACCCGCATCGGCTGCTGCCCGGCCGCGCGCCGGGGCCGAATTTCGGGTTTGGCACGGGGCCGCACGGCTGCCCGGGCGAGCGGATCGCGCGGGCCGTGACGGCGGGGGCGTTCGACGCGTGGTTGCGTGCGGGCGACGGGGCGCCGCGCGACAGGCTGGTGTGGGACTACCGGGCGTCGACCAACGTCAGGATGCCGAAATTCGGCACGGCCCGGTAAGCGGGAAAACGGGGCTCAGCGGCAGCCTTGCTTCTCCGCCCATTGCTCCTGGGCGGCGACGCGGCGCTGCACGCGTTCGACGAGACCGGTCGAGAAGGTGCGCATGCTGATGCCGTGGCGCTTCGCGAGGATGGTTTGCGCGACATCGGCTTGCGGGTTCGGCTGAAACGCCCAGTACAGCGTCATCAGCCAGCCGATGCCCGTCCACGCGAACAGCGCGTTGAACATCGCGATCATCAGCTTGTCGCGCCGGCCGCGCCGGTCCGCGACGATAGCCGGGAAGAAATAGAGTGCGACCGCGGCGACCGAACCGGCAATATCAATCAAGACTGCATCATGCATGTTGCTGCTCCAACCGAACTGCAATGAGACCGATTGTCGCGCTTTTTCCATTTGCGTGCAGACAATTGATTGTTGCGTTTTTAGTGACGATCAGCGCGCGTCGGCGCCTTCCGGCTGCCCATCGTTGCTCAACGCGAAACCTTCGTCCAGCCAGCCCGTGACGCCGCCGATCATCAGCTTCACCGGACGGCCCAGGCGCGCGAGCCGGATCGCCGCGCGTGCGGCGCCGTTGCAGTGCGGGCCCGCGCAATAGACGACGAACAGCGTGCCGGCCGGGTAGCCGGCGAGCTTGCCGGCGACGATCTTGCGGTGCGGCAGATTGCGGGCGCCGGGCACGTGGCCGCGCGCAAACAGGTCCGGACCGCGAACGTCGAGCAGCACGAAGTCGGGCGCGCCCGATGCAAGCGCGTCGTGCACGTCCCAGCAATCGGTCTCGAAACGCAGCGACGCGTCGAAATGGGCGAGGGCGGCGGCGCTGTCGGCGGCGGGGACGTCGGTGACGTAGGACATGAAACACGCTCCTGAAGGACGGTGCGAAGTGCACCGGAATACAGGGCAGTATCGCGGTTCGGCGGCCGTCGCGGCAGTGGCGCGATCGACAAGTTCCGGTAACATCGCGCCATGCACAATCATCTCGTCGTCGCGCTCGCCTACGATCGCCTCTGCACGTTCGAATTCGGCTGCGTGGTCGAACTGTTCGCGCTCGAGCGCCCGGAACTGGGCGTCGACTGGTATCGCTTCGCGGTCTGCGCGAGCGAGCCGGGGCCGGTGCGCGCGGCGGGCGGCATCACGGTCGCCGCGCCGTACCGTCTCGCGATGCTCGATCGCGCGGATACCATCGTGATTCCCGGCTGGCGCGATCCGGACGAGTTGCCGCCGGAGCCGTTGCTCAGGAAGCTGCGGGCCGCGCATCGTCGCGGCGCGCGGCTTGGTTCGATCTGCTCGGGCGTGTTCGTGCTCGCGGCGGCCGGCGTGCTCGACGGGCTGACCGTCACGACGCACTGGCGCTATGCGGAGCGCCTGCAGGCGCGCTATCCGGCGCTGCGCGTGAACCCCGACGCGCTGTACGTCGACGAAGGGCAGGTGATCACGTCGGCCGGCTCGGCGGCGGGGCTCGACATGCTGCTGCATCTCGTGCGTCGCGATCACGGCGGCGCGATCGCGAATCGCGTCGCGCAGCGCCTCGTGCTGCCGCCGCATCGCGACGGCGGGCAGGCGCAGTTCGTGCCGCGCCCGGTCGCCCCCGGCGGCAGCGACCGGATCGCGAAGCTGATCGACTGGATGCGCGCGCATGCGGCCGAGCCGCACACGCTCGCGTCGCTGGCCGCGCAGGCCGTGATGAGCACGCGCACGCTGCAGCGCCAGTTCGCCGATGCGACGGGGATGTCGCCGCTCACGTGGCTGATCCGGGAGCGCGTGAACGTCGCGAAGGACATGCTCGAAACGCATCCCGCGCTGTCGCTCGCGCAGGTCGCCGAGCGCGCGGGCTTCGGCTCCGAGGAGTCGCTGCGCCGGCATTTCCGGCGCGTCGCGGCGACGAGCCCCGCCGCGTATCGGCGCGGGATGGATCGTGGCGTAAGATCGCAGGACGCTTGAGCGCCGCGTTGTCGCGCGGAGATGGCTTTCGTACGCGGCGGCGCACCGCCTGACCGGGGTATTCCGGACGAAAGCGGAACCCACGTGACGCCCGGAGAGAACTCCGGATTCGGCTTCATGCGCGATGACGCGCACGTGTATTGCCACGACGGCCACGCTGCGCGTGGCGACGATGTTTCTCGCGCGCGACTTCACGCAGGCGCAAGATCGCCGGCATCGGCGGTCGCGGCCGGACGGCAGCATGCGCCGTTCATTCATCACAACGACAAGGAAAATCACCATGGGCCTGCTGGGAAAGCTGTTCGGAAAGAAGCCGCGTGATGAAGCGGCAACGCCCACGCCACACCACGACGCGAACGAAGCAGGCGAAGCAGGCAACGCGAACGAGCCGAGCGCGCCCGACATCGCGCCGGAACTCGCACCCGCGCTGACGGCATTCCAGGCCGGCCGGCACGAGGCCGCGATCGCGGCCGCCGCCCCGCACGTGGAACGGCTGGCCGATGCGGCGCGCCTGTGCGCGCTGTCTTACTCGGCGATGAAGCGTTACCCGGAAGCGTTTCCTTGCTGGCTCGCGCTGTTCCAGCATGAGCCGAGCGCGCACAACGCGGTGCAGCTCGCGACGACGTCCGTGATGTGCGACGAAGTGGCGCGCGGCGAAGCGTGGATGGAGAAGGCGGCCGAGGTCAATCACGACACGCACGAGCAGTCGGACGTCGCCGCGCGCGTGAACTTCATTTCGGCGCTGATGCAAAGCGGCCACATGCGCGAAGCGCTGCCGCATCTTGCATGGGTGCGCGACGTGTATGGCCACGTGCGCATTACCGACTCGACCTTCCTGTACATGCGTGGCATCCCGTTCTTTTCGTCATTCCTCGAGAACAGTTTCGAGATCCTGAAGGTCACGCAGCCGGCCGACGCGATCGCGCCGTGGTACGGAGAACTGAAGGGCAAGCTCGACGAGGAAGGCGAAGCGCAGCTTGCCGCGTGGGTCGGTCGGTTGCCCGCCTGAGCGGCGGGCTGTCGCGCGTTGCGACGCCGGCCGCGTCAAGCCGGCGCGGCGTCGCAACGCATTCGCTCACCGCGTGGCGGTGTCGTGGTCGGCCTGCCGGATGCACGCGATCCGGTACACGCCGTCCTCGACTTCGACGCCGTGCGTATCGTGCGTGAAGCCCGGGAAGCGCAGGTCGTACTGTTCGAGCGCTTTCAGGTAGCCGAGCAGCGGGCCGTCGGCCGGCCCCGCGTTCTCGCCCGGCATCAGCAGCGGAATGCCCGGCGGGTAGGGCACGACGCCCGTCGCGACGGTGCGGCCGGCCATTTCCGACAGCTCCAGCATCTCGATGTCGTTGTGCACCAGATGCTCGAACGCTTCGGCGGGGCTGAAGTCCGGCTGCGGCAGCGTCGAGAAGCCGAGCGACATCATCTCGGTCGTCTTCAGGTCGCTCATCGCGCTGAACATCAGGTCGCACAGCTCGCGCAGCCCGAGCTTGCCGTAGCGCTCCGGATAGCGCGCGACGAGTTCCGGCAGCGCCTGTTCGAGCGGCGCGTTCGTGTCGTAGTCGCGCTTGAAGTCGAGCAGCGTGTTGACGAGCGTGCCCCACTTGCCCTTCGTCACGCCGAGCGAGAACAGGAACAGGATCGTGAAGTCGGTCGTCTTCTCGACGACGATGCCGTGCCGGTCCAGATACGCGGTGACGACCGACGCCGGAATGCCGATCGGCATCAGCCCGCCGTTCGGCGCGACGCCCGGCGTGACGATCGACACCTTGATCGGATCGAGCATGCAGTAGTCGTCCTCGATGTTGCCGAAGCCGTGCCACGTATCGCCCGGATGCAGCACCCAGCATGACGGATCGGTGGCGAGCAGCGTTTCGTCCGCTTCATGGAAGCGCACGCGCCGACCTGTCTTGCGATCGGCGACGATGTCCGGCTGCCAGCCGTTGAAGAACCAGTCGTCGTTCTCCTCGCATTCCGCATGCAGCCGCGCGAGCATCCGGCGGAACGACACGGCTTCGCGGATCGCGTCGGTCGTCAGCGCCTCGCCGCCGGGGCCGTCCATCATCGCGGCGCTCACGTCGTTGGACGCGATGATCGCGTAGTTCGGCGATGTCGACGCATGCATCATGTACGCCTCGTTGAAGCGCGCATGCTCGATCGGATTGCGGCCGTCGCGGATATGGATGAACGACGCCTGCGACAGCGCGGCGAGCAGCTTGTGCGTCGACTGCGTCGCGAACACGGTCGGCTTGCTCGCGTCGTGCTGCGACGGATCGCCGTGCATCGCGTGACGGTCGCGGTAGATCGGGTTGAAGCGCGCATAGCCGTACCAGGCTTCGTCGAAATGCAGCCGGTCGACGCTCTGGCCGAGCAGTTCCTCGACGCGCGCGACGTTGTAGCAGAGGCCGTCGTAAGTCGAGTTCGTGATCAGCGCGTGTACCGGCGTCGGATCGATGCCGTCGCGGCCGCGCACCAGCGGGTTCGCGTCGATCGCGAGGCGCACGGCGGCGGCCGTGAGCCGTTCCGGCATGATCGGCCCGATGATCCCGTAATGGTTGCGCGACGGGATCAGGTAGGTCGGAATCGCGCCGGACATCGTCATCGCGTGCTCGGCCGATTTGTGGCAGTTGCGGTCGCACAGCGCGACCTGGTTGCGCGTGACGCTCGCCATCAGGATCACGCGGTTCGACATCGACGAGCCGTTCGTCACGTGATACGTGCGGTGCGCGCCGAACACGCGCGCCGCGTAGCGTTCGCTTTCGCCGATCGGGCCCGAGTGATCGAGCAGCGAGCCGAGTTCGCCGACCGAGATCGACAGGTCCGAGCGGAACAGCGCTTCGCCGAAGAATTCGAAATACGCGCGGCCGACCGGCGATTTCAGGAACGCGGTGCCGCCCGTGTGGCCCGGCGTGTGCCACGAGTATTCGTACACGCGCGAGAACTGCGCGAGCGCGCGGAACATCGGCGGCAGCACGGTTTCGCGGTAGCGTTCGATCGCGGCGACGATCCGCCCGCCGATGAACGCGGTGGTGTCTTCCAGCATCCAGATGAAGTCGTCGGCCTTGCGCATCGCATCGACCGGAATCGCGGCCGCGCTCGCGCGGCTCGCGAGCAGGAACACCGGCACTGTCGCATTGCGCGCGCGCATCGCGTCGAGCACGGCCTGCGCGGGCGCATGCGCGGGATCGTTGCCGAGCTCCCAGTTCAGCAGCAGGCACTGGATCGCGGGATCGGCATTGACGACGGCGCATGCGTCGTCGGCGGACGTCGCGATCACGACGTCGACGAGCCGCGTGCGCAATTCCTCGGCGAGCGCGGTGGCGGCGCGACCGGTGGCGGTGCGCTCGTCGATGTCGTGCTGCACGAGCAGCGCCTTCATGCCGAGGCGGCGGAACGCCGGTTGGGTCAAGGAAGCGGTCATCTGTTATTCCCCCGTTGGTTGAGTGGCCGGGATGCTTGCGGCGCCCGCGGCCGGCGAGCGTGCGTGAAGGAAGTCGGCCTTGTGCTGGCCCACGGAGATCCAGAAGGTCGCGACGAGCGCGACGATGGTCACGCCGAGCGCGAGGTAGCGCACCCAGCGCGGCGAGCGGCCGCCCGGATGGACGTGGGTTTCCTCGATTTCGCGCTGACGGTTGATCGACAGCTCGTAGAACACGATCGTCGCGATCACGAAGATCAGCGACCAGCGCGTCTGCTGGCCGTCGGAGCCGACCATCGCCCACAGCGAATAGACGGCGCCGATCAGGCCGACGATCGTGTAGAAGGTGAACTGGTGCGACGGCATCTTGCCGTAGCCGAGCACCTTGATCGCGATGCACGAATAGATGTACGGCAGCAGCGTCATGATCACGGCGATCGACGCGATCTTGCCGAACTGCTCGCTCGCGCTCGGCGACATCGTCGCGAGCACCTGCACCGACATGATCACCGCGACGATCGCGAGGCCGGCCGACGGCACGTTCTTCGAGTTGACGCGCGCGAACACGCCGGCGAACAGGCCGTCGTCGGCCGCGGCCTTCGCGGTCTGGCCGACCAGCAGCGTCCAGCCCGCGAGCGAGCCGAGGCAGCCGAGCGCCGCGCAGATGGCCACCGCGTTGGCGGCGGTGTTGCCGAGCGCGAGGCGTGCGGCATCCGCGAACGGCGCGCTCGACGCGAGCAGCGCCTTGTTCGGGATCATCCCCATGATCACGGTCGAGCTGAGCACGTAGCAGACGGCCGCGAGCACGACGCCGCCGACGGTCGCGATCGGCACGTTGCGCGACGGGTTCTCGACGACGCCGGCCGACACCGATGCGCTTTCGACACCGATGAACGCCCACAGCGTGAAGTTCAGCGTCGCGCCGATCGCGCTGAAGCTGCTCGCGCCCGACACGTTCCAGCCGGCGAAGTACACGTCCTTGCTGAACCAGAACCAGCCGAACACGGCCATTCCGAGGATCGGCACGAGCGCGAAGATCGTCGTGACCGACTGCACGCGGCCGACCACGTTCGGCCCGAGGATGTTCGCGTAGGTGAACAGCCAGATCACGAAGATCTGCGCGAGCGCGAACACGAGCGGGTCGTGCAGGACCGGGAAGAAGTGCGTCAGGTAGCCGAGGCCGGCGACCGCGAGGCCGACGTTGCCGAGCACGTTCGCGAGCCAGTAGATCAGGTTGGTCTGGTAGCCGATGTACGGGCCGAACGACTTGCGTGCATACGCATACGGGCCGCCGGCGGCCGGGTCGATCGCCGCAAGCTTCGCGAACACCAGCGCGAGCGACACGGCGCCGACCACGGTGATCAGCCAGCCGAAGATCGCGATGCCGCCGGTGGCGGCGAGGTTCGCGGGCAGCATGAAGACGCCGGAGCCCATCATGTTGCCCGCGACCATCAGCGTGGCGGGAATGACGCCGATTTTCGGCGCGGAAGCCGCGGCCGGCGCGGCGGTGGAACGGGAGGAGGACGAGCTGGCATCGGACATGCGAGGCTCCTGGAAAAGACGTGATGCGGTTGAGGTGGCGCGGCCCGGCGCCGAGCGACGATTCCGGAATGGATCGTCGTTTTATTAAGCGACGCCATGTTATCTCGTTAATCGGATCGTGTAATGGAAAACGCCGAGATTTAATTCGCCAAATGTTGATGGATGTCATTGAAATTCGGCGATGGGTGGTGCGGTGGGGCGTTCGTCAAGACTGGCGGGGGTTTGCGGCGATGGTGCCGGTAAATCGAAATTCGAATCGGTCGGTTTTTGGTGAATAATTGATTTTTGACGAATTGGTTAAATCATCTCGTGATGTAAATAATGGGGCAATTCGTTTTCGAATTCGTCGGGTATTATCTGGCGCATTAAACCTGTCAGTGCGTCGCCGCACCTGATGATTGCTCCTTCCGAAAGGTGATGCCGATGCTGCCTTCCCGTTTGCCGTTGATCTGAAGGCGCGTCAAACCTCGTTCTTCAGGACGAGGAAGGATAGCGCGGACGCCGTAGGCGTCCTTTGCGGCTGCTAATGCGGTTTTTTTGCTGTTCGATGTATTGGCGGACGATTTCGATAGGCGCTCCGCCACAATTTCCCGCAAAGCAAGACGGAGAC
>NZ_CABVLY010000016.1 GCF_902498995.1 Burkholderia anthina
TTTTCCGACGCGATCAGCTCGATGTGCTCTTCCTGGCGGCGGTTTTCCTGCTCGATCGCTGCAAAGAGTTCGGGATCGACGTTCGCGATGGTGCTTTGGGCTCTGTCAAACATACGGTTTCCGTTAAGTGTGTACAGGTTGACCGGGGTGGCCGAGTACATTGCGCTGCTGGCGGGACCAGCTCGACGTGGCGGAAGAATCCGTATGACGCGAGGCAGGACAGCCACCGGCGATGCACGCAACGGCGCACAACGGCTGCCCAGGCGAACGGCAAAAACGATGCCCCGCGCTTCACGGTGGGATGCTCCACCTTGAACCCGAAGGGTTCTATCGCCAGTCACGCAGGGGTGATGAGCGCGTTAGTGTATTGGATGCGTCATGAATAGGCAACCGCGCGGCAGCCGCCCCGAAACAATAAGGGCCAGACTCTACGCACCCGTACCGGAACGCTTCGCCGCCTTGCCGCGGTGCGGCAATCTCAGTAGGCTTGCGGGATACTATCCGCCACTTTGTTACCGACCAGGAGCAGCAATGATCGTGTTCGTCACAGGCGCGTCCGCCGGCTTCGGCGCCGCCATCGCCCGAGCTTTCGTCAAGGGCGGCCATCGCGTCGTCGCAACCGCCCGCCGCAAGGATCGTCTCGATGCACTCGCGGCAGAACTCGGCGACGCCCTGCTGCCGATCGAGCTCGACGTGCGCGACCGCGCGGCCGTCGAAGCCGTGCTGGCAGCCCTTCCCGCCGAATTCGCGGCGCTCGACGTGCTCGTCAACAATGCCGGTCTCGCGCTCGGCGTCGAACCGGCCCAGAAGGCCAGCCTCGACGAGTGGCAGACCATGATCGACACGAACTGCTCGGGCCTCGTGACCGTCACGCACACGCTGCTGCCCGGCATGATCGCCCGCGGTCGCGGCCACATCTTCAATCTCGGCTCGGTTGCCGGCATGTATCCGTATCCGGGCGGGAACGTCTACGGCGCGACCAAGGCCTTCGTCAGACAATTCAGCCTGAACCTGCGCGCCGACCTGATCGGTACACCGTTGCGCGTAACCGACATCGAGCCGGGCCTCTGCGGCGGCACGGAATTCTCGAACGTCCGCTTCCGCGGCGACGATACGAAGGCGGCAAACGTCTACCAGAACGTCCAGCCGCTCACGGCCGAGGACATCGCCGACACGATCTACTGGATCGCGACGCGCCCCGCGCACGTCAACATCAACACGATCGAGATGATGCCGGTCGCGCAGGCGCCGGCGGGTCTCACGATCCATCGCGGCTGACGCGCCGGAGGCACCGCGGGCCCTGCCTGAGGCGGGCCCGCGGCGTGCTACCGCGTACTACATTCCGTTACGAATCGGTTACGAATCCGGCCCCGCCCTTCCGGTAGAATGCGCGCCATGACTCAGCCTACCCGCTCCCCGGACGCGCCCTCCGGCTTTACCTGGCCGGTGCGCGTGTACTACGAGGATACCGATGCAGGCGGCATCGTTTTCTATGCCAACTACCTGAAATTCTTCGAGCGCGCCCGCACCGAATGGCTGCGCGCGTGCGGCATCGACCAGCGTCGGCTCGCCGACGACACCGGCGCGATCTTCATCGTCCGCAGCACGTCGCTCGACTACCGCGCACCGGCGCGACTCGATGACGCACTGGCGATCACGAGCCGGCCCGGACGCATCGGCCGCGCATCGGTGGAATTCACGCAGGAAGCGTGGCGTGGAGACGCGCTGCTCGTGGCCGGACATATCCGCCTCGGCTGCGTCGACCGTACCGGCATTCGGCCCGCGGCGATCCCGCCGGTCGTACTCGACGCGCTGCACCGCGGGCCCGTCATCGACACCGGGCAGACTGTAGTGTCAACGAAGCTCGCATGAGCACCGTTTAGACAATGCCCATGAACTTGCCTTCCTGAATCGATACTAAGCAAGGTTCGGCGCCAGGCCTGGCCGGCGCGCCGCGCCGCACGCATACCCGGCGCCCCGAAGGGACGTTACTCAAACCTCTATGAACACTTCTCAAGACCTGTCGATCATTTCCCTCGTCCTCAACGCGAGCGTGCTGGCCCAGGCCGTGATGGGGCTGCTGCTGCTGCTGTCGCTGATGTCGTGGACCTTCATCTTCCGCAAGTGGTTCGCGATCCGCCGCGCGCGCGCGCAGACCGAGCGCTTCGAAAAAGACTTCTGGTCGGGCGGCGACCTGCAGGCGCTGTATCAGAGCGCGGCCAACAACCGCCATACGATCGGCGCGCTCGAGCGGATCTTCGAATCGGGGATGCGCGAATTCCTGAAGGCGAAAGAAAAACGCATCAGCGATCCGGGCCTCGTCCTCGACGGCGCGCGCCGCGCGATGCGCGCGTCGTTCCAGCGTGAAATGGACGTGCTCGAAGCGAACCTCGCGTTCCTCGCGTCGGTCGGCTCGGTCAGCCCGTACATCGGTCTGTTCGGCACGGTGTGGGGGATCATGAACTCGTTCCGCGGCCTCGCGAACGTGCAGCAGGCCACGCTCGCGAACGTCGCGCCGGGCATTGCGGAAGCGCTCGTCGCCACCGCGATCGGCCTGTTTGCCGCGATTCCGGCAGTCGTCGCGTACAACCGCTACGCGCACGACATCGACCGCCTCGCGATCCGCTTCGAGACCTTCATCGAAGAGTTCTCGAACATCCTGCAGCGTCAGGCCCAGTAAGGAGCGCGCCATGGCAGGAAGTCCCATTCGATCCAGCATGCGCGGCGGCCGCGGGCGCCGTGCGATGGCCGACATCAACGTCGTGCCGTACATCGACGTGATGCTCGTGCTGCTCGTGATCTTCATGGTCACGGCACCGCTCGTCGCCCCGTCGATCATCAATCTGCCGACCGTCGGCAATGCCGCGCCGCAGGAGCAGACGCCGCCCGTCGTCGTCAACATCAAGGCCGACCGCACGATGAGCGTCAAGTACAAGGGCGACTCCGGCGCGACGCAGGAAGACACGATGACCAAGGCCGAGCTCGACAGCTTCATCTCGTCCCGCCAGGCCGACCATCCCGACCAACCGGTCGTGATCGCGGCCGACAAGACCGTGCAGTACGATGCAGTCATGACCGTGATGTCGGATCTGAAGGCGCGCGGCGTCAAGCGCGTCGGCCTCCTCGTCAAATCGCAATGAACCGGCAGCAATCCACGCGCAGCAACGCCTACCCGCCTCAGCCCCCTCGCGAGCGCGGCACCTGGCGTGCGTTCGCGCTCGCCGCGCTGATGCACGTGCTGCTCGCGCTGTTTCTCTATCACGGCGTGCAGTGGCAAAACAGCACGCCGGCCGGCGCCGAAGCCGAGCTGTGGACCGAGGTGCCCGACGTCCCCACGCCGCGCCCCGTCGTGCCGCCGCCGCCCGCGAAGCTGGCCCCGCCCGCTCCGCCCGTTCGCGACGAGCAGGCCGACATCGCGTTGCAGCAGAAGAAGCGGCAGCAGGAAGCGGCCGCGCGTGAAGCGCTGCTCGAGCAGCAACAGCGCCGCGCGCAGCAGTTGAAGCAGCAGGAAGACGAAGCCCGGCGCGCGCAGCTCGCCGCCCAGCAGGCCGCCGCGCTCGCCGCGCAAAAGGCCGCCGAGCGCGACAAGCAGAAGCAGGCGGACAAGCTGAAGCAACAGCAGCTCGTCGAACAGCAAAAACTCGAACAGCAGAAGCTCGAGCAGCAAAAGCTTCAACAGCAGAAGCAGGCGCAGCTCGAGGCCCAGCAGGCAGCGAAGGCCAAGGCCGATGCAGCCGCGAAGGCGAAGGCGGAAGCCCAGGCACAGGCCAAAGCCAAGGCGAAGGCCGAAGCGACTGCCCGCGCGAAAGCCGACGCGGCATCGAAGGCGAAGCTCGACCAGGAGCGGAATGCGCGCCTCGCGCAGATGCAGGGCATGGCAGGCGCCGGCGAAGGCGGCGGCCAGGGCCTGGCGCACAGCGGCACCGGCACCGGCTCCGGTGGCAATGCCGCGTCGCCCGGCTATCCTGACAAGGTGCGTCGACGCGTGAAACCGAACATCGTCTGGGGCGGCGAGCGCGCCGGCCTGACGACCGTCGTCGCGATCCGCTGCACACCGTCGGGCGACGTGCTGAGCGTTTCGATCCGCCGTTCGAGCGGAAATTCGGGGTGGGATCAAGCCGTGGTCAATGCGATCCAGGCATCGGTCCCGTTGCCACCCGATTCTAACGGTCGTACCCCATCAGACATTACGATTACCTTCAAGGCGGCGGAGTGAACGGAAATGCGCTTACACTCCGGGCGTCGCTGTCAGACGGGAACGAATCGGGTATTTTTACTGTCTCTGCCGTTGCGCAGCGATTCAAGTCATACGGGAAGCAAGAAGCATGAGTTTGATGACGAAGCTAGGTTTCAGGGCACTCGTGGCCTCGTGTCTGATTGCCGCGGGCGGCACCGCTAATGCGCAGGTCAACGTGCTGATCACCGGCGTCGGTTCGACCCAGTTCCCCATCGCGACCGCGAACTTCGCGAACGAGGCGGGCCTGCCGCAGCAGGTCACGTCGATCGTCCGCGCGGATCTCGCCCGTAGCGGCAAATTCACCAATATCGACGCGGGCAGCACGCCCGTGCCCGAGACCGCATCGGTCGATCTCGGCGCATGGAAGGCCAAGGGCGCCAATGCGTTCGTCGCCGGCAGCGTGAACCGCGAAGCGAACGGCCAGTACAAGGTGAACTTCATCCTGTACGACACCGTGAAGCAGCAAAGCCTCGGCGGCCTGTCGCTGACGGCGAACGACAACACGCTGCGCACGGCCGGCCACAAGATCGCCGACTACATCTACCAGAAGCTGCTCGGCGTACGCGGCGTATTCGCCACGCGCCTGTCGTACGTGATCAAGACGGGCAACCGCTACCAGCTGCAGATCTCGGACTCCGACGGCCAGAACGCGCGCATCGCGCTGTCGAGCACGGAGCCGATCATCTCGCCGGCGTGGTCGCCCAGCGGCACGAAGGTCGCGTACGTGTCGTTCGAGCGCAAGAAGCCGATCGTCTACATCCACGACCTGCCGACCGGCCGCCGCTACATGGTGTCCGACCAGAAGGGCAACAACAGCGCGCCGGCGTGGTCGCCGGACGGCAACACGCTCGCGGTCGCGCTGTCGCTGACGGGCAATACGCAAATCTATACGGTCAACTCCAACGGCGGCGGCCTGCGTCGTCTCACGCAGAGCAGCTCGATCGACACCGAGCCGTTCTACTCGCCGGACGGCCGCTGGATCTACTTCACGAGCGATCGCGGCGGTGCGCCGCAGATCTACCGGATGCCCGCGCAAGGCGAAAGCGCCGGCGCCGCGCAACGCGTGACTTTCACCGGCAGCTACAACACCAGTCCGCGCATCAGCCCGGACGGCAAGCTGCTCGCTTACATCTCCCGCACGGGCGGGGGCTTCAAGCTGTACGTTCAGGATCTGCAAACGGGCGCGGCGAACGCCATCACCAATACGAATCGCGACGAATCGCCAAGCTTCGCGGCAAACGGTCAGTACCTCCTCTACGCCACCCAGTCGGGCGGGCGCAACGTACTGGCCGCCGTGCCTTCCGACGGCAGCGCGCCGCCGCAGATCCTGTCCGTCCAGGGCGGCTCCGTTCGTGAGCCGTCGTGGGGGCCCTTCATGCAATGACCACAAGGAGAGTAACCATGATGTCGAAAAAAGTTCGTCTGGCCCTGGCCGTGATGATGATCGGCACGCTCGCAGCGTGTAAGTCGGGCGTGAAGCTCGACGACAAGGCCAACAACGCGGGTGCGATGAGCACGCAGCCGAGCGCCGACAACGTCGCACAAGTGAACGTCGATCCGCTGAATGATCCGAACAGCCCGCTCGCGAAGCGCAGCATCTACTTCGATTTCGACAGCTATTCGGTGAAGGACGAATACCAGCCGCTGCTGCAGCAACACGCTCAGTACCTGAAGAGCCACCCGCAGCGTCACGTGCTGATCCAGGGCAACACCGACGAACGCGGCACGAGCGAGTACAACCTCGCGCTGGGCCAGAAGCGTGCGGAAGCCGTGCGCCGCGCGATGGCACTGCTCGGCGTGAACGACTCGCAGATGGAAGCCGTGAGCCTCGGCAAGGAAAAGCCGCAAGCAACGGGTCACGACGAAGCATCGTGGGCGCAGAACCGTCGCGCCGACCTCGTCTACCAACAGTAAGTAACGGAAGGTTCGCCGTATGACGCACCGTGTATCCCTGCTGCGCGTTGCCGCAGCATTCTGCGTCGTTGGCGCGGCGTGGTCGGCCGCGCCGGCGCACGCCGGCGTGTTCGACGACAACGAAGCGCGCCGCGCCGTGCTCGATCTGCGCAGCAAAACCGACAACCTGGCAAGCCAGTTGTCGGCCGCCCAGCGTACGATCCTCGATCAATCCGGCCGTCTCGACCAGTTGAACCAGCAGGTCGCGACGCTGCGCGGCGAGAACGAGGATCTGACGAACCGGCTGACGACGCTCGAACGGCAGCAGAAGGAGTACTACCAGGATCTCGACACGCGGCTCAAGAAGTTCGAGCCGCAACAGGCGACGATCGATGGTGTCGAAGGCACCGTGCAGCCGGGTGAAACGGATGCGCTCAACGCGGCGCAACAGCAGTTCCGCAACGGTAACTTCAAGGCGGCGTCGGCGTCGTTCCGCAGCTTCATCGCGAAGTATCCGCAGAGCCCGTACCAGCCGACCGCGCAATACTGGCTCGGCAATGCGCAATACGCGCTGCGTGACTATCGCGGCTCCACGGCGACGTGGCAAGCGATCGTGAGCAAGTATCCGCAGCATCCGCGCGCGGCCGACGCCCTCGTCGCAATCGGCACGAACCAGCTCGAACAAGGCCAGAAGGCGGCCGCGAAGAAGACGTACGAGCAGGTCGTGTCGCAGTACGCTGGGTCGAACGCTGCGCAGACGGCGCAGGGCAAGCTCGAAAGCATCAAATAATTATCGTGACGGGTTGTTGACAGTCCAACAACCCGCCGCTATAATTTTTTGCTCTTTGGGTCGCTTGCCAAGTTGCAAAAGCAACGAACCCGACAGAACCGGTTTCAAGAACGTGGGGTGGTAACTCAGTTGGTTAGAGTATCTGACTTTTAATCAGAGAGTCGAGGGTTCGAGTCCCTCCCACCCTACCAACTATCTTCGATAGTGCAAAAAGCCTCCCTCGCGGAGGCTTTTTTGCGTCTGTTGCTTTTGCGGGGGCACGGTGACCCTTCCCTGCCCGCAATGCCGCCGAAGAAAGCGCACCGCACGCGGATCGACGCCACGTACAGGCTTGCCAGGCGACGCCGCTCGCCGGTGCGGCATCACGCGCCTGCAAGCGTCGATCGCCCTGTTGTTCGTCACGGCTGTCGTGCGTTGGCCTCCACGGCGTTCTCCGATGTCGTCGCCGCTGCAACCGGCACCTGCCCCGTCGCCGCTGCCGGCGCGCGCAACCGCATGATCCCCTCGTCCCCGACTTCGACGTACAGATCGCCCCGTGGCGTGACGACCATCCCCGCCGGCCGGTTCAACGAACCCGGCAGCGTACCCGCACGATTGCCGCGCGAACCGAGTTGCCCCGCGATGACCGCCGCGTCGCCCTTCGGATCGATCCGCAGCACGGTGTGGTTACCGCTATCGCTCACGTACACGTTGCCGCTCGCATCGGCCGCGATGCGATCCGGCATGCACCATGTCCAGTCGCAACTGATCAGGTTGTTCGTCAGCCGGTCCTTTTCGTCGCGCGACTCCGCTTTCGCGAGCGCGCCGTAATACGCATGTTCCGCGGCCGGCCACGGCCCCGGCAGGAAGTGAATCCGGTGTTCGCCGGTCGCGGGATCGATCTGCCAGATCACGTCGCGACTCAGCACGAAGAGTTGTCCTTGCGGACCGATCGCGAGATCCTCGTAGCTGCCCGGCATCCGGCGGCTCGTGACGAAACGTTCGACCTCGTCACGCGGAATCTTGTACTGCTGTTCATCGCGCGCAACGGTCGTGACCGTTCCCGTCGAGAAATCGAGCCGCCGGATACGGGCGCCGCGCCTGCCGATATACGGACTGTCGTCGAGCACGTACAACCGGCCGTCATGATCGAAGCGCAGATAGCGTGGCCGCCAGTACGTCGCTTGCGCGAACGGGCCGTCGACCCGCGTCTCGTCGCTGAGCTTGCCGCTCACCGTCTGCACGTTGCCCTGCGGATCGATGCGGCGGATCAGCGCATTGCCGCTGTCCGCCACGTAGAGATTGCCCGACGCATCCAGCGCAAGCCCCGACGGATAACGGAAGCGCGCACTCGAACGCGGCCCGTCGGCACGCCCCTTCTCGTCCGGCGCGCCGGCCCACAGCTCGCTCTTGCCGTCCGGCGCGATCCGATAGATCGCGTCGTCGAGCCGGTCGACGTAATAGATCGTGCCATCGGCGGCGACCGCGAAATCGTCGTCGACCGATCCCGGCAACGGCACGAACTTCGAGTCGGTCACCAGCAACGCGTCGCTGCGGTTGCTCGTGCCTGCATAGGCGAGCAGACGACCGTCCGGCGCCGCCTGCAGCACGACCTCGCCGCTGCCCGTCGTCACCAGCCGACGCCCCGAGCCGTCGATCGCGAGCGACGTCAGATCGCGATCGTCCGAGCGGCCGCGGTGTAGCGCCGGCGATGCGACATGCACCGTCGCGGTCGGCTTGCCGTCGGCGCCGACGGTCACGATCGAGCGTGCGCTTGCGGCGATCATCCGCCCGGCGCCGTCGAACGCGAGCGCGATGTAGCCAGAATCGTCCTGCGTATCGCTCGCGTCGGGTTGCTTGTCGGTCCCGGCGGCCGGGGCCGAGCCGATGAACGGCACGGCGCCGGCCAGTGCCGCCACCGGGCCGGGCTCGGGCGGCACGCGCATCGCTGCCGCCGCAGCCGCGGCCGCGGCAGCCGCCGCTGCAGCCGCGGCGTCGCTCGCCGTATCGATGCCGTCCGGTGCACCACCGGTCCTGCACGCGGGCAACGGCGCATCGCCGGTCGGCGTCACGTGGCCGAACGTCTTGCCATCGGTCACCCAGATCTCGCCGGTCGGGCTCGCCGCGATCGCGCGAAGCCCCGACAGCGTGCAATCGCCGTCGGACTGCGGCGTCCAGGTCGCGACCGAACCGTCCGTGCCGACGATTCGCAAATGACCGGAATACCGCGAGAGCGTCCACAACCGGCCCTGTCCGTCCAGCGCGATCATGTCCGGCTGGTTGAGCTGGCCGACGCCGCGCGGACCGTCGGCATCGCCCGATTTGCCCGGCACGCCGGCGATCGTCGCGACGGTACCGTCCGGCCGGATCGCACGCACCAGCGAATTACCGGTATCGGCCACATAAACGGTACCGTCCGGCGCGCGCACGGCATCGCCCGGCTGGTCGAAGCGCGCGGCGGACGACGCACCGTCCCGATACGCGCGCACGCCGCTCCTGCCGGCGAGCGTGGTCACATGGCCCTGCGCATCGATGTGTCGCACGGTTGATGCGTACGTGTCCACCACCAGCACGCCGCCGTCGCGATCCGCATGCAGTCTCAGGCTGCCGGCGAAGCGTGCCGTCGTACCGCTGCCGTCGAGATTGCCTTCCGAGCCCGGCGTGCCGGCCACCCATTCGAGCGACGGCCCGCCCGCCGGCGGAAAACTGCCGCACGCACCGAGCAGCACGGTCACGGCCGCACACGTTGCGATGCGCATGCCGATACCGTTCACGTTCCAGATCATCGTGTTCCCCTTCCCCATGCCGTTCCCGCCAGTTGCCGAACGATTTGCCTTCTTCATTGCAACGCGCCCTCCGCGGCCGGCCGGCAAAACAGCTCGCCGCTGGCGGCGACGTAGTCGCTCAGCGTGCCGGCATCGCGCACGTCGAACAGCGACACGCTGCCGGACTGGCTTGCATTGAGCACCGCGAGGCGGCTGCCGTCCGGACTGAAGGCCAGCGCGAGCGGCCATTCGCCGCTGCGATATGCGGCGCGCAGCATGCCCGTCGCGCGGTCGGCGACCAGCACCGTGTTCTCCTGCGGCAGGCTGAACGCCACCGCGCGGCCGTCCGGGCTGAGCGCGAAGTTGTAGCTCGTCAGCCCGCGGCAATACTGCGCCGCCTGGCGCGGACGCAGCGTGTTCGCGTCATAGGCCGCGATACCGTCGCGAAACAGCGCGACCAGATCACCGGAGCCCGGCTCGACGGCCAGGTCGTAGGCATCCGCATCGGGAATCGTGCCGACCTGCGCGCGCGTGCGCGTATCGAATGCGTCGATGCTGCTTGCCACACCGTTCGTGACGAACAGGCGCTGCCCGTCGCGGGACAGGACCAGCGCCGCGGGCCGCCCGAACGGCTGATTGCCGGCATTCCCGCCGCCGAGCGCAATCGGCTTGCCGAGCGTGCGGAACGTGTCGAGATCGACAACCGAAACCGAATTGGCGACCACATTCAGCACATACGCGCGCGTGCCGTCCGGCGACACGGCCACGGCCTGCGGAAAGCGCTGCACCTTCGCGACGCCATCCACGTGGCCGCTGTCGAGATCGAGCCGCGCCAGCGCATCCGCGCGCATCGAACTGACGTATGCATGGCGCTCGTCGGCCGCGATCGCAATATCCGTCGCGCCCATTCCGCGACAGAAGTTGTCCGGACAACCATCATTGGGCGCCTTTGCCGGCGGATCGCCGAAGTCGCGCACGCGCTGCCGCGCCGCGATGTCGATCGCGGCGACGCTGTTGTCGCCGTTGCTGGTCACGTACAGATGCTTGCCGTCCGGCCCGAACGCAATGCCGGCGGGATGCTTGCCGATCGCAATGGCAGCGGGCGCATCGGCCTTCGCCGGCTCCGACTGCGCGACGACGTCCGCGGCCAGCATCGCAAGGGGCACGGCAATCACCGCGCGATACAGCACACGCAACTTGAAATCGACGCTCACTCTCTTGATTCCTCGAAGGCAGGGATCGTGTGCGCGCTCACGTCGCGCAGCACCGCCCCGTATCCCGCATACAGGTTGCCGTCGGGCAGCAACTGCCGCTGCACGAGTTGCCGATGCACGGCCGGCAAGTGATGGAACGGCATCCGCATGAACAGATGGTGTTCGATGTGGAAATGAATCGCGTGCGGGCCGAACAGGAACGTCTGCCACGAACGCCGGCCGATCGTGCGTGCGTTGCGGCTTTGATCCGCGCAAGCCGGCAATCCCGCATGTTCGAAGATCGCACGCACCTGCCCGGCGAGCGGCAGCAGCGTGACCGACGGCACGATCCACAGGCCGACGTACAGCAGCGGATGTCCGGCCGTCGCGAGCGCGGCGAACAGCACGCCGTTCGCGGCAAGCATCGACGCAAGCTCCCACGCCGCATACGCGCGCGACTTGCGGACCTTCGGCAACGCATGGGCAAACGCACCGCGCGCGAGCTTCACGACGCTCGTCACGTAGCCGATCCCGCACGCGTAAGCGAGCAGGCGGCCGGCCAGCCGCGCGCGCGACACCGGATAGTCGTGAACGCCGAACAGCAGCGCGACGGGATCGTCCGCCTGCATCGGCGCGCGATGATGTTTCAGATGACCGGCGCGATACGTGCGCAACGACAACCACAGCGGGCCGGCGGCGAACGACTGGCCCAGCATGTCGTTGACGCGCGGGTTTCGCGCGAGCAGCCCGTGCGCGCCTTCGTGCATCATCACGGCGAGCGCGAGCTGGCTGCGGGCGATCACGATCGCGGCGCACACGTACACGAGCGGGTGCGCAAACGCGATCGCCGCCGCAAACGCCGCGGCGATCAGCATCCAGTCGCCCGCGAACGCCGCGCAGACGCGCGACGGCTTCACGCGGAACAGCGCGGCGTCGGGCACGAAGCGCGAGAGCGCGGTGTTCGACCCGGCGTGCGGATTCACTTGCGCCATGCGAGCCTCCCGCGCACCGAGCGTCGCTCGACCCATATCGCACTGCCCATCGCGAGCGCCACGCCGCCCAGCACGTCGACGACCGTATGCTGTTTGAGCGTCAGCGTCGACGCGCAGATCAGCACGCCGATCGCGATCGGTACGCCGCGGCGCCGCTCCGTCAACATCCGGCACGCAAGACACGTGACGGCGACATGCAGGCTCGGAAAGCCGTTGGCCGCGAGATCGAGCCGCCACATCCGTGCGAGTCGGTGGCGCACGAACGCATTGCCGATCTCCGCGACGTCGGGCCTCGGCACCGCTTCGGGAAACAGCAGGAAACAGACGACCCCCGCGACGAAGGCGATCAGCACCGCGTCCCTGAACGCGACGAACGCCGGCGGCCGCGCATAGGCGGCAAGCGCAATCACGAACGGAAAGAAGCCGACGTAGACGAACCACGACCACGCGATGAACGGAATGCGCTCATCGAGCGCGGTGGCGAACACATAGCGCGGCGTGACGCCACGCTCGAGCAGGATGAAGACGGCGAGCCCCGCGGCCATCCCGAATGCCGCGGACAGCATCTGCCGCAGATCGGGCCGGCGATCGATAGACGACAGGCTGTTCATCGCGATGCCGGCGCCTCGCGTTGCGTGTCGACATCGGCGGCGGCGTGCCGTGCATTCGGCCGCAACGCGAGGATGCGCGACGTCCATCCGTCCACGCGCGAGCGCGCATGTTCGCGACCGTCGGCCGTTGCGGCGCGCGTGCCGGCGTCGTGCATCAGCGCGCTCGCCGCGTACGCGATGTCCTGCCGGAACGCAGCGGCATCGCCGCGCCACGTGACGATGCGATGCACGAGCTGCAACCGGGCGGCCCGGGCGGCGTTGCTCGCCTGCTCGGGCTGGTCGGTCAGCACGAGCAGGATCGGCCTGCGATAGACGCGCGCAATCGACAGCGCCGCCATCCCCGGCGCCGACACGATCAACGGCGCATGCGCGGCGCGCGTCGCCCAGTCCGCGTCGACGCCGGTCCAGCCATCGTGCGCGGCATAGCCTTCGCCGACGCGGTGCGCGGCCAGCCCCGCATCGTGCAGTCCCGCCGACAGCGCATCGGCCAGCGCGACGTCGCTGAAGTGCGGATTCAGATACACGGCCGCGGCGGCCGCCTCCGATGCAGGCCATTCGCCGACGACCGGCACCGGTGTCGGCAACCGGTAGCGCATGCGCGAACCCTGCACGTCACCGATCGCGTCGCACGCGAAGTCGTGCTCGATGCAACACAGCGCCGAATCGATCTGCCAGTCGACGATCCGGGAGAACGCACGCGCCAGCATGCGCGGCAGTCGTCCGTTGAAGTTCGCGGTCAGCGCGCCGCGCAGGCTGCCGCCATACACGTGCACGATGCGACCGCGCCAGCCGGGCACCGCGCCCATGAACAGCAGCGCCGGATGAAACGAATCGTTGATCACGAGATCGGCGTCGCGGACGATCGCGTGCAGCCGCGCGATGTCGCGCAGCATCCGCGTCGGCCTGAATACGTAGTGCGCGACGTTGCGATCCGTCGCATCGCGCAGCATGTTCTGCCGCGTGTCGAACTGCACCGCATAGTGACGCGACAGCACGGCGGCCTCGATGCCGAATGCGGACAGGAAGGCCTGCCCGGCGTCGGACGTCGTCAGCACGTCGACCTGTGCACCGGCCGCGCGCAATGCATGCACGAGCAGTTGCGCGCGCATCAGATGACCGCGCGCATCGGCGGTCGCGAGATAGACGATGCGCAACATCATGCGCGCGCCCCCGGACGCCACCACTGAATCCATCCGGCCGCGTACATCGCCAGCGCACCCGTCACGCCGAATCCGGCCTCGATCGTGCGGATCTCGTCGAGCAGCGCCGCGAGATGCACGACCTCGGACGGCGCGACGATGCGGCGCAGCGTATCCGCGCAGAGTCGCACATGCCGCGCCTCGTCGGCCAGCACCCGAGCGAAGAGCGGATGCAGTGCATGCGCTTCGCCGAGCGTCGCGCAGTGGCGCGCGAGCACGCGCATCGCCATCTGCTCCGCACACAGGCCCGTCGCGTAGGTCGGCACCAGCGCGCCTTGCGCGAAGTGCGGCGCGTAGCGGCGCCCGAGCCGGCGCCACCGGAGGATCTTGCGCCGGGTCGCCCAGTCCGGTTCGCGCGGGCCCGCCGCGGCCGTCACGCCACGCACGCGCAGTGCGTCGGCGAACGCGGCCGCGTGGCGGCGTTCGTCCGCGAGATGCTGCTCGAGCCGCAGTGCGAGCCAGTCCGGCGGCTGCCCGGTGCATTCGTCAAGCAATGCGCACTCGGTCGCCTCTTCGCCGATCAGGTACAGGCGCAGGATCCAGCGCTCGCCGTGCGCGCTGCGATGCAGCCGCCGGATCGCCGCGCGCTTGATCCGGTCGACGAGATACGCGCGCATGCGCGCGGCGCCACGCGGCACGCGCTGCTCGAGACACGCGAAGCCTTCGTCGGGCGCGGCGTGCGGCGACGCCGACCATTCGCCGGCCGGCATCATGCCGGCACACCCGGCGCGGAACGCGCGACCTTCGGCGCGACGGCCGACGCCGCCGCGGACGCCGCGGCCGGATCGCGATGCCAGCCGAGAATCAGGCCGACGAAGCTTTCCTGCAGGAACGCATGGGCCGATGCGCCGGCGCCGGCGAATGCCTCCTCGTGGCCGTTCACGCGCAGATAGCCGTTGCCGTCGCGCGCGCCGAGTTCGATCCGGTCGTTCTTCGCGAAGCCGCGCTCGCGCAGCGTCTTCACGAGCGGGCTGCCGTCGAGCCCGAACAGGAACAGCTCACGCTGCGCCACCCACACCGGGATGTGGTCGCTCAGTACATCGAGACGGATCGCCCAGGTCCCGGACGCGAGCGCACCGGCGATATCGCCGTCGCGCGGCCCGTTCGACGTGAAGCTCGCGCGCGCGACCGACTGGGTCAGTTTGCCGACGCCGAGCGCGATCGTGATGTCGTCGGCGGCCGGCTGCTTCGGATCGGTCGCGCGCACATTCACGAGATGCTGCGCGAGCCGCGACGCGAACGACGGATGCGCGAACAGCGCGCTCGTTTCGTCCGGCGTGAGCACGTCGCGCTCGCCGCCGCGCTCCTTCACGCGCACGCGATACGGATCGATCCGGACGTCGGTGAACTTGCCGTGCACGGGCGCATGAACGTACACGTCGCGATTCCATTTCGCGCCGTCGCGACGCAACAGCACGTGCACGCTCAGCGGCACGCGCTGGCCGTCGCCGTCGACGCCCGTGCCCTGCAGCAGCACGTCGCCGAGCACGTCCTTCGTGCGGCGCGCCGCGTCGCTCGAAAAGACGATCGTATGCGTATCGGTATCGACGCTCGCATGAACGTCCGGCGCATCGAGCGCGACGCGATTGCAGTCCGTCGCCGTCGCACGCGCGAACGGGCAGCCGCTTTGCGACGCGAAATGGTAGATTCCGCGCCCCGCATGATCGACCGGCGCGGCATGAGCGGCAGCGCTGGCGGCAAACAGGGCAAGGCAGGCAACACGGGTAGCGAATGAGGACATGGTCGTCTGGAGGAAGTCGGGTCGTGGTGGGTGTACCGCGAGGCGTGGCGCGGTGTCGCTCAACGACGGTGATACGACAGCGCTTCGAGATCGCGCCGCGCCGCCCCGCGCCCGGACAATCCGAAGCCGCGGGCAAGCGCACCGAGCGTGTCGACCGCGGACGCGCCGATCGTCACCCCGATGGCCGCGACGTAACGGATGAAGCCAAGCCGTGGCAACTGCTGGTGATCGAGCGCGCGCAGGCTGTAGCCGAGCCGCATCGCCATCACGCAGAACGGGGCGAGCGGGCCGCTGCGACCGAACCACTGCCACGCACGCGGCAGATATGCATTCACGAGATACGGCGTGAGCCCGACGCTGTCCTCGCCGCGCATCCAGCGCAGCTTCAGCGATTCGCGACGCGTGTCCGGCAGCCGATGCTCGGTGTGCGCGCACGGCGCGAACTCGATCGCGATGCCGGCAGCCTGCATCCGCAGCCCCAGCACCTGGCAATGCGCGCGATACACGCCGTCGAGCGGCTCGTACCGGAATCGGGCGAACACGTCGTGCCGGAACGCGACGTTGTTCGCGTAGAAGTTGCGCGTCGCGCCATCGCGCAGCGGGCTCGGGAAGTACATGAAGTCGATCGACGTCAGCGCGACGCCGAGCACGTTCGGCGCGTAGCTGGTGCGCCCCGCCACGGCGACGGGCCGGTCGTCGCCGTGGCGCGCGAACGGCGCGAGCAGGTGCTCGAGCCAGTCGTCGGCCGGCCGGCAATCGGCATCGCCGAACACGACGACGTCGCAGCGCGCCGCATCGACGCGATCGAATCCTTCGTTCTTCGCCTCGTAGTAGCCGGTGCTCGCGTCGATCTCGACGAAGTCGATCGGGCGGCCGGCGAGCGCGGCGATCTGCGCGCATGCGTCGGCGGGCAACCCGTCGTGCGTGATGATCCATTGCGCGAGCGAAGCCGGCGGCACCGTCTGGTTCGACAGCGCGGACACGAGGCGCTTCAGGCTCTCGACGGCCTGCGCGATGCCGGCGCCGCCGCGCAGGTTGTTGGTCTCCAGCACGAGCGCCGCGCGGCTCGCCACGGAACGGGCGGCCGCGCACGTGTCGTGCATCGGTTGCATATCGTCTGGCATCCGGAATGTCTCCATCGTCATGCGCGGCGGCACGGATGAATCGGGCGTACGGAAATCCGGCGGTGCGCCGGCGCCTGCTGCCCGCCGCGAGGGTTGTCGCGCGACGCGCGGCCGCAACGGCCGCCCGCCCCGCGTGCGCTCATTCGGTCACGGACGGCGTGGAATCTGCGTCGGCGAAACGCGGCTTCGCGCTCTGCATGTCGCGCGTATTCTTCTGCACGGTCACCGCGCCGAACAGCGCGAGCACGAACGACATCGCGTAGAACCCTTTCTCGCTCAACTGCAGCGTCGCGTTGATGAGGCCGACGATCAGCAGCGCGATCGCGAGCAGCAGGGCGACCCAGCTCAGCCCGTAATAGATGCTGGTGACGGGAATGCCTTCCGCACGATCACGCACGCTCTTTTGCAGCGAAATCGCCGCATAGAGGCCGAACACGAGCACGGTGAAGTAGTAGCCCTTCTCGTTGAGCTGCATGCCGGCGTTCCACAGGCCGATCAGGAATGCGGCAAAACCGGCGATCAGCGCGGCCCACGATGCCGCGACGAATGCGAACGACGGCTGCTGGATGGTGGTCTGGTTCATTGCTGTTGCCCTCTCTCTTTTTGTTTCTTGTTCGGAAACGCGCTTCTCTGGCACGCGTTTCGCGCATGGTAGCAGCTTTGTCGCGCCGCACGGCGGGTGCGTTTGCCGTCTTACGCGCCGCGCTGCGCGCGCCGCCAGCGCCCCGGCGTCGTGCCGAGCACCGCGCGAAACGCCTTGCCGAAAGCCGCCTCGGACTGATAGCCGACCGCCTGTCCGATCTCCGCCTGTCCGCGCTGCGTATCCTGCAGCAGCGCGCACGCATGCATCATCCGGATCTGCGCGACGAACGCGCCGACGCTCATCCCGGCCTTCTCGCGGAAATGCCGCGCATAGGTCGCCCGCGACATCGCGGATGCCGCGCCGAGCGATTCGACCGTCCACGGCTGCGCCGGTGCCTGCAGCACGGCCTGGACCGACGGGCCGAGCCGCGCGTCGGCGGCGAGCGCGAGCCAGCCGGCCGGCACGCTTGCGTCGCGCCCGTATGCGCGCAGCGCATAGGCGAGCAGCGCCTGCCCGAGCGCATTCACGATCGCGCGTGCGCCCGGCTGCGCATTCGATGCCTCGGCACGCAGCACGCTCGTCAGCAGTTGCAGCGGCGCAAGCCCCGATGCTTCGCGCAGCCCGACGTGCAGCACGCGTGGCAGCGTGCGCATCAGCAATTCGCCGGCGCCGCGCGCATAGACGAAGCGTCCGCACAGCAGGTCCACGCTCGCACCGCCCGGTTCGGCGGGATCGAGATTCGACGTGACCGGCAGCACCGCGCCGCCCGCCGCGACCGGTTCGCGCAGCGGCGCCGACTTCGCCCGGCCGCCCCCGACATCGGACAGGTCGTGCGCGTCGCCCGCCGGCAGCAGCACGAAGTCGCCGTCGGCCAGCCGCAGCGTGCGCCCGTCGGCGGTACGCATCAGGCATGTTCCCGCCAGCAACAGATGGAACGCCGCTTCACCCGGCGGCAACGGATCGTGCGGCATCGCGAAGGAGCCGTCGAGCAGGCAGCGCACGTCCAACTCGACATGGCTACGGCCCAGCGACAACAGTTGACTCAATGCATCCATGAGACGATTGCGCTAAAAATTGACACTCTAACGTATCGAAACCCTCAGCGCGAGCGATCAGAATAGCCCTGCATCGCCCGAGATCGCGGCATCCGCCGCCCCGCTCCACCATTTCTAAGGACACATCATGCTGAACTGGAACGAATACCGGAAGGAACTCTCGACGCGCGTCGGCGAAATCGCCAAGCTGTCGCCCGATACGCTGGCCGGCTACAAGGCGCTGTCCGGCGCCGGCGCCAAGACGGGCCATCTGGATGCGAAGACGCGCGAGCTGATCGCGCTCGCGGTGGCCGTCACAACGCGCTGCGACGGCTGTATCGCGATACATACGGCCGACGCCGTGAAGCATGGCGCGACCAAGGAGGAAGTGGCGGAGGCGCTCAGCGTCGCGATCGCGATGAATGCGGGCGCGGCGCTCGTGTATTCCGCGCGCGTGATGGACGCGCTCGGCGACTGACGATCGCAGCCGGGCACAACCCGGCGCAACGCACCGCATGACGATCGCGGCGGCCTCGGCCGATCGGCCGGGGCCGCCGCGAATCGCCTTCGGGTGTGCCGCGAAGTCGGCTACCATGCGCGAACGATTCATCGCGAAGGAGCATGCCATGTGCCGCTGGCTCGCTTACACGGGTAATCCGATCCATCTCGAAACCGTGCTGTTTCGCGCGAAGCACTCGCTGATCGACCAGAGCCTGCATTCGGAGCTGGGCGCCACGACGACCAACGGCGACGGCTTCGGCATCGGCTGGTACGGCCATCCCGATGAACTTCCGTTTCGCTACCGCTCCGTGCATCCCGCGTGGAACGACCGCAACCTGCGCGAGGCCGCACGCGCGATCCGCTCGCGAATGTTCATCGCGCACATCCGCGCGGCAACCGACACGCCCGTGCAGGAAACCAACTGCCACCCGTTCCGCCACGGCCGCTGGCTGTTCGCGCACAACGGGCTGATCCGCGATTTCCACAAGCTGCGCCGCGACCTGACGATGAAGGTCGACCCCGCGCTGTTCCCCACGCTCGAAGGCTCGACCGACTCCGAGCTGATGTTCCGTCTCGCGTTGACGTATGGCCTCGAACAAATGCCGCTGCCGGCGCTCGAGCGGATGGCCGGCGTGGTCGAGGAAACCGCCGCGCGGTATCGCGTCGCCGAGCCGCTCAACATGACGATCTGCGCAACCGACGGCGACCGGATCATCGCCGTGCGCTATTCGAGCGAGCGGCAATCGCGCTCGCTGTTCCACAGCACGTCGTTCAAGCATCTGCACGAACTCTATCCGCACAATCCGCGTATTGCCGAAGCCGGCGACGACGCGTTCATGGTCGTGTCGGAGCCGCTCGTCGACCTGCGCGGCGCGTGGGAGGAAGTGCCGGAAAGCATGGCGATCGTCGCGCATGGCGTCGACGTCCAGCAGCGGCCGTTCAATCCGCGGCACAAATAGGCTGCAAGGCGCTCAAGACGCCGGCCACACCGTGCGACACGAGTCCGGCGCGAACCGGAATCGGCGAAAAGCCGGCAAGCGAAGCCGCGGTGAGCGCATCGCAAAACCCCATACCGGTAAAAAAACACGGTCGTCTTAAATCGCGACATAAACCAGACGACTCTCGTTATGCGCGAATCGAGCATGCTATAGTTACCGCCGCCTTTTAGTATCGCAACAACTCCCACTGTAATCGGCACCGAGTCCCGCCGCAGTTCGTCGCTGCAATCCGCGCAATGTCCGCGTGCGATCGCACGTCCGGCGAGTCTTGGAAAATTCAATGGAAAGTAGCGATACGACAGGCACGACGGCGGCATGCGGGGCGCCGGAGCATAGAGAATCTGGTCTTGCAACGCGAATTGCCGGGCGACATGCGCGCTACATGCGGATGCCCTAGAATACGCGGCGATCAGGCTGGTCCATCCACTCCGGGCGGGTCCGCGCAGTTTCTTGATATTGTTCGTCCCGCGTCAACCGAGGGCGATGTCCACAACGAGAGCACGGCAGTATTGCCTGCCGTTAACATAAAAAGAGGCTACATGATATTGGTTACTGGTGGCGCCGGTTTTATCGGTGCCAACTTTGTGTTGGATTGGCTGCGTCAATCGGACGAATCGGTTCTTAACGTCGACAAACTGACCTACGCGGGCAATCTGGGAACGTTAAAATCGCTGCAGGGAAATCCGAAGCACGTGTTCGCGCAGGCGGATATTTGCGATCGCGCCGCACTCGACGCGCTGTTCGCCGAGCACAAGCCGCGCGCGGTGCTGCATTTCGCCGCAGAAAGCCACGTCGATCGCTCGATTCACGGCCCGGCCGATTTCGTTCAGACCAATGTCGTCGGCACCTTTACGCTGCTCGAAGCGGCGCGTCAGTACTGGAATACGCTGCCTGAAGCCGAAAAGGCCGCATTCCGATTCCTGCACGTGTCCACCGACGAAGTGTTCGGTTCGCTGTCGCCCACCGACCCGCAATTCTCCGAAACGACGCCGTACGCGCCCAACAGCCCCTATTCGGCTACCAAGGCAGGTTCGGACCATCTCGTGCGCGCCTACCAGCATACGTACGGCATGCCGACGCTGACCACGAACTGCTCGAACAACTACGGCCCGTACCAGTTCCCCGAGAAGCTGATCCCGCTGATGATCGCGAACGCGCTCGCCGGCAAGTCGCTGCCGGTCTATGGCGACGGCCAGAACGTGCGCGACTGGCTGTACGTCGGCGACCATTGCTCGGCGATCCGCGAAGTCCTCGCCCGCGGCCGGACCGGCGAAACGTACAACGTCGGCGGCTGGAACGAGAAAACGAATCTGGAAGTCGTGCACACGCTGTGCGACCTGCTCGACCAGGCGCGCCCGAAGGCAGCCGGTTCGTATCGCGACCAGATCACCTATGTGACGGATCGCCCCGGCCATGATCGCCGCTACGCGATCGATGCGCGCAAGCTCGAGCGCGAGCTCGGCTGGAAGCCCGCCGAAACGTTCGAAACCGGCCTCGCGAAGACGGTGCGCTGGTACCTGGACAACCAGGAATGGGCCGACGAAGTCGCTTCGGGCGACTATCGGAAATGGGTCGCAACGAACTACGCGCATCGCGCGTAAGGGCAACGGACATGGCACGCAAGGGCATTATTCTGGCCGGCGGATCCGGCACCCGGCTGTATCCGATCACGCATGCAGTGTCGAAGCAGCTGCTGCCGGTGTACGACAAGCCGATGATCTACTACCCGCTGTCGACGCTGATGGTCGCGGGCATTCGCGACGTACTGATCATCTCGACGCCGCAGGACACGCCGCGCTTCGAATCGATGCTCGGCGACGGCAGCCAGTGGGGGATGAACATCCAGTACGCGGTGCAACCGTCGCCTGACGGTCTCGCGCAGGCATTCGTGATCGGCAAGGATTTCGTCGGCAACGATCCGTCGGCGCTGATCCTCGGCGACAACATCTTCTACGGGCACGATCTCGCGAAGCAGCTCGAGCGCGCGGACGCACAGGACGCGGGCGCGACGGTGTTCGCGTATCACGTGCACGATCCGGAGCGTTACGGCGTCGTCGAGTTCGACGACGAATTCCGCGCGCTGTCGATCGAAGAGAAGCCGGCAAAACCGCGTTCGCACTACGCCGTCACCGGTCTCTACTTCTACGACAACCGCGTGTGCGACATCGCGGCCGACATCAAGCCGTCGCCGCGCGGCGAGTTCGAAATCACCGACGTCAATTCGCGCTATCTTGCAGACGGCGCGCTGAACGTCGAGATCATGGGGCGCGGCTATGCGTGGCTCGACACCGGCACGCACGATTCGCTGATCGAGGCGGCGAGCTTCATCGCAACGCTGCAGAAGCGGCAAGGCCTGGTCGTCGCCTGCCCCGAAGAAATCGCGTACCGCCGTCACTGGATCGATGCCGAGCAAGTGCAGAAGCTCGCGCAACCGCTGTCGAAGAACGGCTACGGTAAATATCTGCTGAACATTCTTACGGATCAGGTCGCATGGCCATCACGGTAACTGCTACGGCACTCCCCGAAGTCAAGATCGTCGAACCGAAGGTGTTTGGCGACGCGCGCGGCTACTTCTACGAGAGCTTCAACGGCCGCGAATTCGCGGAACTCGTCGAGACCGGCGTCGAATTCGTGCAGGACAACCATTCGCGCTCGTCGAAGGGCGTGCTGCGCGGGCTGCACTACCAGATCGAACACGCGCAGGGCAAGCTCGTGCGCGTGGTCGAGGGCGAAGTGTTCGACGTCGCGGTCGACATCCGGCGCAGTTCGCCGAATTTCGGCAAGTGGGTCGGCGTGACGCTGTCGGCCGACAACCATCGTCAGCTGTGGGTGCCGCCCGGCTTCGCGCACGGCTTCGTGGTGTTGTCCGAGTCCGCGCAATTCCTGTACAAGACGACCGACTACTGGTTCCCGGAATACGAGCGCAGCCTGCTGTGGAACGATCCGGAGATCGGCATTCAATGGCCGTTCGACGGCGAGCCGGTGCTGGCGGCGAAGGATGCGGCGGGCAAGCGACTCGTCGAAGCCGAGTGCTACGAATGAGCGGCGCCATGCAATCCCCCGCACAGCGGACCATCCTGCTCACCGGCATCAACGGGCAGGTCGGGTTCGAGCTCGCGCGCAGCCTGCAGGGTCTCGGCAAGGTCGTCGCACTGGATCGCAGCCGGCTCGACCTGTCGAACCTCGACCAGGTGCGCGACGTCGTGCGCGAGGTCAAGCCGGATCTGATCGTCAACCCGGCCGCCTATACGGCCGTGGACCAGGCGCAGACCGAGGTCGCAATGGCGACGCGCCTGAATGCGGAAGCGCCCGCGGTACTCGCCGAAGAAGCCACGCGCATCGGCGCGGCGCTGATTCATTTCTCGACGGACTACGTATTTGCGGGCACGAAGGATGGCCCGTACGTCGAGGACGATCCCGTCGATCCGCAAAACGTCTACGGCGAAACCAAGCTCGCCGGCGAACAGGCGATCGCGGCATCGGGATGCGCGCACCTGATCTTCCGCACGAGCTGGGTGTACGGCACGCGCGGCAAGAACTTCCTGCTGACCATGCTGCGCCTGGGCGCCGAGCGCGACGAGCTGAAGATCGTCGCCGACCAGATCGGCGCGCCCACGTGGTCCAAGACGATCGCCGCGCTGAGCGCGAACGTCGCCGCGCAGGCCATCGGTGCGGGCACGGCCGGCCGGGACGATTGGTGGCGCACGCATTCCGGCGTCTATCACCTGTGCGCGGGCGGCTCGACGTCGTGGCACGGATTCGCGGAAGCGATCTTCCGTCTGTCGAATCTCCCGAAGAAGCCGTCGGTGGCGCCTATTCCCGCCAGCGCTTATCCGACGCCCGCGGCACGCCCGGCCAATTCCCGCATGTCGAATGCGAAACTGGCCGAGCACTTCGGCCTCGGCGCACCGGATTGGGAAACCGCGCTCGAACTCTGCATGAAAGAGATTTAAAGCGCGCCGCCAGCCGCTTTTCGCTGAATCGCGGCTGGTGGATTATTTCGCATTATTACGGAATTCATATTCTGGTCATTCCGGTTGCAGTGTTATCCGCGCTGCGAATATCCGCACACGGCATTCCGATTCAAATGTGCGTCGCGCCGCAAAATTCGGCGCCGGCACGCCGGGGCGTCATCGCGCCGCCAACCGGCAAAAAATACCCATTGTGGCGTCGCGACCACCCCTCTTGCAGCAAAATATTCCTCATTCCATCCGGTTGCGTATCAAACAGGCGTTCGACGAGCACCATTTGCATCACTGGCCGGAAGCAATAACGAGATATTGATTAGGACTGTTTACATCCTCGCGCCGATCCGCCCCTTCAACCGGGCAGCGTTGCCATACCGCATCAGACCGGTCCGCAAATTTCGAGACGTTCTAGGGTGAAACATAATTTTCGAGATAAAATCGCGGGTCGCGTCCATGTCCAAAGCTGGCGGGCATGGTCAGTCTCCTCTCCCATCTGCCGTACAACCCCCGGGCCGCTTTGCTTTTCGCATGCAATAACAGGGAAATCACGCAGTCAGCCAGTAAGAAAGATACAAGCACATGAGCAAATGCGTCGCTTTAGTCGGATTGGCGTTTCGATTTCCTGGAACAGATAGTCGTCACTACTGGAACGACCTGCTCAACGGCAAGGACTGCGTCACCGAAGTCGAAGCCGGCAGATGGTCGAAAGACGCATATCTGCATCCAGCCAAGGATCATCCGGGTACCGCCTACACGTTCGCCGCAGGTTCGATCGGGGACGTCTCCGGTTTCGATGCGGATTTCTTCGGCATTTCGCCACGCGAAGCCGCACTGATGGACCCGCAGCAACGACTGTTGCTGGAACTCGGCTGGGAAAGCATCGAAAGCGCCGGCATCAAGCCTTCGTCGCTGCGCGGCAGCGACTGCGGCGTGTTCGTCGGTATCGCCAGCGCCGACTATTCGTACCGGATGGCAGACGACCTCGCGACGGTCGATGCGTCCATGGCGACCGGCAATACGGCCAGCATCGCGGCCAACCGCCTGTCCTACGTCTTCGACCTGCGCGGCCCGAGCCTGGCCGTCGATACCGCGTGCTCGTCGGCGATGGTGGCCTTCCACCTCGCCTGCCGCGCGATCGCCAACGGCGAAATCAGCCACGCAATCGCGGGCGGCGTCAGCCTGCACCTGCATCCGTACGGTTTCATCACGTTCTCGAAGGCGTCGATGCTGTCGCCCAACGGGCGCTGCAAGGTTTTCGACGCGTCCGGCGACGGCTACGTGCGCTCGGAAGGCGGCGGCCTGTTCCTGCTGAAGGACTACGACCAGGCCGTGGCCGATGGCGACCGCATCCTCGCCGTCGTGGCCGGCACCGCGGTGAACACCGACGGCCGCAAGTCCGGCCTGACCGTGCCGAGCGTGGACGCCCAGGCCGCGCTGATGCGCCAGGTCTACGAGCAGGCCGGCATTCCGCCGAGCGCGATCGATTATCTGGAAGCCCACGGCACCGGCACGCCGGTCGGCGATCCGATCGAAACCCGCGCGATCGGGCAGGCGCTCGGCCAGCGCCGCGCCGCCGATGCGCCGCTGCCGATCGGGTCGGTCAAGAGCAACCTCGGCCACCTCGAAGCGGCCTCCGGCGTCGCCGGGCTCGTCAAGGCAATCTATAGCCTCCAGCATCGCGTGGTGCCGGGCACGATCGGCATCAAGGAATTCAATCCGAACATCCGCTTCGACGACTGGAACATCGAAGTCCTGACCAAGCCGTATCCGCTGCGCGAAACCGGCACGCTGACCATCGGCGTCAATTCGTTCGGTTTCGGCGGCGCCAACGCGCACGTGATCCTGCAAACGCCCGCCGAAGCGGCCGGCACGCCGGATACGCGCGCGGCAGCGGCGACGACGGCCGCCGTGCCCATGATCGTCACCGGCCGCAGCAGCGCGGCGCTGCAGGCCAACGCCCGCAAGCTTGCCGACACGCTGCGCGGCCCGGACGCGCCGGCGCTGTACGACGTCGCGCATGAAGCCGCGCTGCGTCGCGACTGGCACGAAAAGCGCGCGGTGGTGTTCGGCACCGATAGCGAACATGTCGCGCAACTGCTCGAGCAGCTCGGCGCCGACGATGCGGCGAACCCGTCGATCCACGAAGGCGTCGGCGTGCGCGACGCGCAAGGCCCGGTCTTCGTCTATTCCGGCAACGGCTCGCAATGGGCGGGGATGGGCAGCAAGCTGCTCGCGCATCCGGTCTTCAAGCAGACGATCGCCGAAATCGATCGCATGTTCGCCGAGCTCGCCGACTGGTCGCTCAACGCGTTGTTCGAACGCGACGCGCAGGACGGCATCTACGAGCGCACCGAAATCGCGCAGCCCGCGCTGTTCGCGCTGCAGGTCGGCGTGACGCGCATGCTCGCCGAGCAAGGCGTGCGGCCCACCGCCGTCGTCGGACACAGCGTCGGCGAAGTCGCCGCCGCGTGGGCATGCGGCGCGCTCTCGCTCGCCGATGCTGTCGCGGTCATCTATCACCGCAGCCAGCAGCAGGGGCTCACGAAGGGCAAGGGACGCATGGCGGCCGTCGGCATCGACGGCATCGCCACCGCCGCATTGCTCGACGAACTCGGCCTGCAGGACGCGCTGTGCGTCGCCGGCTACAACAGCGCCAAGGGTGCCACGCTGGCCGGCGCGCCGCACGCGCTGGAGCAGGTCGGCCAGGTGCTCGCCGAGCGCCGCGTGTTCTACAAGCAGCTCGACCTCGATTACGCGTTCCACAGCAGTGCGATGGATCCGATCGAAGCCCCGCTCAAGCAGGCGCTGGCCCCTATCCGGCCGCAGCGCGCGAGCGTGCCGTTCTTCTCGACCGTCGCCGGCGCCGAGCTCGACGGCACCGCGCTCGATGCCGACTACTGGTGGCGCAACATTCGCGTGCCGGTGCGCTTCGAGCAGGCGCTCGACAGTCTCGTCACGCAAGGCAGCAACGTGCTGATCGAAGTCGGCCCGGCGCCCGTGCTGCGCAACTACATCAACGAAACGCTCAAGCAGCACGGCAAGACCGGTCACTGCATCCCGACCGGCCGCCGCACCGACGACGCGCCCGAGCGCGTGCAGGCAGCCGCCGCGCAAACGCTGATCAGCGGTGCGCCGATCGACTGGACGCGGTTCTTCCCGAGCGACGCGGCCCGCGCCAAACTGCCTTCGTACGCATGGCAACGCGAGCGCTACTGGCACCCGGTCACCACCGAGTCGCTGAACCAGCTCGGCCGCCGTCGCGTTCATCCGCTGCTCGGCTACAGGATGACCCAGCAGACCCAGCCTGCATGGGAAAACCAGCTCGATACGCTGCTCCAGCCGTGGCTCGCCGACCACGTGGTCGGCCACGCGACCGTCTTCCCGGGCTCCGGCTTCGCGGAAATCGCGCTCGCCGCCGCGCTTCAATGGCACCCCGGCGACCACGCGGACATCGAGGAACTGGAGATTCATGCGCCGCTGCTGCTGTCCGCCGCGCCGAGCAAGATCACCCGCCTGTCGCTCGACGAAGGCGACGGCCGCTTCAGGCTGCGCAGCAAGCCAGTCGGCAGCACCGATCCGTGGACCGTGCACGCCAGCGGCCGCCTGCTGTCGGGCGCGAACGCGCAGCAACTGGCCGAAATCGCGCCGGCGCTGCCCGAACGCGAGCCCGACTTCACCGGCGCCACGCACCTCGCGCTGACACGCGCGGCCGAACTCGACTACGGCCCGGCCTTCCAGGCCGTGTCGCACGGCTGGCTCGAATCGCCGCAAAGCGTGGTGGCCGTGCTGCACGCGCCGCAAGCGCTGGCCGACAGCCTGCCCCACAGCCTGCTGCACCCGGCCCTGCTCGACTGCACGTTCCAGCTCATCATCCAGATGCTGAAGGACGATCCGTCGCTGGGACAAGGCATCGCGTTCGTGCCGACCCGTATCGGCCGGCTGCGCTGGCGCGCCGGGCAAGGCACGCCGCACCGCGTGCGTGCGCGCCTGCTGAAGCGGGCGCCGCATTCGCTCACCGCCGAATTCGCGATCTTCGACGAACACGGGCAGCAGATCGCGGCCGTCAGCGAAGCACGCTTTCGTAGCGTGCGCCTGGCGAAGGCGCACACCGAGCCGCTCTCGTTCCTCGACTACGCCGCCACGCCGAGCCCGCATCCGCAGAGCCAGCAACCCGCGAACACCGCGCTGCGACGCAACGCGCTGCAGCCCGCGCTGCGCGCGACGGTCCGCTCCATCGCGACCGACGGCCTGCTCGAACGCTATGCGCAGGAAGTCGATCCACTGCTGGAAACGTTGTGCGACCGCTATGCCGCCGAAGCGCTGCTGACGCTGTCGACCGACGGCCGGCTTGACGCCGCCGCGCTCACCGCTTGTCGCGATGCCGCACCGCACGCCGCCCCGCTGCTCGACTGGGCGCTCGGCCGCAGCGCGCGCCGCCTGCCGGATTCGCAGGACTGGCAGATCGATGTGCCGCAAGACGACGGCGCCAGCACCGGCGACATCTGGAACAGCCTGCTGCGCGAATACCCCGACTACTTCACGCTGGTTCACGCGACCGGCCGTGTCGGCCTGCATCTGCCGGCCCTGCTGACCGGCTCGGCCGCGTGGGCCAACGTCTGCCCGCGCGACGTCACGCCCGTCGAGCTCGCGCACTACGTGCTGGGTGATGAAGCGAACCAGCGGCTGTCCGACACGCTGAGCGCGCACCTCGAGAAGGCGCTGGTCGCGCGCGCGCCTGAGCAGCGCGTCGGCATCGTGGAAATCGGCGCCGGCGCATCGCGCGCGACCGCCGACCTGTGCCGCCATCTCGATTTCGCGGTTGCAGACTTCAGCTACGCCAGCTCCGAGGATGCAGCGCTCGAACACGCGGAACGCCTGCGCGAGCATTGCCCGGAGCTGTCGGTCCAGCGGATCGATGCAAGTGCGGCAAGCCCGGGCCGCGATGCCGACCTGATCGTCTTCCATTGCGACTTCGGCAACCCGGATGCGGCCCGGCTGGCGCTGCAATACGGCGCGAACCGCCTCAAGCCCGGCGGCACGCTGCTGCTGTGGGGCACGCAACCGGCCGCGTGGATGGACTTCATCTTCGGCGGCAATGCCGCGTGGTGGGCCAAGCGCGCCGACGGCACGCCGGTCTCGCCGCAACGCACGGCCGCCTACTGGCAAACCGAGCTGGCGCAACTCGGCCTCGAATGTGACGAGCCGCTGGAACTCGCGCCGGAAAGCGCGTGCGGCCCGTATCTGCTCGCGGCCGGCTTGCCGGTCGAAGCCGCCGCCGTCGCGCAGCCGCAACCGCCTCAAGGCGGCTGGCTGATTCTCTCGGATGCGCACACGGCCGGCGAATCCGGCCCCGCACGCAAGCTCGCCGACCATCTGTCGAGCCGTCGCCGCCTGCCGGTGCGCGTCGAGACCGACGTCACGCCCGAGCAGCTGGATGCGGTACTCCAGCGCGCGCAAGCCGAGCTCGGCGACATTCGCGGCATCGTGCATCTCGCGGGCCTCGCATACGGCGCGAACCTCGCCGACGGCGACGATCCGCAACGCCTGCTGCAAGCCCAGGTGCAGCGCTGCGCGCTGGCCGCCGGGCTCGCATCGGCGTGCGAGCGCGCGGGCCTGAAGACCACGCTGTGGCTGCTGACGGCCGGCGCCGCACCGTTCCTGCCGAGCGCGCCGAGCAGCCGCTACGCGACGCTGAACGACGCTTCGCTGTGGCTGTACGGCCGTACGATGATCAACGAGGCCGCCGGATTCGACGTTCGCCTCGTCGACCTGCCGCAAACCGAACCGGTGCCGCTCGACGCGCTCGCGCGCGAGCTGCTGTGGCCGGACGGTGAACAGGAAGTCGCGCTCGGCGCAGCGGGCGAGCGCTATGCGCCGCGTCTGCGCAAGAATCCGCGCCCGCATTCCGCAGCGCCGGCGACACCCGCTTCCGCGACCGATACCGCGCTGCGTCTCGGCTTCGAAGTGCCCGGCCAGTTGCGCAACCTGCGCTGGGAAGCCCATACGCTGCCCGACGTGCGCGAGGACGAGCTGCAGATCCGCGTCGAAGCCACCGGCCTGAATTTCCGCGACGTGATGTACACGCTGGGCCTGCTGTCCGACGAAGCGATCGAAAACGGCTTTGCCGGACCGACGCTCGGGCTCGAGTTCTCGGGCGTCGTCGAGCGCGTCGGCCGCAAGGTCACCGGATACAAGCCGGGCGACGCCGTCGTCGGCTTCGGGCCGGCCAGCTTCGGCAACCGCGTCGTCACGCAGTCGAGCGCGCTGTCGCACATTCCGCGCAGCCTGTCGTTCGAGGCCGCGGCCACCATTCCGAGCACGTTCTTCACCGTCTACTACGCGTTCCACCACCTCGCCCGGCTCGAGCCCGGCGAGCGCGTGCTGATCCACGGCGCGGCCGGCGGCGTCGGCATCGCCGCGATCCAGTTCGCACAATGGATCGGCGCGGAGATTCACGCGAGCGCAGGCTCGGACGAGAAGCGCGACTTCCTGCGCCTGATGGGCGTGAAGCACATCTACGATTCGCGCTCGCTCGAGTTCGCCGACGAGATCCTCGCCGCGACCGATGGCGAAGGCGTCGACGTCGTGCTCAATTCGCTCGCGGGCGAAGCCATCAACCGCAACCTGCGCGCGCTCAAGCCGTTCGGCCGCTTCCTGGAACTCGGCAAACGCGACTTCTACGAAAACACGCGCATCGGCCTGCGTCCGTTCCGCAACAACATCAGCTACTTCGGCATCGACGCCGACCAGCTGATGTCGAAGCGCCCGGATCTGACGCGACGCCTGTACGGCGAGATGATGGCGCTGTTCGAGGAGGGCGTGCTCCGTCCGCTCCCTTATCACGCCTTCGATGCAAACGATATCGTTGACGCGTTCCGCCATATGCAACAGGCGCGCCAGATCGGCAAGATCGTCGTGACCTATCGTCGCGGCCTGCAGGCAAGCGCGGCGGCACAAACCGCCGCCCCCGCGGACGAGCTGCGTTTGCGCGACGAGGCCAGCTATCTCGTCACCGGCGGCCTGTCCGGTTTCGGCCTGCGCACCGCGCAATGGCTGGCCGACAAGGGCGCGCGCCACCTCGTGCTCGCGAGCCGAAGCGGCCCCGCATCGGACGAGGCAAAGGAAGCGATCGCCGCGCTGCGCGAACGCGGCGTGGACGTGCATGCCGCCGCGTGCGACGTCACCGATCGCGCGGCGCTCGCCGCGCTGCTCGCGCACGTCGATGCGCACATGCCGCCGCTGCGCGGCATCGTGCACGCCGCGATGGTCATCGACGACGGGCTCGTGCGCGGCGCAACCGCCGCGCAAATCGAACGCGTGATGGCGCCCAAGATCGTCGGCGCACTGCATCTCGACGAACTCACCTGCGCACTGCCGCTCGACTTCTTCGTGTTCCACTCGTCGGGCACGACGCTGTTCGGCAACCCGGGGCAATCGAACTACGTGGCCGCCAACGGCTGGCTCGAAGCGCTGGCCCGCCTGCGGCGCGCGCGCGGGCTTCCCGCGACCAGCCCGCGCTGGGGCGCGATTGCCGATGCCGGCTTCCTCGCGCGCAACCAGAAGGTCAAGGACGCGCTGCAAAACCGCATGGGCGGCAGCGCCCTGCCCGCCGCGACGGCGCTCGATGCGCTGGAAGACATGCTGCTGGGCAACGTCGGCGACCTCGGCGTGCTCGAACTGGACTGGCGTGCGCTGTCGCGCTTCCTGCCGAGCGCGCAGACGCCCAAGTTCGCCTGGGTCGCGCGCGACGCGGCAACGTCACATCAGGACGAGGACGGCAGCGACGACGTCGCCGAGTTGCTGGCCACGCTGAACGACGAGGAACTGCACCCGGCCGTGGTCGACATGATCAAGCACGAAGTCAGCGAGATCCTGCGCGTACCCGCGGACAAGATCGACCCCGATCGTTCGGTTTACGATATGGGCCTCGATTCGTTGATGGGTGTGGAGCTCGTGGTGGCGCTCGAAAGCCGCTTCGGCGTCCGGCTGCCGGTGATGGCACTCTCCGAGAGCCCCACCATGACCAAGCTGGCCACGCGGTTGATCGAGGTGCTGCGCGGCGAAGAGCCGGCCGAGCCCGACACCGTTGCCCAGCAGGTTGCGCATGTCGTGGCCCAGCATACCGAGGATGTTTCCAGCGAAGCGATCGCCGAGTTCACCGACGAAATCAAGGCTGCACAAGAAGCCGGCCACAAGCCGGAACGCATGATCCGATAAGCGCGACATGAGCAAGACCAAAACCACCGGACTGCCGGGCCTCACCTCGGCCCTGAAGAACAAGCTCATCCAGCAGGCGCTCGAGCGCAAGCTGCGTGAAGCCGGGCGCGAGCAGCCCGCGGCCGCGCCGGCGGCGGGCCGCAGGACGGCGGCTTCCGTGCCGGAAGCCTATACGCGCTTCGACCAGTATCCGGGCTATCGGCAGTTGCGCATCATGAGCGACGGCGCGGCGCGCCTTGGCTTGCGCAGCCCGTTCTTCAAGCTGCATGAAGGGACGGCCGGTGCACAAACCCGCATCGGCGGTCACACGTACGTCAATTACGCCAGCTACAACTACCTCGACATGTCGGGCGACCCCGTCGTCTCGCAAGCCGCGAAAGATGCGATCGACCGCTACGGCACGTCGGTATCCGCGAGCCGCCTGGTGTCAGGCGAACGGCCGATCCACCGCGAGCTCGAACGAGCGCTCGCCGAACTGTACGGCGTGGACGACGCCATCACGTTCGTGAGCGGCCATGCGGCCAACGTGACGACGATCGGCTACCTGTTCGGGCCGCGCGATCTCGTCATTCACGACGAACTGATCCACAACAGCGTGCTGCAGGGGATCCAGCTGTCGGGCGCGAAGCGCTTTTCGTTCGCGCACAACGACGCCGATGCGCTCGAGCGGCTGCTGACGGAACAGCGGCATCAGTTCGAGCGCGTGCTGATCGTGCTGGAAGGCATCTACAGCATGGATGGCGACTACCCCGACCTGCCGCGCTTCGTCGACATCAAGCGCCGTCACCGGGCGTTCCTGATGGTGGACGAGGCCCATTCGCTGGGCGTGATGGGCAAGACGGGGCGCGGGATTCGCGAGCACTTCGGCCTTGCCGGCGATGCCGTCGACATCTGGATGGGCACGCTGAGCAAATCGCTGGCCGGCTGCGGCGGCTATATTGCCGGCGAGACGGCGCTCATCGAGCATTTGAAATTTCTGGCGCCGGGGTTCCTGTATAGCGTGGGAATGCCGCCACCGGTCGCGGCCGCTTCGCTCGCAGCGCTGCGGCGCATGCTGGAATTGCCCGAGCGCGTGGCCGCGCTTCAGGCGCGCGGGCAGTATTTTCTTGCGCAGGCCAAGGCGGTGGGAATCGATACGGGCAGCAGCGCGGGAATTGCTGTCGTTCCGGCGATTCTCGGCAGCTCGCTACGGGCGACCAAGTGGTCGGACGCCCTGTTCGAACAAGGAATCAATGTGCAGCCCATTCTTTATCCGGCGGTGCCGGAGCAGTCGGCGCGGTTGAGGTTTTTCATCGCTTGCACGCATAGTGAAGCGCAGATCGACCAGACCGTGCAGGCAATGAAGGGGTTGCTCGAGAAACGATAGTCCCGGTACGTTGAGTACGCGGTCCATTCCAATTCCAAATCAATCAACGACTCATGAAAATCGCTATCGCCGGCACCGGCTATGTCGGGCTTTCCAACGGTATCCTGCTCGCTCAGCACCACGAAGTCGTCGCACTGGACATCGTTCCCGAGAAAGTGGAGATGCTCAATCGCAAGCAGTCTCCGATCATCGATACCGAGATCGAGGATTATCTCGCGAACAAGCGCCTGAACTTCCGCGCGACGCTGGACAAGCACGAGGCCTATGAAGGGGCGGACTACGTCATCATCGCCACGCCGACGGACTACGATCCGGAGACCAACTACTTCAATACGCGCTCGATCGAAGCCGTGATCAGGGACGTAAAGGCGATCAATCCGCGTGCGGTGATGGTGATCAAGTCGACCGTGCCGGTCGGATATACGGCGAAGGTTCGACAGGATCTGGATTGCGATCAAGTGATCTTCTCCCCTGAATTCCTGCGCGAAGGTCGCGCGCTGCACGACAACCTGCATCCGTCGCGAATCATCGTCGGAGAACAATCGGAACGAGCCAAGGTGTTCGCCGAACTGCTTCAGGAAGGCGCGATCAAGAAGGACATCTCGGTTCTTTTTACCGACTCGACTGAAGCGGAAGCCATCAAGCTCTTCGCGAATACCTACCTCGCGATGCGTGTGTCGTACTTCAATGAACTCGACACCTACGCGGCGACGCACGGGCTGGATACGCGGCAGATCATCGACGGGGTTTGCCTTGATCCGCGGATTGGTAGCCATTACAACAATCCGTCGTTCGGCTACGGTGGATACTGTCTGCCCAAGGACACCAAGCAGCTCCTCGCCAACTACAAGGCCGTGCCGCAGAACCTGATTCAGGCGATCGTGGCGTCCAATACGACGCGCAAGGACTTCATCGCTGAAGACGTGCTCCGTCGCAAGCCGAAGGTGGTCGGGATCTATCGCCTCATCATGAAGAGCGGGTCCGACAACTTCCGGGCGTCAAGCATCCAGGGCGTGATGAAGCGGATCAAGGCGAAGGGCGTGGAGGTCATCGTGTACGAGCCTGCGCTGAAGGAATCGTCATTCTTTCACTCTCGAGTTATCGAAGATCTAGAGGCGTTCAAGCAAGAGTCTGACGTAATTATCAGCAATCGAATAGCCACCGCATTAAAGAACGTTTCGGAAAAGATTTATACCCGAGATCTTTTTGGAAGCGACTAAGACCCGACATCTCATCCAAGGCAGCAGCAGAATCACCACTTCAGCATGCGCCTCAGAATTACTCTACGACGAATCGCATTTAAAAATCCCGAATGTTGGAGAATTTAAAACGTGACGAAACCTGACTTCAATTTCCTCCGGGGGTGGTATCCGGATATTGCCAACTTGGATGACGCAACTCTTCAAGAGCACCTATTGAATCAATCAAGTCACCCCAAAAAATTCCACACATTTGCCGAAATGGCACAGGAACTGGGGCTAGATGAAAAGGCAATCCCGGATGATTTTGATTGGGAAAAATACAAGAAACTCAATGAAAATCTACCTCAGAAATCCAATCAATGGCAAATAATGCTTCATTACCTCAGAAATGAGGCTCAAGAACAGAATAACAATCAAACAATCGAAAATTTCGAGAATCCCCCTCGAACCTCACTCGACATTGCACTAGAACCTGAAGACCGCATCATGGCTAAAGCAGAAGATTTTGATAAGAGTCAAGAAATAATCAATCCGGATTTTGTCACCACACATGAGGATTCCCGTGTACCTACGGATATCCAAATGTTCGAAACTGTAGTCAATGAATTCGACTCAACGGCAAAAAATGGCACCACCGACGATACTCCTCAAGCTCTCGGGGTTCGTCCAGATCGTGCCCAGCGGGAAGCAATCAGCATTATTGTCGATCTCGATGAAGAGTGGTATTCGAGCGCATACAATCTACCGGAATCTGTAGAGCCTCAAGCACACTACCACAACATCGGCGCTAAAAATTTACTTGCACCAAATCTCGAATTTTCACCGGTAAGTTATTGGCAATTAAATCCGGATGTGGCGAGAGATTTCATGGAGCCGATCACTCACTACACCCGCCACGGGTATGATGAGAAGCGTCGCTTCAATTGCCCGACTCCCGCTCAAGAACGAAATCGCCGCATTCATCAACCGGAAGCAATTGACCGGGCTCGTGATTTCTTTAAATTCGATTCTCAATATTATCTCTCCAACCGCCCGGATCTGGATTCGACCAAAATCGATCCCTGGGAGCATTACTATCACTATGGTGAGTTCGAGGGAGCATGTCCGTCACCTTTCTTCGATGGGCGATATTATCGCAAAGCATATGCTAACGAGTTGTCCGGCTGGCCTCTCTCCGCGCTCGAGCATTTTCTCGCGATCGGCTTAATCGTTGGTTTCTTTCCGAGTGAAGAAGTTGCAACGGCTGCGAAGCGCATGAAATTACAGTCCGCCATCGAGTGGGTCGGCCATTGGCTGAAGAACACCGACATGCGTGCTTTGCCACTCAATACCGGCTCCAGCGATACACGTATCGCAGCAGCATCAGCGCTCCACATGAATCGTGCGACGCATGCAAAACGAAGAGTTTTGAATTGGGTTATTCCGCGATTCTCTAAAGGTGGCGGTGGCCATACCACTATTTTTAGATGTGCTCGAACGCTGTCACGCCTCGGATGGGAATCCATTTTCTGGGTGGATGATGCGACAGAGATTTCCCAGATCGATGCGCTTTATAGCGAATACGTTGGATACTTCCCTTCGACATCGGTTTCATTCCGGCTTGTCGATAGTGGATTCCAAACAATTGAAGGCGAATTCCTTATAGCAACTGCCTGGACAACCGCGTACACAGTTGCCAAAAACAAGCAACCCAATATTCGCCTGTATTTTGTCCAGGACAAGGAAAGTCTCTTTTTAGCGGCCGGAACCGATGCGCTTCGAGCAGAATATACATATCAGATGGGATTTGATTTCGTCTGTGCTGGCGAATGGCTCGAAAAACTGGTATCAGACAAAGGCGGCGAGCACGTGCGCTTCGAATTATGCGCAGAGCCCTTTTATCAGCAAAAAGATACTCCGCTAGCAGAACGAGATGTTTTGGCTGCAGTGTACGTTCGAGGTCACACCAGCCGCCGTTGCTCCGATTTGATGATCGACGTGGCCAATCGGCTAGCCAACGCCGGGCAAGGCGAAGTCGTCATCTTCGGAGACGATCATCCTGGGGAAGCAGTCAATGACAATGTTACAAACATGGGAATATTGCCGCCACAAAAAATGGCGGAGCTTTTCCATCGTGCCAAATTCGGATTGGTTGCATCTGCAACAAATTATTCAATTCTTCCCGTTGAGATGGCCTCTTCGGGCCTTATTGTCGTACAACCGACTTCTGAATCGACCAAAGAAACCACGGATGCACATGGCGCCATCTCAATCGCACCGTCCTCCGAAGTAATCGTTGACCATGTCCTGAAGCTTGTTGATGGGCTCGACCAAGAAGCCTTCGATCAACTACGCAAGCCATACATGGAATTTTCGCGCTCACTCTCATGGGAAGCCGAGTTCGAAAAGATCGCTGCGTGGATGGATAATAAAATCGCTCCGGCTGCGCCCAGAATCTCTCTGCGCAAGCCCGCAACGGTCGTTATCCCGACGTATTATCCTGATGAAAACTTCGTCGAAGTCCTGGATGCGATCCACGGACAGCTTTGCTCATACGACGTTACAATCCAAGTTGTCGATTCTCGCAAAAACGGGGTTGCATCGCCCGTCATCGAAAAAATCGAACAACATCGATTGGCTCAAGTCCATGTCATCGACGCCGCTACGTTCCAGCACGGCGAAACGAGGAATCTAGGCGCCAGCCTTACCGAAGCAGATTTTTATGCCTATCTGACCCAGGATACCCTGCCTGCCAGCGAATACTGGCTCGAGTCCTTGTTGACCCCTCTCCGGATGCTTCCTAACTGTGGCTACAGTTTCGGGCCGCATCGCGCGTACCCCGATCATCACCCGATCTACGATATCGAACTTATCGAACACTTTAACGGGTTCGTTCATCATGGATTCGTAACCAATCGGTCTCAGCACGGCGATCGCTACAACAAGGAGCCGTACTTCCGAGCTGGATTGTGCTTTAACAGCGACAACAATGCTGGATATCGAGGTGATTTGTTGCGCCGCTATCGCTTCCCGGCGGTCGAATTTGCTGAAGATCAGGGCATCGCAAAACGATTGCTGGACGCCGGATTCTCTCGTGGCTATTGCCCCGGTGCCGTCGTCTTTCACTCGCATGACTACACAAATAATTTCGAAGAATCGTATCGCCGCGGCATCGAAGAAGGAAAAGCTCTTTTTCAGAACTTCGACATCGTTCGATTCCAGTCGAAGACCGAACTTATTCATTCAATTCAACACACCAAGAAAATGGTTTTGGCAAATGCCATCAAGCTTGGCTTATGCCACGCTGACGTCGGCGACATTACTGAAGCAAAAATAAAATATCTTGAAGGTGTTTGGTCTGCATCCAAGCAAATTCTTGCAACAAGAGAATTCTGAAATTTTATAATTTCCTGAGAATTTGCGTGTCCTTCGCTACCCGGTGGTCTATGATGAGCGTTCGGGTAGCGAAGAAAAGAGTGTTGTCGAGCTGGGTGAGGCTGGGTGAAACTGTGGCCGACGCCAGATCAGTCGTTGGTCACAGCCACCGCATCACACGCACTTCGAGAGGATTTCCTGTGATCGCCACCTCGGAATCGATATCGCCCCAGCAACACGCCGCATCAAATATGTTGCTTGTGCCACCACAAGACAATACTGAAGAGGATTAAATGACAGTTGCCATCTTATTAACCAGCACCGAAGCACAATCCGACTACGCAGGAATCGGAGACACTGCCGGGTTATCATCAGGGGATGTGCTTAAACTTTCCGGTGTAAACGTAGGAAATTATGCCTTTAAGTATGGCATGCGCAGATTGATCGGCGAAGATGTAATTTATATTACTTATCAGAGCGATCCGGACTATGTTCGTCGGAATGCTCGCGCATTGATAGTCGCAGAAGCAAATCTAGTTAATCCCGCTATAAATTATGGCGCTCCGGCCAAATTTATCGAAACAGTAGATCTCCCCACCTTCTGCCTAGGAATCGGTGCACAGTCCAGTGCCATCGGTGAGAAAATCACAATCCCGGAAGGCACGATCAACTATCTGAAAGCGATTAGCAAGCGCTCGTCTGGATTTGGTGTTCGCGGGCTATATACCAAATCCATCATTGACGGATTAGGTGTATCCGGTGCAAAGGTATTAGGTTGCCCGTCATTTTTCATCAATCCGACGCAAACCTTATGGCAGGACATCTCCGAAAAGGTCAGTTTTGAAGACTGGGGACGCCTTGGGGTCATGGAAGGCATTTACCCGCTCGGCCACCCGCACTCAGATCAAGTGTCTCAACTCGAGCGCCAACTTTTTGATTTAGTACGATTTAGAAATGGCGACTACATCGCCCAAGCACATCCAACCATCATTGCCTTCGCATTGGGCCAGGGAAATCTGGTGGACGATTCAACGCTTTCGTTCCTGCGCAAGCGCCTTGCTCCGGGCATGAGATTGGCCGAATTCCGGGAGCTGCTGATTACGCGCTCCCGCGTACATGTTCGAATCGACCATTGGATCCGTGACGTCCGGCGCTATCAAGCTGTCATCGGCACAAGAATCCATGGAACGATCATGGCGCTACAGGCTGAGCGCCCCGCCGCTATGATCTCGCACGATTCCAGGACATCCGAATTGTGCGAAACCCTTAAAATCCCGGTCACTTCTCTGGGCGACGCGTTGCATGTCAACCCAATCAGTAAATTCGACAGGCTTTTTGAAAAAATAAACAAAAAAGATGCTGCCGAGAGAGACGAACATCGTCTTGGACTGGCGCGCCAAATTCGAACTCTTATGCTCGAAATGGAAATCCCGCTTTCTGTTGAATTTGAAAGATTGTGCTCGGAATCGACCTGATGTAACGTCGAAAAGATCACCAGGCGGTGGAGGACATCCTCCCCGCCGCTTTCACCACTTCAGTCCTTCTCGATGAGCGAGTTTGAAGAGATGGCGCCGAGTGAAGTAAATTCGGCACTCCCCAACTCACCGACGAGAAAAATCAGTTGGTTTTCTACCATCTTATCAACTTCAAGCTCGCCCGTTATCGACGGCTACCGACTCCGTCAACGCCGGCCGATTGATTTTCGATATATTTTGCAATGCGAGCGCCATATGTCTTCGCGACAGACTTGGCGTCGACAACATTCCCCTGCACTTCATCACCGTCACCCAACTTATCACAATCGACGCCAATTGCTCCCGATCCCGATATGTTTCGGATAGTATTATCGACAATAGAGACATTTTTTACCGGTCTCTTCCCGCCATACCTGTTAACGAATATACCCTTCGTCACCCCCACTCCAGCCCGGCTATAGTTATATATAACGTTTCGAGTCACGCAAATATTGCTAACATAGTAGCCAGCAGAATATTCCGTATCACCAGTATAAATGGAAATAATATTCCGGTCACCGTTACCGCTAAGTATCGCATCATGACATCGATTTTGGTCGACGCAAGAATCACGGAGACCCCTAAGAGCAAAGGCTGTCGGATAACCCGCGATATCATTATCCAAATAGAGCAGCCGGGAGCTAATTGGACCAGACAATGGCTTCTCAAGTCGGATATTATCCAACGTGGACTTGTCATAGAAATGATTAAATCCAGTGACAGCACCGCGACCACCAATCAATCTATTCCGTTCGAATCTGCAATTCTCGTATTGGGAATTATCGAATGCTGTAGACACCTGAATAAATTCATTCTTTCTAAATATGTGACCTCGTCCGCCAGTGCCTGTAATACCCAGCACGCCAACAGTGGTAACGGCACTGCCATCAAATACAACGTTCTCAACTAAAACATTCTCCGCTGATGTAACATTAAACCCAGAAATATTACCCTTTACGCCGGAGCCGGCATTAAATACGAGCTTCAAACCAGAAATATGAATATTCTTGGTATATTTTCCGGCCGCAGCGTGATCAGCAGAAACCATCATCAAAACGAAGCTGCTATTCCGGCGAGCTAAATTATCACCAATTTTAAAGATAGCTCCCGGCATGCCGATAAGACCGAAATTTCGAACTCCATTTATTACGATTGCCGGAGCATCTGCCACACCGTGAATTGGTCCGCTACTGCTATCTAGGAGATATACCCCAGCGGGGAACACAATAGTCCTATCATCTGCGATTGCCGCGCGAATGGCCGGGGCTGTATCGGTCACACCATCCCCAACAATACCAAGGGATTTTGCATAGTAGGTATTCTTCTCTTCGGAATTTTTCTCGAACCGCCCCCCCGGAATCTGCCGATCCAACCCATCACATGGGCATTGCGCACCGTGCGGCGATCGTTGATAGGCATTCTCCGCCATCGGTTCCGCATTGTCGGAATGCAGCTGTGACGTTGCGGCCCGAGCCATCTTGGACATCGAAGCCATTATCAACATTGACAAAATAAACCGCCGTCGATTGCCCATATACCCTCCCGACCGAAACTAATTCCACGTATCTACCAGCAGAAAATCGAGCGTCCGGCGCCGCGGTTCGATGAAAACCTGTCGGCGCTGGCGTGTTTGCCGACGACACACTCAAACAAAAATATCATCCATAGAGAGCTTCAGCTCATCACCCATGATCGGTCATTCCTTCCTCTCGAACAAGCACAATCAACGGAACGACTACCCTTGATACGCGACACGAGGGAGTTTGAGATTATGGAGCATTCTTAACAAGCCAGGATGCAACCCCAAGAACACTTTCGCTATTATTCTCGGATCCAATCTTGTTCAAATACGAAACTCCGGCTTTGGAATTATAATTCTCGACCACCCAGGAATTTGGAATTGCATCGTTTTTACTCAGAAAATCAATCGTCCTCTTTGTTTCGTCCAGGAATTTATCGCCCGAATTATTTGGAGAAATGATAAACGTTGTATGAAGCCCAGCGTGTTTGGCCCAAGATACTTCATCCAATACAAATCTCTGATATTCCCTAGGCTGACGGAGGAAATAATGTGGAGGAGAGTCGGTAGTCAGCCCGCCACCCATCTTTGCAGCTCTGCGCAAAACATCCCAAGACGATGACGAAAAAGGGGCGCCAACGTACTGTCGACTGTTTGGTGAAAAAATTGGAGCTACAGTCTCGATTCCATACGACCTGGCTGCTGTGACAAACTCACCCCACACATCAGCGCGGTCTGACTTAAACCCATTAACGTGGGCCCGCTTTGCATGAACGCCCGCGTCTATATATTTTCGTTTGTATCCGTGCTCAAACCAATTATCTGGATTGTTAGTCAACCCGAGCTCAACCTCCATCAAGTCACCCTTGAAGGAAGCCAGAATTTCCTTCTGAACCTCTGGCGCAGTTCGCGTCCAAATATAGCCGTGAACATATAACGCAACACGGCATGATTTTCGAAGAAATTCAGTATTTTCCGGATTTGCAAGAGAATCAAATCCAGTAACACCGCCAACAAATATATTTTGACGCCGGTCAGGACAATTTTCTGAAGCGATCGCCGGCCTGAGGCCAGAAGTCAAACCAGCCGAAATTCCGGCTTGAATAAATTTCCGTCGAGTCAGCACCATCTTTCCTCCTCACTTACGATATTGAGAAATCCTCGCGCGACAACGTTAAATTTTGACTATAGTATGGATCAATCGCCAAATAATCGTTCCACTTACCCTGCATGAAATTAATTTCCGACGCAAATCGTGCAATTTTTTCCGGAGTGTCTTCTGATCCACGTGATTTTGATTCGTAGTGGTAAAGCTCTGCATACGGAGTCCATAAATTCCTATATCCAGCCTTTCGCACCTTCAAGCAAAAGTCCACATCATTGAAAGCAACCTTCAACGCGTCCTCTTCCAGTCCGCCAACTTCGAGGAATACGGATTTCCGGACCAACAAGCAGGCCGCGGTAACCGCGGATAAATTCTGCGCCACCTTCAACCTGTGAAAATAACCTGACGCATCCCTCGGAAAATATTTGTGTGAATGTCCAGCAACCCCGCCAAGTCCGACAATGACACCAGCGTGCTGAATAGTATTATCACTATAATACAGCTTGGCTCCGACACATCCAATTTCCGGCCGGCAAACGTTACTCACCATCTCGGATAGCCAACCGGGATTAATTACCTCAACGTCATTATTGATCAAACCAATCACATCCCCTTCGGCATGCATAACTCCGAAGTTATTTATTGCCGAGTAATTAAATGGATGATGATATGGCAGGACCCTTACTCTTGGCTCCGCACGTTGAATTTCATCGAAATAAGAAATTGTCTCGGGCTCAACACTGCCATTGTCCAAAATAATTATTTCGAAATTCGTGTAATCACTTTTGTCGACAATACTTTGGATGCAAGTCTTAAGCAAATCAACGTGATCCCTCGTCGGTATTATCAGCGAAACAAGAGGAGCGGGGTTGGGAATTGGATATCGCACACGATACGTATTCGCAACAAGCCCCTCTTCTACCTGAATATCGGGCCGGTTCAGCAAGTCGAAATAATCTCGCAGCGACTTCACTCCTGCATCGGTAGTGTATGATTTCCCCGCAGCAGATTTTGCCGTTGACCCTTCCACACTTCTCCAGTGGTAGAGCACCAATGGAATATGATGAATTTCACAATCCCTCACAAGGGGCAGGCATCTCAACAGTAAGTCTTGATCTTGACTACCTTCGACGCCTCTTCTGAATCCACCTATTTTTTCAATAATATCTCGCCGATACACGCCAAGATGCGAAACATAATTCTGCGATAAAAACAAGTCCGGATTCCAGTCTGATTTGAAGTGTGGCTCCGACCTATTACCGTTCACATCGATCTTGTCTTCATCCGTGTATATAATTTTTGCATCTGGGCTACGATTCAGGCAATCGACCACATAGTGCAATGCATGCTGCGCGAACTCATCGTCATGATCAAGCAAAGCAACAAAATCACCATTCGCCAAATCGAGAGCCGAGTTGGATGCGGCCGAAATATGACCGTTTTCCTCTCTGAAAACTATATTAATCCTACTGTCTAATTTCTCGTAATGCAGGAGCACATCTCTTGTGATTGAGTCCGTTGATGCATCATCTGCGATGCATAGCTGCCAGTTTGGATAACTTTGCCGCAGAACAGACTCTATCGCGGCGGACAGCATTTGCCTTGATGTGTTATAAGTCGGCATAACAATCGAAATCACGGGATTCCAGGCGAACTCTTGCTGTCGCTTTGCAATCAAATTTACATCAAAAATTCCGTCTTCATTTCGCTGAATCCAATCTGAGTAGTCAGCCGATTCCTGTCCATAAAAATGAACAGAATCATATATCTCGTACAGCTTCAGAAGAGGATCTTGGCCGTCTTTTTTTGCACTGACTACCGCATCACGCCAGACATCATCGCTGCTTCGGTCTTTATACGCATCGCCATGCTCACAAATCTTTTCGACACTTTCCTTTTTGGCAACTTCCTCACCAATCGCCGTTATATTGAGCCGATCGATTGAAAAGGCCGAAACAGATTCCAAAGGATCAAACCGCACGGAAATTGGAAGTAAGCGGAGGTAAACAATCCTCGACGCCGTAACGCCTGACATATATGGCAACCTGACGGAGTCAGTCTCATTAAAGCCGTCACCGAAATCGAAGTAAAATTTGGCGACGCCGCGCTTAACCTTTGAATACTGAAGAAGGTCGATCCGGTGCCATCCCTTTTTAATATTTTTATTATCGGATACCACCCTGAACCACGGGTCGTTGTTTTCCGATACCCAGCTGTACTCATTACCCGGAAAACGGCCGATCGTCTCATTCGGAACCAGGGTCGACCAATTTCCACCAATCCCTCCAAGAAGCGAATATGAATGCAGCAGATCTTTCGCTTCCTCCGCAACATCCGGGCGTTCCTTTAGTCGAATCAATCTCGCTGTTTTAAATCTAAACGAAGTTTTAAACTGACATGGATCGAGGCGAATTCCCTTGCAATCACGCGGAATAAAAATCGGAATTCTATTTGTTTTTTTGGCTAAAATTTGAGCACGAACGGAATCTGATTCTTTATAACCATTTCCATCCACATCAAAGTAGATCTGCGCCTCAAGATCATGCTCAGATTCAACATCAATCTCAAGCAGATACCAGCCTTCCAGACGGCTCCAGTTGATATCCGCAAATATAACGAATTGCGGATCATTCCCGGTTGCCTGCCAAATCCCCCCCGCCGTAAATTCCAATTGATGCACCGGAACGAAATGCAACCGGTAGCGTCCGGTCAATTTTCTATAAACGCTTCGAGCATATTTAAATGGCGCAACCAGCGCACCATCTACGCCAGATTGCATCCCTTTCAATTTATAATTCAACTGCAGAACTTTTATTTTTTCATAATGCAGAGACATCGCCAGTTCTTGTTCGCGTTGACGCAATTGATCACATTGCGACATTAGGTCTCTGCACACGCTCATCAAGGAATCATTTTCCTTTGACAATTGAGGATCATTGTCTTTCTGGCGCACATCCTTCGCATCGTCGCCTTCATAATGAAAAATCATTTCGACTCTCTCGATTTCGCGGTACATTTATCAAAATGCAGCCAGATGGTTACATGGCGGCGTTGCAATATTGGAGCAGCAATCTTGTCAATTTTCGACAATCTACTTGCTCAGGAACGACGAACTTGGCCAGTCGCCCATATGCACCAATAGGCTTTACAAGTTCCTCGACGACGTGATATTGCGGCCTGTCCACATAATCATCAAATAGGAGATATGCTCCCGGATCCGCCATAACCAAGGAAACCAGGAAGCAAGCGACTCTAAATCGAGCGTCGATCAAAATGACGTCTGGCGATAGTCCTTTTTCTGCACATTGATTCCACGGAGCTACCGCGTACAATGGATAACGGGACCACCCACTGCTATCCATCGGATATCCCAATTCCTTGGTCTTACCGATGTCGATCCAGACGGGATAAAATTTTTGCCGCCCGCCCGCTATTTTTGCCAAAAGTTGATAGTTCAGAGCATCCAAAATCCTTTGGTCACTATCAACCGCAACAACATTCTTCACTCCCAAACTTAGCGCCAGAGCCGGGGTATCGGGAGCGCCGTAAGTCAAATACGTCTCTTTTCCTTGCAGACTCGAGGTTAGGCAAGATTGCTCTGCTTCCGGCATAGAGGATTTTATAGATACACGCGGCAACTTTTGATTCAAGGATGCATAGATTTGATCAATTGGATACGCATATGCTTTTCCAAATTTAAGCGCTCTCCGAACACCCTCAATTATCAGAACAAATTGCGGCGCCCGGGTTCTCAATTCCTGCGGAACATTTTCGAGATTCAATGTTGCAGAGAATCCCCCTATCGTGAGATTTTCGGCAAACATCTCTGCCTCTCGCTGGATTGAAAACTCAAACAGAATTCCGTCAATATCAGCATAAATTTCGATCGGTCCACTTACACGGTCTGATATTTTTCCGGAGACTTGTAGAATCCCATCTCTAAACAATGCATCACGGACTTCACCGAAAATATTTGCATCAGACGCTTTCGGAGCCACGCATTTGACATATTCAACTGCGTCGCCAGCCAATACACAAGCGTTTTTTCCATCTTGCGTTTTCGCGATGAACTCAATAGTCCCACCATTGATTTCTTCATCGCCAATATCGAGTGCAACATCAACTGGCACCTCGATTCTAAATCCACAATAAAACCCCAACTCTGGGCTCGAAATACTCAAGTCCGGCCGAGCGATTTTCTGCGAGAACACGTGAATCAAACGACCATCTCTCGATCTGTATTGAAATTTAAGAGGTCGATTGTGTAGAATATCAGACGCCCATCCTTTCAACTCCACGAAGCCGGATGAAGAGGATTGAATCACTCGCTCAACGCGGCCGATAAGAGGGTCTTTTTCAAAAATTTCATCAACAACGCGTAACCCTCGCAACTGCCTCCGATATCTGCCGAATAGCGATGAATCAGATTTGATCATTGACAAAGCAGAATCATATCGCTTAACAATAAAGCTACGCGCGCTCTCCAACAATCCCTCCAGCCGATTCTCGGCAATAAAATTATCATACGATGTATCGTATGCCTCCAGAGCTTCGGTCTGGATATTTATTTTTTCTGTATGCGCGTCTGAATGAAATGGAACATAGCCTAATCGATTAACTTTGAAAACGTTATCATCTCGAGCATGTTGCCGCCCCCTTAGGAGAGAAGACAAATACTCTTCCTGAGACCGATATACCTGATGGACTATAAAATATTTCTCAGGCACTCCCAGCCGCTTCTTCATTTGCTCGACTGAAATGTATGCCCAATTGACATTCAAAACATCACTGGTTTCTTCGAATTTTGTTCCGTCGGCGAGATGAAATACGGTATCTCTAGAAGCATGATTATGAATCCCCACGCTACGGACCCGCGGTGAAATTCTCACCAAAGATTTAACGTGACGATTTTTTTGAAATTTGTTGGTCGTCGAAAAAGGACGCGAGAACATTGCCCTACTCGCAACCGGAAGATCCACCATCCACAAAAACGATATTGCATCTGAGTCTGGATAGCTGGCCAGCACGTCCTTTATCGAATCCCGAAAATTATGTGGCGTCCACAGCTCATCCATATCCAGAAACATTAAATGACTGTACACCCCTCTCTCACTCTCTCGGCGATATGCCTGGTTGTATGCCTCGGGCTGAAATAATCCATTATTTGCCGCACACTTAGCCAGAATATCATCTGCCTCAACCACTGAAACAACATTATCGCCCAGTTTGCTTGCTAACGCCCTGATCATCTCAATGGAGTTATCAGTAGTGTTATTTACCCAAATCTCGACGGCATCGAATCCGAAATGAAGATGATGGAATACCCATTGCGGAATATAAGCAGACTCATCCTTCGCGATCGCAATTGCCTTAATTTTAAATCTATCGTTCATTTCTATTTTCATATCTCGCAAATGCGGCATCTCTCCAATGCGCATATATCAATTTCTCTGGACTCAAGATCCAAGATTGCATTTGTGTATTATAGGCGGAACGCACCAAAGTACGAGCACCAATTTTCCAACCGCTCCTCGGAATCACGTCGAAACGGAGCAATTAACTTCCAGGATCGGACGATGAGGACACGACAGCTTAGAGATATCAGTTGATAGACGCTTGGAAAATTCACCACAGCTTCACCCGAGTAGGGAGCTTCTCATCTCGGATCGATACAGGTTCTGCAAACGCCGGCCTCTGATTTCGCTAGCGCTCCTCATGAAATTTGACACGAGTCACCTCATCTGAATCAATATTCATTTGCATCAGCCGGCCTGCTATATTTTGGAAGTACCATCGCTCGCAAAATTTCCACATTCGTATCTCGATAAATGCCCACTCCAGAATCAATCTCGGAATGGCAATTTTTCCGTGCGTCACAACCCTACTTCAGAAGGCCGCAACAACAACCAGATGCCATATTACATTCTGCACTACGCTTTTTGAGAAATTTACCCAGCCGCACAAATTGTTACTCGAAATTCGACATTTCTCATAAATAAATAGTGCAATCGATTATCACCGAAAAGCGAAATATGCCACACAAACCCAAAACTTATTTAATCGATGGAACTACGAGGCCGCGCCTCTACTTAGCAATCTAGGCTATAGCTTCATATACCTGTTGATCCCCTCCTCTACATCCTCGTACACCTCGACATTACCGTCCTTCAGGACCAAAACAATGTCACACATCTTTCTAACCTGTCCCATCCCGTGGGTCACCAGGATCAGATTTGCCCTGCCAACTCGACGCTTGAATTCCTCAGCAGCCTTTTCTCTGAAGTGTGCATCGCCGACCGACATGGCTTCGTCGACCATATAATAATCAAAATCGAAGGCCAAACTCATTCCGAAGCGTAAGCGAGAGCTCATACCGGAAGAATATGTTTTTACCGGCTGATGAAAGTATTCGCCTAATTCAGCAAAGTTTTCGACATAATCTATAACCCGCTGCATTTCCTGGCCTTCCGCGCCAAGAGTTCTACATATAAATTTCACATTTTGACGACCGGTGAGGGACCCTTGAAAGCCCCCACCAAGACCGACAGGCCAGGATATCCTTTTATCGGTAATTATCTTCCCGCTATCAGGTATGTCCGTTCCACACAACAAGCGCATCAATGTGCTCTTCCCTGCGCCATTTTTCCCAATTAACGCGATATTTCGATCAGGCGGAACAATGAACGAAAGATCTCGAAAAACATACCTCCTCCCATGTTTAGTCACATAGGACTTGGTCAATTTCGACAATTCAATCATATCGTTATGCCTTCGGCGCACGCAGCACTTGTCGCTGGCGCCTGTAAATCAACATTACAATGAACGTAAGAACAATCGTGAAATATATCGGATAGCCAGCACTCAGGCCTTTTGTTACCGGATAATTATCAAATGCCGCCGCACGAATATTATCAATCACCTCGACGTAAGGGTTCCACGAAATGAAGTACATCTTTTCGCTCGGCAACTCCCAAACCGGAAAGAAAACCCCTGCTGTGATATATAGAGGAATGAACGACAATTTACATATTCTTGCCGAATTTGGTATGGAGTGGCTAATAATTGCAAAGGCAATTCCAAGCGAAAACGAAAGAAGCACCCCGACCAACAAAGCAAGAACCCACATTAGCGGGTCATTTATCGAAACATCCTTTTTAAGCCAGAAGCTCAGTGCAAAACAGATAATTATATATGCACACGAATACGCACATAATTCGACGAGCACCCGGGCAACGAAGGTATCGAATGGCATTACCTGTCGATACGCGAATAGCCCTTGATTTGCCCCTATAGCATCCGTCAAACGCCAGGCAATACTTCTCATCATATGGAAAGGAACGATCCCACTAACCATATACATGACAAAATCCATTCCTTGCATTGGGGTTGTTCGCAGGAATGAATGAAACACCAAAATAATCACCAGGATCGCCAGCGGCTCCAGAATAAGCCAGATAAATCCCATTCGTCTCGCACCGAATCTGGTTTGCATTTCCCTCAAAAACAATGCAAACAAAACTGACTTGAAAATCTTGGCTGCCGGGCGGTTTATCTTGAAAGGAGATTCTAGATTCGACACACTTCCCCCTTAATCAATAGCTGCTCACATTTCGACCCAAAACCAATACTTGGACGATGGGAGAAATAATTTTTTGCATCTCATATACCGGCGAATTTGTGACGTAAACAGTATCGTCCGGTTGTATCAAAAAATTCTTCGCCAAGAACATTGATACTGGCTCGCGCATATTTAGCCGAAATACCTGTGCTTTGGGACCTTCACCGGAATCACCATCCGACAATCTGAATACAAAAACACCACTCGGGTTAGCAGCATGCTCATTCAATCCCCCAACCGAACCTAACACCTCTAACAGGCTCGGACTGGATGAAGGGAAATCATGAAGACCAGGCTGACTTACCGCCCCCATAGCGACAAATCTCTTCCGTGAGCGCTGCAGCACGATTTCCGAATTTGGTGGTACCGGCATATTTCCACCAGACAGGAGATCTTGATAATTATAGCTCTCTACCTTTTTCCCGGTCCGCAACACTACATTGATTAGATACGGTTCCAGGAGTGGGCCACCTGCTTGATTGATCGCATCCAGGATGGTGAGTGGCCCCTGCAGGGCAGAGAATCGGCCGGGACTTTTGACCGCACCAGCAACCAGAACAGAACTCGATAAATCACTGATTAGTTCCACGTGCACTTGCGGTTCGCTTGCACGTCCGCTAACGCCTCGCCGAATAATTTCTTCGACTTCGGAAAGGGTAGCTCCCCGAACATTTTTTGTGCCTAAATACGGAATCGAGATCCTGCCTCTTGCATCGACCCGAACTTGAGCAAAAACCGTCCCTCCTTGCGCAAGGGGAGCAAATACCGTCTTGTCGACCCCACCATCGTCTGAAATCAATACCTTCAGTACGTCGCCAGGAATCAGACGTACTTCTGGTTCCTCCGGCCTTGCAACATGCTTCACAAGAACGCTTTCTGGAGGACGTATATAAGGTGCAATATTTTCCGGCGAGAGATCAATCAATTTATATGGATAATCCGGATTATCCATATTACTCTGCGATGTGACGTTATAAACTTGGGGACCTGCCCCCGAAATAATTCCACACCCACTGATCGAGATCAAACTGCCGACGAGCACGGCCCCTGACAAATAGCGCATACCTTTCCGCTCAATATCTTTAAATAGTTGCTTTTTATACATATATGCCACCTTAATCTTTATGATCATTGACCGTAGCTATAACAAAATTGGCAATGCCATAGATCAAGAGCAAAATCACCATAACGGTGAACAAGCTATAAATTCGACGAGGGAACAATGCCTCATCAGGCATATTGGGGCTAACAACAACAACCAGACTTCTAAGCTTTCGCGTCGCCTCTATCCGCGAACTCTCCAGAGAGGAAACCGACGCTTTATACGAATCTTCTGCAATGCCCGCCTCGAGCTCCAAACCTTTATATCTCGAAGCAGTAACGTTCATTCTATTATTTGAATTCTTCGCAACTAGCTTCTGATTTTCCGCAGACATTTGATCCTGAATCGCAGAAATGCGGATTTTTTGCTGACGAACCTGCGGGCTATCGTCACTCAAACTTGCACGCATAGCCCGTAGCGAAGCATTCTCTTTGGTCAGTTGGGCCTGCAAACCAGTAATGACATCATTTCTAGCCAATGCAGACTGCTCGGCATCCAGGACATTGTTTGCCCCTTGAAAATGCAGCAATGCCTCTCGTTTCGATTCGTAATTGAGACGCGCACGCTCCAGCTCCCCTTCCGAGAAGCTAACTTTCTCACGTGCCAACCGATGTGATATTTCATTAACAAACTTATCACTCTCAGAAATAATCACCGATAACGTTTGATCAGCAAACTCCCGATCAAATGCTTGCACTTCTATGGTCAAAAGCCCAGTCGTCATATCAAATTGAGCCGTAACCATGCGTTGGTAATATTTTAACATCACCTCCCTTGATGCATTAGGCGGAAGGTAATACCACATATCACGAAGGCGCCCGGAGTAATGTTGACTCCAGTGCAGCTTCTTTTGCAATATATCCAGCATGTCTTGCGAGAGCACAAACTCCCGGACATAGAGTGTTTCTGCCGATGTCCCATCGGCTAACCCACTCCCTCCCATCAGAACAGCCAGACCTTGCATCTGACCGCCGCCCCCCGCGCTCTCAGAACTAACTTTATGAACAACGACCTGAGACGTGCTCACATAGCGATCTTCTGCAAGAATTGCAAAATATATAGTTGCCAATATCATTGGCAAAACAATCATACCCCAGAAAAGCCGATGCTTTTTAATGCTATCAGTAATCATTTGTCAGTATTTTTTCGTTGTCGCACGAACAATTTAATTTCCAAAAAATCTATCGTATTCAATCGCTGTCAATTTCACCAAAATTCGGCACCACCACTTTGCCAAGGCCGGAATGCCATCGGCAAAGCACTTAATGAAAAATCCGGCTGAAGGTAGTTGAGATTTTGGTTGTAGTAAGGATCGTGATGCATTATTCGAGACCAGCGCTTACGCATGTAGCGCACTTCTGCTCGAAAACGACGACGCTGCGCCCCTGTTTTTTCGAGACCGCGAGAGACAGATTCATGGTGATACAGCTCAGCGTGTGGCGTCCAGATGACGCGAAGTCCCGCATCTCGAACGCGCAAGCAGAAGTCAACATCGTTAAAAGCCACCTTGAGATTGATCTCGTTAAGACCGCCTGTAGCCTGATAAATTGACCTTGTTGTCAACAAGCACGCTGCCGTGACCGCCGACAAATCCTGCGCCACCAACGCTCTACCCGTATACCCTGGTTCATTCCGCCCGATTCCGCTATGCAGGTGATTCGCACACCCACCAGGCCCCACCGTATCGCCTGCATGCTGCACCGTATCGTCCCCATACAGCAGCTTCGCCCCGACAGCGCCCACGCCATCGCTTAACAACACCCCCACCATCTCACCCAACCAATCCGGCGAAATCACTTCCGTATCGTTGTTGAGCAGACACACCAGTTCGCCCTTCGCCTCGGCGACCGCCATGTTGTTGATCCGCGAGTAATTGAACGGCTCATCAAACGACAACACCCGAACATTGGCTACCTGCTTCAAGCTCTGCAGGTAAGCCAGTGTGTCGGGTTCGATGCTTTGATTATCAACAACGAGGATTTCATACGGTCCATAGCGTGTCTTTTCCAGCACGCTGGAGATACAGCGGCGCAGGTGCCCCAGCTGATCGCGCGTAGGAATGACGATACTGACCAACGGCGCCGGCTCGGCTACCGGATAACGCACCCGGCAACGGCCCGGCCCAGTGCTCTGAACTTCCGCCGACACACCCATGCGCCGCAAATGCGCGGCCACTGCACGAACCGTCCCCGCGTCATCATCCTGTTCATCTCGGGGTGCCATATGCCAAAGCGGTGCGGGCACATGAACCATCGGCGAGCCGAGTTCGCTCAGCGCCAGCAGCAAAGCGTGCATCGCGTTGGCATCTGTTACGTCCACGCCAAATCCATGCAGGCGATCCGCATGCCGGCTGCTCCAGACAAAAGCGTCACCGATATAGTTAGTGGAACGCAGTAGCTCGGGAGACCAGTCCGGCTTGAAAACGGGATCGCGCAGTTGGCCGTCAATCCCCACAACATCATGATCGGTATAAATTACAGCGGCATCGGGTGTTTTGATGATGGCATCCGCGAGGCAAAACAGCGCCTGCTCCGAGAGCGTCGCTCCAGCCCTGATAACGAGGCGCCAGGAATTCTCTGCGACCGGTGTCGAAATCAACCGGGGTACATCATCCGAGAAATCGTCTCGCACCTCGACTTTAAAGTGTCGATATGTTTGCGCCTGCAAACTGCCTTGCGTCGCATCGATATCAGCCTGCGTAGTTTGCCGGCTCACCCCCAGCGAAATATTAAATATTGGTGAATCTTGCCAACGCTTCGCACGACGAGCCATCAACGCACGGTCCGCCGGGGTAATAGCATAGAACTCCTGATACCACCCTGCGTAACCTTCGCGATACACGTTCGCGCGAAAACGGCACGCCACGTCGTATGCATGATCGAGATCGCGGAAAAGAGTGACCGGCGTAAGTCCTGCTCGGACACAACGCTGCATCGGTTGCTTGTACAGCGTGTTCGCCGCCCGCCAGAACTGCCGCAAGCGGTACTCTGCGGAACTCAGACGGCGATGCCGAAGGAATCGGACTTGAACGGGGCTTTCATCGTTGTCCATGATCAGATGGACAGTCCGAACGGCTGCAGGAGTCTTGACCAGCTCCTGGATATGGCCCTTACTGCTGATTAAGACTTTTAACGCCTGCGTGCGATCATCATGCATCGTCAGCACGACAGTAGCCACGCAAGCCTTGACATTACCAACCACTTGGCCCTCTATAAGCCAGGCCGTGGCAGCACGCCAACTCTCCTTATGAACGATTTCAGCCGCCACTTCTTCACTACCTGCCTTAATCATGTCGCAACTTAGGATCCGCGATTATAATTCACGGCCAGAGGAAGACTAGAAAAACCTAGAAGTATCAAACATGCGCAGATCCATACTATTTCTCCAGGGGCCTCCCTCGCTTTTCTGGCGCCAATTGAGCGATCACTTCGATGCCGCACTCGTGCGCACGCATCGGATCAATCTTTCCCTGGGGGACTGGGCCTACTGGCGCAAACCGGGCGCGGTCAACTACCGCGGCCGCTTTAGCCGCTGGGCGGACTTTCTGCGCGATTATCTGGTGCGTCACGAGATCACCGACATCATGTACTTTGCCGACCGCCTGCCCTATCATGCGGTCGCGCGTGAAGTCGCCGAGTCGCTCGGCATTCGCACGTACTCGATCGAATTCGGCTACTTGCGCCCCGACTGGCTCACCCTCGAGCGCGGCGGCATGGGCACGCTGTCGCACTTCCCCACCGACCCGAAGGCGATCCGCGCAATTGCCCGCCGTGTCGGTCCATTCAGGCCGGACACCAAGCACTATTCGCACAGTTTCGGGCAGGAAGCGTTCAACGAGGTGCTTTATAACCTCCTGACCTCGCTGGTGCCATATTTTTTCCCGCTCTATCGCACCGACAAGTATTACCTGCCGTTACTGGACTATCTGCGCTGGCTGCCGCGCATGATCGGCCAGCGCCTGCATGAGCCCGCGCGGGTCGCCGCCGCCGACGTATTGCGCCACTCGAACAAGCGTTACTGGATGCTCGCGCTGCAAATGCAGGCCGATTACCAGCTGCGCGCCAATTCCGCGTACAGCGATCAGCGGCAAGTGATCGAGGAAGTCATTGCATCGTTCGCACAGCACGCTCCGCAGGACGGCTCGCTGATCATCAAGCTGCATCCGCTCGACAATGGCATGGAGCGCTGGGAGAAATTCGTCGCGCGCACGGCAAAACGCTACGACGTGGCGTCGCGCGTCATTGCCGTGACGGACTGCGACCTCAAGCGCACGATCAAGCACAGCAAAGGTGTCATTGCGGTGAATTCGACCGTGGGCCTGCATGCGTTGCGCGCCAATTGCCCGGTGAAGGTGCTCGGCATGGCGATGTACGACATTGCGGGGCTCACGCACCAGGGTTCGCTGGAAACGTTCTGGACCAGGCCCGAGCGTGTCAATAAGCCGTTGCTCAACGACTTCGTGGCAGCGATTGCCGCCACCGTCCAGATACATGGCTCGTTCTACAACCGCGCGGGCCGCGATGCGGCGTGCGTCGAAATCGTGCGCCGCGTGATGAAAGACGAGGTCAACGGCCACGGCGCCTTTGTCGATCCGCCTCCGCGGCTCGATCGCGCGCTGCGGTCGAACGTTCCGATCTTCGGTTCGTTGAAAGGCAGCGGCATCGAGCCGGCAGGTACGCGCCCGGTTGCTAAGCCTCCCGAAACAGCCGCGCAACCCAATGCCGCCAACGTGGCACCCGTGGCGTAGCGCGCCATTCGACGAGTTCCTGCAGCGCACGCTCCGGTGTGGTGAAGCGTTTCGTCGTTCTGCTGACATACGTGGGATATAAAATCAGCGCGGCGGCAACGAGTTCGTCGAGCGTCAGCACACGGTTGCGCCGCTGACGCACCGGTTCCGTCAATCCCGCATCGTGCGACACGCCCCAGCCCGCATAGAACGGCTGCCCATAAGTCACCACCTTCACGCCGCGCAACAGCGCTTCGAATCCGGCCAGCGACGTCAGCACATGGACTTCGTCCACGTTGCCGAGCAACTGGTGAAACGACACCGAGCCGATCGTCTCGTCGCACCACCGCGCCGCGTCGTCCTCCCCTCGCCCCACCTTGCGCAGGCCGGCCATCACGTCGGGGTGCGGCTTGTACAGCAGATACGCATCGGGATTGGCGGCACGCACGGCCTGCAACAGATCCATATTGCCGCGAATGCCGGACGCACCGAAGCGGATCGACGCATCGGTCTCCACCTGTCCGGGCACAAGAATCACGCGCCTGCCCTCCGGACGAACCCAGTTCGCGTATCCGCCGAGGTTGTATTTGGTAATGCCCGCGTCGCAAATGGCCTGACGCAGGGCTGCCGCGCGCGCGAGCAGGTCAGGCGTGAACGCGGTTTGCGCGAGCAGCGTTTCCAGCTGCGAAGGCCGTGTGGCGTCGTAATAGATGCCGACATCGTCCTGCACCCATGACAGCGGACGAGTCAGATCGGCTCCGAGGCCGACGGAGCGCACGAAGCCGTCCTCGACGCGAATGACCTTCTGCGTTGCGGGCAGCGCGGGCGCGAGCCGGTCGTCGAGCTTGCGCCCCCATGTGGCAACGGCGCGATCGATCGCCCGCGGCACGCGCCAGCGAAAACGAACGGCACTGCCGTCGAAGAATTGACACACGTAGTCCTTCTTCCAGCCGGAAAAGCCGAGCGCATCGATATCGACGGGAAATCGCTGTCGCATCCGGCGCTGCAACGCGAGCCATGCCAGCACGGTTTCGACCTCGCAGCGCTTGCCGGTTTCCGGATCGACATAGCGGCAGTAATCGATCAGCGCCGCGTGAACGAGTTGTTCCAGCGTGGCCGCACCGCGTCGCGCGGGCGCCGGCAGCGCGTCCCGCGTCAGCCCCCAGCCCGCATAGAACGGCATGCCGAAGACACGCACCGGCAATCCCCACATCAGCGCCTCGAAGCCGAGTTGCGACGTGACGGTATACACCTCGCGCACCAGCGGCAGCAGGCTGGCCGGATGCACGTTGTCGTCCAGCACCTGCACGCGCGGCATCGCGCGCACCGCGTCGAGATCGAAGTGACCGTGCTTGCGGCCGGACACGACGTCGGGATGAACCTTGAGCAGGATCGTGCGATCGGGATGCTCGTGCAGCGCGGCCTCCAGCATCCGGTGGAAGCTGGCGGCATCGGCGAGACCGCAGGAGATCGACGCATCGCCGCGCGTCTGGTCCACGACCAATACACACCCATCGGGCAATGCCCATCCCAGGTCGCGACTATGGTTGTACTTGGATACGCGGCCGTCCCGCCACGCCGCGGCCAATGCACGAGCCCGCACGATCTGGTCGTCGCGCAGCGGCTGCGCAATCAGCGACTCGAGCCGCGACGGCTGGCTCGCATCGAGATAAAGCCCGACATCGTCGAAAACGATCGCGAGCGGCGGATCGTCCTTGCCGAGTCCGACAGAGCGCAAAAAGCCGTCCTCGACGTGATAGACGGCGAGGCCGTGCTTCTGCGCATAGCGCTGCGCAGCCAGCGCGCTCGGACGACGCCCCCAGGCGAGCACACCCGCGCCGGCCACTGGTTGGCCAACCGACCGGTAGTGCAACTGAAAATCGTCGAGCAACGCGGCAAGCGTCGGGATGCGGTTCACGCCGGGTGCCTGCGTATAGGCAATCGGCAGCGAACCCGTCAACGCATCGGGCAGCGCCTGTCCGGCGACTTCGCCCCGGGCAACAGAAAAATCAGTCAAAGACACGAGCCTCGACAAATATGGCCGCAAGCGTCCGCGCGATCCGGCAATTGCCGAAAGCGGAAGGTTTTGCCGCGAAGCCGGAATAATGAAATATCGGTGTGCTCATGAGGTTCTTCGTGTCGAGCGGGCAGTCGAGTATCGGTTCATGCAACCCGACGGCAGCGGCAGCAATGCTCATCATGGACGCAATTCACGTGATCGCCGTGCATTTCCTCACGCTGCTGACGCAATCGCATTGTACTTGCCTACTGTTCGCCGCTACCCGGCCGGCTCGTGGCCGGTATTTTAACGGGCCGGCCGCTCGAAACCGCCGGAAATCCGATTTATTCGCTCGGGAGCCGCCTGCCCGCCGCCGACCGGCCTCTGGAGGCACGCGCGACAGCCGCCCGCACCGCATGCATAAACACCGGCAGGTTGCGGATTTAATTCGTTACGAAGATGACCCCATATAAATTTGACAATGTCGGTAACGCACACACAATCAAATGTCTTTAGAATCCCCGAATCACCGGTAAATCAAAGTCGCAGCGCATGTCGAGACCGATTCCGCATGGGCCGCGGCGACACGCACCGACCAACCAGACGTATTTAATATCCTGATGTTGCGCAGGCTCCTATACCGAAAATCGGCGCACGGCCCGTCTCACCTCCGTCACAACACGGCGGTGCAGCGCTGGCTGGTTTTGCATCAAGGCGAAAATCCGTCCACGGATTATTACGTGCTCCCGCGCCTGCAGGAGCTCGGGCTGCCGGTCGTCTACAAGAACCTGGACAGCGCAGTTCCGGAGCCGGGCGATCTCGCTCCGGGGACGGCGGTCATCATCATCCGCTATCTGAATGCGCGATGGGCGCGGGCGCTGCGCATTCACCGCGTACAACTGGCACGCATCGTCTATTTCATGGACGACGACTTGCTGCATCCGCGGTCGTGGAACGGGTTGCCGCGGCCGTACGTGAAAAAACTCCGCAAGTACTGTCATGCGCATACGGCGGACATCCGCGACCTTGCGACGGAATACTGGTTTTCCACGCAGGCGCTGCGCGATCGCTATCCGGAACGCGCCGCCACCCTCGTGACGCCGCGCGCGCTGCCCGAGGATGCGCGCACGCAGCGGGTGCGCAACGCATTGGCGGAATCGCCGATCCTCGTGTTCTATCACGGTAGCGCCGCCCACGAAGCCGAGATCTCGTGGCTGCAGCCGATCATTGCGCAAGTGCTCGCGCGCTGTCCGAACGTCCATTTCGAGCTGATCGGCTCGCATGCGGTGAATGTGCTCTATCGCGGCCTGCCGCGCACACGGGTCGTGCATCCGATGGACTGGGCCAACTACCGCGGCCATTGCCGTCTGCTCGACGGCCATATCGGCCTCGCCCCGCTGCTGCCGTCGGAATTCAACGCCGCCCGCGCGCATGTGAAGGCCTACGACATCGCCCGTTGCCGGGCCGTGGGGCTGTATGCCGCCGCCGGCCCGTATCAAGAGGTGATCCGGCACGACGAGAACGGCCTGCTGCTGGACAACGATCCGCAAAGCTGGGTGGAAGCGCTATGCGCGCTGGCCGGCGACCCGGCGCGCCTCCATGCGCTGCGCGTGGCCGCACAGGCACTGCTGCAGCGGCCTGCCGCTCAGTCGGTCGGGATCATCCACACGGCGCCCGAGCAAATCACGCTTACTCGTAACCCAGCCGGCTCAGGAACCAGCCGGACACGGCCGGATGTAGTCCTGCCAGCAGGAAACACCCGAGATTCAGCGGGAATGGAAAGCTGATTCGCGCACGATTGGTACTCAGGCCGACGCGGATCACGCGCGCCGCCTTCGGCGCTTTCCACAAAAACGGCTTCGGGCCCGGCATATTGAAGCACATCTGCGATTCCACATAGCCCGGCATGATCACGTTGACCTTCACGCCTTCGGCCGCCAGCCCGTCTCGCATCGCCTCTCCGTACGCCTTCACCGCGGCCTTGCTCGCGCTGTAGCTCGGCGTCTCGGGCAATCCGCGCCATGCGGCGAGGGAGCTGATCAACGCGATCTGGCCGCCGCGGCGCGCGCGCATCGCAGGCATCGCGGCATGAGCGGTGGCCATGCTGGCCTTGACGTTCACGTCCAGCAGACGGTGCATGTCGTCCCACGCTTCGCCCTGATGCCCGGGGCCGGTGTTGATATTGACCCCGGCATTGGCGATCACGAGATCGGGCGCTTCGGTCTCGCTCATCTCGCTGACCCAGTTGCGCAACGTATCGTGGTCGCGCACGTCGAATGCGGCCGTGATGACGCGCGCGCCGAGCGCCGTGCACGCATCGCTCACCTGCTGCAGCAGCGCGGTCTTGCGGCCGTGCAGAATCAGCACCGCCGTGCCGGCACGCGCATATTCCTCCGCCAGCGCTGAACCGATGCCGCCCGTGGCACCCGTAATCAGCACGCAGCGCGGAACCCCGTTTTTTTGTGTCGCCATGATCGAGAAATAGGGCTTGGGATAGTGATAATTTCGGCAGCATTATCCGATATGCACCGCTGAACGCGCGCACCGTTCATAGAATATTTTGCCCAAACGACCGCTCGACAATCGGGAAATCCGGGCTTTTTCGCGCCCGGCCTTTAACACTCTTTCATCATCGAGCACCTTCTCTTCGGTTATAACCATCCGTCGAAAAGCCGCCAGCCGGCCCCTTTCCATTTAGGAGCTCCCATGCTGAACCTGGAAACCGCCCAGCAATTCCTGATGACCCGCGGCCTCGACTTCGGCCTGAACCTCCTCGCCGCGATCGTGTTGTGGTTCATCGGCCGGTGGGCGATCCGCCTCGGCACCGGCCTGCTCGGCAGGGTCGTGCGCCGCAGCGGCAAGGTCGACCCGACGCTCACCGATTACCTGACCTCGGTCGTCGGCGTGCTGCTGACGATCCTGCTGATCCTCGCGATCCTGCAGATCTTCGGCGTGCAGACCACGTCGTTCGCCGCGCTGCTCGCCGGCCTCGGCCTTGCGATCGGCACCGCCTGGGGCGGCCTGCTCGCCCACTTCGCGGCCGGCGTGTTCATGCAGGTACTGCGCCCGTTCAAGATCGGCGACGTGATCAGCGCGGGCGGCGTCACCGGCACGGTGAAGGAGCTCGGCCTGTTCGGCACGACGATCATCACCGCCGACAACGTCGTGACGATCGTCGGCAACAACAAGATCTTCTCGGACAACATCGCGAACTACAGCGCGACGCCGCATCGCCGCGTCGACCTGACCGCGAAGATCGCGAACGGCGTCGATGCGGCCGATGCGATCAACCGCCTGAAGACGCAGATCCAGTCGATCCCGAACGTGCTGAACGTGCCGGCCCCGGACGTCGGCGTGCTGCAATTCACGCCGGAAGGCCCGCTGCTGTTCGTGCGCCCGTCGACGCAGCCGGAGAACTACTGGCAGGTGTACTGCGACACCAACCGCGTGATCCTCGAGACGTTCCGCGACGCGCAATACCCGACGCCCGAAACGCCGATCTCGCACCGTAACGCGTGACGGCAGCGCCCGCCGGCAATTGCCGGAATTGCCGGAATTGCTGGAATCGCAAGGACGAAAAAAGCGTGGCAACTGCCACGCTTTTTTATTGCGCCAAAGACCGACGAGAAATGCGCTGCCTTCAGCGGCCGCCCGTCTTCTGCGTACCGCCCGATTGGCGCCCACGCACCATCTTCCACAGCCCGCCGAGCACGACCGGCACGATCGCCGCGCCGATCCCGGCCAGCACGATCACGTTCAGGTACTGACGGATGAACGGGATATTGCCGAAGAAGTAGCCGAGCAGCACCAGCAGCAGCACCCAGAACACCGCGCCGAGCACGTTGAACAGCTGGAAGCGCGCGACGCTCATCGACGAGGCCCCCGCGACGAACGGCGCGAACGTGCGCACGACCGGGATGAAACGCGCGAGCACGATGGTCTTGCCGCCGTGCTTGTCGTAGAACGAGTGGGTTTTCTGCAGCGCGGCGCGGTCGAGGAAGCGCTCGAGCACCGGAATATGGGTATTGAACACCTTCGGCCCGATCCAGCGGCCGATCAGGTAGTTCACGGTATTGCCGGAAATCGCCGCGACCAGCAGCAGCACGATCAGCGCGCCGACGTTCATGTCGCCCGTCGCCGCGAACGCGCCGCCGATGAACAACAGCGAATCGCCGGGCAGGAACGGCAACACGACGAGCCCGGTCTCGCAGAACACGATCAGGAACAGCACCAGGTACACCCATGCGCCGTACTGCCGGATGAAATCGCCGAGGAACGCGTCGATATGCAGGACCAGATTGACGAAATGAAGCAGCGTATCCAAATGCGAGTCCTCGAAGGCGAAAGGGCCGGAACGGCCGAAAAAGCGGAAAGTGCCCGCCGCGCAAGGCGGCGCGCGAAACGGAGTCATGATACCGAAACTACCTTAAGGCTCCGTGAAAAAACGTAACCGTCGGCCACGCCGGCAAGCATCCGCCGCCTCGCTATAATTCGGCCATGTCCGAAATCACCGAAACGGCCGCGGGCGCCGCGCCCGCCCCTGCTCCGCGCCCGCTGCGCGCGATCCAGCCCCTGCCCGACCAGTTGATCAGCCAGATCGCCGCGGGCGAGGTCGTCGAACGCCCGGCGTCGGTCGTCAAGGAGCTGCTCGAGAACGCGATGGACGCCGGCGCGACGACGCTGCGCATCGTCCTCGAAGAAGGCGGCGTCAAGCGCATCGCGATCACCGACGACGGCTGCGGGATTCCGCCCGACGAACTGCCGCTCGCATTGATGCGCCACGCGACCAGCAAGATCCGCTCGCTCGAGGAGCTCGAAGCGGTCGCCACGCTGGGTTTTCGCGGGGAAGCGCTCGCATCGATCGCATCGGTCGCCGAGATGTCGATCACGAGCCGCACGGCCGACGTCGCGCACGCGATGAAAATCGATGCGACCACCGGCGCGCTGTCGCCGGCGGCCGGCGCGGTCGGCACGACGATCGAGGTGCGCGAGCTGTACTTCAACACGCCCGCGCGCCGCAAATTCCTGAAAAGCGAGCAGACCGAGTTCGGCCACTGCCTCGAAATGATCCGCCGCGCGGCGCTCGCGCGGCCGGACGTCGCGATCTCGGTGCTGCACAACGGCAAGGCCGTCGAGCACTGGAACGCGACCGAGCCCGCGCAGCGCGTCGCGAAGATCCTCGGCGACAGCTTCGCCACCGCGCACCTGCCGCTCGACGAGCAGGCCGGACCGCTCGCCGTCTACGGCTGCGCGGGCCTGCCGACCGCGAGCCGCGGCCGCGCCGACCAGCAGTATTTCTTCGTCAACGGCCGCTTCGTGCGCGACAAGCTGCTCACGCACGCCGTGCGCGCGGCATACGAAGACGTCCTCCACGGCGACCGCTACCCGTCGTACGTGCTGTTCCTCGACCTGCCGCCCGAAGCCGTCGACGTGAACGTGCACCCGTCGAAGATCGAAGTGCGGTTCCGCGATTCGCGCTCGATCCACCAATACGTCTTCCACGCGGTGCAGCGCGCACTGGCCCGCCATGCGGGCGCGTCGCCGGAAACCACCGCAGGCGGCCATGCCGCGCATCTCGAACCGGCGCCCGCCGGCCCCGCGTCGTTCCTGAATACGCCGCTCGGCCAGGGCGCAGCCACCGGCACGGGCGGCAGCGGCTTCTCGTCGCCGTCGCCATCATCGTCGGCAGGCAACACGTGGATGCGCCAGGCGCGTATGACGCAGGGCACGCTGCCCGTCGCGCAACCGCTCGCGCTCTACGATGCGCTGTTCGGCCGCAAGGATACGGGCGCGGGCACGCCGGACGGCACGACCGGCGGCGCACACGATTCGACGGGCGCGCCGGCCGCGCCGCTGCCGGGCTTCGCCGCATCGCCGATCGCCGCCAGCCCGCATGACGAGCAGCCGCTCGGCTTCGCGCTCGGCCAGATCCACGGCATCTACGTGCTCGCACAGAATGCGCACGGCCTCGTGATCGTCGACATGCACGCGGCCCACGAGCGGATCCTGTACGAACAGTTCAAGAATGCGCTCGCCGACCGTTCGGTGGCCGTGCAGTCGCTGCTGCTGCCGATATCGATGACGGCGACGCCGGTCGAGATCGGCACGGTCGAAGAAGAGCGCGACACGCTCGAATCGCTCGGTTTCGACCTCGCGGTGCTGTCGCCGACGACGCTCGCGATCCGTGCGGTGCCCGCGCTGCTGAAGGATGCGGACCTGCAGTCGCTCGCGCGCGCGGTGCTCGCCGATCTGCACGCATTCGGCGGCTCGCGCGTGCTCACCGAGCGCCAGCACGAACTGCTCGGCACGCTCGCGTGCCACCACGCGGTGCGCGCGAACCGGCGCCTGACGCTCGACGAGATGAACGCGCTGTTGCGCCAGATGGAAGCGACCGAACGCGCGGACCAGTGCAATCACGGCCGGCCGACGTGGTATCAGCTCACGCTGAACGATCTCGACCGCCTCTTCATGCGCGGGCAATGAGCGCTTCACCGCAGAACCAACCGACGACGATCGCCTGCCTGCTCGGCCCCACCGCATCGGGCAAGACGGCCGCGGCGCTGGCGCTCGCCGCGCGTCGCCCGATCGAGATCGTCAGCGTCGATTCGGCGCTCGTCTACCGCGACATGGATATCGGCACCGCGAAACCGACGCGCGACGAGCGCGCGAACGTGCCGCACCATCTGATCGACATCATCGACCCGGCCGACGCGTATTCGGCGGCCAGCTTCCGCGCGGACACGCTGCGCCTGATCGGCGAGATCGCCGCGCGCGGCCGCACGCCGCTGCTCGCGGGCGGCACGATGCTGTACTACAAGGCGCTCACGCAAGGGCTCAACGACCTGCCGACCGCCGATGCAGCCGTGCGTGCGGAGCTCGATGCCGATGCCGCGCGCGATGGCTGGCCGGCGCTTCATGCGCGGCTCGCGCAGGTCGACCCCGCGACGGCCGCGCGCCTCGCGCCGAACGATTCGCAGCGGATCCAGCGCGCGCTCGAAGTGTTCATGCTGAGCGGGCAGCCGATGTCGGCGCTGCTCGCCGCGCCCCGCCCCGTGGACGATGCGGCCGCGGCTTACCGCTTCGTGCCGGTCGCGCTCGAACCGTCGGACCGCGCCGTGCTGCACGCACGCATCGCGCAACGCTTCGACGCGATGCTCGACGCGGGCTTCATCGACGAAGTCGAGCGGCTGCGCCGCCGCGAGGATCTCCATCTGGGCCTGCCGTCGATGCGCTGCGTCGGCTACCGGCAGGCGTGGGAATTCCTCGATGGCGACACCGACTATCGAACCATGCGCGACAAGGGCATTTTCGCGACGCGCCAGCTGTGCAAACGGCAGATCACGTGGCTGCGCGCGATGCCCGAGCGGGTCGTGGTCGACTGCATCGCGCCGGACGCGACCGCGCACGCGCTGGATGCGCTCGAACGCGTGCTGGACGGCCGCGCAACAGCCTGACGCACGCGCAGGCTCGTTACCCAAGCGATGCCCGAAAAAAAAGCCGCCCGGATCGACTCCGGGCGGCTTTCCCTGCTGCATTCATTGCGTGTTGCGTCAGACCACGACCGTCTGCGCCTCGCCTTCGCGGCTCGCACGCACGGTGCCGATCTTCCACACCTGTTCGCCGGCGGCCGTCAGGTCGGCGATCGCTGCGTCGGCATCGGCCGCCGCGACGATCACGGCCATCCCGATCCCGCAGTTGAACACGCGGTGCATTTCCGCGTCGGCGACGCCGCCGTGCTCCTGCAGCCACTTGAACAGCGGCGGCAGCGGCCAGGCGTTCTGGTCGAGCTCGGCGGTGAGGCCTTCGCGCAGCACGCGCGGAATGTTCTCGACGAGGCCGCCGCCGGTGATGTGCGCCATGCCCTTGACCGACAGCTTCTGCATCAGCGCGAGCAGCGGCTTCACGTAGATGCGCGTGGGCGCCATCAGCGTGTCGGCCAGCGAGCGGCCGTGGAAATCGGCGGACAGATCGGGGTTCGCGCGCTCGATGATCTTGCGCACGAGCGAGAAGCCGTTCGAGTGGATGCCGCTCGATGCGAGGCCGAGCACCACGTCGCCTTCGGCGATCGTGCTGCCGTCGATGATCTTGCTCTTCTCGACCGCGCCGACCGCGAAACCGGCCAGGTCGTATTCGCCGTCCGGGTACATGCCCGGCATTTCGGCCGTTTCACCGCCGATCAGCGCGCAGCCCGACAGTTCGCAGCCGTGCGCGATGCCCTTGACGACCGTTGCGGCCGTGTCGACGTCGAGCTTGCCGCACGCGAAATAGTCGAGGAAGAACAGCGGCTCGGCGCCCTGCACGAGGATGTCGTTCACGCTCATCGCGACGAGATCCTGGCCGACGGTGTCGTGTTTGTTCAGATGAAAGGCGAGCTTGAGCTTGGTGCCGACGCCGTCGGTGCCCGACACGAGCACGGGCTCCTTGTACTTCTTCGGCACTTCGAACAGCGCGCCGAACCCGCCGATGCCGCCGAGCACGCCGTCGCGCAGGGTTTTCTTCGCAAAAGGCTTGATCTTGTCGATGAGCGCGTCGCCCGCGTCGATGTCGACGCCTGCGTCGCGGTAGGACAGACCCTGAGCGTCGGGAGCGGATTTCGGAGGATTCATGGGGGAATGCGAGAAGGTCGGTAAAATGCGATTTTACCCGAAGCCGGCCCGTTGGCCGGAATTCCCAGCACCGAATCGTCAGGGATTGCATCTTGGTCGACACGTCCCCGTTTTCATCGCTACGCGAGCCGCGCCGAAACGCGCGTGCCGCCGTGCGTGCGGCCGCGCGTGCCAACCCCGGAACGGCATCCCCGCGCGCGTGCCCGGCGTACGGCACGCGTTTTTTCAACCGACCCGCATTGTGACTGTTGTGTCCCGTCAACTGACGCTCGATCTCGGCACGCCGCCGCCCGCCACGTTCGACAACTTCATCATGAATGAGGAGAACGACGAGCTCGTCTCGCGGCTCCAGAAGCTCGACCTCGCGCTCGCGGCGGGGCCCGTGCCGGATCGATCGTTCTACATCTGGGGCGAGCCCGGCAGCGGCCGCACCCACCTGTTGCAGGCGCTCGTGAGCGACGCGTCGTACGGCTACGCGCGCTATCTGACGCCGCAAAGCCCGCTCGGCGCGTTCACGTTCGACCCGCGCATCGGCATCTACGCGATCGACGACTGCGACCGGATGAGCGACGCGCAGCAGGTCGCGCTGTTCAACCTGTTCAACGAGGTCCGCGCACACCCGTCGAGCGCGTTCGTCGCGGCAGGCCCCGCGGCGCCGCTCGCGCTCGACGTGCGCGAGGACCTGCGCACGCGCCTGGGCTGGGGGCTCGTGTTCCACCTGTCGCCGCCGTCGGACGCCGGCAAGATCGCCGTGCTCAAGCTCGCGGCGAAGGAGCGCGGCATCGCGCTCACCGACGACATCGCCGCTTACCTGCTCACCCATTTCCGCCGCGACATGCCGAGCCTGATGGCGTTGCTCGACGCGCTCGACCGCTTCTCGCTCGAGCAGAAACGCGCCGTCACGCTGCCGCTGCTGCGCCGGATGCTGGCCCGTCCCGGCGACGACATCGCACCGCCGGGCACAGGCCCGAACCGCTTCGAGTAAAATGCGCTTCCATGACTAATCTGGCACTCTTTGACCTCGATCACACGCTGATCCCGACCGATAGCGACCACGAATGGGGCCGCTTCATGGTGAAGCTCGGCATCGTCGACGCGGAAAGCTTTTCGCGTCAGAACGATCAGTTCTTCGCCGACTACAAGGCCGGCCAGCTCGACATCCATGCATACCTGTGCGCGATGCTCACGCCGCTCGCGAAGTATTCGCGCGCGCAGCTCGCCGAATGGCACGAGCAGTACATGCATGAAGTGATCCGGCCCGCAATGACACCCGCCGCGCTCGAACTCGTGCGCAAGCACATCGACGCCGGCGACCTCTGCTGCGTCGTGACCGCGACCAACGAATTCATCACGCGTCCGATCGCCACCGCATTCGGCGTCGACACGCTGATCGCATGCGAGGTCGAAACGACCGACGGGCATCCCGATTCGCCGTACACGGGCCGGCCCACGGGCACCCCGAGCTACCGCGAAGGCAAGATCGTGCGCACCGAAGCGTGGCTCGCGTCGCTCGGCAAGCACTGGGGCGACTTCGAACACAGCTATTTCTACAGCGACTCGCACAACGACATCCCGTTGCTCGAGAAAGTCACCGACCCGATCGCGACCAACCCCGACGACACGCTGCGCGCGCATGCAAGCGACCGCGGCTGGCGCATCCTCGATCTCTTCTGAACGTCGTGATCAAAAAATTCATCCGCAAGCTGCTCGGCCAGGACGGCACCGAACAAACGTCGCCCGCCGAGGCCCCCGCCGACGAAACGGCGCCCGCTGCACGCCCCGCGAAGGGGCATCGCGGCAGCGCCGCGAAGAAATCGCGCAGCAATCACGAACCGACCGTCGTGCCGGCCAGCGTGCACGGCATCGACCCGTCGCTGATCTCGAGGAACGCCGTGCGCGTGACCGACACGCTGCAACAGGCGGGCTATCGCGCATTCATCGTCGGCGGCGCCGTCCGCGACCTGCTGCTCGGCATCGCGCCGAAGGATTTCGACGTCGCGACCGACGCGACGCCGACCGAGGTGCAGCGCCTGTTCCGCCGCGCACGCCTGATCGGCCGCCGCTTCCAGATCGTCCACGTGCAGTTCGGCCAGGAGCTGATCGAAGTGTCGACGTTCCGCGCGCTGGTCGACGCGCCGCCCGAGGCGGCCGCGAGCGAGCCGCCGAAGCGGCTCAAGCGTGACGAGCTCGATCGCCGCACGCATGCGGTGGATGCGAGCGGCCGCGTGCTGCGCGACAACGTATGGGGCGAACAGCACGAAGATGCCGCGCGCCGCGACTTCACGATCAACGCGATGTACTACGACCCGTCGACGCAGACGGTGCTCGACTACCACGACGGGATGGCCGACATGCGCGCCCGTCTGCTGCGGATGATCGGCGATCCGGCCACGCGCTTCCGCGAGGACCCGGTGCGCATGCTGCGCGTCGTGCGTTTCGCGGCGAAGCTCGGCTTCGAGATCGAGCCGCACACGCGCGAGCCGATCAACGCGCTCGCCGATCTCATCAACAACGTGCCGGCCGCGCGCCTGTTCGACGAAATGCTGAAGCTGCTGCTGTCGGGCCACGCGCTCGCGTGCCTGAAGCAGTTGCGCAAGGAAGGCCTGCACCACGGGCTGCTGCCGCTCCTCGACGTCGTGCTCGAACAGCCGCAGGGCGAGAAGTTCATCACGCTCGCGCTGAACAACACCGACGCGCGCGTGCGCGCCGGCAAACCGGTGTCGCCGGGCTTCCTGTTCGCGACGCTGCTGTGGCACGACATGCGCCAGCGCTTCGAGCAATACACGGCCGAAGGCGAAATCCCCGTGCCGGCGCTCCATCGCGCGATGGACGACGTGCTCGACATGCAGACCGAGAAACTCGCGATCCACAAGCGCTACTCGGCCGACATGCGCGAAATCTGGGGCTTGCAGCTGCGCCTCGAAAAACGCTCGGGCCGCAGCGCGATGCGGCTGCTGGAACACCAAAGGTTTAGAGCGGGGTATGATTTCCTCCTGTTACGCTGCGAATCCGGCGAGCTCGAAGCCGAAGTCGGACAGTGGTGGACGGATTTCATCGAAGGCGACGCAGCCGCGCGCGAGGCACTCCTCACGCAGGGCGGCTCGAAGGAAAAATCGCCCCGCAAGCGGCGCCGCCGCGGCGGCGCGCGAAACCGCCAGCAGGGCGAAGGCGCAGCCGAGCAGGCGCCGGACACCGCAGGCGGTTCCGACGACTGACGCGCTCGCCGGCGAACGACGTAGGAAGTGATGCCATGACGGTTGCATATATCGGACTGGGGGCGAATCTCGGCGATGCGCGCCAGACCCTGAAGGACGCGGTGGTGTGCCTTGCGCAGCAGCGCACCATCTCGATCCTCGGCAAATCGAGCCTGTATCGCACGGCGCCCTTCGAAGCGGGCGGCGACGATTACTACAACTGCGTCGTCAAGCTCGACACGACGCTGTCGGCCCGGGAGCTGCTCGCGCTCTGCCAAAAGATCGAGCATCACTTCGGGCGCGAGCGCCCGTATCGCAACGCGCCGCGCACGCTGGACCTCGACATCCTGCTGTTCGGCGCCGACTCGATCGACGAACCCGACCTGATCGTCCCGCACCCGCGCCTCACCGATCGCGCATTTGCACTCGTACCGCTCGTCGAGATCGAGCCGACGCTCGACATCCCCGCGCGCGGCCGCGCCGACGCCTATCTCGCCGCCGTCGCCGACCAGCGCGTCGAGAAGGTGCAGACCTGTCAATGCCTGATGCAGAAGGCCCTTGCCGCCGGCGCAGACGCCGACAAGAACCCCTGCCGATGAATCCAACTCCGCTGACCGTCACCGCGCCCGACCTGCGCGCCCCGCACCGCTACCTCGTGATCGAAGGCCCGATCGGCGTCGGCAAGACGACGCTCGCGCGCCTGCTCGCCGAGCGCTGGTCGATGCAGACGCTGCTCGAACGCCCGCAGGACAATCCGTTCCTCGAGCGCTTCTATCGCGACACCGCGCGCTACGCGCTGCCCGTGCAGCTGTCGTTCGCGCTGCAACGCGCGCAGCAGGCGCGCGAGCTGACCGGCGCGCTCGAAACGGGGCGCCCCGTCATCGCCGACTTCATGCCGCAGAAGAACGACATCTTCGCGCGCCTGAACCTGCCGGAAGACGAATGGCAGCTGTACCGGTCGATCGCGATGCACGTCGAGGTGCCGCAGGCGCCCGCGCCCGATCTCGTCGTCTACCTGCAGGCAAGCCCCGAAGTGCTGTTCTCGCGCATCCAGAAGCGCGGGCTGCCGATGGAGCTGCAGATCAGCGATGCGTACCTGCGCTCGCTCGTCGACGCATACAACGAATTCTTCTATCACTACGACCGCACGCCGGTGCTGACGGTCGCAGCCGAACACCTGAACCCGCTGGATTCCCCCGAAGACCTCGCGCTGCTGATCGAGCGCATCGACACGATGCGCGGCCGCAAGGAATTCTTCGTCAAGGGCGAGACGACGCGCTGACGCGTCCTCGCCTGTCGTTTTTCACCTATCGAACCGGATTTCCCATGACCTATCTCCAGGAATCGAGCCGGCCTGCCGTGACGGTGCCCAAACTGCAGGCAATGCGCGAGGCCGGCGAGAAGATCGCGATGCTCACCTGCTACGACGCGAGCTTTGCCGCGCTGCTCGATCGCTCCGGCGTCGACGTGCTGCTGATCGGCGACTCGCTCGGCAATGTGCTGCAAGGCCATACGACGACGCTGCCCGTGTCGCTCAACGACATCGCGTACCACACCGCCTGCGTCGCGCGTGCGCAGCCGCGGGCGCTGATCATGGCCGACCTGCCGTTCGGCACGTACGGCACGCCGGCCGAAGCGTTCGCGAGCGCCGTGACGCTGATGCGCGCCGGTGCGCAGATGATCAAGCTCGAAGGCGGCGAATGGCTCGCCGAAACGATCCGCTTCCTCGTCGAGCGCGCGGTGCCCGTGTGCGCGCACGTGGGCCTCACGCCGCAGTCGGTGCACGCTTTCGGCGGCTTCAAGGTGCAGGGCAAGACCGAGGCCGGCGCCGCGCAGCTGCTGCGCGACGCGCGCGCGGTCGAGGAAGCCGGCGCGCAGGTCGTCCTGCTCGAGGCCGTGCCGACCCTCATCGGTTCCGAGGTCACGCACATGCTGCGCGTGCCGACGATCGGCATCGGCGCGGGCGCCGACTGCTCGGGCCAGGTGCTGGTGCTGCACGACATGCTCGGCATTTTCCCCGGCAAGCGTCCGCGTTTCGTGAAGGATTTCATGCAGGGCCAGCCGAACATCCAGGCGGCTGTCGAAGCTTACGTGGGTGCGGTGAAGGATGGGTCGTTCCCGGGCCCGGAACACACGTTCTGATCGGGCGGGCAGCGCCGTGGCGCGCTGCCGTCGATTGCTGCGGCACACTCTCGCTGACGCGGCCGGCAATGCGGTACGCCGTTTCTCGTACCGCATTGCCGGACAACACGTACTTTCTAACTCGTCCTATTTGTGCTCGCCCTCGTCGCTGCGACCATCAAGCCTTCGTCAATCGAAGGAGTGGTCGAAGATGGCTCACGTGCATGAGAAGGCGGCTGAACTCGTCGGGCAACAGCTGGCCGGCGGCGGAGTATGCGCGCAGGAACGTCATTGCAACGTTCGAGAACGATCGCTACCCGGCCGATCGCATGGCAATCATGCGGCGTTCTATCCGGGCCAGGATGTGCGCGGTATCCATGTCGTTGAACAATGGTGCTCACTCAAAGCATTCAGAGAAGAGGCATTCCGTTCAAGGGCAAGGACAAAAACGGCCGTTGTTTCGGTCGTGAAATGACGATGTTCATCCGCCAGACACCGTATCGACTGCTCGCCATCGCCGCACTCGCATACAGTTCGCTCTTCGCATTACCCGCGTCCGCTGCGACAGCAGATTGCCCCGCACGCCTCGCCGTTACCCAGCAGCTCGACGGTCAACCGCCCGATGGCTGGAAAAACTTCGATACGCAAAGCACGTATCCGCTTGCCAGCGTCACCTTCTGGTCGGGGCCGCCGGACCGGATGATGTCGTTGCGGCCGAACCGCTCACGCTCCGAATCCAAAAGCGATATTTATACCTGGTCGCTCGCCGAAAGCCGTGAAGACTACTGGGTCTCGTGTGACTACGGTAATACGAGCGTCGTGATCGCACGGCCACTGGGCAAACAGGCACAGACTTGCGTCGCGCGCTACCGACGCGGGCACGCCATCGTACAAAGCTGGCAATGTACGCCGCGGCAGTAATCCGCGTTCAGGCCGGCGCGCTGCCGTGAATCAGCCGCGCTGCCATCGGCCCGCGCAACGCATTGCAGATCATCAACTCATCCGCGTTCAGCACATCGTCGAGCGTCAGCACACACGCTTGTGCGCCTACTGCCGGATCGTCGAGCAGCACGCCACGCATCACGCCCGGCAACACGCCGCACGACAGCGGCGGCGTCACCCACGCACCGCCAATCTTCACGAACACATTCGAGCGCCCGCCTTCGGTCAGCTCGCCGCGCTCGTTGAAGAACAGCATGTCGAAGCCGCCGAGCGCCTCGGCCGCCTGCCACGCGCGATCGTATTCGGCACGGCGCGTCGTCTTGTGCAGCAGCAGCGCGTCGCCGGTGCAGGTCGGCGCGAAGCCGTGAGCCGACGCGAGCATCACGCCGACCGGCCCTGCGGGCAGCGGCTTCAGCGGCGCAGCAATGATCTCGACCGCGCCGTCCTTCGCGAGCGCGAGCTTCATCCGGTACGGGCCATCGCCGTCGAGCGCCGCGCAGCGCGCGTCGATCTCGCGGCGCAACGCCTCGATGTCGAAACGGAAGCCGAACGCGTCCGCACTGCGTTGCAGCCGCGCGAGATGACGGTCGAGATACCGGATGCCGTCCACGCGCGTCGCGGCGGTCGTTTCGAACAACTGGAAGCCGGGATCGGCATCGGTCAGGAATCGTGCCTTCAATTCGCACTCCGCATATTCGTCGGCCGCGACGCTGTCGAGCACGATGCCCGCGCCGACGCCCATCCTGCCGCGTCGCCGGCCTGCATCGGCATCGGCATCGGCATCGGCAATGGCCGCGTCGCCCATGCTGCTGTCGGCACCGGCCGGAGCGAGCGTCAGCGTCCGGATCGCCACCGACAGGCAGAAATCGCCGCAGCCGGCCGCGCCGTCGTGCGACGCGTCGAGCCAGCCGATCGCGCCTGTATAGAGCCCGCGCGGCGTCGACTCGATCGCATCGATCAGTTCCATCGTCTTGTGCTTCGGCGCACCGGTGATCGATCCACACGGAAACAGCGCGCGCAGCATCTGCGCGAAGGTCGTGCCGTCACGCCAGCCGGCCTCGACCGTCGACGTCATCTGCCACACCGATGCATACGGCTCGACCGAGAACAGCGCCGGCACCTTGACGGTGCCCGTGCGCGCAATCCGTGACACGTCGTTGCGCAGCAGGTCGACGATCATCACGTTTTCCGCGCGATTCTTCGGATCGCTCGCGAGGAACGCGGCAGCGGCTGCATCCTCGCGCGGATCGGCCGAACGCGGCGCGGTGCCCTTCATCGGCCGTGCGCGCAGCACGTCGCCGTGCTTTTCGACGAACAGCTCCGGCGAGCACGACACGATCCACGCACCGTCGGGCAGCGCGATCAGCGCACCGTAGCGCACGGGCTGGCGCGCGCGCAGCCGCCGGTACAGCGCGGGCGGCGGGCCGAACATGTCGAAATTCAGCCGGTACGTGTAGTTGATCTGATACGAGTCGCCCGCGCGCAACGTGTCGTGCACCGCGGCGATCGCCGCATCGAACGCATCGCGCGACACGCTCTTCGCGACGTGCGCGACGCCCGCGATCGACGGCGCGCCGCCGCCGTCCTGCTGCGCGAGCCATGCGTCGACTTCGTCGCGCGACAGGCGCTCGCAGCGCGCATACAGCAAAAAGCGCAGCGGGGCATCGCCCGGCTGCGCTCTTTCCAGATTGCGTCCGAATTCGTAATCGCCGACGACGACCGCATGCAGCCCGTCGCGCAAGTCCTGCGCGACGATCGCATCGAGTTCGTCGAGCCGCGCGGGATCCGTACACACGCGTTCGCGCACGAAACCCGAATACAAACGACTCGACCGCGCGGACGCGGTCGAGTCGCAATCGTCCAAGAGCGCGAACGACGCGCTCTCGTTGCCTTCAGTCATGCCATTACTCGAAGAAGCTCTTCACGCGGTCGAACCAGCTCTTGCTCTGCGGACTGTGACGCGCACCGCCCTCGGCCAGCGACTTCTCGAACTGCTTGAGCAGATCGCGCTGCTGGTCGGTCAGCTTCACGGGCGTCTCGACCTGCACGTGCACATACAGATCGCCCGCGATGCTCGAACGCAGACCCTTGATACCCTTGCCGCGCAGACGGAACGTCTTGCCCGACTGCGTGCCTTCCGGCACCGGGAACGACGCACGGCCGGCCAGCGTCGGCACCTCGATCTCGCCGCCGAGCGCGGCGGTCGTGAACGGGATCGGCATCTGGCAGTGCAGATCGTCGCCGTCGCGCTCGAATACCGAGTGCGGCTTGATGTGGATTTCGACGTACAGGTCGCCCGGCGGCCCGCCGTTGATGCCCGGCTCGCCGTTGCCGGCCGAGCGGATCCGCATCCCGTCGTCGATGCCGGCGGGGATCTTCACTTCGAGCGTCTTGGTTTCCTTCACCTTGCCCGAGCCGTGGCAGTGCGCGCACGGTTCCGGGATGTAGGTGCCGGTGCCGTGGCACTTCGGGCAGGTCTGCTGGATGCTGAAGAAGCCCTGCGACATGCGCACCGTGCCCTGGCCGTGACAGGTCGGGCAGGTTTCGGGCTTCGTGCCGGGCTTCGCACCCGACCCGTGACAGACTTCGCACGATACCCAGCTCGGCACGCGGATCTGCGTGTCGTAGCCGTGCGCGGCCTGCTCGAGCGTGATCTCCATGCTGTAGCGCAGATCGGCGCCGCGATACACCTGCGGGCCGCCACGGCCGCCGCGCGCGGCGCCGCCCGCAGCCTGGCCGAAGATGTCGCCGAAGATGTCGCCGAACGCGTCCGCGAAGCCGCCGAAGCCCTGCCCGCCGGCACCGCCCATGTTCGGATCGACGCCCGCATGGCCGTACTGATCGTACGCCGCGCGCTTCTGGCCGTCCGACAGCATTTCATAGGCTTCCTTCACTTCCTTGAAATGCTCTTCCGCATCCTTGCTGTCCGGATTGCGGTCAGGGTGGTACTTCATCGCAAGCTTGCGATACGCCTTCTTGATTTCGTCGTCGCTCGCATTCTTTGCGACGCCCAGAACCTCGTAGTAATCCCGTTTCGCCATATCGATTCACTGTGCCGTTGCGCGTCACGCACGCGGCGGCTCCTTTCGCCCGCAGTAAAGTCTCTCGACTCGTCTGGCGCTGCGCCGTCCGCGGACGGCTCGCGCAGCACCCGCCAAAAAACAAATGTGCCCGGAGGGCCGCGAAGCCCGCCAGGCGTGGAGTCGATCCGGCCATCCGGAAGGAAAGACAGACCGCTGTTCAGCCGCGCCGCGCGCGTCTCGCGCGCGGCGTGCGGTGCCATGGCAACCCGGCTTAGTCCTTCTTCACTTCCTTGAACTCGGCGTCGACGACGTCGTCGGCAGCCTGCTGCGCACCGCCCGCTTGGGCCGCGCCTTCCGCTGCACCCGCCGCGCCGGCCGCACCTGCCTGCTGGGCCTGCATGTCGGCGTACATCTTTTCGCCGAGCTTCTGCGAAGCCTGACCGAGTTCCTCGACCTTCGCGTCGATCGCCGCCTTGTCGGCCGACGTGTCCTTCAGGACGTCCTCGAGCGACTTCAGCGCCGCTTCGATCTTTTCCTTCTCGCCCGCGTCCAGCTTGTCACCGTACTCGGTGAGCGCCTTCTTCGTGCTGTGGACCAGCGCGTCGCCCTGGTTGCGCGAATCGGCCAGCTCGCGCAGCTTGTGGTCTTCCGCTGCGTTCGCTTCCGCGTCCTTGATCATCTGATCGATTTCAGCGTCGGACAGGCCCGAGTTCGCCTTGATCGTGATCTTGTTTTCCTTGCCGGTCGCCTTGTCCTTCGCGCCGACGTGCAGGATGCCGTTCGCGTCGATGTCGAAGGTCACTTCGATCTGCGGCACGCCGCGCGGCGACGGCGGGATGCCTTCGAGGTTGAACTCGCCCAGCAGCTTGTTGCCCGCTGCCATTTCGCGTTCGCCCTGGAACACCTTGATCGTCACGGCCGACTGGTTGTCGTCCGCCGTCGAATACACCTGTGCGTGCTTCGTCGGGATCGTCGTGTTCTTGTTGATCATCTTCGTCATCACGCCGCCGAGCGTCTCGATGCCGAGCGACAGCGGGGTCACGTCGAGCAGCAGCACGTCCTTGCGGTCGCCCGACAGCACCTGGCCCTGGATCGCCGCGCCGACTGCGACGGCTTCGTCCGGGTTCACGTCACGGCGCGGATCCTTGCCGAAGAACTCCTTCACCTTCTCCAGGACCTTCGGCATGCGGGTCTGGCCACCGACCAGGATCACGTCGTCGATGTCCGACACCTTGACGCCGGCGTCCTTGATCGCGATGCGGCACGGTTCGATCGTGCGCTCGACGAGATCCTCGACCAGCGCTTCCAGCTTCGCGCGGGTGATCTTCAGGTTCAAGTGCTTCGGACCCGACGCATCCGCCGTGATGTACGGCAGGTTGATTTCGGTCTGCTGGCTCGACGACAGCTCGATCTTCGCCTTTTCGGCCGCTTCCTTCAGGCGCTGCAGCGCGAGCACGTCCTTCGACAGGTCGACGCCCTGCTCCTTCTTGAACTCGCCGATGATGTAATCGATGATGCGCTGGTCGAAGTCCTCGCCGCCGAGGAACGTGTCGCCGTTGGTCGACAGCACTTCGAACTGCATTTCGCCGTCGACGTCCGCGATCTCGATGATCGACACGTCGAACGTGCCGCCGCCGAGGTCATACACGGCGATCTTGCGGTCACCCTTCTCGACCTTGTCGAGACCGAACGCGAGCGCGGCTGCGGTCGGCTCGTTGATGATCCGCTTGACTTCGAGGCCCGCGATGCGGCCGGCGTCCTTGGTCGCCTGACGCTGGCTGTCGTTGAAGTACGCCGGCACCGTGATCACGGCTTCCGTGACCGGCTCGCCGAGATAATCTTCGGCCGTCTTCTTCATCTTGCGCAGCACTTCAGCCGACACCTGCGGCGGCGCGAGCTTCTCGCCGTGCGCTTCGACCCATGCGTCGCCGTTCTCGGCCTTGACGATCGCGTACGGCATCAGGCCGATGTCCTTCTGGACTTCCTTCTCTTCGAAGCGGCGGCCGATCAGGCGCTTCACCGCGAACAGCGTGTTCTTCGGGTTCGTCACCGACTGGCGCTTGGCCGGCGCGCCGACGAGCACTTCGTTGTCGTCCATGTAGGCGATGATCGACGGCGTCGTGCGCGTGCCTTCCGAGTTCTCGATGACCTTGACCTGGTTGCCTTCCATGATGGCGACGCACGAGTTCGTGGTGCCGAGGTCAATACCGATGATCTTTCCCATTTTTCCTAATCTCCAGAAATGCTTGTTTGCTGCGCGAAACGCCACTTTTTTGGGCAGTTTCGCGCGCCAGAATTCAACTCTGTTCCCGAAATGCGTCCGGCCGATCCGTTTTCAAGACCCGGCAAGCGATGCGGGTATTAAATTTTTTCAATCGCCGCCGGCAGCCGGATCGCGCGGCTCGCCGGCCGCCGCGGCGACCTTCGCGCGCGCCGCCGACACCGCCGCCTGGAACTGCGCGAGGCCATGCCAGCCAGTCGCGCGCCCGAGCCGCTTGCCGCGGTGGAAGAAAAACCACGTCGGCACACCGTGCAGGCCAAAGCGGCGCCCCAGCTCAGGGTGTTCGTACACGTTGCAATGGAACCACTTCAGGTTCAGTGCACGGATCGCATCGGACTGCGCGAGCATCGCCTTCTTCGCGATCTCGCAGTTGAAGCAGTCGACGCCCCAGAAGAACACCACGGCGAGTGCGTCGCCGGCGATGCCGGCATCGAACGTGTCGGGCGCCAGCGCCTGCATGCCGAACGCGTCGAACGCGGCCGGGTCAACGCCGGCGGGAACCATCGCGGCAGCCTTACTTCGGCTGGGCGACCGTGACGAGCGCCGGGCGCAGCACGCGGTCGGCGATCGTGTAGCCCTTTTGCAGCACGGTGACGACGGTGTTCGGCTCCTGCTCGGCCGGCACCATCGAAATGGCCTGGTGCTGGTGCGGATCGAACTTCTCGCCGACCGGGTTGATCGCGACGACACGGCCCTTCTCGAGCGCGCTCGTCAGCTGGCGCAGCGTCAGCTCAACGCCTTCGCGCACCTTCGCGATGTCGCCGGACGTGTCGCTGACCGCTGCTTCGAGGCTGTCCAGCACGGGCAGCAGGTGCTCGGCGAAGCTCTCGATCGCAAACTTGTGTGCCTTCGAGACGTCGTCCTGCGCGCGGCGGCGAACGTTCTCGGTCTCGGCCTTCGCCCGGAGGAAGCTCTCCTGCAGCTCGGCGACCTTGGCTTGAGCCTCCGCGAGCGCCGCGTCGGCGGCTTCGGCGGCGGGTGCGGCGCCTTGCGCCGCCTGCTTCTCGCTGCCGATGTCTTCGGCCGATGGGGTAGCCGGGTTCTCTTGCGTGTTTTCCATGTCGCTGAAAGTCGATTAGAGGTTGAAGCCAAATCGGCAACCGCCGGATCGTATGCCGGCGGCACCGCACATTGCAGATGCAGATAGGGGCGAAAACTGCGATTTCAAGAGGGTTATTCGCCGGCATTCGCCACCGCCGCGAAACAACCGCGCGACAAGTCGCCAGATTGCACGCATTTGCCGCCAAATCGGACGAAACGGCCTGTAACAACCCTTACCCGGCAAGTACTAGCTGGGCACAGGGGGCTGCACTACACTGCACTCACGCGTCGGAAAAAGCGCGTTTACCCTAGCTGACCGCCGCCTGACACCCACCTGGCGCCGCAGTCATTGTCTTCTCGAGGCGAGTACCGTGAAACTGACCTTTGCCATATCGGTGGTCGCGCTGGTACTGATTGCCGGCACCACCACCATCTGCCTGTCCGGAGCCGTCACCGACCGCACGACCGAGTACGGAAGTGCGCTGGCGACGTTCGATCACATGTTCAGCGCTCACCAGAAAATCTGTCGATGATGCGCCGGTCGCGCTTGGTCGGGCGGCCGTGCAACTCCGCCGCCGGCTCCCGATACGTGCGGCGCCGCTCGAGTTCGGCGAGCCGCGCCGTGCGCCCCGCTTCCGTTTCCTCGTAAAGCGTCTGCGCGACGCTGGCAGGCCCGCGCACGTCGCAGATGCCGAGCACGGCAATGTGCCAGACGATACCGTCGATCGCAATCTCGACCTCGTCGCCCACACGCACTTCCTTCGCCGGCTTCACCGACGCCCCGCCGATCTTCACGTGCCCCTTGTCGACCGCGTCGGACGCGAGCGAACGGGTCTTGAAGAAGCGGGCCGACCATAGCCATTTGTCGATGCGCAGCTTCGCGCCGGGTTCCGTCGAAATCCTGTAATTCATGTCAGCCTCCGCCGGGCCGCCCGCTCGCGGCGTAGCGAACGCCGTGCGAGCCGCGGCCGAGCCGTCATTTCAGTTCACCGCCTCGGGTTGCGCCGCCTTCACGGGCCAGCCCCGCAGATTCTCGGCGACGATCTCGCCGATCGCGCCGATCCACGCGGGCGCGCCGTTCAGGCACGGAATCCGGTGAAACGCCTGGCCGCCGCCCGCGATGAACTCGTCGCGCACTTCCATTCCGATCTCCTCGATCGTCTCCAGGCAATCGGCCGTGAAACCGGGACAGAACACATCGACCCGCCGCACGCCGGCCTCGCCAAGCTCGCGCAGCGTCGGCGCCGTGTACGGCTGCAGCCATTCGGCCTTGCCGAAGCGCGACTGGAAGGTTACGCGGCATTCGAGCGTCGACAGTCCGAGCGCGGCCATCAGCAGCGCGCCCGTCTGCTGGCACTGGTCGTGATAGGGATCGCCGAGGTCGAGCGTGCGCTTCGGCACGCCGTGAAAGCTCAGCACGAGCTTGTCGCCGGCCGCGAAGTCGGGCCGGCCGTGCTGCGCCCAATACTGGCGCACCTGCTCGGCTAGCGCGTGGATATAGGCCGGATGGTCGGCGTAATGCCGCACCGTGCGCACTTCCGGCTGGTTGCGCATCCGCGCGAGCGCCGCGAACGCGGCATCGAACGCCGTCGCGGTGGTGGACGCGGAGTATTGCGGATACATCGGCATCAGCAGCACGCGCTCGACGCCCGCCCGCTTGAACTGCGCGAGCGCGTGCGCAATGTTCGGGCTGCCGTAGCGCATCGCGTAGTCGAGCTTCACCTGATAGCCGTTCGATGCGAGCAGGTGCCGCACGCCTTCGGCCTGGCGCTCGGTGAACACGCGCAGCGGCGAGCCTTCCGGCATCCAGACGGCCGCGTATTTCTTCGCGGACGCGCGCCCGCGCAGCGGCAGGATCAGCGTGCGCAGCAGCACCTGCCAGACGGCCTGCGGGATTTCGACGACACGCGGATCCGACAGGAATTCGGCCAGATAGCGCCGCACCGCGCGCGGCGTCGGGGCGTCGGGCGTGCCGAGGTTGATCAGCAGCACGCCGATGCGATGGGCGGCCGCGGTACTCGAAGGCGGCTCAAGATCGAAACGCATGGGCAGGAACGTGCTCGGGGCACGCAGTCGAACGGCCCTCAATTATAGCGGGCCGCCTCGCTCCGGTCGGCTGGCCGTTCGGCCGACTGGCGGCGCGCACGGCGCCGCGGCACGATTGCGGAACGGTATCGGCGCCGGTTACTGCTGGCTCAGCGTGAGCGACAGCAGGCGCGCGGTGATGTCGACGATCGGGATCACGCGGTTGTACGCCATGCGGGTCGGCCCGATCACGCCGAGCGTGCCGACGATCTGGCCGTTCACCTCGTAAGGCGCGGTGACGACGCTCATTTCCTCGATCGGCACGAGCGTCGATTCGCCGCCGATGAAAATCTGCACGCCCTGGGCGTGGCTCGACACGTCGAGCAGTTGCAGGAGGCCCGTCTTTTGGTCGAAAACGTCGAACAGCTTGCGCAGCCGCGCCATGTCGGACGACAGGTCCGCCACTTCGAGCAGGTTGCGCTCGCCGGAAATGAGCACGGTGTCCTCGGTGTCGGGCACCTCGGTGCTGGCCGTCACGGCCGCATGCATCAGCGTGGTCATGTCGCCGCGCAACTGGTCGATCTCGTCGCGCAGGCGGCGGCGCACCTCGTCGAACGACAGGCCGGCAAAGTGCGCGTTGATGTAATTCGACGCCTCGGTGAGCTGCGACGGCGAATAATCGCGCGGCGTCGCGAGCATCCGGTTCTGCACGTCGCCCTCGGGGGTGACGATGATCAGCAGGATGCGCTTGTCCGACAGGCGCATGAACTCGATCTGCTTGAACACGTGGCTGCGGCGCGGTGTCAGCACGACACCCGCGAACTGCGACAGGTTCGACAGCACGCTCGCCGCGGCCGCCACCACCCGCTGCTGCGGCTCGCCGGCCTGCAGCGTGTTCTGCACCTGGCGCGCCACGGCCTCGGCGTCGATCGGCGCCTCGACCGTCAGCATCGTGTCGACGAACAGCCGGTAGCCGCGTGGCGTCGGCACGCGGCCGGCCGACGTGTGCGGGCTCGACACGAGGCCGAGCTCCTCCAGGTCGGACATCACGTTGCGGATCGTTGCCGGGCTCAGCTCGAGCCCGGAGTAACGGGACAACGTACGCGAGCCGACCGGCTGACCGTCGGCGATATACCGTTCGATCAGGGTTTTCAGGAGGGTTCGTGCGCGAGGATCTAGCATGGTGGAAAATTTTAGCGCAACCGCGCGACCGCGGCGAGTGGCCGCGGCCTGCGTCGGGCGGGCTGGCCGATCCGGCCCCGCCGGCGCACAGCCGGTTCTTTTCGTCAACGAGCTATGGTGTAATGCCGGCATGAAAACCGGTAATCAGTTCAACACTGTCGCGCTCGTCGGCCGCAGCAACACGCCCGGCATCGCCGAGCCGCTCGCCACGCTGGCTGGCTGCATCGCGAAGCTGGGCTTCGAGGTCGTCTTCGAAGGCGAAACCGCGCGCGAAATCGGCATCACCGGCTATCCGGCGCTCACCCCGGCCGAAATCGGGGCGCGCGCCGACGTGGCGGTCGTGCTGGGCGGCGACGGCACGATGCTCGGCATCGGCCGCCAGCTCGCGCCGTACAAGACGCCGTTGATCGGGATCAACCACGGGCGGCTCGGCTTCATCACGGACATCGCGGCTGCCGACATGCAGGCGCTCGTTCCGGTGATCCTGTCGGGCAAGTTCGAACGCGAGGAACGCTCGCTGCTCGAAGCGCGGATCATGCGCGACGGCGAACCGATCTACCATGCGATCGCGTTCAACGACGTCGTCGTGAACCGCAGCGGCTTCTCCGGGATGGTCGAGCTGCGCGCGTCGGTCGACGGCCGGTACATGTACAACCAGCGCTCGGACGGCCTGATCGTCGCGACGCCGACCGGCTCGACCGCCTACGCGCTGTCGTCGGCCGGCCCGATCCTGCATCCGCAACTCCAGGGCATCGTGCTCGTGCCGATCGCGCCGCACGCGCTGTCGAACCGGCCGATCGTGCTGCCCGACGATTCGAAGATCGCGATCCAGATCGTCGGCGGCCGCGACGTCAACGTGAACTTCGACATGCAGTCGTTTACCGCGCTCGAACTGAACGACACGATCGAGGTGCGCCGCTCGAAGCACACGGTGCCGTTCCTGCACCCGATCGGCTACAGCTACTACGCGACGCTGCGCAAGAAGCTGCACTGGAACGAACACGCATCGAACGAAGACGACAAGGCGTCCTGACGCACCCACGCCCGACACCATGCTCCGCCACCTCTCGATTCGCGACTTCGTCATCGTCGCCGCGCTCGATCTCGAATTCGACAGCGGCTTTACCGTCTTTTCCGGCGAAACCGGCGCCGGCAAATCGATCCTGATCGACGCCCTTGCGCTCGCACTCGGCGAACGCGCCGACGCGAGCGTCGTGCGCGCCGGCTGCGGCCGCGCCGACATCACCGCCGAATTCACGCCGCACGACCGTGTCGCGCGCTGGCTCGACGAACATGCGTTCGACGCCGACGACACCGTGATGCTGCGCCGCGTGATCGACGCGAACGGCCGCTCGCGCGCGTTCATCAACGGCACCAGCGCGACGCTCGCGCAGTTGCGCGAACTCGGCGAGATGCTGGTCGACATCCACGGCCAGCATGCGCACCAGTTGCTGATGCGCCCCGACGCGCAGCGCGAACTGTTCGACACGCACGCGGGGCTCGTCGCCGATGCCGCGAACGTCGCCCGCGCGTGGCGCGTATGGCGCGACGCGACGCAGGCGATCGACGCCGCGAAGGCGCACGAGCGCGAACTGCAGCTCGAGCGCGAAAAGCTCGCGTGGCAGCTCGCCGAACTCGACAAGCTCGCGCCGCAGCCGGGCGAATGGGACGAAGTCGGCAGCGAGCACAAACGGCTGTCGCATTCGGCGAATCTGATCGCCGGCGTGCAGGGCGCGCTCAATGCGCTGTCCGAGGCCGACGACGCGATGCTGCCGCAGCTCGGCGCAATCGTGTCGAAGCTGCGCAGCCTCGCCGACTACGACACGGGGCTCGGCGATGCCCTCGCGTCGCTCGAACCGGCCGAGATCCAGTTGCAGGAAGCCGTCTATTCGCTGTCGCACTACGCGCAGCGTCTCGATCTCGACCCGGCCCGGCTCGCGCAGGTCGAAACGCGCCTCGATGCGCTGCACTCGACCGCCCGCAAGTTCCGGCTGCCGCCCGACACGCTGCACGAGGAACACGCGGCCCGCCGCGCGCAGCTCGCCGCGCTCGACGCAGCCGCCGACCTCGGCGCGCTCGAAGCCGCGCAGGCAAAGGCCCGGGAAACCTATCTCGACGACGCGAAACGCCTGTCGAAGGCGCGCACGCACGCAGCCAAGGCGCTCGGCACGGCCGTCACGGCCGGCATGCAGGAACTGTCGATGGCGGGCGGCAGCTTCGAAGTCGCGCTCGTCCCGCTCGCCGACGGCGGCCCGCACGGGCTCGAGCAGGTCGAATTCCGCGTCGCCGGGCACCCCGGCGTGCCGCTGCGGCCGCTCGCGAAAGTCGCGTCCGGCGGCGAACTCGCACGGATCAGCCTCGCGCTCGCGGTGATCGCCAGCGCGGCCAGCCCGACGCCGACGCTGATTTTCGACGAAGTCGACACGGGGATCGGCGGCGGCGTCGCCGAAGTGGTCGGGCGCCTGCTGCACCAGCTCGGGCGTGACCGCCAGGTGCTGTGCGTGACGCACCTGCCGCAGGTCGCCGCGCGCGGCGACCATCACTTCCAGGTCGCGAAGGGCGCCGACGACCGCGGCGGCACCGTGTCGTCGGTCAACCCGCTCGACAAGGCAAGCCGCGTCGAGGAAGTCGCGCGGATGCTCGGCGGCCTCGAGATCACCGCGACGACGCGCAAGCACGCGAAGGAAATGCTGGCGGCCTGACACCGGCACCCATCGGCCGAATGCAAAAAGACCGGCGCATGCGCCGGTCTTTTTGCGGGAAGCGGGAAGCGGCACGCGATCGCGTCCGCCCTGCCCCGCCCCGTTGATTCGAACGACCGCCTCAAACACCTGACTCAAACGTTCGTTTCAACCGCCCCGAACACGCGCGCCCACAGCGCCGTCACGGCCGCCCGCTCGTCGGCCACCACGGCCGGATCGACCCGCGCCTTCTCCATCCCGTCGAGCCGCAGCTTGTGCTGCAGCTTCCGGTACTTGCGGTACGCCGCGCCGACGCGCTCGGCCTCGTCCTCGCCCATCAACCCGAAGCGCGCGACCTCGCGCAGCAGCGCGATGTTGCCGGTGTTGCGGATCAGCTCGGCATCGCTCGATGCATGCAGCAGCACCCAGTACTGGACGATGAACTCGATGTCGACCATCCCGCCGCGATCGTGCTTCAAATCGAACAACTCGGTCTGGTTCGGGTGACCGGCAAACACCTTGCCGCGCATGTCGACGATTTCCTTTGCGAGCACGCTCCCGTCGCGCGGCGTCGTCAGCACCTGGTGGCGAATCGCCTCGAAGTCCGTGCCGATCTGCGCGTCGCCCGCGCTGTAGCGCGCGCGCGTCAGCGCCTGGTGCTCCCACACCCACGCGGTGTTCGCCGCATCGCCCTCGCGCAACTGGTAGCGGCGGAACGCGTCGAGATCGGTGACGAGCAGCCCGGCCTCGCCGTTCGGCCGCAGCCGCAGGTCGATGTCGAACAGCGCGCCCGCGCCGGTCGCCGTCGTGAGCCATGTGATCAGCCGGCGCGTGAACGTCGTGTAGACGTCCGCCGAGCGCTCGTCGGGGTCGTCGTACAGGAAGATCAGGTCGAGATCCGAGGCATAGCCGAGCTCCTTGCCGCCGAGCTTGCCGTACGCGATCACCGCGAACTTCGGCACGTCGCGATGGCGCTTCGCGAGCTGCGACCAGACCACTTCGATCGTCACGTCGAGCACCGCATCAGCCAGCTCGGACAGGCGGTCGCTGACATGCTCGACCGACAACTGCCCGGCCAGGTCGATCAGCAGGATGCGGAACACCTCCGCGTGCTGCGCGTGCCGCAGCAGGTCCATCTGCTGCTCGGGGCCGTCGGCCGCCGCGAGGCGCGCACGCAACGCATCCTTGAACGCGGGCCAGTCGAACGGACTCGCGATCGCTTCGTCGTCGAGCAGCTCATCGAGCAGTTGCGGGTGGCGGATCAGGTAGCCGCCGCCCCAGCGCGTCGCGCCGAGCACGGACAGCACGCGGTCGAGCGCGGCCGGATATTCGGTCAGCAGCGCCAGATAGACGCCGCGCCGGCTGACCGTCTCGAGCAGGTCGAACAACCGGACGACGGTGTCGTCACGGCGCGCGGCGTCGATCCGCGGCGCGGCTTCGAGCGCGCGCTGCGCGACGCTGTCGAAGCGCTGCCGGCTCTTTTCCGGCAGGCCCGAGTAGCGCGACGACTGCCAGATCGCGCGCAGCCGCGCGAGCACCGTGGCCGGATCGGCGAAGCCCAGCCCGCCGAGGCGGGCGAGCAGCGTGTCGTCCTCGCCGTCGTCGGCGAGCGCGCTGCTCCAGATCCACGCGGCCGCCGTATCTTCGCCCGCCGCACAGGGGCCGCCGCCGTTCACCTTGTCGGCGAATATCTGGTCGAACTGCGCTTCGACGAACGTGCGATGACCATCCAGCACCGTCATCAGCGCCGCGTAGTCGGCAAAGCCGAGCGACGCGGCCAGCGCCGCGCGCTCGTCCGGGTCGACCGGCATCGCATGCGTCTGCGCGTCGTCGCGGTACTGCAGCCGGTGCTCGAGCGTGCGCAGGAAGTTGTACGCATCGGTCAGGCGCTCGCGCACGTCCTCGCCGATCAGCCCGCGCGCCTGCGCATGGCGCAGCACCGCGAGCGTCGGCCGCACGCGGAACTCCGCGTCCTGACCGCCGCGGATCAACTGGAACACCTGCGCGCTGAATTCGATCTCGCGGATCCCGCCGCGCCCGAGCTTGATGTCGTCGGCCTTGTCGGGCCGCATCGACGCGCGGCGCGCGGCTTCCTGGCGAATCTGCTGATGCAGCGAACGGATCGCGCCGATCACGCCGAAATCGAGGTAGCGGCGGTACACGAACGGCTTGACGATCGCCTCGAGCTGCGACTCGAGCCGCTGCGCGGCGTCGCTGCCGCCTTCCGACACGAGCCGCCCCTTGATCCACGCGTAGCGCTCCCATTCGCGCCCCTGCACGTAGAAATATTCCTCGAGCATCCCGAGGCTGCAGACGAGCGGCCCCGAATCGCCGTTGGGGCGCAGCCGCATGTCGACGCGAAACACGTAGCCGTCGGCCGTGACCTCGGACAGTACGCCGATCAGGCGCCGGCCGAGCCGCGTGAAGTATTCCTGCGTGGACAGCGGCGCGCGCGTGCCGCCGGTCGTCTCGCCGTCGTCCTCATAGACGAAGATCAGGTCGATGTCCGACGACACGTTCAGCTCGCGCCCGCCGAGCTTGCCCATCCCGACCACGCCGAGCACCACGCGCTGGCCGTCGGCGCCGCGCGGCTCGCCGTACATCGCCTCGAGTTCGTCCGACAGCAGCGCGAGCGAGCGCTGCACGGCCGCTTCGGCGAGATCGGTCATCGCGGACGTCACCTCGGCGACGTCCGCGACGCCGCGCAGGTCGCGCTCCGCAACCGCGCCGAACACCTCGGCGCGCAACTGCCGCAGCGCACGCTTCAGTTGCTCGTCGCTCGGCGCGGCCGAGCCGGCCGGCGGCACGAGCAGCTCGGTCAGGCGCGCGTCGATCTGCGCACGGCCGAGCGGCGCGGCGGCCCATGCGGCGATCTGATCGGACAGCGCGGGACGCGCGGCAGCCGCACGGGCGATATAGCGGGAGTAGGACGGGCTGATCAGGGCGGAAGCGTCGGTCATCGAGAAGCGGGCCTGGCGGTAAGGCCCGCCGCGCCGGGAAACGCGTGCGCGCCCCGCCGTCGACAGGCCCCATGGACTCGGCGCGGTGTCGCGCGACGCACGTGCGCCGCCGCGAAACCGCGCGCCGGAAAGCCCGTGCCGAGCTGCCGCAACGGCCGCCGGCACGAACCCGTGTGATACATTTCAACGTCAGTCTGCAAAACTACCATATCGCCGCCCGTCCGCCGCATGTCCGACCGTCAGGAATCCGCCGTAGCTGCGCCCGAAGCGGGACCTCCGAAGCACGATCATCCGGTCCTGCGTCGCGTGTTCAGGGTGACGCTGGCGGTCGGGGTCGGCGCTTACTTCGTCGCGTCGGGCGCGTTCCTCGGGCTGCGCTACGTGCTGCTGCCGCGCATCGACGAATTCCGCCCGCGCATCGAGCGCGCGGTGTCCGACAAGCTCCACGCGCAGCTTTCGATCGGCAAACTGTCTCCGCACTGGTCCGGCATGCAGCCGGGCGTCGAAGTCGCCAACCTCACCATCCGTGGCCGTGACGGCCGGATCGCGCTGTCGGTCCCGCATGCGACCGCCGCGCTGTCGTGGATGTCGCTGCTGCGGCTGTCGCCCGCGCTGTCGAGCCTGATCGTCGACCACCCCGATCTGGTGATCGCGCGCGCGACCGACGGCTCGCTGAGCGTCGCGGGTGTCGGCGTCGCAACCACCCACGGCGGCAGCGACACCTTCGGCACCTGGCTGCTGAAACAGGAAGCGATCGTGCTGCGCAACGGCACGCTGCGCTGGCGCGACGCGCAGCACGATGCGCCCGAACTCGCGCTGTCGGGCATCCGGCTCGCGGTGCTCAACGACGGCCGCATCCACAAGGCCGCGCTGCAGGCGCCCGCGAACGGCACGCTGCTGCTCGGCCCGCTCGATTTCCGCGCACGCTTCACGCACAAGCGGCTCGCGCCGATCGGCAAGCCGTCGAACTGGACGGGCGACGCGTATCTGTCGACGGGCCCCGTCGACCTGCAAACGCTCGGCCGCTATCTCGACCTGCCGCTGACGGCCCATGCGGGCCGCATCGACAACGCGATCTGGGCGACCTTCCAGGACGGCCACCTGCGCTCGGCGGGCGGCGACCTGCAAGGCGCCGACGTCGTGCTGCAGGTGCGGCCGACCCAGCCGCGCCTCAACGTGCCGACGGTCGGTTTCGGCTGGGACATGGCGCTCGACGCCGGGCGCGATTACACGCTGCACCTCACACGCTTCAACGCGGAGCTCGGCCAGCCGCCGCTCCCGGACGGCACGCCGCTCGCCCGCTCGCTCGCGCTGTCGACGCTGACCGCCCGCTACCGCGTGCCGGCCGTCGACCAGGGGCAGTTGCTGAGCGTCGTGGGCGATCGCGTCGATCTGGGCATCCTCAGCGAGTTCATTCGCGGGCTGCCGCTGCCGGCGCGCCTGCGCAACGAACTGATCAAGCTCGATCCGCGCGGGATGGTGTCGAACTATCACATCGAGGTGGAACGCGCGAAGCCGGCGCGGGCCGACCTCGCCGACGAGGAGCGGCGCACCGGCGCCGCGCCGATCGTGCGCTACCGCTTTCTCGGCGACCTGCAGGGCATCAGCGTCGCCGCGCAGGAACCGCCGCCGGGGCTGTCGCCGCGCGGCCACCCGCGCGCCGGCTGGCCGGGCGTCGAGAATCTGTGGGGCCGCATCGACGCGAACGAGACGGGCGGCACCGCGCACTTCGACACGGTCAATGCGGCCGTCACGGTGCCCGGCGAATTCGACGAACCGCGCCTGACCTTCGACCGGCTGCGCGGCAACGCGAAATGGGTCGTCACGCCGGCGCCGGGCGACAAGCACGCGCGCGTCGACGTGACGTTGCCCGACCTGCTCGTCTCGAACCCCGATGCCGAGATCGCCGTATCGGGCACGTACACGAACCCCGGCCACGGGCGCGGCTCGCTCGACCTGCGCGCGGATTTCGCGCGCGCGTCGGTGGCGCGCATTCCGCGCTACCTGCCGACCGGGATGTCCGATCACCTGCGCGACTATCTCGGCCATGCGTTGCAGGGCGGCCAGGTGACCAAGGGCGCGTCGATCGTCGCCCGCGGCCCGCTCGACAAATTCCCGTTCGAACACGAGCCGGATGCCGGCGTGTTCCACATCGTCGCGCCGTTCACCGGCGGGCGCTTCGAGCCGACGCCCTACCCGCCACGCAAGCTCGCGAACGGCACGCCGAGCGTCTGGCCGGCGCTCGACGGGATCGACGGCGTGTTCGAGCTCGCGCAGAACAAGCTGCACTTCGACATCGCGCGTGCGCACTACAAGCGCGTCGTGCTGACGAAGGTCATGGGCCGCATCGACGATCTCGGCAATCCGACGAAGTCGCCCCTCATCATCGACGGCCACGCGCAAGGCCCGCTCGCCGACCTGATCGACTACGCGGACAACAGCTCGCTCGGCACGATGAGCGGGCACATCGGCCAGCGGATCGATGCGCAGGGCCCGGCGTCGCTCGCGCTGAAGATCACGATTCCGCAGCACGTGCCGCATCCGCATACGCACGTCGAAGGCGCGCTCGCGTTCGGCGGCAACACGCTGTCGACCGACGGCGTGCCGCCGCTGTCCGCGCTGCGCGGCAGCGTGCGCTTCACCGAGGCCGGCGCATCGCTGCACGGCCTGTCGGGGCGCTTCCTCGGCGGACCGGTGCGCGCGAGCGGCAAATTCCAGTCGCACGGCCCGTACGCGGTGGACGTCGACGGCAAGCTCGCGCTCGACGCCGCGCGCGGCCTGAACCTGCGCGGCCCGGCCGCGGCGCTGCTCGAGCACGTGGTCGGCGATGCGCCGTACCAGCTCGCCGTGCGCGGCGCGCCGGGCCGGCTGCCCGAAGTCACCGCGCATTCCGACCTGACGGGCGTCGCCCTGAACTTCCCGGCGCCGTTCGCGAAGGCGGCCGGCACGCCGATGCCGTTCCACTTCACGCTGCAGCCGGCGGCCCGGACGGACGGCAAGCGCCTCGAACACGCCGACCTGACGCTCGGCCCGGTGTCCGCGAGCTACCTGCTCGACGCGACGCCCGGCGAGCCGTTGCGCGCGGTGCGCGGCGCGATGGGCATCCACCGGATGCCCGACATGCCGCAGGATGGCGTGAGCGCGGCCGTCGACGTCGACGAACTCGATGCCGACGCGTGGCTCGCGCTGGCCCGCACGCTGCAGCCGGACGCGGCGCGCGCGCCGCAACCGCAGCCGCAGGGCACCCCGCGCGTCGACTTCGCGAGCTTCACGCCCAAGCGCTTCGCGCTCCACTTCGGCACGCTGAAGCTGCTCAAGCGCAACTGGGAGAACGTGATCGTCGGCGCGTCGCACGTCGACGAGCTGTGGCAGGCGAACGTCGCGTCGAACCAGGTATCGGGCTATCTGTCGTGGGCGCCGGGCGGCGGCCACAACGGCGCGGGCGTGCTGAACGCGCGGCTCGCGAAACTCGTAATTCCGCAAAGCGCGCAGCACGACCTCGTCGGCCGCGCGATGAACCTGCCGACGCCGACCGACCGGCCGATGCCGTCGGTCGACCTGATCGTCGACCAGGTCGTCGCGCACGATCACGACATCGGCCGGCTCGTCGTCAATGCACGCAACATCGACGAGGACGGCGCGCCGGTGTGGCAGCTCGACAAGCTCGAACTGGCGAACCCGGCCGCGAAGCTGACGGCAACCGGCAACTGGCGCACGTCGCGCCGCGCGCTCGCCCGCGGCGTCGACGAAACCGACGCGCCGCGCCGCAGCGTGTTCGACTTCAAGCTCGACATCGGCAATGCGGGCGCGCTGCTCGACCGCGTCGGCCTGCCGCGCACGCTGGCGGACGGCCACGGCACGATAACGGGCAAGGTCGGCTGGCGCGGCGGCCCGACCGCGGTCGACTTCCCGTCGTTCGGCGGCCAGGTCGCGCTCGATCTCGAGCACGGCCAGATCCTGAAGGTCGATCCGGGCGCCGCGAAACTGCTCGGCGTGCTGAGCCTGCAAAGCCTCGCACGCTTCCTGACGCTGAATTTCCGCGACGTGGTCGGCAAGGGGCTGCCGTTCGACAAGATCACGGGTACCGGCCGGATCTCGAACGGGATCGCGCGCACCGACGACTTCTCGATGACGACCGCGCCGGCGAACGTGACGGTGCGCGGCGCGGTCGACCTCGGCACCGAGACGCAGGACCTGCACGCGCACGTCGCGCCGAAGATCGGCGCCGGCACGGCGGCGATCGCGGCCGCGATCATCAACCCGCTGCTCGGCGTCGGCGTGCTGGCCGCGAACTACGCGCTGTCGGAAACGCTGTCGCACGCGTTCGCGCTCGACTACTCGATCACCGGCTCGTGGGCACATCCGCACATCGAGCGGGTGCAGGGCGATCAGGGTAAGATGAACCACGGGCCGGCCAATGCGGCGAGCCACTGATCCGCGCATGGTGCCGGGCCGCACCCCATTTATTACGCAATCGATCCTGCGATGACCGATCACACCCGTTCCGCCACGCCCTTGCGGGTCGCCGCGCTGCAGATGGTGAGCACGCCGGACGTCGCGAGCAATCTCGCCGAGGCACGCCGCCTGATCGCGGAAGCCGCCGGCGAAGGCGCGCAACTCGTGCTGCTGCCCGAGTATTTCTGCTTCATGGGCTATCGCGACACCGACAAGCTCACGCTCGCCGAACCCTACCGCGACGGCCCGATCCAGCGCTTTCTCGCAGAGGCCGCGCAGCAACACGGCGTCTGGGTGATCGGCGGCACGTTGCCGCTGAAGGCGCCGGAGCCCGATCGCGTGCTGAACACCACGCTCGTGTTCGACCCGAGCGGCCACGAAGCGGCCCGCTACGACAAGATCCACCTGTTCAACTTCGAGAAAGGCGACGAATCGTTCGACGAGGCGCGCACGATCCGCGCGGGCAGCACGGTCGTCGCGTTCGACGCGCCGTTCGGGCGGGTCGGCCTGTCGGTCTGTTACGATCTGCGCTTTCCGGAGCTGTACCGCAGGATGGGCGACTGCGCGCTGATCGTCGTGCCGTCGGCGTTTACGTATACGACGGGCCGCGCGCACTGGGAAATGCTGCTGCGCGCGCGGGCCGTCGAGAATCAATGCTACGTGCTGGCAGCCGCCCAGGGCGGCAAGCACGAGAACGGCCGGCGCACCTGGGGCCACAGCATGCTGATCGACCCATGGGGCGAGATCGTCGCGGTTCGCGACGAAGGCGCGAGCGTCGTGACCGGCGTCATCGATCCGCAACGCATCGCCGACGTGCGCCAGAGCCTGCCCGCGTGGCGGCATCGCGTGCTGGCCTGAACCGCCGAAGCGCCGCGGCGCTTGAAACGACGCCCGGCCACACCCATCTGCCCAGAACGCACCCGACAACTTTTTGAGAACCCTCGATACCCGCATGAACATCATCGAACCCGGCATCCGCAACCTTGCGCTGGCGAAGGACATCCTCCTCACGCCGTACGGCCTCGACGAGAGCCTGCTCACGCGCACGATCGCCGACATCTTCACGCATCGCGTCGACTACGCGGACCTGTACTTCCAGGCGACCCGCAGCGAAGCGTGGAGCCTCGAGGAAGGCATCGTGAAGTCGGGCAGCTTCAGCATCGACCAGGGCGTCGGCGTGCGCGCGGTCGCGGGCGAGCGCACCGCGTTCGCTTACTCCGACGACCTGTCGCCGGAAGCCATCGCCCAGGCGGCCGCGGCCACCAAGGCGATCGCGGCGGCCGGCGGCGGCCGCCAGAAGATCAAGGCGGCCGCGTCGCTCAAGGGCATCTCGGGCCGCGACCTGTACCTGCCGTCCGATCCGCTCGCGTCGCTCGACGCGACCGCCAAGGTCAAGCTGCTCGAGCGCATCGAGCAGATGGCGCGCGGCCGCGACCCGCGCGTCACGCAGGTGATGGCAGGCCTCGCGGGCGAATACGACGTCGTGCTGGTCGCGCGCAGCGACGGCGCGCTGGCCGCCGACATCCGCCCGCTCGTGCGCGTGTCGGTCACGGTGATCGCCGAACAGAACGGCCGCCGCGAAATCGGCTCCGGCGGCGGCGGCGGCCGCTTCGACTACGGCTACTTCACCGACGACGTGCTGTCGCGCTACGTCGACGACGCCGTGCACGCGGCACTGGTCAACCTCGACGCCCGCCCCGCGCCGGCCGGCGCGATGACGGTGGTGCTCGGGCCGGGCTGGCCGGGCGTGCTGCTGCACGAAGCGATCGGCCACGGCCTCGAAGGCGACTTCAACCGCAAGGGTTCGTCGGCGTTCGCCGGCCGGATCGGCGAACAGGTCGCCGCGAAGGGCGTGACGGTGGTCGACGACGGCACGCTGCCGAACCGCCGCGGCTCGCTGAACATCGACGACGAAGGCAATCCGACGCAGTGCACGACGCTGATCGAGGACGGCATCCTGAAGGGCTACATCCAGGACACGCTGAACGCGCGCCTGATGAAGATGCCCGTCACCGGCAATGCGCGGCGCGAGTCGTACGCGGCGCTGCCGATGCCGCGCATGACCAACACGTACATGCTGAACGGCGACAAGGATCCGCAGGAAATCATCGCGTCGGTGAAGAACGGCCTGTACGCGGTGAACTTCGGCGGCGGCCAGGTCGACATCACGAACGGCAAGTTCGTGTTCTCGGCGTCCGAGGCGTACATGATCGAAAACGGCAAGATCACCTACCCGGTGAAGGGCGCGACGCTGATCGGCAGCGGCCCGGAATCGCTGAAGTACGTGAGCATGATCGGCAACGACATGTCGCTCGACTCGGGCGTCGGCGTGTGCGGCAAGGAAGGCCAGAGCGTGCCGGTCGGCGTCGGCCAGCCGACTCTGCGGATCGACAAGATGACCGTCGGCGGTACGGCATAACCGCATCACGGCGCAGACAATCCGCGCATTTTGAAGAAAATGCGCGGATTGTCCGCATTTTCGAGCACCCCTAGTTGCCAGCCGCGCGGCGACGGGGTATAAATTCCGAATCAACTTTTTTGACGAACCAAATCTCCGTCATGTCCGCCAAGTTTTATTTTTACTTTTTTTGGCATCTCAGACCGCTGGCGGATCGAGAGGGTTGATGGCGCGTAAAGCGCAACCGAAATTCCCGAAAAAACCGCCGGCGAACCCGGCGGTTTTTTTTCGCCCTTCGCCAGCCGGTCGCCGCCGCAGCGGATTCCGCGGCCCCGACCGAAACCACTGAATCGCTTGAATTGATGAATCTGCCGCACGCGCACTGACCGAACGGCGCCCCGGAACATTAGGAGAAACAGCATGCCCCCGCACAATACCGACGACGTCCGCATTCGCGAACTCAAGGAACTGACGCCGCCCGCCCACCTGATCCGCGAATTCGCGTGCTCCGAAGCCGCATCCGAGCTGATCTACAACTCGCGCCAGTCGATGCACCGCATCCTGCACGGGATGGACGACCGGCTGATCGTCGTGATCGGGCCGTGCTCGATCCACGATACGAAGGCGGCGGTCGAGTACGCGGGGCGGCTCGTGAAGGAGCGCGAGCGCTTCGCGGGCGAGCTGGAAATCGTGATGCGCGTGTACTTCGAGAAGCCGCGCACGACGGTCGGCTGGAAGGGGCTCATCAACGATCCGCACCTGGACAACAGCTTCAAGATCAACGACGGGCTGCGCACGGCGCGCGAACTGCTGCTGCAGATCAACGAGATGGGGCTGCCGGCCGCGACCGAATACCTTGACATGATCAGCCCGCAGTACATCGCCGACCTGATCTCGTGGGGCGCGATCGGGGCGCGCACGACCGAGTCGCAGGTGCACCGTGAGCTGGCATCGGGGCTGTCGTGCCCGGTCGGCTTCAAGAACGGCACCGACGGCAACGTGAAGATCGCGGTCGACGCGATCAAGGCCGCATCGCAGCCGCACCATTTCCTGTCGGTGACGAAGGGCGGCCACTCGGCGATCGTGTCGACGGCCGGCAACGAGGACTGCCACGTGATCCTGCGCGGCGGCAAGACGCCGAACTACGACGCGGAAAGCGTGAACGCCGCCTGCGCGGACATCGGCAAGGCCGGCCTCGCCGCGCGCCTGATGATCGACGCGAGCCACGCGAACAGCTCGAAGAAGCACGAGAACCAGATCCCCGTGTGCGCGGACATCGGCCGCCAGGTCGCGGCCGGCGATTCGCGCATCGTCGGCGTGATGATCGAGTCGCACCTGATCGAAGGGCGTCAGGACCTGAAGGAAGGCTGCCCGCTGACCTACGGCCAGAGCATCACCGACGCATGCATCGCGTGGGACGACAGCGTGAAGGTGCTCGAAGGCCTCGCGGAATCGGTGAAGGCACGCCGCGTCGCGCGCGGCAGCGGGAACTGACGGACGCAAACAGGTTGGCCGCCCGGCGGCGGCTGCCCCCGACAAAAAGCAAAGCCCGGCTCGCGCCGGGCTTTGCTCATAGGCCGGAAAACAGTCGTCAAGCCATCACTCGAGCGCGCCCGAGCCGAAGATCTCCGTATTCACGCGCTCCGGCGCGACGCCGAGCGCGACGAGCGCATCGCGCTGCACCTTCATGAACGCGATCGGGCCGCAGATGTAGTAGTCGGCATCCGGCACCAGCGCGTATTGCTGCACGCGCTCCAGCGTCAGACGCCCTTCCAGATCATGGTCGACGCCCACGCGGTCGTTCGGGCCGACCAGTTCGTACAGCACCGTACGCTTGACGTTCGCATGCTCGCGCGCCGTGTCGTTCAGCCAGTCGCGGAACGCATGCACCGCGCCCGAACGGCATGCGTGGACGAACCGCACTTCGCGCTTGCTGCCTTCCGCAACCAGCGTCGACGCCATCGACATCATCGGCGTGATGCCGACGCCGCCCGAGATCAGCACGACCGGCGTATCGACATCGCGCTTCAGCGAGAAGTCGCCCATCGGCGCCGTCACTTCGACGATCGCGCCCTCTTCGACGCCGTCATGCATCAGCGTCGACACCTTGCCGGCCGGCACCGCTTCGGCCTTGCCCGATTCGCGCTTCACCGAGATGCGCAGCCACTTGCCGTGCGGCGCGTCGGACAGGCTGTACTGGCGCGGCTGGTCGACACCCAGATCGCCGACGAAGCGCTTCACCGAGATGTACTGGCCCGGTTCGAATTTCGGCGCCGCGCCGCCGTCGGCCGGCGTCAGGTAGAACGACGTGATCTCGTCGCTTTCGCGCACCTTGCGCGCGACCTTGAACGGGCGGAAGCCGCTCCACGCCGCGTTCGCGTACAGGTCGGCTTCGGCGCCGATCATGATCCGCGCGAGCTGGCCGTATGCGACGCGCCATGCTTCGAGCGTTTCCGCGTCGACCGCGTCGCCGAGCACCTCGACGATCGAGGCAAGCAGGTTCTCGCCGACGATCGGGTAATGCTCCGGACGGATGTTGAGGCTTGCGTGCTTGTGCGAGATGCGCGACACCGCGCCGCCCAGCGCGCCGAGGTTGTCGATGTTCGCCGCATACGCGTAGACGGCCTTCGCGAGCGTTTCGGGCTGGCTGCCGGTCTTCTGGTGCGTCTGGTTGAACAGGTTCTTCAGTTCCGGATGACGCGCGAACATGCGCTGGTAGAAATGCTTCGTGATCGTCGCACCGTGCTCGGCGAGGACGGGGGCGGTGGCCTTCACACGGGCCATCTGGTCAGCGGTGATGTGGGTCATGTTCGTTCTCCGTTAAACATGCATATACAATACATGTTTAAAAATCGACGCCCCTCGGACAAATTGTCGCAGTGCGGAAAAACGACATCGCGCGTCAGCGCACGCGTCCGCGCTCCCACAGCACGTCCGAGCCGCCACCCGCGCGGTTCAGCACGCGCGCCAGCACGAACAGCAGATCCGACAGCCGGTTCACGTAACGCCGCGGCGCATCATTGAGCGTGTCGATGCGACCGAGCGCGACGATCGAGCGCTCCGCGCGGCGGCACACTGTCCGGCACACGTGCGCGAGCGACGCCGCGCGCGCGCCGGCCGGCAGGATGAATTCCTTCAGCGGCGGCAGCGTCGCGTTGTAGTCGGCCAGCCACCGGTCGAGGCGTGCAAGATGCGTGTCGTCCAGCACCGTATGGCCGGGAATGCACAGCTCGCCGCCCAGATCGAACAGGTCGTGCTGGATCGTGACGAGCGCCGTGCGCACGTCGTCCGGCAGCGGCTCGGCGAGCAGCACGCCGAGGTTCGAGTTCAGTTCGTCGACGTCGCCGATCGCGGCGATCCGCGCGTCGTCCTTGCCGATGCGGCGCCCGTCGCCGAGGCCGGTGGTGCCATCGTCGCCCGTGCGCGTAGCGATCTTGCTCAAGCGGTTGCCCATGCGAATGTCCTCTCGTGCGCGGCCGCGACGCGGCCCGGTTGCGTTGGAACGCGATTATCGCAGCCCGCGGCGGGGGCCGCAGCGGACGTTGCAGCGTAGAATGAGCCGACGCCGCGTCGCAGCGGCATCCGTCATACAAGCGATCGATGTGCGGGATCGGGCAGGCGCGACGCGCCGGGTCCGGTCGATCGCAAAGCATGGGCGCGTGGCCGGCGCAACAGCGCCAACTGCGCCCCGCCAAGGAGACATACGTGAATCATCCCGCCACGCCGGCCGCCACGCGCCGCCCCCTCCCGCCCGCGATGCTCGATGCGCTGCGCGCCGCCTTCGGCGAGCGCGTGTCGACCGCCGACGCCGTCCGCGCCCATCACGGCCGCGACGAATCGCCGTTCGATCCGCAACTGCCCGACGCCGTCGTGTTCGCGCACAACGCCGATGAAATCCGCCAGGTCGTGTCGCTGTGCGCGCTCTACAGCGTGCCGCTGATCCCGTACGGCGCCGGCTCGTCGCTCGAGGGCCACCTGCTCGCCGTGCGCGGCGGCGTATCGCTCGACCTGTCGGAAATGAACCGCGTGCTGTCGATCAACGCCGAAGACCTGACCGTGACGGTCGAACCGGGCATCACGCGCAAGGCGCTCAACGACGCGCTACGCGACACCGGCCTGTTCTTCCCGATCGATCCGGGCGCCGACGCCAGCATCGGCGGGATGACCGCGACCCGCGCATCGGGCACCAACGCCGTGCGCTACGGAACGATGCGCGAGAACGTGCTCGGGCTGAGCGCCGTGCTCGCCGACGGCCGCGTCGTGAAGACGGGTTCGCGCGCGCGCAAGTCGTCGGCCGGCTACGACCTCACGCGCCTGTTCGTCGGCTCAGAAGGCACGCTCGGCGTGATCGCCGAGATCACGCTGCGCCTGCATCCGCTGCCCGAAGCCGTGTCGGCCGCGATCTGCACGTTCCCGACGATGGGCGACGCGGTGCGCACCGTGATCGAGACGATCCAGATCGGCGTGCCGATCGCGCGCGTCGAATTCGTCGACGCGCTCGCCGTGCGCTCGATCAACCGCCACTCGAACCTCACGCTCACCGAAGCGCCGACGCTGTTCTTCGAATTCCACGGCACCGAAGCCGGCGTGAAGGAGCAGGCCGAACTCGTCCAAGCGCTCGCGGGCCAGAACAACGGTCAGGGCTTCGAATGGGCGACCCGGCCCGAAGATCGCACGCGGCTCTGGGCCGCGCGTCACAACGCATACTTCGCGATGCTGCAGCTCAAACCCGGCTGCCGCGCGGTGACGACCGACGTGTGCGTGCCGATCTCGCAGCTCGCCGCGTGCGTCGAGGAAACCGAAGCCGACCTGCGCGCATCGTCGCTGCCCTGCCCGATCGTCGGCCACGTCGGCGACGGCAATTTCCACGTGGCGATCCTGATCGATCCCGACAAACCCGAGGAAATCGACGAAGCCGAACGCATCAACGACCGGATCGTCGAGCGCGCGCTGCGTCTGGGCGGCACCTGCACCGGCGAACACGGCGTCGGGCTGCACAAGATGCGCTTCCTGCCGAAGGAGCACGGCGACAACGCGATCGACGTCATGCGCGCGATCAAGCTCGCGCTCGATCCGCGCAATCTGATGAATCCCGGCAAGATCTTCACGTGTTGAGACAGCAGCGCAGCGTGACGCTGCGCTGCCCGCAGGAGACTCCATGAACGCTTCCGTCGAACTGTCGAGCGCGACGCGCGCGCAGCGCCAGCGCGAAGTCGTGCAGGCGCTGATGGCCGTGCTGCCGACGCATTGCCTGCTGTATCGCGACGAAGACACCGCGCCGTACGAATGCGACGGCCTGTCCGCCTACCGCCGGCTGCCGCTCGCGGTCGCGCTGCCGGAAACCGAATCGCAGGTGCAGCGGATCGTGCAGATCTGCCGCCGCATGGAAGTGCCGATCGTGCCGCGCGGCGCGGGCACGAGCCTGTCGGGCGGCGCGCTGCCGATCGCGAACGGCGTCGTGCTGTCGCTCGCCCGTTTCACGCGCATCGTCGAAGTCGATCCGTACGCGCGCACGGCGACCGTGCAGCCCGGCGTGCGCAACCTCGCGATTTCGGAAGCCTCCGCACCTTACGGGCTGTACTACGCGCCCGATCCGTCGTCGCAGATCGCCTGCACGATCGGCGGCAACGTCGCGGAAAATTCCGGCGGCGTGCACTGCCTGAAATACGGGCTGACCGTGCACAACGTGATGCGCGTGCGCGCGGTCACGATCGACGGCGAGATCGTCGAATTCGGCTCGCTCGGGCTCGACATGCCGGGCCTCGACCTGCTCGCGGTGATGATCGGCAGTGAAGGGATGTTCGCGATCGTCACCGAGGTGACGGTGAAGCTGATCCCGAAACCGCAGACCGCGCAGCTCGTGATGGCGAGCTTCGACGACGTCGTCAAGGGCGGCGAGGCGGTCGCCGCGATCATCGCGTCGGGCATCATCCCGGCCGGGCTCGAAATGATGGACAAGCCGGCCACGCAGGCCGTCGAGGCGTTCACGCACGCGGGCTACGACCTCGACGCGAAGGCGATCCTGCTGTGCGAATCGGACGGCACGCCGGAAGAAGTCGCCGAAGAGATCGTCCGCATGATGGCCGTGCTGCGCGAGCACGGCGCGACGCGCATCCAGGTGTCGCGCAACGAAAGCGAGCGGCTGCGCTTCTGGTCGGGCCGCAAGAACGCGTTCCCGGCCGCCGGGCGCATTTCGGCCGACTATTACTGCATGGACGGCACCGTGCCGCGCCGCGCGATCGGCCCGCTGCTCGCGCGCATCGAACAGCTCGAAACGCGCTACGGGCTGCGCTGCATCAACGTGTTCCATGCCGGCGACGGCAACATGCATCCGCTGATCCTCTACAACGCCAACGATCCGGACGAGCTGCACCGCGCCGAGCAGTTCGGCGCCGAAATCCTCGAGTGCTGCGTGGAATTCGGCGGCAGCGTGACGGGCGAGCACGGCGTCGGCATCGAGAAGCTCAATTCGATGTGCGTACAGTTCTCGCCGCAGGAGCGCGACGCGTTCTTCGCGGTCAAGCGCGCCTTCGATCCGGCCGGGCTGCTCAATCCCGACAAGGGGATCCCGACCCGCGCGCGCTGCGCCGAATATGGCCGGCAGCACGTGCGCGGCGGGCTGCTGCCGCATCCGGACCTGCCGCGCTTCTAAGCGCCCCGGAACCTGTCGCGCCGGGCCCCGAGGGGGGCATCCTCCGAGGGGACTGCCTTCGGGGCGGAAAACCTGGGGCGGCCCGGCGGTTTCCCGAGAGCGCCACGCGGTGCGCGATCCGTGCCGGCGCGCGGGCCGCGACGGATCGCCCTGCCCGCGCCGGCCGTGCGCGCAGCGGCGGCTGCATGCCTTCGTGATACGGAGCTTAGGGATAGTCGCGATGTGCATTCGCGCCACCCCGGTACAATCGACCGGACAACAACGAGGCAGCAACAGAACATGGAAGAGGACGACATCGTCGCCGGATGGGCCGAGCGCATCCGGGCGGCCAGTGCCGACGGCCGGCCGCTGCGGATTCGCGGCGGCGGCACCAAGGACTGGTACGGCCAGGCGCTGGACGGCGAAATACTCGACACGCGTGCGTTTCAGGGCATCGTGTCGTACGACCCGGCCGAACTCGTCGTCACGGTCCGCGCGGGCACGCCGCTCGCACAGCTTGAAACCGTCCTTGCCGAGTGCGGCCAGATGCTGCCGTTCGAGCCGCCGCACTTCGGCCGCGCGGCCACCGTCGGCGGCTGCGTCGCGGCCGGCCTCGCGGGCCCGCGCCGTGCGACCTGCGGCGCGCCGCGCGATTTCGTGCTCGGCGTCACGCTGATGAACGGGCGCGGCGAACTGCTGCGCTTCGGCGGACAGGTCGTGAAGAACGTCGCCGGCTACGACGTATCGCGGCTGATGGCCGGCTCGCTCGGCACGCTCGGGCTGATGCTCGACCTGTCGATCAAGGTGCTGCCGGTGCCGGTCGCCGAAGTCACGCTGAAGTTCGAGATGACCGCGACCGACGCGGTGCGCAAGCTCAACGAATGGGGCGGCCATCCGCTGCCCGTGAGCGCGAGCGGCTGGCGCAACGGCACCCTCGTGCTGCGCCTGTCGGGCGCCGAGGCCGCCGTGAAATCCGCGAAGACGCTGCTCGGCGGCGAAGTCGTCGACGCGGTCGAGGCCGAGCGTTTCTGGGCCGGCCTGCGCGAGCACACCGATCCGTTCTTCAACGGCATTCCGCCCGGCTACGCGCTGTGGCGCCTGTCGCTGCCGTCGATCACCGAACCGATGCACCTGCCCGGCACCCAGTTGATGGAATGGGGCGGCGCGCAGCGCTGGTGGATCACCGACGCCGATGCGCAGACGGTACGCATGAGCGCGAAGCAGGCCGGCGGCCACGCGACGCTGTTCCGCGCCGGCGATTCGTATGACCGTAGCGCGGGCGTGTTCACGCCGCTGCCCGCGCCGCTGATGAAAATCCATCGCGGGCTGAAAGCCGCGTTCGATCCCGCGCGCATCTTCAACCGCGGCCGGCTCTACCCCGATCTCTAAGATCTCCAAGATGCAAACCAACCTCGCCGATTTCATCCGCAACACGCCCGACGGCGACGAGGCCGACGCGATCCTGCGCAAGTGCGTGCATTGCGGATTCTGCACCGCGACCTGCCCGACCTACCAGTTGCTCGGCGACGAACTCGATGGCCCGCGCGGGCGCATCTACCTGATCAAGCAGATGGTCGAAGGCGCGCCCGTCACGCGCAGCACACAGCAGCACCTCGATCGCTGCCTCACGTGTCGCAGTTGCGAAACGACCTGCCCGTCGGGCGTCCAGTACGGCCGCCTCGTCGAAATCGGCCGCAAGCACGTCGAGGCGCAGGTCCATCGCCCCGTGCAGCAGCGGCTCGTGCGCCGCGTGCTCGCGAGCCTCGTGCCGAACGCGGCGCTGTTCTCCCCCGTGATGCGGCTCGGCCAGCACGTGCGGCCGCTGCTGCCGAAACGGCTGCGCGACAAGGTGCCGCCGCGCGCGCGGCTGCTCGAATGGCCGCAGCGCACGCATCCGCGCAAGATGCTGATGCTCGGCGGCTGCGTGCAGCCGTCGATGCTGCCGAACATCAACATCGCGACCGCGCGCGTGCTCGATGCGCTCGGCATCGAAACGATCGTCGCGCCCGACGCGGGCTGCTGCGGCGCGATCCGCCTGCACCTGAACTATCACGACGAAGCGCTCGCCGACGCGCGCCGCAACATCGACGCGTGGTGGCCGCATGTCGAGCAAGGCGCCGAGGCGATCGTGATGAACGCATCGGGCTGCGGCGCGACGGTGCTCGAATACGCGCACCTGCTGCGCGACGATCCGGCCTACGCGGAGAAGGCACAGCGCATCGTCGCGCTCACGCGCGACATCTCGGACGTGCTGCTCGCGTTCGAGGCCGAGATCGCGACGCTCGCGCGGCGCCGCGCGATCCACACCGTTGCGTACCATCCGCCGTGCACACTGCAGCACGGCCAGCAGTCGCGCGGCAAGGTCGAGCGCCTGCTCGAGACGCTCGGCATCGACGTGCGGCTGCCGGCCGACAGCCATCTGTGCTGCGGCTCCGCGGGCACGTATTCGCTGACCCAGCCGTCGCTGTCGTACCGGCTGCGCAAGCAGAAGCTGCTGAAGCTGCAGGCGCTCGAGCCGCAGATGATCGTGTCCGGCAACGTCGGCTGCATCGCGCATCTGCAAAGCGGCACGCAAATTCCGGTCGCGCACTGGATCCAGCTCGTCGAGCATCTGCTGTACGGCTAACGCGGACGGCCGGCCCCGCGCGGCGCCCCGTCCGTATAATGACCGGATCGATGCGGTGCGTGCCGTGCCGCATTCGCTTCCTGTGCCTGCTTCCGTGTCCGTCATGTCCGATTTCGCCGCCCGTCTCGCATCCGTTCATCGTCGCATCGCCGACGCCGCCCGCGCGGCCGGCCGCGATCCCGCCACCGTCTCGCTGCTCGCCGTATCGAAGACGTTTCCCGCCGACGACGTGCGCGCCGCGCATGCGGCCGGACAACGCGCGTTCGGCGAGAACTACGTGCAGGAATCGATCGACAAGATCGACGCGCTCGCCGACCTGCGCGCCGCGCTCGAATGGCATTTCATCGGGCCGCTGCAATCGAACAAGACGCGCCCCGTGGCCGAGCGCTTCGACTGGGTGCATTCGGTCGACCGGCTGAAGATCGCGCAGCGCCTCGCCGAACAGCGCCCCGCTCACCTGCCGCCGCTGAACGTGTGCGTGCAGGTGAACATCAGCGGCGAGGCGTCGAAGAGCGGCGTCGCGCCGGCCGAGGTCGCCGACGTCGCGCGCGCGGTCGCCGCGCTGCCAGCCTTGCGTCTGCGCGGCCTGATGGCGATTCCCGAACCGGCGGGCGACACCGACGCGCAACGTGCACCGCATCGCGCGCTGCGCGCGCTGTTCGACACGCTGCGCGCCGACGGGCTGCCGCTCGACACGTTGTCGATGGGCATGTCCGCCGATCTCGAAGCGGCGGTGCTCGAAGGCGCGACGATCGTGCGCGTCGGCACCGCGATCTTCGGCGCGCGCGACTATTCGCACTGAACCCCTCGCTCTTTCCCGTTCACCTACTCGCTCAATTCGACATCATGAAAATCGCATTCATCGGCGGCGGCAACATGGCCACGGCCCTGATCGGCGGCCTGATCAAACGCGGTGTCGCCGCCGACGGCCTGTATGCCATCGACGTCAACGAAGACGTCCGCGCGCGCGCCGCGCAGCAATTCGGCATCCGCACCGGCGCGGCCATCGACGCGACGCTCGCGGAATACGACGCGATCGTGCTCGCGGTGAAGCCGCAGGTGCTGAAGGACGTCGCGCAGGCCCTCGCGCCGCATCTGAAGTCGCAACTCGTGATCAGCATCGCAGCCGGCATCCGCGCCACCGATCTCGCCCGCTGGCTCGGCGACTACGCCCGCGTCGTGCGCACGATGCCGAACACGCCCGCGCTGGTCGGCATGGGCGTGACGGGTCTTGCCGCGCTGCCGGGCGTCGACGCGGCCGGTCGCGAACTCGCATCGAACGTGCTCGGCGCGGTCGGCGAGATCGTATGGTTCGACGACGAAGCGCAACTCGACGCGGTCACGGCGATCTCGGGCAGCGGCCCGGCCTACGTGTTCTATTTCATCGAAGCGCTGCAGGAAGCCGCGCGCCGCCTCGGCATGAACGACGAACAGGGCCGCGCGCTCGCGGTCGCGACGTTCACGGGCGCCGCGCAACTCGCCGCGCAATCGGGCGAACCGGCGAGCGTGCTGCGCGAACGCGTGACGTCGAAGGGCGGCACGACGGCCGCCGCGCTCGCATCGTTCGATGCGCAGGGCGTGAAGGAAGCGATCGTGCGCGGCGCGCTCGCGGCCGAAGCGCGCGCGAAGGAAATGGGCGACGAACTCGGTCGCGCATAAGCGTCACGACGTCCGCCGGGCTCGCCCGGCAGCGCCAACAAAAAAGCAGCCCAGGGCTGCTTTTTTGTTGACTGCACGCGCCGCGGCGCGGGGCCGCATCAGTTGCCGGCGATGCCCGCGAGCAGGTAATGCGCGGCGATTCCCGCGAACAGCACGCCGCCGAGCCAGTTGTTGTGCCGGAACGCCGCGAAGCACGGCATCCGCTCGCGGTCCTTGATCAGCGTGTAGTGATACAGCGCGCAGCCGGCCGCCGCGGCCCAGCCGGCCCAGTATGCGAGCCCGAAGCCGAGCGTCACGCCGATCCACACGTAGATGCCGAGCGTCACCGCATAGCAGGCCATCACGGCCGCGACGTCGAAGCGGCCGAACGTCAGCGCGGACGTGCGAATGCCGATCTTGATGTCGTCGTCGCGATCGACCATCGCGTATTCGGTGTCGTATGCGACCGACCAGAAAATGTTCGCGATCAGCATCACCCACGCCAGCATGGGTACCGTGTCCTGCACGGCCGCGAACGCCATCGGGATGCCGAAGCCGAACGCGATGCCGAGATACGCCTGGGGAATCGCGAAGAAGCGCTTCATGAACGGATACGAGCCGGCGACGAACAGCGCGACCACCGACAGCTCTTTCGTCAGCGTATTGAGCGGCAGGATCAGCAGGAACGCGAGGAACGACAGCAGCACCGCGATCGCGACGGCTTCCCATGCGCGAATCTTGCCCGACGTCAGCGGCCGGTCGGCCGTGCGCTTCACGTGGCGGTCGAAATCGCGGTCGGCGTAGTCGTTCATCGCGCAGCCGGCCGAGCGCATCAGCAGCGTGCCGAGCGCGAAGATCACGAGCAGCGGCCAGCGCGGATGGCCGTCCGATGCGATCCACAGTGCGTTGAGCGTCGGCCACAGCAGCAGCAGGCTGCCGATCGGCTTGTCCATCCGGACGAGCCGCAGGTACAGGGGAAAGCGGGCAAGCATGGCGAAGCACCGGGAAGAGAATCCCGGCATTTTAGAGCCGAGCGGTGGTTCCCGTCATGTCGACACGGCTCGCGCCCGGTTGCCGCCGGGCCCGCATGCGCCGCCGGCGGCCTGATGAGGCCCCTTGAAGCCGCCGCGCGCGAGGCCGTCCGCGGTACGGGCCGATCGCCGCGCTCAGCGGCCGGCCAGCGACGCAATCGCATGCAGCGCCTGCGCGACCAGCTCCGCGGCGCCGCCGATGACGATCGCGAAACCGACGATGCGCCGCGCCAGCTCGCCCGGCGATCGCAGGATGGGCGCCGCGGCCGCGGCACGCATGTTCAGCATCATTTGCGTCATGGTCGTCACTCCTTCAAGAAACAGCGGAAGAAAAAACGGCCGGTCGTGCGACCGGCCGTTTCACGTTACAACGTGACTGCACTACCGCATCGCGACATTCACGCGAGGTCGAAGCGGTCGAGGTTCATCACCTTGTTCCAGGCCGCGACGAAATCGCGCACGAACTTCTCGTTCGCGTCCGCGCTGCCGTACACCTCGGCGAGCGCACGCAGTTGCGAGTGCGAGCCGAAGATCAGGTCGACGCGCGTGCCGGTCCACTTCACCTGACCCGTCGCGCGGTCGCGTCCCTCGAACACGTCGTTCGCGGCCGACGCCGGCTTCCACTCCGTGCCCATGTCGAGCAGGTTCACGAAGAAGTCGTTGGTCAGCGCGCCCGGACGATCGGTGAACACGCCATGCTTCGCGTCGCCGACGTTCGCGCCGAGCACACGCAGGCCACCGACGAGCACCGTCAGCTCCGGCCCGTTCAGCGTCAGCAACTGCGCCTTGTCGACCAGCAGCGCTTCGGCCGGCGTCTTGTACGCGTGCTTCAGGTAGTTGCGGAAACCGTCCGCCACCGGCTCGAGCACGGCCATCGCTTCGACGTCGGTCTGCTCCTGCGACGCGTCCGTCCGGCCCGCCGCGAACGGCACCGTCACCGCGACGCCCGCACGCTTCGCGGCCTGTTCGACGCCGGCCGCACCGGCCAGCACGATCAGGTCGGCGAGCGACACCTTCTTGCCGCCCGTCTGCGCGTCATTGAACGCCTTCTGCACGCCTTCGAGCGTCCCGAGCACCGTCGCGAGCGCAGCCGGCTGGTTCACTTCCCAGTCCTTCTGCGGCGCGAGGCGGATGCGCGCACCGTTCGCGCCGCCGCGCTTGTCCGAACCGCGGAACGTCGAGGCCGACGCCCATGCGGTCGACACGAGCTGCGACACGGTCAGCCCCGTTGCGAGAACCTGCGCCTTCAGCGCCGCGACGTCGGCATCATCGATCAGCTTGTGGTCGACGGCCGGAACCGGGTCTTGCCACAGCAGATGTTCGGCCGGCACTTCCGGGCCGAGATAGCGCGCACGCGGCCCCATGTCGCGGTGCGTGAGCTTGAACCAGGCGCGCGCGAACGCGTCGGCGAACTCGGCCGGGTTCTCGTAGAAGCGGCGCGAGATCTTCTCGTACGCCGGGTCGAAACGCAGCGACAGGTCGGTCGTCAGCATCGTCGGGCGGTGCTTCTTCGACGCGTCGAACGCATCCGGAATCACGTCGCCGGCATCCTTCGCGACCCACTGGTGCGCGCCGGCCGGGCTCTTCGTCAGTTCCCATTCGTAGCTGAACAGGTGCTTGAAGAAGTCGTTGCTCCACTTCGTCGGCGTCGACGTCCACGTGACTTCGAGACCGCTCGTGATCGCGTCCTTGCCCTTGCCCGTGCCAAACGTGCTCTTCCAGCCGAGACCCTGCTCTTCGAGGCCCGCGGCTTCCGGCTCGGGGCCGACGTTCGACGCAGGACCGGCGCCGTGCGTCTTGCCGAACGTATGGCCGCCCGCGATCAGCGCGACCGTCTCTTCGTCGTTCATCGCCATCCGCGCGAACGTCTCGCGGATGTCGTGCGCGGCGGCGACCGGGTCGGGGTTGCCGTCCGGGCCTTCCGGGTTCACGTAGATGAGGCCCATCTGCACGGCCGCGAGCGGGCTTTCGAGGTCACGCTTGCCCGAGTAGCGGCTGTTCGGGCCGCCGCTCAGTTCCAGCCAGATCTTTTCCGAGCCCCAGTACACGTCGTCCGGTTCCCACGTGTCGACGCGGCCGCCCGCGTAGCCAAACGTCTTGAAGCCCATCGATTCGAGCGCGACGTTGCCGGTCAGGATCAGCAGGTCGGCCCACGAGATGTTGCGGCCGTACTTCTGCTTGATCGGCCACAGCAGGCGACGCGCCTTGTCGAGGCTCACGTTGTCCGGCCAGCTGTTGAGCGGCGCGAAGCGCTGCTGCCCGCCGCCCGCGCCGCCGCGGCCGTCTGCCGTGCGGTACGTGCCGGCGCTATGCCATGCCATCCGGACGAACAGGCCGCCGTAGTGGCCGAAGTCGGCCGGCCACCAGTCCTGCGACGTGGTCATCAGCGCGTGCAGGTCCTTCTTCACCGCCGCGAGATCCAGCTTCCTGAACGCCTCGGCGTAGTCGAAATCCTTGTCCATCGGATCGGACAGCGCCGAGTGCCGGTGCAGGACGTTCAGGTTCAGCTGATTCGGCCACCAGTCCTTGTTCGACGTGCCGCCGGCCGCCGTATGGTTGAACGGACATTTCGATTCGGTCGACATGCTTTTCTCCTTTACTTGCTCGTAGGCCCCCACGTGCCGGGCGCGGTTCGTGGAGCATTGCGGGGGGATGAAACGGAACAGGTTGGCCCTGTCGTGCTACGGGGTGTCAGGCGCGGCCTTCGGTGCGGGTTTCGTGACTTCGGACATGCAAGGCTCCCTCATGGCTGGACAGCGGATGAATCGGGGGAACACGGGACCGGCGTGCGGCGGCACTCATCCGCCGTACACACGATCCGCCAGATACGCGAACGCAATCGGGCGCAGGCTGCGGGCCGCGGCCCTGGCTCGATTTACGACCTCGTCGCGCGACGGGATGTTCCGTTGCGCGTGCTGCAATACCGACCGCATCATGACATCCTCCTTTGACGCTTGCATTCAGCGTGCGGATCGGCCGTCGCTGCGACGCCGATCCATGTAGAAGATTCTATGTGCATCTATCAAATATTTGAATTTAATTAGTTTTATCTATTCGATAGGGAAAAATAAACGGGGTCGCAAGACCCCGTTCATCGTCCGGCACCGGTATGCGTCATGCCCGGTCAGTTCATCGTCGCCGGCATGTCGAGCTTCGCGACGCCCGGCAGATCGCACGCGGCGATCGCCTCGCTGATCGCGTCGATCGCCGGCATCCGCGTGAAGCTCTTGCGCCACACCAGCACGACCCGGCGATCGGGCACCGGTTCGTTGAACGGCACGTACGACAGCAGTTCGGCATCGGGGCCGTTCGCGCGCGGGCCGATCTCGGCGACCGACATGCGCGGCAGCACCGTGATGCCGACGCCGCTCGCAACCATATGGCGAATCGTCTCGAGCGACGAGCCTTCGAAGGTCTTCTGGATGCCGTCGGCCGTCTGCGAGAAACGCATCAGCTCCGGGCACACGCCGAGCACGTGATCGCGGAAGCAGTGGCCGTTGCCGAGCAGCAGCATGGTTTCCTGCTTCAGATCCTCGGCGTCGATCTCTTCGCGCTTCTCCCACGGGTGTCCCGCCGGCAGCGCGACGACGAACGGCTCGTCGTACAGCGGCCGCACCATCAGGCCGGTTTCGGGGAACGGCAGCGCCATGATCGCGGCGTCGATCTCGCCCTGCTTCAGCAGTTCGAGCAGCTTCAGCGTGTAGTTCTCCTGCAGCATCAGCGGCATCTGCGGCACGCGCTGGATCATCTGCTTGACGAGCGTCGGCAGCAGGTACGGCCCGATCGTATAGATCACGCCGAGACGGAACGGGCCGACGAGCGGGTCCTTGCCCTGCTTCGCGATCTCCTTGATCGCGAAGGTCTGCTCGAGCACGCGCTGCGCCTGGGTGACGATCTGGTCGCCGATCGGCGTCACGCTCACCTCGCTCGCGCCGCGCTCGAAAATCTGCACGTTGAGCTCGTCTTCCAGCTTCTTGATCGCCACCGACAGCGTCGGCTGGCTCACGAAGCATGCTTCGGCCGCGCGGCCGAAATGCCGCTCGCGCGCGACCGCGACGATGTATTTCAATTCAGTCAGCGTCATTGTGGGTCAATCAGGGATATACAGGCGATAGGTTTAATTTATACACCGACTGACACCGGTTCGCCAAGTTTCTCTGCATCGGGATACGCTCGCCGACGGTTCGGAATCCGGCCCTGAATGGGCGGATCAAGCCTTCAGATACTGCTCGCGCGCGCCGAGCCAGCGTGCGAGATGCTGCGTGACGATGTCGGGATACGCGGCAATCAGCCGCGACGCGGCATCGCGGGCCGGGTCGATCAGCCAGCCATCGGTTTCGAGGTTCGCGAAGCGCAGCATCGCCGCGCCCGACTGGCGCGCGCCGAGGAATTCGCCGGGGCCGCGGATTTCGAGGTCGCGCCGCGCGATCTCGAAGCCGTCGGTCGTCTCGCGCATCGTCTTCAGCCGTTCGCGGCCCGTGAGCGACAGCGGGCCGGTGTACAGCAGCACGCACACCGACGCCGCGGTGCCACGCCCGACGCGGCCGCGCAACTGGTGCAGCTGCGCGAGGCCGAAGCGCTCCGCGTGCTCGATCACCATCAACGATGCGTTCGGCACGTCGACGCCGACTTCGATCACGGTCGTCGCGACCAGCAGCTGGACCTCGTTGCGCGTGAACGCTTCCATCACGGCCGCCTTGTCGGCCGGCGACAAGCGGCCGTGCACGAGGCCGACCTTCAGTTCGGGCAGCGCGGCGGCCAGCGTCTCGTAGGTCTCGACGGCGGTCTGCAGCTGCAGCGTCTCGCTCTCCTCGATCAACGGACACACCCAGTACACCTGGCGGCCGGTCAGCGCGGCTTCGTGCACGCGGGCGATCACCTCGTCGCGCCGCGCGTCGCCGACGAGGCGCGTCAGCACCGGCGTGCGGCCCGGCGGCAGCTCGTCGATCGTCGACACCTCGAGATCCGCGTAATACGTCATCGCGAGCGTGCGCGGAATCGGCGTGGCCGACATCATCAGCTGGTGCGGCTGGAAATCGCGTGCGCCGTTGGCCGCATTCGCCGCCTTCGCGCGCAGCGCAAGACGCTGCTCGACGCCGAAGCGGTGCTGCTCGTCGACGATCACGAGGCCGAGCCGCGCGAATTCGACGGTGTCCTGGATGATCGCGTGCGTGCCGATCACGAGCTGGGCGGTGCCGAGCGCCGCGGCCTCGATCGCCGCGCGCTTGTCCTTCGCCTTCAGGCTGCCCGCGAGCCACGCGACCGTCACGCCGAGCGGCTCGAGCCACGCGCGCAGCTTGCGCGCGTGCTGCTCCGCGAGGATTTCCGTCGGCGCCATCAGCGCGGCCTGGTAGCCGGCATCGATCGCCTGCGTGGCGGCCAGCGCCGCGACGACCGTCTTGCCGCTGCCGACGTCGCCCTGCAACAGCCGCTGCATCGGGTGCGCGAGCGTGAGGTCGTGCGCGATCTCGTCGACGACGCGCGCCTGCGCGCTCGTCAGCGTGAACGGCAGCGCCGCGTAGAGGCGCGTGGTGAGCGCATCGGCGTCGCTCGCGGCGCGGCGCGGCATCGCGGGCGCGGCGCGCGTGCGGCGCTCCTCGTGGGCGCGCTTGAGCGACAACTGCTGCGCGAGCAGCTCCTCGAACTTGATGCGGGTCCACGCCGGATGCGAGCCGTCCATCAGCGCGGCTTCGTCCGAATCGACGCCCGGGTGATGCAGGATCCGCACGGCCTGTTCGAGCGACGGCACGCCGAGCGGCTTCAGGTAGTCGCGCACGATCTCGGGCGGCAGCAGCTCGGGCAGCGGCGTGCGCTCGACCGCATTCTCGATCGCCTTGCGCAGATACGCCTGCGACACGCCCGCCGTGCTCGGATAGACGGGCGTGAGCACCTGCGGCAACGGCGCGTCGGCTTCGACCACGCGCACCGCCGGATGCACCATCTCCATCCCGAAGAAGCCGCCGCGCACGTCGCCGCGCACGCGCAGCCGCTGGCCGACGGCCATCTGCTTGACCTGCGAGCCGTAGAAATTCAGGAAACGCAGCACGAGATGCTCGCCGTCGTCGTCCTGGATCTTCACGACGAGCTGGCGGCGCGGCCGGTACGCGACCTCGTTGTCGAACACGACGCCTTCGGTCTGCGCGATGCCGCCGGGCAGCAGTTCGCCGATCGGCGTGAGCGTGGTTTCGTCCTCGTAGCGCATCGGCAGATGCAGCACGAGATCGATCGAGCGCGTGAGGCCGAGCTTCGCGAGCTTGTCGGCGGTCTTCACCGGTTTGTCGGCGGCCGGCTTCTTCTTGCGTTTCGTGCCGGATGCGCCGGACGCGTCCGCTTCGTCGCCGCCCGCGCCCGGTTCGACGTCGGGCGCGGCGGCGGCCGGCTGCGCGAGCCGCCCGTCGGCGCCGCGCTTCGGGCCGGCGCGACGCGACGCCGCACCGCGCTCCCCCGCGCTTCGCGCGGGTGGCGCGGCATCCTCCGCGTCGAACGGATCGGCGGAATCGGCAACGGCGGCAGTAGAACGGCGTGGTGACACAGGCATCGGATCGTCTGGGTGCTTCGCAAGGCAAGTACAATAGCGGCTTTCCGTCGTCCGAACGAACGACGCCGGCCAGGCCGCGCATCCCGCCATCATAGCGGCTCGTGCGCCCCATTTACGCGTTTCCGCCCTGTCGGCGGCGCCCGCCGGCCGTTTCGAACCAGCCCGCATGTTCACGCTTTCCGATTTCGATTTCAATCTGCCGCCCGAGCTGATTGCGCAAACCGCGCTGCCCGATCGCACCGCGAGCCGCCTGCTCGACGTGGATCGCGCCGTCGAGCCCGCGCGCCTCGTCGACCGCCATTTCGCCGAGCTGCCGTCGTGCATCTCGCCCGGCGACCTGCTCGTCTTCAACGATACCAAGGTGCTGAAGGCCCGCTTCTTCGGCCAGAAGGCCAGCGGCGGCAAGATCGAGGTGCTGATCGAGCGCGTGACCGGCACGCACACGGCGCTCGCGCAGATCCGCGCGAGCAAGTCGCCCGGCGCCGGCACGACGCTGCGCCTCGCCGACGCGTTCGACGTGACGGTCGGCGAGCGTGTCGAGCCGTTCTTCACGCTGCACTTCCCCGAGCCGTGCCTCACGCTGATCGAGCAGCACGGCCGCCTGCCGCTGCCGCCGTACATTGCGCACGACGCCGACGCGAACGACGAGACACGCTACCAGACGGTCTATGCGAGCAACCCGGGCGCGGTCGCCGCGCCCACGGCCGGGCTCCATTTCGACCAGCCGCTGCTGGAGCAGCTCGACGCGATGGGCGTCGAGCGCGCGACGCTCACGCTGCACGTGGGCGCCGGCACGTTCCAGCCGGTGCGCGTCGAGAACATCGGCGAGCACAAGATGCACAGCGAGTGGTACGACCTGCCGCAGTCGCTCGTCGACAAGATCGCCGCGACCCGCGCGCGCGGCGGCAACGTGATCGCGGTCGGCACGACGTCGATGCGCGCGCTCGAAGCCGCGGCGCGCAGCGCCGGCGAAGCGGGCCGCCCGCTCGCGGCGACGCAGGCCGAGACCGACATCTTCATCACGCCCGGCTACCGTTTCCGCGTGGTCGACCGGCTCGTCACGAACTTCCACCTGCCGAAGTCGACGCTGCTGATGCTGGTGTCCGCGTTCGCGGGCGTCGAGACGATCCGCGCCGCCTACCGGCACGCAATCGACGCGCGCTACCGCTTCTTCAGCTACGGCGACGCGATGCTGCTCACGCGGCGCGACACGCCGGAGGCGCCGCGCGCGTAAGCGCATCCGGCCCCACCGGCACCACACGCACGAGGGCCGGCGCACCGCACGGCCACCGTGCCCCGTTTTCACGTTGCGCGCGACGCTCGCGCGCACCCGCTTTTCACCGCCGCCGGGTTCCCGGCGGCATGTCCAACATGCGCCGGACTGTTTTCCGGTAGCAAGGAGAATGACGCGATGACCGAAGGCTCATCCCACGATACGCACGCCCCCGTGCAGGACCGCCCCGCCAACGGGCTCGAATTCGAACTGCTGACGACCGACGGCCATTCGCGCCGCGGCCGCGTGAAGCTCAACCACGGCGTGGTCGAAACGCCGATCTTCATGCCGGTCGGCACGTACGGCACCGTGAAGGCGATCCAGCCGCGCGAGCTGCACGAGATCAAGGCCCAGATCATCCTCGGCAACACGTTCCACCTGTGGCTGCGCCCGGGCCTCGACACGATCGATGCGCACGGCGGGCTGCATGGCTTCATGGGCTGGAACAAGCCGATCCTGACCGACTCGGGCGGCTTCCAGGTGTTCTCGCTCGGCGACCTGCGCAAGATCACCGAGGACGGCGTCACGTTCGCATCGCCGATCAACGGCGACAAGCTGTTCCTGTCGCCGGAAGTGTCGATGCAGATCCAGAAGGTGCTGAACTCCGACATCGTGATGCAGTTCGACGAATGCACGCCGTACGCCACCAACGGCGTGCCGACGACGCACAAGGAAGCGGCCGACTCGATGCGCATGTCGCTGCGCTGGGCGAAGCGCTCGCTCGACGAGTTCGACCGGCTCGGCAACCCGAACGCGCTGTTCGGGATCGTCCAGGGCGGGATGTTCGAGGACCTGCGCGACGAATCGCTCGCGGGCCTGTCGGAACTCGGCTTCCACGGCCTCGCGATCGGCGGGCTGTCGGTCGGCGAGCCGAAGGAAGACATGATGCGCGTGCTGCGGCACGTCGGCCCGAAGCTGCCGGCCAACAAGCCGCACTACCTGATGGGCGTCGGCACGCCGGAAGACCTGGTCGAGGGCGTCGCGAACGGCGTCGACATGTTCGACTGCGTGATGCCGACCCGCAATGCGCGCAACGGCTGGCTGTTCACGCGCTTCGGCGACGTGAAGATCCGCAACGCGACGCACAAGAACTCGCTGAAGCCGCTCGATTCCACCTGCACGTGCTACACGTGCCAGAACTTCTCGCGCGGCTACCTGCACCACCTGCACCGCGTCGGCGAAATCCTGGGCGCGCAGCTGAACACGATCCACAACCTGCACTACTACCTGCAGCTGATGAGCGACATGCGCGACGCGATCGAAACCCACACGTTCGACGCGTTCCGCCAGCGCTTCGCGGAGGATCGCGCAAGAGGGGTCGACTGACGGGCCGGCTGCCCGCGGCTCGCGCGGCGGTCCGCCACATAGGACGCGTACTAAATAATGCGTTCCACGTGCCGGTCACGACCGCCAAATATTACAATTGCCTTTCCAAACGCGTCGCGACGGTGCCGGTTCGCGCTTTAACAGCTTGATCCGAAAGCGCATTTGCCACGCCGTTTGCACATGGGGCCGGTGGTAGAATAACCGGCTTATTTTTCGATCTTCCCCTACGGAGAGACCAACGTGCCGTTCATTTCCAATGCCTTCGCGCAAGGTGCCGGTGGCGCCGAATCGAGCCTGATGAGCTTCCTGCCGCTCATCCTGATGTTCGCGGTGCTGTACTTCATCATGATTCGTCCGCAGATGAAGCGCCAGAAGGAACACCGCAACATGCTCGCGGCCATGGCGAAGGGCGACGAAGTCGTCACGAGCGGCGGCCTCGTCGGCAAGGTGACGAAGGTCACCGAAGGCTACATCGGCGTCGAAATCGCCGAAGGCACCGAAATCACCGTGCAGAAGGCTGCCGTCACGACCATTCTGCCGAAGGGCACGATCAAGTCGCTGTAAGGCTTTCACCGAGCGTCCGGCTCCCCGCGCCGTGTCTGCCTGAGAGAGCAGGCCGCCGCGGCGCCGGACGCGACGCTTTCACGCCAACCACCCGTTCGGCCCCCTCATGAATCGTTACCCACTCTGGAAATATGTCGTGATGGTCGTGGCGCTCGCCATCGGCTTTCTGTACACATTGCCCAACTTCTTCGGCGAAGCGCCGGCGGTGCAGGTGTCGAGCGGCAAGGCCACGGTCAAGCTCGACTCGACCACGCTGACCCAGGTCGAATCCGCGCTCGCGTCCGGGCAGATCAAGCCGGACGACATCACCTTCGAGAACACCGCGTCCAACGCGAACATCCGCGTGCGCGTGAAGGACACCGATACGCAGATGCGCGTCAAGGATCTGCTGCAGAAAGCGCTGAACGCCGACCCGAACGATCCGCAGTACGTCGTCGCACTGAACCTGCAGAGCGCGTCGCCGCGCTGGCTGACCGCACTGCACGCGCTGCCGATGTATCTCGGCCTCGACCTGCGCGGCGGTGTGCACTTCCTGCTCCAGGTCGACATGACGGGCGCGCTCACGAAGAAGCTCGACTCCGACGCGTCCGACGCCCGCACGCTGCTGCGTGACAAGAACATCCGCGACGGCGGCGTGAGCCGCGTCGACCAGTCCGTCGTCGTCAACTTCAGCGACCCGCAAACGGCCGACGACGCCCGCAAGGTGCTCGCCGCATCGGTCACCGAACTCCAATGGGCGACGCAGCCCGGCGGCGGCGGCACGCAAGTCGTCGGCACGTTCACGCCGGCCGTGCAGAAAGCCGTCGAAGACGCCGCGCTCAAGCAGAACCTGACGACGCTCCACAACCGCGTGAACGAACTCGGCGTGTCCGAGCCGATCCTGCAGCAGCAAGGCAACGACCGCATCGTCGTCGAACTGCCGGGCGTGCAGGACACCGCGAAGGCGAAGGACATCATCGGCCGTACGGCCACGCTCGAAGCGCGTCTCGCCGACCCGCTCAACACCCACCCGAACCCGAACGACCCGGTGCCGCCGGGCGACGAGCTGTTCACGCAGGGCAACCAGGTGCCCGTGCTGCTGAAGAAGGACGTGATCTTCACCGGCGACCGCATCATCGATGCGTCGGCCGGCTTCGACGAACACCAGCGTCCGTCGGTCAACATCCGCCTCGACTCGGCCGGCGGCCGCGCCGTGCGCTCGGTGTCGCGCGACAACATCGGCAAGCCGATGGCGATGGTGCTGTTCGAGAAGGGCAAGGGCGAAGTGCTGACGGTCGCGACGATCCAGTCGGAACTCGGCGACCGCTTCCAGATCACGGGCCAGCCGACGCCGCAGGCCGCCGCCGACCTCGCGCTGCTGCTGCGCGCCGGTTCGCTCGCCGCGCCGATGGACATCATCGAGGAACGCACGATCGGCCCGAGCCTCGGCGCGGACAACATCAAGATGGGCGTCCACTCGGTGATCTGGGGCTTCTGCGCGATCGCCGTGTTCATGATCGCGTACTACATGCTGTTCGGCGTGGTTTCGGTGATCGGCCTGTCGGTGAACCTGCTGCTGCTCGTCGCGGTGCTGTCGCTGATGCAGGCGACGCTGACGCTGCCGGGTATCGCGGCAATCGCGCTCGCGCTCGGTATGGCGATCGACTCGAACGTGCTGATCAACGAGCGCGTGCGTGAGGAACTGCGCGCGGGCCAGCCGCCGCAGCTCGCGATCCAGGCCGGCTACGCGCATGCGTGGGCGACGATTCTCGACTCGAACGTCACGACGCTGATCGCCGGCCTCGCGCTGCTCGCATTCGGCTCGGGCCCGGTTCGCGCGTTCGCGATCGTGCACTGCCTCGGCATCCTGACGTCGATGTTCTCCGCCGTGTTCTTCTCGCGCGGGATCATCAACCTCTGGTACGGCGGCCGCAAGAAGCTGAAGTCGCTCGCGATCGGCCAGGTGTGGAAGCCGGAAGGCGCCGCCGCCGGCGCATCGTTCGCCGCGGCGGACGAATCGACCGACACGGCACGCGCCGCGAAGCTCGCCGCTCCGGCGAAGGGCAACGCGCCGCGCGCCGGCAAGCCGCAGCTGCGCAACCGTGCGCAGCAAGGCGTGTCGCCGAAGAAACCGGGCTCGACCCAATAAGGCCCCGGAGAACAAGCCATGGAATTTTTCCGCATCCGTAAAGACATTCCGTTCATGCGGCACGCGCTGGTGTTCAACGTGATCTCGCTGGTCACGTTCCTCGCCGCCGTGTTCTTCCTGTTCCACCGCGGGCTGCACCTGTCCGTCGAATTCACCGGCGGTACGGTGATCGAGGTGCAGTACCCGCAGGCCGCGCAGCTCGAACCCGTGCGCGATACGCTCGGCAAGCTCGGCTACGCCGATGCGCAGGTGCAGAGCTTCGGCACGTCGCGCAACGTGCTGATCCGCCTGCAGCTGAAGCAGGGCCTCACGTCCGCGCAGCAGAGCGACCAGGTGATGAGCGCGCTGAAGGCGCAGAGCCCGGACGTCACGTTGCAGCGCGTCGAGTTCGTCGGCCCGCAGGTCGGTCGGGAACTCGCGACCGACGGCCTGCTCGCGCTCGCGTGCGTCGTGATCGGCATCGTGATCTACCTGTCGTTCCGCTTCGAATGGAAGTATGCGGTCGCCGGCGTGATCGCCAACCTGCACGACGTCGTGATCATTCTCGGCTTCTTCGCGTTCTTCCAGTGGGAGTTCTCGCTGGCGGTGCTCGCGGCGGTCCTCGCGGTGCTCGGCTACTCGGTCAACGAGTCGGTCGTCATCTTCGACCGGATCCGCGAAACGTTCCGCCGCGAACGCAAGATGAACGTGCAGGAAGTGATCAACCACGCGATCACGACCACGATGTCGCGTACGATCATCACGCACACGTCGACGGAAATGATGGTGCTGTCGATGTTCTTCTTCGGCGGCCCGACGCTGCACTACTTCGCACTCGCGCTGACGGTCGGCATCATGTTCGGTATCTACTCGTCGGTGTTCGTCGCGGGCTCGCTCGCGATGTGGCTCGGCATCAAGCGCGAAGACCTGCTCAAGGAAAAGAAGGCCGCGCACGATCCGGACGATCCGAACGCGGGCGCGCAGGTTTAAGCGCCGCGCCGTTTCGACGGATACCCGAAGGCCGGTCCCTCGCGGACCGGCCTTTTTTTCATGCGCGCGCCGCGGCCCGCTGCCCCCCGGGCGCGACGGCACGGGCCGTCGGCTACAATCGCATGAGCCTCCCGCCCCGCCACCCGTCGAAGCCGCGGTCCTCATGATGCCTGCCACACGTGTCGTTCGTCGCATCGTCGCCTGGAGTACCGGTGCCGCCGCAGCGGCTGCGTTCGTTGCATGCGCATCGGCTGCCCGCGCGCAATCCGCGTCCGCACCCGCCGCCGCCCTGCCTCCCGCTTCCCCGCCTGCTGCCGCGTCGCAACCGTCGCCCTGCCCGCCCGACTGGGAACCGCAGCTCTGCGAACTGAAAGCCGCCGTCGAGGTGCTGAAGAAGCAGCACCTGACCGACGTCGACATCGGCGCGTTGCTCGACGCCACCGTGCACGACGGGATCAAGACGCTGCCGTACGCGCGCTTCTTCAACGCCGAGGAGCACCGGCAACAGCGCGAAGACGAGCGCCGCGCGCGCGACGGCACGCCGGGCATCGGCATCGTGTTCGAGACGCGGCCCGACGGACTGCACATCATCGACGTGATCCCCGATGCGCCCGCCGAGCAGGCCGGCGTGCGGCCCGACGATCTCGTCGTCGCGATGAACGGCCGAAGCGTGGTCGGCATCGACAGCAGCGAAGTCGTGAAGCTCGCGAAGGGCGACGCGGGCGTGCCGCTGACGCTCACGGTCCGGCGCGGCCCGGACGCTGCCACGCTGACCTTCGCGCCGGTGCGCGCGATCGTCAGGCCGCATCCGGCGACCGCGAAGCGGCTCGACGGCGATATCCTCTATACGCGGCTGTCGAGCTTCCCGGAGCCCGCGGTCGGCAGCTACATCGACGCAGTGCAGGCCGCGCGCCGCGCGGGGCCGCCGGTGAAAGGCGTGATCCTCGACCTGCGCATCAACGGCGGCGGCGCGCTGAATGCGGCGATCGGCATCACCGCGCTGTTCGCCGGACGCGACCGCACCGCGATGGTGACGCTCGAACGCGACGGGACGAAACGCCGCCGCTTCACGACCAACTGGCCCGACTACGAGCTGCCGGTAATGCACGGCCAGGATCCGCTCGCGCCGCTGCAGGCCGACGACTGGTGGCGTACCGTGCCGCTCGTCGTGCTCGTCGACGGCCAGAGCGCCTCGGCCGCCGAAGCGACCGCGGCCGCACTGAAGGATCTCGGCCGCGCGCGGCTGCTCGGGATGCCGACCTACGGGAAGGGGCTGGCGCAGACGGGCGTCGACCTGATCGACGGCACGCGGCTCAATTTCACGTTCGCGCGCAACCTGCGGCCGAACGGCTGCCCGATGGACGGCTACGGTGTCGTACCCGACTGGCTCGTGCCGCCGCGCCGCGACGCGGACGTCGACGGCGTGCTGCTGTGGTACCGGGAAGTCGATCTCGCCCGCGCGCCGTATGCGGACCGGCTGGCGCCCGATCCGTTCGCGCAGGTGCGCACGGCGCGGCAAAAGCTGCGCGACGAGCGAACGCGCGCGAAGGTCGATACGTCGAAGAGCGCGGCGCTGCCGCAGCGCGAATTCGGCACGGCCGCCGACTGGCAGTTGCGGCAGGCGCTCGCGGCACTCGCCGGCGGGCCCGTGCAGACCATCGACGCGCCCGCGCAACTGATGCCGGCGCGGCCGGTCTGCGAGCGCGGCGACGGCTGACGCGCCGCCGCGCGCCCGCTCACCGGAACCCGAACCGCCGGCGCAGCACGATCAGCGCCGCGAGGCTCAGCACGGCCGCGAACATCAGGTAGAAGCTCGGCGCGGTCTTCATCCCGGTCGCGCGGATCAGCCACGCGATGATGAACGGCCCGAAGCCGCCGAAGATCGTCACCGCGACGTTATACGCGAGCGACATCCCGGTCGTGCGCGTCTGCACCGGAAACACCTCGGACAACAAGCCCGGCAGCGCCGCGAAATAGCCGGTCATCAGGAACGCGAGCAGCACCTGCAGCGCGATCAGCGTGCCGAAGCCCGGATGCGCGACCAGATACGCGAACGCCGGATAGATCAGCACGAGAATGCCGACCGCCGGCGCGAGCATCACGCGCACGCGGCCGTAACGATCGGACCAGTGGCCGACGAGCGGCGCGAACGCCATCTGGATCACGCCGACGACGAGGATCGCCGCGAACGCGGCGGACGGCGCGAGGCCGAGCTGCTTCACGCCGTAGGTCGGCATGAACAGCACGAGATAGGTCGCGACGGTGCCGAGCACCACCACGCCCATCGCGGCGACGAGCCGCGCCTTGTGCGACGCGAACGTATCGCGCAACGGGTTCGCGGTGCTTTCGGCCGCGAGGAATTCGGGCGTCTCGTCGACCTTCGAGCGGATGTAGTACGCGACGGGCCCGAGCAGCAGCCCGAAGAAGAACGGCACGCGCCAGCCCCACGCGGCCATCTGGTCGGCCGTGAGCTGCGCGTTCAGCACAGTGCCGAAGCCGGCGGCAAGCAGCGTCGTGAGCCCCTGGCTCGCGACCTGCCAGCTCGCGAAGAAGCCGCGCCGGCCCGGCACGTGCTCGGCGAGGAACGCGGTCGCGCTGCCGAACTCGCCGCCGGCCGAGAAGCCCTGCATCAGCCGCGCGGCGACGAGGATCAACGGCGCCGCGACGCCGATCGTCCCGTAGGTCGGCAGCACCGCGATGACCAGCGTGCCGGCCATCATCAGCAAAATCGACAGCGTGAGCGCGGCCTTGCGGCCCGCGCGGTCGGCATACGCGCCGAGCACGATCGCGCCGAGCGGGCGCATGAAGAACGACACGCCGAACGTGCCGAGCGTGAGCAGCAGCGACACGGTGTCGTTGCCGGACGGGAAGAACAGCTTCGAGATCGTGACCGCGAAGAAGCCGTAGACGACGAGATCGAACCACTCGAGCGCGTTGCCGATCGACGCGGCGACCACCGCGCGCCACACGCGCGGCGACGAGGCAACGGAGCTGGATTGCGTGACGGCGTGCATCGGCGATCTCCTTGTCGTTGTATGTTCCGTGCGACGCGCCCGTTGCCGCGCCGCGAACTGTGCCGACGATTATAGGCGCGCAAAAAAAAGCCGCCGCGCTCCTTGAAAGGAAGCGCGGCGGCTGGCACGCGACGGGCCGACGAACCGAAGCACCCACGCAACGGCCGGCCCGGCCGGGCGCGTTACTGCTGCTTGATCGCTTCTGCCGTGATCAGCAGCTTCGTCTTCATCTTGAAGCCGTACTGCTTGCCGTAGTCGAGGCCGAAATCGTCGCGGCTGAATTCGCCAACCGCGTCGACGCCGCACACTTCACGCTTGAGCATCGGATGCGGCATGCACTTGAGCGAATCGATCTTCAGCGTCAGCGGCTTCGTGACGCCGTGCAGCGTCAGGTTGCCGACCACCGCCACCGGCTTGTCGCCGTCGAATTTGATCGTGCCCTTGTAGTTCGCCTGCGGGTACTTGGCCGCGTCGAAGAAGTCGGGCGTCTGCAGGTGCTCGTCGAGCTTCGCGCTGCCGGTGTGGATCGATGCGATGTCGGTCGTCACGTCGACCGTGCCGGTCTTGGCCGCGCGGTCGAGCGTCACGGTGCCGCTCGACTTGTCGAACTTGCCGCGCCAGACCGACAGGCCGCCGAAGTGGTCGGCCTCGAAGCTCGGGTACGTGTGGCTCGGATCGAACTGGTACGTCGCGCTCTCCGCGAAGGCCGAGAACGACAGCGAAGCGGCCAGCGCGCCCGCGGCGATGATCAGATGCTTTTTCAACTCTTTCTCCTTGGAACGGTGCCGCGCCCTCGCGCGGCATTCGGGTCATGCGGCACCCCGCCGCTTACTTCGTGGCGACGAGATGGAACTTGATCTGCACTTCGTCCGCGACGACCGACGTGTCCTTCCACTCGCCGGTGCCGACGTTGAACGTCGAACGCTTGATCGGCAGCACGCCGTCGAAGGTCTGCGTCGCGCCGCTCTGCGTGACGGTGACGGGCACCGTGACGGTCTCGGCCTTGCCCTTGATCGTCAGCTTGCCGGTCACGTTGTACTTGTTGCCGCCCGCCGGCGCGATCGCCGACGACACGAAGGTCGCCTGCGGATACGTCTTCGCGTCGAACCAGTCCTTGCCCGCGACCTGGTCGTTGTACATCTTGTCGCCGAGGTCGTAGCTGGCCACGTCGATCGTCATTTGCGCGCTGCCCTGCGCAGCCTTCGCCGGGTCGAACTTCACCTGCGCGGAGAATTTCTTGAACGCGCCTTCGGTCGGCACGTTCATCTGCTTCGACACGGCGGACACCTTGCTCTTCGCGAGATCGACGTCGGCGTGCGCCGCGGCCGACGCGACAAGTGACACCGCGGCGAACGCGGTCAGCATGGAGCGGGAGAAAGACACTTTCATGAGATCCTTCATTTGGCAAAGGGAAGCATTCGCGACAGCAGGCCGTCGCGGTCCAACAGCTGGTGCTTGATCGCCGCGAGCACGTGCAACGAGACGAGCGCAAGCAAAATGTAATTCAAAGACACGTGAAGTGTCTTGAAGGTTTCCTTCAGCACCGGATCGGGATCGATCAGGCGCGGCAGCGGCACGATGCCGAGGTAGACGACCGGGATGTTCGATGCCGAGCTGTACAGGTAGCCGGTGACCGGAATCACGAGCATCAGCACGTACAGCAGGATATGCACGCCGTGCGACACCGCACGCTGCCACGCCGGCGTACTGCCCGGCAGCGGCGGCGCCGCGTGCGTCGCGCGCCACAGCACGCGCACGACGGCCAGCGCGAACGCCGTCACGCCGATCCACTTGTGCCACGAGAAGTACTTCAGCTTCGTCGGCGTGAAACCGGGAATGTCCGTCATCACCCAGCCGAGCGCGAAGCCGCAGACGATCAGCAGCGCGATCAGCCAGTGCAACGCGATCGCGGTCTGCGTGTAACGTGCCGGCTTGGCCGACAGCGGATTCGATGCCATCTTGGATTCCTCAGTTGAGCGAACGGCTGCGCCGGCAAATTCGTCCGACGCTTGTCAAGGGCGCCATGCTACCGCAACCTTTTGAAGGGCGCGGACTCTGAGAACAGGCAGGTCAGCGGGCCGCCATGTTTACGCCATGTTACCGACCAGTCACCCGGTAACCGAACGTTGACACGCCGAAAAAAGCGTTTTGGTAAGATTGGCGCGGGTTCCGGCCCCGTCGACGCGTCCCCCCGCCCGTCGCACAACCGCTTCTCCCATGCAACGATACGACCTGATTGCCTGTCACGAATGCGACGCACTGTTGCATAAACCGCGTCTCACCGGCCGTGAAATCGCGCGCTGTCCGCGCTGCGACGCGCTGCTTTACCGCAACAGCGCCGCGCAACTCGAGCGCATCTGCGCACTTGCACTCGCCGCACTGATCACGTTCGTCATCGCGCAGACGTTTCCGATCCTCGAAATGGACGTGAACGGCAATCGCGTGCAGACGACGCTGATCGGCGCGATCGATTCGCTGTGGCGCCAGGACATGGCGATCGTCGGCGTGATGGTGTTCTGCTCGACCGTGCTGTTTCCGCTCGTCGAGATGGCCGCGCTGCTGTACCTGCTGCTGCCGATGCGCCGCGGCGTCGTGCCGCCCGGCTTCAATGCCGTGCTGCGCGCGATCCAGCTCGTGCGCCCGTGGGGGATGATCGAGGTGTTCATGCTCGGCATCCTCGTGACCATCGTGAAGATGGTGAGCCTCGCGCGCGTCGTGCCGGAAGCCGCGCTGTTCGCGTTCGGCGCGCTCACGCTGATGATCGCCGTCGTGCTGATGTTCGATCCGCGCACGCTGTGGGACATCGCCGACGACCTGCGCGCCGGCCGCTCGCCCGCCGCGCCCGACGATGCCGCGCCGCTGCCGGAAGCCGCCCGCCGATGACGACGCCCACCGCCGCCCGCGAGGGCTACGCCAGCTGCCATGTCTGCGGGCTCGTGCAGACGGTCGACGCACCGCACGCGCACTGCACGCGCTGCGGCGCCGCACTCCATTTCCGCACGCCGAACAGCCTGATGCGCACGTGGGCGCTGCTGCTCGCGGCCGTGATCCTGTACATTCCGGCAAACCTGCTGCCGATCATGCGCACGTCGTCGATCGTCGGTTCGCAGGAGGACACGATCATGAGCGGCGTCGTGCTGTTCTGGTCCTCGGGCGACTGGCCGCTCGCGGTCGTCGTGTTCGTCGCCAGTATCCTCGTGCCGATGCTCAAGCTCGGCGTGCTGACGATCCTCGTGATCAGCGCGCAGCGGCGTACCGCGTGGCGGCCGCTGCAGCGCACGCGGCTGTACCGGATCGTCGAGCGCATCGGCCGCTGGTCGATGCTCGACATCTTCGTCGTGACGCTCACCGTCGCGCTCGTCCATTTCCGTTCGCTCGCCGTCATCACGGCCGGCCCCGGCGCGCTCGCGTTCGGCTCGGTCGTGATCCTGACGATGCTCGCGTCGATGCAGTTCGATCCCCGCCTGATCTGGGATCCAGTCGAAACCTCAGGGAAACACCATGAATAGTCCGCAAGGCCCGCAGAACGACGCGTCCCGGCCGCCCGATCCGACGATCTCGACGAAAAGCGGCTGGCTGCCGTCGCTCGTCTGGCTCGTGCCGCTGATCGCCGCGCTGATCGGCATCGGCCTCGTGATCAAGTCCGTGCGCGAGCGCGGCCCGGAAATCTCGATCAGTTTCCACAGCGCCGAAGGACTCGAACCGGGCAAGACCCAGGTCAAGTACAAGGACGTCGAGATCGGCATGGTCAAGACGATCAAGCTGTCGAAAGACCTGTCGCGCGTGCTCGTCCAGGTGCAGCTGAAGAAGGAAGCCGAGGACTTCGCGGTCAAGGGCTCGCGCTTCTGGATCGTGCGTCCGCGCGTCGGCGCGACCGGCGTGTCGGGGCTCGGCACGCTGCTGTCGGGCGCGTACATCGGCGTCGACGCCGGCCACGGGCAGGATTCGCAGACCGACTTCACCGGCCTCGAGACACCGCCGGCCGTGACGGGCGACCAGAAGGGCACGCAGTACGTGCTGCGCGGCGATTCGCTCGGCTCGGTCGACATCGGCTCGCCGATCTACTACCGCCGCGTGCAGGTCGGCCAGGTGGTCGGCTTCTCGCTCGACAAGGACGGCACGGGCGTCACGTTCAACGTGTTCGTCAATGCGCCGTACGACCAGTACGTCGGCGTGAACTCGCGCTGGTGGCAGGCGAGCGGCGTCGACTTGCGGCTCGATTCGAGCGGGCTGAAGCTGAACACGCAGTCGCTCGCGACGGTGATCCTCGGCGGCATCGCGTTCCAGACGCCGCCGAACCAGGACAGCGGCGCCATCGCGCCGAACAACACGACGTTCCGCCTCGGCTCCGACGAGACCGACGCGATGCGCGACCCGGACGGCCAGCCGCTGCAGGTCGTGATGAACTTCAATCAGTCGCTGCGCGGGCTCGGCGTCGGTGCGCCGGTCGACTTCCGCGGCATCGTGCTCGGCGAAGTCACGAACATCGGCATCGAATTCGATCCGAAGACGAAGAACTTCCTGATGCCGGTGACGATGAACGTGTATCCGGAGCGGCTTGGCCGACGTTTCCGCGAAACGATCGAGAGCAAGGGCGAGCCGGCCCGCCGCGAGATCGTCGAGCGGCTCGTCCAGCACGGGCTGCGCGGCCAGCTGCGCACCGGCAACCTGCTGACGAGCCAGTTGTACGTCGCGCTCGACTTCTTCCCGAAGGCGCCGGCCGCCAAGATCGACGCGACGCGCCAGCCGCTCGAGCTGCCGACCGTGCCGAACACGCTCGACGAGCTGCAGCTGCAGGTCGCCGACATCGCGAAGAAGCTCGACAAGGTGCCGTTCGACCAGATCGGCGCGAACCTGAACAGCGCGCTGTCGAACGCCGACAAGCTGTTCAAGCAGCTCGACACGCAGGTCGCGCCGGAAGCGCGCGACACGCTGTCGGCCGCGAAGCAGACCTTCTCGACCGCCGAAGCGACGCTGCAGCAGGATTCGCCGCTGCAGTCCGACGTGCGCGGCGCGCTGAAGGAACTCACGCGCACGCTGCAATCGCTGAACGCGCTCGCCGACTATCTGGAGCGCCATCCCGAATCGCTGATCAAGGGCAAGCCAGGAGATCAACAATGACGACGACCCGCATGAACGCGCTCGCGAGCGGCGCGGCGGCACTCTGCGCCGCGCTCGCGCTCGCCGCATGCAGCTCGCCGCCCGCGCGGTTCTATACGCTGAGCCCGGCCGACGCCGCGGCGGCCGTACGCACCGCGCCCGCCAATCCGGCGTTCCTGATCGAGGTGCCGTCCGTCGGCGTGCCCGAACAGGTCGCGAAGAACCAGCTGGTCGTGCAGAAGAACACCGCGCAGGTCGACGTGCTCGAACAGGAGCGCTGGGCCGCGCCGCCCGCCGACGAGATCCGCCGCGCGCTGTCGGACGATCTCGCCGCGCAGCTCGGCACGATCGACGTCGCGAACGCCGCGTATCCGCCCGGCGTGCCCGTCTATCGCATCAGCGTGAACGTGCAGCGCTTCGAATCGTGGCCCGGCAAGCGGGCGGCGATCGATGCGGTGTGGAGCGTGCGTTCGCTCGCCACGCAGGCGGTGATGACGTGCCGCACGAGCGTCGCGGAACCCGTCGCCGACGGTTACGACGCGCTCGTCGCCGGCCACCGGCGCGCGCTCGACGTGATTGCATCGCAGGCCGCGGCCGGCGTGCGCGCGATGGCGGCACGGCGCGGTACGCCAACCGCATCCGGCAGCAAGACGGCCACGGCGCCCGGCGTGCCGTGCCCGGCCAACCCGACGGCCGGCAGCGACGCGGGCGCGACGGGTAAGTCCGGCGCGTAGGCGCACGACACGGACGAACGTGCGATGCGTTCGTCCGTGTGGCCGCCCGGGCCTGGCGGCGCATCCGATAACACGCATCGGCATCGCGCGGCATCCGCGGCCAGCCGCACACGCGAGCGCCCTGTTCTCGTCGACACGGCCGGCGTCGACGCGCACGCATCGGCCGAATGGCCGCTTTGCATTGTTTGTCAAAATCCGCCGGAACCGGCACCACGCAACGCGGTCGGCTTGCGTTTTCGCGCCCGATTGACGATCCTACGCACTTTCAGGCTCGCACCGCCCGTCGGTCGTGCGCGTCAGCCAGCGGCAATCGGGCCGCGTCCGGTCCGATCGTCGCGTCTCCCGATGCGATGCACGCGTGTCCGCATGCACCGTATCGGGGCAGCCGCATCGCGGATTGCCGCGCACCGCCCGGCAGCCCGACCAGCCTCATCCGTTCTCCCCGGCGCCGCGCCGCATTCCCGGCCGGCATCCCGAACCCGCCCGTCCAGGGCTTTCGCTATTCCGTTTATGTTTCGTTCCCTGACGACCCTGATCAAGAAGTGGCGCGCGTCGCGCAATGCGGGCCACCAGCTCGACGCCCTGCTCGCGCACGCCGACGCGGATGCGTCGTACGCCGAGCGCAGCGAATGGCTGATCGAGCTCGCGCACTGGTTGCGCCGCAACGGTGCGATGCAGGCCGCGCAGGATGCGCCTGCCGAACGCGACATCGACACGCGCGCGTATCCGGCGCACGCGCGGCTGCGCTATCTGCTCCATGTGCTCGACCGCAATCCCGCGTGGAAGTCGCACGCCGCGCGCATCGTGCGCGGCGTCCTGCGCGAGTGCGACGGCATCTCGCTGCTGTGCGACGCCGGCATGCCGGTGCACTCCGGTTTCTTCGGCGCGCTGTTCGAGCGGATCGACTCGTCGCTGATCCCGCCCGCGCCGAACCGCCGCGAGCTGACGGCGCTGTTCACGCTGATGTTCCCGACGCCGGAAGACGCGCAATGGATCGACGCGCTGCCCGACGACCTGCTCGCACGCCTCGCGGCGCTGATCTCGTTCGACGTCACCGAAGAAGAACGCCACGAGCCCGGGTCGTTCTCGCGCGACCTGCTGGCCGCGCTGCACAACCTGACCTGCCAGATCAGCTCGACCGGCCTGTCGCAGACGGTGCGCAGCCGCCTGTCCGACGGCGACGCGCGCAAGCCGCTCGAAACACAGCCGTTCTACCGCCTCACGCGTGCAATGCTCGCGGTCGAGACCGCGCACGCGGCCGTCGAGGACGGCGGCGATCCGAACAAGCTGCTGCACGAGGTGAACTACCTGCGCGTGCTGCTCGACGAATGCCGGATCGCGGTCGACGACGTGTTCGCGCACCTGTACCGCAACGGCGTGTCGGTCGACATCGTGTTCCAGGTCGAGCGCATGCGCATGCGGATCCTGCGCGCCGAGATGCTGCTCAACGCGTGGATGGCCCGCGACGATCTGCGCGGCATGGCGCGCCTGACCGCCGAGCTCGTCGATGCGAACCAGAACAGCCAGAGCGTGTCGCACCTCGTGCGCAGCAACTTCTCGCTGTTCGCGCGCAAGCTCGTCGAGACCAACGCGGACACCGGCGAGCACTACATCTCGCGCGGCCGCGCCGAGTATCTGAAGATGCTGCGCATGGCCGCGGGCGGCGGCCTCGTCACCGTCGCGACGGTCTGCGTGAAGTTCGCGATCACGGGCGCGCACCTGCAGTCGATGCTCGAAGGGCTGCTCGCCGGCATCAACTATGCGGCGAGCTTCATGCTGATGCACTTCCTGCACTTCACGCTCGCGACCAAGCAGCCCGCGATGACCGCGCCGACGCTCGCGCGCGAGCTCGACAACACCGGCCATGAAGAAGGCGTGAAGGCATTCGTCGCGTCGGTGATCGCACTGATCCGCACGCAGGCCGCGGCGATCTCCGGCAACGTGCTCGTCGTGCTGCCCGTGTGCCTGCTCGTGCAGCTGTTCGCGGGCAACGTGCTGCACGCGAACCTGATCTCGCCGGAGAAGGCGCACGCGACGCTGCACTCGTTCTCGCTGGTCGGCCCGACGCCGTTCTATGCGGCGCTCACGGGCGTGCTGCTGTGGGCGTCGAGCCTGCTCGCGGGCTGGGCCGACAACTGGTTCGTGCTGCACCGGGTCGGCGACGCGCTCGCGTACAACCGCCGGCTGCGGCTCACGCTCGGCGCGGCCGGCGCCGCGAAGTTCGCGCACTTCTGCCGCTCGAACGTCGCGGGCGTGGTCGCGAACGTCGGCCTCGGCCTGATGCTCGGCCTGATCCCGGCGATCGTCACGGTGTTCCTGTTCCCGTTCGAAGTGCGGCACGTGACGCTGTCGGCCGGCTCGATCGGCGTCGCGCTCGGCGTGCTCGGCAAGAACGCATTGAGCACGCCCGAGCTGTGGTGGGCGTGCGCCGGCGTGCTGAGCATGGCGATCCTCAACGTGCTCGTGAGCTTCGCGCTCGCGTTCACGATGGCCGTGCGCTCGCGCAGCCTGCGCCGCACCAAGGTGCGCGCGCTGGTCGCCGCGATCGTCCGCACGGTGCTGTCGAAGCCGTCCGCGCTGTTCTGGCCGGCCGGCGGCCCGGCAGCGCAGGCCGGCCAGCCCGGCTCGCACTGACCGCCCGACGCCCGCGCGGCGCCCCGCCGGGCATCGCCGCGCGGGCCACCCGGCGCGCGCAGGCGGCCCGCATGTCGGCGCCCGCGTCCCGAATCGGACGCCACGCCGGCTCCGGCCGCCCGCGCCGCGTACAATAGTGGACTTTTGCACGTCCTCACCCGCCTTATGTCCTCGCCCACCCTGTACGAATTCTTCGCTCCCTGCCCGCGCGGCCTCGAAGCGGCGCTTGCCGCCGAGCTGGCCGAGATCGCCGGCCGTCATCTGAACGGCGCGCCGTTCACCGCGGGCGCGCAGGTGCCGGGCGGCGTTCATTTCGGCGGCGGCTGGGCCGCCGGCATGGCCGCGAACCTCCATTCGCGGATCGCGAGCCGGATCCTGCTGAAGATCGCGCACCGCCCGTACCGCAACGAACAGGACGTCTACGCGCTCGCGCTCGAGCAGCCGTGGGAACGCTGGTTCGCGTCGACGCAGACGCTGCGCGTCGACATCACCGCGATCAAGTCGCCGCTGAAAAGCCTCGAATTCGCGACGCTGCGCGTGAAGGATGCGATCTGCGACCGGATGCGCGAGAAGACCGGCTCGCGGCCGAGCATCGACACCGGTGCGCCGGACGTGCGCGTGTTCGCGTTCCTGACGGCCACCGAATGCACGCTGTACCTCGATACATCGGGCGAGCCGCTGTTCAAGCGCGGCTGGCGTCTCGACAAGGGCGCGGCGCCGCTGCGCGAGAACCTCGCGGCCGGCATCCTGCGCCTGACGGGCTGGACGCCCGGCACGGCGCTGTACGATCCGATGTGCGGCAGCGGCACGTTCCTCGCGGAAGCCGCGCAGATCGCGCTCGGCGTGGCGCCGGGCGTCGAGCGCCGCTTCGGCTTCGAAAAGCTCAAGCAGTACGACATCACCGCCTGGCAGGGCCTGAAAGTCCCGGCGCTCGACGCGAAGCGCGCGGCGCGCGGCAAGCGCGATGCGCTCGGCGTGTACGGCAGCGACATCTCCGGCGACATGCTCGAGAAGGCCCGCGCGAACCTCGAACGCGCGGGCGTGCCGTCGGTATGGCTGAAGCAGGTCGACGCGCGCGGGATGACGCCGCCGTGCGACGGCCCGGGCATCATCCTCGCGAATCCGCCGTACGGCGAGCGGATCGAAGTGCGCGGCCGCAGCGCGCGCGGCGAGGTGCGTGAAACGGGCCGCAACCGCGGCAACGACGACGCATTCCGCCGCACGCACACCGACGCGCCGGACAGCGAGTTCTTCAACGCGCTCGGCGATGCGCTCAAGCAGCGCTTCACCGGCTGGCAGGCGTTCCTGCTGACGTCGGACCGTTCGCTGCCGGGCCAGTTGCGGCTGCGCGAATCGGCGAAGACGCCGCTGTTCAACGGCGCGCTCGAATGCCGGCTGTTCCGCTTCGACCTGATCGCCGGCAGCGTGAAGGCACGTCCGGCCGCGCCGGAAGGCGACGCGTGACGCACGAGACACGCAAGACGGCCGCTGCGGCCGCCTGCTGACATCCCGACGACGCCCGGCACCCGCCGGGCGTTTTGCTTTGCGCGGCGCCGATGCTCGCGGTGCCGCACCCGCCCCCTTTTCGATCCCCCGCCAGCACGGCCCGCCCGGCCGCCCCCCGCCGAAGCTGCCCGCCGAAACCGCCGCGTGTCGGCACCGCGATGACTACTGACAGCACGCTGTCAGCAGCACGCGATCACACTGCAATCCCGGCGCAATGCAAGGCTGGTTTCCATTCAGAACCCGAACAACAAGGAGCTCGTCGTGACGTCCGCAACTGCAACCGCAACCCTGGAACGCGCGATCGCGTGGTTCGACATTCCGTCCCTGGATTTCGATCGCGCGATCCGTTTTTACGAAACCGTGCTGCAAACCACGCTGCAGCGCGAAGTCATCGGCGGCGTGCCGATGGCCATGTTCGATCACGAAGCGTCGAGCACGGGCGGCAGCATCGTGTTCGATCCGCAGCAGATGAAGCCGAGCGCGAACGGCGTGCTCGTGTACCTGAACGCCGGCGAGTCGGTCGTCGCGGCGCTCGAACGCGTGAAGCGCGCGGGCGGCGTCGTGCAGGGCACCGTCGTCGAGCTGCCGAACAACTACGGTTACATCGGCTATCTGATCGATACCGAAGGCAACCGCGTCGGCCTGCACGCGCCGAAATGCCACTGAGCGCACCGGCGACCGGGCCGGCGCGGCGCTATCATCGCGAAGTCCCCGTAGCCGTTGGAGTCGAGGTGCAGTCATGACGCGCCGTGCCGACCGTCTGTTCCAGATCGCCGAGCTGTTGCGCGGACGGCGTCTGACGACCGCGCAGCAGCTCGCCGACTGGCTGTCGGTGTCGCCGCGCACGGTCTATCGCGACGTGCGCGACCTGCAACTGTCGGGGGTGCCGATCGAAGGCGAAGCCGGCATCGGCTACCGGCTGAACCGCAACGCGAGCCTGCCGCCGCTCACGTTCACGGCCGAGGAGCTCGCGGCGCTCGCTGTGGGCGCGCGCATGCTCGAAACCTGGGGCGGCGCGCGCTTTGCCGGCGGCGCCCGCTCGGCGCTCGCGAAGATCGCGTCCGCGATGCCGGCCGACAAGCGCACGGCGCTCGATCGCCTGCCGGTGTTCGCCCCGTCGTTCCACATCGACGAGACGTTTTGCGGGAAGGTCGACGCGATCCACCAGGCGGTCGACACGCGCCACGTCGTCAGCTTCGGCTACCGCGACCGGCTCGGCGCCCATACGCAACGCCGCGTGTGGCCGCTCGGGCTCGTCTACTGGGGCGGACGCTGGACGATCGGCGCGTGGTGCGAGCTGCGCGACGACTTCCGCACCTTCGACATCGCGCGGATGGGCGACATCACCGTGCACGAGCAGTTTCCCGACATGGAAGGACGGCGCATCGCCGACTACATGCGGATCGCGGAAGCGCCGATGCGCTGACACGCGCGGCGGCCGCTGCCGCCGTTCGTTCGCCGGGGCATGCACGCCCCGGCAACGCCCGTCATTCCCCGAACACCACCGGACGCTTCGGCCGCTCGTCGACGTGCAGCGAAAACACGTCGGCGCGCGCATAGTGCCCCACCACGTCGAAGTCGTAACGCGCGCGCACCAGTTCGTCGGTATCGATGCGCGCGGTCACGAGCCCGGGCTCGCCGATCAGCGGCTCCGTCAGCAGGTCGCCGAGCGGCCCGACGATCACGCTGCCGCCGCGGATCAGCGGCCGTTCGGGATCCCAGCCCGGCACGTCGATGCCGAGCGCGCGCGGCGACGGCTGCACCTGGCATGCGCTCACGACGAAGCAGCGCCCTTCGTGCGCGATGTGCCGCATCGAGCTTTGCCACAGATCGCGCTCGTCGACGGTCGGCGCGCACCAGATCTGCACGCCTTTCGCGTACATCGCGCAGCGCAGGAGCGGCATGTGGTTCTCCCAGCAGATCGCGGCGCCCGCGCGGCCGGCCGCGGTGTCGACCACCGGCAGCGTCGAGCCGTCGCCCTGCCCCCAGATCAGCCGCTCGGTGCCGGTCGGCATCAGCTTGCGGTGCTTCGCGACGAGCCCGTCACGCGGATCGAAAAAGAGCGCCGTGCAGTACAGCGTGCTGCCGCCGCGCTCGATCACGCCGACCACGAGGCTCGCGCCCGTGCGCTGCGACAGCGCGGCCAGCTCGTCGGTTTCCGGCCCCGGCACGTCGATCGCCTGCGCGGCGTAGCGCGCATACGCATCGCGCCCCTCGGGCAACCGGTAGCCGAGCCGCGTGCCGAAGATCTCGCCTTTCGGATAGCCGCCGAGCACGGCCTCGGGCAGCACGACGAGCGATGCGCCGCTGTCGCGGATCGCGCTTTCGTAGCCGAGGATCGTGTCGAGCGTGGCGCGCGTGCCGGCGGGCGATGCGCCGATCTGCAGCGCGGCGATGACTGAGGTGGACATGAGGGCGTCTCCGGATGAATGGGGTGACGCCATCTTTATCGATATGATGTCATCGATCAAATCGATACAACGATAACTGACATGAACGCAGATGATATCGCCGGTCTCGACCTGAACCTGCTGAAAGTGTTCGAGGCGCTGTACGAGGAAGGCGGCGCGAGCCGCGCGGCGCTGCGGCTCGGCCTCACGCAGTCCGCCGTCAGCGCGGCGCTCGCGCGGCTGCGCGTGATCTATGCCGATCCGCTGTTCGTGCGCACCGGTCGCGGCCTCGCACCAACGCCGCGCGCCGACGAACTGAAGCCCATCCTGTCCGATGCGCTCGACCGCTGCCGCGAAAGCCTGGCGATCGCGGCCGACGGCGGCGAGCGCATCGGCCGCACGATCTCGATCGGTCTGTCGGACGACTTCGAGATCGCGCTCGGCCGTGCGCTGATCGACGCGGTCGCGCAGGAAGCCGCGGGGATCCGGCTGATCTTCCGGCAGACGCACAGCGGCATCGCTGGCGACGCGCTGCTGCGGCACGGCGTCGATCTCGCGATCGCATCGGGCGGGTTTTCGGCGAACGGGCTCAGCCGGCGTGCGGTCGCCACCGGCGGCTACGCGTGCCTGATCGATCCGGCCAGCCGCGCTCGCGCGCCGCGCACGCTGGCGCTCGACGATTTCCTGCAGCGCGACCACCTGCTCGTATCGTCGGGCGGCGTGATCGGAATCGTCGACGAGGCGCTGGCCGCGCTCGGCCACAAGCGGCGCGTCGCGGCGTCGACCACGCATTTCGCCGCGCTGCCGTATCTGCTCGCCGGCTCCGATGCGGTGGCGACGATTCCGGCGCACGCCGCCCGCGCGATCGCCCGATCGACGTCGCTGCGCGCGCTCGCGTGCCCGGTCGAGCTGCCGCGCTACCCGGTCGAGATCGGCTGGCGCACGAGCACGCAGCGCGACCCGGCGATCGTGCGCGTGCGGGATACGATCGCCGCGTGCGTCGCCCGGATCGTCGCACCATGAAAAACGGGGCACGATTCGGCTGGCGATTGCGGGGCCCCTGCCCCCGGCTCGCCGCTGCCACCGGCAGGCCGGGCCGCCCATTCGCGGCCCGGCAATGCAGGCGAGCCGCCTGCGCCGGACGAACGATCGGGGTCGGATTCGTCTGAGCACATGGCCGGCAGCGTCCGGGCGCAACCGGTAAAATGCCGAACCATGAAACCCGAAATCTGGACCCCGCACGTGACCGTTGCAGCGCTGATCGAGCGCGCCGGCCGCTTTCTCGTGATCGAGGAAGAAACCTCGACGGGCCTGCGCATCAATCAGCCGGCCGGCCATCTCGAAGCCGGCGAGACGCTCGCCGACGCCGTGATCCGCGAGACGCTCGAGGAAACCGCGCATCCGTTCGTTCCCGACGCGCTCGTCGGCGTCTATCTCGCGCACTACGAGCGCCCCGGCACCGCCGGCGCGACCTATCTGCGCTTCACGTTCTGCGGCACGGTCGGCGAGCCGTTGCCGGGCCACACGCTCGACGACGGCATCGTCCGTACGCTGTGGATGAGCGCCGACGAACTGCGCGCCTGCAGCGAGCGGCACCGCTCGCCCGCGGTGATGCGCTGCGTCGACGACTATCTCGCCGGGCGGCGTATTCCGCTCGATTTCGTGCACACGCATTCGGTCGCGCCGCGTCCGGACGCATTCGACCGTCAGGCGGTAAACAAATGAGCAAGCGCCGTGTAGTAGTGGGCATGTCGGGCGGCGTCGATTCGTCGGTGACCGCGTGGCTGTTGAAGGAACAGGGGTACGACGTGGTCGGCCTGTTCATGAAGAACTGGGAAGACGACGACGACGGCGAATACTGCTCGACGCGCCAGGACTGGATCGACGTCGTGTCGGTGGCCGACCTGATCGGCATCGACGTGGAAGCCGTGAATTTCGCGGCCGAATACAAGGACCGCGTGTTCGCCGAATTCCTGCACGAATACTCGGCCGGCCGCACGCCGAATCCGGACGTGCTGTGCAACGCCGAGATCAAGTTCAAGGCGTTCCTCGATCACGCGATGTCGCTCGACGCGGAAATGATCGCGACGGGCCACTATGCGCGCGTGCGCGAACGCGACGGTCGCTTCGAACTGCTGAAGGCGTTCGATCATACGAAAGACCAGTCGTACTTCCTGCATCGGCTGAACCAGGCGCAACTGTCGAAGACGATGTTCCCGCTCGGCGAGATCCCGAAGACGAAGGTGCGCGAGATCGCCGCGCAGATCGGGCTGCCGAATGCGAAGAAGAAGGATTCGACCGGCATCTGCTTCATCGGCGAACGGCCGTTCCGCGACTTCCTGAACCGCTATCTTCCGACGAAACCCGGCCCGATGAAGACGCCGGACGGCAAGGTCATCGGCGAGCACATCGGCCTCGCGTTCTATACGTTCGGCCAGCGCAAGGGCATCGGCCTCGGCGGCAGCAAGGACGGCAGCGGCGAACCGTGGTTCGTCGCCGCGAAGGACATCGCGTCGAACACGCTGTACGTCGTGCAGGGCCACGACCATCCGTGGCTGCTGTCGCGGCAGCTCGTCGCCGGCAACGTGAGCTGGGTCGCGGGCGAGCCGCCGGCCGAAGGCTTCTCGTGCGGCGCGAAGACGCGCTACCGGCAAGCCGATGCGGCGTGCGCATTCGGCGTCGCGGCACCCGGCCCGGCAGGCGAAGCACGCTTCTCGCTCGCGTTCGACGATGCGCAATGGGCGGTCACGCCCGGCCAGTCGGCCGTGCTGTACGACGGTGAAATCTGCCTCGGCGGCGGCATCATCGAGTCCGCGGCCACCGGCCAGCCCGGTCGGGTCGCCCCCGAAGGCCACGCGCCGGCGTTCGCCGACGCACGCTGACATCCATTCGGTTTAGACTTGCGGCACGCCGCGCCCGGCGGAACACGATTTCGTCGCGGCCGGCGCGCCGCCTTCGCAGCGTACGCATGGCGGCATTTCAAGATTCTTACGGAGTCCCCCCCATGCTTTCTCGACGCTACCTCGCGATGTGGTGTGCCATCCTGCTGCTCGTCGCGGCGGCCGCCCTCGCGTCGGCCCACATGCTTTCCTGGCTGTGGATCATCATCCCCGTCGCCCTCGTCGCGCTCGGCGTGTACGACCTGAACCAGGACCGTCACGCGATCCTGCGCAATTACCCGCTCTGGGGCCACTTCCGCTTCCTGTTCGAATTCATCCGGCCTGAAATCCGCCAGTACTTCGTCGAGGACGACACCGACGAAAAACCGTTCTCGCGCGCGCAGCGCAGCCTCGTCTACCAGCGCGCGAAGAACGTCGCCGACAACCGTCCGTACGGCACCGAGCTGAACGTGAAGGCCGTCGCGCACGAATGGATCAGCCATTCGCTCGCGCCGACGAAGCTGCCGAACCACGATTTCCGCATCCGCGTCGGTGCGAATCGCGCGCAGCCGTACGACATCTCGATCTTCAACATCTCGGCGATGAGCTTCGGCTCGCTGTCCGCGAACGCGATCCGCTCGCTGAACCTGGGCGCGAAGAAAGGCGGTTTCGCGCACGACACCGGCGAAGGCTCGCTGTCGAAGTACCACCGCGAAAACGGCGGCGACATCATCTGGGAAATCGCGTCGGGCTACTTCGGCTGCCGCAACGACGACGGCACGTTCAACCCGGACAAGTTCGCGAAGCAGGCCGCCGAGCCGCAGGTCAAGATGATCGAGATCAAGCTGTCGCAGGGCGCGAAGCCGGGTCACGGCGGCGTGCTGCCGGCCGCGAAGATCACGCCCGAGATCGCCGAGACGCGCGGCGTGCCGATGGGCAAGGACTGCATCTCGCCCGCCACGCACTCGGAATTCTCGACGCCGCGCGGGCTGCTCGAATTCGTCGAGCGGCTGCGCACGCTGTCGGGCGGCAAGCCGACCGGCTTCAAGCTGTGCATCGGCCATCCGTGGGAATTCTTCGGGATCGCGAAGGCGATGGTCGAAACCGGCATCGTGCCGGACTTCATCGTCGTCGATGGCGCGGAAGGCGGCACCGGCGCGGCGCCGCTCGAATTCACCGACCACGTCGGCGTGCCGCTGCAGGAAGGGCTGCTGCTGGTGCACAACACGCTCGTCGGGATCGGCGTGCGCGACCGCGTGAAGATCGGCGCGAGCGGCAAGATCATCACCGCGTTCGACATCGCGCGCACGCTCGCGATCGGCGCGGACTGGGTGAACTCGGCGCGCGGCTTCATGTTCGCGGTCGGCTGCATCCAGGCGCAGCACTGCCACACCGACCGCTGCCCGACCGGCGTCGCCACGCAGGACCCGGTGCGCCAGCGCGCGCTCGTCGTGCCGGACAAGGCCGAGCGCGTGTACAACTTCCACCGCAACACGCTGCACGCGCTGCAGGAACTCGTGCAGGCGGCCGGCCTCGGCCACCCGTCCGAGCTGCGCGCGCATCACATCGTGCAGCGCGTCGCGCCGCACGAAGTTCGGCTGATGTCGCAGTTGCTGAAGTACCTGAAGCCGGGCGCGCTGCTCGACGGCCAGACCTGCGGCTATACGCTGTACGACAAGTGGTGGCCGATCTCGCGCAGCGATTCGTTCGTGCTCGGCGAGACCGTCTACGCATCGATCGAGTAACGTCGGATGCGCAGGACCGCCCGTCGCCCGGGCGGTCCGCCAAAACCGCCAAAACAAAAGCGCCCCGCGGGGCGCTTTTGTTTTTGTCTGCCCAATACGCAGCCGGCGGTGCTCAGCCTTGCGGCAGCGTGTCGGCGAACGTCTGGCGCTGCGACAGCTTCGCGAAATGCTTGTCGAGGTTCGGGTGGTGGTCGCGCCAGTTGAGCTCGGGCATCCGGAAGTCGAGATAGCCGAGCGCGCAGCCAAGTGCGATGTCGGCGAGCGTGTAATGATTACCGACGCACCACGTCTTGCCGCCGAGGCCCTGCGACATCGCGACGAGACCGTCGTCGATCTTGCGCTGCTGACGCGCGATCCAGCTCGCGCTGCGCTGCGCTTCGTCGCGCAGCGTGTATTCGAGACGGATCGCGACCGAGGCGTCGAGCACGCCATCGCCCAGCGCTTCCCAGCAACGCACTTCGACGCGCTCGCGCCCCGACGGCGGAATCAGCTTGCCGACCGGCGACAGCGTATCGACGTATTCGCAAATCACGCGGGAATCGAACACCGCGGCACCATCCTCCATCACGAGACACGGGACCTTGCCGAGCGGGTTCGATGCATGAATATCCGTTTCCGGCGCCCACACGTTCTCGAGCTCCAGCTTGTAGTCGATCTTCTTTTCGGCGAGCACGATCCGCGCCTTTCGGACGTACGGGCTGCTGAGCGAACCGATTAATTTCATCATCTGCCTTTTTAAGGGAACTGCCGAGAGTATACGTTGTCGCCGATCATAACCGGCCGGCGTGGCCGGGTAGAAAATCGCCCGTCCGGCCTGTGGATGGTTTGCAACAGCCGCCGCCCGGCCCCTTCCGGCGCGGCTCGCAGCCGCCGCTCTCACGCGTCGCGTCCGGCGGCGCTACAATCGCACGATGAATGCGCCCCTCGATACCGCCCTCGCCGTCGACGTCTACCGCCAGCGCCGCGAACGCGTGCTTGCCGCACTGCGTGCCGCGGGCGGCGGCGTCGCCATCGTCCCCACCGCGCCGGAAATGCTGCGCAACCGCGATACGGCGTTCCCGTACCGGTTCGACAGCTACTTCCATTACCTGACAGGATTCGCCGAGCCCGATGCCGTGCTCGTGCTGAACGCGGCCGCGTCGCATGGCGCGCCGGAATCGATCCTGTTCTGCCGTGCGAAGAATGCCGATCGCGAGATCTGGGAAGGGTTCCATTACGGCCCCGAAGCCGCGCGCGACGCGTTCGGGTTCGACGCGGCCTACGCGGTCGACGTGATCAACACCGAGATACCGCGCCTGCTCGCCGACGCGGGCACCGTGCACTACCGGTTCGGCGCGTCGGCCGACTTCGAGCGCCAGCTCGCCGGCTGGGTCGACGCGGTACGCGCGCAAGCCCGTACGGGCGTCGCGGCGCCTGACGCGCTGCTCGACCTCACGCCGCTGCTCGACGACATGCGGCTCGTGAAGGACGAGCACGAGCTCGCGACCATGATGCGTGCCGCGCACATCTCCGCGCTCGCGCATCGCCGCGCGATGCAGGCGTGCCGCCCGGGGGTCCGCGAATACGAACTCGAGGCCGAGCTGCTGTATACGTTCCGCAAGCATGGCGCGCAGGCGCCCGCGTACGGCTCGATCGTCGCGGCCGGCGCGAACGCGTGCGTGCTGCACTACCCGGCCGGCAACGCGGCCGCGCAGGACGGCGACCTGATCCTGATCGACGCCGCGTGCGAACTCGACGGCTACGCGTCGGACATCACGCGCACGTTCCCGGCCAACGGGCGCTTCTCGCCCGCGCAGCGCGCGCTGTACGACATCGTGCTCGCCGCGCAGCAGGCCGCGATCGACGCGACGCGCGCGGGCGTGCCGTTCGAGGCGCCGCACGACGCGGCCGTGCGCGTGCTGGCCCAGGGGCTGCTCGATACCGGCATCATTCCGAAAACGCGCTTTGCGAACGTCGACGACGTGATCGCGGAGCGCGCGTACGCGCGCTTCTACATGCATCGCACCGGCCACTGGCTCGGCATGGACGTGCACGATTGCGGCGACTACCGCGAGCGGCTCGCCGCGCGCGACGCGAACGGCATGCTGCCGTGGCGCACGCTGAAGCCCGGCATGACGCTCACCGTCGAGCCGGGCCTGTATGTGCGCGCCGCCGACGACGTGCCGTCCGAATACTGGAACATCGGCATCCGCATCGAGGACGATGCGATCGTGCGCGAGCACGGCTGCGAGCTGATGACGCGCGACGTCCCCGTTGCGGCGGCCGAGATCGAGGCACTGATGCGCGCGGGCGCGACGCACGGCGCATGAGCCGGCCGCCGCGCCTTCGTCGACCGGCAGCGGGCCGCCGTCGGCTGCCGTTGACCGTTACCCCGTTTCACGAACATTGATGACGACCGCTTCCTCCCCGGCCACGCCGGACTACGACCTCGCCATCGTCGGCGCGGGCCCCGTCGGGCTCGCACTCGCCGGCTGGCTCGCGCGACGCAGCGCGACGCAGCACGCGTCGATCGCGCTGATCGACGCACGCGAACCGGCCGCGAGCGCGAACGATCCGCGCGCGATCGCCGTGTCGCACGGCAGCCGCGTGCTGCTCGACACGCTCGCATGGCCCGGCGACGCGACGCCGATCGAACACATCCACGTTTCGCAGCGCGGCCATTTCGGCCGCACGCTGATCGACCGCGACGAGCACGACCTCGCCGCGCTCGGTTACGTCGTGCGCTACGGCTCGATCGTGCAGGCGCTCGCGAGCGCGGTGCACGGCACGCGCATCGACTGGCTCACGTCGACCACCGCGCGCACACCGCAGCAGGACGCCGACGGCGTCACGCTGACGCTCGACGGCCCGCAAGGCGAGCGCACGCTGCGCGCGCGCCTCGTCGTCAACGCCGAAGGCGGGCTGTTCCACGAACAGCAGGCCGATACCGGCAAACACCAGCGCGACTACGGACAGACCGCGATCGTCGGCACGGTCACGGTCTCGGCACCGCGCCCGCACGTCGCATGGGAGCGCTTCACGCACGAAGGCCCGCTCGCGCTGCTGCCGCTTGGTGGCCCGCGCCAGGCCGAATACTCGCTCGTGTGGTGCTGCACGCCCGACGAAGCGGCGCGGCGCGCCGCCCTGCCCGACGACGCGTTCCTGCGCGAACTCGGCACGGCATTCGGCGAGCGCATGGGCCGGTTCGTCGCGATCGCGGGGCGCGCGTCGTTCCCGCTCGGGTTGAATGCCGCGCAAACGCTCGTCAGCGGACGTGTCGCGATCGTCGGCAACGCCGCGCAAACGCTGCATCCGGTCGCGGGCCAGGGGCTCAACCTCGGGTTGCGCGATGCGCACACGCTCGTCGATGCGCTGTCCGCGCAAGGCTTCGAAGCGACCGCGCTCGCCACCTTCAACGCGCGGCGTGCGCTCGACCGCCGCTTCACGATCGGCGCGACCGACACGCTCGCGCGCCTGTTCACGGTCGATGCCGGCCCGCTTCCGCTGCTGCGCGGCGCGGCACTCACCGCGCTCGAATTCGTGCCGCCGCTCAAGAAGGCCATCGCGCGCCAGATGATGTTCGGCCAGCGCAACTGACGCGCGACGCGCCGCGCATTGCGCGCGGCCGGGCTACTCAAACCGGGTCAAATCGGCGGGGCATGGGAATACGGTAAAATGCGCGTTTTCCCTCCGCCCTTTTTGGCCCGCGACGCCCCGCGCTCGCGGGCGGTGCCATTGCGATGCCCGTTATCGGCTCTCACGTTTTGCGTAACAACCTGTTCGTCGCCCCGATGGCCGGCGTGACGGATCGTCCGTTCCGCCAGCTGTGCAAGCGGCTGGGGGCCGGGTACGCCGTGTCCGAGATGGTCGCGTCCAACGCGCAGCTGTGGAAGAGCGCGAAGACGATGCGGCGGGCAAACCACGAAGGCGAAGTCGAGCCGATCGCGGTGCAGATCGCGGGCGCCGATCCGGCGATGATGGCCGAAGCGGCCCGCTACAACGTCGACAACGGCGCGCAGATCATCGACATCAACATGGGCTGCCCGGCGAAGAAGGTCTGCAACGTCGCGGCCGGCTCCGCGCTGCTGCAGAACGAGCCGCTCGTGCAGCGGATCGTCGAGGCCGTCGTCGCGGCGGTCGGCACCGGGCCCGACGCGGTGCCCGTCACGCTGAAGATCCGCACCGGCTGGGATCGCGACCACAAGAACGCGATCACCGTCGCGCGCCTGGCCGAAGCCGCCGGCATCTCGATGCTGACCGTGCATGGCCGCACGCGCGCCGACCTCTACCGCGGCGACGCCGAGTACGACACGATCGCGGCCGTGAAGGCGGCCGTGCGCATTCCCGTCGTCGCGAACGGCGACATCACGTCGCCGGCAAAAGCGAAGGCCGTGCTCGATGCAACCGGCGCCGATGCGCTGATGATCGGTCGCGCCGCGCAAGGCCGGCCGTGGCTGTTCCGCGAAATCGATCATTTCCTGCAAAGCGGCGAGCTGCTGCCCCCGCCGCGGATCGACGAGATCCAGCACGTGATGAACGAACACCTGGAAGACCACTACGCGTTCTACGGCGAATTCACGGGCGTCCGTACTGCGCGCAAGCACATCGGCTGGTACACTCGCGGCCTTTCCGGTGCCAATGGCTTCCGGCACCGAATGAACACGCTCGATTCCACCCGCGAGCAGCTCGCCGCCGTCAATGCATTCTTCGAGGCGCAAAAGGCGCTGTCGGACCACCTCGTCTACGTCGATGACGAAGAGGAAAACGGCCAGGGCGAGTCGGACGACCATAACCAGTTAGCAGCATGAGCAAGCACAACATCGAACAATGTGTCCGCGAGAGCCTGGACGTGTATTTCCGGGATCTAGACGGCTCCAATCCGCACGACGTCTATGAAATGGTGATGTCCTGCGTCGAAAAGCCGATGCTCGAAGTCGTGCTCGTACAGGCCGGCGGCAACCAGTCGCTCGCCGCAGAGTACCTCGGCATCAATCGCAATACGCTGCGCAAGAAGCTGCAGCAGCACGGCCTGCTGTAGGCAGCCGTCCCGTCCCCGTTTCCCTGGCTATTGGTGGTTCCATCATGATCAAGCAAGCGCTCATTTCCGTTTCCGACAAGACCGGCATCGTCGACTTCGCGAAGTCGCTGTCCGACCTCGGCGTCAAGTTGCTGTCGACCGGCGGCACCGCGAAACTCCTCGCCGACGCCGGTCTGCCCGTGACCGAAGTGGCTGACTACACGGGCTTCCCGGAAATGCTCGATGGGCGCGTGAAGACGCTGCACCCGAAGGTGCACGGCGGCATCCTCGCCCGCCGCGATCTGCCCGAGCACATGCAGGCGCTGGAACAGCACGGCATCCCGACGATCGACCTGCTCGTCGTGAACCTGTATCCGTTCGTCGCGACGATCGCGAAGGATGACTGCACGCTCGCCGACGCCATCGAGAACATCGACATCGGCGGCCCGACGATGCTGCGCTCGGCGGCGAAGAACCACCGCGACGTGACGGTCGTCGTCGACCCGGCCGACTACGCAGTCGTGCTCGACGAAATGAAGGCGAACGGCAATGCGATCGGCTACGCGACCAACTTCCGTCTCGCGACGAAGGTGTTCGCGCACACCGCACAATACGACGGCGCGATCACGAACTACCTGACGAGCCTGACCGACGAACTGCAGCACGCATCGCGCAGCGCCTACCCGGCCACGCTGAACATGGCGTTCGACAAGGTGCAGGACCTGCGCTACGGCGAGAACCCGCACCAGAGCGCCGCGTTCTACCGCGACCTCGCGGCGCCGGCCGGCGCGCTGGCGAACTACCGCCAGCTGCAGGGCAAGGAACTGTCGTACAACAACATCGCCGATTCGGACGCGGCGTGGGAATGCGTGAAGACGTTCGACGCGCCCGCCTGCGTGATCATCAAGCACGCGAACCCGTGCGGCGTCGCGGTCGGCAACGACTCGGCCGATGCGTACGCGAAGGCATTCCAGACCGACCCGACGTCGGCGTTCGGCGGCATCATCGCGTTCAACCGCGAAGTCGACGAAGCGGCTGCGCAAGCCGTCGCGAAGCAGTTCGTCGAAGTGCTGATCGCCCCGTCGTTCTCGGACGCAGCGAAGCAGGTGTTCGCCGCGAAGCAGAACGTGCGCCTGCTCGAAATCGCGCTCGGCGACGGCCATAACGCATTCGACCTGAAGCGCGTCGGCGGCGGTCTGCTCGTGCAATCGCTCGATTCGCGCAACGTGCAGCCGAGCGAGCTGCGCGTCGTCACGAAGCGCCAGCCGAGCACGAAGGAAATGGACGACCTGCTGTTCGCATGGCGCGTCGCGAAGTACGTGAAGTCGAACGCGATCGTGTTCTGCGGCAACGGCATGACGCTCGGCGTCGGCGCAGGCCAGATGAGCCGCGTCGATTCCGCACGCATCGCGAGCATCAAGGCGCAGAACGCGGGCCTCACGCTGGCGGGCTCGGCCGTCGCATCGGATGCGTTCTTCCCGTTCCGCGACGGTCTCGACGTCGTCGTGGCGGCAGGCGCGACCTGCGTGATCCACCCGGGCGGTTCGATGCGCGACGACGAAGTGATCGCCGCGGCCGACGAACACGGCATCGCGATGGTCCTGACGGGCGTGCGCCACTTCCGTCACTGATCGCACGCGGCCCGCGCAGCCTCGGCACGACAACCCGGCGGCATCGCGCCCGCCGGGTTTTTTATTGCGCGGCGCCTGCGCACATGGCCATGCGGCCGGTGCGTCGCACCATTCGTTGTAGTATCGCTGCATCAGGTTTTTGTCCTCACTCATGCGAATTCTCGGCATCGACCCCGGCCTGCGCGTCACCGGCTTCGGCGTCATCGACGTCAGCGGCCACCGGCTCGCCTATGTCGCCAGCGGCGTGATCCGCACACCCACGGCCGACCTGGCCACCCGGCTCGGCACGATCTTCCAGGGCGTCTCGACGCTCGTACGCGAACACGCGCCCGACCAGGCCGCGATCGAACAGGTGTTCGTCAACGTGAACCCGCAGTCGACGCTGCTGCTCGGCCAGGCGCGCGGCGCCGCGATCTGCGGGCTCGTCGCCGGCGGCCTGCCGGTTGCCGAATACACGGCGCTGCAGTTGAAGCAGGCCGTCGTCGGCTACGGCCGCGCGACCAAGTCGCAGATGCAGGAAATGGTCACGCGGCTGCTCAACCTGTCCGGCCAGCCCGGCAGCGACGCGGCCGACGCGCTCGGCATGGCGATCTGCCACGCGCACAGCGGCAACACGCTCGGCACGATCAGCGGCCTCGCGCCGGCGCTCGCGAAGAAAGGGCTGCGCGTGCGGCGCGGGCGCCTCGTCGGCTGACGCCGTAACACGCGGCAATCGCCCGGTGCGACATACGGCGCTTCGCATCGCACCGGCACCCCGTGCTGCTCGCCCTGCCCGCTGTCGGCTTGCATCCCGCACATCCGTCACCCGGCACGGCGGCCTGACGGCCAATCCATCGGCATCGCGCCGCACCTGCGCTACACTCGCGCTTTCTTCCTCGCTTCCCGCCATCCATGATCGGTCGCATCGCCGGCATCCTGCTCGAAAAGAATCCGCCTCACCTGCTCGTCGACTGCAACGGCGTCGGCTACGAAATCGACGTGCCGATGAGCACCTTCTACAACCTGCCGCAAACGGGCGAACGCGTCGTGCTGCTCACGCAGCAGATCGTGCGCGAGGACGCCCACCTGCTGTACGGCTTCCTGACGCCGCAGGAGCGCACGACCTTCCGCGAACTGCTGAAGATCACCGGCATCGGCGCGCGCATGGCGCTTGCCGTGCTGTCCGGCATGAGCGTGCAAGAGCTCGCGCAGGCCGTGACGATGCAGGACGCCGCGCGCCTCACACGCCTGCCCGGCATCGGCAAGAAGACCGCCGAACGCCTGCTGCTCGAGCTGAAGGGCAAGCTCGGCGCCGACCTCGGTGCGCTCGCCGGCGCCGCGTCGCCGTCCGATCATGCGACCGACATCCTCAATGCGCTGCTCGCGCTCGGCTACTCCGAAAAGGAAGGCCTCGCCGCGATCAAGAACGTGCCGGCCGGCACCGGCGTGTCCGAAGGCATCAAGCTCGCGCTCAAGGCACTGTCGAAGGTGTAACGGCGGCCCGGGCAGGCGCCCGAACGGGCTGTCGGAGCCAGTGTCGCGCCGCCGTGCGGCGCGCGCCAGTCGGCCGTTCGGCCAGTTCGGCCGGGTGACGGTGCGCGGTACAATGGCCGCATGATTGAAACCGACAAACTCGCCACCGAGCGGATCATCGCCGCCACGCCCGCCTCGTCGCACGAGGAGGTGTTCGAACGCGCGCTGCGGCCGCGCCAGCTCGACGACTACGTCGGCCAGGAAAAGGTGCGCGGCCAGCTCGAGATCTTCATCGAAGCCGCGAAGCGCCGTTCCGAGCCGCTCGATCACGTGCTGCTGTTCGGGCCGCCGGGTCTCGGCAAGACCACGCTCGCGCACATCATCGCGCGCGAGATGGGCGTGAACCTGCGCCAGACGTCGGGCCCCGTGCTCGAGCGCGCGGGCGACCTCGCCGCGCTGCTGACCAACCTCGAAGCGAACGACGTGCTGTTCATCGACGAAATCCACCGGCTGTCGCCGGTCGTCGAGGAAATCCTGTATCCGGCGCTCGAGGATTACCAGATCGACATCATGATCGGCGAAGGGCCGGCCGCGCGCAGCGTGAAGCTCGACCTGCAACCGTTCACGCTCGTCGGCGCGACCACGCGCGCGGGGATGCTGACCAACCCGCTGCGCGACCGTTTCGGGATCGTCGCGCGCCTCGAGTTCTACGATGCCGAGCAACTGTCGCGCATCGTGCGGCGCTCGGCGTCGCTGCTGAACGCGCAGATCGATCCGAACGGCGCGCTGGAGATTGCCAAGCGCTCGCGCGGCACGCCGCGGATCGCGAACCGGCTGCTGCGGCGCGTGCGCGACTATGCGGAAGTGAAGGCCGACGGCCAGATCACGGCCGCCGTCGCCGACGCCGCGCTCGCGATGCTCGACGTCGATCCGGTCGGCTTCGACCTGATGGACCGCAAGCTGCTCGAAGCGATCCTGCACAAGTTCGACGGCGGCCCGGTCGGCATCGACAACCTCGCCGCGGCAATCGGCGAAGAGCGCGACACGATCGAAGACGTGCTCGAACCGTACCTGATCCAGCAGGGGTTCCTGCAGCGCACGCCGCGCGGGCGCGTCGCAACGCTGCTCACCTACCGCCACTTCGGGCTTTCCGCACCCGACGCCGGCAACCCCGAACGCGGGACGTGGGACACGCCCGCCGGCAAGTAGCCGGCCGCCCGACCGCTCAGCCATGACCACGCCGCCCAGCCCTCACCCCGCCGCGCCCGCTCCGGGCCCGCGCTGGGTCGAACCGATCCGCAAGCGGGTCGCGGCCGGCATCACGCACTTGACCACCGGCAGCGGCCCGTCGCTCGATTATTCGTCGCCGCCGGGCGACCCGGGGCTGTTCGGCCCCGATGCCGTCTGCTGGCGCGTGCATGCGGATTTCGCATCGATGATGACGGGCGGCGTCTCCGCGCTGCTGCTGCAGGCACTCCACCCGCTCGCGCTCGCGGGCGTCTGGGATCACTCGTCGTTTCGCACCGACATCCTCGGCAGGCTGCGTCGCACCGCGACGTTCATATCCGGCACCACGTTCGGCAGCCGCGCGGACGCGCTCGCGCTGATCGAGCGCGTGAAGGCGATTCACCTGCGCGTGTCCGGCACGGCGCCCGACGGCCGCGTGTACCGGGCCGACGATCCGGCGCTGCTCACGTGGGTTCATGTCGCCGAGGTGTCGAGCTTCCTGTCCGCGCACCTGCGCTATGTGAATCCGGCGCTGCCGGGCGAACTTCAGGATCGCTACTACGCGGAAACCGCGCAGATCGCCGAGCGGCTCGGCGCGCTGGCCGTGCCGCGCTCGCGCGCGGAAGTCGCCGCCTACCTCGAGCGCATGCAGCCCGAACTCGAAGCCGGCCCGCGCACCTTCGAAGTCATGCGCATCCTGCTGAACGCCCCCGTCGCGAAGCCGGCGCTGCGGCCCGCCGCAACGCTGGTGATGCACGCCGGCATCGACCTGTTGCCGCCGTGGGCGCAACAGATGCTCGGCCTGTCGGCGCTCGCGCCGCTGCGGCGCGTGCTGGTGCGGCCCGGCGTACGGGCCGTCGCGCCGGTGCTGCGCTGGGCGCTCGTCAACGGCGTCTCGAAACGGGCGCGGCGCCGCGCGAGCGCCACACCGCCCGACAGCAACCCGCCCGGCTGACGATCCCTCCGATCATTTCAATTTGCTGTCAAATACTTGTGACAAGCTGACGGGCTCACACCCGCGCACGGTCGCACGTCCAGTACGTCAATCGTCCGCGCGGCGTTTCGTCAACCCGACCGATTCCCGATGCCCGCGATGTCACGTCTGCCGATCCGTTTTGCCCTGGCCGCCAGCCTGTCCACCCTTCTCGCGCTCGCCGCATGCGGAGGCGACGACGTCGCCGCCGTCGCGCACACGGACACCCAAACCCCGTCCGACGGCACTGCCACGACGCCCACGACACCCACGCCGCCCGCCACCGTCACGCCGCAACCGGGCAAATGGAAAACCGCCCGTGCCGGCGACCTGGTCGACGTGACGCTCGGCGATCTGCGCCCGACGCAAGGCGCGATCGGCTACGACCAGATCTACTACAAGCTCGGCCGCTACGAACTGCAGCCGGACAAGAAATTCGACGACTTCTGCGCGGACGAAGGCCTCGGCGGCGTCGCATCGAGCGGCTACACGGCACAGTCGACGCTGCGCGACACGGCGAGCTACACGTGCACGACGACCGACGCGAACGCGCGCGACCGCTCGGTGCTGAACCCGGTCGTGATCGGCCCGAACGGCGATACGCTGTACCTGACCGACGGCCATCACGGCCTGTCGACCTACTACGAGACGCCCGATGGCGGTGCGGCGCTGCATGTGCACGTCGTCGTGAAGGACAACCTGAGCGACTACTCGGGCGATGCGTTCTGGCAGCAGATGCAAAGCCGCGGCTACGTGCGCCTGAAAGACGGCGAAGGCAAACCGATCACGACCGCGCAACTGCCGAGCGGCCTCGGCCTGAAGCTCGGGATGACGAACGACCGCTACCGTTCGCTCGTCTATTTCACGCGCGACATCGGCTACAGCAAGCCCGCGCAATCCACCGACTATCTCGAGTTCTACTGGGCCGACTGGCTGCGCGCGCAGCCGGGCACGTTCTCGCTCGCAAGCTACGACGTGACACGCGCAGGCACGACCGATCCCGATCCGGCCAAGGCCGACACCGGCTACCTGAACGCGGTCTGGAATGCGTCGACGCTCATGGTCGCGGCAACGGACCCGGTGATCGACGGCAAGACGGGCGCCGACCTCGGGCGCGCCGATGCGATCAACGGCGGGAAGAAATACAGCAAGGGGGAGTTCGACAAGCTGCGCCAGCCGATCACGGCCGACAAGCCCGGCAAGATCGCGTACGCGTTCGACTACAAGGCGCGCCACGCGCTGCCGCAGTAAGCACTGCGAGGAAGCGGCCCCGGCCGGCCGCGCCGGACGGGGCCGGCGCGATCAGAGTACCTTGCGATACCCGTCGTCGTCGCTCTCGGCATCGAGATGCGACACGTCGGCCCACTGTACGACCTGCGCGTGGCCATCGACGTAATCGACGACGTTGATGCTCGTGTTCAGCAGTGGATAGCTGCGCGGCGCCGACAGGTCGAGACCGTTCGCAAAGCGGTACACGCAATCGAGCACGCCGCCGTGCGCGACGCACGCGATCCGGCCGCCCGGATGCGCGGCGACGATCGGTTCGAGCGCATGCAACACGCGGTGATAGAACTCGCGCTGCGACTCGCCGCCGTCGGGTGCGAAGCCCGGGTCGCGAGTCTGCCATGCGGCATAGGCATCCGGAAAGCGTGTCTCGATCTCGGTGCTGTCATGCCCCTGGAACACGCCATACGCGCGTTCGCGCAGCCCTTCGCGCAACAGCAGCGGCAACCCGAGCGCATCGGCGAAGGGTTGCGCGGTCTGCTGCGCACGCATCAGGTCGCTCGAATAAACCGCGTCGAGCCGCTGGCCTTCGCGCGCTTCCCGCGCGAGCCGGGCGGCAAGCCGCTGCGCCTGGGCGAGCCCCGAGTCGGCCAGCGGAATGTCGATATGGCCCTGGATGCGCTTGATGCGGTTCCAGGCCGTCTCGCCATGGCGAATGAACAGAATCTGCGTGGTGGCCATCGCGGCACGTCTCCGGGAAAGAATCAGGGCCGCACTTGCAGCCAGAACGTCACGGGGCCGTCGTTGACCAGCGACACCTGCATGTCGGCGCCGAACTCGCCCGTCTCGACGACCGGATGCCGCGCCCGCGCGGCCGCGACGAAATAGTCGAACAGGCGCGCGCCTTCGTCCGGCGGCGCGGCCGGCGTGAAGCTCGGCCGCAGCCCGCTGTTGGTATCGGCCGCAAGCGTGAACTGCGACACGAGCAGCAGCCCGCCCGCATGGCCCGCGCCGTCGATGTTCGATACCGGCAGGTTCATCTTGCCGGCCGCGTCGCTGAACACGCGGTAGCCCAGCAGCTTCGCGAGCAGCTTGTCGGCCGCGGCCTCGGTGTCGCCGCGCTCCGCGCAGACGAGCGCGAGCAGCCCCGCGCCGATCTCGCCCGTCGTGCGGTCGCCGACGCGCACGTCGGCGCGTTTCACGCGCTGGATCAGCGCGATCATGCGGTCAGCGTGACGCGTGCGAAGCGGCGCTTGCCGACCTGGACGACGAACTCGCCGGCCTCGACCTTCAGGCCCTTGTCGGACACGGTGGCACCGTCGATCTTCACACCGCCCTGCTCGATGTTGCGCAGCGCTTCGCTGGTCGACGGCACGAGGCCCGCCTGCTTCAGCAACTGGCCGATCGCGAGCGGCGCGCCCGCGAGCGTGACCGACGGGATATCGTCCGGCACGCCGCCCTTCGCGCGGTGGTTGAAGTCCTCCAGCGCACGCTCGGCGTCGGCCTGCGAATGGAAACGCGCGACGATTTCCTGCGCGAGCAGCACCTTGAAGTCGCGCGGGTTGCGGCCGCCCTCGATGTCGCGCTTGAAGCCGGCGATCTCGTCCAGGCTGCGGAACGACAGCAGCTCGAAGTAACGCCACATCAGCGTGTCCGAGATGCTCATCAGCTTGCCGAACATGTCGGTCGGCTTCTCGCTGATGCCGACGTAGTTGCCCTTCGACTTCGACATCTTCTCGACGCCGTCGAGGCCTTCGAGCAGCGGCATCGTCAGGATGCACTGCTGTTCCTGGCCGTACTGCTTCTGCAGTTCGCGGCCGACGAGCAGGTTGAACTTCTGGTCGGTGCCGCCGAGTTCGAGATCGGCGTTCAGCGCGACCGAGTCGTAGCCCTGCATCAGCGGGTACAGGAATTCGTGGATCGAGATCGGCACGCCGCCCTGGAAGCGCTTCGTGAAGTCCTCGCGCTCGAGGATCCGCGCAACGGTGTAGCGCGACGCGAGCTTGATCATTCCGTCCGCGCCGAGCGGCATCGACCATTCGCTGTTGTAGCGGATCTCGGTCTTGTCACGGTCGAGCACGAGCGCGGCCTGTTCGAAGTAGGTCTTCGCGTTCGATTCGATCTGTTCGCGCGTGAGCGGCGGGCGCGTCGCGTTGCGGCCGGACGGATCGCCGATCAGCGACGTGAAATCGCCGATCAGGAAGATCACCGTGTGGCCGAGGTCCTGCAGCTGACGCATCTTGTTCAGCACGACCGTATGGCCGATGTGGATGTCGGGTGCGGTCGGATCGAGGCCGAGCTTGATACGAAGCGGCGTGCCGGTGGCCGCGCTGCGCGCGAGCTTCTGCGCGAACTCTTCCTCGATCAGCAGCTCGTCGACGCCGCGCTTCGTGACGGCGAGCGCATGCCGGACTTCGTCGGTGATCGGGAAAACAGGCTTGGAACTGGGTTCGGTGCTCATCGGTGCCAGGAAGAATGTCGCAAAAACAGGGATTTTCCCATAACTTGCGCGTGCATCGCTTAACGACGCGTCAGGTTGCGCGGATAATCGGGCGCAAGGCGCCCGGCATCGGCCCGCGCCGCACGATCCAGGAGAACCCAACGTGCCGCAACGACATCCGCAACCCGCCCATCCTGCCGACGGCATCTACTTCGGGCTGATGTCGGGAACCAGCATGGACGGCGTCGACGGCGTCGCCGTGCGTTTCGAGGCCGGCCGCGCGCCGGTCGTGCTCGCGGAAGCGTTCGTCGGCTTCGCGCAATCGCTGCGCGACGCGCTGTTCGCGCTGCAGCAGCCCGGCGACAACGAGATCGACCGCGAATCGGTCGCGGCGAACGCGCTCGTCGCACGCTACGCGGTGTGCTGCCACGAACTGCAGCGCACGGCCGGGCTGTCGCGCGACGGGGTCCGCGCGATCGGCGTGCACGGCCAGACGGTGCGGCACCGGCCGGAGCGCGGCTACACGCGCCAGCTCAACAATCCGGCACTGCTCGCCGAACTCACCCATATCGACGTGATCGCCGATTTCCGCAGCCGAGACGTGGCCGCCGGCGGCCATGGCGCACCGCTCGCGCCCGCGTTCCACGCGACGGTGTTCGGCGCGCCGGGCGAGACGCGGGTCGTCTGCAACCTGGGCGGCATCAGCAACATCACGATCCTGCCCGGCGAAGGCGGCGACGTGCGCGGCTTCGACTGCGGGCCCGCCAATGCGCTGATCGATGCGTGGGCAACCCGTCACCTCGGCAAGGCGTACGACGACGGCGGCAAGTTCGCCGCGCGCGGCACCGTGCACGCGCCGCTGCTCGACGCGCTGCTCGACGAACCGTATTTCAGCGCACCGCCGCCGAAGAGCACCGGCCGCGACCTGTTCAATCCCGCGTGGCTGGACGCGAAGCTCGCCGGTTTTGCGCAGGTTGCGCCGGAGGATGTGCAGGCGACGCTGACGGCGCTCACCGCCGTCTCGGTCGCTCGCGAAATCGCACAGCACGCAGCGGGTTGCAAGGCCGTGTTCGTGTGCGGCGGCGGCGCCCGCAATCCGGTGCTGCTCGCGGCGCTCAGGGATGCACTGCAGAAAGCCGGCGTACCGGCGACCGTCGACACGACGGCCGCGCTCGGCGTGCCGCCGCAACAGGTCGAGGCGCTCGCGTTCGCGTGGCTCGGCTACCGCTTCACCGCGCGCCAGCCCGGCAATCTCGCAAGCGTGACCGGTGCCGCCGGCGAGCGTGTGCTCGGCGCACTGTATCCGCGCTGACGCGCCCCGCGCGGTCACGCCGCGCATGGGCGAAAAAAACGGGGCATCAAGCCCCGTTTTTCATTCCGCTGAACCGGACAGGATCCGTCGTGCGCTCAGACCGAGAACGACGAGCCGCACCCGCAGGTGGTCGTGGCGTTCGGGTTCTTGATCACGAACTGCGCGCCGTTGATGTCGTCCTTGTAGTCGATCTCGGCGCCGACCAGGTACTGGTAGCTCATCGAGTCGATCAGGAGCTGGACGCCGTTCTTGTTCATCACGGTGTCGTCCTCGTTGACTTCCTCGTCGAACGTGAAGCCATACTGGAAACCCGAGCAGCCGCCGCCCTGCACGAACACGCGCAGCTTCAGGTCGGGGTTGCCCTCTTCGTCGATCAGTTGCTTGACCTTGTCGGCCGCGGCGTCGGTGAAGACGAACGGCAGCGGCATATCGGTGGTCGTTGCTGCGGATTCGGTAACAGCGTTCATGCGAACTCTCCAAAAAGCTTTAGCCGCTATTGTAGGGCCGATCAGAAGATCGTGCTGATGTCCATGAAATCAATAGGTTCTTGTTGATTTCAATGCGCGGTGCCGCCCGTGGCGCGCCGCCGCGCGGACATAAAAAAACCGCCAGCGCGAAAGCTGGCGGTTTTTCGGCGAACGCCGCCCGAAAGCGGCGCGGCCAGGAAGCGAAATTAACGCTTCGAGAACTGCTTTGCGCGACGTGCCTTGCGCAGACCAACCTTCTTACGCTCGACTTCACGTGCATCGCGCGTGACGAAGCCTGCGTTCGACAGCGACGGCTTCAGCGTTGCATCGTAGTCGATCAGCGCGCGGGTGATGCCGTGACGCACTGCGCCTGCCTGACCCGTTTCGCCGCCGCCGTTGACGTTGACCTTGATGTCGAACGTCTGGCCGTGGTTCGTGAGTTCCAGCGGTTGACGCACGATCATCAGCGACGTTTCGCGCGAGAAGTAGTCAGCGATGGGCTTGCCGTTGACGATGATGTCGCCCTTGCCAGCCTTGATGAAGACACGTGCGACTGCGCTCTTGCGGCGGCCCGTACCGTAGTTCCAGTTACCGATCATGTGGGCTCCCCTTAGATCTCGAGCGCCTTCGGCTGTTGAGCCGAGTGCGGATGCGTCGCTTCTGCGTAGACCTTCAGCTTCTTGATCATCGCGTAGCCGAGCGGGCCCTTCGGCAGCATGCCCTTGACCGCTTTCTCGAGCGCGCGGCCCGGGAAGCGTTCTTGCATCTTGCCGAACGTCGTTTCATAGATACCGCCCGGGTAGCCCGAGTGACGGTAGTACTTCTTGTCCAGAGTCTTGTTGCCCGTGACCTTCAACTTGCTTGCGTTGATGATGATGATGAAATCACCAGTGTCGACGTGCGGGGTGAACTCAGGCTTGTGCTTGCCGCGCAGACGGCGTGCCACTTCGCTGGCAACACGGCCGAGAACCTTATCCGTCGCGTCAATCACGTACCATTCGCGCGTCACCTCATGGGCTTTTGCGGAAAACGTCTTCATGATCGATCCAAAAAAAATGCTTTGCCCGATGTGTTCTTCCTGCTTGTCTGTGTGCGCTTCGAGGCGCGGTGCAGGCTCTCCCTGTTCTTTTTCCGTGGGCATGAATGCGGAAAAGCCCTGAATTATAAAGGAAATACCGCAGCGCGGTCAAAGAGAATCCACGCCCCGTGCCGGCCGTGCGCGAAATGGGCCAGAATTCGATCGTGCCCCGACAAGCCAGGCGAACCGAGCGCCCGGCGGCGGCACCCATCGACGCGTGGCGCCGAACCTCGCCGCGCGAGACCAGTCGACTCAGGAAAACAACAAACAAACATGACGAAACAACGACTTACGCCCTTTCTCGCAGCCGCGTTGCTGGCCGCCGCGGCGCCCGCCGTCGCCGCCCGCACCGGTTGCGAGGCCAAGCTCGACGCACTCGATGCGCGCATCGCCGATGCCCGCGGCGCCCATGCCGAAGATCGCATCGCCCGCCTGCGCGCAGTCCGCGAACGCGTGCGCCATTTCTGCGCGCGCGGCCACGGCCATGCGTCCGCCGCACACGTTCCCGCGCCGGCCGCCCGTCCCGGATCCGCATCGCCCGACGCAGCGTCGCAGCCCGCCGCACGACAACCCGCGCAACCCGCGTAATCGGTTCGAAGCGTGGTTTCGATGCGCGCAAACTGGGCACCAGTGTTTGCATGGGACGAAAAAAAGCCCGAACGGCTGGTTCGGGCTTAATCCACCTTTGGAGGAGGGTGGAGGAGACATGCGGAAGTTGCCGCAGCGCGACAACCAATGAGGCTCATTATACGAACGCGCGGCCGACTTCACAAGAAAATTTGCATTACGAAATCGAGCACCATAATGTGGAATTTCGGAAAAACGTCGAACCGAATCATTTTCTTCTTTGAAATCAACTATCTGAGCAACCCACGCCTGATCGGGAATCGGTCCCATCTAGAGCAAAACCCCTAAAGATTGCGGGGAAATCGCCGTTCGGCACCCCGCCGCGCGCCGCATCCACCGGCGCGGCGTTTCGCGTCGTGCAGCGCATCAGCCGACCGTTGCGCAGCGGGCTACAATGCCGGATCGAATCCGAATCAGGCAACGCTGGAGTGCAAGCATGGAATGCAAAGTAAGCTGGATGGGTCAGGATGGCATGGCGTTCGCGGCCCAGACCGGAAGCGGCCACCTCGTCGCGATGGACGGCGCGCCGGAAGGCGGCGGCCATAACCTCGCGCCGCGCCCGATGGAAATGGTGCTGGTCGGCACCGGCGGCTGCACCGCGTACGACGTCGTGCTGATCCTGAAGAAAAGCCGTCAGGAAGTGACCGGCTGCTCGGTCACGCTGAAGGCCGAGCGCGCGAGCGAAGATCCGAAGGTGTTCACGAAGGTGCACTTCCACTTCACCGTCACGGGCCGCAACCTGAACCCGGCCACGGTCGAGCGCGCGATCAACCTGTCGCACGACAAATACTGCTCCGCGTCGATCATGATCGCGAAGACGGCCGAACTCACGCATTCGTTCGACATCGTCGCGGGCTGAACGCCCGGCGCGCGAACCTGAAAAAAAGGGCCGGCACTCCCCGTGGAGCGCCGGCCCTTTCGTATTCGAGCGGCAAAGCAGGCCGATAAGCCGGATTCTGTGCACGCTGCGCACCGAAGCGCACAACGCGTGGCAGCCATTCCTCTAGGCGCGCCATTGCTGACGCGCTCAAGCTTCCTACCCGCAGACGAGACGGGGGCCCCGTCCTGCATCCGAAAATGCGCGCCTGCCTACTTGGAATTGCTCCGGGTGGAGGTTACCGTGCCGGCGAACGTCGCCGTCGCCGCGGTGCGCTCTTACCGCACCGTTTCACCCTTACCTGATCCCGGCTTGCGCCGGGCCATCGGCGGTTTGCTTTCTGTTGCCCTGTTCCGCGTGTCGCCACGGATGGCCGTTAGCCATCACCCTGCCCTGTGGAGTCCGGACTTTCCTCGCCCCCGCCTGCCCGAAGGCGGCGAGGCCGCGACTGCCTGGCCTGCTTTGCGGTGCGCATTCTAGCACTGCGCGCCGCTGCCGGCGGCGCGCGAACGGCGGCCGCCGCGAAAAACGTCCGGATCGTCGTAGAACGCGGGCGCGGCATTCGCGTCGCACCAGCCCGGCACGCCGAGCACCGGAAGCGGTGAAAAATCGCGGCTCGTCAGGTTGCGGGTCGCCAGTTCGCCGGCGAGCCGCCCATCGACATGCGCGGCGCGCGCGGCGCCGAACCACGAAAAATAGTCCGCGCTCACTTCGATGATCCACGTGTGCGCGGTACAGGATTTGTAAGGCGCGACGAGTTGTTCGAGCAGCGCATGGCCGACGAGCCGCGTCTCGCAGCGCGTGCCCCACGCATCGCGTGCCGCGATCAGCAAGCGCTGCCAGTCGAACCTGCGCAACGCGTCGGCGCGCGCCGGGTCGGCCGTCACGAACACGGCGCCGTTCTCGTCGAACAGCGTGAGTGCATCGCGCAGCGTGCCGCGCACGGGGCCGACACCCGCCCGCGGCGTCGATCGCCGCGGCCTGACGCGCGTTCAGCGCGGCCTTGGTGCGCGGATAGGCGAACCAGACGAGCGCATTGAAGAAGTCGTGAAGATTGTGACGGGTGGGCACACCGCCGGTGTCGGCGATATGGGTTTCGTATGCGATGCCGGACGGCAGTTCGCCTTGCGGCACGAAGCGCAGCGGCCTGCCGCGGCCGCTCGCTTGATCACCGTCGCGCAGCGCGCCGTTCAGCGCATCGAGCAGCGCGGCCTCGCCCTCGAGCGCGGCCGCACGGAGCGTGCGGCCGGGCTCCGCGTAATGCGCGAGCCACGGCGCGGACCAGTCGATCCGCGCAAAATCCGCCGCCGCGACGCCGGCCGTCAGGCCGGCCCCGCGCGGCGGCGCGCCGCTCACGCAAACTTCCAGCCGATCGTTTCGCCGGCGCGCAGCGGCACGACCGGCGTGTCGCCCGCGAACACCTCGCGCGGCAGTTCCCAGCTCTCGCGGCGCAGCGTGATCGTCTCGGTGCTGTGCGGCAGCCCGTAGAAATCGGCGCCGAAGCGGCTCGCGAAATTTTCCAGCTTGTCGAGCGCGCCGGCCTGGTCGAACGCTTCCGCATACAGCTCAAGGGCGTGCAGCGCCGTGTAGCAGCCTGCGCAGCCGCACGCGGTTTCCTTCGCGTCGCGCGCATGCGGCGCGCTGTCGGTGCCGAGGAAGAAGCGCGGGTTGCCCGACGTCGCGGCTTCGACGAGCGCGACGCGATGCGTCTCGCGCTTGAGCACCGGCAGGCAGTAGTAATGCGGACGAATCCCGCCGACGAACAGCGCATTGCGGCTGTACAGCATGTGCTGCGGCGTGATCGTCGCGCCGAGCAGGCCCGGCGCCGCATCGGCGTCGCGCACGTAGTCGGCCGCGTCCTTCGTCGTGATGTGTTCGAACACCACCTTCAGGCCGGGGAAATCGCGGCGCAGCGGCGTCATCACGCGGTCGATGAACACCTTCTCGCGATCGAACATGTCGATCGCCGGATCGGTCACCTCGCCGTGCACGAGCAGCGGCATGCCGGTTTCCTGCATGACTTCGAGCGTCTTCGCGCACTTGGCGAGATCGCTGACGCCGTGGTCCGAGTTCGTCGTCGCACCGGCCGGATACAGCTTCACGCCGTGCACGAAGCCGCTGTCGCGCGCGCGGCGGATTTCGTCGGGCGCCGTGTTGTCGGTCAGGTACAGCGTCATCAGCGGCTCGAACGCCATGCCCGCCGGCAGCGCGGCCAGGATCCGCTCGCGATACGCATGCGCGTGCCCGGTGGTCGTGACGGGCGGCTTCAGGTTCGGCATGACGATCGCACGCGCGAACTGGCGGGCGGTGTGCGGCAGCACCGCGGCCAGCATGTCGCCGTCGCGCAGGTGCAGGTGCAGGTCGTCGGGGCGGGCGAGCGTGAGCGTCGCCGGGGAGGAAGCGTTCGAGGCAGTCATAGGAGAGGCGTCGTGAGGAACGGGCTGGCCATCTGCGGGGCCGGAACGCGCGTGCGCGGACCGACTGACGGCAAACCGCAACACGAGGCCTTCGGCCGGCGGAATCCGCTTTTTACCGCTCGAGGCTCGGTGATATGCTAGAACACGCATTGTACCGGGGTTCACCCGGTTCGTTACCCCGCTTCAGCCTCCCGCCCCCAAGTAAAATGTGCCAACTGCTAGGAATGAACTGCGCCGCACCGACGGACGTCACATTCTCCTTCACAGGTTTCGCAGCCCGGGGCGGGCTCACCGACCACCATGCCGACGGCTGGGGAATCGCGTTCTTCGAGGACAAGGCCTGCCGCCTGTTCATCGACCAGCAGGCCTCGGCCACGTCGCCGATCGCCGAAATGGTGAAGCGCTACCCGATCAAGTCCAAGAACACGATCGCGCACATCCGCAAGGCCACGCAGGGCCACATCCTGCTCGAGAACAGCCACCCGTTCATGCGCGAGCTGTGGGGGCGGCACTGGATCTTCGCGCATAACGGCGATCTGCAGGACTACGAACCCGACCTCGACGGCAGCGTCTACCACCCGGTCGGCACGACCGACAGCGAAAAGGCGTTCTGCGTGCTGATGCAGGGGCTGCGCGAAGCATTCCCGGGCGCGCAGCCGCCGTTGCCGGAGCTGTTCGAGCGCGTGGGCGAACTGACGCGCGGCATCACCGATCACGGCGTGTTCAACTTCCTGATGTCGAATGGCCAGGCGCTCTTCGCGCACTGCTCGACGCGGCTGCACTACCTCGTGCGCCGCTGGCCGTTCTCGACCGCGCACCTGGTCGACGAAGACCTGTCGATCGACTTCGCGAAATACACGACGCCCGAGGATCGCGTCGCGGTGATCGCCACGCAGCCGCTGACCGACAACGAGGTCTGGACGTCGTTCGAGCCGGGCGAGCTGATCATGTTCCAGTGCGGCGACGTCGCCGCGCGGATGCAGATTCCGGTGCCCGAGCGCGTGCTCGAGAAGCTTCGCAATCCGGCGCTCGACGCGTCGGCGTCCGCGCCGTGCACGGCACGTCGCGAAGCGCTCGCGGCCAGTGCCGCGGACGACACCGACGACTCGATCGACTTTTGAGCGGGCGCGCTCGCGCCCTTCCCCGCTTCCTTTCCCGCCGCCGCGCAGCGCGATAGTCGCGTACGCGGCTTTCCGCGCATCGCATCGGACAACACGCGCCGCCACGGAAAATCGCGCCGCCCGGCCCCGTCCTTTTCGGCTTTCGTGTCATCCAAACCACAATCCGGCCCGCCGAATCGGCTTTGCACAACATTCGCTTGATTTAATTAATTTTCAAGCGAAAATAATCCATATGCGAAACAAATTTAACACACTAATTTCAGACATATAATCCGGAAGCCCGACTCTAACCCAGAAATCTTTCACGATCGGTGCGTCAGACCACCGATCCGGACATCGGCAAACAATCTTTAAAAAATACCTCAAACCCTTATCCATCAAGGCTTTCAGTTCGATTAACCACACAATTAAAAAATACACGGTTAAATCGGCATTATCGCCACATTCCTTATTTTTTTGATAATCACCCGCCATTTCGATTAGTAGACTCCGTCCATCCTCGGCGTAACGGATCACGACTGGCGCGAAATCGGCAATGGCCGCCGCACGCCCGTCCGGGCCATTTTTCGACCGCGGAATGCGCTTTCACCGCAGCGCGGTGAATATCACTTCAAAAAAAGAAAGTGGGGTATGTCGTGAATCACTCATTTCGATCGATATGGAGCGAAACCGCCGGCTGCTGGATCGCGGTTGGGGAAACCGCACGGGCGCGCGGCAAGCGTTCGGGCAGCACATCCGGCGCAGGTCGCGGCGCCGGCCGCGCGGCGCTCCGCCGCTCGCCGCTGCGCGTGGCCGCGCTCGGGGCCGCGCTGGCCGCGCTGTCGGCCGGCTCCGCGTACGCGTCGACCTGCGGCGACAATTCGGCGGTCGCAAGCGGCGGCAGTTGCGCACTCGGCAGCTTCAGCCCGACCGCGAACAGCAACCTGGCCGGCGCCACGACCGTGTCGGGCGGCGATACCGTCGGCGTGAGCGGCGCCTGGACAGGCGCCGGCGGCGACCCGGGCTATACGCTCGCGCCGATCGGCAGCACGTCGATCGTGTCGGGCAACCCGAACCAGGCGCTGCTGTCGCTCGGCGGCAAGACGCAGAGCGTCAGTACGCCCGACTCGATCACGGGCACCCATACGTCGGTCGCGACCTACGATTCGTCCGCGTTCTCCGCGTCGACGGCCGGCTCCACCACCGTGCCCGTCTACCACGACGTGAACGGCAACCAGTACGTGAACACGCGCATCGGCACCGTCGAAAGCTCCGGCGGCACGCTGAACGTATCGATCGGCAATCCGGCGAACGCGCCCGACGCACCCGGCAACGCGATCTCGATCGCGCCGAAGCAGACGGACCTGACCTTCGCGGACGGCACCGGCTCGGCGCCCAGCGTCGTGAACTGGAACTCGCGCAACCAGATCTGGATGGGCACCGGCGACTATCTCGCGAGCGGCGGCCCCGTCGGCAACCTGCAGCTCGACGTGCCGGCCTATGCGGGCACCTTCACCGCGTTCGACGGCAGCACGTGGACCGTCACCGACGCCGCCTCGCTCGCCGCGTACAACGACTTCCTCGTACGCTCGGTCCAGAGCGGCGCGCTCGGTTCGCAGACCGCCTACGACACCGCGTTCGGCCAGGCCGTCACGTACTCGCAGGAAACCTTCCAGTACGCGAACGACGTATCGGCCGGCGACAAGAACGCGCTGCCGATCGATCACCTGTCGGTGATGCACGGCACCGGCGCGAACGCGACGCTGCACATCGACAAGGACGGCCAGATCGACTTTCGCGGCACCAACACGATCGCATCCAGCTCGGCCGTCCTCGCGGAAAACGGCGCGCACTTCATCAACGACGGCCGCCTGTCGGGCGACTTCACGCTGGTGCGCCTGCTGAGCGGCGCGAGCGGCGTCAACAACGGCGTGATTTCGTCCGGATACGCATCGGGCGACAACGTCGACACCGGCAGCAGCACGCCGCCCGGCAACTTCGACTTCCACGCGTACACGGAAGGCAGCGGCGTGTACGCGAGCGGCGCGGGCACCACGTTCGTGAACAACGGCGTGATGAACGTCGGCGCGTGGACGCTCGACGGCGACCAGCCGGACCTGCAGAACTACGCGGTGGCCGTGACGAGCGGCGCGAGCGCATCGAACGCGGGCACGATCAACGTCGGCGTCAACGCGACGACGCTCGACAGCCAGGTGATCGGCGGCTTCGCGGCCGGCGGCAACTTCACGAACGAGGCCGGCGGCACGATCTACCTCGGTCGCGCGGCCCAGTACGATCCCGCCGCCGCCGCGAGCGACGTCGCGCTGTCCGCGCACGGATACGGCGTCCTGCTCGGCGCATCGGGCACCGCGAGCAACCTCGGCACGATCGTCATCGGCTCGCAGACGCAAAACGGCGCGGGGATGGCGAGCATCGGCTCGTCGTCGGGCACGCTGCTCAACGCGGGCTCGATCGCCGTGAACGGCGCGGCAGCCGGCACGCCGCTCGCGAACGTCGGCATGCTCGCGGCGAACACCGCGGCGACCGTGACGAACACCGGCACGATCACGCTGAACGGCGTCAACGGCATCGGCATCATGGTGGTCGGCACCGGCTCGGTCGCGACGGCGGCGACGTCGACCGGCACGATCGACGTCGCCGGCGCGCTCGATCCGGCATCGGACATGCGCAACTACGGCGTGTGGGCCGAAGGGCCGCTCGCCAAGGCCACGCTCGACGGCACACTCAACCTGACGGGGAACGGCGCGATCGGCGTCCACGCACGCTCGGGCGCGACGATCGACGTCGGCGCGAACGCGGTACCCCATTTCATGTCGGGCACGAACCAGATCGGCTTCTACGCGTATGGCGCGGGCTCGAACATCAACGTCGCCGCGCAGCGCCTGAGCGTCGATACCGACGACTCGACGCTGTTCCGGATCGCGGGCGGCGCCGCCTATACGGGCTCGTCGGCAGCCGGCACGCTGACGACGGACGTGAACGGCCAGCGCGCACGCGGCGTACTGGCGACGGGTGCCGGCACCACGCTCGCGACCGGCGACGCCGTCTACAACGTCAACGGCGCGAACGGCATCGCGGTGACGCTCGAAGGCGGCGCGCAGGGCACGATCGACGCAGGCGCGACGATCAACCTGAATGCGGGCGGCGCGATCGCGGGCGTCGTCGACGGCCAGGCGCACGACCTCACCGGCGCAAGCGTCGATGCGCCGGTGGCGACGACGCTGACCAACGACGCGGCGGTCACGTCGTCGACGGCCGGCGTGACGGGCTTCGTCGCGCAGAATCTCGGCACGCTCGACAACCGCAACACGGTGCTGTTGACCGGCGCCGGCTCGACGGGCGTCGTGGTCGGCACGCTCGGCACGGTGAACAACGGATCGTCGATTCGCGTATCGAACGGCACCGGCGCGCTCGTGCAGGGTGCGTCGGCAACGCTGACCAACGCGGGCACGATCGAAGCGGACGACGGCGTCGCGGGCGTGCACCTGACCGGCGCGGGCGCATCGGTCGCGCTGTCGGGCGCGGGCACCGTCGTCGCGAACGGCAGCGCCGACGGCGTGCTGATCGACGCGAGCGTGTCGGACGGCGGAATCGCGGCCGGCGCGACGTCGATCGCGGTGGGCGGCTCCGGCAAGGGTATCGACAACCTCGGCACCCATACGACGATCGCGTTGTCGGGCACGCAAATCGGCACGACCGGCAACGGCGCCGACGGGCTGTCGTCGACCGGCGCGGGCGCGCGCATCGCGACCGATGCGGCGACCGTCATCCGCACCGCCGGCGACGCCGCGCGCGGCGTCTTCGTGTCGGGTGCGGATTCGACGCTCGCGGCCAACGGCACGACCGTCGCGACGACGGGCGCCGGCGCGAACGCGATCGTCGCCGACAGCGGCGCGACCGCGCTGCTGTCGGGCACGAAGCTCTCCACGACGGGCGCGGCAGCCGACGGCCTCGTCGCGCAGAACGGCGGCCGCATCGGCGATACGGGTTCGTCGATCGCGAGCACGGCCGGCAACGGCGCGACCGTCGACGGCGGCGGCGTGCTCGCGCTGACCGGCACGACGCTCAAGGGCGCGACGGCCGGCGTGCTGAGCACCGATACGTCCGCCACCGGCGCGACGAGCTCGGTGCTCGTCGACGGCGGCAGCGTGGCCTCGGTCGCCGGGCCGGCGTTCGCCGCACGCGGCGGCACGGTCGACATCGCGGTGCGCAACGGCACGGTCGTGACGGCAGGCAACGGCACGCTGCTCGATCTCGCGAACGGCAGCAACGCGACCTTCAACGCGTCGGCCGTGAACCTGACCGGCGACATCGTGTCCGACGCGTCGAGCACCGGCAACGTGTTCCTGACGAACGGCACGACGCTCACCGGCAAGATCGATCCGGTGGCGCTGAGCATCGACACCACCAGCACATGGCACATGACCGACAGCTCGGTGCTGAGCAGCCTGAACAACGCGGGCCTGGTCGCATTCGCCGCGCCGTCGGGCGCGCCGACGGTGGCGGGCAGCTACCGGACGCTGACGACCGGCAGCTACGTCGGCAACGGCGGCACGATCGCGCTGAACACCTACCTCGGCGCCGACAACTCGCCGACCGACCAACTGATCGTGAAAGGCGGCGCCGCGAGCGGCACGACGGGCCTGAAGATCGCGAACACGGCCGGCAGCGGCGCGCAGACGCAGGGCGACGGGATTCCGGTGGTCGTCACGGCCAACGGCGGCACGACGACTGCATCGGCGTTCCATCTCGCGGGCCCGGTGCAGGCCGGCGCGTACGAATACCGTCTCTATCGCGGCGGACAAAGCGACGCCAACGGCTGGTACCTGCGCTCGCAACTCGATCCGACCGACCCGACCGACCCGACCGATCCCGGCGACCCGGTCGATCCGACCGGCACCGGCAACGGCAACGGTAACGACGGCAATCTCGCCTATCGTCCGGGTGTCGCGGGCTATGCGATGACGCCGCTGCTGAACGTCGACTACGGCTTCTCGACGCTCGGCAGACTGCACGAACGCGTCGGCGACATCTACAACCTCGAGAAGCAGGCGCCAGGCAACCGCGACGGCGTATGGGGCCGCATCGGCGGACAAAGCCTCGATGCGAACGCGGGCCGCTTCGCGGCGGACGAACGCACGTTCTTCGCGCAGTTCGGCAAGGACTGGACGCTCGACCAGGCAAGCGCCGGCGGCAGCACGCACGCGGGCGTGACGGCGAGCATCGGCATCGCGAACGCGAGCTTCAGCGACCTGGCGCGCGCCGATACGCAGGACCTGTCGACATCGACGGGCTCGGTCGAAATGCACGCGCAGAGTATCGGCGGCTACTGGACGCGCTATCTGTCCGACGGCACATACTTCGACAGCGTCGGCCAGGTCACGCACTACGGCAACCGCTACCGCGACAGCTACGGCAACGAGGCGTCGCAGAACGGTTTCGGCGTCGCGCTGTCGCAGGAAGTCGGCAAGCCGTTCGGGATCGGCGGCACGCCGATCGCCGTCGAGCCGCAGGCGCAGCTGATGTACCAGTACCTGAAGCTCAACGGGTTCAACGACAACGTGTCGGCCGTGTCGGGCACGACGACCAACGCGCTGCGCGGGCGCGTCGGCGTGCGCATCTTCCGGCCGAACCTCGACGCGAATGCGGGCGGCGGCGCCGCGACGCCGTACTTCACGGCCGACGTGCTGCACGACTTCCTGTCGCCGGGCCAGACCGTCGTCGGCGGCACGCCGTTCGCGACGCACCTGGGCCGCACGTGGTACGAACTCGGCATCGGCGTGACCGCAAGCTTCGGCAAGTCGGGCGAGCTATACGCGAACGCGAAATACGCGCGCAACATCGGCGGCGACTACCGGCGCGGGATCACCGGCCAGGTCGGTTATCGCTACAGCTGGTAACGCGTGACGCGCGAGCCCGTCCGCCGCAGTCCGCGGACGGCGGGCAGCCGACGAAAAAAAACCGCCTGGTGGCTGGCCAGGCGGTTTTTTCATGGGCGCGCACCAGGCGCGCATGCGTTGCGAACGCTCAGTGCAGGATCTTCGCGAGGAAGTCCTTCGCGCGCTCCGACTTCGGATTCGAGAAGAAATCGTCCTTGCGGTCGTCCTCGACGATGGCGCCCTTGTCCATGAAGATCACGCGATGGGCGACCTTCTTCGCGAAGCCCATTTCGTGCGTGACGACCATCATCGTCATCCCTTCCTGCGCGAGCTCGACCATCACGTCGAGCACTTCGTTGATCATCTCGGGATCAAGCGCGGACGTCGGTTCGTCGAACAGCATCGCGATCGGGTCCATCGACAGCGCGCGCGCGATCGCGACCCGCTGCTGCTGGCCGCCCGACAGCTGGCCCGGGAACTTGTGCGCATGCGCCTTCAGGCCGACGCGGTCGAGCAGCTTCATGCCCTTCTCGTTCGCCTCGTCCTTGCCGCGGCCGAGCACCTTGATCTGCGCGAGCGTCAGGTTCTCGGTGATCGACAGGTGCGGGAACAGCTCGAAATGCTGGAACACCATCCCGACCTTCGAGCGCAGCTTCGACAGGTTCGTCTTCTTGTCGCCGACCGACTGGCCGTTCACGAGGATCTCGCCCTGCTGGAACGGCTCGAGGCCGTTCACGGTCTTGATCAGCGTCGACTTGCCCGAACCCGACGGACCGCACACGACGACCACCTCGCCTTTCTTCACCTCGGTCGTGCAGTCGGTGAGGACCTGAAACTGGCCGTACCACTTCGAAACGTTCTTGATGGAAATCATCTTGTGACCTTTTTCTGGAGACCCTTGACGAGAGCAGACGCCAACGAGCAAATCACGAAATAGCATGCGCCCGCGAACAGGACCATCTCGACGGTCGTGCCGTCGCGATCGCCGATGTTGGCGGCCGTGCGGAAGAAGTCCGCGAGACTGATCACGTACACGAGCGACGTATCCTGGAACAGGACGATCGCCTGCGTGAGCAGCAGCGGCACCATCGCGCGGAACGCCTGCGGCAGGATCACGAGGCGCATCGCCTGCGCGTAGTTCATGCCGAGCGCGAACGCGGCGTTCACCTGTCCGCGCGGCACCGCCTGGATGCCGGCACGGATGATCTCGGAATAATACGCGGCTTCGAACAGCGAGAACGCGACCATCGCCGAGGCAAGGCGGATATCGATCGTCGGCGACAACCCGAGCACGCCCTGCAGCAGTTGCGGCACGATCAGGAAGAACCACAGCAGCACCATCACGAGCGGGATCGAGCGGAACACCGTCACGTACGCTTTCGCGAACCACGCGAGCGGCTTCACGCCGGACAGCCGCATCAGCGCCAGCAGCGTGCCCCACACGATGCCGATGACGATCGCGATCAGCGTGATCTTGAACGTGACGATCGCACCCGACCACAGCGTCGGTATCGCGCCGGGAATACTACTCCAGTCGAACTGATGCATCACTTGCCTCCGATGTAGCCGGGCAGCCGCGTGCGGCCTTCGATCCAGCGCATGAACGCCATCACCACGAGGTTGATGAGCACGTACGCGAGCGTGACCGCGATGAACGACTCGTAGGTCTGCGCGGTGTAGTCGACGAGTTGGCGCGCCTGCGCGGACAGGTCGAGCAGGCCGATCGTCGACGCGACCGCCGAGTTCTTGAAGATGTTCAGGAACTCCGACGTGAGCGGCGGCACGATGATCCGGTACGCAACCGGCAGCAGCACGTAGCGATACGTCTGCCATTGCGTGAAGCCCATCGCGAGGCCGGCCGCGCGCTGGCCCTTCGGCAGCGCGTTGATGCCCGAGCGCACCTGTTCGCACACCCGCGCGCCCGTGAACAGGCCAAGACAGATGATCGATGCGGTGAAGAACTGCGTGCCCGGCGGCAATTGCTTGATCCAGGTGCCGATCGCGGTGGGCAGCAACTCGGGCACGACGAGATACCAGACGAAGAACTGCACGATCAGCGGGATGTTCCGGAAGATCGACACGTACACGGTGCCGATCGCGGCGAGCCATTTGTTCGGCACCGTGCGCAGCACGCCGAACAGCGAACCGACGATCAGCGCGATGACCCAGGCGGCGAGCGACACCTCGATCGTCACCCAGAAGCCGGACATCAGCCATCCGAAATAAGTCGTCGGCTCGCCGGTCGAGACGGGGCTCAGGAAGATGCCCCAGTTCCAGTGGTAAGACATGGGCAAGACTCCAGCAAAAAGAAACGGAAGAAGCGTGGCCTCTTCCGTTTCAGTAGCGTCATTTCTGCATCAACGGCCGCGTGGTCAGTCGAGCGCCTTGTCGTTCGGGTTCGCGTACAGCTTCTTCATCGAATCGGACAGCGGGAAGTTCAGGTTCAGCCCCTTCGGCGGGATCGGGCTTTCGAACCACTTCGCGTAGATCTTCGCGGCTTCGCCCGACTTCTCGACTTGCGAGATCGCGTCGTCGACGACCTTCTTGAAGTCCGCATCGCCCTTGCGCATCATGCAGCCGTACGCCTCTTCCGATTGCGGCGTGCCGACGATCACCCACTCGCCCGGCTGCTTCGCCTTCGCGCGCTCGCCCGCGAGCAGCGCGTCGTCCATCATGAACGCGACCGCGCGGCCCGATTCCAGCGTGTTGAACGAATCGCCGTGATCCTTCGCGCTGATGATGTTCATGCCCATCTGCTTTTCGTTGTTCATCTTGCGCAGCAGGCGCTCGGACGTCGTGCCGGCGGTGGTCACGACCGTCTTGCCCTTCAGGTCCGCGAAGTCCTTGACGCCCGAATCCTTCTTCGTCATCAGGCGCGTGCCGATCACGAAGATCGTGTCGGAGAACGCGGCCTGCTGCTGACGCTCGGCGTTGTTGGTCGTCGAGCCGCACTCGATGTCGACCGTGCCGTTCTGCACGAGCGGGATGCGGTTCTGCGACGTGACCGGGATGTTCTTGACCTGCAGGTTCGGCAGGTTCAGCTTCTTCTTCACCGCGTCCACGACCTTCATCTGGAATTCGCGCGAATAGCCGACGACCTGCTGGTTCTGGTCATAGTAAGAGAACGGAATCGACGATTCGCGATGCCCCAGCGAAATCACGCCCGTGTCCTTGATCTTCTTCAGCGTGCCGGTCTCCTGTGCATGCGCGCCGCTCGCGAACGCGCACAGCGCCGCGACCATCAGGACTGCCTTGTGGTATTTCATTTTGGTCATCTCCTTGGCTAAAACCCGCGCCAGTGTATCAAAGTAATATTTTTGAAAGAACTGGTTGTTTACCGCACTACGAATCGCCCTGTGCGAAGCCGTCCTCCCGGCTTCGGGCACCCCGAATGCGCACGCGGGCGGTGCCGGATTCGGCACCGCCCGCGAGGGCTCATGCACGCAACCGGGTGGATTGCGTCATGCTTTGATCGTAGTCAACCGATCGACGATCGGCAATGACGGATCAGGGGTACAGGCCGCGCATTTCGCGCGCCATCAGGATGCGCTTGCACGCGACGATGAACGCCGCCGTACGCACCGACACCTTGTGCTCTTCCGCGACCGCCCACACGCCGGCGAACGCTTCGCGCATCACGCGCTCGAGACGGTGGTTGATCTCGTCTTCCGTCCAGAAGAAGCTCGAGAAATCCTGCACCCATTCGAAGTACGACACGGTCACGCCGCCCGCGTTCGCGATCACGTCGGGGATCACCAGCACGCCGTTCGCGCCGAGGATGTCGTCGGCCGCCGTCGTCGTCGGGCCGTTCGCGCCTTCGACGATGATCTTCGTGCGGATCTTCGCCGCGTTCTTCTCGGTGATCTGGTTTTCCAGTGCCGCCGGGATCAGGATGTCGGTTTCGATCGTCCAGAATTCTTCGTTGGCCATCGGCTCGGCGCCTTCGAAGCCCGCGACGCCGCCCGTGCGTGCCACGTGGTCGAGCAGCTTGTTCGAATCAAGGCCGGCCGGCTGGTAGATCGTGCCCGTGTGATCCTGCACCGCGATCACCTTCGAACCCGCTTCCTGGAACAGCTTCGCCGCGATGCCGCCGACGTTGCCGAAGCCCTGCACCGCAATGCGCGCGCCTTCGATTTCGAGGCCCTTCTTCTTCGCCGCTTCGCAGCCGACGACGAACACGCCGCGGCCCGTCGCTTCCTTGCGGCCGAGCGAACCGCCGAGCGCGATCGGCTTGCCGGTCACGACGCCGGTCGACGTCTGGCCCTGGTTCATCGAGTACGTGTCCATCATCCACGCCATCACCTGTTCGTTGGTGTTGACGTCCGGTGCCGGAATGTCGGTGTTCGGGCCGATGATGATGCCGATTTCGCTGGTGTAGCGACGCGTCACGCGCTCGAGTTCACCGCGCGACAGCTTGCGCGGGTCGACGCGGATACCGCCCTTCGCACCGCCGTACGGCACGTTCACGGCCGCGTTCTTCACCGACATCCAGGCGGACAGCGCCATCACTTCCGACAGCGTCACGTCCTGGTGGTAGCGCACGCCGCCCTTGCCCGGACCGCGCGACACGTTGTGCTGCACGCGATAGCCTTCGAAGTGCGCGACGGTGCCGTTGTCGAGCTCGATGGGGCAGTCGACGATCAGGATGCGCTTCGGACGCTTCAGCGTTTCGAGCCAGCGCGACAGCGAACCGAGATACGGTGCGACGCGATCGACCTGCTGAAGGTAGTTGCCCCACGGGCCGAGATCGTCGGCGTGAAGGTAGGACGGGATGGACTGCAGTTGCGAAGACATGGACGCTCCAACGTTCAACGGATTGCGCACATTGTCGAAAAACCCGTTTTTTTTATCCAATGCCGTTTGCTTATTCGATTATGCGTTTCTTGCATGATCGCGATTTTTCGCAAATCTGCGGTCGATTTGCGCAAGAACGCACGCGATCGGTCGTGCATCGCGTGCGTGAAAAATCGTTCCGGGAATATGCGGAACGCCCGCCGGACAGCCGTCCGACAGGCGCCGCAAGGCGGTCGTCAGCGAATGTGCGGCCGGTTTCGGTCAATCCGCCGTTTCGCGCAGCTCGTCGCGCACGACGTCCCACAGCGCGCGCACGAGCTTCTGCCGCGGATCGTCGCCCTGCAGCGCGAGCTTGTCGCAGTACAGGCGGATCTCCATCGTCAGCGTGAACGGATGCGTGCCGCCGCGCGCGGCGCGGTCGAGCCGGATCAGGCGGCCGCCGGCCACCGCGTCCTCGACCGCGCTGTGCGGCAGGAACGCAACGCCGTGTCCCGCGAGCGCCATCGCCTTCAGTCCTTCGGCCATGTCGGTTTCGTACACGCGGTCGAGGAACAGCGACGTCGGTGCGTTCGCAACGATGACTTCGGTCATCCGGCCGAGATACGCGTTCGGCGTATACGACAGGTACGGCACGCGCGCATCGGCCGTGCCCGGCAGCGTGTAGCGCGGCCGGCCCGCGCGGCCCGGCGCCGAGAACGCGCTGATCGGCTCCGCGCCGAGCACCAGCATGTCGTAGCGGGCCGGATCGAGCGCGACCGGGTGGCTCGGGTGGTGATAGCCCATCACCAGATCGCAGCCGCCCTCGACGAGCGACAGCACCGCGTCGTGCACGTTCAGCGCGCGCAGCCGCGTGTGGACCTGCCCCATCTTCGCCTCGATCCGTTGCAGCCAGCGCGGGAAATACGTGAGCGACAACGTGTGCGGCACCGCGAACTCGATGGTCGGCACCGGCGCGCCGACGTGGCCGCGCAGCAGCGTGCGCGCCTCGTGCGCCTGCGACAGCATCGTCAGCGCCTGCTCGTAGAAGATCTGGCCGGCCTGCGTGAGCCGCGTCGGATAGACCGAACGATCGATCAGTTCGGTCGCGAGCCACGCCTCGAGCGCCTGGATGCGCCGCGAGAACGCGGGCTGCGACACGTGCCGCAGTTCGGCGGACCGGCTAAAGCTGCGCGTTTCCGCGAGCGAGACGAAGTCTTCGAGCCATTTCAGTTCCATGCAGGCGGGCGCGGCGGCGATCGGGAAGAAGCCTGCATTCTACCGGCGGGCGGGCCCGGCCGACGGCATCATCCATGCTCCGCCGCCCGCTACCGCATCGCCCGGCGACGCGCTGCGCCCGCCCGCCGGGGCGCCGTGCGCGCGCCGATCGCCCGTCGCGGCCGCGGCCGGCTCCGGTCGGCCGGGCTCGACCCGCGCCAATGGTAAAATACCGGATTCTCCTCCCCCTTCGTTCGCCCCGGCTCCAAGGCCCGCCCGATCATGTCCGACACTCGTCCCGATACGCTTTTCGCCCTCACCGCGCTCTCGCCCATCGATGGCCGCTACGCCAGCAAGACCGAAGCGCTGCGCGACTGGCTCTCCGAAGCCGCTTTCATGCGCCACCGCGTCACCGTCGAGGTGCACTGGCTGATCGCGCTGTCGCGCGCCGGCTTCGCGGAAGTCCCGCGCTTTTCCGACGCGTCCGAACAATTCCTGCTGCAGCTCGCCGAGCGCTTCACCGCGCACGACGCCGCGCGCATCAAGGAAATCGAGCGCGTGACGAACCACGACGTGAAGGCCGTCGAATACTGGCTGAAGGAATCGGTGAAGGGTCAGGCCGAACTCGAGAAGGCCAGCGAATTCATCCACTTCGCGTGCACGTCCGAAGACATCAACAACACGTCGCACGGGATGATGCTCGCCGGCGCGCGCGAGCACGTGATCGTGCCGGCGCTGCGCACGGTGCACCAGCGCCTCGTCGCGCTGTCGCACGCGCTGGCCGAACAGCCGATGCTGTCGCGCACGCACGGCCAGCCGGCCAGCCCGACGACGCTCGGCAAGGAACTCGCGAACGTCGCCGCGCGCCTCGCACGCGCGATCGCGCGCATCGAGAAGGTCGAGATCCTCGGCAAGATGAACGGCGCGGTCGGCAACTTCAACGCGCACCTGTCCGCCTATCCGGAATTCGACTGGGAAGCGTTCTCGCGCGACGTGATCGAAAACCGCCTGAAGCTCACGTTCAACCCGTACACGATCCAGATCGAGCCGCACGACTACATGGCCGAGCTGTTCGACGCGGTCGCTCGCGCGAACACGATCCTGCTCGACCTCGACCGCGACGTGTGGGGCTACATCTCGGTCGGCTACTTCAAGCAGAAGACGAAGGCCGGCGAAATCGGCTCGTCGACGATGCCGCACAAGGTCAACCCGATCGACTTCGAGAACTCGGAAGGCAACCTCGGCCTCGCGAACGCGACGCTGCGCCACCTCGCCGACAAGCTGCCGGTGTCGCGCTGGCAGCGCGACCTGACCGACTCGACGGTGCTGCGCAACATGGGCGTCGCGCTCGGCTACTCGCTGCTCGCATACGACTCGCTGATCCGCGGCCTCGACAAGCTCGAAGTGAACCCGCAGCGCCTGAACGACGATCTCGACAACTGCTGGGAAGTGCTCGCGGAGCCGGTGCAGACGGTGATGCGCCGCTACGGCATCGAGAACCCGTACGAGCAGCTGAAGGAACTGACGCGCGGCAAGGGCATCACGCGCGAAGCGCTGCAGGAATTCGTCGGCACGCTGGCGATCCCGCAGGATGCGAAAGACCGCCTGCTCGCGATGACGCCCGCGTCGTACATCGGCAAGGCTGTCGAACTCGCGAAGCGGATCGCGTAAGCGCCGCCGTCGCCGGACGGAAAAAAGCCCGATGCGAGCGATCGCATCGGGCTTTTTGTTGTCTGCCGCAGTCGGCTCAGAACGAGATCATCCGCCCCGGATTCAGCGCACTCATCACGCTCATCGCCGCCTTCGCGGCCGGAATCGCGATCGGCGACAGTTGCCGGCCGAGCGGAATCTCGCGATGGTCGATGCCCGTCAGCATCGAGAAGTCGTCGTTGCGTCCGACGAAATCGTCGCAGATCGCCTTGCCGATCCGCACCGTCTGCGCAACGCCGTGCCCGCTCCAGCCCTGCACCATGTACATCGGCACGCGGCCGTCGGTCTTGCGGCTGTCGGTCGCGCCGTTCAGCGTGAAGTCGCTGACGCCGCTCCAGCAGTAATCGAGCGCGAAGCGGCCGTCGTGCTGCGGAAACACCGTGTTCAGCCGCGTCAGCAGGTACGCGTTGACGTCGGGCTGCGCCCAGCACGTGCCGGTGCCTTGCCCGCCGAACAGCAGGCGGTTGCCGCGCACCGGCCGGTAGTAGTCGATCTGGAACTGCGTGTCGTACACCGGCATGCCGGCCGGCATCAGCGTCGCGACGTCGACGTCGAGCGGCGCCGTCACGCTCACGTACGTGAAGAACGGCACGGTGGTCGCGGCAGCGCCGTCGAGCAGCCGGAACGTCGTGTTGTGCAGCGCGAGCACGACACCCTTGCGGGCGGTGATCGTGCCGCCCGGCGTCGTCGCGACCACGCCCGCGGGCGTTTCGTCGAGTTCGAGCACCTCGGTGCCTTCGTACAGCGCGCCGCCGTTCAGCCGGAAGCCGTGCACGAGGCCGCGCACCAGCGCGAGCGGATGGAGCTGCCCGCCGATCGCGTCGATCGCCGCGCCGTGGTACAGCCCGGAGCGCACGTATTCGTCGTGCAGTTGATGGCGGCCGACGAGCGTCACGCCGGCGTCGCCGAGATGGCGGCGCGCGTCCGCGCCGTCGAGCAGCGCGCTCATGTGGCCCGGGTGAACTGCCGCCGTCACGTGGCCGCGGCGGCGATCGAGATCGAGCGCGTAGCGCGCGCCGATCGCATCGATCAGGTCCATCGACTCGGCCGATGCGAAGCGCCACAGCCGCTTGGCGTCGTCGTGCGACAGGTAATCGATCATGTCGGCCGCTTCCCAGCGCGCGAGGCCCGGCGTGAGCTGGCCGCCGTTGCGGCCCGACGCGGCCGATCCGACGTGGTGCTTGTCGACCAGGATCGTGTCGACGCCCGCTTCCGCGAGATGCAGCGCGGCCGATGCGCCGAGCAGCCCGGCGCCGATCACGAGCACGTCGCACACGGCGTCGTGCGCGAGCGGCGCGCTGTTTTCATGATGCGACAGCGACGCCTCGTACCAGTTGGCCGGCCGACCGCCGTCGTAGCGCGACGGATCGCACCAGTTCCAGTTGTCCTTCTCGATGTTCAGTTGCGTCTGGTCGAAACGCGATTCGCCCTGGATCAGGGGTGTGTTGCTGGAAGTCATGATTGCACTTGCATGGTCTTGGGCCGCCTGTCGAAGAGCCTCGTTGCTTCTGGGCTTCGCGGGTGGGGCAGCCGGTTCCACTTGGGTGTCAACGAGATAAAGGGCGCGATGGCCCGTGTTGACGGCAGGCACGCTCGTGTCTGCCTGGATCCCGGACCGTGCAAAGCACGCATTGAAAGGTGCCGGGACACCCAATTTCTACACCGCAGAAATAATTCTACAGCGTAGAATACGCTTTCGTCAAGATGACAGCCGCCCGCCTCGCCTTCCCCATGAAAGACAAACCCGCTCAAGGCCCGCGCGGCCTCGACAAGGACGCGATCGTCGCGGCCGCGCTCGCGCTGCTCGAAGAAGTCGGCGAAGCCGCATTCAGCGTGCGCAAGCTCGCGCAGTCGGTCGGCTGCGACCCGATGAGCGTGCTGTATCACTTCAAGTCAAAGGACGGCCTGAGCCGCGCGATCGCGAATGCGCTGTCGCGCTCGCTGGTGCCGGTCGACGATACGTTGCCGTGGCGCGAGCGGCTGCGCGATCTCGCGCGCCAGTACCGCGCGCTCGCGCTGCGCCACCCGGCCGCGTTCGCGCTGCTGCAGCGGCACATGAGCACCGGCCCGGCCGATCTCGCGCACATCGAGGCGGTGCATCGCGCACTCGTCGACGCCGGCATTGCGCGCACGGCGCTGCCGTCGGTATGCGTCGGCTGGTATGCGAGCGTGATCGGGCTCGCCGCCGCCGAGGCCGGCGGCCTCACGCGGCCCGCGAACGACGTCGAGCTCGCGGAGATGCATGCGCTGTCCGACGCCGAGCACCCGCTCGTCAAGTCGGCCGCGCCGCTGTATGCGCAGCTCGATCCGGCCGCCGTGCACGACACGATGCTCGACGTGCTGCTCGACGGCATCGCGCAACACGCCCGCGCAGCCTGAGCGGCGCGCTCGCCGCCAACGAAAAAGGCGCCCGGGGGCGCCTTTTCCAGTTATGACGCGTGCCGCGCACCGCGCTCAGTGCTGCTGCGCGAGGCCGATCTTCACCATCACTTCGTCGACGATCTGTTCGGGCGTCAATTCGATGCTGACCACGATCGCTTCGTCCTCGCCCGGCTCCTCGAGCGTGTCGAGCTGGCTTTTCAGCAGCGACGGATCGAAGAAATGGCCGGTGCGGGTCTTCAGGCGCTCGTGCAACACCTCGAACGAACCCTTCAGATACACGAACCGCACGTCGGTGTCGGTGCCGCGCAGCACGTCGCGGTACGAACGCTTCAGCGACGAGCACGTGAACACAGCCGTCTCGCCGGCATGCTGCTTTTCCTCGATGGCCGCGCGGATCGTGCGCAGCCACGGCCAGCGGTCGTCGTCGGTCAGCGGAATGCCGTGGTGCATCTTTTCCTTGTTCGCCGCGCTGTGAAACGCGTCGCCGTCGGTATAGCTGCACGCCAGGCGTTCCGCCAGCATTTCGCCGATTCGCGACTTGCCCGCACCCGACACGCCCATTGCGATCAGAATCATTGACTACCCCTTGTTACAGAACGATGCTCAGCAGCAGCGTGAAACCCAGACCCAGCAGGGAGATGATGGTTTCGAGCAACGACCAGGTCTTGAACGTCTGACCGACCGTCATCCCGAAGTATTCCTTGATCAGCCAGAAGCCGCCGTCGTTCACGTGCGAGAAGATCAGCGAGCCCGAGCCGGTGGCGAGCACCAGCAGCTCCGGGCTGACCGTCGTGCCGGCCGCGGCGGCGATCGGCGCGACGATGCCGCAGGCCGTCGTCATCGCGACCGTTGCCGAGCCCGTTGCGAGACGCATCAGCGCCGCGACGAACCAGCCCAGCAACAGCGGCGACAGGTGCGCGTGCTTCGCGGTCTCGACGATCTGCTGCGAGATCCCGCTGTCGCGCAGAACGCCGCCGAAGCCGCCGCCCGCGCCGACGATCAGCGTGATGCCGGCGATCGGCGCCAGACACTCGCCGCAGAACTTCTGGATCTGGTCGCGGTTGAAGCCTTGCAGCTTGCCGAACGTGAAGAAGCTCACCAGCACGGCGATCAGCAGCGCGACGTCGGAGTTGCCGGCAAAGCGCAGCAGGTTGTTCGGCAGCGACTTCGGCGCGAACACCAGGTCGGCCCAACTGCCGACGAGCATCAGCACGACGGGCAGCAGGATCGTGAACAGCGTGATGCCGAAGCCCGGCAGCTCGCGCGTGCGGCCGTTCGAGTGCGTATCGACGAACTGCGACGCGAGCGGGTTGTTTTCCGGCAGCTTCACGAACTTCGAGATCGTCAGCGCGAACAGCGGGCCCGCGATGATCGCGGTCGGCACGCCGACGATCAGGCCGAACGCGATCGTCTTGCCGATATCGGCGCCGTATTGCTGGACGGCCAGCAGCGCGGCCGGGTGCGGCGGGATCAGCCCGTGCACGACCGACAGGCCGGCCACCATCGGCAGGCCGACGACGAGCAGCGATTTGCCGGTGCGCTTCGCGACGTTGAACGCGATCGGGATCAGCAGCACGAAGCCGACTTCGAAGAACACCGGCAGGCCGACGATGATCGCGACGAACATCATCGCCCAGTGGATGTTCTTTTCACCGAACCAGTCGATCAGCGTGGTCGCGATCCGTTCGGCGCCGCCCGATTCGGCCATCATCTTGCCGAGCATCGTGCCGAGGCCGACGACGATCGCAATGTGGCCGAGCGTGCCGCCGGTGCCCGCTTCGAACGACTTGACGATCTTGTCCATCGGCATGCCGACGGCGAGACCCAGGCCAAGCGAAACGATGATCAGCACCAGGAACGGGTAGATCTTGAAGCGCGCGATCATCAGGATCAGCGCGGCGATCGCGATCAGCGTGAATACGAGCAGCATGCTGCCTTGGACAGCCCCCATGTGGCACTCCTCCTTGGATTGTTCGAACCGGGCGAGTTGTAGCGAGTATGCCCGGCTATGCAGGTCTCCGAAACACGGGGGGTACCCACCCCGTGAGGACGCTGAATTTTACTTATCTTTACGGCCCGCGGATAGAACCGGTTCCATCAGCAAAAACCCTCGGTAAAACAAGCACTAAGCGCCTGCTTACCGAGGGTTAAATCACCATTTCGTACAAGTCTTACCGGGGAAGCTGGCTCGCGGCTTGCGCGAGACGCGTGACTTCGGCCCAGTCCTGCGCGGCGAGCGCGGCCTTCGGCGTGAGCCACGAGCCGCCGACGCACACGACGTTCGGCAGCTTCAGGAAATTCGGCGCGCTCTCGACCGTGATGCCGCCCGTCGGGCAGAACTTCAGCGCCGGGAACGGACCGTGGAACGCCTGCAGCATCGGCACGCCGCCGGCTTGCTGCGCGGGGAAGAACTTGACGGTCTCGTAGCCGAATTCGAGCGCCTGGATGATGTCGCTCGGCGTCATCACGCCCGGCAGCAGCGGCAGGTCCGCGTCGAGCGACGCGAGGTGCAGGTCCTTCGTCAGGCCCGGCGACACGCCGAACTTCGCGCCCGCGCGCTTCGCCTGCGCGCAGTGCTCGGGCTTCGTGATCGTGCCGACGCCGACGACGATGTCGTCCGCGAGCTGGCTCGCGCGCTGGATCGCCTCCAGGCCCGCCGGCGTGCGCAGCGTGATCTCGAGCACCTTGACGCCGCCCGCGTGCAACGCGCGCGACACGTGTTCGCCCTGCTCGACCGAGTCGAATGCGAGCACCGGAATGACCGGGCCCAGCTTCACGATTTCAGCAATCGTCTTCATTGATTTGGCTCCTTGAAATTCATGCGGCGACGTGGACGGCCGTTTCGCCGACCAGCGTCCCGAAAACCGATGCGCCCTGCTCGGCCGGCGCGGCGGCCGCGCGGAACACGCCGAACAGTTCGCGCCCGAAACCCGTTTCGTTGTCGGCCTGGTGCAGCGGCTGCGCGACCGGGCGCGCCTGCCATTCGGCCGCGTCGATCTCGATGTCGAGCACGCCGGCGTCCGCGTCGATCACGAGCGTGTCGCCCGTCTTCACCTTGCCGAGCGGGCCGGCCAGCAACGCTTCCGGCGAGACGTGGATCACCGCCGGCACCTTGCCCGATGCCCCCGACATGCGGCCGTCGGTGACGAGCGCGACGTGGAAGCCCTGATCCTGCAGCACGCCGAGCAGCGGCGTCAAACGGTGCAGCTCGGGCATCCCGTTCGCGCGCGCGCCCTGGAAGCGCACTACCGCGACGAAGTCGCGCTTCAGCTCGCCGCGATCGAATGCCGCCTGCACGGCTTCCTGCGAATCGAACACGATCGCGCTCGCCGTCACCTTGCGGTGCTCGGGCGCGACCGCCGAAATCTTGATCACGCCGCGGCCGAGCCGGCCCTGCATCAGGCGCAGGCCGCCGTCCGGCTGGAACGGCTCGCGAATGCCGCGCAGCACCTTCGTGTCGTGGCTTTCGGCCGTGCCGTCGACCCACGTCAGCTTGCCGTCGATCAGCTTCGGCTCCTTCGTGTAGTGCGACAGCCCCTTGCCCGCGACCGTCGTCACGTCTTCGTGCAGCAGCCCGCCTTCGAGCAGGTTGCGCACCAGGAACGCGACGCCGCCCGCCGCGTGGAAGTGGTTCACGTCGGCCTTGCCGTTCGGGTAGATCTTCGCGAGCAGCGGCACGGCGGCCGACAGTTCATCGAAATCGTTCCAGTCGATCAGCACGCCGGCCGCGCGCGCGATCGCGACGAGGTGCAGCGTGTGGTTGGTCGACCCGCCCGTCGCGAGCAGCGCGACGATCCCGTTGACGATCGCCTTCTCGTCGACCACGTGGCCGATCGGCGTGTACTGGCCGCGCTCCACCGTCAGGTCGAGTACGCGGCGCGCGGCCTCGGCGGTGAGCGCGGTACGCAGCGGCGTATGCGGATGAACGAATGCCGAGCCCGGCAGGTGCAGGCCCATCAGTTCCATCAGCATCTGGTTGCTGTTCGCGGTGCCGTAGAACGTGCAGGTGCCGTGGCCGTGATACGCGGCCGATTCGGCTTCGAGCAGCGCGTCGCGGCCCACCTGGCCGGTCGCGAACTGCTGGCGGATCTTCGCCTTGTCGTCGTTCGACAGGCCGCTCGTCATCGGGCCGGCCGGCACGAAGATCGTCGGCAGGTGGCCGAACTGCAGCGCGCCGATCAGCAGGCCCGGCACGATCTTGTCGCAGATGCCGAGGCAGAGCGCCGCGTCGAACATGTTGTGCGTGAGCGCGATCGCCGTGCCCATCGCGATCGCCTCGCGCGAGAACAGCGACAGCTCCATCCCGGGGTTGCCCTGCGTGACGCCGTCGCACATCGCCGGCACGCCGCCGGCGAACTGCGCAACGCCGCCGTGCTCGCGCGCGGCGGCCTTGATGATGTCGGGGAAATCCTTGTACGGCGCGTGCGCGGACAGCATCTCGTTGTACGAGGACACGATGCCGATGTTCGGCTCGCGAATCGCCTTGATCTGGAACTTGTCGCTGCCCTCGAGACCCGCGAAGCCGTGCGCGAGATTCGCGCACGACAGCGCGCCGCGCGCCGGAAACTTGCCTTGCGCGCCGTCGATGCGCTGCAGATAGGCGGAACGGGTCGATTGGCTGCGGGCGATCACGCGTTCGGTGACTTTCGCCAGAGTGGGGTGCAGCGACGTCATGCTGGGCGCTCCTGTATGCCGGACGACACCGGCGGTTGGAATCGTGGGGACGATCGAGTACGTCGAACGAACGAAGCCAGTCTAGTAGAAAAACTACAAGCACGCAATGCGGATCGACACGCGCGCAACCCTTATTCCCGCTACCAGCTAGGCTTTACCTAGTGAAAACCCTAATTCACCTCGCCACGCGCCGGGAGAAAGACCGACGAAAGAGCTGGTCTTTTCTTGTAGATTTTCTACAATTCGATTGCGATACACTCGCTCATCCGAACCCGATTTTCATCTGCCGTCCCATGCTGCCCCGCATTGAAGCGATCCGCGCCGAGTTGCGCCCGTCCGAGCGCAAGCTCGCCGACTACATCCTCGCCGCCCCGCGCGAGGTGCTCGACCTCGCGATGACCGAGCTGTCGACCCGCGCGGGCGTCAGCCAGCCGACCATCGCGCGCTTTTGCCAGGCGCTCGGCTGCAGCGGCTTTCGCGAATTCAAGATCCGGCTCGCGCAGAGCGTCGCGCCCGGCGTGTCGTCGGTGTATCGCGACGTCGAGCCCGACGAACCGGCGCCCGGCATCATCGGCAAGGTGTTCGACCGCACGATCGGCGCGCTGATCGAGGTGCGCAACAGCCTGTCGGCCGGCAGCGTCGCCGACGCGATCTCGCTGCTGTCGAACGCGTCGCGCATCGAGTTCTACGGTGCCGGCGGCTCGGGCATCGCCGCGCAGGACATCCAGCACAAGTTCTTCCGGCTCGGCGTGCCGAGCGTCGCGTATTCGGACCCGCACACGTTCTCGATGTCGTCGGCGCTGCTCGGGCCGCACGACGTCGTCGTCGCGATCTCGAACACCGGCCGCACGCGCGACATCGTCGATGCCGCGCGCTCCGCGCTCGCATGCGGCGCGAAGGTCATCGCGATCACGCAAAGCCATTCGCCGCTCGCGAAGCTCGCGACGGTGAGCCTCGCGTCGAACGTCGCCGAGGAAACCGACGTGTTCTCGCCGATGACGTCGCGGATGTCGCATCTCGCGATCGGCGACATCCTCGCGGTCGGCGTCGCGCTGTCGCGCGGGCCCGCGCTGATGGAGCGGGTCGGCCGCGCGAAGGAAGCGATCACGCGCCGCCGGATCGACGACCCGGCCAAGGAGTGAACGCGCACGACGCGCAAACGAAAAATGGCGCCCCGAGGAGCGCCATTTTTGCGTATCGCGCGCCGGCCGGAGGGGCGGCGACACCGTGCAGCGAAATCAGAACGGCTTGATCACGACCAGCGCGACCGCCGCGAGCATGCCGAGCACCGGCAGTTCGTTGAACACGCGATACCACTTGTCGGTGCGGGTGTTCTCGCCGCGCTCGAACACCCGCAACAAGTGCCCGCAATACGCGTGGTAAATCACCAGCAACAGCACCACCGTCACCTTCGCGTGAATCCAGCCCTGCCCCTGGCCGATGCCGATCGCGAGCCAGAGCCACAGCCCGCACGCCAGCGCCGGCACCGCGATGAACGTCATGAAGCGGAACAGCTTGCGCGCCATCAGCAGCAAACGCCGCACCGCGGCCGGATCGGTTTCCATCGCGAGATTCACGTAGATGCGCGGCAGGTAGAACAGCCCCGCGAACCACGCGGCGATCAGAACGATATGGAACGTCTTGACCCAGAGCATTGCCATCGGTTGTGCGCCTCGCTTTACGGTTACTGGCGGCCTTCGCCGTGCCCGAGCACGACGTACTTCAGCGACGTCAGCCCTTCCAGGCCGACGGGGCCGCGTGCGTGCAGCTTGTCGTTCGAAATGCCGATTTCCGCGCCGAGGCCGAATTCGAAGCCGTCCGCGAAGCGCGTCGACGCGTTGACCATCACGCTCGCCGAATCGACTTCGCGCAGGAAGCGCATCGCGCGGTCGTGATCCTCGGTGACGATCGCATCCGTGTGGTGCGAGCCGTAATGGTTGATGTGCTCGATCGCCGCGTCGAGGCCGTCGACGACCTTGATCGCGAGCACCGGCGCGAGATATTCGGTGTGCCAGTCTTCTTCGGTCGCATCGACGAGCGGGCCAACGCCGGCATCGGCGAGCACCGCGCGCGCGGCCGCATCGACGCGCAGTTCGACCTGCTTGTCGCGATACAGCTTGCCGAGCGGCGGCAGCAGCGTTGCCGCGATGCCGCTCGAAACGAGCAGTGTCTCCATCGTGTTGCAGGTGCCGTAGCGATGCGTCTTCGCGTTGTCGCACACCGTCAGCGCCTTCGCGAGATCGGCGCGATCGTCGACATACACGTGGCAGATGCCGTCGAGGTGCTTGATCATCGGCACGCGCGCCTCGTTGATCAGGCGCTCGATCAGGCTCTTGCCGCCGCGCGGCACGATCACGTCGACGTATTCGGTCATCGTGATCAGCTTGCCGACCGCCGCGCGATCGGCGGTCGCGACCACTTGCACCGCGTCCTGCGGCAGGCCCGCCGCTTCGAGCCCTTCGCCGATCAGCTTCGCGAGCGCCGCGTTCGACTCGAGCGCTTCGGAGCCGCCGCGCAGGATCGTCGCGTTGCCCGACTTCAGGCACAGCGCGGCCGCATCGATCGTCACGTTCGGGCGCGACTCGTAGATGATGCCGATCACGCCGAGCGGCACGCGCATCTGGCCGACCTGGATCCCGCTCGGGCGGTACTTGAGGTTGCCGATCTCGCCGATCGGATCGGCCAGCGACGCGACCTGGCGCAGGCCTTCGACCATCGTGTTCAGCGCCTTGTCCGACAGCGTGAGGCGATCGATGAACGCCGCATCGAGCCCCTTTTCACGCGCGCGAGCGACGTCGCGTGCATTCGCATCCTTCAGCGCCTGCGCATCGCGCTCGATCGCGCGGGCCACGGCGTCGAGCGCCGCGTTCTTCGCGGCCGTGCTGGCGCGCGCCATCGCGCGGGAAGCGTGCCGGGCACGGCGGCCCAGATCCGTCATGTACTGGTCGATATCCATCGTGTGACTCGAGAAGCGAGCCGCTTGGCGCGGCATGAATTCGGGGAAAGCGTGCAGCGCGGCAGCAGGAAAGGCCGCGCCGGCTATCGAAATATTGTAAGCGGGTTGCGCTGCGGGCGCTGACGGCCCGCCGAGGCCAAGGGTCTAGACCCTAGCGCCGCACGCGACCCGCGGTCGGCGGTCGCTCGCCGCGCTCGCCGGCCACCGTCATCGCGAGCTGGAACAGGCCATCCCACGGGTCAGGCGGCGGATCGTCCTGCGTGCGGCGGCCCGGCGCGATGGCCGACAGCCCCTTGACCTGCCGGTCGAGCTTCGCGGCAAACGCGAGCGCCTTCTCGAGCACGCCTTCCGACACCCGGTTCAACGCGGGGGCGATCAGCCGCTCGCGCGGGCCCCACACGCGGTTCTCGCGCAGCAGCGTGGCCAGCGGCTTGCCGGCCGTCGCGCCGCGCTTGATCCGCAGCAGCGTGCGCAACTCCTCGACGACGGCCCACATCACGAGCACGATCGCCTCGCCCTCGCCTTTCAGCCCGTCGATCATCCGCGCGAGCCGCGCGGCGTCGCCGGCGAGCATCGCTTCGTTCAGTTTGAAGACGTCGTAGCGCGCGACGTTCAGCACCGCGTCGTGCACCTGTTCGAACGCCAGCACGCCCTGCGGATACAGCAGCCCGAGCTTCTGGATTTCCTGGTGCGCGGCGAGCAGGTTGCCCTCGACGCGCTCCGCGATGAACTGCAGCGCGCGCCGGCCGTCGTCGCCGGGAGCGACGCGCTGCCCCTGCATCGACAGGCGCTGGCCGATCCAGTTCGGCAGTTGCGCGCGGTCGACCGGATCGATCTTCAGCGCGACGCCGCCGTTCTGCAGCGCGGTGAACCAGGCGGATTTCTGCGTTGCCGCGTCGAGCCGCGGCAACGTGACGAGCATCAGCGCGTCGGGGTTGGGCGTCGCCGCGAGCGTCTTCAGCGCATCGGCGCCTTCCTTGCCCGGCTTGCCCGACGGAATGCGCAGCTCGATCAGCTGACGCTCGCCGAACAGCGACATCGCCTGGGTCGCGCCGAGCAGCACGCTCCAATCGAAGCCGCGCTCGACCGTATGCACCGAACGCTCGGTGAAGCCGGCCGCGCGCGCGGCCGCACGAATGCGGTCGCACGCTTCCTGCACGAGCAGCGGCTCGTCGCCATACACGGTATAGAGCCCGGCCATCCCCTTCGCGAGGTGCGGCTCCAGCGCATCAAGTCGCAATTGCATCGGTACGTGCGCCGGCGATCAGAGCGGCGGCGGCGGCAGCGGCGCCCCCGGCGCCACGCCCGGCACCACGTCCTGCGGCGCCGGCGTCAGCGAATGGACGATCGCGAGACGCCGCATCAACTGGTCGACGGCATCGTTCTGCATGTCCGCGTACAGGATGTCGGCTTCCTGCGCCTTCGCGTTCGTGTACTGGTCGCTGTACGTCATCGCGCGGTTCAGCGCGATCGCGCTCGCCGGGATCAGCACGGTGCCGTCCTTGCTCGTCAGCGTGTAGTTCAGCGTGTAGTACAGCGCATATTCCTGCGCGGAACCGTACTTGTTGAGCGTCAGCGTGTTCTGCCCGCGCGACTCCCACATGCGCAGCACGGCGTCGGCGTCGTCCGCCGACTTGACGATCTTCGTGTCGCTGCCGGCCTCGACGAGACGCGTGAGCCGCGCGCCGACGGCCGCCGGCGCGCCGGCGACCAGCAGCCGCTTGAACGCGTAGTCCTGCTGGCCGCGCAACTGGAAGCCGCATGCCGACAGCGCGACCGCGCTGCCGACGAGCACCAAAAACGATCTGCGGATCACCTTCGCTCCTTCTGTGTGCGCCCGACGGCCAGCGGCCGTCAGACGACGATGTTCACGAGACGGCCCGGCACGACGACGATCTTCTTCGCCGGCTTGCCGTCGCTGAACTTCGCGAACGCTTCGTCGGCCACCGCCGCGGCTTCGATCGCCTCGCGGCTTGCGTCCTTCGCGACCTTCAGCGCGCCGCGCACCTTGCCGTTCACCTGCAGCACGAGTTCGATCTCGGCCTGCTCGAGCGCGGCTTCGTCGACCTTCGGCCACGGTGCGTCGAGCAGCGGGCCGAATTCGTCCGCGTAACCGAGCGCCTTCCACAGCTCGAACGTGACGTGGGGCACGACAGGGTACAGCACGCGCAGCAGCACGCCGTACGTCTCGCGCAGCACGGCGGGCGTCGCGCCCTTCGCGCCGTCGATCGCGTTCAGCATCTTCATCGCGGCCGACACGACCGTGTTGTACTGCAGACGCTGGTAGTCGAAATCGGCCTGCTTCAGCACGCTGTAGATCTCGCGGCGCAGCGCCTTGTCGGCGTCGCCGAGCGCCGCCGCGTCGAAACCGGCGCGCACGGCGAGCGCGTCACGGTTGCCCGCGCCGAAGCTCCACACGCGGCGCAGGAAGCGGCTCGCGCCTTCGACGCCCGCTCCCGACCACTCGAGCTGCTGCTCGGGCGGCGCGGCGAACATCGTGAACAGGCGCGCGGTATCGGCGCCGTACTGGTCGATCAGCACCTGCGGATCGACGCCGTTGTTCTTCGACTTCGACATCTTCTCGATGCCGCCGAGCACGACCGGCTGGCCGTCCGCGTTCAGCGTCGCGCCGACCGGGCGGCCCTTGTCGTCGTGCGTGACCGTCACGTCGGCCGGGTTGTACCAGGTCTTCTTGCCCGCCGCGTCTTCGCGGTAGTACGTTTCGTTGAGCACCATCCCCTGCGTGAGCAGGTTCTTCGCCGGCTCGCCGAACTTCACGAGGCCGAGGTCGCGCATCACCTTGGTCCAGAAGCGCGAATACAGCAGGTGCAGGATCGCGTGCTCGATGCCGCCGATGTACTGATCCATCGGCATCCAGTAGTCGGTGCGCGCGTCGACCATCGTGTCGGCGTCCGGCGCCGTGTAGCGCGAGAAGTACCACGACGAATCGACGAAGGTGTCCATCGTGTCGGTTTCGCGCTTCGCGGCCGCGCCGCACTTCGGGCACGCGCAGTTCAGGAACGCTTCGGACTTCGCGAGCGGATTGCCCGAGCCGTCCGGCACGAGGTCTTCCGGCAGCACGACCGGCAGGTCCTGCTCCGGCACCGGCACGTCGCCGCACGACGGGCAGTGGATGATCGGGATCGGCGTGCCCCAGTAGCGCTGGCGCGACACGCCCCAGTCGCGCAGGCGCCACGTGACCTGCTTGTCGCCGAAGCCGCCGGCCTTCAGGTCGGCCGCGACCGCGTCGACCGCATCCGCATAGCGCAGGCCGTCGTACTTGCCGCTGTTCACGCAGACCGCGGTTTCCTTGTCGCCGTACCACTCCTGCCATGCGTCGAGCGAGTAAGCCTGGCCTTCGCTCGAAATCACCTGCTTGATCGGCAGGTCGTATTTCTTCGCGAACGCGAAATCGCGCTCGTCGTGGCCCGGCACGCCCATCACCGCGCCTTCGCCGTAGCTCATCAGCACGTAGTTGCCGATCCAGACCTCGACCGGCTCGCCCGTCAGCGGATGCGACACCGCGAAGCCCGTCGCGACGCCCTTCTTCTCCATCGTCGCGACGTCGGCCTCGGCGACACCGCCGCGCTTGCATTCGTCGATGAACGCCTGCAGTTCCGGCTTGCCCTGCGCGAGGCGCGTGGCGAGCGGATGCTCGGCCGCGATCGCGCAGAACGTGACGCCCATGATCGTGTCGGCACGCGTCGTGAACACACGCAGCAGCGTCTTTTCGCCGTCGAGTTCGTACGGGAAGCCAAAGTTCACGCCGAAGCTCTTGCCGATCCAGTTCTGCTGCATGATCTTCACGCGCTCGGGCCAGCCGAGGCCTTCGAGGTCGTTCAGCAGCTCATCCGCGTACTGCGTGATGCGCAGGTAGTACATCGGGATCTCGCGCTTCTCGACGAGCGCGCCCGAGCGCCAGCCGCGGCCGTCGATCACCTGTTCGTTCGCGAGCACGGTCTGGTCGACCGGGTCCCAGTTCACGGTGCCCGTCTTCTTGTACGCGATGCCCTTCTCGAGCATCTTCAGGAACAGCCACTGGTTCCACTTGTAGTAGTCGGGCTTGCACGTCGCGATTTCGCGCGACCAGTCGATCGCGAGACCCATCGACTGCATCTGGCCCTTCATGTAGTCGATGTTGTCGTAGGTCCACTTCGCGGGCGGCACGCCGTTCGCCATCGCGGCGTTCTCGGCCGGCATCCCGAACGCGTCCCAGCCCATCGGCATCAGCGTGTTGTAGCCGTTCATCCGCAGATAGCGGTACATCACGTCGTTGATCGTGTAGTTGCGCACGTGACCCATGTGCAGCTTGCCGGACGGGTACGGCAGCATCGACACGCAATAGAACTTCGGCTTCTGCGAGTCTTCCTTCGTCTTGTAGGCATCGGCTGCGCGCCAGTCGCCCTGGGCGGCGGCTTCGACGTCGGCGGGTACGTATCTCTCGTGCATGGTGTGGTTCGGACTAGGCTTTAAGCGGCGCGCCACGGGGCGGGCACGCGGAAGTGGACGAAAATCGGGCAGCCCGGCGGCGCGGGCAGGCTCCCGGTTCCCGGGCCTGCCTCATGGTCCGGATATTCGCCGGGTAACCCGGAAGGTCTCCAGCGGAGGGGCTCCAGGTTACCCGGCGAAACCCTGCCGACCGGGCGGAAACGACGATTATACCGTCCGTGGCGGGCGGCACGGCCGGTCTCGCGGGCCGGCACGCATTCCGGCCTGCGCCGGACGCGCAGGCGGCCGGCCGGTCAGCGTTTCGCGCCCGCTGCGGCCGGCGCGGCGGCGCCCGCCG
>NZ_CABVLY010000017.1 GCF_902498995.1 Burkholderia anthina
GCCGGCTCGCGGCTCGCGGGGCCGGGCGGCACGGGCACCGGCGTGCCGGGGCTCGCGCTGCCGCAAGGCAAGGCGCCCGGCGCGAACCTCGCGCCGTCCGCGCCGACGCACGTGCTGTCGCTGGGAAACCGCGTGCCCGCGCTCGCGCCGCATGCGGCCGCGCAGAACGGGCTGCCCGACAACGCGGTGTCGATCGCGCCCGCATTCGAGCCGCGCGTCGGCGGCGCGGCGCTCGGCGTGCCGCAGGCGAGCGCGGCGGTATCGGACGGCGCGGTGAAGGCTGCGCCGGCTGCGTCGCCGTACTATTTCACCGACGGTTCGCTGCAAGGCTGGCAGGCGACGCCGCAGGACATCGTCGTGCCGTCGAACGGCCTCGCGTCGCCTGAAGCATTCGGGTTGCCGGGCGACGATGCGCTGCGCGACCTGCTCGCCGTGCATCGCGACGTGCCGGTCTCGCGCGCGTCGGGCGCCGAGGTGCCGCGTTACTTCATCGACGATGCCCAGGCGGTCGAGCCGCAGGGCAACCTGCATCGCGGTGCGCACCCGCCGTTCGACGTGAACGCCATTCGCCGCGATTTCCCGATCCTGCAGGAGCGCGTGAACGGCAAGCAGCTCGTCTGGTTCGACAACGCGGCGACGACGCACAAGCCGCAGGCCGTGATCGACCGTCTCGCGTATTTCTATGCGCACGAGAACTCGAACATCCACCGCGCTGCGCATGCACTGGCGGGCCGCGCGACGGATGCGTACGAGCATGCGCGCGACACCGTGCGACGCTTCATCGGCGCTTCGTCGCCGGACGAGATCGTGTTCGTGCGCGGCACCACCGAGGCGATCAACCTGATCGCGAAGACGTGGGGCGTGCAGAACGTCGGCGAAGGCGACGAGATCGTCGTGTCGCATCTCGAGCATCACGCGAACATCGTGCCGTGGCAGCAGCTCGCCGCGCAGAAGGGCGCGAAGCTGCGCGTGATTCCGGTCGACGATTCGGGGCAGGTGCTGCTCGACGAATACCGGAAGCTGCTCAACGATCGCACGAAGATCGTGTCCGTCACGCAGGTGTCGAATGCGCTCGGGACGGTCGTGCCGGTGAAGGAGATCGTCGAGCTCGCGCATCGCGCGGGCGCGAAGGCGCTCGTCGACGGCGCGCAGTCGATCTCGCACATGCGTGTCGACGTGCAGGCGCTCGACGCGGATTTCTTCGTGTTCTCGGGGCACAAGATCTACGGGCCGACCGGGATCGGCGTCGTGTACGGCAAGCGCGCGATTCTCGACGACATGCCGCCATGGCAGGGCGGCGGCAACATGATCGCGGACGTGACGTTCGAGCGCACGGTGTTCCAGCCGCCGCCGAACCGCTTCGAGGCCGGCACCGGCAACATCGCGGATGCGGTGGGGTTGGGGGCGGCGCTCGATTACGTGAGCCGCGTCGGCATCGAGAACATCGCGCGCTACGAACACGACCTGCTTGCGTATGCAACGAGCGTGCTCGCGCCGGTGCCGGGGGTGCGGCTCGTCGGCACCGCGCGCGACAAGGCGAGCGTGCTGTCGTTCGTGCTGAAGGGCTATGAGACCGAGGAGGTCGGGCAGGCGCTGAACGAAGAGGGCATCGCGGTGCGCTCCGGGCATCACTGCGCGCAACCGATCTTGCGGCGTTTCGGGCTCGAAGCGACGGTGCGGCCGTCGCTGGCGTTCTACAACACGTGCGATGAAGTCGATGCGCTCGTGCGTGTCGTGAAGAGGCTGGCGACGCGGCGCTGAGCTGCGCCGAGAGTGACAAGGCCGCTTGCGGACGTCGTCGATGACGCGCCGCAAGCGGCCTTCTTGCATGGCGGGCGCTCGATGCAATCCACGCGCCGTCACATCGACTCCTCCAGAAAATCCGCGACCGAGTCGCGGCCCGGCACGATGCCGCGCAGTTGCAGCAGCGCACCGGCATTGCCGCGATGATACGTGCCGTGCATGCACACATGAAGCAGCATGTCGCTGCGCCGCATGCGTGCCGGCTTGCCGCTCGTGAATGTGAAATCGATCGTCTCGTCGAGCTCGGCCGGCGTCAGCCTGTCGACATACGACACGTACCAGTCGTCGACCTCCCGTGCGCCGGGCGCGAGCGTGCCGAGCGCGGGCAGCACGTCGGAGCGCGCCGAGCGGAACGCATGCGGCACGCGTTGCAGGTGATGCTGAAAGATGCGGTCGACCACGTGAATGTGATCGAGGATACGCATCATCAGCGTTGCATCGTCGGCGCCGAGTCGATCGATGTTGTGCGTGACGGCGTCGTAGAGGCCGCGATCGGCCCATCGTTTGACAGCAAGCAGCTTCGCATAGGGTGCCAGGCTCATCGGCATTCTCCTTCCGGTATGGGGCAGGGCGGCATTCCGTCCGGATCGCGGCTGCCGTCGCAGGCGATCCGTCCGATGCATAATACGAGCGATCGCTCGCATTTCCCTACTCGCATTCGGAGCGCGACCCATGGCACGGCGGCCCGTCACGAAACCCCGTAAACACGCGTCACAGCAGCGCTCGCGCGCGACGGTGGACGCGCTGGTCGAAGCGACTGCTCGCATTCTGGTCAAGGAAGGCTTCGACAAGGCCAGCACGAACCGCATCGCCGACAAGGCCGGCGTGAGCATCGGTTCGCTCTATCAGTATTTCCCGGGCAAGGAGGCGCTGGTCGCGGCGGTGGGCGAGCGCCATCGTCGGGAACTGATGGACACGGTGCGGGCGGCACTGGCGGAAGTCGAGGCGCTACCGGTGGCAGCGGCGGTGCGCAAGATCGTCGGCGCGGCCATCGATGCGCATCGCATCGATCCGAGGCTGCATGCCGTGCTGTCGGAGCAGATTCCGCGCACGGGCGTGCTCGAACGGGTCGGCGGGTTCAATCACGATTTCTACGCGTTTTTTTCCGCGTATCTCGACGCGCATCGCAACGAGTGTCGCGCGGTCGACCTCGGCATGGCCGCGTTCGTGTGCGTGACGTCGATCGAAGCGCTCACGCACACGGCCGTGCTCCATCACGGAGGCGACTTCTCCGATGCGGCGTTCGATGCGCTGGCCGACGAGGTGACGCGGCTCGTGGTCCGCTATCTGCAGTAGGGTAGGCGCCCACGCGCCGAGCGTGCTTCAACGCCCCGCCAGCATCCTCCCGCCGAGCCCCATCAGCAGCAGCCCTGCCGTCGTATCGAGCACGGCCTTGCGCCGAATCAGCAGCCGGCGCACGGACGGGTGCGATGCGAGCAGCGCCATCGTGCAATACCACGCGCCCGAGATTCCGATCGACAGCGCGACGACCGCGAGATCGAGCCACGCCGATGCGTGCGCCGGCACCATCAACGCGAAGATACTGCCGTAGAACGCGACGGATTTCGGGTTCGTCATGCTGACCACATAGCCTCTTTTCGCGGCGTTCCAGTCGGAGGATACGGCCGGCGCGGACGCAGGCAACGGGCTGCGCGCGGTCAGCACCATTTTCAGGCCGAGCCAGATCAGGTACGCGGCGCCTGCCAGGCGCAGCGCGGTGTGCACCCACGCGACGTGGGTGACGAGCAGGCTCAGCCCGGCAATCGCGATCGCCGCCCAGGTGCCGGAGGCAGCGGCGAGGCCGAGGCCGGTCATCACGCCGGCCCGGCGCGACGCAACGGCGGTCGACGTGACGATCACGAAATTCGGGCCCGGGCTGGCGACGCTCAGCAGCAGGACGCCGGCGAGCGGCAGCAAGGTGGTGACGGCGGTCGACATGGCTTTGGGGAGGCGACGAGACGGAATGAGCGTTCATCTTACCGCGGCCGCCGCGCCGAACCGGTGTGCGGGTCGATCAATAAAAAACGCGTGACGACTTTCGTCGCCACGCGTTGCGGTGCTTCGGAATCGCCGGGCATGCCGGCGAACCGGCACGCCGCGACGTGTCGTCAGAAATCGAACCCCGGCCCGCCCGCGCCCGGGCCGCCCGGCGCGGCGGCCGGTGCCGCATCCTTCGGCGCTTCGAACACGGTCGCATCGGTCGTCAGCAGCAGCCCGGCCACCGACGCCGCGTTCTGCAGTGCCGTGCGCGTGACCTTGGTCGGATCGAGCACACCCGATTCGACGAGGTCGCCGTATTCGCCGGTCTGCGCGTTGTAGCCGAAGTTGCCCGTGCCTTCCGCGACCTTCGCGACGACCACGCTCGATTCCTCGCCCGCGTTCGCGACGATCTGGCGCAGCGGTTCCTCGAGCGCGCGCAGCACGATCTTGATGCCCGCGTCCTGATCGGCGTTCGCGCCCTTCAGCTCGCGGATCGCCTGCCGCACGCGGATCAGCGCGACGCCGCCGCCCGGCACGATGCCTTCCTCGACGGCCGCGCGCGTTGCATGCAGCGCGTCGTCGACGCGATCCTTCTTCTCCTTGACCTCGATCTCGGTCGCACCGCCAACCTTGATGACCGCGACGCCGCCCGCGAGTTTCGCGACGCGTTCCTGCAGCTTTTCACGGTCGTAGTCGGACGTCGCCTCTTCGATCTGCACGCGAATCTGCTTCACGCGCGCCTCGATGTTCTTCGCGTCGCCCGCGCCGTCGATCACCGTCGTGTTTTCCTTGCCCACTTCGATGCGCTTCGCCTGGCCGAGTTCGGCGAGCGTCGCCTTCTCGAGCGTGAGGCCCGTTTCCTCGGCGACGACTTGCCCGCCGGTCAGGATCGCGATGTCCTCGAGCAGCGCCTTGCGGCGATCGCCGAAGCCCGGCGCCTTGACCGCGACCGTCTTCAGGATGCCGCGAATGTTGTTCACGACCAGCGTCGCGAGCGCTTCGCCTTCGACGTCTTCCGCGATGATCAGCAGCGGACGGCCCGACTTCGCGACCTGTTCGAGCACCGGCAGCAGGTCGCGGATGTTCGAGACCTTCTTGTCGTGCAGCAGGATGTACGGGTTCTCGAGCTCGGCGATCTGCTTGTCGGGATTGTTGATGAAGTACGGCGACAGATAGCCGCGATCGAACTGCAATCCTTCGACGACGTCGAGTTCGTCGGCGAGCGATTTGCCGTCCTCGACGGTGATCACGCCTTCCTTGCCGACGCGGTCGATCGCTTCGGCGATGCGCTGGCCGATCGATTCCTCGCCGTTCGCGGAGATCGTCGCGACCTGCGCGATTTCCTTGCTGGTGGTGGTCGGCTTGCTGATCTTTTTCAGCGCGTCGACGGCCGCTGCAACCGCCTTGTCGATCCCGCGCTTCAGGTCGAGCGGATTGAGCCCGGCCGCGACGTATTTCTGGCCTTCGCGCACGATCGCCTGCGCAAGCACGGTGGCCGTCGTCGTGCCGTCGCCGGCGGCATCGCTGGTGCGCGACGCGACTTCCTTCACGAGTTGCGCGCCGATGTTCTGCAACTTGTCCGCGAGTTCGATTTCCTTCGCGACCGACACGCCGTCCTTCGTGACGACGGGGGCGCCGAAGCTGCGTTCGAGCACGACGTTGCGGCCCTTCGGCCCGAGCGTGACCTTCACCGCGTTCGCGAGAATGTTGACGCCTTCGGTCAGCTTCGCACGGGCGACGTCGCTGAAAATGATTTCCTTCGCTGCCATGATTGCACTCCGTTATTGATTGACGACCGCGACGATGTCTTCTTCGCGCAGCACCAGGAATTCGGTGCCGTCGACCTTGACGGCCTGACCCGCGTACTTGCCGAACAGCACGCGTTCGCCGACCTGCAGGTCGGGCACGATGCGCTGGCCGTCCGCGTCCTTGCGGCCGGGGCCGACGGCGATCACTTCGCCCTGGTCGGGTTTTTCAGCGGCGCTGTCGGGGATCACGATGCCCGAGGCGGTGGTGGTTTCCTGGTCGAGTCGTTTCACGATGACCCGGTCGTGCAAGGGGCGTAGGCTCATCTTTCCGTCCTGTTCTGTTGCGTCGAAATTGGTTGGCACTCTTCATCAGAGAGTGCTGACGAGTATAAAAACGCGCGGCGGCGCGATCCAATAACGGATTCGGAAAAGCATTTGCGCGAATGCGCTATGGACGGGGGAACGAGGCGGGGCGGTTGAACGGCGGAGGGGAAGAAGGCGGCCCGAGCCGCCTTCCTTCGTTACGAGGCGACGCGAATCACGACTTTCCCGAAATGCTGCCCCGACTGCAGGTACGCGTAGGCCTGCGGCGCTTCGTCGAAGCCGAACACGCGATCGACCACCGGCTTGATCCGCTGCGCGTCGACCAGCCGCACGACGTCGTCGAGCATCGCGCGGCTGCCGACCATGAAGCCGTGCAGTTGCCGGACGCCGCCGATCAGCGACAGCAGATCGAGCGCCGGGCCGCCGAAGCTGCTGAGGCCGCCGATGATCGACACGATGCCGCCGATCTTCGTCGCGGCAATCGAGCGCGGCAGCGTATCGCGTCCGCCGACTTCGACGACGAGATCCGCGCCCGCGCCGCCGGTGAGCCGCAGCACTTCATGTTGCCATTCGGGGGTCGCGCGATAGTTGATCGTTGCGTCCGCACCCAGTGCGCGGGCGCGTTCGAGCTTTGCATCGCTCGACGAGGTCACGATCGTGCGCAGTCCGGCCGCATGGGCGAGCTGCAGCGCAACGATCGATACGCCGCCCGTGCCGAGCAGCACGACGGTTGCGCCCGGTCCCAGGCCGCCGTCGACGAACAGCGCATTCCACGCGGTGATGCCCGCGCACGACAGCGTCGCGGCTTCTTCGTAGTCGAGATGCGCGGGAATCGCGACCAGCGCGGTTTCGTCGGAGACGAAGCGTTCGGCGAGCACGCCGTCGAAATGCGAGCCGGGCGACCCCGAGACTTTCTGCTGCGTGGGCGGCCCGTCGATCCAGTGCGGGAAATACGTGTTGATCACGCGATCGCCCGGTTTGAACCGCGTCACGTCGCGGCCGGTTTCGACGACTTCCCCGGCGCCGTCGGCGACCGGTATCAGCGCGTCGGTGCCGATGCCGAGATAGTCGCCGCGCGCGAACATCAGGTCGCGATAGTTCAGCGCGGCCGCGTGGATCTTCACGACGACGTCGGTCGGGCCGACCGGACGAAGCGTCGCGTCGATGCGCCGGAGCCCGGCAACGCCGTCGCCCGGTTTGACTTGCCATGCATGCATGTCGACTCCTTTTTCGAGATAGACCGGACTATCATAGTGTTGCGCGAGGGGACGCATTGGCGAGAATTCGGCCAACGATTGTCGCCAGTGTGGACACAAACCTGTCACCTCACCGGAGCGGAATTCCATGGACGAGCGGTTGAGAGGCGTCGCCGAATTTGTCGACGTCGTGGAGTCGGGCAGCTTCGCGGCGGCGGCGCTGCGCCTCGGCATGACGCGTTCGGCCGTCGCGAAGATCATCGCGCGACTCGAACAGCGTCTCGGCGCGCGGCTCCTGCAGCGCACGACGCGCCGGCTCGGCCTGACCGACGAAGGGCTCGTCTATTACGAGCAGTGCCGACGGCTGCTGGCCGAACTCGGCGAGACGGAGGCCGCGCTCGACGCGGGCCGGCGCGAGCCGACCGGGCGCGTGCGGATCAGCGTGCCCGTGCTGTTCGGCCGGCAATGCGTGGCGCCCGTCGTGCGGCGTCTCGTCGAGCGTTATCCGCGGCTTGAAGTCGACGTGTCGTTCAGCGATCGCGTCGCCGATCTCGTCAACGACGGCTTCGACGTCGCAGTGCGGATCGGCGCGCTGGCCGACACCAGCGCGCTGGTCGGCCGAAAGCTCGGCGTACAGCGCATGGGCATCTGCGCATCGCGCGCGTATCTCGATCGTCATGGCCGGCCGTCGGGGCTCGACGCACTTGCGTCGCATGTCGGCATCGCGTATTCGCGCGGCGGGCAGCCGACGCCGTGGCGGATCATCGGCGCGGACGGCGCGGTGCACGACCATCGTCCGGCCGGCCGCCTGCGGTTCGACGACTTGCAGGCGATCGCCGACGCGGCGGCAGCCGGCGCGGGCCTCGCGTGGCTGCCGTGCTGGTTGATGGCGCCGTATATGCGCGACGGCCGTCTCGCGCTCGTGATGGACAGCGACAGCACGTCCGGCGCGGAAGTGTTCGTCGTGCGGCCGGCGTCGCGTCATCTGCCGTCGAAGGTGCGCGTCGTCATCGATGCGTTCGTCGACGAGATTCCGCGCATGCTGGCATCGGACGACGCTGACGGCGAGCGCGTGCCGCGGCGCGTCGCGCGCGCGCCGTAGCGATGACGCAGGATCGGTCGACGCGGCGTATGATCACCGCACAATTCCTATTCGGGGGCATGCCGTGATGAGCAGGACACTGCGGATCGTGATCGTCGCCGGCATCGTGACGACCGCGACGCACGTCGTATCCCGCCCGATCCTTCGATGATGCGCCCGTGTGCACGCAGCCGCGCCGCGAGCGGCACGCACGATCATCCGGTCATGCAGGGCGAGCGCGCATGACGACGATCGATCCGCCGATGGCTACGCGACAACCCCGCTGGCTGCGCATCGCCCCCGCACTGTTCCTGCTGCTGTGGGCGAGCGGCTTCGTGTTCCTGAAGCTGGGATTGCGCGATGCCGATCCGCTCACCTTCCTCGCGCTGCGCTATGCGTGCGTCGTCGCGCTGCTCGTCGGGCCGTTCCTGTGGCTGCGTCCCGCATTGCCGCGCACGCGCGGCGAATGGCGCAATCTCGTCGTCGTCGGTTTGCTGCTGCAGGCCGGTTATTTTTCGTTCACGTATCTGAGCCTGAAGCTCGGCATGTCGGCCGGGGCCGTCGCGCTCGTCACGTCGCAGCAGCCGATTCTCGTCGGGCTGCTCGCGCCGATGATTGCCGGCGAGCGGGTCGGCGTGCTGCGCTGGGTCGGGCTCGCACTCGGCGCGGCGGGCGCCGTGATCGTCATCCTCGCGCGCTCGTCGGTCGCGGTGTCGTCGTCGTGGGCGCTGGTGTTCGCCTTGCTTGCGCTCGCATCGATCACCGGCGGCACGCTGTGGGAAAAACGCTTCGGCACCGATGTTCATCCCGTCACCGCGAACCTCGTGCAGTACACCGTCGGCCTCGCCGTGACCGCGCCGCTCGCGTTCGCACTCGAACCGATGCACGTGCACTGGACCGCGGGCCTCGCCGGGTCGCTCGCGTATCTCGTGATCTGCAACTCGCTGATCGCGATTTCGCTGCTGCTCGCGATGGTGCGATACGGCGAGGCGTCGCGCGTGTCGGCGTTGTTTTTCCTGATTCCGCCGGCTACCGCGTTGATCGCGCTCGTCGTGCTCGGCGAGACGATCGGTGCGCTCGCGTGGCCGGGGATGGCGCTTGCGGCTGCGGGGTTGTATCTCGTGATGCGGTATTGAGCGAGCGGCACAGGCCACGTCGGGCAGGTAACACAATTTAAAGGTTCCGACGCGCGGGTGTGCTTTTGTACATTCGCGCGGAATGCGTCCGCCCGTTCGTGCACACACGCGGCCTGTAGCGCTTCTCCGGCCTGTTCCAGGGAAACCCTGCGTGCTTTCAGTCCCGCCGGGTGCCGGTTTTGTTCTGCTTCATGAAAACCGGGCGCTTGTTGCATCGCGCTTCGAAAAGTAGATTCGCCCGACGGTAACGCCGGGGAGTCGAATGAGTTCAATTGCAATCGAGTTGGGTTCAGGAAAGCGCGCGACGCTGACACGCGCGGGAAGTGCGACGTTGTCGGCCAATCAGCGCGCCGCGGTCTCCGAGTTGATGCTGCACTGGCCGGTGTATGCGGGTCTGACAACGAACGCGATGACGTACTTACGGCAGTTGGGCCTTGACGCGTTCCGTGGTGCGCCGCTCGATGTGCTCAGATCCGCCATCGAGGACGGACTGGTCGTCGTTGCGATCGAGCGTCAAGCGACAGGGCGTGGCACTGCTGGTGGTCGGCCATCGACGCCACCTTTCCCTCGGGCACATCGGCTCCCCAGTGTCGCGCCGGTGGCATCGCTTCCGGTAGACAAGCCGCTCCCGGATTGGGCGCGGCCAAGTGATGTATCCGCCGAGGAGTTGATAAGCTATCTGGAACACATCGTAGGGGGCGCAGGCGGTGATGTCGCTGACATCGCACCCGGATTCGTTGACGTCAGGCCGCTCGGTGACGCTGCCCCGTTTTTTCTCGATGATTCGGCATTGAACGATGCTTTGAGCATGGCGGCTGTCGGCCCGTTTCAAGAGGAACAGTGTTTCGAACGTTACGAAATCGACATGGAAATGTGTGCAGCTATTGGTTCGATGTATCGAGACCCTCGGACCTACGCACTGTGCAAGCAACGGGCATTCGAGAAATTCCAGACTTGTAGAGGAATGTGACATGAGCAAACCGAGACGTGCAACCATCGTGTTTTACGATGAAGAAACCGAACAGGTTACGTTGTGCACTGTGTTTCGCAAGGACGTTCAGGCCGTCCTGGATCGCGAATTGAATGCAGGTGTCGGCATCACGATTCCGCCGCACGCAGAACCGAACGACGGTTGCTCGATTACCGATGAGGACGCGCGGCGTTTAGGCGGCATTGCACTGCTGATGCAGGCGGGCGTGCATCCGGAATTGCGCGAACGGCTCAAATTCGCGGAGGCAGATTCCGTCGACTGGTCCCCGGTTCGGCGCCCGGACACGGACTGAAAAATGGCCACGTATTCGCCTTATGCCGTCGTGGTGATCCGCGGGGCTCGCCGGTTCGCTCGCATGGCTGGGGATGGCGCTTGCGGCTGCCGGGCAGCATCTCGTGATGGGGTACTCACTCGCCGGCATTTCTCACATATCGAGACTGCATCCCGATAATTGACGCACATTTCACGCGACTTCTAGACTGCTTCGCATGACGCCGCGCTTCACGCGGCGCGACGATGCCGCGATCGTGCGCGGCATCCGCCCGTCCCGCGAGACGATCCAGGAGACAAGCCGATGCATGCTGCCGCTTCGCAGTTGCACGCCGCGACGATGCGGCGCCTGAACCTGCGCCTCATTCCGTTCCTGATGCTGCTGTACCTCGTCGCGTACATCGACCGCTCGAACATCTCGGTCGCGGCGCTGCAGATGAACGCGGATCTCGGCCTCAGCGCACAGATGTATGGCCTCGGCGCGGGGCTGTTCTACGTCACGTACATCATCTTCGAAGTACCGAGCAATCTGTTCCTCGCGCGTGTCGGCGCACGCCGCTGGATCGCACGCATCATGGTCACGTGGGGTATCGTCGCGGCCGGGATGAGCGCGGTGCATACGCCGGGCCAGCTCTATGCGATGCGCCTGCTGCTGGGCGCGGCCGAAGCGGGGTTCACGCCGGGCATCATCTATTACCTGTCCGCGTGGTATCCGCAAAGCGATCGCGCACGGGCGATGTCGTTCTTCTACATCGGCGCGACGCTCGCGTCGGTGATCGGGTTGCCGCTGTCCGGCGCGTTGCTGAACCTGAACGGCGTGCTCGGCGTCGAAGGCTGGCGCTGGCTGTTCCTGCTCGAAGGCGTGCCGGCGTTGCTGCTCGGGATCGTCGTATGGCGGAAGCTGCCCGATACGCCCACGCATGCCCGCTGGCTGCCGGCCGACGAGCGCGCATGGCTCGAAGCCACGCTGCGCGCCGGTGCGCCGCACGAGCATCTGTCGCACGGCGCTGCATTGCGGCGGGCGTTCGGCGACGGCAAGGTATGGGCGCTGGCGGCGTTCTGGCTGTTGCAGGCCTTCGGCACAATAGGCCTCACGCTGTTCCTGCCGCTGCTCGTGAAGAGCCTGTCGGCGCAATCGAGCTTCGCGGTCGGCAGCCTGTCCGCACTGCCGTTCCTGTTCGCGTGCATCGCGATGTATCTGAACGGCCGGCATTCGGATCTCGGCGGCGAGCGTGCGCTGCATCTCGGCGTGCCGATGCTGCTGGCCGGTGCGCTGCTCATCGGTGCGATCTATACGCCCGCGCTGCCCGTTGCGTATGCATTGCTCGTGTTCGCGGTCGGGTTCAACTGGGCCACGACGCCGGTGTTCTGGGCGGTGACGACCGAATACGTGTCGGGCCTCACGGCCGCCGCGTCGATCGCGCTGATCAACGCGGTCGCGAACATCGCGGGGCTTGCGCTGCCGCCGGTGATGGGACACATCAAGGACGTCACGCATTCGTACGATCTCGCGCTGCTGCTGGTCGCCGTGGCGCTGCTCGCCGGCGGCGTGCTCGGGTTGCGGATCGCGTCACGGCGCGCGATGCCGATGGCCGCGCGGCGTGCGGGATGAACGTACGGGATTCGCGGGTGAGCACGGTCCGCCGTGCCGACCAGACGTCACGCGCGCTTGGCCGCCTTCGCCATCGTTCGATGCAGCAGCACGAGCTCGATCAGTTCGACCTGATAGACGTAGCGCGACTGGACCACCTTCAACGCCATCGAGCCGACGGATAGCCCGAAGACCAATGCAATGCCCCATACGATGGCGGTATTCAGGAAATTTCCGGAAACGAATCCGCTTGTCAGCGTACTCTGCAACCACGGCAAGCCACCGGCGTCCTTGATGTTCGAGAGCGTCACGGCAAGCAGCGCATAGGCGGCCGTTCCGCCGCCGAAGAACGACACGGCGCGCGCGTCGAGGCGCTTCACCTTGAGTTGCAGGACGTGCCGCGCATACTCGAGCGTGCTGTCGTCGTAGCCGGCCAGCAGCAGCGCATGCTTCTCGTCGGTCTCCACCTCGCGCGTGATGGTGTTCAGCGTTTCCGATTTCCAGCGAAACATCTGGACGATGCCGGCGACGGGTTCGACGATGAGGGAGAGCAGGCTGAACAAGACCGTCAGTACGTAGAACACGATGGCGACGTGCTGCTGCAACGGTGCCGGGGCCGCCTTGTGCCAGAGCGCCAATGCGCCGAGCAGCACGAAGCAGACGCCGCCTCCCGCGAGCAGAAGTCGCGCCGCTTTGCGTGCCCGTTCCATCGACACGCCTTTTGCGGGGCGGTAGGGTTCGCACTTCGACAGCACTTTCAGTACGTCGGTGATCTTTGACATCGGGTCTCCAGGGTGCATTGGGTGATCGGGATGCTTCCGCCCGCCGTGTGTGCGACGTGCGTTTCGAGCGCGATCCGGTTGCTCGTTTTCGTCGCGGCGTGCGACGGGATGATGCGTCGCGGATTCCGTCATTCATCTCGAAATGGGTGCGGCCCGGTGCGGATGGACGCCATCGGACCCGCGTGCATATTCCCGCATCCCGTTAGCATGTGACGAATCCGACTTTGGGCGCCGCGCGGGCGACGCTAAGATCGCCGATCCCGTAGATCGAGCGATCCACAACAATGAAAAAGTCCGCTTCGCCCTTGCTTGCCTTCCGTTTCCGTGTAGTGTGCACCGCGGTCGCCGGTGCGCTGTCGCTGGCATCGTGCGGCGGCGTCGACAGCGATCCGCCGCCGCAGGCCAGTGCGACGCCCGAAGCCAGACGCCCGAACATCCTGTACATCATGGCCGACGATCTGGGCTACTCCGATATCCACGCGTTCGGCGGCGAGATCAACACGCCGAACCTGGACGCGCTCGTCGCATCGGGCCGCATCCTGTCGAACCACCACACCGGCACGGTGTGCGCGATCACCCGCGCGATGCTGATTTCCGGCACCGATCACCACCTGGTCGGCGAAGGCACGATGGGTGTGCCGACCGACGAGCGGCGCGGGCTGCCGGGCTACGAGGGCTACCTGAACGACCGCGCGCTGTCGTTCGCACAACTGCTGAAGGACGCCGGCTATCACACGTATATCGCGGGCAAGTGGCACATCGGCTCGGGGATCGTCGGCAGCACGGCGGGCAGCGGGCAGACGCCGGACCAATGGGGCTTCGAGCACAGCTACGTGCTGCTCGGCGGCGCGGCGACGAACCACTTCGCGCACGAGCCGGCCGGTTCGTCGAACTACACGGAAGACGGTCGCTACGTGCAGCCAGGCCAGCCCGGACAGCCGGGCGGTACGGGCGGCAGCCCGGCCGTGTTCTATTCGACGGATTTCTACACGCAGAAGCTGATCTCGTACATCGATGCGAACAAGCAGGACGGCAAGCCGTTCTTCGCCTACGCGGCCTACACGTCGCCACACTGGCCGCTGCAGGTGCCCGACCCGTGGCTGCACAAATACGCGGGCGTGTACGACGCCGGCTACGACGCGATCCGCAACGCACGGATCGCGCGGCAGAAGGCGCTCGGCCTGATTCCCGCCGACTTCAAGCCGTTCGACGGCCTGCCCGAAACGACGGCGGCGTCGCCGGCGACGGCGAACGACGGCACCGCCGGCGCGAAGTACATCAGCGCCGTGCATTCGGCCGCCGACGGCTACAGCGACTACGGCATCGGCAAGGTCGACAAGCTGTGGTCGAGCCTGAGCCCGGCCGAGCGCAAGGCGCAGGCGCGCTACATGGAGATCTATGCGGGGATGGTCGAGAACCTCGACTACAACATCGGCCTGCTAATCCAGCATCTGAAGGACATCGGCGAATACGACAACACGTTCATCATGTTCCAGTCGGACAACGGCGCGGAAGGCTGGCCGATCGACTCCGGCGCGGACCCGACGGCGACCGACACCGCGAACGCACAGGAGCCGACCTACTCCGCGCTCGGCACCGACAACGGCAAGCAGAACGCGCAGCGGCTGCAATACGGGCTGCGCTGGGCCGAGGTGAGCGCGACGCCGTTCCGCCTCACGAAGGGCTATTCGGCCGAAGGCGGCGTGTCGACGCCGACGATCGTTCACCTGCCGGGCCAGACGCAAGCGTTGCCGACGCTGCGCGCGTTCACGCACGTGACGGACAACACTGCGACGTTCCTCGCGGTCGCGGGCGTCACGCCGCCGTCGCAGCCGGCGCCGCCGCTGGTGAACACGCTGACGGGCGTCGACCGGAACAAGGGCAAGGTGGTCTACAACAACCGCTACGTGTATCCGGTGACGGGCCAGTCGCTGCTGCCGGTGCTTACCGGCTCGGCCAGCGGTGAAGTGCATACGACGCCGTTCGGCGACGAAGCGTATGGCCGCGCGTATCTGCGCAGCGCCGACGGCCGCTGGAAGGCATTGTGGACCGAGCCGCCGCTCGGCCCGCTCGACGGGCACTGGCAGCTTTACGACCTCGCGGCGGATCGTGGCGAGACGACCGACGTGTCGGCGCAAAATCCGTCGGTGGTCAGCACGCTGGTCGACCAGTGGAAGACCTACATGAGCAACGTCGGCGGTGTCGAGCCGCTGCGTCCGCGCGGCTACTACTGAGGACGACGCGATGCGGTTCCGGTTCTGGACGCTCGGCGCGGCGCTCGCGGCCACGCTGTTCGCCGCCGCGTTCGCGGTCGGTTATGCGAATCCGCCGGGCGCGCCGGGCGGTGCGTTCGATGACGCGAATCGCGGCCGCACGCTCGCGCCGCTGGGCTCGGAGCGGCAGTGCGAGCGCTATTCGGGGTTGCCGGCAAAGTGGCGCGACGATCCCGAAGCCGGGATGGTGCACCTGAGTGGCGGCGCGTTCGTGTTCGGCAGCACGCGCGGCTATGCGGACGAGCGTCCGGTCGGCGACGGCAAGACGCGCGTCGGCGGCTTCTGGATCGACCAGACCGACGTGACGATCGCGCAGTTCGCCGCATTCGTGCAGGCGACCGGCTACGTGACCGAAGCCGAGCAGCAGGGCGGCGCGGCGGTGTTCCATGTGCCGACGCGCGACGAGCTGAATGCACGCGACCTCGCATGGTGGACGTGGGTGAAGGGCGCGTCGTGGCGCACGCCGCGCGGCCCCGGCAGCACCGTCGACGGGCTCGGCAACCTGCCCGTCACGCTCGTCACGCAGCGCGATGCGCTCGCGTACGCACACTGGCTCGGCCGCGACCTGCCGACCGAAGCCGAATGGGAATACGCGGGCAAGGCCGGCCGCGACGACGCGTCGCTCGATGCGGCGCCGCGCGACGCGAACGGCACGCCGGCCGCGAACTATTGGCAGGGCGCGTTTCCGGTGCTCGACACGGCCGAGGACGGTCATGCGGGGCTGGCGCCGGTCGGCTGCTACGCGGCGAACGGCTTTCGTCTCTACGACATGATCGGCAACGCATGGGAATGGACGAAGGATGCCTACACGGGGCCGCACCAGTCGCATACGAACGGCGACACGGCAGCCGTCGCCCCGCCGACGCGCCGGCACGATACGCCGATGGTGATCAAGGGCGGCTCGTTCCTGTGCTCGCGCGACTACTGCGTGCGCTATCGCGCATCGTCGCGCGAACAGCAGGAAGCCGATCTCGGCGCATCGCACATCGGGTTCCGCACGATTCTGAGGGATGCGTCATGAAGCGCGGAGGGTGGGCCATTGCCGCAGGGTTGATCATTGCGTGCGGCGTCATGCGTCCGGCGTGGGCAGAATCCGCCGCGCCCGCGGTGCGCGTCGGCGTGACGCGCGGCGTGCATGCGGCAATCCTCGACGAGGTGAAACGCGTCGCCGCGGCGCGCGGGTTGGCCGTCGACGTCGTCGCATTCGACGACGCATCGCGCATCGATACCGCGCTTGCCGGCGGCAGCATCGACGCGGCGAGCTTCGAGGATGCCCAGCGCCTGAGCGCCACGCGCGCGGCGAAAGGCTATGCGCTGACCGCCGTCGCGCCGACCGTCACATTGCCGATGGCGCTTTATTCGCGCAAGCTGAAGAACCTGAACGAACTGCAGCCCGGCGCGACGGTCGCGCTTCCCGCCGATCCGCGCGGGATGGCGCGCGCGCTCGTGCTGCTGCAGAACGACACGCTGGTGACGCTGCGCGAACAGGCCGGCCTGCATGCGACGCTGCGCGACGTGACCGGCAACCGGCTCGCGCTGAAATTCGTCGCGCTGCGCCGCGACCGGCTTCATGCGGCGCTCGATTCGGCCGTGTTCGTCGCGATCGACAGCGACGACGCCACGCGCATGGGCCTTCAACCGGCGCGCGACAGCATCAACCTCGAGGACGCCCGCTCGCCGTATGCGAACGTGTTGACCGTGCGCGATGCCGATCGCGCGAAGCCGTGGGTCGCGCAGCTCGTCGCCGCGTATCACTCGGACGACGTCGCGCATTTCATCCTGACGCGCTACCAGGACTCGGTGCGGCGGCCGTGGTAGCCGACTACCGCCTCGCGTGCAATGCGTGCGGACGCTGTTGCAACAGCGCGCCGACGCTGTCGCTGCGCGAGCTGTTCCGGCATCGTCACCGTTTCGTCGGGGCGCTGACGATCCATCGCGTGCCAAAGCGGCGGGTCGGCGAACGATCGCACACGAGCGGACGCGAGCACGCGTTCGATGCGGATGACGTCGCCGCCTGCGATGCGCTCGCGAACCGGTTGTTCCACCGCACGCACGGCGCGGGCGACGAATGGATCGCATTGACGCTGCAAGGCTACGACTATCCGTCGCTCGGCCGGTGCCCCGCGCTGGCCGACGACGGCCGTTGCAGCGTGCATGCGAGCAAGCCGTCGATCTGCGGTGCGGTGCCGCTCGATCCGATGCTGCCTGACCGGTTGCAATCGCGCGTGCTCGCCGGGCGGCGCGACGAGACGGCCTGGCTCGGCGCGAACTGCATCGTCGGCGCGGACGGCGGCACGGCTTCGGCCGATGCGACGCCGGCGATACCGCTGGTCACGGCGGGGCAGGTCGCGGATCGCGCGGCGCTCGACACGTTTCGCGATGCGCTCGTGTTCGAGCGCGCGGTGTGGCGCGACGCGGTGTTCGCATCGCTGATCGACGGCGGCCCGCAAGTACGCGCGGCATTGTCGCGGCTTGCGCCCGGCGGCTACCTGACGATGTCGATCGTGCCGGTGCTGCTCGCGGCCGCATCGATCTCCGCGCAGTGCCGCATGCTGTGCGTCGATTTCATCGACGCGCAGCGCGCGTTGATCGACGTACGTATCGAAGCGGCACTCGCGCGCCGGCGTCTCGACGACCGGCCGGCGACCCGCGAGTTGCGCGGTTTCGCGGAGGCACTCGAACGCGCGCGACACGCGCTCGCAGCGATGCCCGCAACCACGGAAACCCCGACGCGCACGCACGCCGATGCCCCACGCATCGACGCGTGGCTCGCCGATCGACACGATCCCGTCAAACTCACCGCGTGACCACGGCGGCACGTCACGCGTGTCTTACACTTGGCGCTCTTGCAATCGTCTCCGACGGAGCGCGCATGGATGCATCGACCTTCATTTTCCGCGCCGGGCAATACGACGACGAATTCCATCGCCTCGATCGGCGGATCGCGGACATGGCGCGCGCGACGCCCGGCTATCTCGGCGAGGAGACGTGGGAGAACGCCGAGGCGGGACTGATCCAGAACGTCTACTACTGGGAATCGGAGGCAGCGCTGCGGCAGTTGATGCAGCATCCCGCGCATCAAAGCGCTTCGACCAGCAACCGGTTGCTCTTCCCGCAATACTCGTGACACGCGGCGCGCGCGGCGATCGACGCGCCGTGCACGAACTTCGGCGCGTCGGCGCGGCGCGACATCGACACGACGATCGACGGCGGCGACGGTTGCAGCGGCAGCTCGACGACTTCGCCGCTTTCGATCAGCGCATCGACGAACAGCACCGGAATCGCGGCGACGCCGAAGCCGTCGCGCACCAGCTGCACGATCACCGAGATCGACGGCGAGCCGGTGATGCGCGTCTCCGACAGCGGCACGCCATGCGCGTGCGCGAGCGTGCGCACGATGTCCTCGAGCGCGCGGTGGGGCGCGGTGCCGCGCCCGTAGGTCAGGATCGGCTGGCGCAGCACCTGCCGCGCGAGGCCGGTGCGCGCGTTCGGCAGCAGCCCCGTGCGCGCGATCCAGCGCACCGGATAGTTCGCGAGCGCGTCGCAGACGACCGACGCCTCGTCGCTGCCTTCCACGCGAATGATCAAATCGAGCTCGCCGGCCATCAGCCGGCGCTGCAGCACGACGCTGACGTCGACGGTCAGGTCGATTTCCAGTTGCGGATAGTCGGCCGCGAGGCGGCGCAGATAGTGCGGCAGCCAGCTGTGCACGACCGTCTCGATCACGCCGAGCCGCAGCTTGCCGCGCAGCGCGCTTTCGCCGGCCGCGGCGGCCTGCAGCTCCTGCGTCGCCTCGACGACGGCCTTCGCATAGCCGAGCAGGTATTCGCCGTTCGGCGTGAGCCGGAATTCGCGGCTGTCGCGATCGACGAGCACGGTGTGCAATTCGTCCTCGAGCGCCTTCAGGCGTTGCGAGATCGCGGCCGGCGTCGCGTGCAGCGCGGCGGCCGTCGTGCGGAAGTTGCGCAGCTTCGCGAGCGTGACGAAAGTTTCGAGAAAACGCGTGTTCATGGCGGTGGAACGGATCGGGCACGCGCAGCTTGCCGGTGAAGAAAAGTGAACGGGACCGGGGAAAACCCGGAGATTCGTTAAGAAATTCTATACGCGCGGCGCAAAAAAACTCGTTGGCGACAAATTTTTTTCTTTTCTATTCTTCGCCGTATCCGCTGACGCAACACCGTCAGCCCGACGCCCTCCGATCCGCCGACGAACACCATGACGCCTTCCGAATTCCGCCAGTCCGTGCGCAACGGTACATTCCGCAACCCGACCGCCGGCCAGTGCGGCCCGTTCGCGCAAGCGAATCTCGCGATCCTGCCGAATGCGTACGCGCACGATTTCCTGCGCTTCTGTCAGGCGAATCCGAAAGCGTGCCCGCTGCTGGGCGTCGGCGAACCGGGCGCGTTCCGGCTCGACGTGCTCGGCGAGGATCTCGACATCCGCACCGACGTGCCGAGCTACAACGTGTACCGCGACGGCCGGCTGACCGGGCGCGTCGAATCGCTCGAAGCGCTGTGGCGCGACGATTTCGTCGTGTTCGCGATCGGCTGCTCGTTCTCGTTCGAGGACATGCTGGCGCGTGAAGGCATCGGGCTGCGCCACATCGAGGAGGGCCGCAACGTGCCGATGTACCGTACGACGATCCCGAACCGCCGCGCGGGGATCTTCGGCGGCCAGCTGGTCGTGTCGATGCGGCCGCTGCGCGGCGCCGATGCGATCCGCGCGGTGCAGATCACGAGCCGGTTTCCGGGCGTGCACGGCGCGCCGATCCATATCGGCCATCCTGAAGCACTCGGCATCGCCGATCTCGGCGCGCCCGATTTCGGCGATGCGGTGACGGTGCGCGACGGCGAGCTGCCGGTGTTCTGGGCGTGCGGCGTGACGCCGCAAACCGCGCTGATGGAAGCGAAGCTGCCGCTCGCGATCGCGCATACGCCCGGCTACATGCTGGTGACCGACATCACGAACGCGTCGCTGGCCGTGTTCTGACCCGAGACGCCGGCAGCCTGCGCGCTCGCCGGTCCGGCCCCGTCGCGGCAGCGTGCCGCGACCGCAGACGATCCGCCCGGCCGGAGGGCGGCGCGCATCCGTGGCCCGCGGGCCGCGAGCCCGGCACACGGGCATGCACGAGACGACACGAACCGGTTTTGACCGCGCATATCGACAGGCATATCGACAGGAGCCTCACCATGGAAAGCAAGACCCTCGCGGCGCCCGCCGCCGACCCCGCGGGCCCCGCGCGCAACGGGATGTTCGGCTGGTACGCGGACGCGAAGCCGCGCGAGCGCAGCGCGTTCTGGAGCTGCAAGTTCGGCTACATGCTCGACGGGATGGACACGCAGATGCTGTCGTTCGTGATCCCGACGCTCGTCGCGACCTGGGGCATCTCGCTCGCGGACGCCGGCTTCATCGGCACGATGACGCTGCTCGCATCGGCGCTGGGCGGCTGGATCGCGGGCATCCTGTCCGACCGGATCGGCCGCGTGCGCACGCTGCAACTGACCGTGCTGTGGTTCGCCGTGTTCACCGCGCTGTGCGGGCTCGCGCAGAACTATCACCAGCTGCTCGCGGCGCGCGCGCTGATGGGCTTCGGCTTCGGCGGCGAATGGACGGCCGGCGCGGTGCTGATCGGCGAAGTGATCCGCGCGCGGGATCGCGGCAAGGCGGTCGGGCTCGTGCAGTCGGGCTGGGCGATCGGCTGGGGGCTGTCGGCGGTGCTGTACGCGGTGCTGTTCTCGGTGTTGCCGGCCGAACAGGCGTGGCGGGGGCTGTTCCTCATCGGCCTCGCGCCGGCGCTGCTGGTGGTCGTGATTCGCCGCTACGTGAAGGAGCCCGACGTCTTCGAGAAGGAAAAGGCCGCGCAGGCGAAAGTGGCCGACGCGCCGCGCCTCACCGAAATCTTCGCGCCGAAGCTGATCACGACGACGCTGCGCGCGGCGCTGCTGACGACCGGCGCGCAAGGCGGCTATTACGCGATCACGACGTGGCTGCCGACTTTCCTGAAGACCGAACGGCACCTGACCGTGATGGGCACCGGCGGTTATCTCGCGATGATCATCTTCGGCTCGTGGGTCGGTTACCTGGCGAGCGCGTACCTGACCGACCGCCTCGGCCGCAAGCCGAACTTCATCCTGTTCGCGCTCGGCTCGATGGTGATCGCGTTCGCGTACACGTCGCTGAACCTGACCAACGCGTCGATGCTGTGGCTCGGCTTCCCGCTCGGGTTTTTCGCATCGGGCATCTTCTCCGGGATGGGCGCGTTCCTGACCGAGCTGTTTCCGACCCGCGTACGCGGCTCCGGCCAGGGCTTCTGCTACAACGTGGGCCGCGCGATCGGCGCACTGTTTCCGTTCCTGATCGGCGCGCTGTCGAAGCAGTACGGGCTCGGCATGAGCATCGGGATCTTCGCCGTCGCCGCCTACGGCGTGGTGATCGTCGCCGCGCTGACGCTGCCCGAGACGCGCGGCCGCGAACTCGACGCCGCCTGAGCGGGCGCTCGCCCGCCGCTTTTCACACCCTTTTCATCGAAGCCGTCACGCGGCGCGCGACGCGCGCCGTGCGGCGGCGCTCGCCCTGAATTCAACGACGCATCGACTTCATCGCCATGACTGACCGACACACTTTCCCCGTTTCCTCCGACGCCGCCCGCTGGCAATTCTGGATCGACCGCGGCGGCACGTTTACCGACATCGTCGCGCGCCGGCCCGACGGCGCGCTCGTCACGCACAAGCTGCTGTCGGACAACCCCGAGCAATATCGCGATGCGGCCGTGGCCGGCATCCGCCACCTGCTCGGCCTCGCCGACGGCGAGCCGATCACGCCCGCGCGCGTCGACATGGTGAAGATGGGCACGACGGTCGCGACCAACGCGCTGCTCGAACGCAAGGGCGAACGCACCGCGCTCGCGACGACGCGCGGCTTTCGCGACGTGCTGCGCATCGCATACCAGAACCGGCCGCGCCTGTTCGATCTCGACATCGTGCTGCCCGATGCGCTGTACGAGACGGTCGTCGAGATCGACGAGCGGGTCGGCGCGCAGGGCGACGTCGTCGTGCCGCTCGATGTGCAGGAGGCCGAAGCGGCGCTGCGTCGCGTGTTCGATTCGGGCGTGCAGGCGCTCGCGATCGTGCTGATCCACGGCTATCGCTACACCGCGCACGAACGGATGCTGGCGGCGCTCGCGCGCCGGATCGGCTTCACGCAGGTGTCCGTGTCGCACGAGGTGTCGCCGCTGATGAAGATGGTGCCGCGCGGCGACACGACCGTGGTCGACGCGTACCTGTCGCCGATCCTGCGCCGCTACGTCGAGCAGGTCGCGCACGAGATGCCCGGCGTGAACCTGCAGTTCATGCAGAGCAGCGGCGGCCTCACGCGCGCCGACGCGTTCCAGGGAAAGGACGCGATCCTGTCCGGGCCGGCCGGCGGCATCGTCGGGATGGTGCGCGCCGCGCGCGCGGCCGGCTTCGACCGGGTGATCGGCTTCGACATGGGCGGCACGTCGACCGACGTGTCGCACTACAACGGCGAGTTCGAGCGCGTGTTCGAGACGCAGGTGGCCGGCGTGCGGATGCGCGCGCCGATGATGAGCATCCACACGGTCGCGGCCGGCGGCGGCTCGGTGCTCGGCTTCGACGGCGCGCGGCTGCGCGTCGGGCCCGAATCGGCCGGCGCGAACCCGGGGCCGGCCGCGTACCGGCGCGGCGGCCCGTTGACGGTGACCGACTGCAACGTGATGCTCGGCAAGATCCAGCCCGATCATTTTCCGCGCGTGTTCGGCCCGCACGCGGATCAACCGCTCGATCGCGACGGCGTGGTCGCGAAGTTCGCGGCGCTCGCCGACGAGATCCACGCGGCGACCGGGCGGCGCGACACGCCCGAGGCGCTGGCCGAAGGGTTCCTGGAAATCGCGATCGGCAGCATGGCGAACGCGATCAAGAAGATCTCGGTGCAGCGCGGCCACGACGTGTCGCGCTACGTGCTGACGACGTTCGGCGGCGCGGGCGGCCAGCACGCGTGCGGCGTGGCCGACGCGCTCGGGATGACGCAGGTGTTCGCGCATCCGCTGGCGGGCGTGTTGTCCGCGTACGGGATGGGGTTGGCCGACCAGACGGCGATGCGCGAGCGCGCGGTGGAAGCCGTGCTGTCCGACGCGTCGCTGCCGGCGTTGAACGCGGCGCTCGACCGGCTGGCCGACGAGGCGGTCGGCGCGCTGCTCGAACAGCACGTGCCGCCGGAGCGGATCGTGACCGAGCGGCGCGTGCACCTGCGCTACCAGGGCACCGATTCCGCGCTCGACGTGCCGGCCGGCAGCGTCGCCGCGATGCAGCAGGCGTTCGAAGCCGCGTATCGGCAGCGCTACGCGTTCCTGATGCCCGACACGCCGCTGGTGGTTGAGCTGGCATCGGTCGAGGCGATCGGCCGTTCCGACGCGCCAGTCGAAATCGCACCGCTCGCGCCCCGCGGCGAAGGCGATGCCGCCGCGCCGGCCGCCGAGTCGGCCGTGCGTTTCCATTCCGGCGGCCAGTGGCACGACGCGGCGCTCTACGTGCGCGACACGCTGCTCGCCGGCGACGCGATCGACGGGCCGGCGATCGTCGCCGAGCAGAACGGCACGACCGTCGTCGAACCCGGCTGGCGCGCGCGGATGACCGCACAGGGCAACCTCGTGCTCACGCGCACGACGTCGCTGCCGACACGCCGCTCGCTCGGGACCGACGCCGATCCGGTGCGGCTCGAGATCTTCAACAACCTGTTCATGTCGATCGCCGAGCAGATGGGGCTGCGGCTGCAGAACACCGCGTACTCGGTGAACATCAAGGAACGGCTCGACTTCTCGTGCGCGATCTTCGACGGTGCCGGCAACCTGATCGCGAACGCGCCGCACATGCCGGTGCATCTGGGCTCGATGGGCGAGAGCATCCGCACGGTGATCGAGCGCAATCGCGGCCGCATGCGCGACGGCGACGTGTTCATGCTGAACGATCCGTATCACGGCGGCACGCACCTGCCGGACGTGACCGTCATCACGCCGGTGTTCGCCGACGGCGCCGACACGCCGCTCTTCTACGTCGGCTCGCGCGGCCACCACGCGGACATCGGCGGCACGACGCCGGGCTCGATGCCGCCCGATTCGCGGCACATCGACGAAGAGGGCGTGCTGATCGACAACTGGCAGCTCGTGTCGGCCGGCGCGCTGCGCGACGCCGACACGCGCGCGCTGCTCGCATCGGGCCGCTACCCGGCGCGCAACGTCGAGCAGAACATGGCCGACCTGCGTGCGCAGATCGCCGCGAACCAGAAGGGCGTCGACGAGTTGCGGCGGATGGTCGCGCAGTTCGGCCGCGACGTCGTGCTCGCGTTCATGGGGCACGTGCAGGACAACGCGGAAGAAGCGGTGCGCCGCGTGATCGGCGCGCTGCAGGACGGTGCGTACCGCTATCCGCTCGACAACGGCGCGGAGATTCGCGTCGCGATCCGCGTCGATCGCGCGGCGCGGCGGGCGGAGATCGATTTCACCGGCACGTCCGCGCAGCTCGACAACAACTTCAACGCGCCGAAGGCCGTCTGCATGGCCGCCGTGCTGTACGTGTTCCGCACGCTGGTCGGCGACGACATCCCGCTGAACGCCGGCTGCCTGAAGCCGCTGACGGTGATCGTGCCCGCGCGCTCGATGCTCAATCCCGAGTATCCGGCCGCGGTCGTGTCGGGCAATGTGGAGACGTCGTCGGCGATCACCAATGCGCTGTATGGCGCGCTCGGCTGCGTCGCATCGAGCCAGGGCACGATGAACAACTTCACGTTCGGCAACGATCAATACCAGTACTACGAGACGATCGCCGGCGGCAGCGGCGCGGGCAACGGCTTCGCGGGCGTCGGCGCGGTGCAGACGCACATGACGAACTCGCGGCTGACCGATCCGGAAGTGCTCGAATGGCGTTACCCGGTGCGGCTCGACTCGCACCGGCTGCGCGCGGGGTCGGGCGGCGGCGGGCGCTGGCGCGGCGGCGACGGCGCGGTGCGGCGGATCCGCTTCCTCGAACCGATGACCGCGTCGATCCTGTCGAACAACCGGATCCATGCGCCGTTCGGCGCGGCGGGCGGCGATGCGGGCGCGCTCGGCCGCAACACGATCGAGCGGGCGGACGGCACGGTCGAGACGCTCGACCACATCGGCCGCGCGCAGATGGCGGCGGGCGACGTGTTCGTGGTCGAAACGCCGGGGGGTGGCGGCTACGGCGCGGCCAGCTGAGCCGGGCGACACGCGCGGACGATATATTCGTGTGAAAAGACCGGTGCGGTATTGCAACGGGTATGGGAATAAAGACGTGGATTCCCGCGCAAACGGAAAGGAAAATGCCATTTCCGCGATTGCTGCAATGCGATTCGACCCCGCTGGCGTGCAATTGCCGCGTATCGGTTTCGATCGTCGTTGATTCGTCGCAAATCCTTTTCCAGCCTGGCTTCCGGCCGGTTCAGCGGGCCCCGCCCGGGCCCGCTGAACCGGCCTGCGCGGTATTGCCGAGCACGAAAAATCCGCGTTGCCAACCGAGTCCCGATTCCTTGACACCCTGTTCCAAATGTGAGTGCCAATCTTCACTGTCATTTGATAAGATGGGTCTCATCATTCGTTTGGAAAACCTGCGCGCGTCGAGCGCGAACGCCGGGTCGCATTAGTTGGAAACAAACACGGAACGAGGACCGCTGTCGCGGCCATCACGGCTGCCTTGCCGGGCACGCGCGTTGCGCGGCCAGGGATCCGGGGCGGCCGTCTCGCCTCCGTCTACACTGTGCGTTTTTTCTGGATCGGGGCGTGTCCATGGATGACGAAAACGATAGCGCGGTGCTCGAGGCGCATGTCGGTACGCGCAGCCCCTGCTGGCGTCTCGGCAGCGACAGCAATGCACTCGAACTGGCTGCGGTTCGCGGCATGACCGACGTCGCGGTCGCGCTCACCGCCGAGCAGGCTGCGCGGGTGCGCGTGCTGACCGGCGTCACGTCGCACCTCGTGCTCGACATCGTACTGTTCGGCACGCCGATCAGCCTCCATCTGGTCGGCCGGAAGGTCGATACGAAAGACTGGGCCGGCACGGCCTCCGCCTATTCCGATACCGCGTCCGTCGCGAGCGATCTCGCGAACGGGCTCGCGTTCGCCGAGCAGGTCGTGTCCGAAGTGAATTCGCTCGTCGTGATTCTCGACCGCAACGGGATGGTGCAGCGCTTCAACCGCCTGTGCGAGGAAGTGACGGGCAAGCGCGAGGTCGACGTGGTCGGCCGCAGCGCATTCGAATTGTTCATGAGCCCCGAGCAGGGCGAACAGTCGCGCCACAACATCGCCGGCTTCTTCGCGAGCAACCATTCGTTCGCGGTCGAGCGTTACATCAACACGGTCAGCGGGCCGCGCCTGTTCCAGTTCCGCAACAAGTTCGTGCAGAGCGGCAGCGGCGTCGACGAGCAGTTCCTGATCTGCTCGGGCATCGACATCACCGAGGAGCGCAACGCGCAGCAGCGCCTCAGCGAACTCGCGAACACCGACGTGCTGACCGGTCTGCCGAACCGGCATGCGATCAACGAGCGCATCCGCGGGGCGCTCGCGATGGACCGCACCGACATGCGCGGGCAGGTCGGCATCCTGTTCCTCGATCTCGACAACTTCAAGCGCGTCAACGATCACTACGGCCACATCACCGGCGACCGTCTGCTGCAGGACGTATCCGCGATCATCAGCGGCTGCCTGCCGTCCGGCGCGACGCTCGCGCGGCTCGGCGGCGACGAATTCCTGGTGCTGTTCGAGCACGGCACGCGGCCGCTGCTCGAAGCGACCGCGCAGATCATCCTCGAGCGGCTGCGCACGCCGATCCACCTCGGGCTGATGGAGGTGTACACGAGCTGCTCGATCGGCATCGCGCTGCATCCGCAGCACGGCGATTCGCTCGAGACGCTGATCCGCAGCGCCGACACCGCGATGTACGTCGCGAAGGAAGAGGGCAAGCACACGTACCGCGTGTTCTCGCAGGAGATGAACCAGAAGGTCGCGAAGTACATGTGGCTCGACACGAACCTGCGCAAGGCGCTCGAGGACGAGCAGTTCGTGCTGCACTACCAGCCGGTCGTCGATATCGCGACCGGCGACGTGCGCGGCGTCGAGGCGCTGATCCGCTGGCAGTCGCCCGAGCGCGGGCTGGTCGCGCCGATCGAGTTCATCCGCTTCGCGGAGGAGTCGGGGCTGATCGCGCCGCTCGGGCGCTGGGTGATGCGCACCGCGGCCGCGCAGGCCGCGGCGTGGAGGGCGAAGGGGCTCGGCGTGCGGATCGCGGTGAACGTGTCCGCGCGGCAGCTGCAGGACATGAACATCGTCCATCAGTTCGCGTCGATTCTCGACGGCGCGGGGCTGAAGCCAAGCCTGCTCGACATCGAGCTCACCGAAAGCAGCTTCATCGAGGACGAGGAATCGGCGCATCAGCTGATGAAGGAATTCCGCCAGCTCGGCGCGGAGATCCATCTCGACGATTTCGGCACCGGCTATTCGTCGCTGTCGCAGTTGTCGCGTCTGCCGCTCGATGCGATCAAGCTCGACCGCACCTTCATCACCGGCATCGATCGCAATCCGCGCTCGCAGGCGCTGGTGCGCTCCGTCGTGTCGCTTGCGAAGGCGCTGAGTTTCTCGGTGGTCGCCGAAGGCGTCGAGACGCACGAGGAAGCCGAATTCCTGAAGCAGATCCACGTCGATCACGCGCAGGGCTACTACTTTGCGCGACCGATGCCGGCCCAGGCCTTCGAGGCATGGCTCGCGGAGACGAGAAAGCTCAGACTGATCGCCTGAGCGTCCGGTTGCGGCGCACCGCCGGCCACGCGGCGGCGGCGCGTTTCGCTCGCGTTACACCGTGCGCAGCTTCGACACGCGCCGGTTCTGCAGCATCACCAGGCGTTCCATGTACGCGAGATCCTTCGGCTCGATCGTGAACGCCGCGTGAACCCATTCCTCGGTGATGTCCATCAGCTCGGAGCGCGTGAGCTGGAACACGCGTTCGCGCGCGCGCAGCATCGCGCGAATGCCGTTCAGCTTCGGCTTCGTCACGTCGATGAAGGTGCGCGTCGCGAGGTACGCGTCGCCGGCTTCGAACGTCTGGTCGATCAGCCCCTGATCCGCGTACCACTCGGCCACGTGCGCCTCGCCGGACGAGATCAGCGATTCCGCGAGCCCGCGGTTCGCCTTGCGCGCGACCAGCGAATAGCCGCCCATGCCCGGGAACAGGTTGAACGCGATCTCGGGAAAACCGAGCTTCACGCCCTTCTGCGCGAGGATGTAGTGATGCGCGAGCGCGGCCTCGAAGCCGCCGCCCAGCGCGCTGCCTTCGACCATCGCGATCGAGATCGCCCCGGTGCCGAAGCCCGTGTAGATCTCGTACACGCCGTCGATGCACGAACGCGCGTAGGCCATCAGCTGATCGCGCCGGCCGCTGCGGATCGCGTCGACGAAGAAGCTCAGGTCGCCGCCGACGTTGAACAGCTCGGGCACGAGCGAGCCCGTCACCCAGAAGTCGAACTGCAGGCCGGAGTCGCGTGCGACGCGCGCGAGATGGATGATGTCGGTGACGAGTTGCTGGTTGAAGCACGGCCGCGGCTCCGATCGAAGCATCATCCACATGACATTGCGACCTTCTTCGTAGAACGCAGTCAGTTGCGTGAGTTCACCTGCTTCGTAAAACGGGCGGCACGCCGGATGGGATTGGAGTTGCATGGTATGTCCTCGTGATGTGGTTTTTCAAAGACCGCCGCGGCCGGTGTCGCGTGGAGCAACCCGCTCCCCGCATGGCGCCGGCCGCGAGGCATCGCCATTGTTGCGCGCGCACAAAACTCGAATTGCGGGGAATGACGCACGACCGGGACGCGGTTGCGCGTTGCGTTCGGCGGGTTCGGCCTCGATTGCGGCGAATGGCGGAATCGGCCCGGCGGCGGGGTATCGCATCGCGCATCCGGCGGCAGCCGTTCGACCCGGCGCGACCCGGGCGGGCGGCTTGCGGGCGGCGCGAGTTCGCCGCCGCGGCGCCGGCGCGGCCGGCCGTTCGCTTACGCGTCGAAAGCGCCGCCGGGCCGTCGGCGGCCGCTTTGATCGAGACGTTCACGGCCGTCGGCTGGCTCACGGTGTTCGCGACGAGCGCGGTGATCGCGCTGTCCTTCATGACCAACCGGCACTACGCGTGCACGCGCACGCCGCTCGCCAGGGAGGACGCATGGTTCCCGGGCATGCCGCCGGAAGTCGACGAAGCGGGCGCGCCGGGCCGGCCCGATCCGGCGCGGCCCACCGCCGTGCTGCTCGTCGGCAAGCATTGCGGCGCGCGCATGCACGCGCTGCCGTGGGTCAACCGGCTGTTTCCGGGGCACTTTCGCAACGTGATCTTTCGCGCGGCAGGGGAAGTCGATGCGAAGGCGTACGACGGACGCGAGCATCTCGAACGGCTGCGCCGCCCGATTGCCGAATCGATCGACTACGACGTCGCGCACTGCCGCCGCAACGACATTGCAGCCGAGTACCGGATCGCGTTCGGCATGAACCCCGTCGTTGAATGCATGTACCTCGCGTCGTCGACGCTCGATGCGTATCCGAGCGGCGTGTGCTTCGCGAGCAAGCTGATCTTCCGGCGCGGTAGCTTCCCTACCGCGCGGCTGCATAACCAGACGCCGGTCGAGTTGCAGGCGCGGCTGTATGTCGAGGGGCGGCAGATGGTGCTGCTGCCGGTGAACGTCGGTTAGCGCCGCGTCGGGCGCGACGCCCGGCGCCCGTTGGCAATTTCGCCACGGAGGCTCCGCCATTGCGGGGCCGTACGCTTGAATACATCACGACGTGATATAAAATGAAGGCAGGCCTTCGTGTCATCCGGCCTCTACGCCGCAAACGAACCCGGCCGCGCGATGCGCGCATCGTGCCGGGCGAACGTCCGGTTCAGAAGAACGGGGCGGCGACCGGGCGCGGCAGGATGACCGGCAGGCCTCGCCGCGACCGGCGGCGGATGCCGCACGGTCTCGCGGCGGCCACGACAAGGGGAAATGACGATGATGGTTACGTTTCGGTCATCCGCCGCGCCGGATATCGTGATGTTGCGCGATCTGGCGCAGTACCTGCTGGGGCTCGTCGGGAAGGGGCTCGCTGTTCGCGGCGTGATTTCCACCGAAGAATTACCGGCGGCAATCGCCCGGCTCGAACAGGCGATCAGGGATGACGCGGCGCGGGAAAGCGCGCACGAGCATTCGACACGCGGGCTGCGCACCGAACTGGCGCCGCACGCCGGCGGGCTCGCGCAGCGCGCGTGGCCGCTGCTGGACATGATGCGTGCGGCCCATGCACAGGGCCGGCACGTGATGTGGGGCATGTAGGCGCGCATTGCGCACGGCTGCCCCGACAACCGGACCTCCACTGGAAGGCCGGCGGTCGCGCGTCGAACGACGCCGCACCGCCGGCCGATTTTTTTTTGCGCGGCGCGCTTACGGGTGATGATGCGTATGCGAGCGCGGCGAGCGCCGCGCGGCCCGGTGCAGCAGCCGGTCGCGCGTGCGGTCGCGGCTGCGCCGTTCCGCGAAGAACAGCACCGCGAACACGAGGACCACGAGCAGCACGATGGTGGGGACGATACCGTTTTCCATGTCGCCTCCTGCAGAGTAAGGACGCGGTATGCGGCGGGACGTCAGCCCGCGGGCATGAAGGTGCCGACGAGTTTCGTATCGATGAAGCGCTTGGCCAGCGCGATCGAGATCCTGACCGCATCCGAGTCGTTGCGGAACACGTGGTGTTTCGGGTCGAGCAGGTGCGCCTCGTGGCGGCCGCCGGCGTCGCGCCAGTACACGACGGCGAGCGGCTGGTACAGCGCGCCGAGTTCGAGCCCTTCTCCGGCTACCGCGTCGACCAGCGCGCCCGCGCGGATCTCGCATTGGCGATAGGTCATGCAGAGCGGTGATTTCATCGTGATCTCCTTCGCGGGCGCCGTTCGTTCCGACCCCGTGCCGTCAACGCGCACGTTGCGGCAGGATCGGGGCCGACGAACGATTGCCAGGCCGCATTCACGTGAGCAGCGGCATCGCTTCGATCAACGCGATCCCGATCAGCGCGCCGAGCGCCGCGCCGACCAGCTTCGGATGACAGCGCTCGAGGTGCAGCGCCGTCAGCAGCGCGCCGAACAGGATCACGCCCAGCAGCGCGAACGCGATCACGAGATAACCGATTTCGAAATCGTTGTTGATCAGCATGATGTCTCCTTCCCCATGTCGGCGTGCCGGATTCACCGGATCGTCATCTGTTTCGGCGACGTTGCACGCGCGATTTGCCTGTCTGAATTATATATCACAACATGATATAAAAGCGATCGCGCGGAGTACGGACGAGGAAGCGGCGACAGCCCGCGGGGAGGGCGCGCGGCGCGATGGCCTGCACGTCCCGTTCATGGCGACGCGGGCCGCTGCCGCGCGGCTTGACGCTTGCGGGCACGTCACCCACACTGGTCCGAGCGATGGGCGAGGGCGGCGCGGGTGCGTGTGTGGCCTGCATCGATGCCTGCCCGTCGCGTCCGATCGAACACGAACGCGCGGAGAGCTTCGACGTGGTGCGTTTCCCGTTCCTCCGATTACCCGGCCGTGTGCCGGCGCGCACCGCCGCGCTCGCCGGCGTCTTCGCTGCGGTTGTGCTGGCGCTTGCACGGCCCGTTTTCGCGGAGGCGGACGACGCCGCGCCGGTGACGCTCGTGAGCGATGTCCACGTATTCGTGCTCCAGCGCGATGGATCGCTCGACGAACACGACGATTCGACACTGCGCGCGAACGATGCGAACGGGATCGATGCGATCGCGCAGCGCTACGTGTGGTTCGACAAGAATCTGGAGAAGGTCGATTTGCTCGCGGCCGAGACGATCGATCGCGACGGCGTTGCGCATCCGGTCGGCCCCGATGGCATCCGCGACGTGCAGGAGCCGCGTTCGGCCGGCGCCCCGACGTTCCAGGACGGGCTGCTGCGCACCGTCGTGTTTCCCGGCGTCGAGGCCGGATCGAGCACGCGCATCGTGTTTCGCAAGACGCGCACGAAGCGCGTCAACGCCGGTTACTTCGGCTACTACGTCGAGCCGTCGCGCGAGCCGGTGGAGCGCCAGCGGCTGATCTTCGACGTGCCCGCCGACATGCCGCTGCATGCGGACGCGCGCGGCTACGTCGCGCTGCCGCCCGTGACCGAAAACGGCCGCACGCGTTACGCGTTCGATTACCGGCACGGGCCGTACGACCGGATCGAGAGCGGCGCGGTCGGCTACCCGACCTACGGCGACCGGCTCGTGGTGTCCACGCTGCCCGACTACGCGGCGTTCGCCGCGCGCTACCGCGACGCGGCCGTCGATCCGGGCGCGGACGATCCGGCCGTCGTGCAACTGGCGCGCGCGCTTACCGCCGACGCCGCCGATCCTCGCGACAAGGCGCGCATCCTGTACGACTGGGTGCAGGCGAACGTGCGTTACGTCGCGCTCTTTCTCGGCGAAACGGCCGCCGCGCCGCATCGCGTGACGGACATCCTGCGCAACCGCTACGGCGACTGCAAGGATCACGTCGCGCTGTTCGGCGCGTTGCTCGCGGCGGTCGGGATCCGCAGCGAACCGGTGCTGATCAATCTCGGTTCCGTCTATACGCTGCCGTCGGTGCCCGGTTACGGCGGCGGCGCGATCAATCACGCGATCACGTGGCTGCCCGATCTCGGGCTCTACGCGGACACGACGACAGGCGGCATCGCGTTCGGCTACCTGCCGCCGATCGTGATGGATCGTCCGGCGCTGCTCGTCGATACCGGCGTGCTGTCGCGTACGCCGGCCACGCAGCCGCGCCGCCGCGTCGCGCGGCTGGAGATCGATGCCGCGCAGCCGGGTGCCGCGCGTTTCCACGCGCTCACCGAGGACGACGGCTGGACGGCGGAACTCGAACGTACGCTGTTTCGCCGCGCGCCGCCCGAGCGCATCCGGCAGCTCGCGAACGAGCGGGTGCGGCAAAGCGGGTTGCGTGGCCGCGCGCAGATCGCGACAAGCGATCGCCGCGTGACGCAGGGGCCGTTCGACGCGACGATGACCGGCACGCTCGATCATCTGGTGTGGCCGGACGGCACCACGGCCGTGCCCGCGCTGTCGAGCCTGACGGGCGGGATCGCGACGCAGGTCGAAGGCTGGCTGACCGAGCCCGCGCGCACGCAGCCGTGGGTGTGCATCGGCGGCGCTTTCGACGAGACCGGCCAGATCGCGCTGCCGGCCGACGTCGCGGTGACCGACCTGCCGGCCGATACGGTCGTGCACGACCGCTTCGTCGATTTCACGTCGCATTATGTGTTCGATCCGGCCGCGCGCGTCGTGCAGATCACCCGCCGGATGAACGCGGCGTTCGGCCGCCAGGTCTGCGCGCCCGACGACTTCACGGCGCTGCATGCGTCGCTCGAACGCATCGAACGCGACACGCAGGCGCAGATCGTCGTGCGTGCGAAGCCGCGTTGAGCGCGGCGGAGGCGTCGCGCGCGCCCCGTTACGCGTCGGCGTGCGCGTCGCTTTCCGCGCGCACCGCGCCCGGCGGCCGCCCGACCACGCGCTTGAACGCGCGGCTGAACGCGGCGAGCGACCCGTAGCCGAGCCGGTACGCGACCGCCTCGATCGCTTCGCGGTCGCGTGCGATCCACTGCGCGGCGAGCCGCATCCGCAGCTCGGTCAGATAGCGCACCGGCGTCATCCCGGTGGCCGAGAGAAAGCGTTCGGCGAACACCGAGCGCGACACGCCGGCTGCGGCGGCCAGCTCCGCGACGCTCCAGTTTCGCCCTGGATCACGATGCAGCGCGACGATCGCGCGGCCGAGCTTCGGTTCGCGCAGCGCCTGTACCCAGCCCGTCGCGTCGCCGCAGCCGCATTCGACCCAGCCGCGCACGATGAACGCGGCGACCACGTCCGCGAGCCGCGCGAGAATGCCCGCGAAGCCCGCGCGCGCGGAGCATGATTCGCGCTCCATCGCATCGAGCATCGGCCGGATTTCCGGGTAGCGCGCGAGCAGCGTGCCGACGTGCATGAACGCCGGCATCGTCCCGACGAGCGGCTGCATGCCGCCGAGATCGAGCTCCATGCACGCGCTGAAGATCAGCGCATCGCCGGCGCCCGGCTCCGTCGTCGCGCACGACGTCGCGCCCACCGACGCGACCGTGTCGCAGATCTTCGCGACTTCGAACCCGCCGATCTCGCGGCACGCGGCATCCGGATCGGACATCAGCGCATGCGTGAGGCCGTGCGGCAGCAGGATCGCGTCGCCGGCCTCCAGTTGCACCGTCGTGCCGGCCGCGTCGCGCAGCAGCACCGGTCCGCGCCCGACGAAATGGAACTGCGCGCGGCCCGGCGCATGGCCGAAGCTCAGCCCGAACGGCCGCGGCACCTGGATCCGGCGGTACTGCACGCCGCTCAGGCGCATGCCCAGCAGCAGTTCGCTGACGAGGTCGTGCGCGTCGGGGACATCGGGAAGCAGCGGCTCGGACATATCAGATTCGGACGTTCGATCAATAAGAGCGGATTGTATGTCATAGACCGTCCTGCCGGGGTTCCTTACGATACGCCATCACTGGAACGCTTTTTTCATACGGAACCACGCATGAATCCCGGAATGTCCTCCACCGCCGCCACGGCGGCTCCCCGCGAACCGGCCTGGGGCGCGGTGTTCGCGATGACGCTGGGCGTGTTCGGCCTCGTCACCGCCGAATTCCTGCCCGCGAGCCTGCTCACGCCGATGGCCGACAGTCTCGGCGTGACCGAAGGCGTCGCCGGCCAGGCCGTGACGGCCACCGCGACCGTCGCGCTCGTCACCAGCCTGTTGATCTCGGCGCTGACGCGCACGATCGACCGGCGGCGCGTGCTGCTCGCCTTCTCGGTGCTGCTCGTCGCCTCGAACCTCGCGGTCGCGTTCGCGCCCAACCTGACGACGCTGCTGATCGGCCGCGTCGTGCTCGGCGTCGCGCTCGGCGGCTTCTGGACGATGGCGACGGCCACGGCGATGCGGCTCGTGCCGACCGCGATGGTGCCGCGCGCGCTGTCGATCATCTTCAGCGGCGTGGCGGTCGCGACCATCGCGTCCGCGCCGATGGGCAGCTATTTCGGGCACCTGATCGGCTGGCGCAACGTGTTCCTGATCGCGGCCGGCATCGGCGGCGTCGCGCTCGTGTCGCAGGTGATGACGCTGCCGTCGATGCCGCCGAGCGGCACGACGCGGCTGCGCACGCTCGTCGACGTGCTGCGCCGGCCGACCGTCGGCCTCGGGATGTTCGCGACGATCCTCGTGTTCACCGGGCATTTCGCGTTCTTCACGTATCTGCGGCCGTTCCTCGAACAGGTGGCGGGCGTCGGCGTGAACGGGCTGTCGGCGATCCTGCTCGGCTACGGCATCGCGAACTTCGTCGGCACGTCGCTCGCGGGCCGCGTGCTCGAACACCGGCTGCGGCCGATGCTGATCGGGATGCCCGCACTGATGGTCGTGCTCGGCATCGCGCTCGTCGCGCTCGGCCGTGCGCCGATGATCGATGCGGTGCTGGTCGCGTTGTGGGGGATGGCGTTCGGCGGCGTGCCGGTCGCATGGTCGACGTGGGTCACGCGCACCGTGCCCGATGAAGCGGAAAGCGCGGGCGGGCTGATCGTGGCGGCGATCCAGCTCGCGATCGCGACGGGCGCGGCGGTGGGCGGTGTCGTGTTCGACGCGAACGGCGCGGGCGGTGTGTTCCTCGGCGCGGCCGCGGTGCTGGCCGTCGCGGTGGCGACGATCGTGACCGGCGTGCCGAAGCGGGTCGGGGTCGCAGCGGCGCTGGCCGAGTGACCGACGCGTGACCGCCGGCGGCGCGCGGCTCAGCGCGCCGGCGCGTGTGCGTCGAGCAACTGCCGGTGACGGGTTTCGGTGGCGTCGTCCGCCGGGAACATGCACTCCATGCGCAGTTCCTGCGCGGCGGCGCTTTGCGGCGTGCCGACCGTCGTGATCAACGAGAAATAGCGCAGCACGACGCCTTCGTGCACGAAGCCGACCGGAACGACCGGCGTCGACGGTGCGGCGGCCGGCGCCGGCGGCGTTTTCCAGTCGCGCGGCGCATGCGGGCTGGCAAGCAGGTCGTCCAGCAGCCGCTGCGTGTCGTCGTCGATCACGCGGCCGACCGATTCGCGGTACACGCGCTGCAGCAGGCTGCGCGATACGCTGTCCCAGTCGGCGACGAACGGCTGCATGCCCGACGGATCGAACATCAGGCGCAGCAGGTTGCGCGGGCCTTCGCGTGCGGCCATGTCGATGAAGCAGCCGAAAAAGCGCGGCGCCGCGTCGTTGGTCATCAGCACGTTCCAGTGCCGGTCCATGACGATCGCGGGGAACGGGTCGTGCTGGCGGACGACCCGTTCGAGCGCGCGGATCACGCCATGCATTTCCACCGCGTTCCACGGCGCGTCCGAATACACGGGCGCGTATCCGGCGGCGAGCAGCAACGCGTTGCGCTCGCGCAGCGGCACGTCCAGCGTTTGCGCCAGCGTCAGCAGCGTGTCGCGTCCGGGCACGCTGCGTCCGCTTTCGATGAAGCTGATCTGGCGCTGCGAGATGCCGGCGTCGAGCGACAGGTCGAGCTGGCTCATGCCGCGCAGGTCGCGCCAGTAGCGCAACAGCCGGCCCAGTTCAGGCGGCGGCGCGTTCGGATCGCGGGTGCTCGCATTCATCGCGTTGTCCTGATCGTTCCGTGAGCGACGCCGACGACTATAGCGAACTCACTCGGCATCCGCATGCCACGCGAACGCATCGAACGGCGCTTCGAGCGCCGGCCGGGCCACGCTGCCGACGTAGTTCGTGATCGTCGATGCGGCGACCACCGCGATCACTTCGAACAACTGTTCGGCGCTGAAGCCGGCGTCGAGGAAGCGCCGCCGGTCGGTTTCCGCCAGGCGGCCACGGGTTTCGATCAGTGCGCGCGCCAGCGCCGACAGCGCGGCCAGCGCCGCGTCGTCGGGCAGGCCGCCGCGCCGGATCGCATCGACGTCGGCGGCGGGCACGCCCTGTTGCAAGGCGAGCGCGGTGTGGAAGGCGACCGGCCATTCGCTGGCGTTCGTGACCGCGTTGGTGAGCAGCAGCGTCTGGATCTGCGGCTCCGTGAGGCTGCTGGCGTGCACGCGCTCGAACAGGCCGATGAAGCCGTTGATCAGCACCGGCGAGGTGGCCATGGCCGCCGCGATGTTCGGGACCATGCCGAAGGTTGTGCGGAGTTGCTCGAGGACAGGCTTCGACTCGGCAGGGGCCGAGTCGATCGTATGAAGCGGATAGCGGGACATGACGCCTCCTGGGCGATGCGCGCCGCCGGAATGGCGGCGCGACACCTGAAGCGTACGGACGGCCGCGCCGCGCGCCAATTACATCGGATGTAATCGGTTCGGCTATGCGCGTTGCTTCACCACCGCCGCAAGCGCCTTCATCGCCTGCAGGTAAGGGTACGGCCCGTGACTGATGCGCGCGACGCCGGATTCGGCGAGTTCGGCCAGCGCCGGCGTTTCCGACACGCGCATGATGTTCACCGGCAGCGGCGACGCGGCCGTCAGCGCGCGAATCAGCGCCGGCGAACGCAGGCCCGGCACGAACAGGCCGTCGGCGCCGACCGCCGCATAAGCGCGTGCGCGCGTCAGGACTTCGTCGAGCAGCCGTTCGTCGTGCGTGTCGGCCGCGGCCTTGAAGAACACGTCGGTGCGCGCGTTGATGAAGTAGCCGATATCCGCGCGATCGGCCGCCTGCCGGGCCGCCGCGAGACGTGCGGCGGCGGCGTCGACCGTGCGCAGCTCGCCCGTCGCCGGGAAACTGTCCTCGAGATTGCAGCCGATCGCGCCGGCCGCGATGCTGCTGGCGATCGTGTCCGCGACATCCTCCAGCCGCTCGCCATAGCCGCTTTCGAGATCGACGGTGACGGGCAGATCCGTCGCCTGCGCGATCCGCGCGAGCACTTCCATCATCAGCGCTTTCGGCATCTGCTCGCCGTCGCTGAAGCCGTTGGCGGCCGCGACCGACCAGCTTCCGGTTGCCAGCGCGACGCCGCCTGCCTCGGCGACCGTGCGCGCGCTGCCGGCGTCCCACACGTTGAACAACAGCAGCGGCTCGCCTGCGCGGTGAAGCGAACGGAAATACGCGCCTTTCTCGTTGTTACTGTTGCTCATACTCGTCTCTCCTGGTGAAAACGGGATCGGCAGTCGTGCCGAACGATACGGCGATCGTATCGAGCGCCGCGAGGAAATCGCGTGCGTCGAACAGTTCGCCGAGGCTGCGCACGCCGCCCGACGTCAGCGTCCGGCCGGTCAGCAGGCGGACCGTCGCCTCGACGATGATCGGTGCGCTGACCGCGTAGATGTCGCGTCCCGATGCGGTTGCGCGATGCGTGACGCCGTTCTGCACGACGACGGCATCCATCGCGAATTGCTGCGCGGACCGGCCGAGCGCGTCGACCGGTTGCGGCGGCGGCGTGCCGGCATCGCGTACGTCGCGCAGCGCGAGCGTCGCGAGCCAGGACTCGATCGTATCGACAGGCAGATGTCGCGCGAGTGTCATCACTTCGGAAAACGGCAGCAGCGTCACGCCGACGTCACCGAGCGGCGACGGGAACGGCCACGTGCGTTCGCGGGCAGTCGACGGCACCGCCGTCGGCTTGCCGCCCTTCAGGATGAGCCGGGTCGCATGATTGCGCGCGCCGGTCACGCGCGTGCCGCGGGTCGGATGCCAGCTGTCGAGACCGGTCGCGATGTCGATGCGATCGATCGGCCGGTTCCGGTCGACCACGGCCGTGACGAGCAGGTCCGCCAGGCCGCCGTAGAACGCGGCGGCCGGCACGAGCGTCACGCCGGCGGCGCGCGCGCGTGCGTCGCGCTGTCCGGTCAATGCCTGGATCGACGGCTGCTCGGCCGTCAGGTCGAGATACGGGATGCCGGCCCGCCATGCCGCATCGGCGACGGGCAGCGCGGTATCCAGGTACGGCCCCGCGCAGTTGATCACGGCATGCGCGCCGCGCAGCGCGGCGTCGAGCGAGGCCGGATCGTCGACCGATGCGACGTGCCACGGCGCCGCGTCGTTGCCGTCTTGCGCCAGCCGCGCGGCATCGCGCCCGATGCGGATCGCGCCGAGGCCGCGCCGCGCCAGTTCCGCGAGCACGAATCGCCCGGTGTGACCCGTGGCGCCATACACTGCAACCGGCATTCGATCGTCCATGATCCACTCCGATACAGAACGGTCTGTTTTATAGTACAGACCTGTAGTATCGTCAACCTCCGGGTGCTATCATCGGATGCACTTTCGCGGGACAGGCGGCCTGAATGGCCGGGCTTCGATGAAAAAGGGAACGGACACGAACGGGCGCGCGCCCGATACGCGCGAACGCATTCTGCAAACGGCCAGCGAGTTGTTCTATCGGGAGGGCACGCGGGCGGTCGGGGTGGATCTGATCGTCGCGCAGGCGGGTGTCGCGAAGACGAGCCTGTATCGGCACTTCGCGACCAAGGACGACCTGATCGAGGCGTTCCTGTTGCGCGAGGACGCGGATTTCTGGGCGCACTGGGATGCCGTGGCCGCGCAGTACCGGCACACGCCGCGCGAGGAGCTGGACGCGCAGCTTCAGTGGATCGGCGAGCGCATCGAGCGCCCCGGCTATCGCGGTTGCCCGCAGATCAATATCGCCGCCGAGTATGCGGACGGCAATCATCCGGCCCGCAAGGTCGCCGTCGCGCACAAGCAGGAACTGCGGCGCCGCCTGACCGAGCTTGCGGACGCGATGCGGATCGACGAGCCGGAAACGTACGCGCTGCGGCTCGCGACCGTCATCGACGGCGCGCTCAGCAGCGGGCAGGCGCTGCACGCGCACGGGCCCGTGCGCTTCCTGCAGGCGTTCGCGCAATTGCTGATGCCGAAGAAAGGCCGCAAGTGAGCGGCGCGCGCGTCAGTCTCGTGTAGCCGGATCCTCCGACAGCGCGCGCAACTGGCCGCGCAGCAGATCGACTTCGCCCGGCGCGAACGGCCGTTCGATGTCGGCATGCGTTTGCTGCCACACCGGAAACGCTTCGGCGAGCAATCGATCGCCGGCCGGCGTGAGTGCCAGCAGGCGGCTGCGCTTGTCGTCCGGATCCTGCGCGATCGTGACCAGCCCGCGCCGCTCGAGCGGCTTGAGCGCCGCGGTCAGCGTGGTGCGGTCCATCGCGAGCAGCGACGCGACCGATTTCATCGCGGCAGGCTGCGGCCGGTTCAGCGACATCAATAGCGAAAACTGGCCGTTGGTCAGATCCAGCGGACGCAGCGCATCGTCGAAGATGCGCGCGAGATTGCGCGCCGCGCGCTGCATGTGCAGGCACAGGCAGCAATCACGCACCATCAGCGTCGTTTCGAAAGGGAGCTTTTCTTTGCGTGCCATGTTGCAATTGTGTTGATATCAACCTATCTTGTCAAGGGCGAGGCGCGGCGTCCCGTCGTGCTCGCCACCGGACGGAGGAAGCATGAGTGCTCAGCAGCAGTTGTATCTCGCGGTGTTCCTCGGCAGCAAGGAGAGCCCGCGCATGACGGCATGGATGGCGTTGCCCGAGCAGGAGCGGCGGACGCGCGAGCGGGAAGGCATCGCCGCGTGGCACGCGTGGGTCGAACGGCATCGCGACGCGATCGTCGAGCTCGGCGGGCCGCTCGGCAAGACCAAGACCGTTGGAGCGGGCGGCGTGAAGGACAGCGCCAACGCGATGGGCGGTTTTACCGTGGTGCGCGCCGCGTCGCACGAGGCCGCAGCCGCGATGTTCGAAGGCCATCCGCATTTCACGCTGTTCCCGGGGGAGACGATCGACGTGATGCCGGTGCTCGCCGTGCCGGGCATGTGAACGGCGGCAGGCGCGGTGCGCGTCGTCGCGGTGATGGCGGTGGGTGTTGCCGTGATCGCTGTCGATGCGCTGTTGCCTGCATGCGGAGATTTCACCGACATTTTCGATGGAGACATGCAATGAAGCTTTACGGATTCGCCGGCACGCGTTCGCAACGCGCGCTCTGGGGGCTCAAGGAGCTCGATGCGGATTTCGAGTTCGTGTCGGTCAACCTGCTGGCGGGCGAGCACAAGCGGCCCGAATTCCTGCGTCTCAATCCGGCGGGCAAGGTGCCCGTGCTGGTGGATGGCGATCTCGTGATTCCGGAGTCCGCCGCGATCGTGTTGTACCTCGCGGACAAGTATCCGGGGAAGGCGCTGCTGCCCGTCGATCCGGCGCTGCGTGCGCAGGCGTACCGGTGGGTCATGTTCGCGGTGACGGAGCTCGAGCAGCCGCTGTGGCGCATCACGCGGCATTCGTTCATCTATCCGCCCGAGAAGCGGCTGCCGGCCGATATCGAGTTGGCGCGCGAGGATTTCGCGACGATGGCCGCGATTCTCGACCGGCATCTGGAAGGGCGCGAATTCATCGTCGGCGATACGCTGACGGTGGCCGATTGCGTGACGGTGTATCTGATCGACTGGGCCGACGAGTGCCATCTGATCGATGCGTTTCCGCAGTTGCGTGCGTATGTCGAGCGGCTGTATGCGCGGCCGAAGGCGCCGCAGCGGATCGCGGATGCGCGCAAGGCGGCGTGAGGCGGTTTGAAATGGTGGTCGGTCATGTCGGTGGGCGTGATCGACCCTGAACATTGTTGCAGATCGTTGCCATTCGCTGGACGCGAATCCGGCCATCCTTTATCCCTTCAGCTTCCGAGAACAAAGATGGTTGCTGAGAGAAAAGCATGGCCCGAGAACGAGATACACAACGTGCGCTCGCGCAGTGGATAACCGGTCGTCAGTCGTATTTCCTCGAGGTGCCCGGCGCACCCGCGGCGCAGGATCTGTCGATCATGTCGTTCGTGCTCGATGAGCGACTCGGCGAGCCCTATCGGATCGCGGTGACGCTGACGAGCGCGGTTCCGCTTGCACGTACCGATTACCTCAATCGCCCCGCCACCTTCACGATCGAGCCACCGGGCGCGAATGGCGCCACAGACGCGGTGCGTCGATTCGCCGGCTGTATCACCGCGTTTGGCCAGATTCGCAAGACGCGCGATTTCGTGTCTTACCGAATCGTCGTCGAGCCGTTCGTTGCGCGCCTGCGCCTCGTCGAGGCAACGCGCGTCCATCAGCAGCAATCCGCGCCCGAGATCATCGAATCGATCCTGAGGCGGCACGAATTTCGCACGCATCAGTTCTCGTTCAAGTTGCGGCATGCGTATCCGCGTCTTGCATTCCGTATGCAGTACCGGATGTCCGATTGGGACTACATCCGCCTGCTGATGGAGCAGACGGGGCTGTTCTGCTTCTTCCGGGCAGGACAGCATGGCGACGAACTGCATTTTGGCGATGATGTGGATGCCTATACGTACCGTCCGCAGATCGTCATTCCGTACCGCGAGGCAAGCGGGCTCGAAAGCGGCCACGAGGCCGTGCTTTCGCTCGAATCGTCGAGCGAAACGATTCCCCGCTCGATCAAGGTCGCGGATTACAACGCCGACAACGCGCAGGGCCGGTTCGATGCCGAAGCAAACATCGCGCGGGACGACCCTACGACTTGGGGCGCGAGCTACGTGTACGGCACGCATCATCTGGACGGCGACGAAGCCCGGCGCGCGGCGCAATTGCGTCACGAAGCGGCGCTCGCATGGCAGGTCACGTATTCAGGCAAGAGTTCGGTGGTGGATTTCGCACCGGGACTGGTCGCCAAGCTCGACGAGCAACCCGTCGATGCGCCGCACGGGATCGTGATCGTTTCGGTCCGTCATGCGGGCGGGTGCGACGCGTCGTACATCAATACGTTCGATGCGATTCCATGCGGCCGGCCGTTTCGCCTGAAGCTCGACGAGCGTCGCTGGCCGACGATTGCGGGTACGTTGTCCGCGCGCGTGACCGCTCCCGACGCCTCGCCGTATGCACATCTGACGAGCGACGGCTGTTACACGGTCCGCTTTGATTTCGACTTCGACGCATGGCCGGCCGGCGGCGAATGCGTACCGCTGCGGCTCGCCAAGCCCTTCGCGGGCAGTCACCAGACAGGCTTCCACTTTCCGCTGCTGGCCGACACCGAGGTCGCGGTGGCATTTGCCGGCGGCGACCCGAACCGGCCGTATATCGCGCATGCGCAGCATCACGGTCAGGCCGTCGATCTGGTCACGAGCCGGGATGCCTTCAACACGCGCAACGTAATTCGCACGCGAGCGAACAACAAGCTGCGTTTCGAGGACTGGAAGGGGCACGAAGGCATCAAGTTGTCGACCGACTACGGTGGCAAGACGCAGATCAATCTCGGTCATCTGGTCGACGCGCGCAAGGCGGCGCGTGGCGACGGGTTCGAAGTCCGAACCGACGAGCGCGGTGCATTGCGTGCCGGCAAGGGACTGTTCCTGTCGGCCGATGCGCAGTCGAATGCGGGCGGGCACGCTTTCGACATGACGGTTGCGCGGCAGCAGCTCGAAGCAGCGCAATCCCGCATGCGGAGTCTGACCGATGCGGTTGCGAAGGCGCGCGCGACGGTGGCGGCATGCGAGGCGCAGCAGGCGTTGCTCGAATCGCAGGTCCGCGACCTCGAAGCAGCCGTGCTGCTTGCGTCCGCGCCGCATGGGGTCGCCGTGACCAGCGGCGAGCACATGCAACTGGCTGCTGGCGGACATCTCTTCACGACGACGGGCGGCAATGCGGATGCGGCGATCGGCGGCAACTATACGGTTGCAGCGGGTAATGCGGTGTCCCTGTTTGCGAATACGCAGGGGATGAAGTTGTATGCGGGGGCCGGCAAGGTCGACGTGCAGGCACAAGCCGATGCGCTCGAACTGACGGCGTTGAAGGGCGTGACGATTGCGAGCACATCGGATGCTGTGACGCTGAACGCGCACAAGGCTTTGGTACTGATGTGCGGTGGTGCGTATATCAAGCTCGAAGGCGGAATGGTGGAGATCGGGAGTGCCGCCGAAATCCGTTTGAATGGGTTGTTGCGCGTCGGGCCACCTTCGACGCGGCGACAGGCATTGCCGCTGATGCCCGAACAGGAAAAAACGGGGATGCAGCTCTGGCACGCCTACCCGAACGGCGAGCCGGTCAGGCATGCACCCTATCGCGTGACGTTCGCGGACGGGTCATGGCGCGACGGGCGGCTGGATGCCGATGGAAGAGGCACGGTGGCGAATGTGCCGCGCGGGGGCGGTGCGGTCGAGTATTTCGAGGAGGGCCACGATCTTCTTGACCGCACGCGCAAGTGGGATGAACCGAAGGGGGCACCGCAATTTGTTGCGCCAGGTGAAGCCGCCGTAGCGCCGGCCGTGCCGAGTCTTGTCGGGGCAACGTTGGCTGCAGCGATGACGGGTACCGGAGCCGCGAAGCGCGCACTGGAGTCGGCCGCATCGATCGAGGCGACGGCGGCGCGTGTTGCTTCGAGCGTCGCGCAGGGCGATGTCGCTGCGTTTGCTTCGAGCGGGGCTGGACCGCTCGCGCATTCCGTTGCCGACGGCACGGCGGCTACGGTGCCCGACGTTGCTCCGGATCTCCGCAAGTCCATCGTGTCGCGCTGACTGGCGCGCCGTCTTCTTTTCCTGTTCAGAATCGATAACAACCCATGACTGGAACCGCAACGCCCACCACCCCTCAGCGCCCGATCCCGAAGGACCTCCGGCAAAACGCGGAAGCGCGGCGCGTCATCGTCAGTCCGTTTCCCGCGACTGAAACATCGCCGCGGTTGACCGCTGCCGGCGCCGAATCGGTCCGGGACCACAGCCGCGAGATATTCGTGCAGTGCCTGTACATGGTGCCGTTCGCCGGCAATGCGATGTCGCTGTATGACGTCGGCGTGGACATCTACCGAATCTGCAGCGAGCCGGGCGGCACGAAGAAAGTGATCAACTGGGGGATTCTCGCGATCGACGCGATCGGCGTCGTGCCGGCTGCAGGCAATGCGACGCGGCCGGCGCGCGCGGTCGTCAAGGAGGTGCTGCTCGCCTTCGCGAAGGGGGCGGGCGCCGCCGTGCTGGTCGATCTGTTCTGGGCGACGGCCGGCGGCGACGTGCTTGCGTTCATGGCGGAGCTCGATACCCATCTCCGGCAATGGAAGGGTGACATCGTCAAGAGCGTGCGCGAAGCGTCGCGCACGGTGCGGCGCTTCGTGCTGAACCCGGTGTCGACTGCCGAGCAGATGGGGCGAATTAGGAAGAACACGGGTTTCCTGTCATGGGTTCCGTCGACGGAGGAGATCGCGCTCGTCGGCATCGACCAGCTTCTCCGGCTATCCGGCCAGCGCGACGCGATCGTTGCGTGGCTGGACGAGTTCGACCGGCAAACGGAATCGATGCTGAGCGCCGCATTCGGCAGTGTGGAAGAGGCCGGCAGCCTGCTGTTCATGGCCGCGCAGATTGCCGTCGAAATCAAGACGAGGAAGGCGCGCCAGATTCCGTCGCATGTGGCCCAGGCCACGCCGGGCACGATGCGCGAACCTCATCGCAAGCCAGGCGAGCACCGTGATTCGACGCAGAAAGGCGCGATGCCGAGTCCGTTGCCGGCGAAGGACGGATGCGGATGCCCGCAGACCGCGAGCGCGAAGCCGGTCAACTATGCGATGGGTGACGAGAACCTCGAGCAGACCGACTTCGTGCTCGACGCAGTTGTGCCGATCGTGTGGAAGCGTCGCTACCGGTCGAGCCTTGCCGCATACGATGCGAGTCCGCTCGGGGCACGCTGGAGCAGTCCGTATCACCTGTCGCTCGAGGAACGGGATGGCGCACTGACGTTTTTCGATCCGGACGGGCGAGCGGTGCCGCTGCCGCCAGTGGCGACCGGCGAATCGGTCGACGTGCCGACTGAGCAGTTCACCGTGGGGCGTCCGGATGCACGACATGTACTGCTCGCGTATCCGGACGGGTCGCGCGAACGCTATGAGCGACACGGTACGGCGATGCGGGTCCGCTATCGCCTCGTCTCCCGTACGAACCGCGACGGCCTGGGTCTGGGCTTTACTTATAACGCCGCGAACGAACTCGTCACGATCGGTGACGATGCAGGAAACGCGATCCACATTGATTACGTCGACGGCCGGGTTTCCGCCATCTACCGCTCCGGCGTACCGGGTCTCGTCACCGAGGCGCTGGCGCGCTACGCGTACAGCGCCGAAGGCGATCTCATCGGCCACGTCGACATGCTCGGGTTCCGGCGTACCTATACGTACGAGCAGCATCTGCTCACGCGCTATACGGATTTCAACAGGCACGCCGCGAACCTCGCCTGGGACTGGCCGGGGCGTCGGGAAGGCATGCCGGCGCGGTCGGACGCAAAGTGCGTGCGCACGTGGTTCGGCAACGAAGGCCAGCCGCCGCAAGACGACACGCATTTCGCATATCACCGCGAGCACTGGTACACGGTGGTCACCGATGCAGACGGCCACGCGACGATCCATCGATACGACTCCGACAACCGGATCGTGCTGGTCGAACACGCCGACGGCTCGTCCGATGCATACGAATGGGACGAGCGGAATCGCCTGGTCGGCACCAAAAACGCGCTCGGCTACACACAACGCTTCGCGTACGACGCGCACGGCCGCCTGACGACCGAAACCGATGCGCTCGGCAATACGACCCGTACCGAGTACGACGAGAACGGGCGGCCGGTGCAGGTGACGGCACCGGACGGACGCATCACGCAAACCGCATACGACGCGCTTGGCCGCCCGGTTTCGGTGACCGATGCGTCTGGACGCACGACCCGCTATGCGTGGGGCGCGCAGAGCGAGTTGCTGTCGCTGACCGACCCGAAGGGCGGCGTGCAACGCTTCCGCTACGACCACGCGTTGCGGTTGACCGAGGCGACCGATTGCTCGGGCCACACGACGCGATACGGCTACGACGAGCGTGGCCACCTGTCGCGGATCGCCGACGCCGAAGGTCACATCACGCGCTACCGGTGCGATGCACGCGGACAGTTCGTCAGCGTCACGTATCCGGATGGCACCGAAGAACATTTCACGTGGGACGGCGAAGGCAACCTGCAGACCTACCGCGACGGCGCGGGGCAACTCACCGAATACACGTTCAATGCGCGTCGACAACCGACGTGGCGCAAGGATGCGGCGGGGCGCGAACTCGCGTATGGATACGACCGGCAATGGCGCCTGGACCGACTGACCAACGAGAACGGCGATCAGACGCGATTCGGCTACGACCCGTTGAGCCGGCTGATCGAGCAGAGGGATTTCGACGGCAGCACGACTTACTACCGATGGGACGATGCGGGGCAATTGATCGGTTCGCAGGCCGGCGATATCGAGACGATCTATACGCGCGATCCACTCGGCCGCCTCACACGGCGCGAGACGAAGGGGGCGGGCGGTCGTGGTCAGGTGATCGAGCATTTTTATTACGACGCCCGCGGTCGTTTGATGACCGCGCAGGGCTTCGGGAGTCGCGTGTACCTGCATTACGACGATGCAGACAATCTGATCGCCGAGGAGCAAACGGTGCGTCCGGATATCGACGGCGAATATACGTCGGTGACGCGCCATGAATACGATGCGCTCGGCAACCGGACGCGTACGCACCTGCCCAATACCCGGACGATCGACTGGTTGCGCTACGGCTCGGGTCATCTGCACGGCGTGCTGCTGGACGGCCAGCCGCTCGCGGATTTCGAGCGCGACAAGCTGCATCGCGAGATCGTGCGGCGGTATCGTGGCTTCGAACAGACACGGGAATACGATCCGGCCGGGCGACTGCAGCGCATGATCGTGCGTCGCGATGTGAACGCACGGCTTGCGGACTGGATCGCGGGACGCCGGTTTCAGTACGACGCGGCTGGCCAACTGATGCGCATCGAGGATCGCGCGCGCGGCGTGACCGACTACACGTATGACCCGACGGGGCGTTTGCTGAGGGCCACGACGCTCGATCTGACGGAAGTGTTTGCGTTCGATCCCGCGGGCAATCCGGTGGATCCCGACAAGATTCCGCCGCGTCCGACCGACGAACCGGTGGAGTCGGTGATGGGGCGGATGCAGCGCCAGATGGCGCAGGATCGCGCGTGGTGGGAAGCGCATCCGGGCGAACGGTTGCCGGAGGCGCAACTCGCGCGACGCATGGAGCTGGCGAGTGAGTGCGAGGTGTGGCGCAATTGGGAAAAGGCGCTGCCGAAGTGCGTGGGGAACGTGCTGAAGGAGTTGAACCGCACGCGCTATGAGCACGATGCGCACGGGAATCTGGTGCGGAAGAGGGAACCGGGGGGCGTGACCTGGCTGTACGAGTATGACGCCGCGCATCGACTCAGCCTGGCGAAGCGCTATGCGAAACCGCCGGCGGCGCACGAAGTCGACCGGATCGAGCGAACGAAAAGTGGCACAGCCTGGATTCCGGGCACGGTGAAGCCGGAATTGCACGTGCGCTTCTCGTATGACGCGTTCGGACGTCGGACGGTGAAGGAGGTCGCGAGAAAGGACCGCAGTATCGAACGGACCGTATTCACGTGGGATGGCGATGTGCTGCTGATGGAGGAGCGATTCCATATATTCCCGCTGCAGCCGGGCGAACACGAGCCGATGACGTCTCGGCCGCCGCAACTCGTGCGGGAGGAGCCGGACGATGCGTATTCGGTGCCGGTCGCACAGAGGGCGCATACGTTCAGGGAGCAGTGTCAATGGCAGGGTGCGTCGCTGTATCTGCACGAACCGGGGACGTTCGTGCCGCTCGCGCGGCTGGACGAGATGCTGGTGGAGGCGCCGTTCGTCACGACGGACGCGAACGGGCGGTTTGTGCAGGTGCCGGCGAAGACGCGGCATGCGACGCTGTTCTATCAGAACGATCATCTGGGGACACCGCAGGAACTGCTGGATGAATCGGGGAAGGTGGTGTGGCTGGGGCGGTATCGGGCGTGGGGTGGGGAGACGACGACGGTCTGGCGGGAGACGCCGGAGCGGTATGACACGGGTAATGCGATCCGGTTTCAGGGGCAGTATCGGGATGAGGAGACGGGGCTGCATTACAACCGGTATCGGTACTATGATCCGGATAGTGGGCGGTTTATTAGTAAGGATCCGATTGGGTTGCAAGGCGGGCTGAATACTTATCAATATGCACCGAACGGTACCGAGTGGATTGATCCTTTAGGTTTGGCCGGGAATCGTGCGAACCGTCGTGCAGGCAATATTCTGCAAGATATCGACGCGAAAGGAGGCGGGCATGCGTATTCTCGTCATGGAGCTGGGACAACACTTGCTCAGCAAGAGCATCGTGCTGTGACGGGAATCTCGCCTGACTGTCCGTGCCTTAAGCGTCCACGTCCGACCGATTCGACGCGGTTTGTGAGTAATGTTGATCAATTGGACGCCATTCAGCGCGGCACAGCAAAGATGAACGCGAGTGGGGAAAGCTCAATAACGTTTGATATGGGCAGAACCGTAGGGGAAGGTTATCGAAAGGGCGGCGGTCCAGTATTGAGCGCGTCAGATGTTACTATTGTTCGTCGGGATGGAAGTATCGTCACGGCATTTCCGAAATTGCCTTCGTTATGAAAAAAATCATCAATTTTAGCTATATCGGGCCATTATATTATTATCTGTATTCAATGACGGATGATGAATTGGATGATTTTTATATTAATGATGAAGATGACGTGCGTCGGCTTTTTGGGGAGATGAGAGTAAGATTCGAGAGATTTGGGCCGGTTTCAAAAGCCATGGTTTCTGATGTTCTGGAATATGTGCTCGTATCGAATTCATGGGAGGCTAATTGGAGGGCGTTGTTGCCGCAAGATATTCCATTGGATGAAATTGAGGATAAGCGGCAGTTTGTACATGATCTTTTTGTTGCGCTGTTTGGTAGAGAACCGAATTCGGGTTTTGACTTGGAGGGTGTTGAGGTAAGTAACACTGTTGGGCCAGATGGTATCGATACGAAAATATAGTGCCAGATGACTGTCCCCCTCCATCACTCTTAGCCGAATTGTGAGCGCGACGCAGGTCATACGTTCCGGTTTTGGGAGCGTATCGGGATGAGGAAACGGGGCTGCATCACAGCCGGTATCGGTATTGCGATCCGGATAGTGGGCGGTTTATTAGTAAGGATCCGATTGGGCTGGAAGGCGGCATCAACGTTTGGCAGTACGCGCCGAATCCGATCGAGTGGATTGACCTGCTCGGCTTGGCACGCACGTCAAGCGGCGGAGCGGGAAGAAAACCCACATCGAACAAGCCAAATCAGAACTCCAAATGTCCTTGCAGGAAAGCGTGGGAGGTTACTCAGCTACACCCCCCCCCTCCCGCGACAGGCCCACCCAGCACCCGACACAGCGCCGACAAATCACGAATCGTCAGATGCCGAGACGGGGCGCGATGCGCGGCGTGTTCCGCTTCCGGACGTTCATCGCGCACGACCCAGGCCGCCTGCAACCCCGCATTCAACGCACCGACGATATCGAGGTGAAAGTCGTCGCCGACGTGCAGCAGTTCCGTCGCATGCACACCGAGCGCCGCGGCGGCCGCATGAAAGATTTCCGGCTCCGGCTTCGCGAACCCGAACGCCCGCGCGCTGAGCGTCTCGCGAAAGAACTCGCCGCCGCCGGTCAGCCGCAAATCGGCATTGCCGTTGGTCACCGCGATCAACGGAAACCGTGCGCTCAACCACGCGAGCGCCGGCAACGCATCGTCGAAGAACTCGACCTGGTTCCGCGCGGAATAGAACACGTCGTATGCGCGGTCGGTCAGCGTGACGTCTTCGTTCGCGCGTTCCAGCGCAAGCCGGATCGATCCGATTCGCAGCGCGCGATAGTCGCTGACGAGATCCGGCCGCAGGCGCTCGTATTCGTCGCGCAACGTGCTCAACGCGTGTGATGTCGGCAGCACGCTCGCGGTGTTGGGCGCATGTTCGGTCAGCCACGCATGCAGCGACGCTTCGGCCCGTTGGACGGAAGGTCCGAACGGCCACAGCGTGTCATCGAGATCGAACGAGATGGCGGAAATGTTGGTGAGGCCCATGGCGATGGAAGATACCACGCCACTGCCGCTCACCACGGCCACGGGATCGGACGCCCCGTCAAACCTCACATCACGCGCCCAGCCCGAAAATCAACGACCGATGCGCGCCGACTCCTGCCGCGACCCCCGACGCCGATGCGAATGTCGCATTCGTCATCAGGCTCGACGCGTCGCCGGCCGCGAACACGCCGGGCACGCTCGTCTGCTTCCACGTATCGACGCGAATCGCCTGCCCGAGCGGCCCTTCGTCGAACGCGCAGCCGAGCTGTCGCGCGAGATCGCTCGCCATCTCCGTTCGCGCACCGATGAACAACGCATCGACCGGAACGACTTGCCCGTCCGCGAGCCGCAACGCGTCGATCCGCGGCGCATCGCCGAGGATGTCGACGACGGGCGATCGTTCGATGCGCACGCCGCGCGCGCCGAGCAACGCGGTTTCCGCTTCGTTCGCTTCGACGACGCCCTGCGTGAACCACGTCGTCGGCCCCCAGTCCGGAATCAGGATCGCCTGATGCACGGACAGCGGATGCGTCGCCAGCACGCCGAGCCGACGGCCCGCCACCTCGTAGCCGTGGCAATACGGACAGTGCAGCACGCTGACGCCCCAGCGTTCCGCAAGCCCCGGCAACGCGGGCAGTTCGTCGCGGATGCCGGTGGCGAGGATCAGCCGGTCGGCGCTCGCGCGGCTGCCGTCCGAAAGCGTTACGCGAAAGCCGCCGCTCGCGTCGCGCTCGGCGGTGCGCGCTTCGCCCGCGATCCGCTGCACGGTCGGATAGGCCGCCAGTTGCGCGGCGGCTTGCGCGACGATCTCCGCAGGCGGCTTGCCGTCCTGCCCGAAAAAACCGTGCGCCTGTTCGGCGAAGCGATTGCGCGGCCGGCCCGCGTCGATCACGAGCACGCGGCGTCGCGCCCGCGCGAGCTGCATCGCGGCCGACAGCCCGGCAAAGCTGCCGCCGACCACGATCACGTCATGATGCATCTGCATGTGTCCACTCCTTTCCTGATTCCTGAATTGATACGAACGAAAGACGTGCTTCGATGGCGGCCAACTCATGAAACACGAGAAGTTGCATGATAGGTCGGTGATATCATTCATGCAACTTCAGAAGTTTCGAGAGTGGGAGCCGCCCGTCCGTGAGAACCGATAGCCGTTTGTCGCGCATGCTGCATGCGCTGATCCACATGGACCAGGCCGATGGCCCGCTGACGTCGGAGGCGATCGCGACGATGCTGTGCACGAACCCGGTCGTCGTGCGACGCCTGCTCGGCGGGCTGCGCGACTGCGGCTACGTGCAGTCGGAGAAAGGCCACGGCGGCGGCTGGGCGCTCAGCGTCGCGCTCGACGACATCACGCTGCTCGACGTCTATCGCGCGGTGGGCGAGCCGCCGGTGTTCTCCGATCTGGTGACCGAGGACACGCCCGAATGCCTGGTCGAACAGGCGGTCAACGCGCATCTGTCGGCGGCGCTGAAGGAGGCCGAGACGGCGCTGCTCGCGCGTTTCGGCGAAGTCACGCTCGGCATGCTGTCGCGCGAATTCGAAGCGAAGGCGGCGCGCCGCCGCAAGCCGCGCTGATGCGCCGCAACATCGCCTTCGGCCCGCGATAACGTGTAGTCCGACGCAATCCGGCGCGGCGCGAAATGCGTGCGCCGCCGCGATCTGTCCCCCAACTTCTGCCCGGTTCGCCCGCCACAGGGCAAAATACGGGTTTTCCGCACCCGCGAGGGTGCGTCCGAATCACGCGCCGGGCGGCGGCAGTGCGCAATCGCACGCCGCCGCCCGGCGCCCAGGCAAGATGCTCGCCGTGTCGCGAGCCCACAGGAGTCCAGACCCCATGCCCGAATCGAACCTGTCCTTCTTCGGCCGGCTATCGCTGGCCGTCGGCACATTCTTCTCCGTGATCGGCAACCGCGAATTCGCGGCCGGCGTGCTGCGCGTGCGCGACGGCGCCCCGGCACCGGTTGCACCCGCACCGGCTCCGGCCCCGGTTGCGCCGGCTGCTGCACCTGCCCCGGCGCCTGCGCCCGTGAAGGCGCCGGCCCCCGAGCTGCGCGAAGCGAGCCCGCAAGCGGCCCTGCAACTGCTCGGCCTGCTGCAGCGCGACGCCCGCTTCATCGATTTCGTCGAGGAAGACATCGCCGGCTACGGCGACGCCGACATCGGCGCCGCCGCACGCCTCGTGCACGACGGCTGCCGCGCCGCGCTGCGCGAACACTTCACGATCGTGCCGGTGCGCGACGAAGCCGAAGGCAGCCGCGTGACGCTGCCGGCCGGCTTCGACGCGACGGCCGTGCGCGTGACGGGCAACGTGGTCGGCTCGGCACCTTTCACGGGCACGGTCAGCCATCGCGGCTGGCGGGTGGCCGACGTGCGCCTGCCGAAGCTGACGGGCAGCCACGACGCATCGGTCATCGCACCGGCGGAGGTGGAACTGTGAGCGATCCGCGCTATTCGATCGGTATCGACCTCGGGACGACTCACTGCGCGCTGTCGTACGTCGACAGCGCCGCGAGCGACGGCGAAAAGATCACGCAGCAGGTGCTGCCGATCGCGCAGCTGACCGCGCCGGGCGCGCTGGAGTCGCGCGACCTGCTGCCGTCGTTCCTCTATCTTCCGCATGAAAGCGAGCTGACGCAGGGCGACCTGACGCTGCCGTGGACGGCCTCGCGCGGCTTCGCGGTCGGCGAGATGGCGCGCACCCGCGGCGCGGGCACGCCGATCCGTCTCGTGTCGAGCGCGAAGAGCTGGCTGTGCCACCCGGGCGTCGACCGCCGCGCGGCGATCCTGCCGAGCGATGCGCCGCCCGAAGTGTCGCGCGTGTCGCCGCTGGAAAGCTCGATCCGCTACCTGACGCACCTGCGCGAAGCGTGGGACCACACGCATCCCGATGCGCCGTTCGCGGATCAGGACGTGACGGTCACGATCCCCGCGTCGTTCGACCCGGCCGCGCGCGAACTGACGGCGGAAGCCGCCCGCGCCGCTGGCTACTCGCGGATGACGCTGCTCGAGGAGCCGCAAGCGGCGCTCTACAGCTGGATCCAGAAGAGCGAAGGCGGCTGGCGCAAGCAGGTGCAGGTCGGCGACCTGATCCTGTGCGTCGACGTCGGCGGCGGCACCACCGACCTGTCGCTGATCGCGGTGGTCGAGCGCGACGGCAATCTCGAACTGCATCGCGTGGCGGTCGGCGAGCACATTCTGCTCGGCGGCGACAACATGGACCTCGCGCTCGCGCACGTGGTCGCGCGCAAGCTCGCGCAGCAGGGCACGCAGGCCGATCCGTGGCAACTGCGCGCACTGACCTACGCGTGCCGCGCCGCGAAGGAAACGCTGCTGTCCGATCCGGCCACCGACGCGGTGCCGCTCGTTGTGCCGAGCCGCGGCTCGAAGCTGATCGGCGGCTCGATCCGCACGGAGCTCACGCGCGCGGAACTCACGCAGACGATCCTCGAAGGCTTCTTCCCGCAAGTCGACGCGGCGGCGCGCCCGGTGAGCCGCGCGCGTGTCGGCCTCACGCAGCTCGGCCTGCCGTATGCGCAGGACGCGGGCATCACGCGCCATCTCGCGGCGTTCCTCGGCCGTCAGGTCGCGGCGCTCGACGCGCTCGAAGGCGTGCAGCGCACGCTGCCGCAAGGCGCGACGTTCCTGCATCCGACCGCGGTGCTGTTCAACGGTGGCGTGTTCAAGTCGACGCTGCTCACGCAGCGCGTGCTCGATACGCTCAACAGCTGGCTCGCCGCCGAAGGCGCGCCGCCCGCGCGTCTGCTCGAAGGCGCGGATCTCGATCTCGCGGTCGCGCGCGGCGCGGCGTACTACGGCTTCGTGAAGCGCGGCCGTGGCGTGCGCATTCGCGGCGGCACGGCGCGTGCGTACTACGTCGCGATCGAGTCGGCGATGCCGGCGGTGCCGGGGCTCGAACCGCCGGTGCAGGCGCTGTGCGTCGCGCCGTTCGGGATGGAGGAAGGCTCGGACGCGGCGCTGCCGCCGCAGGAGTTCGGCCTCGTCGTCGGCGAACCGGTGCAGTTCCGTTTCTTCGGTTCGTCGGTGCGACGCCAGGACCAGGTCGGCACGCTGCTCGACTACTGGTCGCCGGAAGAGCTGCAGGAACTCGAGGAAATCCAGGCGACGCTGCCCGCCGAAGGGCGCACGGTCGGCGAGATCGTGCCGGTGAAGCTGCATGCGCGCGTGACCGAAGCCGGCACGCTCGAACTCGAGGCGATCCCGAGCGGCACGGACGAGCGCTGGAAGGTCGAGTTCGACGTGCGCGGCGCCGCCTGAGCGCGATGAAGCGCTATACGGTCGGCATCGACCTCGGCACGAGCAACACGGTCGTCGCGTACGTCGAGGCCGGTTCCGACGCGATCCGCGTATTCGACGTCGAGCAGCTGGTCGGCCCCGGCGCGGTGGCGGCGCAGCCGCTGCTGCCGTCGGTGCGCTATCACCCGGCGGCGGGCGAACTGCCGCCGGACGCGCTGCGCCTGCCGTGGGCGGCCGATCCGAAGGCCGGCACGAAGGCGGGCGCCGCCGAGGCACCGCCGGCCGTGATCGGCCGCTATGCGCGCACGCTCGGCGCGCAGGTGCCGGGCCGGCTCGTGACCAGCGCGAAGAGCTGGTTGTCGCACGCATCGGTCGACCGGCTCGCGGCGATCCTGCCGTGGGGCGCGGCCGACGGCGTCGACAAGGTGTCGCCGGTCGATGCGAGCGCGAGCTATCTCGCGCACGTGCGTGCCGCCTGGGACGCACGCTTTCCCGATGCGCCGCTCGCGAAGCAGGACGTGATCCTCACGGTGCCTGCGTCGTTCGACGACGGCGCGCGCGCATTGACGGTCGAGGCCGCCCGGCGCGCGAAACTGCCGGCGCTGCGGCTGCTGGAAGAGCCGCAGGCCGCGTTCTACGACTGGTTGTACGGCCAGCGCGCGACGTTGCGCGACACGTTCGCCGCGGCGCGGCGCGTGCTGATCTGCGACGTCGGCGGCGGCACGACCGACCTCACGCTCGTCGACGTCGCGCCGGGCGACGACGGCGAGCCTACCTTCACGCGCGTCGGCGTCGGCAATCACCTGATGCTCGGCGGCGACAACATGGATCTCGCGCTCGCGCGCCTGGTCGAGACGCGGCTGACCGAGCCCGGCACGCGGCTGTCGGCCGCGAGCCTGTCGCAGCTCGTCGAGCGCTGCCGCGCGGCGAAGGAGCGGCTGCTCGGCGACGATGCGCCCGCGTCCGTCACCGTGACGTTGCTCGGCGCGGGCAGCAAGCTCGTCGGCGGTGCGCGCTCGGCGGAGCTCACGCGGCAGGAAGTCGAGCAGATCGTCGTCGACGGGTTCTTTCCGCAGGTCGCGGCCGGCGAGCTGCCGCGCCGCGCGCGGGCCGCGATCGTCGAATTCGGGTTGCCGTATGCGAGCGACCCGGCCGTCACGCGGCACGTCGCCGCGTTCCTGAACCGTCATGCGGAAGGCCCGCTGCCCGACACGCTGCTGCTCAACGGCGGCGTGTTCCGCGCGGGCGCGCTCGCCGGCCGTCTCGCGCAGACGCTCGGTGCGTGGCGCGGCGCGCCGCTCGACGTGCTGCACAACGCGCATCCGGACGTCGCGGTCGCGCGCGGCGCGGTGGCCTACGGGCTCGCGCGGGCAGGGCATGCGCCGCGCATCGGCGGCGGCTCGGCGCGCAGCTATTTCCTGGTGCTGGACGATGGCGCCGGCGACGCGGCGGCGCGCGGCGTCTGTCTGTTGCCGCGCGGTTCGGAAGAAGGCCGCGAGATCCGGCTCGAGGATCGCACGTTCGCGCTGCAGCTCGCGCAGCCGGTGCGTTTCCACCTCGTGTCGACGGTGGCCGACACCGTGTACCAGCCCGGCGATCTCGTCGACCTGGACGGCGGCGATTTCGTGCGGCTGCCGCCGATCGCGACGGTCGTCGACCGCAAGGCCGGCAGCGATGCGCGCGAAACGCCGGTGAAACTCACCGCGTCGCTGACCGAGGTCGGCACGCTCGAAATGCACTGCATCGCGACCGACGATGCGTCGCGCCGCTGGCGGCTCGAATTCCAGCTGCGCGGCGATGCGCCCGCGCAGGGCGACGACGCCGCGCTCGCGCGCCATCCGCGTCTGGACCAGGCGCTCGAGTTGATCGACCGTTCGTTCGGCGGCAAGGCGGCGGACGTCACGCCGAAGGATACGCGACGGTTGCGCGCGCAACTGGAGCAGGTGCTCGGCCCGCGCGACGAGTGGGACGTCGCGCTCGCGCGCGAACTGTTCGACGCATTGCTCGCGCGTGCGCGCCGGCGCCGGCGTTCGGCCGATCACGAACGCGCGTGGCTGAATCTTGCCGGCTATTGCCTGCGTCCGGGCTTCGGTCATCCGCTCGACGCATGGCGCATCGAGCAGCTCTGGCCGCTGTTCGACGACGGGATCCAGTACGTGAACGACGCGCAGGTGTGGTCCGAGTGGTGGACGCTGTGGCGTCGCGCGGCCGGCGGCCTCGACGACGATGCGCAGACGCAGGTGCGCGACGCGATCGCGTTCCTCGAACCGTCCGACGACAAGCGCCGCAAGCTGCCGTTCGATCCGGCCAAGGTCGGCCCTGCCGACATGACGCGCTTGTCGGCGTCGCTCGAGCGGCTGCCGGTCGCGCGCAAGGTGGAATTGGCCGAGCGTTTGATCGGGCAATTGCAGAAGCCGGCCGAGCGCACGCTGTGCGCGTGGGCGCTCGGGCGGATCGGCGCGCGCCGGCCGTTCTACGGCAGCGCGCACAGTGTCGTGCCGGCCGACGTGGCGAACCGCTGGCTCGACGCGCTGTTCGCGCTCGACTGGAAACAGGTCGAACCCGCGGCGTTCGCGGCGGCGCAAATCGCGCGCATGACCGGCGACCGCGAACGCGACTTGCCGGACGATACGCGCGAAGCGGTGATCAAGCGTTTGTCGGCGGCCAACGCATCGGCGGCGTGGATCGACATGGTGCGCGAAGCGATCGCGTTCGATGAAGCCGACACGGCACGCGTGTTCGGCGAAACGCTGCCGGCCGGGCTGAAACTATTGGCGGGTTGAATGAAGAACGGATGCATCGATCCGGTTCGGCGATCGATGCATCCGGTTGTGCCGGACTGTGCGCTGCAATGGCGAACAGGTGTTCTCTCAGGCGACGGCGACCGTTACCGCTTCGCGTTGCGGTTCCACCGATTCGCTTTCCTGCACGTCATGCATCGACGCGCGCCGCGCGAGATGAATCCCCGCGAGCATGCAGCGCACCGAGCCGCCGGCCAGTTCGATCGTCGGCACGTCGAGCGGCAGCAGCCGCGCCGAGCGCTCGATCGTCGCGCGCTGTTCGCCGCTCAGGCAGTCGAAGGCGCGCCGCGACAGCGCGAGCACGCGCCCGTCCTTGCCCGACAGTTCCAGCGTATTGCCCGCGAAATGCGCGATCTGCGCGTAGTCGAGCGCGATCACCGTGCGGCCGGTTTCGGTCAGGCGTTGCGCGATTTCGTCGCGGCGCCGGCGGTCGGCGATCAGGTCGAGGCCCACCATCGCGAACTCGGTCGCGACGCTCATCATCACGTTCGTGTGATAGATCGGCCGCCCGTTCGCATCGGCCGTGTCGAAGCAGATCGGCTCGAAGTTGAAGTGCGTGCAGAAGCGTTCGAGCGCGACCGGATCGGCGCGGCGCGAGCGCGCGGTATAGGCGATCCGCGCGACGTGATCGAGCACCATCGCGCCGGTGCCTTCCAGGAATACGTCGTCGTATTCGAGCCCCGAGTAGTCGATCACGTCCTGCACACGGTACTCGGCTTTCAGCATTTCGACGATGTCGGCGCGCCGCTCGCGGCGGCGGTTCGGGCTATACATCGGATACAGCGCGACGTGTCCGCCCGGATGCGTCGAGAACCAGTTGTTCGGGAACACGGAGTCGGGCGTGTCGCGCTCGCCGTGGTCGTCGAATACGTGCACGCGCACGCCGGCTTCCGCGAGCGCCTGGGCGGCGGCCGTGACTTCGTCGCGCGCGGCGGCGGACACCGACGCCGTGTCGCGCGCGCCGCCGGCGGCCGTGCGCTGGAACGCGTTGTCGGCCGCGGTCTGCGGGTTCGGCAGGAAGCGATGCGGCCGGATCATCACGACGGCGGCCGGCGCCTGGATCGATACGAGATTCATGAACGGTAGTGGCGGGAGACGAGGAACCGGGCGGCGCGCACGCCGCCCGGCAATGACGGTCAGCGCGCGAAGGCGGTGACGGCGTCGACGACGAACGTCGCGTGAGCCTGGGCGATCGCGGCCGGATCGTCGATCAGCGCGAACAGGTTCTTCGGATCGACGGCCGGCGGGATCAGCGCGATCTCGATGCCGGCGTTGTGCTGCTGCGCGAGCGCGTACAGGTAGCGCAGCGCCGAATAGTCTTCGAGCGCGAAGCCGACCGAGTCGAACACTGTGACTTCGTCCGCGCGTTCGCGGCCGGTCGTCTCGCCTTGCAGCACGCGCCACAGTTCGGTAACGGGGAAGTCGGCCGGCATCTGCTGGATCTCGCCTTCGATGCGCGACTGCGGCTCGAATTCGACGAACACGCGGCCCGCATGCAGCACGCCCGCGTCGAGCTCGGTCTTGCCGGGGCAATCGCCGCCGACCGCGTTCAGGTGCATGCCGGGTTCGATCATGTCGGCCGTGACGATCGTCGCGTAGGCCTTGTCGGCGGTGACGGTCGTGACGATGTCGGCGCCGCGCACGGCATCGGCGGTCGACGCGGCGCGCACGACGCGCAGCGCCGGATACGCGGCGAGGTTCTTCACGAGCTTGTCGGTGGCGAGCGGATCGACGTCGAACACGCGGATCTCTTCGATGCCGAGCAGCGTATGGAAGGCGATCGCCTGGAATTCGCTTTGCGCGCCGTTGCCGATCAGCGCCATCGTGCGCGAGTCGGGGCGGGCGAGGGCCTGCGCGGCGAGCACCGACGTGGCGGCGGTGCGCAGCGCGGTGGTCAGCGTGAGCTCGGCGAGCAGCAGCGGGTAGCCGGTATCGACTTCGGCGAGCGCGCCGAACGCCATCACCGTGTGCATGCCGCGCGCGGCGTTCACGGGGTGGCCGTTCACGTACTTGAACGCGAACAGCGCGTCGTTCGCGACGGGCATGAGTTCGATCACGCCGTTGCGCGAGTGGCAGGCCACGCGCGGCGACTTGTCGAAGTCGGCCCAGTGCAGGTAATCGGCGCGCAGCGTGTCGACGAGCGCGTGCAGGAACGGCGTGACGCCGGTTTGGGCGATCAGTCGGGCGGTGGCGGGAACGTCGAGGAAGCGGGTCATCGGTCTGTCTCCATTTTTTTGCCGGTACGGATGTCCGGCGTTCTGGTCGACCGGGGCGGGCGCTGCGGCCCGGGCCCCGGCTCCATGAAAAGCGGCGTCGCGGCGGATTCGGCCGGTCGATGGAGTCATTATTTCCGGGAGTCGAGCCAACAAAAAGACGGCAAAAGTGGCAGATTTATCGATAGACTTGGCAAATTGCTTGCCGTATCCGGCAGTTTGTTCAATCCCTGCTGGTCGGAATGCGCAATGTCCGGCACGCTTGCGGCCGGTTCACGTTCAACAGGAAGGTTCCTTCATGATTACGCTCGACGACGTCGACCGGCAGCTCATCGCGCTGCTGCGCGATAACGCGCGGCTGCCGGTCGTCGCGCTCGCGAAGGCGCTGCGCGTGGCGCGCGCGACCGTGCAGAACCGGCTGACGCGGCTGGAGAAGAACGGCGTGATCGTCGGCTATACGGTGCGGCTCAAGCCGGCAGCGGAGCGGCACCGGATCCGCGCGCTGATGTCGATCGCGGTGCAGGGCAATCGCGGTGCGGAAGTGGTGAAGGTGCTGCGCGGGCATCCGAACGTCGCGTCGATCCACAGCACGAACGGGCGCTGGGATCTGGTTGCCGAACTGCACGCCGATTCGCTCGAGCATTTCGATCGCGTGCTGGGCGCGATCCGGCTGATCGACGGGATCGCGAATACGGAGACGAGTATCTTGTTGTCGACGCACAAGGCGTGACGCGGCGGCCGCGGCCCGGCGTTTCCGGCGATGCCGGCCGGCGGCGCCCGCGGGCGCATGGCCGGGCCGATCGTATCGGGCCGCGTCGGACGCCGCGTTCGGCCGTGGCCGCGAGCCGGTTGCGGCCGCGCTTCGACTCAGGCACGGACAACGCAGCGCCGCTACCGCCGCCGTTTCATGCGAGAAACGACGCGGCCATGTCTTGATCGCCGTGCCCCGCGTCGGCGGCGCGCTGAAAGCGCGCGAGGCTCGCATTCGCGATGTCGGCCTGCATGCCCGCGTCCCGGGCGGCCTGCGCGATCAGCGTCGCGTCCTTCACCGCGTTGACGATCGTGAACGCGGGGCGGAAGTCGTCGTTCAGGATCAGCGCGCCCTTCGCCTGGAAGTACGCGTTGTCCATCGGGCCGCCCGACACGACGTCGATCACGTGGCGCGGGTCCGCGCCGAGCGAACCGGCCAGCTTCAGGCTCTCGGCTACCGCGTGCGTCAGCGCGAACGCGTAGTGATTGAGTGCGAGCTTCAGCCGGCTGCTTGCGCCCGTCGAACCGTCGTCGGCGACCCAGACCGTGCGCCGGCCGATCGCGTCGAACACCGGTTGCACCTGCGCGCGCGCCGACGCCGGGCCGGACGCGAGCACCACGAGCTGAGCCTGCTCGGCCGGCTGTCGCGATCCCTGCACGGGCGCATCGTAGAACACGAGCCCTTGTGCCTGCGCGAACGCGGCGAGCGACGCGATGCCGCGCACGCCGACCGTGCTGATCTGCACCCACGGCGTGCCGCGCACGAGTGCCGGCGCGGCGGCCTGCATGGCCTGCAACACGCTGTCGGCGTCGTTCAGTACGGTGACGACGACGTGTGCGCCGTCGACGGCCCCGGCCGGCGTATCGAAGGCCGCGACGCCGTCGATGGCGAGCGCGTCGGCCTTCGCGCGCGTGCGGTTCCACGCGCGGACGACGAAGCCCTTGCGGGCGAGGTTGCGGGCGATGGGCGTGCCCATCACGCCGACGCCGAGGACGGCGACCTGCGTGCGGGTTTGCTGCGTCGTGGACGTGCTCATGAGTTTGCTCCTGTCGAACCTGTGGATGAAGCGGAAGCGGAATCGGAAGAGGCGTCCGGGCGCATGGACGCGAGCGCGAGGATCAGGGCCAGCGCGGCGAGCGCGACGCCGACCCACACCGACGACACGAAGCCGAGCCCGGCATTGATCGCCACGCCGCCGAGCCACGGGCCGACGGTGTTGCCGACGTTGAAGGCGGACGTGTTGGCCGTCGTCGCGAGCGTCGGCGCATGCGGCGCTTCCGCGATCGCGCGGGCCTGCAGCGCGGGATTGATCGAAAACGCCGCCACGCCGAACGCGGCCAGCGCGGCGATCGCGCCGATCGGGCTGTGCGCCAGGATGCCGAACGCGGCCATCGTGACGGTCAGGGCCGCGAGGCCCGCGCAGAGGATGCCGCGCGGATGGCGATCGGTATAGCGGCCGCCGACGAGGGTGCCCGCGAAACAGCCGATCCCGAACAGCGCCTGCAAGGCCGGCACGCTCGCGCGGGAGAAGCCGCCGACCTCGGTGAAGATCGGCGAGAAATAGCTGTACGCGGCGAACAGGCCGGCCTGGCTCAGCGCCGAAATGCCGAGCGCGAGCCACAGCCGTGGCCGCCGGAACGACGCGAATTCGCGCGCGACGCCGTGATAGGGCGGCCGCGCCTGGGCGGGCACGACCCACGCGGTCGCCACGAGGCTCAGCACGGCCAGCACCGTGACGGCCCAGAAGCTCGCGCGCCAGCCGTACTGCTCGCCGATCAGCGTGCCGAACGGCGCGCCCGCGATGTTGGCGATCGTCAGGCCGCCGAACATGACCGCGAGCGCGCGGCCTTTCGCGCGGGGGCCGGCGAGATCGATCGCGAGCAGCGAGCCGATCCCGAAGAACGCGCCCTGCGCGAACGCCGCGACGACACGCGAGATCATCAGCAGTGCATAGCTCGTCGCGACCGCGCCGAGCGCCTGGCCGGCCACGAACACGCCGAGCAGCACGAGCAGCGCTGTCTTGCGGCGCACGCGCAGAAACGCGAGCGTCATCGCCGGGCCGCCAACCACGACGCCGGCCGCATAGCCGGAGATCAGCAGGCCGGCCGTCGGGATCGACGTGCCGAATTCATGCGCGAGCAGCGGCAGCAGCCCCGACACCATCACTTCGGTGGTGCCGATGCAGAACACGGTGAGACCGAGCACGAAGACCGCGAACGGCAGCCGTGCCGCGGGATGTGAAACGGAAGAAAGCGAGGTATCCATCGGATGTCCTTTTTGTGGAACGATCATTCCATAATTGGGCAAAAAATTTTGCTCAGCCGAGCGCGCGCAGTGTCCGGTCCATGATGGCGATGAGCCGCTTCCGGTCCTTGCCGGTCGAGGTTTTCGCGAGCACACGCAGCCCCTGCATCGCGTTGAACACGAACCATGCGAGATCTTCGGCGTGGCCGGCGGCGTCGATTTCGCCGGTTGCCTGGCCGCGCTCGATGGCCTCCTGGATGCCCGCGCGCATGATCCGGAAGTTCTCGCGCACGAGCTCCGCCACATGCGCGTCGCGGCTCGCGCGTTCGATCGCCGTATTCGTCGCGAGGCAGCCGCGCTTCCGGGCTGCGTTCAGATCGTCGTCGACGACGCCGACCAGCAGCGTGCGCAAGCAGTCCAGCACGGGGCCCGGCCCGCGAAGCAGGTCGACGTTCTCGCGCGAACGCCGGTTGTAGCGCAGCATGGCCTGCTCGAACAGGCCGTCCTTGCTCGTGTACGCCGCATACAGGCTGCCGCGGCCGAGGCCGGTGGCCTGCACGAGATCCTGCGCGGACGTCGCCTCGTAGCCGTAGCGCCAGAAGGTGTCCATCACGGCGTCGAGCACCGCGTCTTCGTCGAATTCCCTGGGGCGCGCCATCGCATTTCCAGAATTGTTGAATGACTGTACCATAATCGGTAGGCGCGCGGCCGTCAAGCGGGACGGCGGGGATCTCTGGAGAAGCGCGGGGTGTCGGCGACACCCCGCGTCGGTGCATCAGGCGTTGGCCGCCGGCTCCGGAAACACCGGCTCGCCCAGCGTCAGCATCAACCGGTTCGCCCACGCGAAGATCGCGATGGCATGCGACAGGTCGAGAATTTCCTCATGCGTGAGCCCTTCCGCTTCGAGCGCGGCGATGTCGTGCTCGCCGACCGCGTCGGGCCGTTCGGTCAGCGCGATCGCATAGCGGATGATCGCGCGTTCGCGCGCGGTCGTGCCGGCGCTGGCCGGATCGTCGAACACCTGTTCGATCGCATCGGTGCGTTTCGCGAGCTGCGTGAAGCGTTGCGCATGCACCGACGCGCAATACACGCAGCCGTTCACGCGCGACACGGCCGTGCTTGCCAGCTCGCGCTCCGCGCGCGACAGCCCGCCGGGGCCGTACATGATCGCGTTGAACACGCCCGAGCGCTGCCGCAGGATCTCGGGCAGATGGACGAGCAGCAGGTAATAGTCGGACGTTTTCGCATGCGGGTGGCTCGCTTCGAGCACCGCGAGCTGGTCGGCCGTTGCGCCGTCGAGCGGCACGGTGTCGAGCCACGCGCGCCAGCCGAGCGTGTCGGACGTGAAGCCGTGGGCGGGCGTGGTCGTCATGCGGCCTCCTTGCCGGCGCGTGCCTGCAACGCGCGCGCGGCCGCGGCGACGCGCAATTGATAGGTCACGAACGCGACGAGTTGCGACAGCGCGACGATCGCCGGCGTCGTGAGCCCGGCCGATTTCAGCGCATCGAGATCGGACCGCCGCGCATCGACAGGCGACAGCGTCAGCCGGCGTGCATGCGCGAGCAGTGCGCCGATGCGTGGCGGCAGCGCGTCGAACGCATCGGCGTCCGCATGCGCGATGTCGTCCGGCGTGCCGCCCGCATCGAGCAGTCGCGTGCGATAGGTTGCGGCGAGTGCATGCGCGTTCGCGCGCCGCGCGACGTACCGCGCCGCATGCAATCGTTCGACCAGCGAAAGATCGGGCAGCGCGGGATCGAACAGCGCGGCTTCGCTCGATCGCGTATGCAGCAGCACCTTGTCGCGGGCACGACGCAGGGCGGTTACCGCATCGCCGTCGCGCAAGCCGGCGACGGCGTCGATCGTATCCGGCGTGGCGGCCGGCGTGACGGGTTCGGTCATCGTGGTGGGTTCCGTTTTCGAGAGTCGTTGATCGCAGTGGTTTTCATGCATCGGTGTCGGCGTCGCGCCATTCGTCGCCTTGCAGTTCGGCGTTCGCGAACGCGACGAGCGCGTCGTAGTGGCGGTCGCGATCGGCATCGAACAGCCGGCTCGCGATGCCGCGCGCGAGCCGTTCGGCGCCGGCGCTGATCGCGGGGATGTCGCCGGACAGCTTGCCGTGGCTGAGGCTCGCCGCATGGTTGAAGCAATGAATGCGCGTGATGGCCGGGCATGCGCCGGGCTCGCGCTCCTGGAACGCGAACGCGGGGCCGAGATCGGGCGACTCGGCGAGCTCGTCGAGCGACGTGTCCGGTTCGGGACGATAGCGATCCTTCCAGCGCCGCACGTGCGGCCCGAACGATGCGAATTCCGCGCGCGTCGTCCAGTCCGAATGAAAACCCGTCGCGAAGATCAGGAAGTCGACCGTGTAGCGGCCGCGCGGCGTGATCACGTCGAGGCCGTCCGCGTGTTCGACGAGCGTGTCGACCGGGCTGCCCGGATGGAAATACGCATGCGCATGCCGGGACACGCGCAGCACGCTGTCGCGCGGCGGCGGTGTCTGCGACGTCAGCGCGTAGTGCATGAAGCGCCACTTCGTCGCGTCGTCGAGATCGGCGTAGCCGTGCACGAGGCCGGGGCTGCCGATGCCCGTCAGCTTGTTGATGCGCGGAATGTCCGCACGGCGGAAGAACAGGTCGACGCGTGCGGCGCCGGCTTCGAGCGCCGTGCCCGCATTGTCGAACGCGGACGCACCCGCGCCGACCACGCCGACGCGCTTGCCGGCGAGCGCCGCGAAATCGATCGGCTCCGACGAGTGGGCCCAACGCGTGCGCGGCGCACGTTGCGCGACGGGCGGCACGTACGGGCCGCCGAGTCCGTCGCGGCCGGTGGCCAGCACGACGTGCCGCGCGAGCAGCGTGTCGCCTTCGCCGTTTGCGCGGACGTCGAGCGCGAGCAGGCCGTCGTCGCGCGGACGCAGCGCGACGAGCGAGGTGTCGTTGCGCACCTGCAGATCGAGCACGTGGCGATACCAGCGCAGGTAATCCATCCATTGCGTGCGCGGGATCTTGTAGAGCGCATCCCATGCATCGTGGCCGTATTGCGCTTCGAACCACGCGCGGAACGTCAGCGCGGGGAGTCCCAGCGCGGGGCCGGTGAGTTGCTTCGGCGAACGCAGCGTCTCCATGCGCGCGAACGTGATCCACGGGCCTTCGTAACCGGCCGGCGCGCGGTCGATCACGCACTGGTTGTCGATGCCGAGCAGACGCAGTTCGGCCGACGCGGCGAGCCCCGCCATGCCGCCGCCGACGATGGCGACGTCGAGCACGCGCGTGCCGTCGACGGTGCGCGGCGGCACCCACGACGGGGCGGGCAAATCGAGCCAGCGAAGATCCTGCGCGAGCCGCGCTTCGAGGGCTGCGAGTGTGGCGGGCGTCGTCATGCGGCCTCCCGGCGCGTCCGGCGCGTGCGTGCGGTGCCCGCAGCGCGTGCGGCCCGGGTCGAGCGATCCGGGCGCAGCCGGTCGCCGCGCAGCAGCGCGTCGTGCGCCGCGGCGTCGTGAAAGATCACGTCGTCGAGCAGCGTGCGCGTCGTGCGATGCAACGCGTCGAGCAGCGCGTCGACGGCGGCCGTGCGCGCTTTGCCGGCCGGTGTCGCGACGCCGAACGCGAACGGGATGTCGACGTCGAGCGGGCGCGCGACGACGCCGTCCACCGGCAGCGCGACGCCGGTCGCGGGATCGACGATGCCGATTCCGACGCCCGCGCGCGCGGCCATCACGGCATTCAACGATGCATTGGTTTCGATGAATACGCGCGCATCGACGCGTGCGGCGGCGAATGCGGCATCGATCCGCTGGCGCAGCCGGTGCCGGTTCGCGACCGTCACGATGCGGCGCCGCGCGAGATCGCGCAGCGCGATGCGCGGCTTCGTCGCGAGCGGATCGTCGGCGGGCAACACGGCGACGCATGGCGTCTGCGCGATCCAGTGCACGTCGAGCCCTGCATGCGCCATCGGCAGCGTGACGACGCCGATATCGGCGGTGCCGGCCAGCACCTCGTGCACGACGTGTTCGGCCGACTCGCTGCGCAACTGATAGTGCGGCGCATGCGCGCCGTCGGGCAGCGCGGCAAGCGCGGTCGGCACGAGCGTGGCCGCGAGCGAAGGCGTCGCCGCGATGCGCACGGGTTCGGCCGTTTCGTCGCCGAGTGCGCGGGCACGCGCTTCGATCGCGCGCAGCCCGACGAGCGAGCGCTCGACTTCCTCGTAGAGCAGGAACGCGCGCCGCGTCGGCGTCACGCGCGGGCCGTGCCGGTCGAACAGCGCGTAGCCGAGATCGGCTTCGAGCTCCTGGATCTGCCGCGTGACGGCCGGCTGCGAGCGGCCGAGCAGTTCGCCCGCGCCGGTCACGCTGCCGGCCGACATGACCGCGGAAAAGGCTTCGAGTTGATGCAGCTCCATGACGCGTTCCGATGATGCGATTTGCGCATTGTAGGAGTACGAGCATGCGTGATTCATATAATGATTTTTGCTATCGACAGCGCGAAACATGCGAAGCGCACGCGTGCCGCGACGGCCGGTCATGCATGCGCGCGCATCGGCCGCCATCGGCGCCGCGCGTGAAACGTCAATCGAATCAACGTGCTGCGCCGTGCGCCGGTGCGGCGCGCGACGCGCGAACCGCGGGACACCGTCGCGCGTGCGCTTCGCTTCGCGCCGTGCGCGATATCGATATGCGCAAAACTTCGTTGGAACGCCCTGAACCGGATGGTTACATGCCCTCACTCTTTTCGATCGACTGAAGCTGGGGGACGCATGAACGTTTCGGGGAACGACACACGCGGCGCATGGCGGCGCGTGCTGGGCACGGTGGCGGCGCTGGCTGCCGCATGGGGTTTGTCGACGGGCGGCGCGCTCGCGGCGGGTGTGGCGGGCGAGCCGGTCGTGATCGGCGTGAGCGGGCCGCTCACCGGGCAGGACGCGCAATACGGCGAGCAGTGGAAGCGCGGTTTCGATCTCGCGCTCGACGAGATCAACGGCAGCGGCGGCATTCATGGCCGGCCGCTCGCGATCGACTTCCAGGACAGCCGCAGCGATCCGCGCCAGGCCGTGGCGATCGCACAGAAATTCGTCGCGGACCCGCGCGTCGTGATCGAGCTCGGCGACTTCTCCAGCGCGACGTCGATGGCCGCGTCGCCGATCTATCAGCGCGGGCAACTGATCCAGTTCGGCTTCACGAACTCGCATCCGGATTTCACGAAGGGCGGCGACTATCTGTGGAGCACCGCGTTGAGCCAGGCCGAAGAGCAGCCGCTGCTCGCGCGCTACGCGGTGAAGGAACTCGGCTTCAAGCGGATCGCGGTGCTGTACCTGAACACCGACTGGGGCCGCACCAGCAAGGACATCTTCGCGAAGGCAGCGACGGGGCTCGGCGCGCAGGTCGTCGCGGCCGAGGGCTACCAGCCGACGGAGAAGGATTTCCGCTCGACGCTCGTGCGCATCGGTGAATCGAAGCCCGATTCGATCGTGCTGATTTCGTACTACGCGGACGGCGCGCAGATCGTGCGGCAGGCGCGCACGTCGGGCGTCACGCTGCCGATCGCAGCGGTCGGCTCCGTGTATTCGCCGAAGTTCCTCGAACTCGGCGGCACGGCTGTGGATGGCGTCTATACGGAATCGAACTTTTTCCCGGCCGAGCCGCGCCCCGAAGTGCAGGCGTTCGTGCAGCGCTATCGCGCGAAATTCCATACCGATCCGGATTCGTTCGTCGCGCGCGCGTACGACGCGCTGATCCTGTCGGCCGACGTGTTGCGCCGCTACGGCACGACGCGCCAGGCCGCGCACGACGGCTTCGCGAAGGTGAGCGACGTGCCGAGCGTGATCTTCGGCAAGGTGCGCTTCGATCCGCAGACGCGCCGCGTCGCGGGCGCGCGCACCGTGTATCTCGTCGTGAAGCAGGGGCAGTGGGCGCTGTGGGATGGCGCGAAGCCGCAGATCGCGGCGCGCTGAATCCGGACGTGAACCTGACTCTGACCCGCATGCACAAGACGGACGCATCGTGATGGCTTCCTGGCTCGACTACACGCTCAACGGCCTCATCGTCGGCAACATCTACGCACTGCTCGCGGTTGGGCTCGCGCTGATCTTCGGCGTGTCGCACCTGATCAACTTCGCGCACGGCTCGGTCTACATGGCCGGCGCGTTCATCGGCTGGCTGTGCCTGACGCGCTTCGGGCTACCGCTGCCGGTCGCGCTCGCGGCGGTCGTCGTCGGCTGCGGCGCGCTCGGCATCGCGATCGAGCGGATCGGGCTGCGGCCGCTGCGCCACGCGGCGCGCATCGCGCCGCTGCTCGCGACGATCGGCATCAGCTTCATCCTCGACCAGCTCGCGCAACTCGTGTTCGGCGCGGACCCGCGCGCGGTGCCGACGCCGTTGCCCGACTGGCACGTGCGGATCGCCGGCGCGACGCTCGGCGCGCTCGACCTGCTGATCGCCGGCATCGGCATCGCGGCGGCCGCGCTGCTGTACGGCTTCCTGCGCTTCACGCGGCTCGGCTGGGCCGTGCGCGCGACCGCGCAGGATCGCGACGCCGCGCTGCAGATGGGCGTCGACGTCGATCGCGTGAACCAGACGGTGTTCGCGATCGCGTGCGCGCTCGGCGGCGTGAGCGGGCTGCTGGTCGGCATGTACTACAACAGCATCGACCCGGCGATGGGTTTCCAGGCGACGCTGAAGGGCGTGGTCGCGTTGCTGATCGGCGGGCTCGGCAACGTGCCGGGCGCGATCGCGGGCAGCCTGCTGCTCGGTCTCGTCGAGAGCTACGGCGTCGCGCTGTTCGGCACGAGCTACCGCGACCTGTTCGCGTTCGGACTGCTGATCGTATTCCTCGTGTGGCGGCCGAACGGGCTGTTCAGCGCGAACCGCGCGCTGCCGCCGGAGCCGATGACGGGCACCTTCCTCGCGGCCGCGAAGGCGGTGCGCGTGCCGCGTCCGCTGCTCGCTGTGCTGATCGCGCTGGCGGCCGTGCTGCCGTGGCTCGGTGCGTCGCCGTACGTGCTGCAGACGCTGACCAACGCGTGGCTGTACGGCCTGCTCGCGTTGAGCCTCACGCTCGTCGCGGGCACGGTCGGGCAGATCTCGCTCGGCCATGCGGCGCTGCTCGTGATCGGTGCGTACGCGTCGGCGCTGCTGTCGTCGGATCTCGGCTGGTCGCCCGCCGTGACGATTCCGTGCGCGGGCGCGATCACCGCCGTGCTCGGCACGCTGCTCGTCTACCCGGCGTTCCGGCTGCGCGGACACTACGTGTCGATCGCGACGCTCGGCATCGGCGAAGTAGTGAGCCTCGTGATCCTGAACTGGGACAGCCTCACGCGCGGCCCGCTCGGCATCACCGGCATCGCGCCGCTGCCGTGGGCGACGACCGCGCGCGCCGCGTACTGGTTCACGTTCGCGGTGCTCGTCGTGTTCGCGCTCGTGCAGGTGCGGCTGTTGCGCTCGCATCTCGGCCGCACGCTGCGCGCGGTGCGCGAGGACGACGTCGCCGCCCGTGCGCACGGCATCGCGCCGAACCGCTACAAGGCGATCGCGTTCGCGGTGGGCGGGGGCGCGGCCGGCGTGAGCGGCGGCATCGCCGCCCATCTGTACAGCTACATCAATCACCAGACCTTCGATTCTCAGGTGTCGATTCTCGCGCTGACGATGGTGATCCTGGGCGGGCTGGGCAACGTGCTCGGCGGCATCGTCGGCGCGATTGCACTGATCGGGCTGCCCGAACTGTTCCGCTGGGCGGCCGATTACCGGATGCTGATCTACGGGCTCGTGCTGCTGCTGCTCGTCCGGTTCCGGCCGCAGGGCCTGCTCGGCACGGTGTGAGGAAAACGCGATGACCACCCCCCGACCCTTGCTCGACGTGCAGGGCCTGACGCGTCGCTTCGACGGCGTGACCGCGCTCGACGGCGCCAGCCTCACGCTCGCCGACGGCGAACTGCTCAGCGTGATCGGCCCGAACGGCGCGGGCAAATCGACGCTGTTCAACCTGATCGCGGGCGCCGACCGGCCCGATGCCGGCCGCGTGACGTTCGACGGCCGCGACATCACCGGCACCGCGCCGGAACGGCTCGCGGCGCTCGGCATCGCGCGCACGTTCCAGCACGGCCGCGTGTTCGGCAACCTGAGCGTGCTCGACAACGTGCTGATCGGCGCGCATGCGCGGCTGCGTGCGGCCCGGCCCGGCTGGCCCGCGCTCGGCGCGGCGGCCGAGGTATGGCGCGCGCTCGTGCGGCCCGCGTCGGTGCGCCGCGAGGAAGCGGCGCTGCGCGACGAGGCGCGCGACATCGTCGCCGGCTTCGGCGAGCGGCTCACGCCGCGCATCGATCATCCGGCGCACAGCCTGTCGTATGCGAACCGGCGGCGCGTGGAGATCGGCCGCGCGCTCGCGCTGCATCCGCGCCTGCTGCTGCTCGACGAGCCGACGGCCGGGATGAACGAGACGGAGACGGCCGAGATGCTTCAACTGATTCAGTCGCTGAAGGCGCGCGGGCTGACGATCCTGCTGATCGAGCACAAGCTCGAACTCGTGATGCGCGTGTCCGATCGCATGATGGTGCTCGACAACGGCGTGAAGATCGCCGAAGGGGCGCCACGCGACGTGCGGCGCGATACGCGCGTGATCGAGGCCTACCTCGGCCGCCGTCACGCAGGCGGCGCGGCAGCCGAGCGCACCGTGCAGGCGGCCGCATGAGCGCGCTTTCGTCCGGACCCGATACGACCACGATCATGACCGATGCGCTGCTGAAACTCGAACACCTCGACACGTTCTACGGGCCGGTGCAGGTGCACTTCGACGTGAATGTCGCGGTCGGCCGCGGGCAGATCGTGAGCCTGCTCGGCGGCAACGCGAGCGGCAAGTCGACGACGATGAAGCTGATTCTCGGGCTGATGCGGCCGCGTCGCGGCGTCGTGCGTTTCGACGGCGGCGACGTGACGGCGCTCGCGACGCCGCAGCGGGTGCGGCGCGGGATCGCGGCCGTGCCCGAAGCGCGGCGTCTGTTCGGCGACATGAGCGTGCGCGAGAACCTGCTGATGGGTGCATATACGCGTGGCGACCGCGCCGCGGTGGCCGACGATTACGAGCGGGTGCTCGACCTGTTTCCGCGAGTGCGCGAACGGCTCGCGCAGCGGGCGGGCACGCTGTCGGGCGGCGAGCAGCAGATGCTCGCGATGGCGCGTGCGCTGATGGCGCGGCCGAAGCTGATCTGCATGGACGAGCCGACGATGGGGCTGTCGCCGCTGTACGTCGACAAGGTGCTGGAGCTGATCGATACGATCAACCGGCAGGGCGTGACGGTGTTCATGGTCGAGCAGAACGCGAGCCTCGCGCTGGAGATCGCGCACTACGGATACGTGCTGCAGACGGGGCGCGTGGTGCTCGAAGGGCCCGCGAAAACGCTGCTCGACGACGAGCGCGTGCGCGATGCGTATCTCGGCGGGGAGGCGGTGGCGGCGTAGGTCGCGCGAGCCGGCGCGGCCGCGCGCGGTGAAATGTGGAGTAGATTAGCGTTCTGTCGCGATCGACGCCACGGAGACCACCGCGCCATGTTGACCTATTCCACGCAGAAAGTCGGCTACGACTACAACCAGCTGGATCCCGAGGGCGCGACGGACTACGCGTCGTTCACGCAGGCCTTCGACGCATTCCCGTGGGCCGCGCAGCATGCCGACTGGAACGCGTTGCAGGACGGCCCGTTGCCCGCGCTCGTGCTGCAGCATGCCGGCGATCAGCGCGAATTGTGGATCAGCGCGCTGAGCGACGCACACTCGGACGGCTTTCAGTTGAATGTCGTTTCCATGCGGATGAAGAAGGGACTGTTCGGCATGGGAAAGGCGAAGCTGGAACAGTACGTCGAAACGATCGACGTCAGGAAACGCGTCGACGTCGACACGTTGTGCCGCCTCTTCTGCGACGGCCACTATGACGAGCTGGACCGGCTGGTGGCGCGGCATGCGGCGCGCAACGCCGACGATCGCGACAGCGACGGTTGAGCGTCGGTCGCCCGCTGCCGTGCGACCGGCGCTGCGTCAGGTCGTCCGGCGAACCGGGGCTTTGCTCGCGTGGGCCGTCACCGGCCGCGGAAACGTCAGCACCACCGCAAACCCGCCCGCATCGGGAAACGCGAATCCGACGCGCCCGCCATGCGCCTTCATCACTTCCTGCACGATCGCGAGCCCGAGGCCCGACCCGGTGCGACGCTCGGTGCCGTCCGGCGCGATCCGCACGAACGGCTGCAACGCCGCATCCCAATGTTCGCGTGGGATGCCTTGCCCGTTGTCGGTGACGGTCAGCGTCACCGTATCGTCCGCATTGCCCGCGGCGGCGACCGACACGACGAGGTCGTCCGCATGCCCATGCAGCAGCGCGTTGTGCAGCACGTTCGACAGCGCCTCCTGCAAGCTGATCGCATCGCCGTCGATCCACGCATGCGGTGAATCGCTGGCGAATGCAACGGCCACATCGCGCGCGTCTGCCAGCGGAATCGCGCGGCCGAGCACGTCCTTCGCGAGCGCGACGAGTTCGACGGGTTGCAGCGGCACGGCCTCGGTGCGATGGATCACCATCGCATGATTGAGCAACTGCCCGGTGAGCCGCCCGACGTCCGAGCAGGTCGCGCGCAGCGCATCGAGCCGCGCCGCGTGACGCGCGGGATCGGCCTCGCCGTCGAGCAGTTCGATCTGCGCGTCGAGTCGCGCGAGCGGCGTGCGCATCTGGTGCGCGGCGTCGGCGATGAAGCGCTGCATCGCGTTGATCCGTTCGGCGAGGCGGCGCATCAGCCCGTTGATCGAACCGATGATCGCGTCGATCTCGCTCGGCGTGTCGACGGCCACCGGCCGCAGGTCGGCCGGGTCGCGCGCGGCGATGATCGCGCCGATCTGCGCGAGCGGGCGCAGCCCGCGCCGGATCGCGAGGCCGCTCGCACCGATCGCGAGCACGCTCATCAGCAGGATCAGCGTCCACACCTTGATGCTCATGTCGTTGGTCAGCTGCTGGCGCGCGTTGGTTGTCTGCGCAACGGTGACGAGCGCCCAGCCCGGCGTGCTTTCCTCGGGCATGTAGCGCGCGATGGTCGCGGTGCGGATCCGGTGCCCCTGGTACACGGCGTTCGCGAACGCCGGGCCCTGTTTCGCGGCGGCGAGCGCCACCGGGCTCGCGAGATCGTTGTAGCCGGCCACCACGACGCCGCGCGAATCGACGACCTTGTAGTAGACGAGGTCGTAGCGCGACAGCGTCGACAGCGCGGCGACCGGCGGGTTCAGCGCGAGCACGCCGCCCTGGACGTACAGGTTCTCCGCGACCTGGATCGACGCGCCGGCAAGCAACTGGTCGTAAGCGCGTTCGGCCGCGACGCCTGCGTAGTAGCGCGCGATCGCGGCCAGCGCGAGCGCGCCGGTCGCGACGACGAGCGCGATGAACAGCAGCGTGCGCCCGAACAGCGTCTTCGGGAACCAGTCAATGCGCGACAATCTGATACCCCATCCCGCGCGCGGTGCGGATTTCGACCGAACTGCCCTGCAGCTTCCTGCGCACGCGCGTCACGTATTGCTCGACCGCGTTCGCGGTCGGCTCGTTGCCGAAGCTGAACAACTGGTTCAGCAATTCGTCCTTCGAGAAGATCCGCTGCGGGCGGCTCGCGAGAATCTCGAGCAGCGCGAACTCCTGGCGCGACAGCGACAGCGGCTGGCCGTCGAGTTCCGCGAGGCGGCTGCTGCGGTCGATCACGAGGCCGCCGAGCGTCAGCACGTCGTTCGCATGGCCGCTGTTGCGGCGCAGCAGCGCCTGCACGCGCGCGTCGAGCTCGCGGTAGTCGAACGGCTTCACCAGATAGTCGTCGGCGCCGAGGCCGAGGCCGCTCACGCGGTCGTCGATCGCGGAGCGCGCGGTGACGAGCAGCACCGGCGTCGTGCTGCCCGATGCGCGCAGGTTGCGCAGCACCGCGAAGCCGTCGAGGCCGGGCAGGTTCGCATCGAGCACGACGAGATCGAAGCGCTCGACGCGCAGCAGGCCGTTCGCGGTCGCGCCGTCGGTTTCCAGATCGACGGCATGGCCGAGCCGCGCGAGGCGGCTGCGGATCGCCGCGCCGATTTCGGCATCGTCCTCCACGACGAGAATGCGCATGGTGCCGGTTCGCAGGTAGATGGGTTAGGGGTTTTCCCGGGGCGGGGATGTCAGCATTTTCTCAGACTCGCTCGATAACCTGTGTCGAGCCGGAACAAGCGAAGACGGCATTAATACCAGAGGAGACGGCAACATGCAGCATGTCACGGACACGACGACCCCGCGGCCGGATGCGTACGCAAGCGCGACGCCGGCCGGCGCGGCGCCGTCCGCCGTCTTCGGCAGCCGGGCGCGCGCATGACGACGTCGCTACGCCGCCGCGCGCTGATCGCCGCCGGCCTGGGCGCGCTGGGCGTGCTCGGGGCGCCGTCTCTCGTGCACTCGACGCCGCGCACCGTGCGGATCTCGAAAGGCTACGGCGTGCTCTACCTGCCGCTGCTCGTGATGGAGAAGCAGCGGCTGTTCGAGCGGCACGCGGCGCGGCACGGCCTGCGCGAGATCGCGGTCGACTGGGTGCTGCTCGACGGCGGCAATTCCGTCAACGACGCGATGATGGCCGGCACGCTCGATTTCGCGGGCGCCGGCGCGCCCGGCTTCATCGAGCTGTGGGCGCGGGCGCGCGGCATTCCGAACGTCGAGGTGATCGGCATCAGCGGGTTGTCGACCACATCGTTGTCGCTCAATGCGAACCGTCCCGGTCTCGCATCGCTGCACGACTTCACGCGCGCCGACCGGATCGCGGTGCCGGGCATCCGCACGTCGCTGTCGGCGGTCGTGCTGCAGATGGTCGCGAGCCGGCAGCTCGGCGCGAAGCATTTCGCGCAGCTCGACTCGATCACCGTGAACCTGCCGCATCCGCAGGCGATGCAGGCGCTGATCCGTCGCGAGAACGGCGTCACCGCGCATTTCACGTCGCCGCCGTTCTCGACGCTCGAGTTGCGGCAGCCGGGCATTCATCGCGTCGTGAATTCGGTCGACGTGCTGGGCCCGATGACGCTCGACGTCGTGTTCGCGCCGAAGCGGCTCGTCGATGCGGAGCCCGCGCTGGCCGTGGCGTTTCTCGGCGCGCTCGACGAAGCGAATCGCCTGATCGCGCAGGATCCGCGCGCGGCCGCTGCGCTGTACGCGGCGTCGTCGGGCGTCGGCGTGTCGCACGACGACGTGATGCAGATGCTCGCCGCGCCCGACACGCGCTTCTCGGTGCGGCCGAACCAGCTGATGGATTACGTCGAATTCCTGTATCTCGCCGGCACGATCAAGGCGAAGCCGCGTGCGTGGCACGAGATGTTCGCGCCGATGCTCGACGACTACCGGTCGGGCTGAGCGCCGCAGCGAGGCGCCGCACGCCGCGCACCATTCATCGACATATTTCCGTGCCCGCGCGCCCGTCGCGTGCGGCGCCGATTCAACCGACAAGCAACCGATTCACGGAGGAGCCCGCAGTGAATGCCACCGAAACCCTGGACCCCGCGTCCGCCGAAGAGCAGCGCATCATGTCGAAGATGGCGCGACGCCTGTTGCCCATCCTCGTCGTGATGTTCCTGATCGCGTTCATCGACCGGCAGAACGTCGGTTTCGCGAAACTGCAGATGGTGCACAGCCTCGGGATGACCGAGGCCGCGTTCGGTCTCGCGTCGTCGCTGTTCTTCATCGGCTACCTGCTGTTCGAGGTGCCGAGCACGCTCGCGCTGCATCGCTTCGGGGCCCGCGTGTGGCTCGCGCGGATCATGCTGACGTGGGGCCTCATCACCGTGCTGATGGGCTTCACGACGTCGATGCCCGCGTTCTGTTCGCTGCGTTTCCTGCTGGGGATCGCCGAGGCCGGCTTCTATCCGGGCGTGATCTATTACCTGACGCTGTGGTTCCCGCAGAGTTACCGCGCGAAGGTGCTGGGCATCTTCACGCTCGGCAGCGCGCTCGCGAACATGCTCGGCTCGCTGGTCGGCGGCGTGCTGCTGAGCCTGAACGGCGTGTGGGGGCTGGCGGGCTGGCAGTGGGTGTTCGTGGCGACGGGCATCCCGGCGGTGATCGTCGCGATCGTCGTGTTCCGCGTGTTGCCCGCATCGTTCCGCGACGCGCCGTTCCTCGATGAACGCGAGAAGCAGATCGTCGCGGCCGCGCTCGAACGCGAGAAGCCGGCGCAGGCCGAGCATGCGCAGCCGTGGAAGGCGCTGCTCGATCCGCGCGTGATGCTGTTCGCGGCGACCTACATGCTGATGTCGACGTCGCTGTACGGCGTCACGTACTGGCTGCCGACGATCGTGAAGTCGTTCGGCGTGTCGAGCGGCACGAACGGGTTGCTGAGCATGCTGCCGTGGGCGCTCGCGGTGCTGCTGCTGCTGTGGCTGCCGTCGAAGCTGCGCCGTGCGAAGAGCATCCTGCGCACGATCGCGATCGTCGCGGCGCTCGGCGCGCTCGGCTTCCTGCTGAGCCTCGTGCTGCCGTCGACGCCGCTGCGCTTCATCGCGCTCGTGCTCGGCGGCGCGTGCATTCCGCTGCTGTATCCGTGCTTCTGGTCGATGCCGCCGCGTTACTTCACCGGCGCGCGTGCGGCGGCGAGCGTCGCGGCGATCAATTCGATCGGCAACCTGGGCGGCTTCTTCAGCCAGAACCTGATGCCGTTCGCGGGCAAGGTGACGGGCACCGCGTTCGGGCCGATGATCGTGCCGATCGTGTGCCTCGCGCTGCTCGGCGTCGGCGCGCTGGTCGCGTGGACGCGTTCGGAGCGGGGGATGGTGGCGGCGCGGGCGTGAGCGTTCTTGATGGTCCGGCTATAACGAACGGCGGACTGCCGTCGATTCGGGCGATGTGCTACCGTGCATTACATTTGTAATGCGTGGGGAACGCAATGAAAACGGCTACGATGCCCGCGCTGCGAGTCGATCCGCAGTTGCGTGAGGAAGCGGAATCGGTCCTGGCGGAAAACGAGACGCTGTCTGCATTCATGGAGTCGGCGTTGCGCGACGGCATTGCTCGGCGACGCGTGCAGCGCGAATTCGTCGCACGAGGTTTGGCGTCGCGTGCCGAGGCGCAGCGCACGGGCGAATACGTCGATGCCGCCGATGTTCAGAGCGAGCTCGAGCGCATGCTCGAAGCCGCTCGTTCGAAGAAGGCGGCCGATTGAGCTACCAGGTCCGATATACGCGGGCGGCGCGTGAAGACCTGGTTCGACTGTACCGATATCTGCTCGAACGTGATGTGGACGCGGCAGCGAGGGCCGCGCAAGCCATTGAACGCGGCGTGGCCATGTTGCGATTGTTCCCGTTTACCTGCCGCAAGATCGATGAGCGCAATCCGTTTCTGCGCGAACTGATCGTTTCCTTCGGTACATCGGGCTACGTGCTGTGTTGTTTGAGATCGAAAGTGCGGAGCACGTCACGATCCTCGCCGTGCGGCATCAGCGAGAAGAGGACTATTACTGATCGCTACTGCAGCGGCAATCCCTTGCCGCCGCAATGGCTGCGGCCGCTCCAGCCGCTTCATTGCCCCATCCGCGAAGCGCCATCCCCGCCATGTGCGATCGCCACATGCGCAGACGCCACCGGAATATCCACCTCCACCGTCGTCCCTTCGCCGAGCGTCGTATCGATGCGCAGCGTGCCGCCGACGAGATACGCGCGCTCGCGCAGCCCCACCAGTCCGAACGATCCCGACTTGCGCGGCGCACCGGGATCGAAGCCCGCACCGTCGTCGCGAATCGTCAGCGCGATCGTCTCGTCCCGATACAGGAGCGTCACGCTCGCGCTCGACGCGGCCGCGTGCCGCGCGACGTTCGCGAGCGCTTCCTGCGCGATGCGGAACACGGCCGTCGCATACGGTTCGTCGAGTTGCAGTTCGCCCGGCTCGACATGCAGCGTGCACGCCATCCCGCGACGGTGCCGGAAATCCTCGACGAGCCATTGCATCGCCGCGGCAAACCCGAGATCGTCGAGCATCAGCGGCCGCAGGTCCGATGCGATGCGCCGCGTGGCCGTCACCGCGTCGCGCGCGAGCGCATGCATCGCCGCGATCTTGCGTGCCAGCGGCGCATCGTCCTGCGGCACGTGATCGAGCAGCCATGCGAGATCGTTCTTCAGCGTCGCGAGGGTCTGCGCGAGCTCGTCGTGCAGTTCGCGCGCGATGCGGCGCTGTTCGGCCTCGCGCGCGGTCGCGCTGATCGCCGCGATCTCGCGCAAATCCTCGCGCGACGCCTGCAAGGCCCGCTCCGCACGCACGCGCTCCTCGACTTCGCGCCGCAAGTCGCGGTTCGACGCGCTCAACTGCGCGGTGCGCGCGGCGACACGTTGCTCGAGCCGCTCGTTCGCGTCGTTGAGCTGCGCGCTCTTCTGCACGACCAGCAGATGCTGATAGCGCGCACCGGCCAGCGCGTGCACCGTCTGCGCATGCAGCCGGCCGTTCTCGAACAGCAGCGCGAACAGCACGACGGCCGACGCGACGAGGCCGTAGGTTCGCCCCGCGTAGAAGCCGAGATCGAAGCGTCCGTGATTCAGCATCGCCGACAGCGCGATGTCGAACAGCCACGCGACGAGCACGATCATCACCCACAGGTCGAGCACGGAACGAGGCCGCCGCTGCCGCCACATCAGCACGAGCGCGGCGAGGTTCAGCACCCAGACGGTCGTGATCGCATAGGTCATCGTCGCGGCCATCCGGTTGCCCTGCATGATGCGCGGCAGCAGATCGTGGCCGGCGGTCGCGAGCAGGGCAAGCGCGACGGTTGCGCTCGCGACCGATACGATGCAGAGCAGAATCGGGATCGCCGCGCGGCGCTGCGTCGCCGCCGGCTGGCGCGCGCGCGGCGTCTCGCGCAGCAGCGCGTACGCGGCGACCGCCAGCGGAAAGCCGCCGTGCCAGAACAGGTACAGCCACGCGGTGGTCTGTTCGCCCGCGCCGAGCAGGCCTGACGGCGTGAACAGGCCGGGGAAGCTCAGCATGTGCGTGCCGGCCATGAAGGCCGTGAACAGATAGCCGCCCGCGAGCGCGAGCAGCGATTTCTCGCGCAGGATCGCGTACTGGCCGAGCAGGAGGCCGGCCGTCACCATGTCGTTGACGACGATCGCCGACTGGTACACGGGAATGAATCCCCAGACCCGAGCAAGCTGCGTGCCCGCGAACGGTGCGAGCGCAACGAAGATCACGGCCGACACGACGACCGTCGCGATCGCGAGCCGCCGCTCGCGCCGGTCCGGCGGCAGCGACGACATGAACATCCGCGACGGCTCCGGCGTGTCGTCGTCGCCGTCGGCAGCGGCGGGGCGGTAGCGGAAGGCGGACGTCATGCGTCGTCGAGGCCCAGGTCGAGATCGTGCCGCACCGCGTAGCGCACCAGCGCGGCTTCGTGCGGCAGATCCATCTTCTCGAGAATGCGCGTCTTGTACGTGCTCACCGTCTTCGCGCTCAGCGCGAGCTCGGATGCGATCCGCGTGACGGTCTGGCCGGCGACGATGCGGCGCATCACGTCGAGTTCGCGCGCGGACAGCCGTTCGTGCGGCAGCATTTCGGCCGGCGCGCGCAGCGTGCGCGCCAGGCTTTCGGCCGCCGACGGGCTCACGTAGACGCCGCCCGCGGCCACCTTGCCGACGGCTTCGACGAGTTCGGCGGTCGCGCTGTCCTTCGTCAGGTAGCCGGTGGCGCCGGCCTTGAACGCGCGCGCCGCGTACTGCATCTCCGCGTGCATCGTCAGCACGAGCGTGCGCAGCGACGGCGCGCGCGTCTTGACGAGCCGGATCAGCTCGATGCCGGTCGGCGCGGGCATCGACAGGTCGAGCAGCAGCACGTCGGCGGCGCGATGCTCGGCCAGCTCGAGCGTGGCCGAGCCGTCGCTCGCCTCGCCGACGATTTCGAAGCCGCCGGCCGTTTCCAGGATGTGACGCAGTCCGTCGCGCATGACTGCGTGATCGTCAGCCAGAATTACCCTGATCATCTAGCGGCCCTCTTCGGGATGACACCGCGGGCTGTTCTGCCGGTCGCCGCCGCGGCAGTTCTTCTGATCAATATATTCCGCCGAAGCGCGAAATGGTGCACCGGCGGTAAATTTTTGAGACATCCTGGTGTGGATCGTATTCGGCAGCGAAATAATCGGCGGGAAATGGTACAGGCGATAGCGCCAGGCGGGGCGGGTATTCCCGGGGAATCGCCGGGGCCGGGCCGCTGCCGCGCCTCGCGGATCGCCCTGATTCGGGGATAAACTGGTGCCCGATTGACCTGTCCGTCCCGAGGAGCCGCCACGATGATCGATCTCGCCGACATCCTGCCGTCCGCGCTGCCCGACGCCGTCGCGTGGGCCGCTGCGCAGGCGGCGCACGGGCTCGCAGAGGGCCGGCCGCCGACGCCCGCGCAGGCCGACGACGCGCGGGCCGTGGGCGTCGCGCAGCCGGAACGGATCCGGATCGTGGTCGCCGACCGGCTGCCGTTTCCCGACACGCCGGCGCTGGGCGCGATCGCGCGCGACACGGGGCTGCTGTCGCCGGGGACGATCGGCCTCACGCTCGGCCATGCGGTGTTCGTGCTGCGCGGCCACGACACGCGACGCCTGCTCACGCATGAATTCCGCCACGTGCATCAGTACGAGGCGGCCGGCTCGATCGGCGCGTTTCTCGCGCGCTATCTGCACGAGATCGCGACCGTCGGCTATCACGACGCACCGCTCGAGGTCGATGCGCGCCAGCACGAATTCGACTGATGCCCCCGGCCCCGGCCGTCTCGAACGCGCGCACACGCCGATGAACCCTCCCCACGCCACCGCGAGCCCGGCGCATGCACGTCGCGCCGCCACGCCGCACGGCCTGCGATGAGCGACACGATCCACGCATGGCTCGGCGCGATCGGCGCGCATCCGGCGCTCGTGCTGGCGCTCGTGTTCGTCACCGCCGGTGCCGAGGCGATCGCGCTGGTCGGCACGTTCGTGCCGGCCGGCGCCGTGATGTTCGCGGCCGGCACGCTGATCGGCGCGGGCGCGCTCGACGGCTGGACGACGATCGGTGTCGCGGCCGCCGGCGCGATCGTCGGCGACGCGGTCAGTTACGAACTCGGACGGCGCTACCGCGGCGCGGTGCGAAACAGGCTGGTGCGCGTCGGCTATGCGGACGCGTATTCGCGCGGCGAGCAGTTCGTGTTGCGGCACGGCATCAAGAGCATCGTGCTTGCGCGTTTCCTGGCGCCGGTGCGCGCGGTCGTGCCGGTCGTCGTCGGCTGCGCGACGCTGCCGCGGCGCTCGTTCTATCCCGTCAACGTCGTGTCGGCGCTGATCTGGGCGCCCGTGCACGTCGCGCCGGGCATCCTGTTCGGCGCGTCGGCGGCGCTGGCCGCGGCGATCAGCGTGCGGGTCGCCGTGATCCTGCTGGTCGTCGCCGCGCTGGTCGCGCTGGTGTGGATCGGCGTGCGCATCGCGCTGCGCCGCGGCGGGCCGTTGCTGCACCGCGCGATCGCTGCGTCCGTGCATGCGTGTGCCCATCGCTGGCCGCGCTTCGGCGCGCGGCTGCACGACGGCATCGCGCGGGTGCGCCGCCTGCCGGGCGCGGTGCCGGTGCTCGCGCTGCTGTTCGTCGGCTGCGTGTGGCTGTTCGCCGGCATCGTGCAGGACGTCGTCGCGAACGATCCGCTGATGCACGCCGACATCGCGCTGTATGCGTTTCTGCAGAACCTGCGCACGCCGCCCGTGGACGCCGCGATGCGCGCGCTCGCCGTGCTGCACGGGCACGATACGGGGCTGATCGTCGCGGCCGCGTTTCTCGTGTGGCTGATGATCCATCGCTGCTGGCTGACCTCCGCCTGGTGGCTCGCGACCGTCGGCATCGCGGTCGTGCTCGTGCCGGCGTTCGGCGACGGCATGCCCGGCACGACGCCCGCGAGCCTGCCGCCCGGCGCGCTGCACGTGCCGCTGCCCGACGCCAATGCGGCATTCGCGATCCTCGCGAGCAGCGGCATCGGCTGGGTGCTGGCGCGCGACCGGCCCGCGCTGTGGCGCATTCCGGTCGTGACGGCGGTCGTGCTGTGGATCGTGCTGGGCGGTTTCGCGCGGCTGTATGTCGGCGATACGTGGCTGTCGGGCTTGCTCGGCGGCTGGAGTCTCGGGCTCGCCTGGTTCGCGCTGCTGGCCGGCGCCTATGCGTACTGGCAGGTGCGCGAGCACGTGCAGCCGAGGGGCGCGCTCGTCGCGGTGCTCGTCGTGCTCGCGACGGCGGGCGTGTGGACCGTGCCCGCGCAATGGCAGCTCGATCGCGCGGCGCGTCCGCATGTCGGCGATGTCGTGGCGATGACCGTCGATCAGTGGATGCGCGGCGGCTGGCAGCGCGTGCCGATGCGGCGCACCGAGATCGGCGGCGACCGCGAGGAGTACTTGCCGCTGCAATGGTGCGCGACGTCGGACACGCTCGATCGCCATCTGTCGCTGGCCGGCTGGCAGCGGGCGACGCCGTGGTCGCCGGCGACCGCGCTGCGCTGGCTGCTGCCGCAGGCGCCGGCCGGGACGCTGCCCGTGCTGCCGCGCTACACGCACGGCGAGAGCACGCGCCGCGTGTTCGTGCGCGTCGATCCGGAGCAGCCCGACAGCCGCCTCGTGCTGCGGCTGTGGCGTTATCCGTATGTGCTGCAGGATGCGCTCGGGATGCGGCCGCTGTGGTACGGCGCGTTGTATCGCGAGACGCTGCATCGGCCCGCGCGGCTGATGACGATCGTGCGCACGACGACGATCGACGATACGGCGACGATCGCGCAGGCGCTCGCGATCGAGCCGACGATCGCGCATCCGCCGGCGGGGATGCGTGCCGCGCCGGCGGACATGCTGCTCGTGTGGATGGTGCAGCCGTGAGCGTGCGGCGCGCGGTTACGCGTGCGCTGGCTGCGCGGGGACGACGGACAGGCGCAGGCCGACGGTCTTGAGCACCGCGAGCAGGGTTTTCAGTGTCGGGTTGCCGTTGGGTGACAGCGTGCGATACAGCGATTCGCGGCTGATGCCGGCTTCCGCGGCAACCGCGCCGAGGCCGCCGTACGCTTCGGCGACCGTGCGCAGCGCGAGCAGTCCGGCCGCGCGGTTGTCGGGATCGTCGAGCGATTCCATCGCGACGCGCAGATAAGCGACCGCGAGTTCGCGATCGGCGCCGAGTTCGGCGACTTCGGCGTCGTGGTGCGATACCGCGCCTTTCAGCTTGTTCATGTTTGCCTCCGCTTCCAGTTCAACCCGTGTTCCTTTGCGCGCCTGATGTCGTCGGGTTGGCTGTGCTTGTCGCCACCCAACAGCAGTAGCACCAGTGCACCGCCGTATCGGCCGAAATACACGCGATATCCCGCACCGACATGGATGCGCAGTTCGATCACGCCTTCGCCGACAGCGTCGCAATCGCCGAAATTTCCGGTTTCCACGCGGCGCAGGCGTTCGCGGATCCGCGCTTGCGCGAGTTTGTCGCGTACGGCGTTCAGCCATTCGGTGAACGGCTCGCGACCGTCGTCGCGCTGATAGCGAAGCAGTTCGAACTTGGAGAGCATTGTAACTTATAAGCTACATGAAGGGTATATGGGTAGCAACGTGATCGCACGGTTTGCCGGAAGAGGCGGAGCAAGCGCGATGCAGCGGGACCGACCGCCGAAATCGAGGCGGAACGCTGCGTACCGATGCTGTGGCCGGAACGCATGCAGCGCCTTTGTCGTTCGGGATTTCGGGTGATGAAGCCTGTTTCCCGAACGACGATCATTCTTTCATTCGGGGCGTGCGGTGACGATTCGGCCAAACGGCCGAACGCATTGGCGCGCGGGGAGTACGCGCCGTGCGGGGGGACTGCGGAGTGATCAACCTGCCGGGGCCGGCGCCGCCGCGCAACGCGACGGGCGACCCGGCAGGTGCGGCCGCGTTACGGCTTCGCGGGCGCGGCCGTCGCGACCTTGTCGAGTGCGGCGGGGATGAACGCGTCGAGCTGCGCGGTCACCGATTCGTAGAAGTCGATCGGCTTGCCCCACGCGTCGGGCACGTCCTTGTGCTCGCCGGTCGCGTATTCGGCGAGCGTGAACACCTTGCCGGCCGCCGACGGATAGAGCGCGAGCACCTTTTCCTTGTGCTTGCCGGTCATCGTCAGGATCACGTCGGAATGCTTGACGTCGTTCGCGTTCAGTTGCACCGAACGATGCGCGGACGTGTCGATCCCGCGCCGCTTCATCAGGATCACGCCGTTGGCCTCGGGCTTTTCGTCGTACGGATCCTCGTCGACCGCGCGCGAGATCACCGCGATATGCGCGTGCCGCTGCTCGATCAGTTGTCCTGCGATTGCCTCGGCCATCACGCTGCGGCCGGTATTGCCCGTGTCGACGAATGCGACCTTCTTCGGTTCGTCCGCGAATGCCGACGTCGCGCACTGGATGCCCAGGCAGCAGAGCAGGGCAAGCGTCTTGAGGGTGTGGCTGCTTTTCATTGGTGTCTCCGCCAGAGTGAAGGGATCGTCGCCGCGGCAGCGCGCCGAAGCTTGCGGAGATGATGCGCGGCCGCGCACGCGGGAAAAAAATAAACGGCCGGTTTTCGCAAGACGGTGTCGCATTGCCGCAATCGGCGCGATCGGCGCGATCGGCGCGATCGGCGCGATCGGCGCAATCGGCGCAATCGGCGCAATCGGCGCAATCGGCGCAATCGGGGCCGCGGCGAACCGCTGTCCCGATCGCGCCGCATCACCGGTGCATGGTCATGCCGGCGCCACCGCGGCCACCCGCTCCGATGCAAACCCCGCCAGCGTCCGCAACGCATCGCGCGCCGAGCGCAGGTAAAACGCCTGCAGATGAAACACGTGCCAGCGCGCGGCGTGAACTTCGAGCCGGCACGGCACGCCGCACGCGAGCGCATGATCCGCGAGCCGCCGCGCATCCGACAGCAGTACCTCCTGATCGCCGGCCTGCACCAGCATCGGCGGCATGCCGCGCAGATCGATGTCGAGCGGGCCGCGCGCCGCAATCGAGCCGGCCCCGTGATACCAGCGCAAACCCTGTTCGAGCCAGCCGCGCCGGATCATCGGATCGTCGTGGCGGCGCGACGCCAGCGTGTCTCCGCCCAGCGCGGGATCCGTCACGGGCGAGATCAGCAGCAGCGCGGCGGCCGCCGGCTCGCCCCGATCGCGCAGCGCAACGGCGAGCGCCAGCGCGAGCGCGCCGCCGGCCGAATCGCCGGCAATCACGATCCGGTGCGGTGCGTAGCCCTGCGCGCGCAACGCATCGTATGCGGCCAGCGCATCGTCGAGCGCCGCGGGGCTTGGATGCTCGGGCGCGAGCCGGTAGTCGGGCACCCACACCGGCAGGCCGGCTTCGACGGCGAGCCGCGTCGTCACGCCGCGATGCGTGTGCGGGCCGCCGAGACAGAACGCGCCGCCGTGCAGATAAAGCATCGCGCCGCCTGCCTCGCCGTGCTTCGGCGCGACGACTTCGACCGGCACGCCATGGGCGGACATCCGGTAGCGCAGCGTGCCGCGCGTGCCCGGCATCAGCGGCGACAGCAACGCGACGACGCCGCGCTGCATGCGCGCGCCGAACGGCGGCCCGATCAGCGGCCGGAACGCGACGCGCAGAAAACCGCGCAGCGACGCGGCGGCGAGCGCTTCCGCGCGGCCAGCGGGCGGCGCGACGACGATACCGTGCGCGGGCGTCGGCGCGGCGCCGCCGGGCAGCGGCTGCGTGAAGCGGTACGGGGACAGCCCGGCGAAGCGCGTGAGCCATCGATAGGTCAGCGTGAAGCCGGGCCAGTTCGTGCTGTTGTGCCCCGACGCATCGACGTACCAGCTCTTGCAGCCGCTCCACACCGACCCGGCGAGCCGCTGTTGTACGTGCGCGTTGAAGCGCCGGTAGCGGCGCGGATCGACGTCGATCGCGCGCGCGCCGTCGCGCCGCATCGCGAGCACGCAGCGCATCACGTGCGCGATCTGGCTTTCGAGCATGTAGACGATCGAGTTGTGGCCGAGGTTGGTGTTCGGGCCGTACAGCATGAAGAAATTCGGAAAGCCGGGCACGGTGAGTCCGAGATACGCCTGCGCGCCGCGTCGCCAGGCGTCGTTCAGGTCGAGCCCGTCGCGGCCCGTGATGCGCATCGGCGACAGGAACGCGGTGGCGGCGAAGCCGGTGCCGTAGACGATCGCGTCGACCGGATGATCGGCGCCGTCATCGGTTTCGATGCCGTCCTCGGTCACGCGCCGGATGCGTTGCGTGACGAGCTCGACGTTGTCGCGATCGATCGCGGCGAGATAGTCGCTCGACAGCAGGATCCGTTTGCAGCCGATCGGATAATCGGGCGTGAGCCGTTCGCGCAGCGCGGGATCGCGCACGTCGCGCGCGATCAGCTTGCGAAACGGCCGGCCGACCGCGAGATCCATCAGCCCGCGCAGCCGCGTGAACGCGATCGCCCGCGATTCGTAGCGCACGTAGATCGATGCGCGGTACAGCTTCATCGCCCACGGCAGCCGGCGGAACAGCGCGTGCTCCCACGCGCGATACGCGCGGTCAGGACGCGGCATCACGTAGGCCGGCGAACGCTGGAACACGACGAGGCGCTCGACGTCTCGCGCGATCGCGGGCACGAACTGGATCGCCGATGCGCCGGTGCCGACCACGGCCACGCGCTTGCCGGCGAGCGGATAGTCATGATCCCAGTGCGCGGAGTGGAATGCGCGGCCGCGAAACGTGTCGATGCCAGGCAGGTCGGGCATCGCGGGGCGGCTCAACTGGCCGGTGCCGCTGACGAGCAGGGTCGCACTGAGCGTCGTGCCGTCGGCGAGCGTGACGACCCACAGCGCGCGGGCGTCGTCATACCGCGCACGGGCGACTTCCGCACCGAAACGCAGATAGCGCGCGAGGCCATATTTGCGCGCGCAATGCCGCAGATACGCATGGATTTCCGGTTGCGGCGCGAACACGCGCGACCACGCCGGATTCGGCTCGAACGAGAACGAGTACAGATGCGAGGGCACGTCGCACGCGGCGCCCGGGTAGCCGTTGTCGCGCCACACGCCGCCGACGTCGTGCGAGCGTTCGACGATCGCGAAGTCGTGAATGCCGGCGCGTTGCAGCGCGATCGCCATGCCGATGCCGGCGAAGCCGGCGCCGATGATGAGGGCCGACAGCGGCGCGGCCGATGCGGCGGAGCGGGGCGCTTCAGGCGACGACATGGCGGGTTTCCTCCTGCTGGATCGCGTCGTGCGGCATGCACGATGCTGGAACGGGGTCGTGGCGTGCCGGCGCATCGGCCGGGTCGCAGCGGGCATCGGCGGGCGCGCGTGCCGCCGTGCGCTGCACGCCGCGCATCAGGTCGACGGCCTTCTCGGCGATCATGATCGTCGGCGCATTGGTGTTGCCGCCGATCAGCGTCGGCATGACCGACGCATCGACGATGCGCAGCCCCTGCATGCCGTGCACGCGCAATTGCGGATCGACGACGGCGAGCGCATCGCGCCCCATCCGGCACGTACCGACCGGGTGATACACGGTGTCGGTCCGCCGGCGCAGCACGTCGCGAATCTCGTCGTCGGTCGTCACGTTGGCGGTGAACAGGTCGCGCGTGGTCCATTGGGCGAGCGCGGGCGCTTCCATCAAGCGGCGCGTGAGCCTGAAGCCGGCAACCATGTCGTCGAGGTCGCGCGGATCGTCGAAGAACGCGGGATCGATGCGCGGCGCGGCGAGCGGATCGGCGCTGTGCAGCGTGACCGAGCCGCGGCTGCGCGGCCGCAGCAGGCACACGTGGCACGACAGCCCGTGGCCGGCATGCAGCCGGCGCGCGTGATCGTCGACGAGCGCGACGACGAAATGCAGCTGGATGTCGGGCGCGTCGAGGCCGGCGCGCGTCTTGAGGAAGCCGCCGCCTTCCGCGAAATTCGACGTCAGCATCCCGCGCCGTTCGCGGCGAAAGCGCGCGAACTCGCGCAGCATGCGCAGGCCGCCGCGCACGGACACGCCCATCGTGTCGACGCTGCGCGCGCGGTAGCCGAGGATGAAGTCCGGATGATCCTGCAGGTTGCGGCCGACGCCGGGCAGGTCGGCGCGCACCGGAATGCCGAGCCGCTGCAGTTCGCCGGCCGGGCCGACGCCGGACAGCATCAGCAACTGGGGCGTCTGCAGCGCGCCGGCCGCGAGCACGACTTCGCGCCGCGCATGCAGCGTGCGGACTTCGCCGCGCTGCCGCACCTCGACGCCCGTGGCGCGCGTGCCGTCGAACAGGATGCGCAGCACCTGCGCATGGGTTTCGACCGTCAGGTTGTCGCGGCGGCCGACGTGCGGCAGCAGGTACGCGCGTGCCGCGCTCCACCGTTCGCCGTGCTTCTGCGTGACCTGGTAGATGCCGACGCCCTCCTGCCGCGCGCCGTTGAAGTCGTCGGTGAGCGGCAGGCCGGCCTGGCGCGCCGCATCGAGATAGCGCGCATGGAACGGGTTGCCGGTGCGCAGGTCGCTGACCCACAGCGGGCCGTCGCGGCCGTGCCACGCATCGTCGAAGCGCTCGTTGTGCTCGCTCAGGCGGAAGTACGGCAGCACGTCGTCGTAGGCCCAGCCGTCGTTGCCGAGCGCCGCCCAGCCGTCGTAGTCGATGCGATGGCCGCGGATGTAGACCATCGCGTTGATCGCGGACGAGCCGCCGAGCGCCTTGCCGCGCGGCTGATAGCCGATGCGGCCGCCGAGCCCCGGCTGCGGCACGGTGTCGAACGCCCAGTTGTTCACGTGGGTCGGCAGCATCGCCACCGCGCCGGTCGGCACGTTGACGACCGCGCTGTCGCCGCGGCCGCCGGCCTCGAGCACGCAGACGGTGACGGCCGGATCTTCGGTCAGTCGTCCTGCCGCGACGCATCCGCCCGAACCGCCGCCGACGACGAGGTAGTCGTAAGTCTTGCTCATGAATGCGTCTCCCGAGGGTCGATGGGGCATGCGATGCGCGTCGGCACGCGCAGCAGGTCGAAGGTCTCGCCGTACGGCGGGTGGAACGGCGCGGTGCCGTGGCGGTGCGCGGCATCGCGGCAGAACGCGTTTGGCGCGTTCGGCGCGAGCACGCGGGGGCCGTGAGGGCCGTGAGGCGCGCGATCGAATGCGTCGCGCCGGCGTGCAGAGCGGGCGTTCAAGCGGGCCTTCAAGCGGCCATTCAAGCAGGCGGCGAGGTCGGTCTGGCGGCTCGGTCGCATGGTGTCTCCTCCTGGGTGTTGGCGTCGTTCGGGCGACGATCGATGACGCCGATGGTGCGGGCCGCATGGGAAAACACCAATGCTGCTTCGGGACAATTGTTTTAGTATTTGGGCCAAATCGGCGCTTCGAGGGTTTCTCCGCATGAGCTTCTGGGACTTCACCCGAAGTCCGGCCAGCGCCCGGCTGCTGGTCGATTTCGGCGACGAACGCGGTGTGCCGCGCACGAAGCTGCTGGCCGGCACCGGCCTCGCCGACGCGCAGCTGGACGATCCGAACGTCGAGGTGACGGCCGCGCAGGAGCTGCGGCTGACCGGCAACCTGCTGCGCGCGCTCGGGCGGGCGCCGGGCCTCGGCTTCGCGGTCGGGCAGCGCTATCACTTCTCCGCATACGGCGTCTGGGGCTACGGGCTGATCGCGAGCGCGACCGCGCGCGACGCGCTGGCGCTCGCGATGCGCTTCCTGCCGCTCACGTATGCGTTCACCGTGATCACGTATCGCGAGGAGCCTGGCGCGGGCGTGCTCAATTTCGGTGCGCCGGAGCTCGACGCCGACCTGAGCCGGTTCCTCGTCGAGCGCGACATGACGGCCGCGGCGGTGCTGCTGCAGGAAATCGGCGGCGGCGATTTCGCACTGTCGCGCTTCACGATGCAGGCCGCGGGCGCGGCGAGCGGCGCCGCATCCGTGCCGCGCATCGCCGGCGTCGAGCCGGCGTTCGGTGCGCGTGCGAACACCCTCGCGTTCAACCGCGCGTTTCTCGACCGGCCGCTGCCGCATGCGAACCCGCTGACGGTGTCGATGTGCGAGCAGATGTGCAGCCAGCTCGTCGAAGCGCGGCGCGCCCGCGTGGGCACGGCGGAGATGGTGCGGCAATATCTGACGGCGACGCCCGGCAACGTGCCGTTCTCGCTCGAGGACATGGCGCGGCTGATGAACACGAGCCCGCGCACGCTGAAGCGCCGGCTGCAGGACGAAGGCACGACGTTTCGCGCGCTGCTCGCGCAGGCGCGCGGCGCGATGGCCGAGACGCTGCTCGGCGATGCGCATCTGTCGCTGACGGACGTGGCCGAGCGGCTCGGTTTCAGCGACCTGTCGAGCTTTTCGCAGGCGTTCAAGCGCTGGTATGGCGTGCCGCCGGGCACCTATCGCAGCGGCCTGCCGCGCGACGGCGATTTGCACTAGTTCGCAGTAGTTCGCCCGCGCCGCGCAACGCCATGTGCGTGGCGTGCCGTTAGCGTTTCCGCCAACCCGTTCACGAAAGGAGCCGCATGATCACGATTCGCCCGATGACCGAAGACGATTTCCCGCGCTTCTGGCCCACGTATCAGGCGATCGCCGCCGCTCAGGAAACCTATGCACTCGATCCGGCGCCGACGCGCGAAGCGGCCCACGCACTGTGGCTCGATGCGCCGCTCTGCACGTGGGTCGCCGAAGAAGACGGCGTGCTGCTCGGCTCGTACTACCTGAAGGCGAACGCGGCCGGCCCCGGCAACCACGTGTGCAACTGCGGCTACATGGTCGGCGAGGCCGCACGCGGCCGCGGCGTCGCACGCCTGATGTGCGCGCACTCGCAGCAGGCGGCGCGCGAGCGCGGCTTTCTCGCGATGCAGTTCAACGCGGTGGTCGCGACGAACGAGGCCGCGGTCGCGTTGTGGCAGAAGCTCGGCTTCGACGTCGTCGGCCGTTTGCCGCGCGCGTATCGCCACGCACGGCACGGTTTCGTCGACTGCCTCGTGATGTTCAAGTGGCTCGGCGACAAGGCCGCCGCCGAAGCCTGATTCGACGTCGGACGGCGAACGCGCCGTCGAACGCGATCCGCTCGTCAAGCGCGAGCGTGCCGCGCGCGCGAGAATCAGGCCGGCGGGGCGGCGCGCCGTAGGTGTTCCGGCCCCGGCGATCCCGCCGGTTTTCTGGCACCATCTGACGACTTCACGCGCCGGTTGCGACCGCGCGCGCACCGCCGTCCCGGCGGGACGATTCGAACCACGATGGAGACACCCCGATGCGCGCAGCGTCGCAACCGGAGCACGCCGGCCACGCACGGCCGGACGCCGGCGTAAAAGACCCCGACCGCATGGCCGCGTGGCGGCTCGCGATCTGCCTGTCGCTCGGCAGCGCGATCGCACTCGGCCTCGCGCGTTTTTCGTATGCGCTGCTGCTGCCGCCGATGAAGGCCGATCTCGGCTGGAGCTTCGCGCAGGCCGGCGCGCTGAACACGGCCAACGCAGCCGGCTACCTGATCGGCGCGCTCGCATTCCCGTTCCTGTCGCGACGCTGGCGCACCGGCACGCTGCTGGCGGCCGGCTGCGCGCTCACGGCGGTGCTGATGGCCGCCTGCGGAATCACGTCCGGCACGAACGCGCTGCTGATCGAGCGGCTCGCGACCGGTATCGGCAGCGCGCTGATCTTCATCAGCGGCGGCGTGCTGGCCGCGCGGCTCGCGTCGGCGTCGCCGCGCGATGCGGGGCTGCTGCTCGGGCTTTATTACGGCGGCACGGGATGGGGGATCGTCGCGTCGTCGCTGCTCGTGCCGGCGACGCTCGCGCATGGCCTGCACGGCTGGCAGCCCGCGTGGTTCGCACTCGCGTTCGCATGCGTGCTGTTCTCGATGCTGGCCGTGTCGGCCGCGCGCCGCATCGAACGCGTGCATGCGGCGCCGGCCGCGCCGCGCGACGGCGCCGCGCCGGCGGCGAGCGCGAGCCCGGCGCGCTTCGCGCTCGCGCTCGGAGGCTACGGCCTGTTCGGCGTCGGCTATATCGGCTACATGACGTTCATCGTCGCGCTGCTGCGCGGGGCGGGGATGAGCGGCACGGTCGTGTCCGCGTTCTACGTGATGCTCGGCGTCGCGACCGTCGTGTCGGCGCGGCTGTGGTCGGGGCTGCTCGACCGGATGCGCGGCGGCCAGGCGCTGGCCGTGCTCAATGCGCTGCTCGGCGTCGCGACGCTGATGCCGGCGATCTTCGCGCATCCGGCGGCCGCGTTCGCCTCGGGCGTGCTGTTCGGCGCGACGTTCCTGTCGGCGGTCGCGGCGACGACCGCGTTCGTGCGCCACAACCTGCCGCCGGAAGGCTGGGCGAAGGGGATCAGCGCGTTCACGACGATCTTCGCGTTCGGGCAGATCGCCGGCCCCGTCGCGATCGGCTGGGTGTCGGACAGCGCGGGGCTCGCGCGCGGGCTCGTGTATTCGGCGCTCACGCTGTTCGCGGGCGCCGCGCTCGCGGCCGGACAGCGCGCGTTGCGGGTGTCCGCGTAGCCGGCACGGGCCCGCATCCGGCGCCGCGCTGCGCCGGCGTCGTTACCGCACGCAGGCCGTGCGCGACACGCGATGGAACGCGCGGCTGAAGTAGATGAGGCTGTCGCCGTCGTGGCGCACGCGGATCGACGTCGCTTCGATGAACATCACCGAATGCGAGCCGACTTCCTTCATCTCGGCGATCGTGCCCTGCAGGCTCGCGAGCGCGTCGCGCAGCACGGGCACGTCCTGTTCGCCGCGATCCCACACCGGCAGTTCGAAGCGCCGCTCCATCGGCAGCTCGGTCATTCCCGCGAAATGCCGCGCGAGCAGTTCGTGCTCGGCCGGCAGCACGTTGATGCACACGTGACGATTGCGCTCGAAGATCGCATGCATCGCGCTCGACCGGTTCAGGCACACGAGCAGCGTCGGCGGCGCGTCGGTGACGGAGCAGACCGCGCTCGCGGTGATCCCGCAGCGGCCGTGCGGCCCCGCGGTGGTGATGACGTTGACGGCCGCGCCGAGGTGGGCCATCGCTTGCCGGAAGGCCTTTTGCGCGTCGGTCGGTTCGGCGTGCGCCGGTTGCGGGGTATCGGTCGTTGCGGACATGGGCGCTCCTGGTTGGATGAGGGTGGCGATCGCGGGCGCTGTCGATGCATCGTCGCATCGCCGACAATGACCCTAGCGTACGTCGCGAAAATGCCGCCGGCCATTCGCACGAACGATGACGAAGATGGCGTTCGCGCCAACGTATCTAAAGGTTCTACCTAGATGCGCGGCACGCTGCGCGAAAAAAAGCGAGATTGTGCGTTCGCGCGGTACGTGAAGGGGTATTCAGCGGATTTTCGGCTCGCTATGATGTGCCGCATACCCCCGACGAACGACGCCTGCCTCACCTGCGTCGCGCGTGATACCGATACCGATATTTTGCGAGACACCCCGATGACGTCACCCGCTCCGATCGTATACATCGTCGACGACGACAGCGGCATGCGGACGTCGCTCGCCTGGCTGCTCGAATCGGTCGGCATCGCGTCCGAAGGGTTCGCGAACGCGGCCGATTTTCTTGCGCGCTTCGATGTGAGCCAGCCCGCGTGCCTGGTGCTCGACGTGCGGATGCCGGAGAAAAGCGGTTTCGACGTGCAGGCGGAATTGAATGCGCGCGGCGCGACGCTGCCGGTGATCTTCGTCAGCGGACACGGCGACATCCCGATGTCGGTGCGCGCGCTGCAGAACGGCGCGATCGATTTCGTCGAGAAGCCGTACAACTCGCAGCAGATGCTCGAGCGCGTGCAACGCGCGCTGCGGCTCGCGCAGCAGCGGCACGCGGTCGACCAGCGTCATCGCGAACTGCGCCAGCGGCTCGATGCGCTGACCGCGCGCGAGAAGGAAGTGCTGCGCGGCGTCGTCGACGGCAAGGGCAGCAAGCAGATCGCGTCGGACCTGTCGATCAGCGTGAAGACCGTCGACGTGCATCGCGCGAGCATCAAGGAGAAGCTCGGCGCGACGTCGATCGCCGCGCTGGTGCGCGACGTGATGGTCGTGTGGGGCGACGACGGGGAGTCGTCGCGCTGACGGCCGGGCCTGCAAGCGGACGGGCTTGCGCGTGCAGGCCGCGTCGTGCGAAGCATGCCAGGCACGCGACGCAGCCGACGCGCGGGCACCACGCACCACACGCACCACACGCACCACACGCACCACACGCACCACACGCACCACACGCACCACACGCACCACACGCACCGCGCACGGCGCCGGTCGACACCGCGCGCTCGATGCCTGCCGCCGTTCAACGCATGTACAACCCGCCGTTGATGTCCCAGCATGCGCCGTTCGCGAAATGCGCGTCGCTCGACGCGAGCAGCACGGCCGCATCCGCGACGAAGCCGGCCGACCCGAGCTTGCCGCCCGGCAGGCTCGCGAGCACCTGCCGCAGCTTGTCCGGCGCGACGCTCTCGTAGACGATCGGCAAGTCGAGCGGGCCCGGCGAGATCGCGTTGACGGTCACGCCCTGCGCGGCGAGATCGCGCGCGAACACCTTGGTCAGCGTCAGCGTGCCGCCTTTCGCCGCGGCGTAATGCGCGCCCGTCGCCGAGCCGCCGTTCTGCCCGGCGAGCGACGCGATGTTGACGATGCGGCCCGCGCCGCGCGTCGCGAAGTACTGGCCGAACACCTGGCAGCCGAACAGCACGCTGCGCAGGTTCACGTCGATCACCTGGTCGAACTGCTCGGCCGTGATCTCCATCGCGGGCACGACCTTCGACGCGCCGGCATTGTTCACGAGCACGTCGATCGTGCCCCAGCGCGCGACGAGCGCATCGCGCGCCGCTTCGAAATCGTGTTTCGACGTGACGTCGAGCGGCAGCGCGAACGCGCGTTCGCCGCTCGCATCGAGTTCGCGTGCATGCGCGCGAATGGCGTCGGCGGCGATGTCGGCCAGCGCGACGCGATAGCCGGCCGCGTGAAAGCGTTCGGCGATGACGGCGCCGAGCCCGCGCGCGGCGCCGGTGACGAGAACGACTCGGTCTGACATGGTGCGTGATTCCCTGGTTCGCGGGCGCGCATCGGACGCGGCGCCCGCATCGTGGTTCATGCGGCGAGCGCCGCTTCGAAGTGCGCGGCCAGCGCGCACACCTGTTCGTCCGCGCCCTTGCGTCCGACGATCTGCAGCCCGGCCTTCAGCGGCGTGCCCGCGAGCGGCAGCGGCAGGCTGAGCGCCGGATGGCCGCTCAGGTTGAACGGCCGGATCAGCGACGACATTGCAATCACCGAGACGCCGTCGCGTGCCTGCGCGAGCGTGATCGGCAGCGCGGGCAGCGTCGGCAGCACCAGCACGTCCGCGCGTTCGAGCGCCGCATCGACTTGCGCGGTGAAGCGCGCGCGCACGGCTTCGGCTTCCGCGAGCGCGGCCGGTGTCGTCGTCGCGGCGGCGCGCAACCGTGCGTCGAGATCGGCGCCGAGCTTGCCGGTTGCGACGAGATGGCCGAACGCGCGCGACGTTTCCGCGTTGATGACCGAGAGTCCCGCCGCGAACGCGGCGGGCATGTCGTCGAGCACGACGTCGTGCGAATCCAGCCCCGACGCGCGTACGGCCGCGTCGAGCGCGGCTGCGATGGCCGGATCGGCATCGACGATCACGCGCGCGATCGTGCAGCCGGCGGCGGGCGCTGCCGCACGCACCCGGTCGAAGCCGGGCGCGATGGCGGCCATCGCGGCCGCGAGCGTGCGGATGTCGCGCGCGAACGGCCCGACGCAATCGAGCGTGGTGTCGGCGGGCGCGACGCCGCGCCGCGACACGCGGCCGAACGTCGGCTTGAGGCCCGTCACGCCGCAGCAGGCGGCCGGCCCGCGAATCGAGCCGCCGGTGTCGGTGCCGAGCGCGGCGTCGACCGTGCCGAGCCCGACGAGCGACGCCGACCCGCTCGACGAGCCGCCCGGAATGCGCGTCGCGTCCTGCGGATTGACCGGCGTGCCGGTGGCGTCGTTGATGCCGGTCATGCCGAACGCGAGCTCGTGCATGTTCGCCTTGCCGGCGATCTGCCAGCCGGCGTCGAGCAGGAGCCGGACCACGTCCGCATGCTGCGCGGCGGGCGGCGCGTCGGCGAGCGCGCGGCTTGCCGCGCGGGTCGGATGGCCGGCGATGTCGATCGTGTCCTTGATCGCGATCGTCGGGCCCGGCCCGCCCAGCGTGAAGGTGTCGATGAAGCCTGTCATGGTGCGATGGCGTGCGAAGAGGGTGAATGGGTTCAGGACCGCGGCGCAGTAGCGAGCGGCCACGGGCCGTCGAGTACGCGCTCGGTGCGGAAATGGCGAATCGGCCAGGTCGAGCCGTCGTCCGACGGGGCGAAATCGATCGTGAGCCGGGCGGCGATCAGCTCGGCCGTGTTGTCGGCGTAGCGCGATGCCTGCAGCATGATCCAGCGGCCGCGCGCGCGCGCACGGTCGATATCGACGTCGATCGACTCCGACGTCAGGAAATGCAGGTTCGCCGCGAAATGCGGGTCGGGCGGCAGATAGCGGCGCAGCATCGCGACGATCGCCTCCGTGCCTTCGAGCCGGCCGAACTTGCTCGCGTACTGCGGGCCGATGCCTTCCCATATCGCATCGGGCGTGAACAGCGCGGCGAGCGCCGGGCCGTCGCCGGCGTCCTCGGGCACGTCGCACAGCGCCATGTAGCGCGTGATCGTCGCGCGCACCGCGCGTTCGGCATCGAGCGCCGCCACGCGCCGCGCGAGCGCGTCGAGTGCTTCGATCGCGCGCGTCGAATCGGGTCCGGTCATCGCGTGCCTCACGCGGCGGGCTTCGCGGCCGGCGGCACGGTCAGCGCACGGCCGACGCGTGCTTCGATCTTGCCGTAGCGCCACAGGTTGTATTCGCCGACCGGCGTCGTGCGATACAGGTTGCACACGGCGACCGTCGTGTCGAAGTCGGCGACGTCGGCCATGATGTAGAACGTCCACGGTGCACCGTCGGCCTGGCCGACGACGAGGCGGTCGTCGTCCATCACGCCGAGCACGCGCACGCCGGGCATCGCCTCGACGGCGGCGAGCATCGCGCCGTACGCTTGCCACACTTCGCCGATCTTCTCGCGCGGCAGGTCGAAGAAGTTCTGCGACACGCCGCAGCAGAACAGGACGCGCAGCGGCAGCGGATTCGAATCGGACATGACAGGTTCTCCTGAAGAATGGGGTTCGGTTGCGTCGAAGCCGGTCGACGCGGATTACAGATAGCCGGGAAACGGCGTGACGCCGGTGAACACGGCGCCGGCGCCGTCGAAGTTGCCTTCGCCGAGAAACGCGTGCTGCGTGACGACCATCGCGTCACGCAACAGCCGCTGCAGCGGATGCGTGCGATAGATCGCGGCCGTGCCGCCGAGACGGTATGCGCGCTCGACGACGCTCGCGCCTTCGCGGGCGATATGCGTGGCGGCGAGCCGCAGCAGGCTGACCTGCTCGGCCGTCACGGGGTTCCCGGCGAGGATCGATTGCCAGACGGAATCGGTCGCGTCGTAGAAGAACGCGCGCGCCGAGCGCAGTTGCGCCTCGGCCTTCGCGAGCTCGATGCGGTAGTACGCGCGATCGGCGAGGCGCGGTGCGCCGGTGGTCGTCTGGCGGCCGCCCGACATGCGGTTCACGACGTCGAGCGCCGCGCGCGCGAGCCCGAGGTTGACGACGGCGAGCACCTGCGCCGCATACGCGACGGTCGGGTAGCGGTACAGCGGCTCGTCGACGGTCGGCTCGCCGCCGCGCACGAAGGTCCACGCCTCGGGCACGAAGCGGTCGTCGACGCGCAGGTCGTGGCTGCCGGTGCCCTGCATGCCGACCACGTTCCAGTTCTCGACGATCTGCACGTCGCTCGCGCGGAACACGGCCGTGCGCGGCTTGTTCGGCGCGGCGTCCTGTGCGCCGGGCACTGCGATGCCGACGCCGAGCCAGTCGGCGCCCTTGCAGCCGCTCGCGAATTTCCACGTGCCGTTCACGCGCCAGCCGCCGGGCGCCGGTTGCGCCGGCTGCACGGGGAACAGCCCGCCCGCGAACACCTGGTCGGGGCCGCTTGCGTACAACTCGGCCTGCGTGTCGAGCGGCAACGCGGCGAGATAGACGTTCGCGGAGCCGAAGCTCGCAACCCATGCCGCGGAACCGTCGGCGGTGGCGATCCGCTCGATCATGTCGAGGAACGCGGTCGGCGCGAGCGCATCGCCGCCGAAGCGGCGCGGCGTGCCCGCGCGATAGATGCCGGCTTCCTTGAACAGCGCGATCACGTCGCGCGGCACGTGCGACAGGCGGTCGAATTCGTCGCGGCGCGCGGTGACGATTTCGAGCACCGCGTCGAGCGGCGACACGCGCGCGGCCGCTTCGCGGACCGCATGCGGCGAGGGGGACGCGGCGTCGATGGCGAGGGCGGCGTTGGGCATGGCTGTCTCCTGGGGATAGGGTTCGATTGCGGGGCAAGACGATGGAGCCAGTCTAGGAACGCCTAAAAAGTGCGGCAATTGGTGCGTAGGGCCGCGCGACTGGTGGCGCTCCGTGCCGGACTAAAGAAATCTTCAGATGCGGGCCGCGCACGCCGGTGCTATGTTGAACATCCGGCCGCGCGACGCCGCGCGCCTTCATCCGAATCCGATCATGAGCTTTCCCGACGAAGACGATTTCCACCGGCTGCTCGACGCGCTGACCACCTGCGTGCTGCTGCACGACGCGCATACCAGGGCGATCGTGTGGGCGAACCGCGCCGCCTGCATCGCGCTCGGCTTTTCCGTCGAGGAACTGCTGCCGCTGAAGGCGCCGGACATGACGCGCCCCGAACCGAAATACCGGCGCGAGATCGCGGTGAGCGCATGGGATCGCGCGCTCGTCGACGGGCCGCAGGTGTACGAATGGTGCTATCGATCGCGCACCGGCGTCGACATGCTGTCCGAGGCCACCGCGACCTACGTGCCGCTGCGCGGGCGCGATGTCGTGATGGTGCAGTTCCGCGACATCAGCGCGGAAGAGGCGGTGCGCCAGCAACTGCGCCGCTACGAGGCGCGGCTGCGCGAATTCATGCAGGATCTCGACGAAGGCATCGCGGTCGTGACGCCGCATGGCGGCGTGCAGTTCATCAGCGAGTCGGGCCGCCGCGTGCTCGGGCTCGCGCCCGACGAAGCGCTCGGCGAGGTGCTCGACTATTGCTCCGAGGCCGACCGCGACCGGCTCGTCGCGCAGCTGCGCGACGCACCGTCGGCGTACCCGTCCGCGCCGCAGCGCTACCGGATCGCGCGGCGCGACGGCTCGCCATGCTGGCTGCGCATCCTGTGCCGGCAGGTCGAGATCGAAGGCGATCTCGACGGGCTGCTCGTGCAATTCCGCGACGTGAGCGACGAAGTCGCGATCGAGGATGCGCGGCGCGCCGAGGCGCGGATGCTCGAATACGCGGGGCGCTACAACGCGATGGGCGAGATGGCGAGCGTGATCGCGCACGAGCTGAGCCAGCCGCTCGCGGCCGTGCGCAACTTCATCGAGGGCGCGGTGCAGCGGCTGAACACGCGCGGCGCCGTCGACGATGCGATCTGGGGGCTGCGCAGCGCCGATCGGCAGGCCGAGCATGCGGCGCTGATCATCAAGAGCGTGCGCGAATTCATCGTGAAGCGCGAACCGGTCGTCGCGCTCGCCGACCTGCGCGAGATCCTCGCCGACGTCGCGTATTTCATCGAACTGCGGGCGAAGGAAGCGGGCGTGACGGTCGCGATCGTGCAGGCCGACGCGCCGCTGCCGATTCGCTGCGAGCGCGTGCTGATCGGGCAGGTGATGCTCAACCTCGCGTTCAACGCGATCGAGGCGTTCGCCGGCTGCGAGCGTGCGTCGTGCACGCTGACGCTCGGCACCGCGAACGTCGACGGGTACGCGGAGCTGCGCGCGATCGACAACGGGCCGGGGATTGCGGAAGGTGCGCACGACCGGCTGTTCGACGGTTTCTCGTCGTCGAAGGCCGGCGGCAATGGAATCGGACTGTCGCTGTGCAAGAGCATCGTCACGCGTCACGGCGGGCGCATCGTCGCGAGCCCGGCCGCGGGCGGCGGGCTCGACTGCCGCGTGACGCTGCCACTTGCCGGCGCAGCGCACGCGTAGCCGTTGCGTTGTGTCACGGCTACGGCCGCGAAGGGCATCACGGGCATCACGGCAGGGCGGCGGCGCACGATGGAGCGACGCCCGGCCCATGATCAGCGCCCCAGTGCCCGTGCGGTCTGACCGCCGATCCCGAAGTCGGTGTTCGGGATGTCCTTGACGATCACGCGCGTCGCCTGCAACGGCGCATCGAGCACGGTCGCGGCGGCGTCGGAAAGCGCCGCGATCAACGCGCGCTTCTGTTCGTCGGTGCGGCCGGCGATGAGGATCGCGACGATCACCGGCAGCGACGGCGGCGCGCCATCGGCTGCCGTGCGGCCGCCGAGGCCGATATGCGTCGCCGGCAATTCGGTGAGCAGCACGCGCACCGATTCGATCGGCGCGCCGATCGCGTCGACGGTCGCGTGGCTGAGCCGCGCGATCAGTTCGGCCTTGCGGGTGTCGTCATGGCCGGCCGGCAGGAAAACTTCGAGTGTGGGCATGGTCGTCGGGAAAGGTGAAGGTGACCGGCTCACCGTTGCGTTGGCGATGGCGAACCGGTGGCTGCTTTACAGGTGAAGGTGCTCGACCTGCTGTTGCGTTGGGAACGGCGAACCGGCGACCGTTCACAGGTGAAGGTGCCCGGCTCACCGTTGCGCTGGCGATGGTGAACCGGCGACCGCTCACAGGTGAAGGTGTCCGGCTCACCGTTGCGCTGGCGACGGTGAACCGGCGACCGCTTACAGCAGGAAGCCGATCGCGCTGAGCGCTTCGGTCGAGTCGATCAGGCGCACGACCTTCTCCGCGATCCGCATCTCGCCGTCCGCATCGACCTGCAGCTTGTGCGTGACGTCGGCCGCGAACAGCGTCGCGACGCCGCGCTTGTACGCGACGACGACCTGCGCGGACTTCAGCTCGACAACGCCGGCACTGCCGCTCTCCAGCGTGAAGCGCGACACGGTGCGCACCGTGCGCGCCGCGTCGGCCGCCGACGCCGAGTAACCCGACACCATGCGCTGCACGCGCTTCTCGCGCATGTCGCGATCGTCGAACACGTAGTTCAGCGTCGCCGCGAAGTCGGTCGCGTCGGGATCGATCGGCACCACGTAGTGGCCGGCCGGATCCCACAGGTCGAGCCACGCGCGATAGTCGCGGCGGTCGAGCATCTCGGCTTCGCGCCAGACGAATTCCATCGCGCGGGCGAAGGTCTGCTCGGAAAGGAGGGCGTTGCGGTCGTCCATCATTGTTGCTCCATCATTTTTCGCCATTGCTGGTAGGCCTCGCGCATGCCGGTCTCGTCGGTCGCATGCGCGGTCTTTTCGCCGTTCGCGGCAGTCGTCTCGCGGTTCAGCCCGCGGTTCACGAGGATCGGCACGTCCGGGCCCGCATGCGCGCCGCGCTGCACGCGCTCCCACGCTTCTGCGTCGTCGGGGCTGCCGAAGCCGAACGGGCCCTGGAAATGCTCGTGGATGCGCAGCCGTTCGCGGTTCGCTTCGTCCGGGCCGCCGTCCATCGCGAGCGCGACGTGACGGATCTCGGTTTCGTTCGCGGAGATCGGCCGCAGCACGCGGAAGAACGCCATCGACAGCGCGAGGTTCGGGAACAGGTTCAGGTTGAAGCCCACGCCCATCAGCGAGCGCACGATGCGACGCACTTCGTCCGGCGTGTGGCGCTCGGCGAGCTTCGCCGCGAGCGGCGCGAAACGTTCGGCCAGCGGCGCACCGTCGTCTTCGTCGAGATCGACCAGCTCGGGCATCAGCACCGCGAGGCTGTGGCCGTTGCCAAGCGAGCGGCAGAACGCATCGTCGCTCGTCATGAAGCTCGTGATCGCGGCGGCGGTTTCGTCGTCGATCGACTTCATCCACGACTTGTGCACGACCGGGAAGTGATAGAGATCCGTCGTGTTCTCGAGCTGGATCTTCCAGTTGCCCTTGAACTTGAACTTGTGCTCGCCGTTCGCCTTGATCGGGTAGCCGGCACCCTGCTTCATGAACAGGTCGATCCACGGCTTCGCGCCGCCGAGGAAATCCTCGAGCGGCTCGATGTCGTCGTTGAAGCTCGCGAAGATCAGGCCCTGATACACGCCGACGCGCAGTTTCACGAGCGGCAGGTCGCCTTTCTCGCACACGCCTTCGTAACCGTCGCCATACGGCAGTGCGCGCAGCGTGCCGTCGAGCGCATACGACCAGCTGTGGTACGGGCACGTGAAGCCCTTCGCGTTGCCCTTGTGCGATTCGCACACGGTCGCGCCGCGATGGCGGCAGCGGTTTTGCAGCACGTTGATCTCGCCGGTCTTGTCGCGCACGACGATCACCGGCTGGCGGCCGATCGTGGTCGTGATGAAGTCGCCGGGCTTCGGCAGTTCGCTCTCGTGCGCGACCCAGATCCAGGTGCGGTAGAAGATGCGGTCGAGCTCGGCTTCGAACAGCGCCGGGTCGTGATACATCGCGGGCGCGATGCGGTCGGGCTGCGCGAAGCCATGCAACGCGCGGGTGTCGATCGTCTGGTAGGGAGTGTCGCTCATCGTCGTCGTGGGGAAAGAGTCGCGAAATCGGGCCGCGCTGTGCGCAGCGTCGGGAGACCAGTCTCGTCTTCTGCTACATATCCGTCAAATTGATCTAAAATTGCCAATCAAATAAATGCGGCAAATGATGGAGGTCACGATGACATCGGTCGATCATCTCGATCTGAACCTGTTGCGGGTGTTCCAGGCGATCGTCGAGGAACGCAGCCTGACCAAGGCCGGCGAGCGGCTCGCGCTGTCGCAGCCGGCCGTCAGCTATTCGCTGGGGCGGCTGCGCACGCTGTTCGACGATCCGCTGTTCGTGCGCACGCGCGCGGGGATGCAGCCGACGCCGGTTGCGCTCGAACTCGCGGGCATCGTCGGCAAGGCGCTCGACATGGTGCGGGTGGCGTTGCGTTATGCGGAGCGGTTCGATCCGGTGTCGAGCACGCGCACGTTCCGGCTGTCGCTGTCGGATGCGGGCGAGATGGCGTATTTGCCGGCGATCTGCCAGGCGCTGCGCGAGCGCGCGCCGCGCGTGACGCTGAGCGTGCAGCCGCTGCCGGTGGAGGAGATCGAGGAGGCGTTGCGCGCGAGCCGGCTGGATTTCGCGATCGGCAACCTGCCGGAGCTGATGCCGCGCACGCGCCACCAGGTGCTGTTCGAGGAAACCTACGTGTGCATGACGGGCCGCCGGCGCGGGGTGCCGGCCGGCACGTCGCTGAGCCTCGACCAGTTCGTGCGCGCCGCGCACGTCAACGTGAAATCGGTCGAGCACAGCCATCACGCGCTCGACGACGCGTTGCGCGCGCAAGGCGTGGGCCGCAACATCGCGCTCGAAGTGCCGCACTTCGTCGCGCTGCCGAGCGTGCTGTCGGTCACCGATCTCTATGCGACGCTGCCGAAGCGGCTCGCGCAAATCCTGAACCGCGACAACGCGTTCCGGCTGTACGACCTGCCGGTGTCGCTGCCGCCCGCGCCGGTGACGATGCACTGGCACGAGCACTTTCACGAGGACGAGGGGATCGCGTGGATGCGCGCGCTGCTCGCCGAGATCGTCGAGCGGTTCGACGCATGACGGCCGCGCGCGCCGCGCCGCGTCAGGCGGGCGCGTGTGCCGGAACGTCAGGACATCGACGCATCGGCACATCGGCGCATCGGCGCATCAAAGATCGAGGACGAGCACCGCCGAGCGTGCGCGCGACACGCAGCAGCAGATCACCGTGTTGCTCGCCCGTTCGGCCTTGCTCAGGCAATGGTCGCGATGATCGGGTTCGCCGTCGAGCACCGGCACCATGCAGGTGCCGCACACGCCTTCGCCGCATGACGTATCGACCTCGATGCCGATTTGCGCGAGCGCGTCGACGATCGACGTGTCGGGTGCGACGCGCACCGACTGGCCGCTGCGCTGCAGGCGCACTTCGAAGCCTTCCGCCGGGGCGGCGTCGGCCGCGGCCGGCTCCGCCGCGAAGCGTTCGAGATGCATCGCGTCTTCCGGAATCCGCGTGGCCGCCGCCGCGACGACCGCATCCATGAACGGGCCGGGGCCGCACGTGTACACATGGGTGTGCGCATCGATCGCTTCGAGGCAGCGGCCGAGCTCGGCCGCGAGCGCGTCCGGCTCGATGCCGTAGTGGAACGTCACGTGCGACGCGAACGGCTCGGCCGACAGTTCGTCGGCGAACGCCGCGTGGTCGCGGCTGCGCGCGAAGTAGTGCAACCGGTAGCGCGCGCCGCGCTGTTCGAGCGCGTACGCCATCGACAGCAGCGGCGTGATGCCGATCCCGGCCGCGATCAGCACGTGCTCGCTTGCCTGATCCGTCAGACGAAAGAGGTTGCGCGGCGCGCCGATCGACAGCTCGGCGCCGACACGCACGTCGTCGTGCAGCGAGCGCGAGCCGCCGCGCGACTGCGCTTCCTTCTTCACCGCGAACAGATAGCTGCCGCGCTCGTCGGGGCGGCCGCACAGCGAGTATTGCCGCGTGACGCCGGACGGCGCGGTGACGTCGATATGGGCGCCGGGTTCGTACGCATCGAACGGCTGGCCGTCGACGCGCGAAACCCGGAAACAGCGGATGTCCTGCGCCGCGTCGATCAGCGCGTCGATCCGGACCTGGTGGCGATTCGCTTGCATGGGGTGTTCCGTGGGGAGGGGGAAAACCGGCGCGGCAGAGCCTGCGCCGTCATGCGATCGAGAATAGGGATGGGCATCACATAAATCAAATCGATTAAAAAGCGATGCCTGAATCAGTGGGATGGATAATGGTCGGCGAACCGGCCGACGCTGCTCAGCGTGCGGCGATCGCGTCGCCGCGGTCGGCGGCCGGCGCGACCGGCGCCGATGCGTGACCGCGTTCGCGCTCGAGGCTGCGCCGATACTGCCGGCATCCTGCCGCCAGCAGCAGCGCCGCGAGCGTGGCCGCGGCGACGTTGACGATCGACATCGAATGACCGACCGCGGCCGGCGTGCCGAACACGCGATCGGTGAACAGCGCGACGACGGTCGTGCCGATCCCGAGCGCGATCAGGTTCGATACGAGCAGGAACAGCGCGGAGATCTGCGCGCGCATCTGGTTCGGCGCGAGCGTCTGCATCGCGGCGGTCGAGGTCGGCATCGGGAACGACGCGAAGAACATCGCGACCACGAGCATCGCGAGCGACGCCGGCAGGCTGTCGAGCTGCGTGAACAGCGTCGCGGGAATCACCATGCACGCGGCGCCGATCGCGCCGGCGCGCATCGGCGCATCGGTGCGGCCGCGCCGCAGCAGCCAGTCGTTGAGCCAGCCGCCGCAGAACACGCCGGCCGTATTCGCGACGAGCAGCACGATGCCGAGCGTGTAGCCGGCTTCGACGGCCGTCATCCCGAAGCGGCGGATATAGAACGCGGGTGTCCAGCTCAGCAGGCAGTACAGCGCCATCGCATAGAACGAGAAGCCGAGGTAGTGGCACGTGAAGGTCGCGCGATGCGTGCCGACGAAGCGCAGCGAATCGCGCATCGACACGCGCCGCACGGCGCCCGAGCGGTCCTGCGCGAGCCCCTTGCGCTGCGGATCGCGCACGGTCGCGGCGAACAGCAGCGCGACGAGCAGGCCCGGCAGCCCGACGATCAGGAACGTGACCTGCCACGCGTGCACCTGCCCGACGACCGGCAGCGTGAACGCGCTCGCATGCTTGAGCAGCGCGATCACGTAGCCGCCGATCAGGAACGCGACGCCGCCGCCGATGAACGAGCCGAGCGAATACACGGCGATCGCGCGGCCGAGTTTCTCCTTCGGGAAGTAGTCGGCGAGCATCGAATACGCGCCGGGCGACAGCGCGGCTTCGCCGACGCCGACGCCCATGCGCGCGATGAACATCTGCACGAAGTGCTGGCTCATCCCGCACGCGGCGGTCGCGACGCTCCACAGCGCGATGCCGATCGAGATGATGCGCGGTCGTGCGTAGCGGTCGGCGAGATACGCGACGGGCAGCCCCATCACGGCGTAGAACAGCGAGAACGCGAAGCCGTTCAGCAGGCTGAACTGCGTGTCGGAGAGGTGCAGGTCGCGCTTGATCGGTTCGATCATCAGGACGAGCACCTGGCGGTCGACGAACGAAAAGACGTACGCGAGCATGCAGATGACGACGACATACCATTCATACGTATAGCGCTTGCCGTCGGCAGCGCGGGCCGTGGATGCGGACATGCGGATTCTCCAGGAGCGGTGGGGAAGCGCGGCGCCGGCGTTGCGGGCCGGGCGCCGTCGCGGCGCGAAAGCGTGCGGGTGACACGTGTCGGAGACGCAGCGTAGTCGGCCAATTTCAGCCGCCATAGCCGGAGTGACAGCCGCGCCACACGGACATTTACCGACCCGGATAAAGAAAACACCGAGGCCGTGCGCGCGGGCCGCCGCGCAGCGCGCGTGCGGCGGGGCGCGCGCGCATCATGCGGCGCATCTATAAGCGTTATAGACCGGATTGCGTCGACGTCCGAAATTGTCGTTCCTAGACTCGGCCCGTTTTTGATCGGCAGCGTTCGCATGCGAAAGCGAACGCGTTTCACAACGAACGGCGCGATGCCGACAGGCGCCGCAATTTCTACGGGACGACGCAGATGAACCATCCGAACGGGCGAGCCGACCGGCTTGCCGTACCGCTTGCCACGCTGGCCGCCGCACTGCTGGCGTGCGCCTCGCAGCCGGCCTTCGCACAATCGAGCGTGACGCTCTACGGCCGCATCGATACGTCGATCGAATACGCGAACGCCGGGCCGAATCACGTGACGCGCATGGGCAGCGGCAACCTGTGGGCGTCGCAGTGGGGGTTGAAGGGCGTCGAGGATCTCGGCGGCGGCTACGCGACGATCTTCAAGCTCGAGGACGGCTTCAACGCGGCGAGCGGCGCGCTGTCGAACAGCAGCGCGCTGTTCGGCCGCGAGGCGTGGGTCGGCATCACCGGGCCGTTCGGCGGCGTGCAGTTCGGCGAGCTCTACACGATCGTGCACACCACGCTCGTCACGTACAGCCTGCCCAGCCTCGGCGCGGGCCTCGCATGGGGCAATGCGACCAACAACTTCGTCGGGCCCGCGTTCCTGCGCGTGCGCAACTCGATGCGCTACACGTCGCCGCGTTATGCGGGCTTCATGCTGCGTGCGATGGCCGCGCGCGGCACCAACGGCGCGGCCGGCCAGCCGGCGACGCTCGGCGACACGTACGGCGCCGGGCTCAACTACGCACGCGGCGGGTTGTCGGTCGACGTCGACTACATGCAGCAGAAGTTCAGCCCGGTCGCGGCAGCCGCGCTCGGCGACACGAGCCCGGCCGCGAACGGCAACTACACGGTCGGCGCGATCTCGTACGACTTCAACGTCGTGAAGGTTGCCGCGCTGTATATGCGGCATCGCGGCGGCCCGGACGTCGCGGCCGCGATCGACAGCCAGAGCGCGTATCCGCACAGCGACACGATGGAGCTTAGTGCGACGGTGCCGATCGGACGCGCATCGCTGCTGCTGAGCATCGGCCACTACCGGAAGGTCGCCGACAGCGACGGCAACGCCGATTCGTACGGCATCCGCTTCGACTATCCGCTGTCGAAACGCACGGTGCTGTACACGGGCGCCGCGATGGTGCGCAACGGCGCGCACGCGCGCTTCGTCGTGAACGGCGCGGCGGGCGGCGGCGTCGCGGTCGCGAATCCGGGCGCGACCGCCAGCTCGATCGTCGCCGGCATCCTCACGTCGTTCTGATCGCCGACGGTTGCCCCTGTCCGCCCGCGCCGTTACGCGCAGGCGGGCGGGTGCGGCGCGAGCCATGCGTCGAACGGCGCCTGCCGGCCGATATCGAACAGCTCCAGCAGCAACGCGCGCAGCCACCGATGGCCCGGGTCCGCATCGAAGCGCCGGTGCCAGTACGCGTTCACGGGCCATTCGCCTGCGCCGGCGATCTCGTACAGCGCGCAAGGCTGCCGCGCCGCGAACGTGATCGCGACGGTTTCCGGCAGGATCAGCGCATAGTCGCCCTGCGCCAGCAGCGCCGGGATCACCATGAAATCGGGCAACGCCGCGCGCACGCGCGGCATCAGCCCGTGCCGCTCCAGCAACTGCATCGACTGCGGATGCGACGTCACGGCGACCAGGCGCAGCGTGTCCGGCGCGTCGCCGTCGAGCACGAAATCGTCGGGCAGTGCGACGCGCTCGGCGGTGCGGCGCGGCATCAGCAGCACGCAGCGTTCGTGCAGCAGCGCGGTGCGCTGGAAGTGACTCGACGCGTCCGCGAAATGCCCGAGCGCGAAGTCGATGCGCCCCGATTCGAGCGCGACGTTGAGCTGGCATTCGTCGACGTGCAGCGTCTCGATCACCGCGCCCGGCGCACGCCGGTCGAATTCCGCGAGCAGCGTCGGCAGGAACGCGCTCGCCGCGAAATCGCTCATGTGCAGCCGGAACACGCGCTGCGTGCTGTCCGGCGCGAAGCGCGAGCCTTCGTCGAGCACGTCCTGCAGGATCGCGAGCGCCTTGTCGACCGACCCCGCGAGCCGCTGCGCGCGCGGCGTCGGCTCGACGCCGGTGCCGGTGCGCACGAACAGCGCGTCGCGGAACATCAGCCGCAATCGGCCGAGCGCATGGCTGACCGACGGCTGCGTGACGCCGAGCCGCAGCGCCGCGCGGCCGACGTGCCGTTCCTCGTAGACCGCGCGAAACGTCTTCAGCAGATTCAGGTCGAGGTCCTGCACGCGCAGGCCGTCGGGCGCATCGGCGTCGGGCGACGGAGCGTCGGAGCGGGCCGGTGGCCGGCCGGTTGCAGCGTGCGTCATGGTGCTTGCCTCGCGGTGACGGAAGGCGCGTGACCGTAACGGCGCGCATACGCCTTCGCGAAATGGCCGAAGCCGTGAATGCCGTGCGCGATCAGCACGTCGGTCACGCTGCGCGCGTCGCCGCGTTGCAGCGCCGCGTGCACGGCGGCGAGCCGGCGCTCGCGCACGTACGCGGCCGGCGTGGTGTGAAGGAACGCGCGGAATGCATGCTGCAGCGTGCGCGGCGCGACGCCCGCGACGGCCGCCAGCGCGGCGAGCGCGAGCGGCTCGTCCAGGTGCGCGTCGACGTGGTCGCAGGCGCGGCGCACGTGGGCCGGCAGCGGCGGCGTGCCGCGCGCCAGCGCGTCGCTGTGCGAATGCGGCAGGTGCGTGAGCAGCAGCGACATCAGCCATGCGGTGAGATCCGCGCCGAACGTCGCCGCCGAGGTGGCGATGCCCGGTTGCGCGCCGAGCCGGCACAGGTATTCGAAGGTGGGCAGCACGAGCGCGGCGCCCGCGCCCGTGCCGCCGGCCGCGAGATCGAATTGCAGCGGCTGCGCGAGCGTCATGTGCAGCATGTCCTGCAGCTTGCGTTCGAGCGCACCGCGTTCGAGCCGCAGCACCAGGTTGCGGCAATCGGGGCTGGTGCTCAGGCGGCTCGCGAGCGCGGGCGACGACACGGTCAGCTCGCCCGGGCCGGCGCGCGCCACGCGATGGCCCGAGCGCAGCTCGCAGGTGCCCGACACAGTCAGCCGGAACAGGAAGTGATCGGCATCGTCGCCGAAATCGATGTGCGTTTCGCGGCCGTAGCAGAGTTCGAGCAGCGCGCCGTGATGCAGCGGCACCTCGTACAGCTCGGCCCGAAACGGATCGCGGCCGCGCGCGGCCATCCGGTGCGGCCCGAGCCGGTGCGCGACCGCGCGTTCGACTTCGTCGGGCGCATGCAGCGTGCCGAGCCGGTTCGGTGCATGTCGGGAAAGGGCGATATCCATGCGCAGGCCTCGTGTCGGATGCGTTGGCGCGGCGCTTCCGGCGCCGCCGCGATTGCGTTGCGCGAACGGGCGTGCCGTTGCGCGTTTTGAAGCGACGCGCCGGGGCGCGCCGCGTAGTCTCGGAAACATTCACTCACCGGGAGACAACGATGAAGGTATGTGTACTGGGCGGCGGCCACGGCTGCCACGCGGCGGCGATCGATCTGTTCGAGAAGGGGCACGACGTGACGTGGTGGCGGCGCGATCGCGAGCCGCATGCGCGGCTGCGCGAGCTCGGCGCGTTGCAGGTGACCGACTATCGCGGCAAGCGCGCCGTGCCGCTCGGCGACGCGCCCGGCGCGATTCGCCTGACCGACGATCTCGCGGCCGCGCTGCGCGGCGCGCGGCTCGTCGTGGTGCCGTTGCCGGCCACGTCGCACGATGCGCTCGCCGCGCAGGTCGCGCCGCTGCTCGAAGACGACCAGGTCGTGTTCCTGCCGCCCGGCACGTTCGGCAGTTTCGTGTTCGCACGTGCGGCCGCCGACGCCGGCAATCGCGCGCGCGTCGCGTTCGCCGAGACCGGCACGCTGCCTTACCTGGTGCGCAAGCACGGCGACAACGATGTCGTGATCAGCGCGTACGCGACGCGGCTGCCGACCGGCGTGTTTCCCGCGAATGCGGCCGGCTGGGCGTTCGACGTGCTGCGCGCCGGTTATCCGTCGGTGGAGCCGGTCGAGGACGCGCTGTCCGGCGCGCTGATGAACGCGGGCCCGGTGATCCATCCGCCGCTGATCCTGATGAACGCCGGCCCGCTCGAACACTTCGACGCATGGGACATTCACAACGAAGGCACGCAACCGTCGATCCGCCGCGTGACGAACGCGCTCGATGCGGAACGCATCGCGGTGCGCGAAGCGCTCGGTTATCGCGCGCCGCATTTCCCGCTGGCGGACCACTACGCGACCGACGGCGACGAATGGATGTACGGGCGCGGCGCGCACGGCAAGCTGACCGATAGCGGCGACTGGCGCGAGAAGATCGATTTGCGCACGCATCGCTACATGCTCGAGGACACCCGGCTCGGGCTGTCGTTCATCGTGTCGTGCGGGCGTTTCGCGAACGTGCCGACGCCGGTCGCGCAGGGGCTGTTGAGCGTCGCGTCGGCCGTCACCGGCCGCGACTTGTACGCGCAAGGCCGCACGCTCGACGGGCTCGGCGTTGCCGCGCTGTCGCGCGAGGCGATGCGCGCGCTGCTCGATGCGGGGTACGCCGCATGACGGCCGCCACCGACGTGACGCGTGTGCACGTGCTCGGCGCGGGACGCATGGGGCAGGGGATCGCGCTCGTGTTCGCGTTCGCGGGCCTGAACGTGACGCTGATCGACTTCAAGCCGCGCGATGCGCAAGGATGGCGTGCGTTCGAGGATCGCACGCGCGGCGAGATCCTGCGGCCGCTGCAGGCTCAGGTCGCGCTCGGGCGTATCGACGGCGCGCAGGCCGAGGCCGTCGTCGCGCGCATCGCGCTGGTCGCGCGCGACGGCGCGGCGGACGCCGTGCGCGACGCCGGCATCGTCTTCGAAGCGCTGCCCGAAGTGCTCGACGCGAAGGCCGATGCGTTGCGCTGGCTCGGCGAGCATGTCGATGCGCGCGCAACGATCGCGTCGACGACGTCGACGTTCGTCGTTACCGAGCTGCAGCGCCATGTCGCGCATCCCGAACGGATGCTGAACGCGCACTGGCTGAACCCGGCGCTGCTGATGCCGCTCGTCGAGATCAGCCGCAGCGGCGCGACCGAACAGCGCGTCGTCGACGCACTGGCCGCGCTGCTCGAACGGGTCGGCAAGAAGCCGGTGATCTGCGGGCCGGCGCCCGGCTACATCGTGCCGCGCATCCAGGCGCTCGCGATGAACGAGGCCGCGCGCATGGTCGAGGAGGGCGTCGCGAGCGCCGCGGACATCGACACGGCGATTCGTACCGGCTTCGGCCCGCGTTTCGCGGTGCTCGGCCTGCTCGAATTCATCGACTGGGGCGGATGCGACATCCTGTACTACGCATCGAGGTACCTGGCCGGCGAGATCGGCCCGCGCTTCGCGCCCGCCGACAGCGTCGTGCGCAACATGGAGGCCGGGCGCGACGGCGTGCGCACGGGCGCCGGGTTCCACGACTATGCGGATGTCGACGTCGCCGCGTACATGCGGCAGCGGCTCGGCGAGTTCGGGCGCCTGCTCGATCATCTGGGGCTGGCGCCGGTATTCGACGGCGCGCGGGCGCGGGCATCGGGTATGTAGCCGTCGCGGCAGGGCAGCGTGGGCGCCGGCCGGTGCGGGCAGGGTGAGGATGCCCGCGCCGCACGGCGCGCTGCTGCATCGGCCGCGGCAGGCGGGCGGACGTGGCCCGGCCTGCGTGCGGGCGCGCCGCACGCTCACGCCCCGTCGCCGTGCGAATCGCCAGCCCGCACGACGCGCGTTTCGCGCATCACGCACAGCGTGAAGACGGTGACGAGGCCGAGCGCGACGAGGAACAGCGACACCGGCCACGATGCGTGATAGCGCGCGAGCAGCGCGGTCGCGATCAGCGGCGACATCCCGCCCGCGAAGATCGACGCGACTTCGTGACCGAGCGCGACGCCCGAGTAGCGCACCTCGGTGCTGAACAGCTCGCCGACGAGCGCGGGCAGCGTGCCGATCATCGCGCCGTGGCTGACCGCCGTGCCGACCGTCAGCGCGAGCCATACGAGCGGCGTCGCGCGCGTGTCGAGCAGCCAGAAGAACGGGAACGCGCACGCGACCAGGCTCAGCGCGCCGATCAGGTACACGGGCTTGCGGCCGATCCGGTCGGACAGCCGGCCCCACGCGAGCATCGCGCCCATTTCGACGATCATCGCGATCATCACGCCGGTCAGCATCACGCCGTTCGGGATGCCGACATACTTGCCGTAGACGAGCGAGAACGCCAGGAAGATGTAGGCGCCGCCGTTTTCGGCGACGCGCAGCCCCATCGCGAGCAGGATTTCCTTCGGATGGCGGCGAACGCACTCGACGATCGGCAGATGCGTGTGCGCACCGCGCTTGCCGGCCTGCTCGTAGTCGCGGCTTTCCGGCAGATGGCGGCGGATGTAGATGCCGATCGCGAAGATCGCGATGCTCGCGAGGAACGGCAGCCGCCAGCCCCACGCGCGGAACGCGTCGTCCGGCAGCGCCTGTGCGGCGAGAAACGCGGCCGACGACAGCACGAACCCGCCGCCCACACCGAGCTGGCTCCATGCCGCGTAGTAGCCGCGCCGCTCGGGCGGCGCGTTCTCGCTGATCATCAGCACGCCGCCGCCCCATTCGCCGCCGGACGCGACGCCCTGCAGGAGCCGCAGCGCGACGAGCGCGGCCGGCGCCCACAGGCCGGCCTGCGCGTAGGTCGGCAGCAGGCCGATCGCGAACGTCGATGCGCCCATGATCAGCAGCGTCCACACGAGCGACGCCTTGCGCCCGTAGCGGTCGCCGATGTGGCCGAACACGATGCCGCCGAGCGGCCGCGCGACGAAGCCGAGCGCGAACGCCGCGAACGCGGCGAGGCTGCCCGCGAGCGGCGATGCGCCGGGCGGAAAGAATACGTGGCCGAAGACGAGCGCGGCGGCCGTGCCGTACACGAAGAAGTCGTACCACTCCATCGCGTTGCCGGCGACGGAGGCGATGACGATCCGGCGAAGCTGCCGGTCGGCGAGCGGCCGGGCGGCGCTCGGGGATTGCACGGTGTCGGTCGGGTACATGGCGGACTCTGAAGGGGGCGGGCGCGTGCCGTCTTTCGGATCCATGCGGCACTGCGGGCTAGTGTTGTCGGCCCTGCCGGCCCCGGTCAAATCCGCAGAAAAAGGGGGGTGTCATCATTCCCGCAAATGATGGTCGCGGCGCGCGCGGCCGTGCCCGCTCGCGCCGCACCGCGTCACCGCTCGATCTGCCGGTTCCAGCGCGTATCCCACTGCGCGCGGTGCGCATTGATCGCGGTCCAGTCGACCACCGTCACCTTGCGCACGAGATCGTCGATGTTGCCGAGGCTTTGCTGCATCGCGGCGGGCATCTTCGCGAGGCGGTTGGTCGGGATCTGCTTGCCGGCCTCGGCGGCCTTCGTCTGCGCGGGCGCGGACAGCAGGAACTGCGCCAGTTTCTGCGCCAGCTGCGGGTCCGGATTGTTCGCGACGACGCACAGGTCGACGAGCAGCAGCACCGGGCCTTCCTTCGGGTTCGCATACGCGACCGGAATGCCCTTGTCCTGCAGGTCGCCGACGCCGGTCGGCGTCAGCGGAAACAGGGCGGCCTCGCCGGTCTGCACCATCTCGGAGATCTTCGCCGAGTTCGGGATGTACTCGACGACGTTCGGCCCGACCGTGCTCGCCCACTTGCTGAAGCCGGGCTCGACGTTCTGTTCGTTGCCGCCGAGCAGCCGGTTGATCGCGAGGAATCCGTGCAGCCCGAACGTGCTGCTCGATGCCGACTGGAACACGACCTTGCCCTTGTATTTCGGATTGGCGAAATCCATCCACGACGTCGGCGGCGCCCAGCCCTTCTCCGCGAACAGCTTCTTGTTGTACGCGATGCCGGTCATCCCGAGCTGCACGCCCGCACCGACGTCGTCCTTCATCCGCGCGAACGGATAAAGCTCCTTGAGCACCGGCGAATCGTCGAGCTTCTGGCACACGCCGAGACTGACCGCGCGCGCCATCACGCCGTCGTCGAGAAACGCGACGTGGATCTGCGGCTTGTTGCGGTTCGCGAGCAGCTTTGCGAGCACGTCCGACGACGTGCCGGGCACGACGACGACCTTCACGTCGTTCGCCTTCTCGAAGTCGGGCAACACCTGGCTCGTGTAGGCCTTTTCCATCGGCCCGCCGTTCATGCCGACGTAGATCGTCTTCGTTTGTGCGAACGCGGGCGCGCCGGCGCCTGCGATGCAGAGAGCGGCAGCCGCCGCGATCGTTCCGAGCAGTTTCATCGTTGGGTCTCCTCTTGACGGAAAGGGGCGGTCGGCGTCGTTTGCGGTGCAAAGCGGCCGATCGAGAATGCATCGAGCGGGGTGGCGGTTTCGCCGGTCGTGACGAGATCGGCGAGCACGTCGCCGACACCCGGCGCGAGCAGGAAGCCGCCGCCGGAAAAGCCGAATGCATGCAGCAGGTTCGGCGTGGTACGGCTCGCGCCGATGATCGGGTTGTGATCCGGCGTGCAGCCCTCGACGCCGCTCCACGTGCGGATCAGCAGCGCGTCGCGCAGCGCGGGCAGCAGCGCGCACGCATCGCGCATGACCGCGCGCGTCGTATCGACCGACGGCTGGCCGAACTCGCCGTCGCCGCGGCCGCGCCCGCCGCCGATCACGCAGTTGCCGCGCGCGACCTGCCGCGCGTACACGCCGCCCCCGTACACGCCGAGGTTGTGCGCGATGAACGGCGGCAGCGGTTCGGTCACCCACATGTTCGGGTAGATCGCCTCCATCGGCACGGCTTCGCCGAAGCGCTCGGCGATCGTGTTCGCCCATGCGCCGGCCGAGTTGACCAGCCAGGTCGCGGTGCAGGCGCGCGCGCCTGCACGAACGTGAAAGCGTGTGCCGTCGTGGCGGACGTCGTCGACGGGGGTGTGTTCGAAGACCTCGGCGCCGGCCGCGCGGGCCGCACGGGCGAACGCGGGCGACACGATGCGCGGATTCGCGTGCCCGTCGCTCGCGCACAGCGAGCCGCCGAGCGCTGCGGGGCCGAGCCACGGATAGCGACGGCGGAACGCGTCGCCGCGGATCACCTGCAGCGGCAGGCCGTGCTCGCCGGCGAGCGTCGCGTATGCATCGAGCGCGTCGAGATCGGCATCGCTGCGGGCGAGCCGCAAGTGACCCGACACGACGAATTCGCCGTCGATGCCGATCAGTTCGGGCAGGCGATCCCAGATGCGCCGCGCACGCAGCGCGAGCGGCAACTGCTCGGCGGGGCGGCCCTGGCAGCGTACGCCGCCGTAGTTCACGCCGCTCGCCTGCGCGCCGCAGTCGCGACGCTCGAACAACGCGACGCGCAGGCCGCGCTGCGTCAGCGCCAGCGCGGCCGATGCGCCGACGAGGCCGCCGCCGACGATCGCGACGTCGTAATGGCGGATCTCATTCATCGCGCGCCTCGTCGGGAATCGCCGCGACATCGTCGCCCGCGAGCGCGGCGGAGACCGGGAAGGGCTTCACCGGCGGTTGCGCGCGCAACCGGCCTACGTCGGCGAGCGCCCGGCCTGTTTCGGCGGCCAGCACGAGCGCGGTCGCGTCGCCGCACATGCGGCCCTGGCAGCGGCCCATGCCGGCGCGGGTCAGCGCTTTCAGACGGTTGAGTTCGGTCGCTTCGCCGGCACGGATGCAGCGCCGCAGCGTGCCGGCGTCGATCTCTTCGCAGCGGCACACGATCGTGTCGTCCGGGCAGCGCGCGGCAAGCCCGGCCGGTGGCGCGAACGCCGCCTCGAGGCCCGCGCGGAACGCGCCGACCCGCGCGAGCGTGCGTTCCAGCGTGGCGGCGTCGGGTTTGCCGGCCGGCGCGGGCGACGCGATGCCGGCATCGTCGAGCAGGGCGAGCGCCGCGCGTCGCCCGGACGCCTCCGCGGCATCGGCCCCGGCGATACCGGCACCGTCGCCGGCGACGTAGACGCCGCGCACCGACGTGCGGCCGGCCGCGTCGCGTTCGGGCAACCATGCGCGGTTGAGCGGATCGAAGCTGAACCGGCAGCCGGCGAGATCGGCCAGCTGCGTTTCCGAGCGCAGCCCGAAGCCGAGGCCGAGCGCGTCGCATTCGATCATGCGCGGTGCCGCATCGCCGTCGGCCGCCCGCCACGCGAGCCCCGTGACGTGCCGCTCGCCGAGTACGCGTTCGAGCACGACACCGGTTTCGATCGCGACGCCGTGCGCGCGCAGCCAGCCGATGTAGTAGAGCCCCTTCGCGAACGTCGCCGGCATGCGCAGCAGCGCGGGTGCGGCGGCGGCCTGCCGGCGCAGCGGGCTCGTGTCGAGCACGGCCGCGATCTGCGCGCCGGCCTTTGCATACTGATACGCGACGAGATACAGCAGCGGCCCGGTGCCCGCGAACACGATGCGCCGGCCGATCGCGCAGCCCTGCGCCTTCAATGCGACTTGCGCGCCGCCGAGCGTGTAGACGCCCGCGAGCGTCCATCCCGGCACCGGCAGCATGCGGTCGGTCGCGCCGCTCGCGACGATCAGGTGCGAGAACGGGACGGTTGTTTCGCGGCCGTCCTGCAGCGTGTCGACGCGGCCCGCGCCGCACGCCCACGCGAGCGTGTTCGGCCGGTAGTCGACGTGCGGCAGCAGCGCGGCCATCGTCCGATGAACGGCGTCGGCCTTCGCCGCCTCGAAGCCGTACAGCGCGCGCTTGCCGCGCACGAACGCGCTGTCGGCGGGCGGCTGCCGGTAGATCTGGCCGCCCCAGCGCGCGTTCTCGTCGATCACGACGGGGCGTAGCCCCGCGTCGACGAGCGCTTCAGCCGCGCGCACGCCGGCCGGTCCCGCGCCGACGATCACCGGTTGCGTCGCGCCGCTCATGATGCGTCTCCGGTGACGCCGCACGGCGCGCCGGTGAGGATTCGCATGCCGTCGGCGATCGGCGTCGAGCATGCACGGACGCGGGCGCCGGCTTCGGTGCGCACCCAGCAATCCTGGCACGCGCCGATCAGGCAGAAGCCGGCGCGCGGCTGGCCGCTGAATTCGCTGGCGCGCACGCGGCGTTGCGTGACGAGGATCGCGGTGAGCACGGTATCGCCGGCGAGCGCTTGCGCGGGACGGCCGTCGAGCATGAACGCGACGGCGGCGCGCTCGCGTTCGGCGACGCGCACGAATTGCGCGCCGTCGTCCACGGTATCGGTTGAACGGGAAACGGAAGTCATCGTCAATGTTGGCCGATCAGGATGCGGTTCAGGCCGTACACGCGATCGAGCAGCAGCATCGCGCCGGCGGTGATGAAGATGACGAGCGCCGATACCGACGCCATCATCGGATCGATCGATTCGGTCGCGTACATGTACATGCGCACCGGCAGCGTGACCGTCTGCGGCGACGTGACGAAGATCGACATCGTCAGTTCATCGAAGCTGTTGATGAACGCGAGCAGCCAGCCGCCCGTGATGCCGGGCACGATCATCGGCAGCGTGATGCGGCGGAACGTCGTCCACGGGTCGGCGCCGAGCGAGCACGCGGCCTGCTCGACGCTGCGGTCGAGGCCGGCGACCGACGCGAGCACGAGCCGCATCACGAACGGCGTGATGACGACCATGTGCGCGACCACCAGCCACGCGAACGAGCCGGTTGCGCCGATCAGCGCGAAGAAGCGCAGCAGCGCGATGCCGAGCACGAGGCCCGGGATCACGAGCGGCGACAGCAGCAGGCCGTTCAGGAACGCCCGGCCGGGAAACGCCGCGCGGCCGATCGCGAGGCCGGCGGGTAGCGCGATCGCGAGCGACAGCGTCGCCGACGCGAACGCGAGCTTCACGCTGTTGAAGAACGCGGTGATGAAGTCGGGATAGTCGAGGATCGCGCGGAACCAGCGCAGCGACAGTCCGTGCGTCGGCAGCGTCAGCGTTTCGTCGGGCGTGAACGCGACGAGTACGACGATCACGAGCGGCGCGAGCACGAACAGGATCACGAGCGTGTGGAACGCGAGGGCGAAGGGGCCGTTCTTTCTCATCGGGAAGCGCCTCCGAGGCTGCGCGCGTAGCGGCGTTCGAGCACGCGGTAGTAGGTGAGCATGACGATCAGGTTCGCGACCAGCAGCAGCACCGCGATGGTCGCGCCGAGCGGCCAGTTCAGCGAGCCGAGGAATTCGTCGTAGACGGCGGTCGCCGCGACCTTCAGACGGCGTCCGCCGAGCAGGCCGGGAATCGCGAATGCGCTCGCCGACAGCCCGAACACCATCAGGCTGCCCGACAGCACGCCCGGCATCAGCTGTGGCACCACGATGCGGCGCAGCGTCGTGAACGGCGATGCGCCGAGCGACAGGGCCGCGTGTTCCGTCTGCGGATCGAGCCGCTGCAGCGCGGTCCATACGGGGATCACCATGAACGGCAGCATCACGTGCACGAGTGCGATCACGATCGCGAAGGTCGTGTATTCGAGCTTGTACGGCCCGAGGCCGACGAGCCCGAGCGCCTGGTTCACGAGTCCGCCCGTGTTCAGCAGCATGCTCCAGCCGAACGCGCGCACGACGACCGACACGAGCAGCGGCGCGAGAATCGCGAGCAGGAACAGCGAGCGCCACGGGTCGCGCATTTTCGACAGCACGTACGCTTCGGGCGTGCCGATCGCGACGCAGATCGCGGTGGTCAGCGCGGCGATGCCGAACGTGCGCGCGAAGATCGTGTGGAAATACGACGAGCCGAGCACTTCCGCGTAGTTGCCGAACTGGAACGCGGCGATCGGGCCGGTGGCCGGGTCGAAACGATAGAACGTGAGCGCGAAGGTCATCGCGAGCGGCACGAGCACGAGCGCGGCGAACAGCGCGAAGGCGGGCGCGCACATCAGCCACAGCGGCGCATGTGCGCGCCACGTCGCGTTCGGCGCGCGGCGGCCGGCGGCGCGCGCCGGTGCGGCATCGGCCGCGGCCGGGTGCGCCAGGCTGCCCGGTGCGCCGTCGCTCGGGAGCGGGCGGGAAGGCTGTCGCATTCAGGCCTCCCGGCGCATCACGCGCACTGCGTCGCTGTGCCAGTCGATGCCGACCGGCATGCCTTCGTCGAGCGGCTCCGCGCCTTCGTTCTGGCAGCACACGAGCACTTCGCCGAGCGCGCTGTCGACGCGATACAGCCACTGGCTGCCGAGGAAGAAGCGGCTCGAGACCGTCGCGGCGAAGCGGCCGGCGCCGGGGGCGCACAGTCGCAGCTTCTCGGGGCGGATGCATACCGACACGGCGTCGCCGACGCGCATGTCGCGCTCGTGCGCCGGCAGGTGCGCGGCATGTCCCGTCTCGGCGAGCTCGTGGCCGAGGTCGATGCGGATCGTGTCGCCGTCGTGCGCGACGATCGTGCCGGGCAGCAGGTTCGCCTTGCCGATGAACTGCGACACGAAGCGGTTCTCGGGGCGTTCGTATGCGCGGTACGGCGTGTCGGTCTGCGTGATGCGGCCGGCTTCCATCACGACCACGCGGTCGCTGATCGACAGCGCTTCCGATTGATCGTGCGTGACCATGATCGTCGTCGTGCCGATCTTGCGCTGGATCGCGCGCAGTTCGAACTGCATTTCCTCGCGCAGCTTCGCATCGAGATTCGACATCGGCTCGTCGAGCAGCAGCACTGGCGGCTCGATCACGACGGCGCGCGCAATGGCGACGCGCTGCCGCTGGCCGCCGGACAGCTCGCGCGGAAAGCGGTGCGCGAACGCATCGAGGCGCACGAGCGACAGCGCCGCGCGGATGCGTTCCGCGCGCGTCGCCTTGTCGACACCGCGCATGTCCAGGCCGAAGCCGACGTTCTCGGCGACGCTCATGTGCGGAAACAGCGCATAGCTCTGGAACACGATCCCGAGCCCGCGGCGGTTCGGCTTCATGTGCGTGATGTCCTGCCCGTCGAGCGCGATGCGGCCGCGCGTGACGTCGACGAAGCCGGCGATCATCTGCAGCGTCGTGGTTTTGCCGCAGCCGGACGGGCCGAGCAGCGACACGAATTCGCCCTGTTCGACCGACAGGTTGACGTCCGCGACGGCGGTGAGCCCGCCGAACGATTTCGTCAGATCCGTAAGCGTGAGAAACGACATGGGGAGCTCCGGGTTCGCACACCGGATCGCCGGTGCGTCGTTGATGCGGACTCTAGCCAGCCATATTTCGGAGCGTCAATTTAGGATTCTGCTCATCGAGATGTATTTCGAAAAAATTCCGATGAATGGAATTGATCGTCGTATCGCACGAAAATCGTTCCGTTGAATGAAGGGCATCGAGGCCATGAATCACACGAGTCAATCCCGTGCACACCCGGATGCCCGGGAAGTGCCGGCGCGACGACAATGGCGGCTACCATATTCCGTTCAATGAAATCATCGAGGAGAGCCGGCATGCAGGCACCCCATTCGCGCGGAACGTCGCCGGCCGCGCCCGCGCCGCACCCGGACGAGGACCCGGCCGAGACCGCCGGCGCGCCGGGCACCGGCATGCTGCAGCGGGCGTTCGCGATCCTGCGCGCGCTGGCCGGCATGCAGCAGGACGGCGTGCGGGTCACGCATCTCGCGAAGGCCGTCGGCCTCACGCAGGGCACCGCGCACCGGATCCTGCAATCGCTGATCGCGGAAGGAATGGTCGAACAGGACGAGCAGTCGAAGCTGTACCGGCTGAGCGTCGACTTCTTCGCGCTGGCCGCGCTGGCGGGCAATCCGAGCAGCATGCGCACGTTGTGCCGGCCCGCGCTGCTGCGGCTGTGCGCGAGCCTCGGCGAGACGATCTTCCTGCTCGTCAAAAGCGGCTTCGACGCCGTGTGTCTCGACCTGTGCGAAGGGCCGTTCCCGATCCGGTCGTTTACCGGCGACATCGGCGGGCGCATTGCGCTGGGTGTCGGGCAGGGCAGCCTCGCGATCCTCGCGTTCCTGCCGGAAGCCGAGCGCGAGGAAGTGATCCGCTTCAACGTGCCGCGCATTCGCGGCTACGGCGTGCTCGACGAGGTGTACCTGCGCACCGAGATCGAACGCGTGCGGCAACTCGGCTACGCGGGCCGCAACAGCGGCGTGCTCGACGGAATGGCGGGCGTCGCGGTGCCGATCCTCGATCGCACCGGCTATCCGGTCGGCGCGCTGAGCGTCGGCACGCTGGCGTCGCGCCTTGGCGACGACCGGATGCCGATGGTCGTCGAACTGCTCAGGCGGCAGGCCGATGCGATCGGCCCGCGCACGAATCCGTTCGACGCCGCGCTGCGGCGTCCGATGCACGGTCTATCCGGGAAAACCGCATAGCCGTCGCGTGCGTCGCCGCGTATCGCCATTTCGTCAGCTTGCTTACGCCGACCCTTCACGTCTGAGTAAAACGCGCCGCGCCCAGCGGTCTTGCCGCCTTTCGTTTTTCTTGCGGAGCGCATCCGCTCTGCTTGTCTCCCGGTCTTCCGTCTCCCATTCGATTTTCCACTGCCCGCCAGTAAAACATTTCATTTCTTGATGCGGTTGTGGCTGGATACCATCCAGCGACTGTCTATACAAGCTGACCGGCGCGTATGAACAGGATCCACAAAACACAACACAACATCGACAAGCAGGTTTGGAGAGGAGATGACGGAGATGGTGCGAATGATGGGCAGGAACACGGGCGTCGCGTGCATGAGCGCGGCCATCGCGATGCTGTTTGCAGGCGCCGCGCATGCGCAGTCGTCGGTGACGCTGTACGGGATCGTCGACGCGGGCGTGACCTACACGAACAACGCGCAAGGCCACGCGCTGTGGCAGTTCACGGGCGGCAACGAATCGGGCCCGCGCTGGGGCCTGCTCGGTACCGAGGATCTCGGCGGCGGCCTGCAGGCGAACTTCCGGCTCGAGAACGGCTTCAACGTCGCGAACGGCGCGCTCGGCCAGGGCGGCCGCATGTTCGGCCGTTCCGCCTGGGTCGGCCTGAGCGGCGCGAACTGGGGTGCGGTGACGCTCGGCCGCCAGTACAACTCGACGCAGGACATCCTCGGCTCGCTGCAGATGAGCAGCTTCCTCGCGCAGTACTCGACGCACCCGTTCGACAACGACGACATCAACAACACGTTCCGCACCAACAACGCGGTCAAGTACGTGTCGCCGACGATCGCCGGCCTGCAGGCGAACCTGATGTATGGGTTCTCGAACTCGACGGGCTTCGCGAACGACAACAGCTGGAGCGCGGGGCTCACGTATGCGAACGGGCCGCTGAACGCGGGCGTCGCGTATGCGCGCATGAACCATCCGGCGAGCAGCGCGACGGGCGCGGTTGCATCCGACAACTACTTTCCCGCCTCGGCATCGGTGTTCGGCGCGGGCCTGTCGAGCGCGGTGCGCCAGCAGATCTGGGGCGCGGGCGGCAGCTACGCGATCGGGCAGGCGACGCTCGGGCTGCTGTATTCGGGCTCGAACTTCGGCCAGGCGACGGGCGGCGCGCTGCGCTTCAACAACTACGAAGGCAGCCTGCGCTACATGATCACGCCCGCGCTGATGGCCGCGGCCGGCTACACGTACACGCAGGTCGCGCGCGGCGACGACAGCGGCCACTATCAGCAGGTGTCGGCCGGCGTGCAGTACCTGCTGTCCAAGCGTACCGACGTGTACGTGAACGGCTTCTACCAGAAGGCGTCGTCGGGTGTCGGCAGCGCGTGGATCGACGGCACCGACAGCCCGTCGTCGACGACGTCGCAAGTGGCGGTGGTGGTCGGCATCCGTCAGAAGTTCTGATGTTCCGACGCGTTCGCGCGTCTTCCGGAGGAGACACACATGAAACTCAAACTGTTGCTGGCGGCGTTGCCGTTCGCCGGGATGTATGCGGGCGGCTCGATTGCCGAGGTGCGGCCGCTGCTGTTCGGGCTGCCGTTCCTGCTCGTCTGGAACCTGGTCTGGATGGCGGCGACCGCCGCGATCCTCGCGATCCTGTTCCACCTCGACGAGCGCGACACGGCGCGTGACGGCCGCACGGGAGACGCGCAATGAACGCATCGATCGTCATCATCGCGGCGTTCGCCGTGTTCGCGCTCGCGATCGGCGTGATGGCGCGGCGCGGCCGCAAGCTCACGCTCGAACAATGGGCGGTCGGCGGACGCGGCTTCGGCTCGCTGCTCACGTTCCTGCTGATGGCCGGCGAGGCGTTCTCGACGTTCTCGTTCCTCGGCGCGAGCGGCTGGACCTACAGCAAGGGCGTGCCCGCGTTCTACATCCTGTCGTACGGCTGCCTCGCGTTCGTGATCGGCTACTGGATGCTGCCGGCGATCTGGCGCTACGCGAAGGCGCGCGGGCTCGTGTCGTTCGCCGATTACTTCGCGGCGAAGTACGACAGCCGCGCGATCGGCGTGCTGGTGTCGATCGTCGCGGTGTTCGCGATGGTGTCGCTGCTGATGATCCAGCTGCGCGGCCTCGGCGTGATCGTGTCGGAGATGTCGTACGGGCTGATTCCGCAAGCGGCCGCGATCTGGATCGCGGCGACGCTGATGGCGGTCTACATGGTCGTGTCGGGCATCCACGGCTCGGCGAGCATCGCGATCTTCAAGGACGTGCTGATCCTCGCGATCGCGATCTTCCTCGGCCTGTACCTGCCGATGCATTACTACGGCGGCCTCGGCGAGATGTTCGCGAAGATCGACGCCGCGCATCCGGAGCTGCTGCGCATGCCCGAGCACGGCTTCAACCTGAGCTGGTACAACTCGACGATCCTGCTCACGTCGCTCGGCTACTACCTGTATCCGCACGGCTTCACCGCGATCTACGTCGCGAAGGACGAACGCGCGCTGCGCCGCAACGTGATCCTGATGCCGCTGTACCAGGTGCTGATCGCGTTCCTGTTCCTCGTCGGCTTCGCGGCCGTGATGACGGTGCACGGGCTCGAAGGCGCGCAGACCGACCTCGCGCTGCTGCGTCTCGTGAAACAGACGTTCCCCGCCTGGTTCGTCGGCATCGTCGGCGGCACGGGCCTCTTGACCGCGCTGGTGCCGGGCTCGCTGATCATGCTGAACGCATCGACGACGATCGCACGCAACATCTACCGCGAAGGCTTCGCGCCGAATGCGACCGACCGCGAGGTGACGCGCGTCGCGCGGATCGCACTGCCGATCTTCACGCTGGTGGTCGTGTATTTCGTGCTGCGCGGCGGAGCGACCTTCGTCACGCTCGCGATCTTCTCGTCGAGCCTGCTGACGCAGCTCGTGCCGATGCTCGCGTCGAGCTTCCTGACGCGGCCGTTCGGCACGCGCGAAGGCGCGTTCGCGGGGATCGTCGCCGGCGCGATCGTGATCGCGATGACCAACTACTATGGCGTGACGCTCGCGTCGCTGTTCCCGGGCGCATCGAGCACGGTCACGTCGATCAACCCCGGGCTCGTCGCGCTCGCCGTGAACGCGGCGGTATTCATCGCCATCAGCGCGGCGCAGCGCAAGCTGAAGGCGCGGATCGCCGCGCCGGCCCGCTCCGCGTGACAACCCGTGCGGCGTGCAGTCGCCAGGCCGCCGGGCTGCCGCCCGGCGGTTTTTCCATTCGACGGCACCCGTATCATTTCGAATCAGAACAGGACATCCAGCGATGACTACCGAGGACAAGCGCGAAGCAATCGACACCCTGATCGCACACGGCTGCGTGATCACGATGGATCCGCAGCGGCGCGTGATCGAGAACGGCGCGGTGGCCGTCAACGGCGATCGCATCGTCGCCGTCGGCGACACGGCCGAGTTGCAGGCGCGCTACCGTGCCGCGCGCACGCTCGATGCACGCCGCAAGGCCGTGCTGCCGGGCCTGATCGATGCGCATGCGCACGCGGGCCACGCGATGCTGCGCACGATCGGCGGCGCGGACGGCGATGCCTGGTCGGCCGCGGCCGAGACGATCTATACGCGCGCATCGGACGAAGCGTTCTGGGAAACCGAATCGCATCTCGCGGCGCTCGAACGGCTGAAGGCCGGCGTGACGACGGGCGTGTCGCTGCTTGGCGGCGGCAATTCGATCATGCGCGTCGACGATCCCGTCTACGCGCGGCGCCATTGCGATGCGGTGGTGCGCACCGGCACGCGCTCGATCGTCGCGGTCGGCCCGTCGCGGCCGCCCGCACCGCGCGCGTACACGCGCCACACGCCGGACGGCAGCGACACGCGCGACATCGATTTCGACACGATGGTCGGCGTATGCGAAGACATCGTCGACGCGTGCCACGGCGATGCGGACGGCCGGATCCGGATCGCGCTGACGCTGCCCGTGTATGCGCCCGGGCACGACCCGGAGCTTGCGCAATACGAACGTGATTTCCGCGACCAGGCGGCCCGCTACGGCGCGCTGGCGCGCGAGCGCGGCCTGACCTTCACGCAGGACGGCCACCGCGCCGGCACGCTCGCGTTCGCGCATCGCGAGCTGGGGCTGCTCGGCCCGACGTCGTTCATGTCGCACAGCATCGACCTGACCGACGACGACATCGCCGCGTGCGTCGAAACCGGCACCGCGATCATCCACAACCCGAGCGCGATCATGTCGATCATCGGCCGCTGCCCGGTGCCCGAGCTGATCGATGCGGGCGTGACGGTGGCGATCGCGTCGGACGGCGCGGCGCCCGATCGCGGCTACGACATGTTCCGTCACATGTGGCAGTGCATGCATTACCATCGCCGTCACTTCCGCGATCCGGACGTGCTGCCGCACGGCAAGGTGCTGGAGATGGTGACGATCGACGCGGCGAAGGCGCTGTCGCTCGATCGCGAGATCGGCTCGCTCGAAGCCGGCAAGCTCGCGGACGTCATCCTCGTCGACCTGTTCCGCCCGCACATGATGCCGATGAACATGCCCGTGTATCGCGTGACGTGCTTCGCGAACGCCGCCGACGTGTGCATGACGATGGTCGGCGGCCGGGTGCTGATGGAGGATCGACGCGTGTTGTCGGTCGACGAAGGGGAGATCCTCGAGCGCGTGAACGAAGTGGCCGATCTGATGATCGAGCGCAGCGGGTTGCGCCATCTGCTCGACGAGCCGAAGACGCTGTGGGGGCGCAGTCACTACTGAGCGACCGGCCGCGCGGTGAGGTATCGGCAGGCTCGGGCCCGATGCGGCCCGCGCTTGTCGCATCACGCCGCTATCGCATCGCGCAGACGAAATTGCGCGACGGCATCGCTGAGCCGCGAGCCCTGTTCCTCGAGCGACAGCGCAGCGGCGGCCGCCTCTTCGACCGGCGTTGCGCGAGCCCGCGCACCTCGGTCGCGACGACCGCGAAGCCGCGCCCCTGTTCGCCGGCGTTGAATTATCCGGACCGGTTATCCAAATTTTCGCCGCAGGTCAGATTCAGTATGCGAACACGGCTGGCGTCGCGATGTTACGTGTCATGTCGCGGTTGAGCCCCGGATCAGCGTGGAGCAAGCTTATCCGGCATGCGACGCAATTTCCGTCGGATGTTTGACGTGCCATACGCCTCCGCGACGCATGACGATCAACGCGAGTGCGGCGGCGATGGCGAAGCTTGCAGCCAGGTGCGCGAGCGCCATGCCCACGGCGCCCGAATTTCCGATTAGATAGCGGGCGGCTGGTATGTAAAGCAGCGTGAGCGCGGCAATCGTTGCCAACACGACGCCGCCGGCGCGTAGTGCGACCGCAGCGACCCAGAGCACGTCCGTGGCTGCACGTAGGATGAACGAAACGAGCAGCAGCGCGAGCAATGTCACGTTTTTCTCCGCGATCGGTTCGTTGGTGAGTGCGAACAGCGCAGGGTGTGCGACAAAGATGATGGCCGACGCGAGCAGCGTAACGGCGATGTTTGCCGTTACCGCATGCGTCGTGCGACGGAGGAATGTATCGGGCGCGTCAGCCAGCGTGCGGATGAGACGCGGAGCGGCCGTGACCACCACTACGGCAAACGTGATCGCCTGCGCCGCACTTGCGATCGACCATGCAAACACGTATTGACCGAGCACGTCGGCGCTCAAACTGCGGCTGGCGATGAAGCGCTCTGCATATTGCAGCGACGAAAGGATCACACCGGCCAGATAGAACGGCAGGCCGTGCAGCCAGATGGCCGATATACGTGATGGATGCGCTGCGGATTCGGGCAGTCCGACCTCGCTCGCGCGTTGTTCGAAGATGTTGATCCGATGCCACGCAACAGCGACGACGATCAGATTGGTCGCGATCCACAGTACGAATACGGCCTCGATCGAATGCATTGCTCCCGTGAGCAGGGCGGCGCTCGCGAGACCGGACCAGGTGCCGGCGCGCACGAACAGTAGAATCGAACCGGCGCGAGGCCGATGCAGCGAGAATAGCCAGCCATTGACTTCGAGTGCGGCATGCTCGGACAGCGTGACGAGCAGCACACACCATGCCAACGGAATGGACAGCGCGAATCGGTCGAATAATGCGACGACTGCATTGTTCCTCGTCGCGATGGCAAATGCCGCGGCGAGCAGCAGGTACAGCATGGCATAGCCGACACTCACGGTGCGGGCGTGGGCGATTGCCGGCAGCGGGTTGGCCTCGCTCAGCCTGCGGTTGAGTTCGGGGCCGAAGCCGAGTCCGAGCGCTTTTGACGCGATCACGGACGTGGCGATTGCGAGCCCGTAGGCAGCGACCGAGTCGAAGCCGAGCGTGCGGGCGATGACGATCGTGAGTACGAGTTTCAGGCCTAGCGCCGAGAGACGGAGGAGGAAGCGCGTCAGCATCGGGCCGTCCGGTTGGCGTGGCGGGTGAGGCGTAGCACGTCGATCATGGTCGTCACGACGCGCATCTCCCTGTTCGGCAGCGCAGGCCACGCTTCGGGGATCGAATGGGCGCGAACATGTTGTACGAACGTTTCAAGCGTGCGAAAGCACTGCACGCAGATGCGGCCGCTCCGCGATACGCCACCGGGCTCGGGCGTGGCCGCGGCGCGCAAGCCGGCCGATGGCATTCGGGCGATCCGCTTCAGTATCGCGTCGCGATGCATACCCTTACCGACGCTCGCTAACCGCTGTTTGCTTTCTTGAACGCTACCGATGCACGCGAGCGTCGTGTGCGCCGTGAGCCGGGAGGCGACGAGCGTGACACAGCTCGCGAAAGCCCACAGCAGATACCCGTGCACTGAAACGTTCGGTGCGGGAAGCAGTACGTTCATCGTGAGTGCCGCGCCGGCTTGAGCCAGCAGCCATGCGAGCGCGGTGACACGGGCGACGCGGCGTTTCGAGCGGCCGGGCGATGCGTCGTAGAGACGGAATGCGGGGAACGGAACCAGGGCAAACGCTGCCGCATAGGCGACGGTTGCCAGTTCGGACGCGCGATCGGCTTCCGCGTCGGCCAGCGCCAGCGCCGCGATCAGCGCGCCGATCGAGATCAGCACGACGTCGGCCGCGCGCGCGCGCGATCCGCCCGCAATCTGCGACGCAGATTCGCGTCGGACTTTGAATGATGTATCCATATACGTTGTCGCTACTGTTCATTTAGGCTCGCGTAGCCCGGCAAGCGGATGAGCGACGTTACGGTCGCTCGTGTTGCTCCGCCATGCGATCCATCTCAAGTGATGTCGGCTGGACGTGCATCCCACTTTCACACTGCCATTCCAGTGGTTGCGCGCTAGTCCTTGAACAGAAGCGAATCGGTACAATTCATGCGTCGATTGGCGGCGCTACTTCACTTTCTCTCTTTCATTCAGGTGGGTTGGCGCGGGTTATGCGTCCAGTTGTTCGACCATTTGTATTGCTAATAGTCGGTAGTCTGGCCGGGCACATCGCCTACCGGCTGCGCAACCTGGCACGCCGCACTTGCGTGTGCGTTACCTGAATCGCTACGACCGCTCGACGCTATGGCGTGACTTGCAGCCGCCTTGCGCCGCCGTTCAGCAGATGTGCTTACCGGAGAATCGTCAGACGTTGGGTTTACTGATATTCGATAGAAAAGGTGGCGACGCTGTTTGCAATGCCGGCCTTTACGGTGTCGCCTGTCTGAACATATTCGGCGCTCATCGGCAACGTGCCGGATTCCAGGCTCATCGTCGTGATGTCGAGTTGCTGACCAAGCGGTACTGGTTCGTCATTCGCACCATATCGCATCCGTATGCCAATTCCAGAGGCCGTATTCGCACCGCTATCCGTAAGGTCGATCACGCCTGTCATACCGTTGTGCGCATATTGACTATCGAACTGGATCTTCAGCTGGGAAACTGCCGAGTTACAGGTCATGTTTATATCGAATGGCTGCCTCTTTCCGGATGGTGACGAACCAATTCCGTTGAAATCGGAGACGTTGCTTTTCGCCATCGACACACGAATGTTACTGTTGTTGATGTTACAAGTTGGCTCCTGTGCGGTAACGCCGAACGACAGTGAGAGTGCTTCGAATATAATCGGTGAAGTTACACCACCCGATCCATATTTTTGCATCGGGGCCGTCCCCCCTTTTATGTCGCCGGTTTTTATAAACTTCAAGGTGAGCGGTTGTCCTTGCGATGCGGGCGGATATACCATATGACCCGGAGTATGGGGGTTCGATATGGGTTTGATAGGTGCGAGCACCGACGGTACCTGGGGGGTACTTATCTTAGCCGGATAGGAAAGTTGATACCCGATGCCTTCAATATTTGGAAGCTTGTAGGTTTGGGTAACAGGATCGTATTCGGTGGTGCCGGCAAACTCCTCAACCGAACCTGCATCGCACTGGACGGCGGTATACTGGCTCAAACCGGCTGAACCGCTCCACTCTGGCATGGGGAATGTCCGCGTATCACCGATCTGATCACCAACTTTCAGGTTGGGATCGATTAGGAGGTTAATGGTGCCAGCTGAAAAAGTATATTGTCCGACAGGGTAATTGGGGTTAATTGTGCAGTCGGCATGCGCAATTTTGCTTGCAACCATGAACGCGACTGCAACCCCAGCCATTTTGCTGTAGCGGATAATTCCGAAGCTGCCATGAATAAGATAAGGCATTTTACGTCTATCGGCCTTGCAGACTTTGTGTGTCATTGCGGCTCCCGGTTGTTGCAGACTACATCCATCATTTGCTCTTCATTGTCTTTTTGCAGAAGCGCGGGTTCGACAGTGAACGAGCAGCGTTTTTCCGCGGAATTGCCCCATGTAGCGGAATATTCGACGGGGCCGTCCTTCATGCCGGATAGAAATACGCGTCCCATCGGTCCCACGGCACCTTTTTCCTGACCGTCCTGATCCTGGACCATTGCGCCGAAAGGCACGTCTTCGCCATCGGGCGAACGCAGGCGCGCGAACATGCGCATGCCGACGTCGGCGCGCAGAACCGAGTAAGTCACGGCTCCTCGTGTCGGTGCGACGGACACGGCCGATTCGACCAGGTCGACGTTGTCCTTTGCCGTTTGCGTCGCGTCGACCGAGATACGATTCCGTCGATACGGCACAAGGCTGGGCACCACGGCGCGGCCATTCGAGTCGGTCGTCACGCCCGGATACCCGTCGACCATCACTCCCGCGGCTTCGGGCACTTCGATGATGCCTACGGTCTCGCCCAGCGGTTGCGAGAACAATGGCCCTTGACGGTCCACGATCATGCCGCCGCCAACGGAAATCTGCGACTGACGAGAGTTGGAGCCTTCGTTGTGGCTGACGCCGATATTGCCCTTCGATCCCTGGTAATAGAGCGAACCGTAGGCGTTGTGCGGGCCGCGGGTCGACTTGGCAAGTTGCGCGGTATACGAAAGGTTTTTGCCGGCGAGCAGCGAGCCAAACAGGCTTGCCTGATGGTTCATGTTGCCGTTGCCGTCGCCCCGAAGCTGATATGCCGCGGAAGTTGCACTCTGCCCGAGCGGCATCGATACATTCAGTAATACCTGACGTTCCTTGCGCGGGCTTTGGCCGTTCGAGATTTCGTTGTAGTTGATGCTGGTCGTTGCTTTGCGGATCGATGTCGCATAGCTGACCTGCAAGAGCGTGTCCGTGCCGCGGGAATCGCGGTACGCCTGGCGCGTGGCCGTTGCGTAAAGCGACCCATAAGCTCCGAACTGCTGGGCAATGCTGGCGCTCAATTCCGTACGCAAGTTGCCTTGATATTTCCAGCCTCGGCTGTTTTCGTGCGCGGCCTGTGCAAATGAACGATAGCCTTCCGTCATGTAGCGCGTGCTGACCATGCGGAAGTGCGTACCATACCCAGGCAGCGATTTCGCGTAAGTCAGCCGCAACGCGCTGCCCGATACGCGGGGAGCGTTCGGCGAGTAAACGTGGGTGCGCGTGATGTCGATCGCCAGGGCGCCGAAATTCTTCAGGTTCAAGCCGGTTCCGGCCGCGACGGCACCGTAGATGCCGGACAGGATGGCGCTGCCGTAGAGGGTGACATCCGAGGTCAGCCCGTATGCGACCATGCCCTGGCCCACGTACGGGCCATTGCTCAAGGACGAATCCCGATAGCGCCCGACGGCCACGCTGTAGTTCACCAATCCGTCTCGCACCAGCGTCGGAAGCGCGGCATAAGGCTGCGTATAGCGCGTTGTGGCGCCGTCTGCTTCGATGATGGTGATTTCGAGATCTCCGGCCCCCGGGGTGGCATACAGGTCGTCGATCACGAACGGGCCAGGTGGAACGTACACCTTGTTGATCACATAGCCGTTCTGACGAATCGTTACTTCCGCGGAAGTGCGCGCGATGCCGCGAACGGATGGGGCGTAGCCGCGCATGCTGTCGGGGCGCATGGTTTCGTCGGTTTGCAACTGGACGCCGCGTAATCCGAAGCTGTCGACGCCGATGCCCGTCGTATACGTGTCGCCGATCGTCAGGCGAGAGTGGAGGCCGAGCAATGCACGCTCGGCATACGCGGTCCGCGATTCGAATCTCGAGCCATGATGATCGCGATTGAACGTCGACAGATTGCGGAAGCGCCACGGGCCGACATTGAAGCCGGCGCTGATGTTTGCATACAGGCTGCTCTGCTGGTTCAGGTGATCGTGGTTGCCGTTGAGCTGATAATTGAACATCAATGCGGTCGTGCCGTTGTCGAGCTGGTCGACCGGCACAGTGCCTCGCGCGCGACGCAACATGGCCGCCTGGGGCACGGAAATTTCGAGCGTTTGCGTGGCGACGTTGAACTGTGCGCTCGCTTGCGGGATCGCCTCGGCGATGTCGATGCAAGCGTCTTCGGCAGCCTTGGAAATGGATTCGAATGCAGCCGTGTTGATGTTCCATCGCGCGAGCTGGGCGCGCGTGAGGCAAGGCGTCGCATCGACATCTTCGCTGGATGCGACCATGTCGATGTCTTCTTTTTCGAAGCGTTCACCATTGACCGCGATCGTCGCCTGGTATCGACCTGGCAGCACTCGGTTACCGAATGCAAAGACGGAGAGATCGACCTGTTGCGGGCCACCGCCGAGGTGGAGGAATTCGTTGTTGAATACGGCCTTGTCGCCGTCGGCCGTTGCCGTGAGTGGCGTAATACCGCTTCCCGTGAGCAACGCCATCGACAGCAAAAGACGCACACGCGAAAGAGGCCTGACTACCGTACCGCGAGAATCTGAGACTTTATACCGCATGATACTTAGTGTGAAGCACTGCTTTCGCGTTGCTTGTCCGATTTAAAATTGACCCGAATCGTCGGGATATCTTCCGTCGCGCCAAAATCGTTCACGATGGAGTAGGTGAGTCGAATATTGTCTTCGCAGCGCGGCAGGCTCCAGTCATGCGTGGAGAACGGTGCGACTGCGCCGATATTCAATTTGTTCTGACTGTTATTGCCGTACTCAACGGTAAGGCCCGAGAACGTCGAGTAATATGCAGAGGTATTTTTAACCGTCAGATCGCATGCTCCGGTTTTATCGTTCCTGGCTATATTCCATTGCAGCATGGCAGGGCCGCGCTGATCCGGATTCAGGCCGGGCGGGCGGTAGAAAAGCTTGATTCGAGTGCGAATGGCGATTTGGAGAACGTTGTCGCGGTTGTCCGCCTTTGGAATTTCCTTGACGTTGAGCCAATACATCGACTCGCGGTCTTTCGGTAGCGTATCGCGGACCTTCAATACCCTGAGCAATCCTTCGCGCTTTCCGTCTATTCTCGAAAGAGCAGGAGTAACGAAGAACGGGGTATCGGTGCTTCCATCTTGCGCCTCAACCCATGCCTGGACTACATACGGAACATCGGACGCATTTTGGGCATTGGTCGAAGCTTCGCGTTTGGTGCCGTCGAAGACGAGTCGGGTGCCTGACAAAACGATCCCGGCATCGGCATGCTGGCTCAATAGCATGCCTCCGAACAGTGCAAGAGCAAGAAATGAGGTGGCTCGAGGAAACATTTGATTCAATCGATCGGGTGACGCGCCGGGCTTGCGCCCGGCGGTGATGCAAAGCTGGATTAGCTAAGATCAGTTATAGGAAACCGTGAACTGCGCATTTGCGTTCGCGCTGCCGGCCACGACGGGATTGCTCGCCGAGGCCGTCGACTTGTAGTACGCCTGGAATGCCAGTGCGTTGATGCCGTCTTGAATGGGAATGGCGCCCGATGCGGTCTTCAGCGTCAGTTCTTGCTTGTTGTACACGTCGTAGATGGCGACGGCGACGTTTTGCGCCGTGGGGCCCGACCCGCCGGCACCCAGCTTCAGAAGATCCGGATTGTTGTCGTCCGGCGTGCCGTCGAACGTGACGCTGGCCGACTTGACGGTATCCAGGCTGCAGCCCGTGAGATTGATCTGGAAGTTCTTCGGCGTGGACGTGGAGCCCGCGGTCCCCAGCACATTGGTCGAAATCGAACCCAGTTGAACGGTTTGATTTGCATTGTCGCCGTCGACCGAGCACGGTGCGGTGGTGATCTCGCCGACAAAGTCGATTTGCCCGCTATTGGTGCCGGCGCTTTGCGCCATAGCCGTGCCCGAAGCAGCGGCCAGTGCGAAAGTAGCGAGTGCGATGGTGCTCTTGATTTTCATGTTGCTATTACCTTTAGATCTACTGATGAAAAAACGCCGAAAAATCGGCATGGTTGTTAACCATCCCATGGTGACGGAATGGCAGTTGGGTCGCATTCGAACCGATTGCGACTGTTAGCGTTTACTACGCTAGATTTCTCTCGCGACGAGCGCGACGGATCGATCGTCAAGTCGCCTGGGGCGATCCTGACGATGGAAGACCGGAGGGTGTCGAATGAAAACTTAATCGAACGACAAATCAGTGCTGCAGTGTTTCACTGGCGCGCCGGCGTGCAAGCAGATTCGATAGCGCGCCGATTGCCCAGCAGGCCGGAACGAAGATGGCGCGACGCACGAGCCGGCCCCGCCAGTGAGGCGTATCGCGCAGTGCCATGTGAAATGCGCTGTCTTCGATGAACCACTTGGTCGGCGTTGCGATCAACGTCATGAACCACCGGTGGCGCTGCATCAGGGACGCGCATGCGGGCCCCCATATGCGATAGCCGCGCAATACGGTTTCGGACAGCGAATATCGGCAATATGCAACATCGGCGATATATCGGGAACGATCCACCACGCCGCTACGAAATAGCTCGGTGCAGACTCTCTTGCTGCCCTGGTCGTTTACCCATACATGCAGCTCATTCTCGTTCAGGCGGTATCTGATTGCCGCCGGTTGCTGCGGCGCATGATCGCGCGAGTGACATGAGGCGAATGTGAGCGCTTGACTCGACATCAGTCTTTCTCCAGATAATTACAAATATTTCGTGCAAGTCATTTCAGCAGCGTTTGACAACAAGCACGGTATTGTTGCCACCCATTCCGAATGAGTTGCTGATTGCGTATTCAAGACCGTCGACCTGACGGCCGACATGCGGCACATAATCGATACCTCCGCAAGCTGGATCGGCCGCGTCGTAATGCAGCGTCGGCGGAACCTTTTGTTCCTTCACCGCCATCGCGCAGATCGCCAGTTCCAGCGCGCCGGCGGCGCCAATCAAATGCCCGTGAGAAGACTTCGTGCTACTGACCAACATATTCTCGAGCGAGCGGCCGAAGACGCTCCGCAGTGCTTCGCTTTCGGAGATGTCGCCGTTGCGTGTTCCAGTGCCGTGCGCATTGACATAGCCCACTTGGCTTGCGTCGATGCCCGCGTCGTCGAGTGCGCGCTTGATCGCCAGCGCTTGGCCCCCGGGCGTCGGCAGCGTCAGATGGCTGTGATCGTTGCTGGTGCCGTATCCGACCAGTTCGGCGAGCGGTGTTGCTCCACGGGCCGTTGCGCGGTCGCGGGATTCGAGGACGAGCATGCACGCGCCTTCGGCTAACGCGAAGCCGGAACGACTTCCGCTGAACGGCCGGCAGCCCGTGGCCGGCGCGCCGGCCGGCTCCGCGCACAGAACGCGCAACTGGCTCCATGCCCGGAGCAGCGGCGGCGTCAGCATGGCTTCGGTACCACCGCAGATGGCCATGTCCGAATAGCCGTCGCGAATCCGCCGAAACGCTTCGCCAATGGCAACCGCGCCGGCCGAGCACGCGGTTGTGTACGTGAGCGCCTCTGCGGAAGTTCGGATCGACATTGCCAGATGGGCGGCCGGGGCATGAGGCATCGCGGCCGGAATGGTCAAGAGGATGCTGCGCCGGCCAACGCCGTGGTGTTCGGCGATTCCCTCGGACAAGGAGGTCACGCCGCCAATGCCCGTTCCGATATAGACGCCGCAATCGCGCCACGCATCTTCATCCGCGAGCCCGCTGTTCGCCGAGGCCTGTCGGGCGGCGTACAGCGCCAGCAACGACACGCGATCGAGATTGCGCGACTCCGCGACGGAAAAGTGGGCGGCCATATCGAGATCGACGTAACCGACATGACGCTCGATCGCCGGGTCGGGATGGCGGCGAATTCCGTTCTCGCCGGAAACCAGCGCATCGAAGAACGATTCCGGTGCGTTGCCCAGCGGCGCGGTCAGGCCAACACCTGTAATAACGACATCTCGTGTCATGATGCACCATGCTGGGAGTGGTTTTCGATACGGCTTCCGGTATCGTCCGACGCGCGGATCTGATCGGCGGAGGGCGTGCCGGACTCGCCTTCTTTCTTGAGTTTCTCTGCCTGACGTGCCTGGATAAGTGCCTGGCCTAGCGCACTGACATTTGACGGGAATGCCCGATATGCGGCGGCCGCATCCGCCAACGACGACGCATTGCCTGAATCCAGGTGTTGATCGAATTGAAAACCTTCTTTCTCTTCGATGAGAAGAATGATTTCCAGCATGGCTAGAGAATCGAAATTGGGGATGACATCGGCGAAAGGCTCGTCGCGCTCGAGGCGATCGATGTCCGCCTGCAATCCGTTTCCTATTAATACGGAAAGCTCGGACTGGAGATTTTCATCGGAATTGCTGGTATTCATAAGCTCGCTTGATTACGGTTTCGGGAAGGCTGCTTCCAACTCAGGACGCACGGTGCTGATGCGGCAAATGCTCTCGCGGGCGATCGAAGAAATAGTCCGGTTCGCCCGGGCGACGCCGATCAAACGATGAACGCGTCCGAGGTAAGAAAAAATGCGGAAACGAATATCAACTGCATTTGCCTGAATGAAGGCCGATCCCGCAGTAATCGCAGCGCGCTTAAAATATCCATTGTCGACATTTCCCGATAAAACATTCATTACCGATGTCGACGGTTGTCATAGTACCCACCACAATCAACTCTCGACATCGGCCCGTGGCCAAAATAAAAATAGGCCGCAGCCTATTCGCGTGAATCTGTACTGACTGACGCGAAGCACATGGGCTGTTGCCGGATATTTAAATTCGGTTGCAGCTATCATATTTGCGGGTTGTCCGAGCCACAAAGATTCTCAGCGAAATCTAAAATCTAGTGCGTTTCGATCAATGAAACGCTCCTGCCCGACCGGCGGGCATTCGGGAGGCATGTAAATCACGCATGCTCGATGCGAGAGAAATCGACGGGGCAGGTGCGGCTGCGAGGGAGGGGAGTCGTTCCGGCCTGATCGGGATGCCGATTATTGGGGCGGGAAGGCGGTGATCAGGCGTACGGCTCGCTGCATTCCGTCGTCAGGTTTTTCGCGGGTGTTTCGACAGGACCGCCGCGATACTTCCATCGCATCGGCGGCCATCCGTTTGCATCGCGAATGGCCACGTGCATGGCGGCCGTTCGATTGCGATGGCAACAGCGGCAGTGTGTGGGATGCATCGGACTGGTTTTTATCCTGCCGATACGGGCCGGGAGCCGTATCTTTTCGAATGCGTCAGGATTTGTCGCGGTAGACGAGCTTCGGGATGTGCCAGTCGAAATAGATGGCCGACATGCGGAGGATGAAACCGACACCCAGGCAAATCATGACGGCTACCCGCTCCGATACCTGAAGATTCAGCAGCACGAGGTACCCGGCTCCGATCAAGAGTGAAATGCTGGCATACATTTCGCGTTTGAAGATGATCGGCACGTCACCGCATAGCAGATCCCGCATGATCCCGCCCAGGCATCCCGTGATGATGCCGCTGAGTATCACGACTGTGGACGTCTGGCCGGTCTGCATCGCAATGTTGCAGCCGATCAGTGTGAAAGCGACGAGGCCGAGGGCGTCGACGGTCAGGAAGATGGTGCGGAAGTAATGCAGTACGCTGCCGAGCGTCGCACCGATCAGCGCGGCGGCTGCCGTGAACCAGATGTACTCGGGATGTTGCACCCATCCGAGCGGGTAGTGACCGAGCAGCATGTCGCGCACCGAGCCTCCCCCTAGCGCGGTTACGCACCCGACAAAGCATGCGCCGAACAGATCCATGTCGCGGCGGCCCGCGGCCATTGTGCCGCTGACGGCCTCGGCGATGATGGCAACCAGGTAAACGGTATGCAGCATAAAAACCTCGCGGCTCAAGATTTCGTTTGCGGTAGCGATTATCGCCCGGAAGCCGCGCTGGCCGGCCCGTATGGCGTGGTGTTGCCCGTCGCGCCGAAGTCACTCGATCGTGCCGCGGCGGCCACGGACGCATTATGTGCTGTCGCGGCTGCCGCGGTCGTGTCCGGCGTTCGTCAAGGGTTCGACGACAGGCTCATGCGGCGCATGATGCCGTCACGCTGCACGAAATGGTGCCACAACGCCGCACCGATGTGCAGTACCAGCACGGTATACAGCAGATAGCCGAGTGCCATGTGAGCGGTGACGGTCCAATGGACCAGCCGTGCGTGCTCGGGGACGAGCGCCGGGAATTCGAAGCCGAGCACCGGCATCGGAATGCGCATTCCTTTCGCGTTTACGATCGCCCAGCCGATCAGACATTCTGCGACGAGAAAAACATAAAGACCGATGTGGACCGCGTGCGCGGTCCATCGCACCAGCGGGCTGCCGGCGTGAAGCGGCGGAACGCGCGGCCCCATGAGGCGAGCGATCAGACGCGGGATCACGAGAAACAGGATCGCCATCGCGGAACCGATGTGCGTGACCATGGCCAAGCGCATCGAGATCAGATCGGCGCGTACGCAGAGATGGCGGAGTTCCGCGGACAACACGATAAGCATCATCAGGACGACGCCTATCCAGTGCAATAGCGCGGTGGCGCGGCTATAGCGCGCTGCTTTCGAATGGGCATTCATTTTGAGCTCCCTGGGACAGATAGAACATGGCGGCATTCTCGTCAGGTAGGCCAATGGGCTCAACGTTTTTAATCCAAATCTCAAAGAACATTTCAGATTGCTTTGAGCTTCATTGAATGCATCGAGGCGGGTCGCAAGAATGCACGCAGTTCCGGCGAGACGCGTGGCGCACCGGAACTTGAGCAACGCCGGCTGCGGATCGACGGGCCGGCCTATCCGGCTAGGTGACTGTTGCTTCCGGTTCTACCGGGACCACGAAACAGAACCGATGCTTCAACCACCTTGAAAGGTATACAGGAATACAAAATGAAAGTTTCTCGAATCTCGTTGAAAAAAACCGCGATGCGGGCGCTGCCGGCGTTGACGCTCGCTCATGTCGCCGCCGCCGCGCTGTTTGCGGTGCCGGCTGTCTCGCATGCACATGGCTATGTGGAATCGCCGCCGGATCGTCCGTTGGCGTGCTTCAACGAGGGTGCGGAAAATCCGAAATCGGACGGCTGCAAGGCAGCCAAGAGCATCAGTGGCTCCACCCCGTTTTACGATCGCATGTCCAACGCGATCCTGGGTGTGAAGGGCGATGCGGACCATCGTGCACAAATTCCGGACGGTCTGATCTGCGCTGGGGGTAAGGAGAGCTGGAAGGGCATCGATGCTGTCGCGAACTGGGCGGCCACACCGGTCAAGCCCGACGCGAGCGGCAATGTCATGCTGCGGTACAAGCAGACCGCCAAGCACTACACCACCTATTTCAAGACGTACATTTCCAAGCCGTCCTACGATTTTTCGCGTCCGCTGAAATGGAGCGACCTTCAGGAGCAGCCGGTTGGTCAAGTGGACAAGCGCGGGCCGGAAGCCTATACGGAATATCCGATCAACCTGAACGGCGTTTCCGGCAAACGCGTGCTGTACACGATCTGGCAGCGCGATCCGAGCGACAACGCGGAAGGATTCTATAGCTGCAGCGATATTGACGTCATTCCGTCCAACGTGAACTGGATGCCGTCCGGGAAGATCGAGTTCGGCGGTGTGCAGAAGGCCGGCGACGAAGCCAAGCTCCGCGTGTTCGACAAGACGCGCGGCAACGATCTCGAGTCCCATAGCATGAAGATCGGTGCGAACAACGTCAATGCCGCGGACTGGATCTACGATCTGGCGAATCAGGTCAATGGGCGTTCGCAATACGTCCGGGTCGGCCAACTGAGCGCCGACGGCAAGACGATCGATCCGGTGCGCAGCGCGGCCGAGAACGAAGTGTTCGGCAACGGCAAGGAATATGCGTACGCGATCGAGGTCAAGAGCAACGGCGGTGGCGAGCAGCCGCCCGCGACGGTGCCGCCGGTGGCCGCGATCAGCGGTCCGGCCACGGTTCAGGGCGGTCAGCAGGTCACGCTGTCGGCAAACCAGTCGAGCGACCCGAACGGTCTGCCGCTGACCTACGCATGGACGATGCCGTCGGACTTCAAGAATGCACGCAACGGTTCGACCCTGACGTTTACGGCACCGAAGGCGGAACAGGACCGAAGCTTCGTGTTCAAGCTCGTCGTCGATAACGGCAAGACGACCGCGACCGCGACCCACACCCTGCTGGTCAAGGGTACCGGCAACCCGGGCAACCCCGAAACCCCGGGCAATCCCGAAAATCCGAGCAACCCGGACACGCCGGAAAACCCCGGCAATGACGGCAACGCGGGCAACTACCCTGCCTATCAGGCCGGCCATGCATACAAGGGCGGCGAGATCGTCACGAATAACGGCAAGCTGTACCAGTGCAAGTCGTTCCCTGCATCGGGCTGGTGCGGTCAGGCACAGGCGGCGTACGAACCGGGCAAGGGTTGGGCCTGGACCGATGCCTGGACTACGAAGTAATGGGTACTCGTGCTGATTGCCGAACGGCATGACGCGCGCGATGGCGGGGGAGGTCGATCATTGGCCGGCCCCCTCCGCCCATATCCGCCATGAAGGTTTCAATCAAGGAGGAACATCATGAATCGAAACATCATTCGATCGCGCCTGCGGACCGCACGGGGCTTCACCCTGCTGGAACTGCTGGTTGCGCTGTTGATCATCGCGTTGTTGGCCAGCTATGTCGGGCCGAAAGTCCTGTCCTACTCGGACCGGGCCAAGGTGCAGGCGGCGCAGGCGCAAATGAAGTCGCTGGGCGACGCGCTCGTGAAGTACCGACTCGATACCGGCAGCTATCCGGCTGCGGACCAGGGGCTCGAGGCGCTCGTGAAGCAGCCGTCCGGAACGCCGATGTGGCATGGGCCGTATCTGGCGAAGGATGTCCCGAACGATCCCTGGGGGCGACCGTATCAATATCACGTGCCGGGTCGCGACTCGGACGCGGAAATCGTTTCGCTGGGCCGGGACGGGAAGCTGGGAGGAGAGGGTTATGACGCGGACCTTGTCTACGGCCTGTAAGCGCGGGACCGCCGTGCTCGCGATGCTTGCCGGAATCGCCACGTCCGCCCACGCGGAATGCTGGTTCGACGCCGGGCAGCGACACAACATTGATCCGCTGCTGTTGTATTCGATCGCGAAGGTCGAGTCGTCGCTGAATCCGAGCGCGATCAACCGCAACCGGAACGGCACCTACGATATCGGCCTCATGCAGATCAACAGTACGCATCTGCCTCGTCTGAGCAAGGCGGGGATTACGCGAGAGAAGCTGCTCAACGATTCGTGCACGTCGGTCATGGCCGGCGCGCAGATTCTGTCCGGATTCATTTCCCGGCACGGGTATACGTGGGAAGCCGTCGGCGCATACAACGCCGGAAGCGCACCGCATCGGCGCGAGCTGCGCGAGCGGTATGCGAAAAAAGTGTGGCATCACTATGCAAAACTGAAGCAGGCCGCCCAGGCGCGCCGATCCGGCGCGGCGATGGCCGTTGCCGACAAGGGGCATTGAAGTGGCGATCTTTCAAGTCGATCTTCTGTCTGGCGGCAAGCTCGTCAAGCGGACCGTCGATGCGCCGGACGAAGCGAGCGCGCGCCAGCGCTGCATGGTTTCGGGCGAGACGGTCACGGTTCTCGCGGTGAAGCGCCGGGCAGGCATCGTCCCGTGGTCGCGACAGCCGAAATTTCCGCTCGGCCTGTTTCTGCAGGAGTTGTCGACACTGCTCGATGCAGGGCTCGTGCTGATCGAGGCGATCGAGGCGCTGCGCGACAAGGCCGAATCGGAGAAGGGGCTGCGCGCGGTTCTCGACGAGCTGGTCGCCAGGATGCGCGAAGGACAAGCTTTTTCGATGGCGCTCGCGCAGCAGCCGTCGATCTTTCCACCGTTGCTCGTCGCGACGGTCGAAGCGTCGGAGGGCAGCGGCCAATTGCCGATCGCACTGCGGCGTTTTCAGCATTACGAGACGCGTCTGGAGCAGATTCGCAAGCGCGTCAGCGGCGCGCTCGTCTATCCCGCGGTCGTGATGGCAGTCGGGGCAGCCATTCTGCTGTTTATGCTGTTTTTCGTCGTGCCGCGCTTTTCCGCCGTATTCGAGAGCATCAACGAGCCGCCCGCGACCGCCGTCGTGATGCTGTGGTGGGCCGGACTGGTGCAGCAGCACGGCATGGTCCTGCTGGCCGGATTGGCCGGGCTGGCGGTCGCGACCGTGGCGCTCGTGCGCACGCAGCATGCCCGACGAACGTTTCTGAACGTGCTGTGGCGGACGCCACGGCTTCGCGAAATCTGTCACTTATTTGTGCTGTCCCGGTTCTATCGCACGGTCGGTTTGCTGCTGGCAGGCGGGACGGCGGCCATCGATGCGCTCGAACTGGCCGGGCGCCTGCTGCCGGCGCCGTATCTTCCGCGTCTGGAGCGATCGCTGGGCGACCTGCGTGCCGGACAGTCGCTGTCGGATGTGCTGACCGCGCAGAACCTCACCACGCCGGTTGCCGAACGCCTGCTGCGGGTCGGGGAGCGCAGCGGCGAACTGGGCGAGATGTGCGAGAAGATCGCGCACTTTCACGATGGCACGCTCGATCGCGCGATCGAGGTATTCAGCAAACTGTTCGAACCCATTCTCATGCTCGGCATCGGTGCGCTCGTCGGCGCGATCGTATTGCTGCTCTATCTTCCGATCTTCGAACTGGCGAGCAGCATCGGCTGATTCAAAAATAGGCTTCGGCCTTGTCATTTTTAGGTTTTGTTGAGCCTTTTTGTCGGCGCGCGTGCCTGCGCCGACAATCCCCTCCATTGATTCAACACATTCATTCGACTTTTCCTGGAGGTGATGTGACGAGCGTCGCAAGTACATCCGTGTTGCTGCAGGCCTGGCAGGACGAGGCCATGCAGCAGGGCGTCGCCCTGCCGGTCTACCTCGATGCGCTGCTGGGGCGCGAGCCTGATCGGCTCGGACAGGTGGCATCGTGCCTCGGGGCACGGCCGCTGTCCCCGGAACGACTCCGGGGTGCCGCGCCGCGCTGGGATCTGTTGCCGCTGGCCGAGGCCCTGGCCGTGCACGTATTGCCGCTGGAAATCGATGGAGCCGCCTGCGTGGTCCTAGCCGATCCGTTTGCCCGGGCAACGCGCGAGCGTCTGCAACGGCGATTCGCGCCGGATCGGGTCGTGTTCGCGATGAGCCTGCCCGGCGCGGTCGATGCTTGTCTCAAGGAGATGGAGTCGAGCGAGCGCGTGATGGACGATGCGGTCGACGTCGGCGCTCAGAGCGATTCGCTCGCGCTGGCGGTCGAATCGATCACGCTCGCGAGCATCGCCAACGACGAAAGCCCGATCATTCGCCTCGTCAACATGACGCTTTATGACGCGCTGCAGAGCCGCGCGAGCGATATACACCTCGAAGCAACCGCGGAAGGGCTGCAGATCCGCTATCGAGTCGATGGCGTGATGCGCATGATTCGTTCTGTCTCGGGTATCGAGGTGGCGAGCCAGATCATGTCGCGCCTCAAGGTTCTGGCGAGTCTCGACATCGCGGAAAAGCGCGTGCCGCAGGACGGGCGCTTCAAGGTCGCGCTGCAGGGTCGGGAGATCGACCTGCGCGTATCGATCATGCCCGGTGTGTACGGTGAAAACGCGGTGCTGCGTATTCTCGACAAGTCGCAGCGCGGCCGCCAGCTAAGCCTCGACACGCTCGGTTTCGACGCGCATTCGATCGGCCGGATCCGGGCGCTCATGCAAATGCCTCACGGGCTGACGCTCGTGACGGGGCCGACGGGCAGCGGGAAATCCACGACATTGTACGGCGCGCTCTCGGAGATCAATACCGGCGACGAGAAGCTCATCACGATCGAGGACCCGGTCGAATACGAATTGCAAGGTGTCCTTCAGATTCCCGTCAACGAAAAGAAAGGTCTGACGTTTGCGCGCGGCCTGCGGTCGATTCTTCGCCACGACCCGGACACCATCCTGGTCGGCGAGATCCGCGACGAGGAAACCGCATCGATCGCCGTGCAGTCCGCGCTGACAGGGCACCGCGTGTTGTCGTCGGTGCATGCAAACGATGCGTTCAGCCTGATCGACCGATTCATCTACATGGGTGTCGAGCCGTCGACGTTTCTCGAGGCACTCAACGGCATCGTGTGCCAGCGCCTCGTGCGGCGACTGTGCGCCGAGTGTCAGGCGTCGCGGCCGGATTGCGAGACGTGCGGGGGCAGCGGTTTTCATGGTCGGGTGGGTCTGGCCGAAGTCATTACGCTCGATACGGCATTGCGGGTCGCGCTTATCGACGGCTCGCCGGACAAGCGCGAGGCCGCACTCGCGCGCAGCGCGGGCTATCGCTCGCTCAAGGATGGCGCGCTTGCGCTGATCGACATGGGATTGACGACATATCAGGAGGTACAGCGTGCAATTGTTTTGTGAAGAGCGTGTGGCCCTGATCGGGTCGGAACACATCACGCTGGCTCGCCCCCGGACTATGCCGATCGCGGCGATCGAACACGGCGGCGAGCCGGTTGCCGCGCTTGCCGGCCTTCTGGCGCAGGCCGGCGGCGGTGCCAAGGGGCGCGGCGTGCTGTCGTCGTTGCGACGGCTTCACGTCTTGCTCGGACATCCGTGGCTCGATGCCGCGATTCTGCCGTGGCAGGACGGCCTGGTTGCCGGTGCCGCATGGCAAGCGTACGCACGTGTCGTGCTCGCCGAGCATGGCGTCAAGGCGCCGGAAGGCTTGAATCTGTGCATCGAGGCCGCCGGGTACGGGCGCTCGCGTCTGTGCGTCGGTGTGCGCGCCGAATGGGTCGGTGCGCTGGCGGCAGCCAGCGAGGGCGCCGGCTGGCGCATGGCATCGTGCCGCGACATCGTGTCGGCATCGGCCGCGCGTCATGTCGGTCGGGTCGGAAGCAACGGCACGCTGGCGTTGCTGGAACCCGGCACGCTGACGTGTCTGTTCCGCGCAAACGCCCAATGGCAAGATCTGGCCACGCTGCGGCTCGACGCGGGGCAGTCGTTGCCGGAGGCGCTCGACACGCTTGCCGTGCTGAGCGGTCATGCGATGGACGACGGGATTCACGTCGCGGGTTGCGTGCCGTCCGGCGTCGCGTCGAACAATCGGTGGACCTGCGTCGGTTCGCCCGATCGCCGCTGGGATGGGGTGCCGGCATGAAGCGCATGCGCGATTTCGATTACCTGCCGAAGCGCCGGATGCTCGCGCCGCTCGCATGCCTGTTGCTGATTGCCGCGTTGTGCGGCGGCGTGTGGACGGCGAACGAGCGCTCGGTGGTCAGGAATCTGGATAACGAAATGGAACAGCTCCGAGTGCGCGTCGATAACCGGCAGCGCATCGTGAACCGGGCGCGCCGGGATGCCCGGGACGCGCAGCAACGCACCGCGGAATCGGACCGGAAGGCGCCGATGACGGCCGTCGGCGAAATGCCGATGTTGCTTGATATCGAGCACGCCTGGACGCCGAAACTGGCGTTGCTGTCGCTGGCCATGTCGACCAAGGACGGCCGCGAGCAGGCGCGCATCGACGGGCTGGCAGCGAACCTGACGGAAGTCTATGCGTTTGTCGCGCGCCTGCGCCACGGCGCCGGCGGTGAAAAGCCGGGGGTTCGGGTAACGCTGCTGCAGCACGGCATCAAGATGGTCGAGCAGTATCCGCTCGCATCGTTCAGCCTGAGCGTGGAGGCGAGATGAAGCGGTTTCTCTCGACCCCCCTGAAATGGGGCATGTTGCTGGCTCGCGGCAGATGGTATGCGACGCGTGCTTCGGAAGAACTGGGCCGCGTCGGAATCGTGGCGGCGTTCGCCATTGTCGCGATGCTGGCTTATCGGTTCTGCATGCTCGAACCGGACGAGCGTGCGCTGCGGGCGGAACAGCAGACGCTGTCGACCCGGTGGCAACAACTCAAGGCGGTACCGCACGCGGAATCGTCGAGCGCTCAGCCTGCCGACGTGCTGAGCGGCGATCCGACCGCACGCAAATTTTCGATCTTCGACGTTCTGAAGCGTCACACCGTGATGATCGAGGAGGCGGCGTACCAGACGAGCGACGAGAGCGGCAAGCTGTCGCGACGCTCGATGGTCCTGACCGGCCAGGGGCGCTACCCCGATATCGTCGGCGCGCTGCGGGAGTTGCGGCAACAGCCGTTCGTGACCGTGGACCAGCTGACGCTCGAACGCACCGCGATGGAGACCGATCAGTTGCGCGTCGTGATGCACGTTTCCTTGCTGGCGAGGTTGTCATGAACCGCGCCGGGATGATTCACGCAACGGCCGTCGCGATGGTTGCCGCGTTACTGACGATGCGGGTTGCCGGCGCTGCCGAGATGTCCGCCGAGCGTCCGCGTGTCGATCTGTTTCAGGCCCAGAGCCCGGCCTCGCTGGTTGCGGAACACAAGCCTTCGTCCGCCGAGCCGCCGTCGCTGCCGCTCGAGCCGCCGGAGCCGGCGTCGGCCACGCTGCCGGCGGATATTCCGCAAACGAAGCCGGCGATGCCTTTCGACGTGAGCGGCGAGTGGCGGGAGCCGGACCGGCACGTGATCGTGCTGGAAGGGATGGGCCGAATGTTTCTTTTGTGCGGGCGTTGCGGTGGTTTGCGTGACGCGGTGCGTCCCGGCCAGGCACTGGCAGGCGGTTATCGCGTGAAGTCGATCGACGACGCCGACGTCGTGCTGGCGGGGCCGGATGGTCGGCCGCATCGCTTGCCGATCGATCGCCACCCGCATTGATGCAGTTTCTTCTGAACGAATTGATGAGAGCTTGAACGTGAAACGGATACTGATTCTGTCGGCACTGCTGCCAGCGCTGCTGGGTAGTGCGTGTACGTCGCTGAAGGGTGCCTTGGGCAACAGCGACAGCGAGGCCGTAAAGCAGAGCAACGCCTTGATGAAAAGCGGACAACCCGAGCAGGCGATCGACGTCCTGCAGACGGCGCATCAGGCGCGTCCCGACGATGCGGAAGTGAACGTGGCGCTGCGGAATCGACGCGCGACCTATGTGAACGACGAGTTGCGGGCGGCTGGTTCGGCATGGGCGCTGGGTGATACGGAAAGCGCTTTCGATCACCTCGGAAACGCACGCCGGGCCGATCCGACGAACCAGCGCGTGAGTCAGACGGTCGCACGGCTGCAGCGGCGAGTTGCACTCGGCAGCGAATTGGCGCAGGCCGAACGGGTGCGGCAAAACGAACCCGGCCGCGCGATGGAAATCGTCAGGCGCGTGCTTGACGAGCAGCCCGACTTTACCGAAGCGATTCAGCTGCGGGACAGCCTGCTGCGGCAACAGCAACGCGAGCATCCGGTGCAGCCGCGACTGACCGATGCCTTGCGCAAGCCGGTGTCGCTCAATTTCAAATCGCAGCCGCTCGAGAACATTTTCGACGCGATTTCCCGAACGACCGGCGTAAACTTCGTTTTCGACCAGGAGGTCCAGACCTCGGCGCCGTCGAGCCTGTTTGCGTCCCGGACGACCGCCGAGGATGCGATCAACATGCTGCTCCGGACCAATCAGTTGGCGAAGAAGGTGCTTGACGAGCACACGCTGCTGGTCTATTCGGCGAGATCGGAGAAAAGCCGCGCCTACAAGGAATACATGATGCGCACGTTTTTCCTGTCGAACGCGGATGCGAAGAATGTCGTGTCGGCCCTGCGGCAGATGGTCAAGCCGAAGGACGTCTACGTCGACGAGCGTACCAACGCGGTGATCGTGCGCGATTCGCCGGAATCGATCAAGGTTGCCGAGCGCATCGTGCAGGCGCTGGATCTTCCGCAATCCGAAGTGACGATGGACGTGCAGGTCCTGGAGGTGAACTCGGACGAAACAGTCGATTTGGGCGTGCAGTACCCGCAGGAACTCGGGTTCTCGATCGAGCATCCGTACGAGCGGGTTCACACGACCATTGGCGATCTGCTGAGCCTGAACCGCAGCAATATCGCGGTATCCGGCGATGGCGGCGCGAAACTGCGGATGGCGATCAGAATGCTGCAAAACCAGGGCAAGACGAAGATTCTGGCCAATCCGAAGGTGCGTGTACGAAACAACGAGAAGGCCGATATCACGGTGGGCGAGCGGGTGCCGATCGTGACGACCACGACGAACAATGGCGTGACGAGCGAATCCATCTCGTATCAGGATGTCGGCCTGCAGCTGGTCGTGCAGCCGCGTATCAGCCTCAATAACGAGGTGTCCGTCCAGGTCAAGCTGGAAGTGAGCAGTATCCTGGGACAAGTCGCCACGAAGACGGGGTTGATCGCTTACCGGCTCGGCACCCGGAAGGCCGAAACGCTGATGACCGCACGCGACAGCGAGACGCAAGTGCTGGCCGGCCTGATCAACCAGAAGGAAACGTCGGCGACCAGCGGCCTGCCGTATCTTTCGCGGATTCCCGGATTGGGGCGTGCCTTCGGGACGGATAAATCCGAAGGCGGTCGAGCCGAGATCGTGTTGCTGATCACGCCGCATATCGAACGGAATCTCGCTTTGCCGGCATCCGCGGTCACGACGTTCATGTCGGGCACGGAAGGCGAGGTGACGACCGAGCCGATGACGTTTGGTCATCCCGACGGCTCGGGCGCACCGGCGTCCGTGCCGGCTGCCATGCCGAAGGGGGCGCCGGCCCTGAGCGATTCGGTCGGCCGTTTCGACGCGAACGCCACGATGCATCCGGCGGAACTCGACCGGAATCCGGCGGGTTCGGGTGCGCGAACGGCCCCCGCCAGCGGCGGTACCGTCGAGCCGGCGCCGGCCGGAGGGACGGATAAGGCTGCGCCTGATACGAGCGGCGCCAAGGAGAAAGGCGCGGCGAAAACGTCCATGCAGGGGGGCGCGGCAACGCACGGCGACGGGCAGCAGCTCGCCGCGGGCCCGTCGTCGAGGCCCGTCGCCGGCCCGGCGCACCCACGGACTATGTGACGAGGGCGCGACATGCGGAGTCGATATTGGCGGCGTGCGAAGGCGCGCGATCGTTCCCGGGGCTTTACGCTGGTCGAGGTGCTGGTTGCGCTGACGCTGCTTGCACTGCTGGCATCCGTGGTGCTGCCGTTCACGGATCTGGTTCAGCGGCGCGGCAAGGAGGCCGAGCTGCGCCAGGCGTTGATCACGATTCGCACGGCGATCGATGCCTATAAGCAGGCATCGGACGACGGGCGGGTGGAGAAGTCGGTCGATGCGAGCGGCTACCCGCCCGATCTGGCCGCGTTGGTCGATGGTGTCGTCGACCGGAAAAATCCGAACGGCGACAGAATCTACTTTTTGCGGCGCTTGCCGGCCGACCCGTTTTGCGGATGTCCCGGCACGTCCGCCGCCGATACGTGGGAAACGCGAAGTTACACCAGTTCCTCCGACGCGTTCGCGTCAGGGAAGGACGTATTCGACATACGCTCGAAGAGCGGGAGGAAAGGTATCAATGGCATCCCCTACAGCCAATGGTGAATCGAGGCGCGCGCGAGGTGAGCGCGGTTTCACGCTGGTCGAACTGCTTGTGGTGATGGCGATCGTGGGGGTGCTGATGGCGATCGTCGCCCCCGGCTATTTCAAGCAGACGGACCGCGCTCGCGAAACGGTGCTGCGCCACAATCTGCGCACGATGCGGGTCGCGATCGACGACTATCGCGCCGACCACGGCACCGATCCGTCGTCGCTTCAAGTGCTGGTCGACGACAAGTATCTGCGTGAGGTTCCGCTCGATCCGGTGACCGGGCGGCGCGATACGTGGCGAACGGATGCGGACGGTGGCCCGGGGGTGCACGACGTGCACAGCGGCGCGCGCGGCAATGCCAGCGACGGGAGCCCTTATGCGCAGTGGTAATCGCGTTCTCCGAAACGTGCGCCGCATGCCGGCCGGATCGGAGCGGGGGTTTGCCTATATCGGCGTGCTCGTGCTGACGGCCGTGATCGGCATCGGTCTGATGCAGGCCAGCCTCGTATGGAGCAAGCAGCGGCAGCGCGAGCGCGAAACCGAGCTGCTTTTCGTCGGCAGCCAGATCCGGCTGGCGATCGAGCGCTATTACCGGGCGCCGCCGGGCAGCCAATATCCGAGGTCGCTCGATGCGCTCGTGGAGGACAAGCGCTCGCCCAACATTCAGCACCACTTGCGCAGGCTTTATGCGGACCCGATGACCGGCAAGCCGGATTGGGGCATTGTCAAAGCCCCCGACGGCGGCATAATGGGCGTGTACAGTCAGGCTCCAGGCAAGCCGCTCAAGCAAGGGGGCTTCGCTCTTGCGGACGAAGCGTTTTCTGGAAAGAATAGCTACCGCGACTGGGTTTTCATCTATCGCCCGGATAATGCGAACGGGGCAGCACGTCCCTGACTTTTCCTTTCTCATGGAGCGGCTTCATGATCGTGGCAATCCTGGAGGACGTCGAACAACAGGCAAAAACGCTGGCGTCCTGGTTGCAGAAGTCGGGTTTCGAAACGGAAATTCGCCACGACGGCGACAGTTTCATCGAACTCGTGCGTACGCAGAAGGTGGATGTGTTGCTGGTCGACTGGGACGTTCCCGGCCAGAACGGGATTGAAGTGACGCGCTGGGTCCGGCAGACCTTCGCCGACGCGATGCCGGTCATCATCGTGACGCAGCACGACAGCGAAGAGGATGTCGTATATGGCCTGAACAGCGGGGCGGACGATTTCCTGACCAAGCCCGTGCGGCAGCGGGAGCTGGTCGCGCGCGTCGGCGCACAGGTGCGCAAATACTATCCGGATACTCAGGATCAGGGCGCGTTGACGCTCGGCAAATACAAGCTCGATCCGACTTCGCGCCGCGTGCACGTCACGGAAGTCAGCGGCGTGGAGGGCGATAGCGTTGTATTGTCGGCGCGGGAGTTCGAGCTGGCCATGCTGTTGTTCGGTAACGCCGGCCGGATCGTGTCCAAGGATTTCCTGCTCAAGAAGATCTGGGGCGAGGTCGACCGGAAGTACGACGCGAGCCTGGCGACCTATGTCAGCAAGATTCGCAATGCGCTCGCATTGCGTTCGAAGAATGGCCTCGTGATCTCGACGGTTTACAACTACGGGTATCGGCTGGAGCGGACGTAAGGCGCTGCTTCGGCGTCGAGCAGGCACCGCCTGCTCGACGTGAGCGGTAGCGCGATGTGCCGCGGCGATTGCATGGCTTTCGCGCCGGACGCCCTGCGCGATGCGTTCGGCCGGAAGGGCGGCACGTTCGCGGATCACGCATTCGCCGCGGGCGTCGAGCACTCGAACACCTCCGATTTTCCTTGATGCCGATTCGTAACATCCGCTTTGTCGTCGGGACGCAATGGTCGACGTATGGGACGGAATGGCGCGAGCCCGTGGAGAACATCTTCTGGGGCAGTACCGAAACGGCGGATCGTTGGCCAAGATACTTCGACGGAGCGGTTCGGCCGGGCTCGAGTGCGGCGAGCGACGTCGAGCGGAATGCCCGTTTTGCCGGCACGGCTTCGATACATGCTCCGATCCAGACGGAAGCGCTGGCATTGCCTCGCGGAGTGAATCGCGTTGTGGAGACTCTCTGGCCCGACCGTTGCTCGAGGGGCGGGCCGAATCGGGGCAAGACGCCATGAAAAATGAGCGTCGGCCGATGGTGCGGGGGTGGTGTGTTGCCCACAATCTCCCGTGGATCCACAGCGCCCAGGACGGATGGATGCCGGAATGCCGCGCGGCCTTCCGGCTAACGCTCGGGGCGTCCTCCGGCGAAGCGGCCGGGGACGGACCGACGAACCTTCATAAGAGCGGGCGATGTTGTATTCCGGTATTTCATGGAATGGAGAAGTCGCGAATGTGTGAATCGAATGCCCATATGCCGACCACGGACGCTCCCGCACGACGGCTGTTTCTGCGTGCGACGGGAGCGTCCGCATTTGTCGCGGCCGCGAGCGGGGCATTGGGCGGAAATGTTGCGGCGGCCGCGGATGTCGCTGCCCTGCCAAAGCCGCAGAATGCGCGGTCGCCCGATGAGGCCGTCAAGCTTCTGATGGACGGCAATGCTCGCTATGTCGCAGGCGTGACGCGTCGCCATGATTTTGCTCACGAGCGCGAGGCGTTGGGGATGGGGCAGAATCCCTATGCGGCCGTTTTAGGCTGTGCGGATTCCCGGATTGCGCCGGAATACGCCTTCGATAGCGCGCGTGGCGATTTGTTCGCGGTGCGCGTGGCGGGAAATTTCGTCAACGACGACGTGCTCGGCAGCCTTGAGTACGCGGTGGCGGTATTGCAGGTGCCCGTCATTGTCGTGCTCGGACACGACAAGTGCGGTGCCGTGGGTGCTGCGGTCAAGGTCGAGACGAAAGGCGCAACCTATCCGGGGAAGATTCAGACGCTGGCCCGGGCCATGCTGCCGGCTGTCCGGAAAGCCCGAAACGATGGCGGCGATTTGCTGAGCGCGTCGATTGCGCAGAACGTCAAGGACAGCATGGAAAACCTGTCTGCGCGCTCGAAGATCATCCGCAATGCTGAAAAGGGCGGGAAACTGAAAATCGTGGGCGGCGTTTATCGGCTGCTGTCGGGCAAGATCGATCTCGTCGCCTGACGGGCCGGGCGAGGCGGTTGTTATTGCCGGCTCGTCTACCGGCAATCATCGCGATATGGGCAAACGCGTCGCAACGATATGGCATCGCCGGACGTCGGGACAATGGCTCGATGACTGCCGGCACATGCAGACGAACGGGATCGCGGGAGTCGATCCGGCTCGATGAAGCACGGTATTTCCGTGTCGAGGCCGGTTCCGATCCGGACTTCCGGCCGCATCGAAAAGCCCGTCGGGGCGGCTCGATCTCGGCACGGTGCGTTTGGCCGGTGCGGCGCCAAGACGCGACTCAATCTTCCAGACCTTTCGCCCGCTGCCCGAGCACGCTGGGCGGCGTCACTCCGCCAGCAAGGCTTCGATGGATTGTGCCGGGACAGCGCCTGCGGCCATGCGGCCCTTCGCGTTGAATAGCGTCGGCGTACCTCGCAAACCCAGGGCGAGACCGAGCGTGCGGTTTTGTGCGATCGGGGTGGCGCACGCGTCGTTGAGGGCCGGCCGTGTGTTGTCGGACATCCATGCTTGCCACGCGGCGCTCCGGTCGATCGAGCACCATATATCGCGTGCGTGCTCGGCTGCCTGCAGGTGGAGCCCTTCAAGTGGATAAGGAAAGGTGTAGATGGTCACGTTCTCGATCTGGCGAAGCGTGTGCTCAAGTTTTTTGCAGTACGAACAGTCGGGATCGGAAAAGACGTACAGGACGCGCTTGCCGTTGCCCCGGATCGTCTTGATGGCATGGTCGCGCGCTTGAGACGCCAGGACCTGGGCCCTGTCCTTTTCCTGAATTCGGGTGCCGGGGGCGATTGCGGTTGAATCGGCCGGCGCGATGCGATTCGGTGCCGTGTCGGTGTAGGAGGCGGACGAATCGTTCGAAGGTTGAGCTGCGATGGCCATCGGAGCCGCGCCGGCGAAGAGCAGCGACAGCACCGTCAGGCGAAGAGTCGTGTTTTTCATGGGATTGCTTCGAATTACATAAAAATAAGGTGGCGATTCATGAGGGACATTGCGCTGACGCGGTTGACCAGCTGCGACATATCGAGAGAGAACCGCGAGTCGCCGCGGGCATATTCAGGAATCGGCGCCGAACGACGGCGGCGTATTCGTCCGATATTCGTGCGATCGCGCAACAGTTGATGCTGCGCGGACCGCCTGCGGAACGTCGCCAACCTCCTTGCATTTGTCTGCGTATTCGCTATCGAAGCCTGGAAGATCAGTGGCCGGCCGCCTCCGTATTCGATTGATGTTCCGCGCCGGTCTGGTGCTGAGCGGCGGGTGCGTCGTGGCCGTGTCCGTCGACGGCAGGGTCGTCGCATGCCAGGGCCGCGCCGCTGGTGGCGAATGCGGCGGCGAGAGCGAGGATCAGGTGGGTTGCTTTCATTAGAGATGCTCCGGTTGAGTGAATGGAAACGACGTCTGTTGAAGAAGCCGGTATTTGAGGTTCGAATGATGTGGGCGATTCGATGAGTTCGCCAGCTTGTTGAAAGAAATCTGAACGCAGGGTGCGGCGAGTTGGTTTTGTCAGGGTTTACGGCTTCGATGTTTTGATTCTTTTGATGTTTATGGTTGCGGGTCGATATTTGAGACAGTATGCGTCGGTCGTAAAGATCGAACGCCCCGATGAATCGTCGGACGCACTGTTTAATTCGAGATCGGCTATATGGCGGTGAAACTCGCTTTCATTGGCGTCGAGTATGTTTGTTCGTTGAGTATGCGAGCCCCGGAATTTTTCCATGCTGCTGAAGATTGGTGTGGTGGCCAGGAATTCTTGGGGCTTTGCGGACAGCGTTGCTATTTCTATATGGCAGATTAATTTTAATTGATTGTTGGTGATAAAGATTATGAAAGTGACGAAGCTGTTTTCCGCGATCGGTACGGTTTTTATCGTGCTGGGCATGCAAAATGCATCGGCTGAAAGCTCGCCGGTGGAAGTGCTCCCTCAAAGTGCGATCGAGGAAGACGAATCCGATGAGCGCTCGAAAAGGGATTCGAATGCAATAGAGGATGAAGGTGATTTGAATCGAATGACTGGTTCTAGAGCCGCTGGCGTTGCGTACGATTACGTGCTCGGCGATCGAATTACCATTGGCAACGGCGCGGTGGTTTCGACGGATCCCTCGGTCGTCTCGGGTGTGGCTATCGGCACGGACGCACGTGTTCTGGGCGATGGCGGCATCGCAATCGGGAAAGGCGCCAGCGCCGGTACGGGCTCGGGGATGGCGGACACCATCGCCATTGGCGGAAATGCAATTACGACCGGATATCAGGGGGTCGCGATCGGGGGAGGATCGTTTGCGGGTGGTTTCAACATCGCTTTAGGTGCCAAGGCGAAAGCGGATGGTACGGGCCCATCGATTGCGATTGGAACGAACGCGCTCGCGACGGAGTGGGACACGACGGCGTTGGGGGGCGAGGCACGAGCGACGGGACGGCGCAGTACCGCCATCGGTGCCAATACAACGGCATCAGGCGCATTCAGCGTTGCGCTGGGCAATTACTCGGTCGCTGATGAGGATTACACGGTATCGGTCGGTTCCGATACGGCCAAGCGCCGAATCGTAAAGGTTGCAGATGGAACGCACGATTACGACGCCGTCAACCTCAAGCAATTGAACGTGGTCGATGCGGCAGTGTCCGAGCTGGCGGTGGAGGCGACTCAGACGCAGCAGAAATTCAGTAGCGTCGATGCCGCCCTGAAGAAGCTGCGGGAAGGACAAGATGGCCTGTTGCAGACGGGCGTCTGGAGTTCCGACGTCGTGGCGCCCAATGCGAGCGGGAGCATGGCGCTTGCCGGCGGAAGCGGTGCGCAGGCGCTCGGCGCGTACTCGACCTCGTTCGGTACCGGCAGTATGGCCGCGCATGAGGCCAGCACGGCAATCGGCTATCAAAGTAGCGCGCGGACGCAGAGTCTGGCTGGCGATCATGCCACGGCCATCGGGGCATACGCCAACGCCGCGGGAACCTATACCACCGCGGTGGGTGCCAATGCCGCCGCGACGAAATACTATGCGACGGCCGTGGGCGCAGGCGCAAAAGCAAGCGGCGAAAACGGTGTTGCAGTCGGTGTGTTCGCAACAGCGCAGGGCTGGAACAGCGTAGCGCTGGGACATGGTTCCGTGGCGGACGGCGACAATACGGTATCGGTCGGCTCGTCGCTATTGAAGCGCAAGATCGTGAATGTCGCTGACGGCGTATTGAGCGCGGACAGTACCGATGCGGTCACGGGCAAGCAACTGAACGCGACGAACGCGAACGTGTCGTCGCTGGGTGATCGGGTGACGACGAATGTGGGCGATATATCGAATCTGAAAGGTCAGATAGCATCGAGTGTTTCGTACGACGATGGGCAAAAGAATGTGATCACGCTGGGCGGCACGAGTGGCACCGAACGCGCGACCGACCCGGTGCGGTTGAGGAACGTGGCCGATGGCGTGGAAGATCACGACGCCGTGAACCTCAAGCAATTGAAAGCGGCAGGGATTGTGGACGACGGCGAGGGCGGCCAACTGACGTCGCGGGCGGTTACGTACGACAGCGAGTTGAAGAATGCGGTGACGCTGGGGGGCGTGGATGCGCCGGATGGCGTGCGATTGTCGAATGTGGCGGACGGTGTTCAGGATACCGACGCGGTGAACCTGAAGCAACTGAGCGCAACGAACGCGAACGTGTCGTCGCTGGATGAACGGGTGACGACGAATGCGGGCGATATATCGAATCTGGAAGATCGGATGGCATCGAGTGTTTCGTACGACGATGCGCAGAAGAATGTGATCACGCTGGGCGGTGCGAGCGGCGCCGAGCCGGTGCGGTTGAGGAACGTGGCCGATGGCGTGGAAGATCACGACGCCGTGAACCTCAAGCAATTGAAAGCGGCGGGGATCGTGGACGACGGCGAGGGCGGCCAACTGACGTCGCGGGCGGTTACGTACGACAGCGAGTTGAAGAATGCGGTGACGCTGGGGGGCGTGGATGCGCCGGATGGCGTGCGATTGTCGAATGTGGCGGACGGTGTTCAGGATACCGATGCGGTGAACCTGAAGCAACTGAGCGCAACGAATGCGAACGTGTCGTCGCTGGATGAACGGGTGACGACGAATGCGGGCGATATATCGAATCTGGAAGATCGGATGGCATCGAGTGTTTCATACGACGATGCGCAGAAGAATGTGATCACGCTGGGCGGTGCGAGCGGCGCCGAGCCGGTGCGGTTGAGGAACGTGGCCGATGGCGTGGAGGATCACGACGCCGTGAACGTCAAGCAGTTGAAAGCGGCGGGGATCGTGGACGATGGTGACGACGGGCAACTGACATCGCGAATTGTCGTGTACGACGATGCGCAGAAAAACACCGTGACGCTGGGTGGGGGCGCGCGTAACGGTGCAGTTACCGTGACCAACCTCGAGAAAGGGGCGCTCTCGGCGAGCAGTTCCGATGCCGTGAACGGGTCGCAATTGCATGGCGTTGCATCCAGCATCGCGAGGATGATCAGCGCAGATGCGGTCGTCGGCGAAGACGGTAGTCTTATTGCGTCTATCGAGGTCAACGGCGATCGCTACAGGACGGTCGAGGACGCCATTCAGGCCGCTGCGGCATCGGCCGCGACGGACTCCATGGCGGTGAAGTACGACGACGAAAGCCGCGCGAGCGTCACGCTCGGCGGCACCGGGGCAACTGCGCCGATCGTGTTGTCGAACGTGGCGAACGGCGTGAACCAGTACGATGCGGTGAATTTCGGTCAACTGAGCGAACTTGCCAACAAGGTCGAGGGTGTACAGGATCGCGTGAGCATTCTTGAACAGGCGCCGGCCGGCGATTCGGGCGGTTCGGCCGGCGCAGGCGGTTCGATCGGCTGGGATCTCGATGCCGGCGGCGAGAAGATCACCAACGTTGGCAATGCGACCGAGAAGAGCGATGCTGTCAACCTGGGGCAGATGAACGATGCGATTCAGGCAAGCGTCGGCCTGCCTGCGGGAACGACGGCCAAGGACTACACGGATCAGCAGATCCAGGGTGTTCGCGGCCAGATCAACGACGTGTCGAAGAACGCATATTCCGGCATTGCCGCGGCCACTGCGCTGACGATGATTCCGGGTGTCGATCCGGGCAAGACGTTGTCGTTCGGTATCGGCGGCGCGACCTACAAGGGCTACCAGGCGGTGGCGCTCGGTGGCGAAGCCCGCATCAACCAGAACCTGAAGGTGAAGGGGGGTGTCGGTCTGTCGAGCGGTGGCAACACCGTGGGAATGGGTGCTTCGTACCAGTGGTAATGCAGCGAGGCGGCGGTTCGTGCCGCTTCCGCCCGCAAACGGGAGAGGGCTTCGGGCCTCTCCCGTTTTTCACATCCTCCAAACCGACGCGTGTTTCCCGTCTTCCCGACAGGCGTCCACGGTCGGCATGACGATGCGCTGATTGCCTCGACGAGGCGATTTTTCATAAGATTTTATGGATCTTATGAAAAATATACTTTTTAAATAACTCTATCCTGTGTGTAACGGTACGCTTGCACGTTGACGACGTCGGGTTCCGGTCTCGGCCGTCATGAAAAATGCCAGAAAGTGATGACGATTCCCGAACCGGAATCTTGTGACGGCGACGGGCCCCGAAATGTCTCCGGCTTGCATATTCCTTGCCGTTTTCGTGCAACGGGGAGTGCTTGAATGCTTTTCAATCGTATGAAGGAATCCGTTTGGACAACGAGCGGCAACCCATGCGGAAACCCGGATAGCGCTCGTGGAGTGGATCAACGCACGTGTCGCCCATCGACATTACGCTCGTCGTAGTGGGGGCGGTTGCCTCGGCGCGCTGTAACGCCCCGATCCGGCGGGCTTCGGCGTCGGCCGTTGTCGCTCGATCTGAATGATGGAGCGGCAAGCCGGAAGATTGAACGATGCACGGAATTTTTGCGGAACCTGAGAAATTCAGAGAAATAGAGTGGGCCGGATAATAGATTGAAATATTCAATTTCCGATGAGATCGACATCCCCGTCAATATTGGGGTTGTATGATTAAAAAATAACGTTACAGAGAGGAAGACGTGATCGTCGGAGGCTTGCTCTGGCGGTGGGTGGCCGGTCCACGTCGAACCAGGATCGACGCATGAGCCGCGCCGGGGCCGGCGCGTCGTTCGAGCGGTTCGGCGGCGAGATATGAAAAGGAGACAGGGGCATGCGTCACTGGATGAATCTTCCTGCCGGAAAAACGATCAGGTTACGCAGCCCGTTTGCCGTTGTTCTGGTCGTTGCGCTCGCGGCAGCGGCGAGCACGCCGAGGTTCGAGTCGCTGTTCAGTTCCTTCGATCAGTTGCACTTCGATGCGACGGCACTCGTGTTCGCGAATCGTAGTTCGGATCGTGTCGTGCTGATCAGCAAGGGGGAGGGGAGCCTGCGAGAACTGGGGCGGGAAAGCGTGTTCTCGCCGGCCACGAACGCTCAGTTGATCGATCGCCTGTCCGGCGCGGCCAGTATCGTGTTCGATATTCCGCTGCCTGCTCGAGAGCAATACGACGACACGTTTTTCGATGCCATCGCCCGCAACAAACGGGTCGTCGTCGGTCTTCCGTCGACGGATACCGACATGAGCGGCAAGCTGTTGCTGCCGCTGCCGGAGCCTGCGCCGGAAGTCGCCGCCGCGATTGGTCAGCGTGACGTCACGATCGGACATTACGGCGTCGTCACCGGCTTCGTACCCTATCGAACGATCGATAACCGGGTCTATCCGCATGTATCGCTCGAGGCGATCGGGGTGGCGGGGCTCGGCGGGATGCTGCCCGATTTTCACCGCTACGAATTTCTACAGACCACGGCGATTGGCAAGCGGCCCCGGCAATCGGTGCTGCTGATGCTGCCTCGCGTGAAATCGGTCGAAACCTATTCGTTCGCCGATGTCGTAAAGGGGCGGATTCCGACGTCGGCTTTCGACGGCAAGATCGTGTTCATCGGCCATGCGATCTATCGACCGTTGGGGGAATATAACGTCTCGTCGTTGAACGACTATGTCGTGAACGGTGCCCAGCTCGACGCGATGATCACGTCCGCCGTGCTCAACGACGATATCGTGAGCGAGATACCGCCGGTTTCGCAACTGCTGGTCGATCCAGTACTGGCACTGGGCATGCTGCTGATTTGCTGGCTGACGAAGACCCGCAACCTTCATACCTACGCGCTGGCCTGGGGCATCTGTATTTTCGCGACGTCGACCGTCTTGCTGGGCCTGTTTCGCGTTTGGATTCCCATTGGATCGGCACTTGCCATATGCGTGGTCGTCTACAGCTATTTCGCCTGGAGCCAACTGCTCGGCATGCATCGTTTGCTGCATCGCGAAATCAGTCGGCTCCGAGAGCTTTCGTCGAGCATCGGCGTCGTGCGCATGTCGGATGAGGATTCGCATGGCGCGATCGAGTCCAACCTGCTGGACGAAGTCAAGTTGGCCATGCAGCAAATCCGGGAATGGCAGGAGGCATACGTCGGCGTCATCAACATGCTGCCCTATCCGATCGTTCTCGTACGCGGCAGAAAGCTCGTCTTGTGGAACAACAGCGCGGCCGAGCTACTTGGCGAAACCGTGACCGATTCAGGCGGCATCCACGCAGGCGAAAAGCCGAAGCTGGAGGCCGTGCTCGAACAGTTCGCCGCGCAGGGGCTCGGCGAGGCGCCGGCGCAGGAGCGCGAGATGGTTCTGAACGACAGGGAGTACATGCTTGTCAACGTACCCTTCGCTCAGTTTTCGCCGTTGTCCGTGCAGGAGGACGCAGCACACCTGATATGCCTCGTCGATGTCGACGATCTGAAGAAATCGGTGACGCACGACCGGCAGGCGCTGCGCCATATCGCGCACGATCTGCGCAACCCGCTTACGACCATTCTTGCGCTCATCGAGCAGCAGAGCATCGGGATGCAGGATTCGCTGACGGGCGTGCATGACGAGAAATTCATGCACGACTTGAGGCGTCTGGTTGGATACAGTCTCCGAATGGCACAGGATTTCATGCAGCTTTCCCGGGCAGAAGTACTGGATCCGGCGACGTTCTCGATGGTGGATGTCGCCGACCTTGTCGACGAGGCGGTCGACCAGGTCGGCGCATTTGCCGAAGCCAGGTCGGTCCGGCTGGTGCTGCATCAAAAGACGGACGAGGCCATCTGGATCGACGGCAATCGAGACATGTTGCAGCGCGCGGTCATCAACGTGCTCGACAACGCGATCAAATACTCGACGGAAAACACGGTCGTCGATGTCACGCTGGAGCGTGACCCGCATCGTGCCGAAAGCCGTCATGTGCTCGTGCGCGTGGCGGATCATGGCATCGGCATTCCGCAGGAGGCGATTCCGCTCCTGTGCGAACCGTTTTTCCAGGTGGACGGCAAGCGCCGGGACGTTGCCGCCGGTGTCGGCCTCGGGCTGTCCTTCGTCCGAGCTGTGATCGGTCGGCATGGCGGCTCGATCTCGATCGAGAGCGAGGTCGGGCAAGGAACGTCCGTCGCGCTTTCGTTGCCGATCGCGACGGATTCCATTGTCGCCGGTGACGACGAGCCGGCCGGAACGGCGGCGCCGTCGTTGCCGAAAGCGCCCTGAGTGCCGTTTGTTCGGGCGGGTCACAGTGCGTCGACTCGTGCCGTCAGCGTGGCTTCGGCGCGCGCCCAGAGTCGCATGGCGACTGCCAGTCCTTCGGTGCGCGCGACATGCTCGATTTCGCCCAGCAGATCCGCGAGCGCGTCTTCCCGGAGCACGCGCAACGCCCCCTTGATCTTGTGAACGCGCCGCAGGACGGCGTCGACATCGTTTGCTGCCGCTTTGTCCCGGACGACGGCGCGGTCGGCCGGCCAGCACGCGGCGAACGTTTTCCACAGTTCCCTTTCCGGCAGGATCGCGCGCGGTGCCGCGGCATGGGTAGCTCGATGCATGGCGCGGCGATCGTGCGCCTGGCGGTCGACGGGGAGCAGCCTGACGAGCAGCGCGGCGAGTTGCTCGATCGACAGCGGCTTCTCGACGATCGCGGCGAAATCGTCCGATGCCGGCTGAGCGCCGGCGATGAGCGGAACGCTTGCGCTGACGAGCGCCACGGGTGTTGCCACGTTGATCTGTCGCAGGCGTGTCAGCAATTCGGTGCCGCACATGTCCGGCATGTTCAGATCGGTGAGAATCAGATCATAACGGTGATGCCGGCAGCATTCGATTGCGTCGACACCGTTCGGAACGTCGTCGACGTCATGGAAGCCGAGCGTACCGAGCTGTGTTATCAGTAACGTTCGGGCGACGTCGTCGTCCTCGACGACCAGTAGACGAGCGTGCCGCGCGCGAACCGGGCTCGGCGCGCTCGAGTGGCGAGGCGGCGGGGGGGCGATGCCGGTTGCCGTCGCGAGCGCCAGACGAAGTGCCGCGCGGGAGAGGGACGAGACCGCAATGCCTTCGTCCCGCGGTTCGGGCGCAAGCGGATAGGCGTCCGATAGCAGGACGATACCCGCGAGACCGCAATCTCGCGACCTCCGTATCGATTGTCGATCGACGTCGGCGATGTCGCTGCCGGCATGCGCATAGAGCAGAATGCGACCCCGGCCGTCCGTATTGGGCAAGGCGGCCGGCGTTACGGTTTCGGCGGCGACGCCCCAGCTCGCCAGCCGCGAAAGCAGCGCGTCGCGCCACGCGTCGTCGCCGCAGCACAGCAGCACGGAAAGCGCGAGAATCGACGTTGCGTCGCGCGGCACGGCTGCCGGAGACGCCGGCACGACGACGGGTATCTCGATGGAAAATGTGGTGCCGACGCCCGGCGTGCTCGCGACCCGGATGTCGCCTCCCATCAGACTGGTCAACCGCCTGCATAGCGACAGCCCCAGGCCCGTGCCGCCGAATCGCGTCGCGGTCGATTCGCCCACCTGCGCGAAAGGCTGGAAGAGCCGTTTCTGATCCTTTGCGGAAATACCGATGCCGGAGTCGATCACGTGCACGCAAAGTAGGCTCCGATTGCCGGCTCGGGAGAGCGTCATTTCCAATGCGACGCGGCCGGCCGAGGTGAACTTTGCCGCATTGTCGAGCAGATTCATGACGATCTGCTGCAGTCGCGAAGAATCCGAGATCACGCGCGCGGGCAGCGACGTATCCGTAAGCAGTTGCAGCTGCACGCCTTTGGCGGTCAGCGACGGCGAGATCGCCTGCGCGCAGGTTTCGGCCAGCTCGGTCGGATCGAAAGCAACATGCTCCAGCCGTAGTTCGCCGGCCTCGATCTTGGAGAAGTCGAGAACGTCGTTCAGCAGCCGGCGCAGCGCACCGAACGATTTGCCGATCGTGTCGACCAGCATGTGTTGCGGGGGCGTCAGTGCCTGCATCGAAAGCAGTTCGAGGTTGCCTAGAGCGGCATGTAGCGGCGTGCGAATTTCGTGACTCATGGTGGCGAGGAACATCGATTTCGCATTATTGGCTGCTTCTGCATCGCACTTCGCCGAAAGCAACAGCCGCTGCATTTCCCTGTCCCGGCTGACGTCGACGAGTCCGCACAGAATCACGTCCCGTTCGTCGTATCGCGTGGCGACGAAGGTGGTTCCGATGGTGACCGGCTTGCCGCCGCTCGCGCCGACAACGATTTCGCTACGCATCACGGTTCCCTTGGCAAGCGGCGATGTGTGAACGGCGCCCCGATATTCTCGAGCGAGCGAGCGATAGAACGTCTGGGCTGCTTCCGGGGATTGGGCCAGCAACTTGCTTGCAATCGCGTTCTGCAACACGATTTCGTGCGTATTCGCGTCCAGCACGCACAGTCCGATCGGGGCCATCCCGACGATGGTCCGGTTGAATGCCTCGCTTTCGTATACGCGCCCCATCTTGCGTTGCATGGGTGTCAGCACGGATTTATCGAACGCGAGGACGAATCCCCAAAGCAGGACCATCACGGCGGTCGCGGTCAAGGCGATAACCGCCAATTCGCCGTGCAATCCGAGCAGGATGGTCGACCAGTCGAACGTGTAGACGGCGACCCATTCGGGGCCGCGAATGCGTTGGGCGATCAGGAACGTATCGTGCGTCCGATAGATTTTCGGTTGATCGGCCGTTGCCAACGGCACGGCGAGTCGCGCCGTGTCGTTGAGCGCGAGATCGTTCTCGGCGCCGCCGGCCAAGACGGTGGCGCTGTCGCTTGAAAGCAGGAGAAACCCCGGCGCGGTGAACTGGTCGTCGAGAAAGAACGACGAGAAGTCGGCAAGCTTGATGTCGTACCCGAAAACGGCGACGTGTTTGTTGTCGTCCTTGATGAACGCGCCGTATTGAATCGTTTGCTCTCCGGTCAACGGTGAGCGATGCGGCCTGGTCCACGCGATGGGAGCGTGCTGTTTGGCGAGCGCCTCGCGAATGTCGGCGGTTTCCGCCATTGCGAGCGCATGTCTTTCCTCGTATGGATGCTTGCTTAGGGCGGTGATTGCGTCGAACGCGGGATAGAACGCAAAGATGCGCGCCTCGGTGTCGAAGACGAAGTTTCCTTTCTTTACGCCTCTGGCGGTCGCGCGGACGCCGGGCGACAGCGACGCGGCATGCACGAGGCTCACGATTCGCGCCGCATTCGTGCGAAAGTAATCGGCGTCGGCCGAGACAAGCGTATAGGGCAATGCGGCGAGGTCGCCTTTCGTGACGGTCATGCCGTGGTCGCGTGCGAGCAGCCCCGCGTACTTGTCGAGCAGCGGGTGCATCGTGTTGGCGTTGACATGCCACGATTCGCGACCTTCGTGTTGCAGCACGATGCCTTGAAGATGGGATTCCGCGAGTTGAACGGCCGCCTGCACGTTATTGCGCTGATTGACGAAGGTGCTGCGCTGATCGTCGATGAAACGGTCTATGCGTGCATTGACGGAAACGGCGATCGCGATGAATATCGCGATGGTCAGCATGGCCGCGCCACCGTACAGGATAGTGCGTTGATAGGCGCCGGTAATCTCGTGCGCATGCCGCCCGTCGCGCCTGACACGCGCGATCGGGAGGAGAAGCATCCGGGTAAGCAGGGCAAGCATGGTCGTCAAGCGCTGTCTGGCAGGCGTGCGTCAGAGGATCTTTCTGACGGCGTCGACCAATGCCTGATTGGTCGAGACGCCGAGCTTCTTCATCGCACTGGCTTTCTGAGTGGTGATGGTCTTCCGGCTGCGATTCAGCCGCGTTGCGATGTCGGCGACCGTCATGCCTTCTTCATAGAGTCTGACGACCTCGAGTTCTCGCGCGGAAAGCGCTTCACGCGTCGGTGCGCGCAGCGGCTTTTCGAGCATGCTGAACAGGAACGAGCTCGCGATCTGCGTATCGATATGGGTCTTGCCTCGTACCACGCTGAAGATGATGCGCGGCAGTTCGTACAGATCGTTGCTCGTTTTGCTCAGGAATGCGGATACGCCGCGCTGAATGATGTGTCTCAGCAGGTATTGGTCGTCGAGCATGGTGAGCAGAACGATTCTGACGTCCGGATGCGTGCGCCTGATCCGCTCGATCATTCTGAGACCGTCGGGTTCCGGATCGTCGTCGAACGAGTAGTCGCATACCAGAACGTCGCATGCCTGCTGTTCAAGCTGCCGCATGATCTCCGAGACTGTATGAACTTCACCGACGATTTGAAGCGCGGACGATTGTTCGAGTACGTAGCGGACGCCGCGTGTGACGACGGGATGGTCGTCGGCAATGATGATCCGGATTGGGGACCCGACGTCGCCTGAGTGTCTGGCGGCGCCGCGCTCGCGTGTTTTCTCATCAGTTATACGAAATTCTTCAAAATCCCGGGATTCCATGGAAGGCTCTTGGCAATGGGTTGATGTTAACCGCGAAGATGCCGACATCCAGCGGATTAGGCTCGCATTGTTCGAGAGGCCGCAGTGCATATCAACGATCATTGAAGAAATCTGAAAAGAGGCATGTGGCGGCGTCCTTCGCGGGAAGGTGGAACCGGTTGCAATCGAACATTATTTGAGGATTCGGGCCGCTCGCAAATAGGCTGATGCCTCGTCGATCGGTAGGCCGCGGCTTGTTTCCGGGTATTCGGCTCAACTCCGTTGAGGATTCTTTGTGATTGTTTGAGCGTCGGTGTGGAGCGCGCGAAGATTCGACGGCCATGACGGGTTTGCACGTCGTGCGGGCCGTTTCCGAGGACGGGATCGGCTTTGGGCCGGCGGCATTTGGGATTCGGCTGAATGAGGTGGCGCGGCGCAGATCTTAAGATGACGAAACCGCCTTGCCCGGACCGGAACGGATGCAAAGTATTTTGGGAGGACCGACGGGCGGAGCGGGAAAAATGTCCGCAGTCGATCTTGATTCTAGAGGGAGGAGAAATGACCGAACTGCAATCGCTTCTTCGCGAGCTTGAAGCCCTCGATGAGAAAATCGAGGCGATATGTCGTGCCGAGCGTGCCATGGCGCTGGCCAACGTGCGCGAAATGATTACGAGGCAGGGGTTTACGCCGCGGGAAGTATTCGGCTTCGGCAGTACCTCGCGCACGAAGCTGTTCTCGGTGCGTCAGAAATATTTCAATCCGAGAACCGGCGAGACCTGGTGCGGACGCGGCCGCGCGCCGCAATGGATTCGCGACCAGCCCCGCGAGGCCTATTTACTGGAGCAGGATTGACTCGACCAGCGCGCGTCGCCGGCTCGGGCGCAACGACGCACTCGGTGCGCTCGGGGGCTGTGGCCCGGGTGCCGCGAGGATGGAGAAGGCGGTCGGGCGCGATGCCGCGTCCGGCCGCCGGACATATTCGAGCGCCCGAGAAATCGAGGCGAATGCCGAGCCTCATCGAACACGCTGCGTCGAAATGCGGGGAGCGGGCCTGATGCGTTGGCGTAAAGCGACTTCGCCGGTCAACGCGGTGTATTCGCGATCGAGCGGTGCCGCGTAGCGCGAGCAGGAACGTATCGAAGGCCCTGTAGCGAGCCGGCAGCCACGCTGCACGCGAATTGTTCGCAGCCTCGGTGATGACGGCTTCAATCGAAGTATCGGCGGCTACACCGAATATCGAACGTATCATTGGTCCTCGAAATGAAAACGGCCGTCGGCGAACACGATCGTATCGTCGAGTTCGATTGCGCCGGCGGAAAAAATCAGGTCGAGGTGGTGGCTACCCGGTTTTCCGCCGCCGAGCCCGAGATGCAGGCCGGGATGCCGCTCCTCGAAACCGGCATTGCGACCGTACAGGCGCTTGATCCCGAGATTCGTACCGATGCCGAACTCCTCGATCCGGCGGTGATTCGCATGCCGGTCGAGGTAGGACGCGAAATCCCGCGCGAATCCCGCATCGTCGCTATCGAAGTCGACGATCGTGCTGTGCTCGATATGCAGCGTCGCGAGCTGCTTCGTGACCTTGTACTTGATGGCGAAGGGCGCGGTGCCGAGAAAGGTGCCGCTGAATACGATCGACCCGTGCAGGTCGTTCACATGCGTCGCGATTTCACCGGGTACGACATCGAGGTTGCCCATCCCGTCTACGCTCGTCCATTTCTGGAACGGCACGAGCGACCCCGTCAGGGGATTGCCGGCCTCGTCGATAAAGCGGATTCGCGAGGCGCGTCCTGCCGCGTCGATCAGCCGGCGATTGCGTGCGGCGATGTCGCCGAGCGGTTCGGCGAACGCCTCGTCGAGATGCCGACCATAATCCTTGAATAGCACCGACTTGTTCCAATGCGTGGTGATCGTGGGGCGGATCGCGGCGAGAAACGGCGGCCCGCCCGGAGACGGCGTCGGCAGGCACGACGAATCGTATAGCAGCACGAACAAATCGGCGTGTTCCAGTGCAGTGACGATGTCGGCCGGCGGCGTGTTGTCGAGGCAGAGAAAGCGTGCGTCGAGCGGCGCAGGAAGGGCGGAAAACGCCCGCAGCGCGATATCGCGATTGCGCAGGTCATAGCCGATCAGCAGTGTTTTCGCTTTGCCGCGTGCGAGCGAAGCGCGTAGCGCGGGATGAAAGCTGAGCGCGGTGTGCAGGTTCAGCATAGGGACTCCGGAAGAGGCGGAAGGGCCGTGGCCCTTCCACGACGAAGAGCGGCCTGATCAGACTGCCCAGAGCGCGGTGCCGAACGGCACCACGGCATCCTCGACCATCATGTCGATGGCCTCGGGGTGCGTGTCTTCCTGCATCCAGTCGAGCAAATCGATCTGCTGGTTTTCCTGCATGTCAACTCTCCCATGATGAACACCATTTCACGCGAATATGCGGAAACCATTTCCGCACCTATTGCCCATGATCTTTCCGGCAGATGAGCAATCACCGTCGATACTAATGAGCAGATTGATCGCGTGCAATGCATTGAAAAAGGCGCATGCAAATATCGCTGAACGCGGGCGAGCCATATAAATGGCGCCGGGCGCCGATCACGGATGTGTCGACGCGGATGGCAGGGGCACGCGAAATAAGTATCGGCCTGCTTTGCGTTGGGGCATTGGCTGTATGGGGATTTGCCGAAACATGGACGCCGACTGTTCCCGTTGTCGACATTGACGAAGACGTCGGCGATGTCGGGTCTTCGATCCGCTTTCTTTGCGATTCATCGACAGGACATGACGGCCACGCGTTCCGGATGGGGCGCCGATTGTTCTTCAATTTGGGTGATCGCCCATTAACGGAGAGAGGGGCGGGTGACAGAATGTGCCCACCTTTGCGAGCCGGGATGCATGAGGTTTCGCGAAGGGCTGTGTACGTGAATCATGTGAAAAGAGGAGTTAAATTGATGAAGGCGCAAGTCATGGGGTTGATGTTCATGGTGGCGGGAATCTCCGTTGCACCGGCGGCTTTTGCAGAGGGTACGGGTAAGGTTACGTTCAACGGTAAGCTTATTCAGGAGACCTGCAAGATCAACGCGGGCGACGAAGACAAGGTCGTCACGTTGCCGCAGATCTCCACGCAGTCTCTGACTGCGGCAGGTCAGACGGCCGGCTCCACGATGTTCGATATTTCCGTTTCGGAATGTCCGGCTGGTCTGAACCTGGTGGCGGCTCACTTCGAAACCGCCCATATGGACCCGGATACGCGTAATGCGACGAACCAAGCGCCGACGGCAACTGCGGCGGGTCTGGTGCAAGTGCAGCTGCTGGATCGGGATGGCACGACGCCGATTCTGCTCGGTAGCTCGGGTGCGCCCGTCGCGATCTCGGGTGGTGCCGCGAAGATGAGCTACGGCGGTCAGTACTTTGCGACCGGCCAGACCACGCCCGGCGATGTGATGGCTGTCGTTAACTATACGTTGGCCTATCAGTAACGTTCGGCGTTAGGGGTGATCGGGCTGTTCTTTTCGTCATGAGGGGATGGCCCGACTCCGCGTCGGGCGGCCGGCTATGAAATCGATTCGTGTGCATTCAATGAAGTCTTATATTTTCGCCATTGCTACGGCGGTCTGCTGTGTGGTCGGGGCGGCGCAGGCGGCTGTCACGATTACCGGCACGCGCGTCATTTATCCCGCTCAGAGTCGGGAGGTCAGCGTTCGCATCAATAATTCCGCGGATCAGCCGGCCCTGGTTCAGGCATGGTTGGACGAAGGCGATGTTTCCGCCGCGCCGAACAAGATCAAGGTGCCGTTCGCGCTGTTGCCGTCGGTGTTTCGCGTCGAGCCTCGCAGGGGGCAGGCGATGCGCATCATGTTTACCGGTGGCGACATGCCGATGGACCGGGAGTCGGTCTACTGGTTGAACGTGCTTGAAATTCCTCCCAAGCCGAAAGTCGTGGATGGTCGCAACATGATTCAGTTCGCGTTTCGTACGCGGATCAAGATGTTCTACCGGCCGGCCTCGCTTCAGTCGGACCCGACTGCGGCGCGCGATCGGCTCAAGTGGCACGTTACGTCGAATGATGGAGGCGAGCGTGTTTTGCGGCTTGAAAACCCGTCGCCCTATTACGTCTCGTTCGGCAAGGTCGAACTGAATGACGGCGGCGGAAAAGTCGTCGCACTGAAGCCCGATATGGCGCCTCCGTTCGGCTACGTCGATTTCGTTCCTCAGGCGGGCAGGCTCGATGTCGAATCGGCGGCGAGCGTTTCTTATACGGTCCTGAACGATTTTGGCGCTGAAGTGAGCGACTCGGCACAGATGGGGCGTGCCGGGACAGTGGATGAGAAGGGTAACCAATAGGTTTGGCGGCAGCATGTGCGGTGTGCAAGGTAGTGGTGAGGATGGTCGGTCGGAACGGGGGCGCGTGCCTTTCCGGGCGCACTCGATGGCCCGGGCGGTGATCGTCGCGATGGGGTGCTGGGCATTCCAGGCCGGTGCGGACGAGATTGCCGAGTTCCCCGAGTCGACGTCGGTGAAGGGGCGCATGCCTGGCGAGACGCAGTCGGAGGCGGCGAGCGGAAGCGGCGGGGAGGGTGGCGAGACCCCGAAGGCGATGATCTTCAATCCCGCGTTTTTTACGGGCGATGTCGCCGATCTTTCCCGTTTTACGCATGGCAATCCCGTTGGTCCGGGGCAATATCCACTTGACGTATTCGTCAACGGCAAGGGGCGTGGGTACTTCGACGTTCTGTTTCAGGCGGTGCCGGATTCGGAGAGTGCGGCACCGTGCTTCACGCTGTCGGATCTCGATCGGCTGGGCGTGGATGTCGGCCGCGTGACCCGGCGATTCGAAGGTGCCGGCGACGATGTCGCAATCGCGCAGTCGTCACGCTGCATTCCGCTTTCCGAATCCGTGCCGGGTTCGATCGCGATGTTCAACACGGCCGATCTGAAGCTGGACCTGTCGGTGCCTCAGATCGAGTTGCGCCGGGAAGCCACGGGATACGTCGACCCCGCGCGCTGGGACGGCGGAGTCGACGCAGGCTTCGTGCAATATAGCCTCGCCAGTTATGCGAGCCGCCAGAACAACGGCGGCGGGGATCTGGGCAGCGTATTTCTGGGTCTGCAGGCTGGCGTCAACGTCATGGGCTGGAGGCTTCGGCAATGGTCGACGGCGGACTGGTACAACCGGTCGGCAGGCATGCGCTGGCAGAGCGTCGCCCTCTTCGCGCAACACGATGTGACCGCGCTCAAAAGTCAGCTGACGATCGGTGACAGTTCAACGACCGGCGATGTCTTCGACTCGTTCAATGTGCGCGGCATTCAGCTGTCCAGCGACGATCGCATGTTGCCGGATTCGATGCGTGCGTACGCCCCCATTGTGCGCGGGGTGGCCGATACGAACGCACTCGTCACGGTTCGGCAGAACAATGTCGTGATGACCGAGACCAGCGTGCCGCCCGGTCCGTTCGAGCTGAGCGATCTTCCGGCGACCGGCTATGGCGGGGATCTCGAGGTGACGGTCACGGAGTCGGACGGTCGCAAGAAAACCTTTCTGGTGCCGTTCGCATCGGTGCCGCAACTGCTGAGGCCGAGCGTATCGCGCTTCAGTCTGGTCGCCGGTGCCTATCGCGACATAACGACGAACATCCATCCGTGGGTCGTTCAGGCCGTCTATCAGCGCGGCTTCACGAACTTGCTGACGGGTTACGCAGGTGGACAGTTTTCCGCAGGCTACTGGGCTGGTCTGGTCGGCGTTGCTTTCAATACGTCGCTGGGGGCCGTCGCGCTCGACGTGACGACGGCCGGCACGCAGGCGCCGACTCAATCGGGCGGGCACCCTGGTTACAGCATGCGGATAAGCTACAGCAAGCTCGTTCCGGGCGTAAGGACGAACATTTCCGTCGCGGCATACCGTTATTCGACCGACCGGTTCTACAGTCTGCGCGATGCGATCTATGCGCGACACGGCGCAGTGGGCATCGAGGGACGTTACGATTACCGGATGCGAAGCCGGCTGCAGTTGAACGTCAATCAGCCGGTAGGAAAGGCAAGCTCGTTTTATGTATCGGGCAGTTCGCAAAACTATTGGAGCGGAGAGCGCGGCTATGACCTCCAGTATCAGATCGGCTTCAACAGTATGGTCCGGCGTGTGTCCTATTCGTTGTACGCAGCGCGTGCACGCATCCAGGACGGCCGTACCGATACGCAGATCGGCGCGAATTTCTCGATCCCTCTCGGCTGGGGGAGCAGCGTTGCGAACACGCATCGTGCGTTCGACTATCTGACGACCAATCTGTCGCGCGGTTCCGAGGGCGACAGCGTGATGCAGATTTCGGCGTCGGGCAATACGACCGGTACGACGCCGGTCAACTACGGCATCAATGCATCGCGCGTCGCGTCGGGCGATAGCCGGACGGCTTCCACGGGCGGCTATCTGATTTATCGCGCACCTTTCGGCACCTACAACGTCAACGCGTCGATCGGGAACCGGACACGCCAGGCGGCGTTCAATGCCGATGGCGCGATGGTCATGCATGGCGGCGGCGTGACGCTGAGCCCGCCGCTCGGCCAGGCCTTCGCGCTCGTCGAGGCGAAGGGCGCGAAGGGCGGACGGGTCATCAACGGCCAGGGCGCGCGGATCGATCGTAATGGTTACGCGGTGCTGCCGTCATTGACGCCTTACCGGATCAACACGATCGCGCTCGATCCGAGCGACGTGCCGCTGGAGGTCGAACTGGGCAATACCAGCGAGGAAGTCGTGCCGCGGGCCGGCTCGCTCGTGAGGGTGCGGATCGCGACCGTTCAGGGTACGCCCGTGTTCGCCGATATAGCGGACCGGACGGGCAATGCGTTGCCGATGGGGACGGAGTTGTTCGACGAATCAGGGAAGTCTGTCGGTGTTGTCGGGCAGGGAGGCGTTGCCTATTTGCGCGGTCTCGAGAAGCAAGGGAAGCTGCAGGCCCGCTGGGGGGACGGCGAAAATGAACAGTGCTTGCTGACCTATGCCATGCCTGATGACGAGGAGGCGAGCCGGCGCGAGACTTCCGGCGTCGTTGCCCGGATTCCGATGGAGTGCGATCCAGTGTCGGCTACGCCTCGATCGGTCGAGCATGCGACGAATCATGCGTCGGGAGCGGATGTTGCCGATGCATCGAATTGACGAAAGCAGTCCCGGGAATGGAACCGGAAACGGTATCGGCAGCGGAGGTCGGGGAATGAAAAACACGGGAAAGGGCGGACGGATGTCTCGCGCGCGGCTCGGACTAATTGCCGGTGCGCTGCTCATGCCGTGCGTCGTCGACGCGCAGTCGTCGCCTTCGGTGAGACTCGATTTCACAGGGAACTATGTTGCATCGACGTGCGAGATCGTCGGCTCTCCGGACATGACCGTGACGTTGCCGACGGTGTCGACGCAATCTCTGTCGACATCGGGCGCTACGGCGGGCGACACGGTTTTCACCCTCACGGTGCGATGCGAGGGCGGGATACCGAATGCGCGTATCTACTTCGAAAGCGGCACGTCAACCGATCCGGCAAGCGGCCATCTGAATCCGCAACCTGTGCCCGGAGAAACATCGGCGACCCATGTGCAGGTGAAGCTGGCGAATGCCGACGGCACGCCGATCAAGGTCGGCGATCGCAACACGATGCAGATCGTTCCCATTACGTCGATGAATCCGACGCCGGTCAACTTCATCGCGAGCTATTACGCGACGGGAAAGACCACAGCCGGCGTGGTGAGCACCTTCGTGACCTACGTGATCGAGATGCCCTGATTTCCGCGGTCGACTCGTGATTTGCCGACGTGCCGGACCGGTGCCTCGGTGTGGCCGCTCATCGAACGATTCGCTTTCGTCGGGCATCACGTCATGCCCGACGGCCCCGGCAGGCCTCGGTAGAAAGTATTTTCTATTTATATAGGTATGCAGATTATTTGAATGTTGTGTTCGAGAGGATTTTTCCCACTCGAATCCGGATTTGGGCCGGCGCCCATGTTCGATCCGGCGCGTCCTGTCTAGCATTGAGTATTGAAGGATGCGAAATTTTATTGTGTTTTGTTGCCATTCCTACCCTCTTTGAGCGATTGATGTCCCGGAGCACTCATGTCCGTTTCCAATAATAGTTCTCAAAAATTCATAGCGCGTAACCGCGCCCCCCGCGTCCAGATTGAATACGACGTGGAAATTTACGGCTCTGAAAAGAAAGTCGAGTTGCCGTTCGTGATGGGCGTGCTGGCGGATCTGTCGGGCAATCCGGCCAAGCCGCTGCCGCCCGTAGGGGATCGCCAGTTTCTGGATATCGACGCCGACAATTTCGACGACCGGATGAAAGCCGTGGCGCCGCGCGTCGCGTTCTCGGTGCCCAATACGCTGACCAACGACGGGCAATTGATGGTCGACATGACGTTCGACGGCATGGACGACTTTTCCCCGGCCGCGGTAGCCCGAAAGGTCGGCGCGCTGGCCCAGTTGCTCGAGGCGCGCACGCAACTCGCCAACCTGCAGACATACATGGACGGCAAAGCCGGTGCGGAGGGCCTGGTCGGTCAGTTGCTGAAGGACCGGACGCTGCTTGAGGCGCTGGCGAAGGCGCCGAAGCCGCAGGCGGAGGCCGCCGAGGCTACGGCGAGCCAGGATTGAATATCGTCGTGCGCCATAGCTGATAAAACCGTATCAAGAGAGAGAAGTCATGATCGAAGTTCAACCCGTGACCGGTGACGAAGCGATACTGGGCATGGCAAGTCAGTCCGAATTCAACGCGCTGCTGTCGCGTGAATTCAAGCCGAAGACCGAGCGCGCGCGCGAAGTCGTGGAAGGTGCGGTTCAAACGCTCGCGCAGCAGGCGCTGTCGATGTCGTTGACGCTATCCGACGATGCATACAAAAGCATCGAGTCGATTATCGGCGAAATTGATCGAAAGTTGTCGGAGCAGATCAACCTGATCCTGCATCACGAGGAGTTCCAGCGCCTGGAAAGCGCATGGCGCGGTCTCCACTATCTGGTTTCCAATACCGAAACGGACGAGAAGCTCAAGATCCGATTCATCGACGTGTCAAAGGAAGAGATGCGTCGCACGATGAAGCGGTTCAAGGGCATGACGTGGGACCAGAGCCCGTTGTTCAAACAGATCTACGAAGAAGAATACGGTCAGCTTGGCGGGGAGCCGTACGGTTGTCTCGTTGCCGACTATCACTTCGATCATACGCCTGCGGACGTCGATCTTCTGGCATCGATCGCGAAGGTCGCCGCGGCGTCCCATGCGCCGTTCATCACGGGTGCTGCGCCGTCGGTGCTGCAGATGGATTCGTGGCAGGAACTTGCGAACCCGCGCGACCTGACGAAGATCTTCACCCAAAACCTCGAATACACGCCGTGGAACACGCTTCGCCAATCCGAGGATTCGCGTTACATCGGTCTGGCGATGCCGCGCTTTCTTTCGCGTTTGCCGTATGGCATGAAGACGAATCCGGTCGACGAATTCGGCTTTGAAGAGGCGACAGACGGATCGGATCACCGTAAGTATGTATGGTCGAACGCGGCCTATGCACTCGCCGTCAACATCAACCGTTCGTTCAAACAGTACGGCTGGTGCACGCTGATCCGCGGTGTTGAAAGCGGCGGCGTCGTGGAGAACCTGCCGTGTCATGCATTTCCGACGGATGACGGCGGCATCGACATCAAGTGTCCGACCGAGATCGCGATTTCCGACCGGCGTGAGGCGGAACTCGCGAAGAACGGCTTCATTCCGCTGGTGCATCGCAAGAATACCGATTATGCGGCTTTCATCGGCGCGCAGTCGCTGCAGAAGCCAGCCGAATATTCGGATCCCGAAGCAACTGCGAACGCGAATCTTTCGGCTCGCCTGCCCTACCTGTTTGCCTGTTCGCGTTTCGCGCATTACCTGAAGTGCATCGTGCGCGACAAGGTCGGCTCGTTCAGCGGGCGCGACGAAATGCAGAGATGGCTCAATAAATGGGTGATGAACTACGTCGACGGCGATCCGGTGAATTCGTCTCAGGAAATCAAGGCTCGTCGTCCGCTGGCTGATGCCGAGGTCGTGGTCGAGGACGTCGAGGGAAGTCCGGGCTATTACCAGGCCAAGTTCTTTCTTCGTCCGCATTTTCAACTTGAAGGATTGACGGTTTCGCTCCGCCTTGTCACGAAGCTGCCGCTCGCCAAAGGCGCAGCGTGATGCTGCGCCCGATTGCCGGATGATTGAGCGGCGGACAGGCGCTCATTAAATATGCCTGATTCCATTGAGTGGTTTTGAAATCAACCTTGTATTAAGGAGTAGTTCATGGCAGCAGATGCATTCATCAAGATCAACGGCATCATCGGCGAATCGCAGGATAGCGAGCACAAGGACGATATCGAAGTTATGGACTGGAAGTGGAGCATGTCTCAGCAGTCCAACATGCATGCCGGAACCGGCGGTGGTGCCGGCCGAGCGAAGATCGACGACCTGATCTTTGTGCACCACATCGATCGTGCGACGCCGAATCTGGCGGTCAAGTGCGCGAGTGGCGAGCACATCGACCAGGCAACGCTCTACGTCCGTCGTGCTGGTAAGGACGCACAGGAATACGTGAAGATCAAGATGACGGACGTTGTGATTACGTCGGTGAACATGCTCGGCAAGCGGGAAAGCAACGGTCGCTACGAGGACGATCGCCTGGCAGAAGAAGTGAGGCTGTCGTTTGCCAAGTTCGAATACGAGTACACGCCGCAAAGCCAGAGTGGTGCGAGCGCGGCCGCGATTACCCGCTCGTACGACATCAAGGCAAACAAGGCGAACAGCTGAGTCGCTGGCATACCCTGAGTCACGCTCGATTCATCCGTTTCGGTTGAGTTGAGTCACGAACGCCGATCGCGACGTTAAGCGTCGCGATCGGCGTGCACGATATTTCCGATTATCTCGAATGGTTTCGAACTTCTTGTCACGTTTCTCGACAGGGTTGCGCATTTTCGGCGGTCTGGTCGTTTTAAGCATGGTCGCTGGGTTGGGTGCATGCGGCACCGCGTCGAGCCCCGTCGCCAAGGAGCAGGTGAATCTCCGGCTGAGAATGACCGCAAGCGACGGCGTGAATCCGAACGAATGGGGCGCGGCCTCGCCCATTCTGGTTCAGGTTTATGAGCTGAAGTCCGCAACGGCCTTCGAGACGGCCGACTATTTCACGCTGCAGAGCGATGATCGGAAGGCCATCGCGAACGATGCGCTGGTCGTCGACGAGTTCATCCTGAGGCCGGGTGAAGTGCGGGACGTGGTCCGCAAGTCGGCATCGGCCACGACGGCGATCGGCGTGCTGGCGGGTTACCGCGATCTCGGGAAATCCGTCTGGCGCGCCGTGTATCGATTGCCTGTCGCTCCAGATGCTTCGTGGTACAGAGCGGTCATTCCTGATAAGACACAACAGTTGCACGTGCGGTTTGACAGGAACGTCGTTTCGATTTCGAAATCAGAATAATTGTGATGAGTTGGTATAACAAGGTTGTCTGGAGTGAGGGGCTTTTCTTGCGCCCTCAGCTTTTTCAGCAGCAAGAGCGGTATTTAGAATCTTTGGTTCATCGGCGCAGTGTTCCCCTGAGTCCGTTTTTCTGGGGGTTCAGCCGCTACGATATCGATCGTGAAGCGCTGGCATTCGGCAAACTGGCTTTCAAGTCCGGCGCGGGCGTGTTTCCGGACGGCACGCCGTTCGACGTCCCCGGCATTGCGCCGGCTCCCGCACCGATGACCATCGGACCGGAACATCAGGGCCAACTGATCTTTCTCGCCGTTCCGCTGCGCTTGTCCCATACCGAGGAAACCGCGTTCGAGGACGATGGCGGTTCGCATGCGCGCTATCTCGCCTACGAGACGGAATTGCGTGACAGCAATGCGATCGGCCAGGGGCCCAAGCCGGTTCAGCTCGCGAATTTGCGCCTGCGTTTGCTCCTCGAGAAGGAACTGACGGAGTCGTGGATCGGTATCGCGCTGACGCGGGTGAAAGCGGTGCATGCCGACGGCTCGGTGTCGTTGCATGATGCGGATCATATTCCGCCCGTGACAGGCTACGGCGCAAATCCGTTATTGCGCGAATGGGCGACACAGTTGCACGGACTGGCCAAGCTCCGCGCCGACGCGCTTGCGTTGCGCTTGTCAGGAGCCGATCCGCGCGCGGGCGCGGTTGCGGAAGTCGGCGACTATCTGCTGCTGCAGGTACTCAATCGCTATGAGCCGCTTCTCGAACACCTGTGCCGGATCGAAGAAATTGCGCCTGTCGATCTGTATCGAGAGCTTGCCCTTTTCGCCGGCGAGCTCTCGACGTTCGTGCGCCCGCAGACGCGCCGTCCGCTGGCGACGCCCGGATACGCGCACGCGAGGCTTTACGAGAGCATCAGGCCGTTAGTCGATGAGGTACATCATCTTCTGAATCAGGTGCCGGTTCGCGGCGCTCAACCGATCATGCTCACGGAGCAGGCGCACGGCATTCGTACGGCGACCGTCCTGCCGGAGGAACTTGCCGGCTATTCGAGCCTCGTGTTGGCCGTCGGCGCACAAATGCCCTCGGAATCGCTGCAGCAGCAATTTCTCGCCCAGACGAAAATCAGTCATCCTCATCGTATTGCCGAGCTGATTCGATCGCATCTGCCGGGCTTGCCGATGGTCGCGTTGCCGGTGCCGCCGCGGCAGATTCCGTTTCATTCCGGATTCGTCTATTTCGAACTGTCCAGAACCGGTCCGTTCTGGGAGCAGATCGCGCGGCACGGAGGGTTGGCCATGCATGTCGCCGGACATTTCCCTGAACTCAAACTTGAACTGTGGGGCGTGCGTCAAAAATGAGTACAGAAACGTACGGCGATTTCGACTTCCTGCTGGAGCCAGGGCCCGGCGGTCGACACAAGACGCCGCCGGATTTTTCCACTGGACGTCTTCCCGATGCGGGGTCGGCCGTCGATCCGGCCGTGTTCGATCTGCCGGAAGATCCGCAGGTCCGGATCGAGCGCATGCGTGCCGCCCGAAATCCGCTGCTCGAAGCCGCCCGTCCGTTGTTGCGCATGCTGGCGGACATGCCCGCTTCGCTGGATTCCCCGGCCGGGGCGGCCAGCCTGCGTCAGCTGGTTGCGCGCGAGATCACCGCGTTCGGCAGCATTTGCGACAAGGTAAACCTGCCGTGGCAACACTTGGCGGCAACGCGTTATGCACTGTGTACGGCGCTTGACGAGGCGGCAAGCCGTACGCAATGGGGGCGGGGCATCTGGGCACAGCATAGCTTGCTCGTTGCGTTCGAGGGCGAGGTCGATGGCGGCGAGAAATTTTTCCTGCTGATCGGCCGCATGGCTGCGGAGCCGGCGACGTACATCGATGTTCTGGAGGTGATGTACCACATTCTCAGCCTCGGATTCGAAGGTCGCTACAGCGTCGTGGCGGACGGCCATCGTCATCTCGAACAAATCCGCCAGAGATTGCAGGTTCTGGTCGGGGATGCCCGCGGTACCGCGCATTCCGATCTTTCGCCGCACTGGCGCGGCGAGGCGCCCGGAAAGTTCCGTCTCCTGAGGAGGGTGCCTGTCCGGGTGACGGCCGGGTTGGCGGCGCTTGCTGCGCTCGCGCTGTTTGTCCGGTACGAGTTCCTGCTTTCGTCGAAGCGCGAGGTCGTCGAGGCCGGGATCGCCGCGATTGGGCGGATCGATCCGGTCCCGGTGCCGGCACCGGTCGTACGCGAGCGGCTGAGTCTGTCCGCGTTGTTGAAGGACGAAATCGCGAGCGGCTGGGTGGCAGTCGACGAGAACGCACGGAGCGGCACGATCGTGTTTCGGGGCGACGCGATGTTTCGGCCCGGCAAGAGCGCCCCCCGTCCGACACTGGAGCCGACTCTGGAGAAGATCGCGCAAAAGATCGCCGGGTTGAACGGCCGGATCGTCGTGACCGGATATACCGACAATCAACCTATCAAAACCCGGGAAATGCCGAACAACCAGGTGCTGTCCGAGCGCCGCGCCGCGGTGGTCGCGGACCTTCTGAAGTCGCACGGCATATCCGCCGGTCGCGTTGCGTCGATCGGCGAGGGTGACGCCCGGGCCGTCGCGAGCAATGCCACGGCGGATGGTCGCGCCCGTAATCGACGCGTGGAAATTCTCGTCGAGAAATAAAGAGAAAGTTTTGATGCAATACTTGAATCGCCTGTTGAAGATGGTTAGGTCGCGACAGATGCTGATATTCGCGATGGCGATCGTGGCCGTTGCGACTATCTGGCTCGCCGGGCCACTGGTTGCGTTTGATGATTATCGCCCGTTCGAGACCGTCGCCGCCCGCGCGCTGGCGACCGTCCTGGTGCTTGCGACGTTGCTGTTCGGTTTGTTCGGATGGCCGTACGGTTTCCTGATCGTTGCACTTGTTTGCGCCGTCGTATGGTGCTTCGGGCCGTCCCTGAAGTTCGGCACCGCCTATCCGTTGGCACCGTCGTGGGCGCGAGTTCTGGCGATCTCGATCCTGTTGGCAGGTTGCGCGATATATGGGCTCCACCGTTTGTGGAAGGCGCTGCGCCGCGACAGCGCATGGCTGCAGCGTGTCCTGAACCCGTCGTCGAAGGAACAGGATGTCGGCTCGCGTTCGTGCGACGACATGCGCGCCATCGAGTCGTCGATGGCGAGAGCGATCGAGAAGCTCAAGCGTATCCGGGGGGAAAAAGCCGGCCTCGGCCGCTTGCTGGAGAGCCAGCGTTACCTTTACGAACTGCCCTGGTACATGGTGATGGGTTCGACGGGGGCGGGGAAGACCGCGTTGATCCTGAATTCGGGTCTCGACTTTCCCGAGGCCGAGCAGATGATTGCCGCGGCGAGGAAGCGACGCGTGGGCACGGCGAACTGCGACTGGTGGTTCACGAACAAGGCAGTGTTGATCGATACGGCGGGGCGCTATACGGTTCAGCACGCGTTGCCGCAAGGCGAGGGCGCCGCGGCCGATGCGTCGGCGCGCGACAATGCCGTGGAGTGGCGAGGTTTTCTCGAGCAACTGCGCAAGCGGCGCGCGCGCGCGCCGGTCAACGGCGTGCTGCTGGCCGTTTCCGTCGAAACGCTGCTGACCCTCTCGCCGTCAGAACGCGAGATGTTCGCGGCGTCGATGCGCGCGAGGCTGCACGAGCTGCATGGCGACCTCGGCATCCGTTTCCCGATTTATCTGATGGTGACGAAGCTCGACTTGCTGCCGGGATTCTGCGAATACTTCGATTTTCTGACGACGCAGGAGCGCGAGCAGGTTTTCGGCTTCACGTTGCCTTATCGGGACAGGGATCCGCAGTACGGCTACGACACGCTCCATCTGGACTGCGCGGCCGAACTGCGCGAACTGGGACGACGAATCGAGGACGGGATCGATGCAAGGCTGCTACAGATCCTGGAGCTGGAGCGACGCAAGAAGCTCTACGCGTTGCCTTCCGAATTTCGCAGCCTGTGCGACGCGCTGACCGAGCTGATTTCGAGGGTGTTCCTCGAGTCGACCTACGACGATACGCGGCTGCATGGCATGTTGCGCGGTGTCTATTTCACGAGCGCGGTGCAAGGCGATGCGCGGGTGCCGGCTGACGTCACGACGGTGATGCAGCGGCTGCGCCGAGGGCTGGCCGGCGTCGTCGGCGGCGACGCGCCGGAAGATATGCCGGTGCGGCCGGGGCGGGTGGAGCCTGCCGGGTATCGGAGTTACTTCCTGAACGATCTGTTCCGGCACGTCGTCGTGACGGAAGGCCACCTCGTTCGCGGCAATCGTCGCTGGGAGATGCGTTTCCGGGCACTGCGCTTTGGCATGCATCTGTCGCTGATCCTCGTGGCGGCATGGCTCGCCCTCTCTTTTTCCCGGAGTTTCGAGAATAATCGGGAATATCTCGACACCGTCGGCCGGAAGAGCGAGGCGCTCGCATCGCGTATTGCTTCCGGCGACAGAAAGATGCCGCTCGGTGCGATGGCGCCCGTCCTGTCGGCCGCCCGCGATCTGCCGAAGTTCGACGGACTCGATCTGGACGATCCCGGTCTCGCGTGGCGCTACGGCATGTACACCGGAGCAAGCGTGCGCGGAGCCGCGGACGGAACCTACGCGCGCCTGCTGAACCGGATGCTGCTGCCGGAGTTGACGGCCAGGATGGGTTCGGTGCTCGGCGCCCAGATCGAAGCGCGAAATGCGGACGACGTCTACGGTACGCTGTCGGTCTATCTGATGCTGGGCGATCGCTCCCGTTACGACACGGAGGCGATCAAAGCCTGGGTGATGAATGATTGGGAACGCGGAAAAGTCGCGGCGTCGCCTGTCGAGCTCGACATCATGGTCGGCCATCTTGACGCGCTGCTGGCGCAAGGCGCGTCGGCCGCGCCCGCCGGGACGCTCGACATGCACCTCGTCCAGCGCGCCCGCGATTTCCTCGGACGCGTTCCCGCATCGGGGCGCCTCTACGAACGGGCGATCGCCTCGATGGCCGGCCAGGCGCCGGAGAACGTAACGTTGAGCCGGGCGGCCGGCCCGCAGGCGCCGTGGGTTTTCGCGCTGGCCGACGGATCGGCCTTCGAAAGGGGAATCCCGGGCCTCTATACCTTGGAAGGCTATCGCGGCGTTTTCGACAAGCTGTTGCCCGAATTTCTCGACCGGACGCGAAAACAGGATGCGTGGGTCATGGGGCGGGCGGGCGGCCCGCTCGAGCGGACGCTGTCGTCGGCGAGCGTCGGCGCGTCGGTCGCCGGCAGCGATACGCTTGCCGATGAGATTCGACACCGGTATCTGATCGATTACGGAAATTATTGGACGCGATTCGTCGACGACATCAGGCTGGTCATGGGAGGGGACGATCCGTCGTCGCTCGACATGCAGACGCTTCGCATGCTCGTCGAATCTGATTCGCCGCTGGTCCGACTGGTGCGAACGGTGGTGCACGAAACGTCGCTGTCGATGAGCGACGGCGCGCAGCAGGCTTCGCTCGCCGATGCCACGGTCAAGCACGTCGCCGGCGGCGGCACGCGTGTCGCTCGGGCGGTGGAGGCGGCGGGCAAGGCGCTGGACGCCGGGCGTCCGTCACGGAAGAAGATGGAGCGGGAACTGGTCGACGACCGCTTTGCCGCGTTGCGCGACATCTCGAATGGAGGCGGAAGCCGCGCGCCTGACGGTGAGCCGGCCATACCGCATGCGGCGGCCGGCGTTGGCGAGATGCCGCGCCTGGACGGCATCATCGGTCTGGTGGGCAGAGAGTACATGCGCCTTTCGATGATTAACGACGCTCTCGCGAGCGGCAGCATGCCCGCGGCGGACAGTCTGCGTTCGGCGATGCAGTTCGAAGCCGAGACGTTGCCGGCACCGTTGCGAGCGGTGCTCGGAAGCATTGCAGCGCGGTCGGGTGAACGGGTGGAGCGCGGTGTCAGGTCGCTGCTGACGTCGCAGATCGATGTCGGCGTCGGCGCTTTGTGCCGCAGCGCGATTGAAGGCAAGTATCCGTTCGCGGACAGCGCGCAAGAGGTCGAGATGGACGACTTCAATCGTCTGTTCGCAGCGGGCGGGGTGTTTGACGAATTTTTCCGGAAGGCCCTGGCCCATCGCGTCGATACGGACGTCCGGCCATGGCGCTACAAGCCGACCGTGCCGGGTATGGCGTCGATACGAGAGCCGGATCTCGAGCCGTTCGAACAGGCCGCCGCGATCCGTCAGACCTTCTTCCGCGATCCCGGGGCCGCTCGGATGTCGTGGAAGCTGGGTCTCAAGGTCGTGTCGATGGATCCGGAGATCACGGATCTGCTGATCGACATCGACGGACAGAGCATGCGCTATGCGCACGGTCCGGTCACGACGGTGCCCATCACCTGGCCCGGGCCGCGCGGCGGATCGATGGCCGGCCTCACGGCCAACCCGCGCGTGCGGCCGGACACGTCGACCATCGTGACCGAAGGGCCGTGGGCGTTGTTCCGCCTGATCGATCGGGCACGCGTGACATCGACGTCGTCGTCGAGCCGCGGCGTCGCGGATTTCATATTCGACGGCCGCCATGCCTCGCTCGAATTGACGTCGGGCAGCTATGCGGGGCTGCAGCCGCTCGATTTGATGCGGCGGTTTCGTTGTCCGGGCAGCGGGAGCGCGCGCGGGGCGGAAGCGGTTGCGTTGCTTCGTTCCAACGAAGCCCGATAGCGTTGTTGGCGCGTTCTTCCGGCATTCCTGGCCGGATCGTTTTCGACGAACATGATTTAGATGAGAGGTGCGCATGCAGGACAATTCCACCAGAAACACAGCATTTCGGATGCGCCAGACGAAGGAGCGGCCCGGATCGGCGGCGCCTGCGCGGGAATCCTCGAATGACACACGTCATCAGGAGCGCGTGGTCGGGGTCTCGGGCGAGGCGGTTCCGGAGGTGTTGGACGCGTCTACTTCGAAGCGCGAACCAGCCTTGAAATTCGTGTCGCTGCGCGGCAGCGAACGGCTCGGCAAGTTGTTCGAATACGAAGTGATACTCCGTACGCTCGATGATTCTCCGGTGCCTGTCGACCGTAGCAAGGGCGTCGATCTGAAAGATCTGAAAACGCTGTTGGGCAAGGAGATGACCATCACGGTGATGTCGGATCGAACCGGTGATTCGACGACCGAGGAGAACGACGCCATTTCACGCGAGATCACGGGGTTGGTCGCGCAGGCGGAATATCTGTACGAAGAAGGGCGGTTCCACGTTTATCGTGTTGTCCTGAAGCCTTGGATATGGCTGGCGACGTTGACGGCCAAATTCAGGATATTCCAGAACAAGACCGTGATCGCGATCATCGACGAGGTCCTGAACGAGTATCCATATCCGGTCGAGAGGCGGCTCGACGCCGGTCGATATGGTGTGCTCGGAGACAGTGGGCGCAATGAGCCGCGCACTTTTCAGGTTCAGTATGGCGAGTCCGATTTCGATTTCGTTCAGCGCCTGATGGAAGAGTGGGGGATCTATTGGTTTTGCGAGCACGTCGACGGCAAGCACCGTCTCGTCCTGTGCGATCACATTGATGCGCATAAGCCGTCGCCGAATCCCGACTATCACACGCTGGCGTTCCAGCCGCAGCGCGGCAAGACCGATGCCGAATATGTATCGACCCTGTCCATGACGCAGACGCTGCATGCCGGCAGTTATGTCACGAGCGACTTCGATTTCACGCAGATCGGAGCGGATCTTCGCGCGAGCAGCAGACAACCTCGCGATACGAACTGGGGCAAGATCGAATGGTATGAGTGGCCGGGTGACTACACCGACCGACGCCACGGTGAATTGCTCGCGCGCGTCCGCATGGAGGAATTGCGCGCTCCAGGTACGCGCGCGAAGGGCGAGGGCAATTTGCGCGGGCTGTCGTGCGGTCAGATATTCAAGTTGAACGGGCACCCGCATCAGGCCGCGAACGGCAAGTATCTCGTCATCGAAACGCAGCTCGAGTTGAGCGTCAATCCGCTCGAATCGGGCAGCGGCTACGAATATGCCTGCAGCAACCATTTCGAGGTGCAGCCGACGAGCGAGGTATTCAGACTGCCGAGACTGACGCCGAAGCCACGCGTTAGCGGCCCGCAGTCGGCCATCGTGGTGGGGCCCCCGGGAAACGAGATCTGGACCGACGAGTTCGGCCGGGTAAAGGTCCGTTTCCTGTGGGACGTCGCTCCCATGTCGGATTCTTGCTGGATCCGGGTGAGTCAGGCCTGGGCCGGCGAGGGTTTCGGCGGGATGTGCATTCCGCGTGTCGGGCAAGAGGTCATCGTCGATTTCTGGAACGGCGATCCGGATCGCCCGCTGATTACGGGTAGTCTGTACAACGCCCGCACGATGCCGCCGTGGGAACTTCCCGGCAACGCGACGCAAAGCGGCCTCATGAGCCGTTCGCTCGGTGGCGGACTCCAGAATTTCAACGGCATTCGTTTTGAGGACAAGGCCGGCAGCGAGGAATTCACGATGCAGGCCGAAGGTCTGATGAATCGCCTGACGAAAATTCACGAATCGCATGTGGTGGGAGCGAACCTGACGGTGGGCGTGGGGTTGACGTATGGCGTCAACGTCGGGGCGGCGCATAGTGTGTCGGTCGGCGGTGCGTTTTCCAGCAATGTCATCGGCCTCGCGAACTACGTCGTTGGTCAGACGCAGTCGGTATCGATCGGTGGCGCGGAATCGACGACGATCGGCGGTACGTCGGCATTGTCAGTCGGGTGTGCGCGTTCCGTGACAGTCGGCGACGGGTACTCGCTGAATGCGGCGAGGGAACTGAAGCTCGTGTGCGGATCGTCGTCACTGACGATGACGTGCGACGGGAAGATCAAGCTGACCGGCAAGACGATCAGTATCGAGGGCGACGATCGCGTCGTCGTCAAGGGCATGCCATTGGAGCTTAATCCAAGCGGCGGCGACAGCGGCGAATGCGGAGGCGGAGGCGGTGATGCGCCGATCGTTCCGAACGTTCCGCTCCTGGCACCGGTTATTCCTGTCATTCCGGATTTGCCGGTCGATGCCGTTCTCGGCGCAGTCGGCGCAGTCGCGGCAGGTGTGGCGGGCGTAGTGGGTGTTGCCGGCGCGGTCGTCGCCGCACCGATACCGATACCGGTACCCGTTCCCTTGCCGACGCCAGTCCCGACGCCGACACCGACGCCGACACCGACGCCGACACCGACGCCGACGCCGACACCGACGCCGACACCGACACCGACACCGACACCGACACCGACACCGACACCGACACCGACACCGACACCGACACCGACACCGACGCCGACGCCGACACCGAGCTTTACGGAGCTGGCCAATGGCAGCGATGCCGGCTCAGAGAAGGTCGGCCGGAATTGACGGTGACCATGGGTTATCCCTTGTCGTTTCGAGGAGAATATTCGCTATGTTTGCAGCAGCCCGCGTGGGCGATTCCGTAGGGCCGGGTGGTGAGATTACGTCCGGTTCGTCGTCAGTCCTGATCAACGGAAAGGCGGCGGCATTGGCCGGCGTGAGTTCGGCGACTTGTCCATTGCATTTATCCGCACAGGCGATTGTTCAGGGATCGGATACCGTCTTGATCAACGATGTACCTGCAGCGCGGGTTGGGGACAAGACGTCCTGTGGCGAGTCGATCAATTCAGGTTCTCAGGATGTGCTGATTGGAGAGGGAGGCGGCGGGCGCACCGCCGCCTCCGTTGCGGCTACACCGGCCACCCCTGCCGCTCCGGTTCTGGCGCCTGTCCTTCCGCGACTGGCCATTGGGCCGGGGTCCGTCGATGCTGTCGGCATTGTCGGGGCGGGCCTGGCAGGTGCCGTGGGCGCGGTAGGGGGCGCGGTGGTTCCGTTGCCGGTGCCAGTACCCGTGCCGATTCCAGTCCCGACACCGACACCGACGCCAACACCGACACCGACACCGACACCGACACCGACACCGACACCGACACCGACACCGACACCGACACCGACACCGACACCGACACC
>NZ_CABVLY010000018.1 GCF_902498995.1 Burkholderia anthina
ACGACCGCAACACGCTGTTCGGCGGCGGCGCACCGGGCCTGACCGACTATCCGACGCTCGCGCAAGCCGCGGCGTGAACGATTCTTTGGAGTCCAATATGAAAGCAACCCTCGCCCGACTCGCGCTCACCGCGGTCCTGCCGTTCGCAGCCACGCAAGCGTCCCACGCTGCACCGTCCGCACCGGCGGCCGACTGGTATCCATCCGTCTATGGCGCGAACGACGAAATCGGCGCCGCCAACCTGCTGACGCCCGACGTCGTCAAGCAGGCCGTCGGCCTCGTCAAGGTCGGCAAGACCTACCCGCTGGCCGTGCCGGTGGACAAAGACCTACCAGCGTTCCGCCACCGCAGCTTCCGGCTGTACAACGTGCAGGTCGGCCAGCAGGCCGGCAAGAGCCTCGGCCCGAACAAGTTCACGTTCAACGATGAACTCGTGAACGCATGGACCGGCGTCGGCACACAGTTGAACGGCATCGGCCACATCGGTATCGACAACGTGTATTACAACGGCAACAAGGCGGCCGATTTCGTCACCGTCGACGGTGTGAAGAAGCTCGGCGTCGAGAAGGTGCCGCCGATCGTCACGCGCGGCATCGTGCTCGACATGACCGCTTACTACGGTAAGCCGATCGTGCCTGGCGGCACCGAATTCACAGTCGCCGACATCCAGGCCGTGCTGAAGAAGCAGGGACTGACGCTGCGCAAAGGCGACGTCGTGCTGTTCAACACCGGCTGGCTGGAACTGATCGGCAAGGACAACAGGCAGTTCCTCGACGTCGAGCCCGGCATCGGCATGGAAGCCGCGAAGTGGCTGGCCGACCAGGGGATCGTCGCGTTCGGCGGCGACACGTGGGCGTCGGAGGTCTATCCGAATCCGCACACGCAGGACGAATTCCCGATCAACCAGTACATGCTCGCGAAGCGCGGCATCTACAACCTGGAACTGATCGACAGCCGCGCGCTGGTGCGTGACAAGGCGTGGGAATTCCTGTTCGTGCTCGGCCAGCCGCTGTACGTCGGCTCGACACAGGTCAACATCAACCCGGTCGCGATCCGCTGATCCCGCGAGCCACGTGCCAACAGGTTGCCGGAGAGCTCGCATGAGAATCACGCTCCCTTCCCGCCAGGGTATTGGCATTGCGCCGCCGGGTGACATGTATCGGGACGTCCCGCACGAAGACGCACAGGCCAGCGAAATCTGGACCCGCTACTTCGACGCAGCTCCGCGTCTCGGAGAAGCGCGCGCACACTGCCGTCGCGGCGATGATCCCTGGCGCGAGCCGGCCCGATCGCGTCGACGAGAACCTGCGGCCCGCATCGACGCCGATTCCGGTCGACCAGTGGGACGCGCTGAAGGCCGTACGCCTGATCGAGGAACACGCGCTGGCGCCGACCGGCCCGGTTTGAGCATGAATCGAAACCGCACGATGCCCGAGCCGGCGGCACGCATCGCGCGGTAGCCGGCACGGAGGTCCGGTCGGCGACGCGCAGCCAATGCCGATCGGGAACGACACGCCATCGCATCCGCATCCTTCGTCGCACGGCAAATGGCCGAAGCAACAGGCTCCCTTTTCGATGCCGCCAACCTCGTCGGTGGCACCGCTTTTTTCAAGGAAATGAACATGAGCAGCACGCAAGCATCGAAACTCGCCCTCGTCACGGGCGGCTCGCGCGGCATTGGCCGTGCAACGTCATACGAACTGGCGCGACAGGGCTACATCGTCGCGGTTCACTATCGCGCCGACCGCGCGGCGGCTGAACAGACGCTCGCCGGCATCCGCGAACTCGGCGGCCGCGGTCTGGCGATTCAAGCCGATCTCAACTATCCGGACGGCGTTACCGCGCTGTTCGACGCGCTCGACCGCGCCGTCGCGGAACAGAACCTGCCAGCGACGCTTGACGTCCTCGTCAACAATGCTGGCGTTGCCGACGGCGGCACGCTGGACGACACGTCGATCGAGCTGTTCGACCGCCAATTCACGCTGAACGTGAAAGCGGTGTTTTTCACGACGCAGCGGGCCGTGAAGCGCATGCCGCGCGGCGGCCGGATCGTCAACTTGTCGAGCGTACTCTCGAGCCGCGTGTTCGAAGCCGGCGGCGACTTCAGTGCGATTTCCGCATATGCCGCATCAAAGGCAGCCGTCGACACGCTGACTCGCCACTGGGCCGTTGAACTTGGCCCGCGCGGCATCGTCGTCAACGCCGTCGCGCCCGGCCCGGTCGATACCGACATGAACGCGAGCTGGCTGCGGACCGATAGCGGTAGGGTAACGATGACATCAGCCAGCCCCCTCGGCCGCGTCGGTACACCGGACGACATCGCCGGCGTGATCGGCTTTCTCGTGAGCCCGGCGTCGCAATGGACGACCGGTCAGGTAATCGATGCGAGTGGTGGATATCGCCTTTAACCGATACTGTGTCCGCCAATAGCGAGTATGGCAATCCCGTCGCGAGCACAAAACGGGCTCGCGATGGAAGCGCACATGTACGCACAAAGTTTCTGTACCTATTCAAATGAAAGCATTCGATCATCTCCTTCACCGTTCAACGTGGTTCAACTAGATAACGCACCGCATCCATCTGGTGTTATATCGATTACGTGTTATGTATCACGCGTCGGCCAATGTCTGAGGCCGCGCTGCAATCAGGCCCTCGACGCGCTCCGGAAGCCTCCCAGAATAGGCATCTCCTTTGGCATTTGAACGGTAGAGATCGTCCTAGGGCATGCCGCTCGGCACTACCCGAGCAATCCAAACGGTCCACATAGTCTCGCAGAGAACGAGACAGCACACTTCCTCGATGGCCCATTCGTGCCACGTATTCGTCGCCATCCGCGCTCGTCAAGCGTGCATTCCTCTAACGAATAACATGGATCGCGACGGCAGCTTGCGCTCACGTGTCGCTCGCGCACGCCACCCGAGAAAATCTGATATCTCGATTTGTGCATATGACGATGTAGCGCAATTTCGTACGCTTCAGGCGTCGAGTCGCAACACCTGCGACAGAACATTGACCAGGAGACATCAATGCCTTTGTTTCTGAACGAAGTATGGCTTGGCGACATCAAGCCACAAGTCATGGAAGAGGCCGTAACCTTTTTCGGCAACCTGAGCGTGGGTACCAAACCCGGCAACCTTCCGCCCGATCTGCGCATGGTCGCGGGTCCCTGGCTCTCGGCCGAGGAGGCGAAGGTGATGTTCGTTTTCGAGATCGACGACCCGTCGACCATGTTCGATGCCTATGCCGAGCGCGTCATGAGTGGCCTGTTTGCTCACCGCAAGCTGACTCTGCTATCCGGTTGGGACCAGTTGAAAGCCCATACGGATCGCGTGGCGAACGCCTGATCAGTGCACGTAAACGCCGAAGGAGAAAAGAAGATGCCCAAGTTTTTCAATGAAGTTTGGCTGCGCGACATGTCGCCCAAGACGATGCAGGGCGTGGTGGATTTCCTGGGGAAGCTGCGCGAAGGTGTCCGACCGCACAACCTTCCCGCGGACCTCAAGCTGCTGGCCGGCCCGTGGTTGTCCAACGAAGAAGCAAAGGTCTACTTCGTATTCGAGATCAACGACCCGACCGAAACGTTCGAGGCATTTGCAGAACGTGTGGCCGACGGGCTGTTCCTCAAGCGCCGGCTGACGCTGATCCAGGATTGGGATGGCGCCCGGAACTTCGCTACGTACCTGAGCAATCGACAGCCACTGACGACCTGATAGCGCCCGCGTCATCCCGCTGAACACAATAAAAAAGCGGGAACCCACAGGAGACAAGTCATGAGCAGCATCAATAGCGGGCGTCGCTTGGCGCTCAAACAGGGGTTGGCCATCGCAGCGGCTTCGGCCGCCTCGGGCGTGATGTTCAGCCCGCGGGCACGTGCGGCCGGGCAAATCTACCACTATAAGCTCGGCATCGCACTGGCACCCGGCCACCCTACCACAGCCAACCTGACCGCGGCGGCAGCCGAGATTGCCCGTGTCTCGAATGGTCGGCTGAACATCCAGGTATTTCCCAACAGTCAGCTCGGCAGCGACACCGACATGATTTCACAAGTGCGCTCCGGGGCCATTGATTTCGTCAGCACCGCGGGACTCATCTGGGGCACGCTGGTACCGACGGCATCCATCAGCGGAATCGGCTTTGCATTTCCCAGCTACGACCACGTGTGGCGAGCCATGGATGGCGAGCTAGGGGCGCATATCCGCGCGGCATTCGCCAAGATCAACCTGGTACCCCAAGCTCGAATCTGGGACCACGGGTTTCGCCAGGTCACCAGCAGTACCCGGCAGATTGCCATGCCGCAGGACTTCAATGGATTCAAGATCCGCGTACCGCTGAGCCCCGCTCTCACCTCGCTGTTCAAGGCGTTTGGTGCCGCCCCCGCCGGCATCAATATGGCGGAGACCTATACCGCGCTGCAGACCAAAATCGTGGACGGACAGGAAAACCCGCTGACCATCCTGGAGACGCAGAAGCTGTACGAAGTCCAAAAGTACTGCTCGCTCACCTCGCACGTGTGGGACGGTTTCTGGCTGGTCGGTAACATGCGCACATGGAACGCCCTGCCCGAAGACTTGCGGCAGATTGCGTCCACGACGTTCGACGCCTATGCCGTCAAACAGCGCCAGGCTGTCGATGCCTTGAACGCACGCCTGCGCGAACAACTCAAGGACCGCGGCATGATCTTCAACCAGCCGGACGTGAAGGCCTTCCGCGACTACCTGAGCAAGGCGGGCTTCTACAAGGACTGGAAGAAGAAGTTTCCGGCCGACACGTGGACGCTGCTCGAGAAGTACTCGGGCCAGCTCGCTTAGCCAAGTCACGTTCTCTCTACAACAGAAACACCATGGCCGGTGGCATCGCGCCACCACCAGGGCGGCGCTCGCCCGCAAATACAGGAAACGTCATGAACTATATCAAGCGCCTGGCCTCGCTGTTCGTACTCGGCATCACGCTCTCCGCCCCGATGATGCACAGCGCAGCCGCAGCAGACCTCAAAGGCAAGTACATGAAGACCCCCACCGGCTATCTGATGGTGCTTCGCCATGGGGACAACGTGCTGGAAAGTCTAGCCCAACTCGCCCAAGCGGAGAAGATTCCGAGCGCCAGTTTCACCGGCATCGGGTTTATGTCCGAAGCCACGTTCGGCTTCTATGACTTCGACCGCAAGCAGTTCGACCCCAAGACGTTTCGCAATGTCGAGATGGCCAACATGACAGGATCGATTGCATGGAAGGAGGGCAAGCCATCCATCCACGCGCATGGCACGGCCATGGATGGCACGTTTAACGGTGTCGGCGGCCATCTTCTGGGCCTGACGGTTGGCACGGGTTCGTGCGAGATCACGATCATCGTCCATCCCGAGCGCCTGGAACGCTTCGTCGATCCGGAAATCCAGGCCAACGTGCTCGGGTTGCCGCAACGGTAATGGAGGCAAGTCATGTCCATCCATACGGTCGAAGTCGACTCGCAGGCCATAGATCGCCCCGCTCGCACCCCTGAACCGGGAACGCTCGCTCGCGTGCTGTATCTGACAGACAAGGTATTGGGCGCGGCAACCGAGATTCCGGCTGCGCTGCTGGTGGTGGCGGAAATCGGCGTGCTGTTCAGCGGAGTCTTGAGCCGCTATGCCATGCACACTCCGTTGATCTGGGTGGACGAGCTGGCCTCACTGCTTTTCATCTGGCTCATCATGCTGGGCTCCGCAGTCGCCTTCCGGCGCGGCGGCCACATGCGCATGACGGCACTGGTCGATCGCGCCGCGCCCCACTGGCGCGGCGTGTTCGAACTGGTCGCCACGGTGGCCGCCTTGACGTGGTTAGCGTTGGTCGCCCACCCGGCATACGAATTCGCCAGCGAAGAGGCGCTGGTCACCTTGCCCGCGCTGGATATCTCCAACGCCTGGCGCGCAGCCGCGCTACCCGTCGGCATCGGGATCATCCTGCTGATGAGCGTGGTGCGCGTCCTGATGACGTCGAGTCTGCGCACGGCACTGGTAGCGGTCGTTGCGTGCGTTTGCGTCGCGGGAGCGCTAGTTGCACTGCAACCGCTGCTGCAAGCGCTCGGCAACGCCAACCTGCTGGTGTTCTTTGTCGCCATCGTCGGGCTGCTGGTCTTCTCTGGCGTGCCGATTGCCTTCGCGTTCGGACTAGCGACATTCGGCTATCTGTCTCTCACCACCTCGACACCCACTACGGTGGTCATCGGGCGGATGGACGAAGGAATGTCGCACCTGATCCTGCTGGCGGTGCCACTGTTCGTCTTTCTGGGGGTGCTGATCGAGATGACGTCGATGGCCAAGGCGATGGTGCAGTTCCTGGCCAATCTGCTCGGTCACGTGCGCGGCGGCCTGTCATACGTGCTCATCGGCTCGATGTATCTGGTGTCGGGCATCTCGGGCTCGAAGGCGGCGGATATGGCAGCCATAGCACCGGCCCTGTTCCCGGAAATGAAGAAACGTGGCGCCGAGGACGGCAACATGGTCGCACTACTCGCCGCCACCGGCGCGCAGACCGAAACGGTTCCGCCCAGCCTGGTGCTCATCACCATCGGATCCGTCACCGGCATCTCGATCTCCGATCTCTTCACGGGGGGCCTGTTGCCCGGCATCGTGCTGGCCGCGATGCTCGGCGCAGCGGTGTGGTGGCGCTCGCGCAAATCGGATTGCCCGACCACTGCCAAGGCAAGTTGGTCCGCAGTAGGCAAAAGCTTCGTCGTCGCTCTCCCCGCGCTCGCGCTGCCGTTCGTCATCCGTGCCGCTGTCGTCGAAGGCGTCGCCACCGCCACCGAGGTGTCCACCATCGGCATCGTCTACGCGATCGTGGTAGGGCTTCTGGTGTACCGCAAGCTCGACGTCCGGAAACTGTGGCCTGCGCTCGTGGACACGGCCGCGCTATCCGGCGCGATCCTGCTCATCATCGGCACCGCCACCGGCATGGCATGGTCGCTCACGCAATCCGGATTCTCCGGCGACCTGGCGGATGCCATGGCCAGGCTGCCGGGCGGCGCTGCCGCGTTCCTCGCGGTCTCCATCATCGCCTTCATGCTGCTCGGCAGCGTGCTGGAAGGGATTCCCGCCATCGTGCTGTTCGGCCCCCTGCTGTTTCCGATCGCCCGCCAGCTCGGCATTCACGACGTGCACTATTCGATGGTGGTCGTGCTGGCCATGGGCATCGGCCTCTTCGCACCTCCGTTCGGTGTCGGCTACTACGCGGCCTGTGCGATCAGTTGCACCCAACCGAGCGAGGGTGTACGCCACATCTGGCGCTACATGATCTCGCTCTTCATCGGCACTGCCCTCGTGGCTGCCGTGCCCTGGATCTCCATCGGCTTTCTCAACCATTGATCCCATCATGAAATTCGCAGCCATCGTCGAGTACGTCAACGAGCCCGAACGTATTGCACAGCTTCGGCCTGCCCATCGCACCTATCTGCAGGACCTGTTGCAACAGGGGCGTCTGGTGGTCGCCGGCCCCTTTGCAGACGGCAGCGGTGCCCTGTTCGTCTATGAAGTTCCAAATGAGCACGAGGCCTCGGAACTCGCTGCCAACGATCCGTTTGCCAAAGCGTCGCTGTTCAAGAGCGTCGTCATGAAGCCTTGGAAACTCGTCTTTTCGTGCCCTGACAACCTGAATCGCTCACTCTAAGGCACCTATGAACATGGACACCGTAGTACTCGAAAGGCTGGCCACGTCCCTTCGCACAGCGGCCCGGGAGGGCCTTCCCATTCCTCCTGTGCGAAACGAATTGGCCGCGTTCGGCGTAGCCGGCGCCTATGCGGTACAGGAAATCAATACACGCCACAGCCTCGAAATCGGGCGGCGTCTGACGGGCCGCAAGATCGGCCTCACGTCGCAATCCGTTCAGCAACAGTTGGGTGTGGATTCGCCAGATTTCGGCATGCTGTTCGCCGACATGGAGCTCGCGCCGGACGAGGTGGTCTCTTTGGGGCGCGTGCTCCAGCCGAAGGTGGAGGCGGAGGTGGCCGTGGTACTCGAGCGAGATCTTTGCCAGGAGCATGTGACGCTGTCCGAGTTGATGTCCGCCATTGCGTACGTCGTCCCAGCGGTAGAAATTGTCGGCAGCCGCATCAAGCACTGGGACATCAAGCTCCTGGACACCGTTGCGGACAACGCATCTTCCGGCCTGTACGCGCTGGGAACGCGGCCCAGGAAGCTGTCGGAAGTCGACCTGCGCACGTGCGGCATGCTCATGGAGCGCAAGGGGCAGGTCGTATCCCTCGGTGTGGGCGCGGCATGCCTCGGACATCCATTGAATGCCGCGCTGTGGCTCGCTCGCAAGATGATCGACGTGGAGCGTCCTCTCGTCGCCGGCGACGTCATCATGACCGGCGCACTAGGGCCCATGGTCACTATCTCGCCGGGCGACATCATCGAAACCACCATCGCCGGTCTGGGCGTCGTCACAACGGCGTTTGCGGCGACTTGAACGGGAGCACGTCATGTCAAGCAACAAGATCAAGGCCGCCATCATTGGCAGCGGCAATATCGGCACCGACCTCATGATCAAGATCATGCGGCATGGGAAAAACATCGAACTCGCCGCCATGGTTGGCATCGACCCGCGCTCGGAAGGATTGGCGCGTGCCGCACGCCTCGGCGTAGCGATCACGCATGAGGGCATTGAAGGACTGACACGCCTGCCTGCCTTCGACGCTGTCGAGCTCGTGTTCGATGCCACCAGCGCCGCTGCCCACATCGTCAATGATCGCTTCCTGCGCGAGCGAAAGCCGGCCATACGCATGGTGGACCTGACCCCGGCGGCCATCGGCCCCTATTGCGTGCCGGTAGTCAACGGCGAGTACTGTCTGGATGCGCCCAACGTCAATATGGTCACGTGCGGTGGTCAGGCAACCATTCCCATTGTCGCGGCCGTGTCGCGCGCGGCCAAGGTGCGCTATGCGGAAATCGTGGCGAGTATCGCCAGTCGATCTGCCGGCCCCGGCACCCGCGCCAACATTGACGAATTTACCGAGACCACCACCAGAGCCATCCAGACCGTGGGCGGCGCCGAGCGCGGCAAAGCCATCATCGTGCTCAACCCCGCCGAACCGCCGCTCATGATGCGCGATACCGTCTACACCCTGAGCGAGCGGGTCGACGAGGCTCGCGTTGCCCAGTCCGTGCAAGACATGGTGGCCGCTGTTCAACGCTACGTCCCTGGGTATCGGCTCAAGCAGGAGGTGCAGTTCGACCACGTGCACGATCTGAATGTCCCCGGCCTGAGGCGCATTAGCGGCTTGAAGACCACCGTGCTGCTGGAAGTCGAAGGCGCCGCCCACTATCTGCCGGCCTACGCCGGCAATCTGGACATCATGACTAGCGCCGCTCTGTCGACCGCCGAACGCATTGCCCAGCGCATGGTCGACAGCGACATCACCGCTATTTGAAGGAGCTGAACGTGAGCAAGAAAATCTACGTTTCCGACGTTACATTGCGCGACGGCAGCCATGCGATTCGTCACCAATATAGTATCGAGCAGGTCAAGGCGATTGCCAAGGCACTCGATGCGGCCGGCGTCGATTCGATCGAGGTCGCCCATGGTGACGGGTTGCAGGGGTCGAGCTTCAACTACGGTTTCGGTGCGCACACCGATCTGGAATGGATCGAGGCCGTGGCCGATGTCGTCCGGCAAGCCAAGATCACGACCCTGCTGCTGCCGGGCATCGGCACCGTGCATGATCTCAAAGCCGCATATGACGCAGGTGCCAGAATCGTGCGGATCGCTACACACTGCACCGAGGCCGATGTCGCCAAGCAGCACATCGAGACGGCGCGCGCGCTGGGTATGGAAACGATCGGTTTCCTGATGATGAGCCATATGACCACCCCGGCCAAGCTGGCCGCCCAGGCCAAGCTCATGGAGAGCTACGGCGCGACCTGCTGCTACGTGGTCGATTCCGGTGGCGCGCTCGGCATGGAAGATGTCCGACATCGCATACGCGCGTTCAAGGAGACACTCAACACTGAAACACAGGTGGGCATCCATGCGCACCACAATCTGTCGCTGGGCGTGGCGAACTCTATCGTGGCCGTAGAAGAAGGTTGCGACCGTGTCGACGCCAGCTTGGCCGGCATGGGTGCCGGTGCGGGCAACGCGCCGCTCGAAGTGTTCATCGCCGCCGCCGACCGGCTCGGCTGGAACCATGGCTGCGACCTTTTCCGTCTGATGGACGCGGCGGAAGATCTGGTGCGACCGCTGCAGGATAGGCCCGTGCGCGTGGATCGCGAAACGCTCGCGTTAGGCTACGCCGGTGTTTACTCCAGCTTTCTTCTGCACTCCGAAGCAGCGGCCGCCAAGTACGGCATCAGGACAGTCGACATCTTGGTCGAACTCGGCAAGCGACGCATGGTGGGCGGCCAGGAAGACATGATCGTCGACGTGGCGCTCGATCTGTTGCATAAGCGAAAGACCGGCGAACCATCGATCTCTGTCCCCTGACTCACACGTTACGACGGCGGCCACGCTCGAAGGGCCGGCCGCCATCACGCTCGTTGGCACGGCTCAGGTCTCGCGTTGCGTCAGCTTCCGGATAAGGCCTATGACGGTTCGGCTGGCATGCGTCAGCGGGCGCTGCGTGCTGACCGCAAGCACCAGCGTACGCGATAAAACCGGGTCGGTGATACGGCTGACTTGAATCCTCCCCAACTGCATATCGACGCTCACTGCCTGACGAGTGAGGATCGTGTAGGCGGCACCGTTCGCCACGATCTCGCGCATGGCCGTGAGCGAATCGACTTCTATCTGGGTATTCAGATGCACGCCGGATTTCTTCGCCTCGTCCAGCAGCATCATGTGAAATCCGTCCGGCGCGCCTGGCAGCACTAGCGGCAAACCAGCCACGTCCGCGAACCTGCAGCTGGGATTACCCACAACGGGATCTCCGGTGCGGGCAATCAAATAGAGTTCATCCGTTACGAGCGCTTCATCGGTCTTATGGATGCGATCGCCGTAGCGAGAAAAGACACCGACGTCCGCACGCCCGTTGGCCAGCGCCTCTTCAATGTTGCCTGCGAACCCTTCCATCAAACGCAGGTCGATCTTCGGAAAGTCAGCGCGCACGTGTTGAAATAGCGGGCCAACGATGTGCTGGGTGATGGATGACTGCAGCGCGAGCCGCACCGGACCGCTCGGCACGTTCGATTGGTCCCTCACCTCGCTTGCCAGCAGTTCGAACTCACTTAGCAGCGATCTCACACGCGGCATCATGGACTGCCCTAACTCGGTCAAAACGACGCCTCGACCGGTGCGATAGAACAGCTTCGCCCCAATCTCGTTTTCCAAGGCGGCAATGTGCTTGCTGAGTGCAGACTGGGCGATCCCCCGCGATGCACAAACCTTGCTGAGACTACCCGCCTCGACAATGTCGAAAAACAATTGTAGGTGCTTGATGTCCATCCCGAGTCCATAGCCAGAAGATGGCCGACTCTAGTGAGGAGGCCATGCGCATCTTCCATCACGGGAACCCTACCGGCAATGCGTAGTCAACCTACCCTTCGCCAGACGGCTCACCACGATGAACACGTCCTGCCGAAGCTCACTGTTTCAGAACAGCCCAAACTCAGTGTCACCTCCATACAGACCAACACGCCGCCGTATGCATTAATCGTTGAATACCAGTGGAGTTGCCTGGAGTTGACCCTGTAATCCCGGACACAGCCTCACACTAAGGTTGCTGAGACCAGCAAGCGCTGAAACTCGCGGGGCGAGCGGTATTTCAGCGCGCTATGGGGATACTTTTCGTTGTAATGCTCGAACGCGATGGCCAGGTTTCGTGCAGGAGTCGCGGTGTCCGGCTTTGGCATCAAGGCGACGCAGTCGCTCTTTATCGTTTTCACGAAGCGCTCAGCCAGCCGTTGCTTTGCGGGCTGCACACCGGCGTGGTCGATGGCGTCAGGTCGGTGGCTACCGCGAACCGACGCGTGCCGTCGACTGTGTAGCCCAAACCGTTGCGCTCAGCCACTCAATTTCGGACGGCGTATGCAGCGCCTTGCCAAACCGATTTTCCACCGCGGCCAGCATCACGTCGCGCACGATGTCGCCGCTGTGGCCTGCCGTCGTGGCTGCCCTGCTCATCGCTTCGCGGTCGCGGCAGTCCAGCGCTAACGTCACGCACAGCGGTTCGCCGTTGTCGCAGCGGAACTCGAAGCAGTCCGGGCACTATCGCAGATTGCTTCGCGCGACAGCCACCTTGCCATCGTACCGACGTTGAGGGCGAGGCGCACTCACTCGGCTACATTCAAAATGAAATGAGAATTTTTGCCCGGATGTGCGAAGGACTGCTTTCGCGCGCGCCCATTCTGACCGTAACGAGCCATCGTGGTGTCCCATAGGGAGGTCCTTGGAACTGGATTTGTCTAACTCGCGCCGATGCGAGTTGGCTCGGGGCTTGTGCATGCGTAAAAAAGCAATACGCGCGAACTATATCTCTCTCGATCACAATCGCAAAACGACTCGCATCGCAACCGAATTTGCCCGTGAAATTTCTTTCTAAAACAGCAAGAGACAGTGATAAGTCATTTTTATCAAAATCGATTTTCCCGAAGTGACTGCACCCCTGAGATGCACAATTGCCCCTAGTCTTACTGTGTCAATAAATTAGCATTGGACGCTGAACAAAACGGACATCGCTGGAGCCGGCGCGCGATGTATGCAGCGATACGCCAGCGCAGCGTGGTGATGGAATCAGCCACGTGGCGCTGCGCGCGCTGGGGATCCGCGTGGCACGTAATCCGAGGGTAAGGCAAATGGGTCGCGGATCGTGGAGCTTTTTTTACTGTCGCCTTGAATGAGGCGGTGAGCAACAAGAAACCCATGGGCAGCAATACACAACGATGCATGGTGATGGAATCCACGCCAACCACGTCCTTCGAAGTGTCCCAGGCCGAACTCCTGCTTGAGATCCTGATAGTCCCGCTCGATACGCCAGCGCATCTTGGCGACATGAACCAGTCGTTCGAGCGTCGTGTCTGGGGGCAAAGTCGAAAGCCAGTATTTGAGCGGCTCTGCGTCACCTTCGGGCCATTCGATCAGCAGCCATTCCTTATCTCGCAGTGTTGAGCGCCAGTAATCGCGGTGTGAAGCACGCACGCGCACGGCAGCAAAGCGCGAAGTGAGCGCGGCGCACGTACCTTCGCGCCATATCACGTTGCGATAGTGCGAGACGTCAAGCTTCGAGGCCAGATCCTTGATTCCGATCGGCTCATGTCCCGGTGCGCGCCGTAACAAGCTGCGTGGCCGGCCCGATTTCCCCGCGGCGGGCTCGGGCGATAGAGGCGCCGTGCCCGGCGCCCATACGCGTGTGTTCGAGCGAATGCCCACCGCATACTGCAGCCCGAGCTCGCTGACAGCCTCCCGAAACGAGGTGTCGTCTCCATAGCCCGCATCGGCCAACACGACACCGTCGGGCGCGCCGCTTTGCCGTGCTTCGCGCAACTGCCCGGTCGCAATCTCTGGTTTGGTTGCAAACTCGATTTCCTCGGGCACGCCGGCTTTCTGTCGTCGCACGGGATCGTCGCTCCATTCACGCGGCAGATACAGTCGATACGACACCGGTAGGCTCGCGTCTTCCGTCGCCACCGACAGGCTCACCGCAACCTGGCAGTTGTCCTGCTTGCCCAGTTGACCGCAGTATTGCCGTGCCACGCCGACCGAATGCTTACCCTTCTTGGGAAATCCCGTGTCGTCAATGATCCAGTACAACCCGCCAGCCGGGTCCATGTGCGGCAGCACCCAGCGCCGCACCTGCTCGAGCAGCGCCGTATCGGACCATTCCGACTTCGCCACGAAATGATGCAGTGACTGGTGCCGCGCGCTCACATGCTCCGGTTCCAGATGTGCCGCCAGCGGCTCGACGCTCTTGCGCCGAATTGGCAGCATCAGTCCTTGGCAATAGCCTCTCAATCCTGACTCGCGGTCGCTATGCCCAAGCGCTTCACACAAATGTTCCAGATACGCCTCGAATGACGTCTCCCAGTCCATCATTCCTCACGTCATGGATGAAGAAGTTCCTATAATGGCATGAATTTATTGACACAGTAAGACTAGAGACAAAGCCACTCCATATCAGCGCACTCGACTCTGTTCGATTCCAAGCCGCGATCACGGCGAGAAATCAAGCCCTTAATTTCGGCGCTATTGTCGCAAATATCCTCAACGCAAATTCTTTGGCACTTGTAACACGCCCATTGCCTGGCTGGTTTGTCGACGACCCAAAATTGCCACAACAATTGTCACTCAAAGGTCGGCACGCATCAGCGCAGCATGAACGACATCGCCGACAGGCTGTTCAGCGTGCGCACGACATGTTCGACCGAAGGCCCGTCGAAACGCAACGTGACCGCATCGGTCCGTTCGATCGACGGCAGCACGCAGAACAGATCGGCGAGCGCGGCCGTCTGCACGCGCAGCGTGCATGCGGCCGGCGCGGGCCGATGCGCGCCGGCGCGCCAGCCGGCCGACAGCGCGTGCACGACCGTTTCGCGCGCGGCGGTCGCGATGCGCGCGCAGGACGCGGCCGGCGTGAGCGTGTCGCCGCTCGACGCGCCGCCGGCCGTCTTGATCGTCTCGAAACGCGCGTCCGGAAACAGCGGCTGCGTTTCCTCGGCGAACACGTCGTCGCCCGACGCCAGCGCGACGTGCGCGCCGTATTCGCGGGCCAGCGCGCCGTACAGCCCGGCTTCGCCGAGCTCGACACCGTTCAGCCACACCTGCGTAAATGCAAAGCTGTTGATCGTATGCGCGAGCACGCCGCGCGTCTGCGATTTCGCGTGAAAGCCGATCATGAATACGAGGTCCGGCTGCTGTTCGAGGCCGGCCATCATCCCGAGCGCGCGCGGCTTGCCGAGCACGACGCGCGCACGCGCATCGAGCCCGTCGGGCAGCAGGTTGCGGAAGCCGCCGTGCGAGTCGTTGACCCACACGGCCTGCGCGCCGCCCGCGAACGCGCCTTCGATCGCCGCGTTCGCCTCGGCGGTCATCCAGCGGCGTGCGCGTTCGTATTCCGGATTGCCGGCACGCGTCTGCTCGGCGGCGAACACGCCGGCGACGCCCTCGATGTCGGTCGAGATCAGGATCTTCATGACTGGGTCGAGCGTCCTTCGTTGCTTTCGTTGAACAGGCGATCGAGATCGGGCACCGCGTCGCGCAGCGATTGCCGCACGTGAGCATCGCGCCCGGCAACGGTCACGGCCTGCAGCAGCGCGTCGGCGATCGCATGCTCGACGCTTTCGGCCGCGGCCATGAACAGCGGATCGAGCGCCGCATCGGCCACGAGGGCCGGCAGCGCGACGGTCGATGCATCGTGCGCGACGGTGTACGCGGTCGAGAATGCGAGCGCGATGTCGCCGCTGCCGTGCCCGTAGACCGAACCGGTACGGGCCAGCCCCGCACCGGCGCGGCGTGCGAGCCGCGACAACTGTCGCGCATCGAGCGGCGCATCGGTCGCGAGCAACAGGATGATCGAGCCTTGCTCGGGCGGCGCCGCATGCGCGGCCGCCTCCGCCCGTCGTTGCGCGACGATGCGCCCGACCGGCACGCCGCCGAGCGTGAGCATCGGCAGCCGGCCGAAATTCGCGAGCACGAGCGCGCCGACCGTATACGGCCGGCCCGCCGCGACGGCCACGCGCGAGGCCGAACCGATCCCGCCCTTCAGGTCGAAACACGACATGCCGCGCCCGGCGCCCACCGCGCCGCGTGCGAAGTCGCGCGCGGCCGTGCGGCATGCGTGGTCGTAATGCGCGGCCGTCACCGCGAATGCCTGGATGTCGTTCAGATACCCGTCGTTGCATTCGAACACGAGCGGATTGACCGTCGACCAGTCGCGGCCGATCTCCGGATTCGCGGCGATGGCCGCGCGGATCTGTGCTTGCGCAACGGTGCCGACACCGAATGTATTGGTCAGCGCGATCGGCGTGTCGAGCGTGCCGAGCTCATCGACCTGCACGAGCCCGACGCTCTTGCCGAAGCCGTTGATCACGGCCGCGCCGGCCGGCACCTTGCTGCGGTACAGGTCGCCCGGATGCGGCTTCACGACGGTGACGCCCGTCTGCACGCCGCCCGCGTCGAGCGTGGCATGGCCGACGGTCACGCCCGGCACGTCGGCGATCGTGCCGCGCGGCCCGGCCGGCAACGTCCGTGTCCACATCGAAACCGCGCCCATCAGCGACGCTCCAGCTTCGGATCGAGCGCGTCGCGCAGCCCGTCGCCGAGCAGGTTGAATGCGAGCACGGTCAGGAAGATCGCGAGGCTCGGGAAGATCGCGATGTGCGGCGCGGTCACCATGTCCGCGCGCGCCTCGTTGAGCATCGCGCCCCACTCCGGCATCGGCGGCTGCGCGCCGAGCCCGAGGAACGACAGGCTCGCGGCCGTGATGATCGACGTGCCGATCCGCATCGTGAAGTAGACGACCACCGACGACACCGTGCCCGGCAGGATGTGCCGCATGATGATCGTCCAGTCGGACGCGCCGATGCTGCGCGCGGCCTCCACATAGGTCATGTGCTTGAGCATCAGCGTGTTGCCGCGCACGAGCCGCGCGAACGCCGGGATGCTGAAGATCGCGACCGCACAGATCACGTTGACCATCCCGTTGCCGAGGATCGCGACCACGCCGATCGCGAGCAGGATCCCCGGGAATGCGAACAGCACGTCGGCCACGCGCATCGTGATGCGGTCCCACCAGCCTTCGTAGTAGCCGGCGAGCAACCCGAAGAACGTGCCGATGATCGCGCCGAGCGCGACCGAGAAGAAACCGGCCACGAGCGAGATGCGCGTGCCGGCGACGATCCGGCTGAAGATGTCGCGGCCGAGCGAATCGACGCCGAACCAGTGCACGGCCGACGGCCCCGCGTTCAGCGCGTCGTAGTCGAAGTAGTTTTCCGGATCGAACGGCACGATGTGCGGGCCGACGAACGCCAGGACGACGAGCGCGAGCACGAAGCCGGCCGCGACCAGCGCGACGGTCTGCTTGCGGAACTTGCGCCAGAATTCGCGCCACGGCGTGCGGATCGCGGCGGGTGCGGCCGGCGCCGCGGGCTGGACAGTCGCGTTCATGCGGGCCTCACTTGAACCGGATGGTCGGGTTGATGACCGCGTACAGCACGTCGACGGTCAGGTTGATCAGGATGAACTCGAGCGAGAACAACAGCACGATCGCCTGGATCACCGGGTAGTCGCGCATCGTCACCGAGTCGACCAGCAGGCGCCCGAGCCCCGGCCAGTTGAACACGACCTCGACGACGATCGAGCCGCCGAGCAGGAAGCCGAACTGCAGCCCCATCATCGTGACGACCGGGATCATCGCGTTGCGCAGGCAGTGCTTGAGCACGACCATCGGCTCGTGCACGCCCTTCGCGCGCGCGGTGCGCACGAAGTCCTCGTTGAGCACCTCGACGAACGACGCGCGCGTGAAGCGCGCCATCACGGCCGCGACCGCCGCGCCGAGCGTCAGCGACGGCAGCACGTAGCTCTTCCACGTGCCGTCCGGCACGACCGGCAACCAGCCGAGCTTCACCGAGAAGATTTCCATCAGCAGCATGCCGAGCGCGAACGCGGGAAACGAGATGCCCGACACCGCGATCGTCATCCCCAGGCGGTCGGGCCAGCGGTTGCGCCACACCGCCGACGCGATCCCGATCGCCATGCCAAACGCCGTCGCCCACACCATGCTGACGAGCGTGAGCAGCAGCGTCGGCATGAAGCGCTCGCCGATCTCGGTCGACACCGGCCGCTTGCTGCGTGTCGACGTGCCGAAATCGCCGTGCGCGATCTTCACGAAGAAGTTCGCGAACTGCGCGGGCAGCGGCCGGTCGAGCCCGAGGTCGGCGCGCACGAGCGCGACCGTCGCATCGTCGGCTTCGGGGCCGGCCGCGAGCCGCGCCGGGTCACCCGGCAGCAGATGCACGAACAGGAACACCAGCACCGCGACGATCGCGAGCGTGGGCAGCAGGCCGAACAGGCGTTTGACGAGAAAATTCAGCATGGGGCAGCACCGGTCGAATCAGCGCGCCGGCAGCGTACGCCGCCGGCACCGCGTGGCGGGCGAGTCGCCGTCATTTCAGCGAGATTTCGTCGAAGTTGAACGAGCCGTCCGGCATCACGTACGCGCCCTGCAAGCGCTTGCTGCGCGCATAGACGATCTTCTCCTGCACGAGGAAGATCCACGGTGCGTCGGTCCAGATCTGCTTCTGCGCGTCCGCGTAGAGCTCGGTCTTCTTCGCGCGGTCGACCGTCTCGAGCGCCTTCGCGAGATCGCCGTCCACCGCGTCGTTCTTGTAGTACGCGGTGTTGACGAGCTTCGGCGGCGCCGATGCGCTCGCGAGCAGCGGCGTGATCGCCCAGTTCGCTTCGCCCGTCGACGACGACCAGCCGATGTAGTACATCCGCACCGGCGCCTTCGCCGGATCCGGCGCGCTCTCGACCTTCGCGACGCGCTCGCCGGCCTCCAGCGCCTGCACCTGCACCTTCACGCCGACCTGCGCGAGCTGCTGCTGCACGAACTGGATCGTCTTCTGCGACGTCGAGTTGTTATACGCGGACCACAGCGTCGTCTCGAAGCCGTTCGGATAGCCGGCCTCCTTCAGCAGCGCGCGCGCCTTCGCCGGGTCGTACGGCCAAGGGCCAAGCTTCGTCGCATAGTCGACGCCCTGCGGCACCACGCCGGTGGCCGGCGTCGCGAAACCGGAGAACGCCACCTTCGCGAGCGCGTCCTTGTTCACCGCATAGTTCAGCGCCTGGCGCACCTTCGGGTTGTCGAACGGCTTTTGCAGCGTGTTCAGCGACACGTAGCGCTGCACGATCGACGGCCGCTCAATGACGTCGACCTTCGAATTGCCCTTCAGGTCGGCGGCCTGCTCAAACGGGATGCGGAACGCGAAATCGGCTTCGCCCGTCTTCATCAGCGCCGCGCGCGTGTTGTTGTCGACCACCGGCTTCCAGTCGATCGCGTCGATCTTCGGATAGCCCTTCTTCCAGTAACCGGCGAACTTCTTCACCTTCAGGTCGTCGGTCTGCTTCCATTCGACGAACTCGAACGGCCCGGTGCCGACCGGATGCAGCGCGATGTCGCGCCCCCACTTCTTCAGCGCGGCCGGCGAGATCATCACGGCCGACGGGTGCGCGAGCGTGTTGATGAGCGCCGAGAACGGCTCGCGCAGCGTGATCTTCACCGTGTACGGATCGACCACTTCGGTCTTCTCGATCACGCGGAACATGTTGTAGCGCTTCAGGTGGTTCGCCGGATCGGTCACGCGGTCGAAGTTGGCCTTCACGGCCGCCGCGTTGAAGTCGGTGCCGTCGTGGAATTTCACGCCCTGGCGCAGCTTGATCGTATAGGTCTTCGCATCGGCGCTCGCTTCGTAGCTCGTCGCCAGCACGTTGACGAGCTTCATGTCCTTGTCGAAGCCGAACAGCCCCTGGTAGAACGACTTGACGACGGCCTGCGACACCGTGTCGTTCGCGTCGTACGGATCCATCGTCGTGAACGTCGAATCCACTGCCATCACCGCGGTCTGCTGCGCGAACGCCGGCAGTGCGACCGTCAGCGCGATCGCGCCGGCGAGCGCGGCGAAGCCTGCGCGCGGACGAAACATCGGGAACGGATGCTGCTTGTTCATTTTGCTGGGCTCCTGTTGGATCGGTGACGCCTCGCGGGCGTTTCGGTTTCGGTTTCGGTTTCGACTGCGTACTGCATGGCGCGCGCTCCTTGCGGAAGCGTCGCGCGAAACGACGGGTCCGGCCGCACTCAATACGCACCGCCGACGCGATGCGTCGCGACGTAGTGATCGGGGCCGACCGCGACGAGCGGCGCGACGGACGGCTCGTCGCCCACCGCGCGGATCGGGCTCGGAATCTCGTCCGCCGCGAGCTGCCGCGGCGCGTGCCGGCGAGCAGGGTCGGCCACCGGCACCGCGCTCATCAGCTTCTTCGTGTACGGATGCTGCGGCGCTTCGAACACCGCGCGGCGCGGGCCGATCTCGACGATCTGGCCGAGATACATCACCGCGACGCGATGGCTGATGCGCTCGACCACGGCCATGTCGTGCGAGATGAACAGATACGCGACGCCGAGCTCGCGCTGCAGGTCGAGCATCAGGTTGACGATCTGCGCCTGCACCGACACGTCGAGCGCGGACACCGATTCGTCGGCAATCACGACCTTCGGATTCAGCGCGAGCGCGCGGGCGATGGCGATCCGCTGGCGCTGGCCGCCCGAGAATTCGTGCGGATAGCGGCGCGTGGCCTCCGGCGGCAGGCCGACCTTCTCCAGCAGCCAGTCGACGCGCGCCTGCGCGTCGCGGCCGCTCGCGACGCCGTGCACCAGCAGCGGCTCCATGATCGAGAAGCCGACGGTCAGGCGCGGGTTCAGCGACGCGAACGGATCCTGGAAGATGAACTGGATGTTCCGCCGCAGCGCCTGCAGATCGGCGCCCTTCAGCGCGCTGATGTCGCGGCCGTCGAACTCGATCGAACCGCGCTGCGATTCGACGAGGCGCAGCAGCGAGCGGCCGGTCGTCGACTTGCCGCAGCCCGATTCGCCGACGAGCGCGAGCGTCTCGCCCGCGCGCAACTCGAAGCTCACGCGCTCGACCGCATGCACGTACTGCGACACGCGGCCGAACACGCCGCTCTTCACCGGAAACCGCGTGACGAGATCGCGCACGCGCAGGATCGGCGGCGCGGCCGGATCGACGTGCGGCTGCGCGGCGGCGTCGTTCGCAGCCGGTGCAAGTGCGACCGCGTTCGTGCCGTCCACCTTCAGCAGCGGGAATTTCTCCGGCGCATCGGTGCCCTGCATCGAACCGAGCCGCGGCACGGCCGCGAGCAGTGCTTGCGTGTAGCGATGGGCGGGCGCCGCGAAGATCCGGCCGGACTCGCCCTCCTCGACCTTCTCGCCGCGATACATCACGAGCACGCGGTCGGCCACTTCGGCGACCACACCCATGTCGTGCGTGATGAAGATCACGCCCATGTTCATTTCGTCCTGCAGCCCGCGAATCAGTTGCAGGATCTGCGCCTGGATCGTCACGTCGAGCGCGGTCGTCGGTTCGTCGGCGATCAGCAGCGCGGGCCGGCACGACAGCGCCATCGCGATCATCACGCGCTGGCGCATCCCGCCGGACAACTGGTGCGGATAGCGCGCGAACACGCGGCGCGCCTCCGGAATACGCACGAGGTCGAGCAGCCGCAATGCTTCGGCACGCGCTTCGGTCGCGCCCTTCGACTGGTGCAGCGCGATCGCCTCGCTGATCTGGTCGCCGACCGTAAACACCGGGTTCAGCGACGTCATCGGCTCCTGGAAGATCATCGCGACGTCCGCGCCGCGAATGCCGCGCATCGCCGCCGCGCTCGCCTGCGCGAGATCGACGAGCGCGCCGCCGCGGCGGCGCAACGCGATCCGCCCGCTCGTGATCTCGCCGCCGCCGTGCTCGACGAGCCGCATCAGCGCGAGCGACGTGACCGACTTGCCGGAGCCCGATTCGCCAACGATCGCGAGCGTCTCGCCGCGATCGACGTGAAACGACACGTTGCGCACCGCATCGAACGTCGCGCCTTCGCGGCGGAACATCACCGACAGGTCGTCGACGGCGACGACGCGCTGCTCGGGCAGCGCCAGTTCGGACGGGTTTCGGCTCGAAGTCATGCGAAGGTCTCCTCGTGCGATCCGCAATCAGGCCGCATCGTCGCGGTAGATGCCGACCACGGGCGTCTCGCCGACGCGCGCGTAGCCGCGATACATCCCTTCCGTGTTGAACGGCAGCGCGACGTTGCCGTGCGCATCGACCGCGATGATCCCGCCGCGGCCGGCCAGGCGCGGCAGCTTGTTCATCACGACGTCGCGCGCGGCGTCGGCGAGCGACGCGCCGCGATACGCGATCTGCGCGGCCACGTCATGCGCGGTCGCGAGCCGGATGAACATCTCGCCGGTGCCCGTCGCGGATACCGCGCACGTCGCGTCGTCCGCGTAGCAGCCCGCGCCGATGATCGGCGAATCGCCGACGCGCCCCGGCTGCTTGTTCGTGATGCCGCCCGTCGACGTCGCCGCCGCGATATGGCCGTGCACGTCGCACGCGACCGCGCCGACCGTGCCGTGCTTGCGGTCCGGGTCGAGCGGCTCGGCGGGTTGCGCGGCCCCGCCGAACGTGAAGCTCGCGGCGTCGTGGTCGAGCATCGTGCCGGCCGCCGCGCGTGCCTTCACCCACTGCGCGTGCCGCGCGTCGGTGTCGAAGTAGCCGGCTTCGGCAAGCTCGAGCCCCTGCGCGGCCGCGAACGCGTCGGCGCCCGCGCCGGCGAACAGCACGTGTTCGCTCGCTTCCATCACGCGCCGCGCGGCGAGCACCGGATTGCGCACGCGCGTCGCGCAGCAGATCGCGCCCGCCGCGAGCGTCGCGCCGTCCATCACGGCCGCGTCGAGTTCGTGTTTGCCTTCGGCCGTATAGACGGCGCCGCGCCCGGCGTTGAACAGCGGACAGTCCTCGAGCATCCGCACCGCGACGGTGACGGCGTCGAGCGCGCTGCCGCCGTCGGCGAGCACCTGCTGCGCGGCCTGCAGGATCGCGGTCAGCTCGGCGCGGTACTGGCGTTCGGTGTCGGTATCCATTGCATCGCGCAGGATCGTGCCTGCGCCGCCGTGAATCGCGACGATCGCGGGTGAAGTCATGATTTTTTCGGACCGGAGGAAGAAGGGTTGGCGGCCGGCTGCGCCGCTTGAGGCTGAATCAGCCAGGGCAACAGGAATTCGGTCATTTCGGCGGCCGACTTCGCGGAACGGTGCGTGCGCAGCGCGACGGCGTCGATCAGCGCCTCGATCATCGTCAGCACGGCCGCTTCCGAGGTCGCCGCAAAACGCCGCTCGGCCTTCACGTACAGCTTCAGCGACGCGATCGGCGCAAGCGGCGAATCGGGCCCGTCGGTGATGCCGAGCACGCGCGCGCCGCGCGCGGCCGCCCGGCGCGCGAGCTCGATCGTGTCCGTCACGTAGCGCGGAAACGCGAGCGCGATCACGAGATCGCGCGAGTCGGCCGTATACAGGCGCCGCGCCGCGTGCGACGGGCCGCCCAGCAGCGCGAGCGACTGCACGTTGTCGTGGCACACCGACAGCCCGTGTTCCATCAGCCCGGTGAGAAACGCACTCGAACCGGCGCCGAGAATCAGCACGCGCCGCGCGCCGACGATCGCCTCGACGACCGCTTCGACGTCGCTCGCATCCAACTGCGCGCGCGTGTTCTCGATGTTCGCGACAGCCTGGTCGAACACCGCGTCGATCCACGCGGCGCCACGCACGCCCGACTCCTGCTCCTGCGCGGAACGCAGCCGCTCGACCGGGCCGAGCGTCGCCTCGAAGCCGCGCACGAGCGCCGCGCGCATCGCCGGATAGCCGTCGAAGCCGAGCGCTTTCGCGAAGCGGTTCGCGGTCGCGATCGACGCATTCACGGCTTGCGCGAGCTCGTCGATGCGCATCGTCGCCGCGCGAAACGGGTTCGCGAGCACGAACTCGCCCATGCGACGGTGGATCGGCGTCATCAACGGCATCGCCGACGCGATGCGCTCGGCGATCGCGGGTTCATCCTGACTGGCGTCGTGCGGAACGAGAGGCGTCATGCGAAGGGTCGTTGCAAGGTAGATGAAAATAAATTTACACAATCTACCGTCAGGAAAAAAATAAATTTTCATCAGGGTTGTCACGCCCCCTGAAGCGCCCGCTTCCCGTCGATCGATTGAGCAAACCCCGCCCGCGCCCGCCGCACGGGCATGCCGCACGCGCTCCGCGACCATCGCTTCGCACCCGGTTTTCACGTGCCTGTCGGGAAAACCCCAGGCAAGTTCGTTCGAATACAGATTCACGTTGACCAGATTCGAATTCGAACATAGGATGTTCGAAAATGATCAGTCGTCAGATAACATTGGCTTTCAATCGCATCGGAATGTTCGAGTGAACGCGGGTATTCCGGCAAAAAGCTGACAAGCTGACGCCCAACAAGATCGGACATCGTACAAACAAGACGCAGCAAGCCGCCGCCGACGGCCGGCTTGCCCGGATCAGGAGACAGCAGTGAAAACAATCAAGGCGTTGCGCTGGTGGATCATCGTGCTGGTATGTCTCGGCACGATCCTCAACTACCTCGCACGAAATTCCCTGTCGGTGCTCGCACCGGAGCTCAAGCATGTGTTCGCGATCTCGACGCAGCAGTACTCGTACATCGTCGGCGCGTTCCAGATCGGCTACACGATCATGCAGCCGGTGTGCGGGTTCGTCGTCGACCTGATCGGGCTGCGGCTCGGCTTCGCGCTGTTCGCGATGCTGTGGTCGGTGGTGGGCGTCGCGCACGGCTTTGCGTCCGGCTGGCTGTCGCTCGGCGTCCTGCGCGGCTTGCTCGGGCTGTTCGAGGCCGCCGCGATTCCGGCCGGGATGAAGGCCGTCGCCGAATGGTTTCCCGATCGCGAGAAATCCGTCGCGGTCGGCTATTTCAACGCCGGCACGTCGCTCGGCGCCGCGATCGCGCCGCCGCTCGTCGTCTTCCTGTCGATGCGCTTCGGCTGGCAGTCCGCGTTCATGGCAACCGGCGCGCTCGGCTTCGTGTGGGCCGCGCTGTGGTACACGCAATACCGGTCGCCGGCCGACCATCCGCGCATCACGCCGCAGGAACGCACGCTGATCCGCGAAGGCCAGGCCACGATGCCGGCCGTATCGAAGCGCCGCATTCGCGACGTGATCACCGCGCGCCGTTTCTGGGCGATCGCGCTGCCCCGCTTCTTCGCGGAACCCGCGTGGCAAACCTTCAGCTTCTGGATCCCGCTGTACCTCGCGACCGAGCGCCACATGGCGCTCACGCAGATCGCGATCTTCGCGTGGATGCCGTTTCTCGCGGCCGACCTCGGCGGCATCGCCGGCGGCTACCTGTCGCCTTACCTCGCAAGACGGTTCAAGCTGCCGCTCGTGTGGTCGCGCGTCGCCGGCGTCGCGCTCGGCGCGCTGCTGATGATCGGGCCGGCGGCGATCGGGATCGTGTCGTCGCCGTACACGGCCATCGCGCTGTTCTGCGTCGGCGGCTTCGCGCACCAGATGATCTCCGCGCTCGTCAACACGCTGTCGGCCGACGTGTTCGATCCCGAGGAAGTCGGCACCGCGAGCGGCTTCGCCGGGATGGCCGCGTGGATCGGCGGCCTCGGTTTCTCGCTGCTGGTCGGCGCCCTCGCCGACAAGATCGGCTACGCGCCGCTGTTCGCCTGCCTCGGCCTGTTCGACATCATCGGCGTCACGCTGCTCGCGGTGCTGATCCGCGGACAGTCGAAGCAGGAACGCCTGCTCGCCCAGCACGCCTGACATTCGCCCTTACCAGGAATCGCCTTCATGACTTCGCTTCTTCATCCGCCCGTGTTCCGCATCGCCGCCCGTCATGCGAACCGCGTGCAGCTCGCGTCCGATGCGGGCGCGACGCTCGAGATCTTCGTGCTCGAGGACGACATCGTGCGCGTGCGCGTGCTGCCCGACGCGATGCCGCGCAACCCGCGCACGTGGACGATCGCGCCGGGCCTCGACGACGTGCCGCTCGACGGTCGCGATCGCCTCGACCTGAGCGGCTTCACGCTGCCGGCCTACGACCTCGTCGAAGACGACGACACCCTGCGCATCGAAACCGCGCAGATCCGCGTCAGCGTGAAGCGGCAAGGCGGCCACTGCACGTGGTCGATGCGCGGCGCCGACGGCGCGTGGCGCGTGGTGCTCGCCGACCGCGCGACGCAGGCGTACAACTTCGGCTGGTGGGACGAGCGCGCGTATCACTACGTCGCACGCGAGCGCGGCGACAAGGTGTTCGGCCTCGGCGAGCGCGCGGGCGGGCTCGACCGCACCGGCGCACGCTTCGAGATGCGCAACATCGACGCGATGGGCTACAGCGCGAAGCACACGGACCCGCTCTACAAGCACATCCCGTTCTACGTCACGTGGTCGCCCGACGCCTGCCAGGGCTTCGGGCTGTTCTACGACACGCTGTCGGACTGCTCGTTCGACATGGGCCGCGAGCTCGACAACTACCACGGCCTGTACCGCTATTTCGTCGCCGAGCACGGCGATCTCGACTACTACTTCATCGCATCGCCCGACACGCCGCTCGCGGCCGCGCGGCGCTTCACGTGGCTCACCGGGCGGCCGGCGCGCACGCCGAAATGGGGCCTCGGCTATTCGGGCTCGACGATGCGCTACACCGATGCGCCGGACGCGCAGCAGCAGATGAACCAGTTCGTCGAGCAATGCGACGCGCACGACATCCTGTGCGACTCGTTCCACCTGTCGTCGGGCTATACGTCGATCGGCGCGAAGCGCTACGTGTTCAACTGGAATCGCGAGAAGTTTCCCGACGCGAAGGGTTTCGTGAAGCACTACCGCGATCACGGCATCCGGCTGTGCGCGAACATCAAGCCGTGCCTGCTGCGCGACCACCCTGCATTCGACGACGCGGCGAAACGCGGGCTGCTGATCCGCTCGGCGTCCGGCGAGCCGGCGTGGGTGCAGTTCTGGGACGAAGTCGGCGCGTATATCGACTTCACGCAGCCGGACGCCTATCGCTGGTGGCGCGAGCAGGTCACGTCGGCGCTGCTCGACTACGGGATCGAGTCGACGTGGAACGACAACAACGAATACGAGATCTGGTCGCCCGACGCGATCGCGCACGGCTTCGGCCAGCCGTTCCCCGCGCGCGAAGCGAAGGTGCTGCAGACGATGCTGATGATGCGCGCGTCGCGCGAAGCGCAGCGCGCGCATGCGCCGGCGCTGCGGCCGTTCCTCGTGTCGCGCTCCGGCGGCGCCGGCATGCAGCGCTATGTACAGACCTGGTCCGGCGACAACTACACGTCGTGGGAAACGCTGCGCTACAACCTGAAGATGGGCCTCGGGCTCGCGCTGTCGGGCGTGTCGAACATCGGTCACGACATCGGCGGTTTCTCCGGCCCCGCGCCGTCGCCCGAGCTGCTGTTGCGCTGGGTGCAGTTCGGCATCTTCATGCCGCGCTTCAGCATCCATTCGTGGAACGACGACGGCACCGTCAATGAGCCGTGGATGTATCCGGAGATCACCGCGCAGATCGCGTCGCTGATCAAGCAGCGCTACCGGCTGCTGCCGTATCTCTATCACCTGCTGTGGCTGTCGACCACGCGCTACGAACCCGTGCTGCGGCCGACCCTCGGCGACTTCCCCGGCGACGCGCGCTGCTACGACGAATGCGACGACATGATGCTCGGCGACGCGCTGCTGGTCGCCCCGGTGGTCGACCCCGGCCACACGGAGCGCACGGTCTACCTGCCGTCCGGCGCGCGCTGGCTGTGCTGCGCGAGCGCGCAGTCGTTCGACGGCGGCGCGAGCGTGACGCTGCCGGCGCCGCTCGACACGCCGGTGATGCTGTTGCGCGAAGGCCGCGTGCTGCCGCTGAACGTCGCCGAACAACGGTTCGGCGCACGCGCCGACACGCGCGGCTTCATCGTCGCACCGCGCATCGAGGATGGCGTCGCCCACGGCGAATGCGTCGAGGACGACGGCGAAACGGAACGCTGGCGCGACGGCGAATACGGACTGTGGCGCATCGAGACCGGACGCGAGGCGTCGGGCGTACTCGGCGTGTCGGTGCGCTGGGACGGCCGCATGCGCCGCCCCGCCGAGCGCGTCGAGATCCTGCTGCCGGCGTCGCTGCAAGGCCCGCTCGCCGTGCGCGGCGCACGCGTCGAGCACGATGCACCCGACGGCGCATGGCGCCGCATCGTCGTCGCGCTCGCCGACTGACCGCGCCTCGCATTCTGTTCCGGCGGGCCGTTCGCGCGGCCCGCCACTCACCACAGAGGAGGCTTCGCAACCTCCCGCCCCGTTGAAGAGACTCGGAGATCGACAATGAAAGTGAAAGCCCCGCGTAATCGCTATGCAATCCTGATTTTCTCGGCCGCGTCGCTCGGCGCGTCCGCCGCCCATGCGCAAAGCAGCGTGACGCTGTACGGCGTGGTCGACGATTCGCTTGCCTACGTGAACAACCAGCAAGGCCATTCGAACATATACATGCGCGACGGCAACCTGTATGCGTCGAAGTTCGGGCTGCGCGGCGACGAGGATCTCGGCGGCGGCACGCACGCGATCTTCGATCTGCAGTCGGGTTTCAACCTGAACACGGGCGCACAGTCGGCGGCCGGCACGATCTTCAACCGCGAGGCGTTCGTCGGGCTGCGCAACGACCATTACGGCACGGTGACGGCCGGCCGCCAGTACACGCCGTACTTCCTGCTGGTCGGCCCGTACGCGTCGAGCAGCTGGCTGACCGGCGCGACGGGCGCGCACCCGGGCGACATCGACGGCCTCGACACGACGATCCGCGTGAACAACGCCGTCACCTATACGTCGCCGACCTTCTCCGGGCTGACCGCGAGCGCGATGTACGCGTTCGGCGGCATCGCCGGCGCGACCGGCAAGGGCAACACGTTCAGCGCCGCGCTGCGCTACGCGAACGGGCCGGTCGGGATCGCGGCCGGCTACCTGCGCATCAACAGCTCGGGCTCGTCGGCGGGCTTCCTGAACCCGGCGACCGCCGCGTCGGGCAGCTTCGCGGTGTCGGTGCTGAACCAGGGCTACCTGACCGCCAAGGCCGTCGAACAGGTCGCGGCCGCCGGCAACTACACGCTCGGCAACCTGACGATGGGCCTGAACTACTCGAACGTGAAGTATCTGCCCGGCAACGGCTCCGCGTTCACCGACACGGCCGTGTTCAACACCTACGGCGCGCTTGCCGCGTATCGCTTCACGCCGGCGTTCTCGGTGGCCGGCGCGTTCTCGTACACGCTCGCGTCGAAGGCGAACGGCGTGTCGGATGCGGCACGCTACCAGCAGTATTCGCTGAAGGAGTCGTACAGCCTGTCGAAACGCACGACGCTCTACGCGCTGCAGGCGTATACGCATTCGAGCGGGCAGACGCTCGGTGCGCAAGGTGCCGGCCAGATCGTCGATGCGGCGCCGATCGTCGGCGATTCGCAGCAGCTCACGCCGTCGACCACGCACGGCCAGTTCGTCGGCATGGCCGGGATCGCCGTGACGTTCTGAACGCGGGCGGCAACGTGCTGCCCGCCATTCGCCCCGGACGATGTGCATCTCCGTACATCGCCCGGGTGCGCCGTCTTTCCCCGCTTCCGTTGCAACGCCGTGCGCGCACCGCGCGGTACGCGCACTTGCTCCCGATCACTTACAATCCGTCAGGTTGATCCCTGCACGATCCTTCGTGCAATCCTGACATCGCGGTACGTTCGACGCACGCCGTATCAGGGTCCGGCCTGCGACACGCGTGGCCGGACGGCGTCGCACCGCGTTGCCCCACACCTGGATGCCCGTCATGCCGGAATCCCGCCTCCTGTTCCGAACCGCATTCGAACCGCCGGCCGTCCTGCCGGTGCTCGCCGTCATCGGCGCATGGTTCTTCATCGGCCCGCAATCGGACGTCGCCCGCTTCGGCCTGCCCGGCGCGCTCGTCGTCGCCATCTTCGCCGTATTTCGGGTGCCGGTTGCGGCGAACGGCTTCGGCAACCGCCGAGCGGGCGCGCCGCGTACCGGCGCACGAGACAAGGACCGAATGAACAACCGCATCGCCCCCACTCCGTCGCCCCGATACGCGACGATCGACGGAGCCGCGCAATGAGCGGGTTCCTCCACAATCGCGCCGGCGACCTCGTCGCGCTCGTCACGCTCGCCGTGCTTTACCTCGGCGGCGCCGGCCTCGCGCTCTGGCGAATTCGCGCTGCCGCGTCGCGCGGCAAGCTCTACTGGATCGCCTGCATCGCGCTCTTGGCCGGCGGTGCGATCGCGATGACCGTCAACCTGTCGCCGGTGCCGAACAGCGGCGAAATGTCGTCGGGCTTCGCGCTCGGCGTCGAGGCGGTGCTGCTCGGGCTTGTGCTCGTTGCGGCGGGCTGCGCGTGGCTGATGGTGCGTGCAAGGCGCGGCTGACGGCACGCCTTTACGCGTGCCGCTTCATCGCCGGCCAGCCGCAACGCGCACGGCGAACGCCGGATCGCCGGCCCGCTTCCCCTGCGTCACGCAGACGGCGCGCGCGCCGTGACGAGCCAGCACGCCGCATCGAAACGCACGTCCGCGCCGTGCACGTAGCGCTCGAACGCGGCGCGCACCGTATCGACCACGCGCCGTCGTGTCGCGTCATCCACCTGTTGCAGTGCGAGTCCGACCGGCCCCAGTCGCGCGATGTAGTCGTGCAGCGCGGGCTCGGGCAACGCGCACGCGATATCGAGCGGTTCGATCTCGACGTCGGTCCAGCCGCTGTCCGACAACACTGACGCGATCCGCTGCCGGTCGCCGAATGCGAATTGTCCCGGCGCACCCGGCTGCCGCGCCGGCAAGTTCGGCAGCAAGGGCGCCGCGACGCGCTCGGCCGTCGTCATGAACGGATTGTCCGCCGCGCTGCGCCATGCGACGAATCGCAGTTGCGCGTTCGCGCGCGTCGCACGGCGCAGGTTCGCGAATGCGCGCACCGGATCGTCGAAGAACATCACGCCGAAACGCGACACGACCAGGTCGAAACGATCGCGTGCAAACGCATACGTCTGCGCATCGGCACACATGAAGCCTGCGCGGATGCCCTCGCGTTCCGCGCGATCCCGCGCAACGGCGATCATCCGCGCCGAGATGTCGATGCCCGTACAGTGCGCGTGCGCACCGAGCCTCCGGGCGATCGCGCGCGTCACCGCCCCCGTGCCGCAGCCGACGTCGAGCACGCTGCGCGAGGACGATGCCGCCGCGGCATCCGCGAGCAGCGTCTCGAACGGCTCGAACATCCGGTCGAGCGACGTCCGTGCGTCGACCCATGCAAGCCCCGACGGGCCGTTCCATAGCGCGGACTGCGCTTCGTTGGGCTGGTGCGATTCCATCGTCGATTCCCCTTCGTGTGCATCGTTGATCGCGAGCCTGACTATGCGGCTTCAAGCCGGCTTGAGGTCAAGCGCTGCCACGACACGCCCGCCGCGCCCCACTTTCATATTTCTTACATTCATGTTGCGTACCGTTGACGGCTTTCCCACGGTGCCACCCATGCGACGACTCCTCTCTCGCACGCTGTTCGTGCGCTGCGCTCCGCTTGCCGCCCTTGCCGCGCTGTCCGCGTGTTCGAATCACATCGATACGCCCGCCGATCCGGCCAGTGCCGCGATCAACGTCCAGGCCGCGTGGGTCGAGATCGGCGATGCGAACCAGGCGATCGCGCGCGCGATCACGAACTACAGTCCGGCTTCCGCGAGCGATCCGCTGTGTCCGCAACTGTCCGTCGACGGCAAGCTGTCGCGCATGACGCTGCGCGCCGGCACCGCGACCGTCGCGCAGCGACCGACCGCGAGCGACCCGGCCGACTCCAAACCGTCGAGTTTCCCGGTATCGGTCTGCGAAGCGACGTTGCCGGCCGACGCGCAGACGGCGAGCGTCGCCGGCCGCGCGCTGCCGCTGCCGAAGGCCCAGCCGCAGCGCATCGCGATCATCGCCGACACCGGCTGCCGGATGAAGAAGGCCGACAACGCATGGCAGGCGTGCAACGACGCGACGGTCTGGCCGTTCGACACGATCGCGGCGAGCGTCGCGAAGCTGTCGCCGGATCTGGTGCTGCACGTCGGCGACTATCACTACCGCGAGAACGCGTGCCCGCCCGACATCGCGGGCTGCAAGGACAGCCCGTGGGGCTACGGCTGGGATACGTGGCAGGCCGACCTGTTCCGCCCGGCCGCGCCGCTGTTCGCGAAGGCGCCGTGGGTGGTCGTGCGCGGCAATCACGAGGAATGTGCGCGGGCGGGCCAGGGCTGGTATCGCTTCCTCGATCCGCGCCCGTATTCGGCGGCCCGTTCGTGCGACGATCCGGCCCGTGACGACGACGCGAACTATTCGGAACCGTATACGGTGTCGCTCGGCGGCGGCACACAGGTGATCGTGTTCGATACCGCGAAGGTCGGCCGCAATCCGCTGAAGACGACCGACGCGCAATTCCGCATTTACCAGAAGCAGTTCCAGACGGTGGCGTCGCTCGCGTCGAAGGCCGGCATGACGACGACGATCTTCACGAACCATCACCCGATCCTCGCGTTCGCGCCGATCGCCGGCAGCACGCCCGCGCCGGGCAATCTCGCGCTGCAGTCGGTGATGTCGAGCCTGAACGCGCAGGCGTACTACCCGCCCGGCATCCACGTCGCGCTGCACGGGCACGTACACGACTTCCAGGCGATCAATTTCGCGTCCGGGCATCCGGCGACGATCGTGTCCGGCAACGGCGGCGACAACCTCGACGTCGCGCTGCCCGACCCGTTCCCGGCCGACCTGACGCCCGCGCCGGGCGCCGTGATCGAACGGCTGTCGCACAACAACAGCTTCGGTTTCCTGATCATGGAACGGCGCGCGGCACCGGCGACGGGCTGGGTGTTCCATGCGTATTCGGCGGCCGGCAAGCTGCTCGCATCGTGCGACCAGTCGGGCACGACGCTCGCCTGTGACAAGACGGGGTTCATCGCGCCGTGAGTGACGAAGTTCGAGTGAATCGCGGTGTGGCGGGTTCGGGCAGGCGTCGGCGGAGAATGGCCGGATCGAGGAGGCAGCGTGTGTCGGTGGCGGCTTTTGCGGCGCTTCCGGTGTCGCATTCGACTCCCGTTCCAGTCCGTGCCCGCCGGACGGCACGCGTACTCGCCGCGACCGTGCTCGCCGGTGTCGCGCTCGCGGCTCACGCCGCCCCTTCCGAAACGACGCTGCTGCCCGGCGCGCCGCCGTCGCGCATCGTCGCCACGATCGGCAACGGCACGCCGCAGGTGACGGGCAAGATCGACGCGGCGACCGCGCACTTCGCGCCCGATCCGACGCTCGTCGCGCTTGGCCGCCGGATCTTCTTCGATCCGCGGCTGTCCGAGCCGCGCGGCATGTCGTGCGCGGGCTGCCACGATCCGGGCCGTGCGTTCGCGCCGACGCTATCGGCGGCATCGCTGGCGGGGCCCGGTGTGCCGGAAGGCAGCCGTCACGGCCGCTTCAGCCAGCGCAACGCGCCGTCGCTGCTCTACGTGCGCTACGTGCCGCGCCGCCACTTCTACCAGGACGACGACGCACCGGCGCCATCGCCGTTCGGCGGACTGTTCGGCGACGGCCGCGCGGACACGCTCGCCGAGCAGATCCGCGGGCCGCTGTTCGATCCGAACGAGATGAACAACCGGTCGCCGGCCGCGCTGCTGCGCAAGGTCGACGCCACCGAACTCGCGCCCGATCTCGCCGCGCGCTTCGGCGCGTCGGTGCGGCGCGATCCCGAGCAACTGGTGCGCGCATTGGGCTCGGCCGTCGAAGCCTATCTGCGGAGCGACGAGATGGCGCCGTTCACGTCGCGCTTCGACGCCTTCCTGCGCACGCGCACGCCGCTCGCGCCGGCCGAGATGCGCGGCCTGGCGCTGTTCCGGAATCCGGACAAGGGCAATTGCATGACCTGCCATACGCTGTCGGAGACGTCGAGCCGGCCGGAGCGCTCGCTGTTCACCGATTTCGGCTACGACGCGATCGCGGTGCCGCGCAACCGCGCGCTGCCAGCGAACCGCGATCCGCGCCACTTCGACAACGGACTGTGCGATACCGCCACGCGGCTGCGCTGGCCGGAACCGACGCAATGGTGCGGCTACCTGCGCACGCCGGGGCTGCGCAACGTCGCAGTCAAGCAGACGTTCATGCACAACGGCGTGTTCACGACGCTGCGCGACGCGGTCGCGTTCTACAACACGCGCTCGACCGACCCGGGCTACTGGTATCACGGCGCAAAAACCTTCGACGACGTGCCGGCCGCCTATCGCGGCAACATCAACGTCAATTCGACGCCGATGAACCGCCGGCCCGGCACGCCGCCCGCACTGACCGACGCGGAAATCGACGACATCGTCGCGTTCCTCGGCACGCTTACCGACGCGCGCTACGCCAGGCTTGCAGTACCTGCTGCCTCCGCCGTGCCCGCAGCCCAAACCGCCGCGCCGGCGCGCTGACCCTGGCCGAACGGCCAGGCGCAAGCACACCCGCTTGCGGTCGCCTCATATACTGGTTATATTTACAGTACTGTATTTATGAACAGTGAGGTGCGCGATGGAACATCTGGTCCGTATCGTCAACGACACCGATCGCCAAGTGCTGGCCTGGCTGCGTGCGCAGGTCGGCGACGCCCGCGTCGAACGCGCGGCGCGCCAGCTCGGGCATACGCGCAAGCCGTTTCCGTCCGCGGTGTGCCGGTATCTGGGCATGAGCGCGCCGGCCACGCTGCGTCAGGCGGAGCGGCCGCGCGCCGCCCGCGACTTCTCGGTCGGCGATCGTTACCTGTCGTTGATCCGCCAGCACCTCGCCACGCACACGGTCGGGCGATGAAATCGCCGAAATCGTATCGCCGGTGCGGCGTCGCACGGCGAGAAACCGACGTGGAGACGGCGTGCCGGATCGGCCGGCTCGCGCATCCGCTGCGTCGGCAGCGCTCGGGCGCACCGTCGCCAGTCCGCCTGCCGGTCAGCCCGGTTGCGCGGCCGCTGCTGCATCGCGTATCAACCGGCCGAGCGTTTCGATTGCCGCTTCATGCGCGGTGTCGAACACGCGCGTGCAGGCAAGCCGGATATACGCGTCAAAGCGATCGGAATTCGAAAAGATCGAGCCCGGCGCAATTCTTACTCCACGCGCCAGCGCAGCGTCGAACAGCGCTTCGGAACGTACGCCTTCCGGCAGCGCGATCCACAGCAGCATGCCGCCCGGCGGCCGGTTCATCCGCGTACCAGCCGGAAAATGGCGTGCGATCGCGTCGATCGTCACGTCGCGCTGCACGCGAAGCTGCTCGCGAAACCGGTGCAGGTGACGATCGAACGCGCCCGAGCCGACGAACTCGGCAGCGACAGCCTGCAGCAGCGCGGCGTTGTGCCGGCTGTGCGCGAACTTGAGCATCTTCACGCGTGCGTGCCAGCGCCCCGCGCTCATCCAGCCGAGCCGCATCCCGGGCGCCAGCACCTTGTTGAACGACGGGCAGTAGATCACAGTGCCGTCGCGGTCCCATGCCTTCACGGGCTTCACCGCATGCGGCGCTTCGACGAGCTCGCGATACGGCTCGTCCTCGATCGCGGCCACGCCGCGGCGCGCGCACAGTGCGACCAGCGCGGCCTTGCGGTCGTCCGGCATCACGCTGCCGAGCGGGTTTTGCAGGTTCGGCACGACGACCACGGCCCGGATGTCCGGATACGCGGCCAGCGCCACGTCGAGCGCCTCGATCGACAACCCTGTGGTCGGGCTGGCCGGAATCTCGAGCGCGCGCAGGCCGAGGCTCTCGAGCAACTGGATCAGGCCGAAAAAGGCCGGCGATTCGATCGCGATCGTGTCGCCGGGGCGCGCCACCGCGCGCAGCGCGAGATTCACGGCATCGACCCCGCCGCTCGTCGACATCACGTCGTCCGGCGATACCGTCACGCCGTACGACACCGCGCGTTTTGCCATCGTCTGCCGGAATTCGGGCGAACCGCCGACGGGCCCCGCGTCGGTCAGCAACGTCGGCTTGCGCCGCAGCAGCCGGATCGCGAGCGTCTGCAGGCGTTCGGCCGGATACAGCGTCGCCTGCGCGGATGCGCCGCCGAGGTTCAGCGCATCGGGCGCCGCGTTCGCGCGATCGATCACGCGCGACACGCGTTCGTGCAGGCCCGCGAACGGCGGCTCGACGCTCAGCGGCGGCCCGTCGCTTTCCGGCAGCGTGTCGAGCACGGCCGCCGCGCGCCGCCGCACGAAATAGCCCGAGCGCGGCCTGGCTTCGCACCAGCCCGCATCCTCGAGCCGCCGGAACGCCTGGATCGCGGTCGACAAACTCACGCCGTGTTGCGCCATGAACGCGCGCACCGACGGCATCCGGTCGCCGGGCGACAGCGTGCCGGCCGCGATGATGCGGCGGTAATGCTCGGCGAGCCGTTCGTAAAGCGGCTCGCCGGACAGCGGCAAAGGCGTGCGTGACAGATCGGTGATGGGCGTCATGCGGGCCATCGTGCCCGCGCACGCGGATGCTCGCCAGATACAGATTCGGGGCAAACCCACCGATACAGCGATGCAAAATCGCCGGCTGCACCGCAACAGATTCCCGTCCCCTGAATCTGTCCTGCTTCCGCGCGTTTCCCTAACCTGATGACACGCTGTCGCCTCGCCGTCGCGAGGCTGCGCAACCGGGAAAAGGACTCGCCATGCGGACACAGGACATCCGGCTCGACGCCGGACAAAGCCACTTTGCGTGGTTCGACAAAGGTAGCCAGGTCATCGTGCTGGACGGCGCACTCGCGGTCACGTTGCGCCACGGCGGGCTCGACTGGCTGCCCGATGCGCCGCAATACGTTCGCCGCGTGCTCGAAGAAGGCGAATGCCTGACGATCGAGACGGGCGCTCACGTGGCATTGACGTCCAGCGGCGCCGGGCCGGCCAGCGCGACCGTCGTGGAACCTGCGGGCGGGCGCGGCATGTTCGCCGGGTGGCGCGTGGTTTTACGCCGGTTGATCGGGCTGGTATCGGGCGAGCGGCATGCGCGCGAGCCGTCCTGACGCGGCGACGCGCGCCGGAGCCAGGATCGCGGAGATCGCCGATGTCGCCGATGTCGCCGATGTCGCCGATGTCGCCGATGTCGCCAGGCAACGATCGCATCGCCCTCGCCTGACGACGACCGCGATGCGGCCCAACGCCTGCGCGCGTTCGACCGACTAGACCACCACCGCCCATTGCAGCCCGCGACGCGCTACCCACCACCCGCTCAACCCGCCTTCCGCCGACGCTCGATCCATTCGAACAGCGCCATCCCCACCAGCATCGCGGCAACGAACGCGATGCCCTTCACCGACCCGAGCCCGATCGACACGATCGCGGGCCCCGGGCAGAACCCCGCAAGCCCCCAGCCAATGCCGAACACGGCGCTGCCGGCAACGAGCCGCACGGTAATCGCCCGCGCGGCCGGCAACTGCATCGGCAGGCCCAGCCACGAGCGCGTCCGGCGTTTCGCCCATGCGAACGCGAACACGGCGACGCCGATCGCACCGACCATCACGAACGCGAGCGACGGATCCCAGCGGCCGGCCAGGTCGAGAAAACCGAGCACCTTCTGCGGATTGGCCATCCCGGACACGATGAGCCCGGCGCCGAACAGCAGCCCCGCCAGAAACGCGAATCCTGCCTGCATGTCAGCCTCCGAGCACGTGCCGCCGCACGAATACGGTCGCGAAGCCCGCGACCATGAAAACCGCCGTCGCGACGATCGACCGGGACGCGCCGCGCGACAGCCCGCAGACGCCGTGGCCGCTCGTGCATCCGCCCGCATACCGCGTGCCGATTCCCACCAGCAGGCCGGCCGCCATCAGTTCGCCCCAACCCGCATCGATCCGCAGCGTCACGCCCGCCCCGGCGATGCGCATCGCCAGCGGCGCGGCAATCAAGCCGGCGACGAACGCGGCACGCCAGTCGCGCTCTTCGCCACGGGCCGTGAACAGCCCGCCGACGATGCCGCTGATCCCGGCGATGCGCCCGTTGAACGCGACGAACCACGCCGCCGCGAGCCCGATCAGCACGCCGCCGGCAAGCGACAGCCACGGCGTGAAATGAAGCGCATCAAGCTGCATCGCGCGTCCCCTGCGCGGCCGGGCCGCAGAACTGCTCGTACAGCACGCCCATCACCGCGATCGCGGCCGCGCTGTCGAGCGAATAGTGGATGTTCTTGCCGTCGCGGCGCGTGCGAACCAGCGCGTTGTCCCGCAACACGCCGAGTTGCTGCGACAGCGTCGGCTGACGGATATCCAGCCGCGTCTCGAGATCGCTCACGCAGCGCTCGCCCTGCGACAGTTCGCAGAGCAGCAGCAGCCGGTCGGGATTCGACAGCACCTTGAGCAGCGCGCATGCCGATTCTGCTGCCGCGCGCATCTGTTCGGGCGCGGGCGGCAGCCCGGCCGACGGATCGATGTTCATGGAGGACGAAGGTCAACGATTAATGAATCAATATTATATCAATTTATATATCGTTGCTCCGCGCTGCCGCCGGCGCCGTCCGAACGCACCCGCAGCGCCACCCCGCCTGTCGCTACGCCTGCTCGCCGGCAATCGCATCGGCCGCCGTCCGCCCGGCCCCGGCCCTCTGCACGCCGAGCACGAACACCGCGCCCCCGGCGATCACGCAAGGCACGGCGACACAGGCGAACGCGGTCGGCAACGGCAGCCCCATCGCGAGCATCGCGCCGCCCGCCATCGAGCCGACGACGGAGCCGCTGCGGCCGATCCCGTTTGCCCAGCTCACGCCCGTGGTACGGCATTCGGTCGGATAGAACGCGGCCGACAGCGCGTTCGCGCCGACCTGCGAGCCCGACACGCAGAAGCCGGCCGCGAACACGGCCAGCGCGGCCCCCGCCGGCGACGCGGCCAGCACGCCGATCGCCGCGACGAACACCCCGGCGCCCGCATAGCTGCATGCCAGCACGCGGTGCGGATCGAAGCGGTCCATCAGCCAGCCGAGCACGATCGCGCCGAGCGTGCCGCCGACCTGGAACATCGCGGTCACGCGGGCGGCCATCTGCAGCGTCGCGCCGGTCGTGCGCAACAGCGTCGGCAGCCAGCTCGACAGCAGGTAGATGACGAGCAGGCTCATGAAGAACGTGAGCCACAACAGCAGCGTGCCGCGCAGAAGATCGGCAGCGAACAGGCGGCCGAGCGGCGAGCCGGCCGGCTTGCCGCTCGGCGCGCTGAACGACGCGTGCGCGAGATGCGGGTCCGGCGCGATGCGGGCGAGCATCGCCGCGATCCGCTCGCGCGCCGCGCCGGTGTTGACGAGGTAACGCACCGATTCCGGCAGCCGCCATGCAAGCACCGGCAGAAGCAGCAGCGGCGCGGCACCGCCGACGACGAGCACCGCGCGCCAGCCGTCGCGCTCGATCAGCGACGCAGCCACCAGCCCGCCGAGCGCGGAGCCGATCGTGAAGCCGCAGAACATCGTCGTCACGAGCAGCGAGCGCCGCCGCGCGGGACAGTATTCGGATGTCAGCGTGATCGCGTTCGGCATCGCGCCGCCGAGCCCGAGGCCCGTCACGAAGCGCCAGGCGATCAGTTCGGTCAAACCACCCGCGCTTGCCGACGCGGCGCTCGCGACGCCGAAGCACGCAACGCAGGCGAGCAGCAGGCGCTTGCGGCCGAACCGGTCGCCGAACGGCCCGAACGCGAGCGCACCGGCCATCAGCCCGGCGAGGCCCGCGCCGAATACCGGCGCGAGCTGCGCGGGCGACAGCCCCCATTCCGCTCGAATGACGGGGGCGATGAATCCGATCGATGCCGTGTCGAAACCGTCGATCGCGACGATCAGGAAGCACAGCGCGACGATCGCGGCCTGAAACGGCGCAACGCGATGCCGGTCGATCCACTCGCTGACGTCGATGGACAGCGTATCGGCCATGATGGTGTCTCCTCCATGAAGGCGGTCGCGCGCGATGTCGTTGGAATGCGTGCCGCCGGATTCGGGCTGAAGTGCGCGTCAGGCGACGGACTTCAGGCAATCCTCCGCACGCCAGCCGTGCAGCCAGTCGAGCGAGTCGTAGAACTGCGCCTGCGTGCGTCCGACCCACAGCGCGTTACGCACCTGCCGCTCGACGCCCTTCGCGTGATAGATCCGCCCCATCTCGCGCGCCGAATACAGCACGCGCGCGGTGCGCGGAATCCGTGCACGCTCGTACAGCGCGAACGCGGCTTCGAAATCGCCGTCGGTCTGCGCGACGGCCGCGCCGAGCGTCACCGCATCCTCGAGCGCCTGGCACGCGCCCTGCGCGATGTATTGCGTCATCGGATGCGCGGCATCGCCGAGCACCGTCGCACGCCCAGCACTCCAGCGTTCGACCGGATCGCGGTCGGCGGTCGCCCAGCGCTTCCACGACGTCGGCCGGTCGAGCATCTGCTTGGGCAGCGGATGAATGCCGTCGAAGTACGACAGCACTTCTTCCTTGCTGCCCTCGCGCACGCCCCAGGTTTCCTGCTCGCGGCTGTGGAACGTGACGACGAGGTTGTATTGCCGCCCGCCGCGCAGCGGATAGTGGACGAGATGGCAATGCGGGCCGGCCCACACGACCGGCGCGTTGATCTGCAGATCCTTCGGCATGTTCTCGACGTCGACGACCGCGCGGTACACGACGTGTCCCGTCACGCGATGCGCATCGCCGATCAGCGCATGACGAATCGCGGACTTCACGCCGTCGCAGCCGATCACCGCATCGGCGCGATAACGCTCGCCGCGCTGATCGGTCACGGTCACGCCATTGGCATCCTGCTCGAACGCGCACACCTGCGTGCCGGTCCGGAACGCGATCAGCGGATGATCCTTGACCGCTTCGTAGATCGACAGGTGTATGTCCGCGCGATGGATCACCGCATACGGGTTGCCGAAGCGTTCGCGATACGCGGCGCCCGTGTCGATGCGCGCGACTTCCCGCGCATCGACGGCATCCATCAGTTGCAGCCAGTCGGTAAACACCGCCCGGCCGCGCGCGGCCTCGCCCACGCCCAGCGCGTCCAGCGCGTTGAACGCATTCGCGGCGAGCTGGATGCCCGCGCCGATCTCGCCGATTTGCTCGGCCTGCTCGAGCAGCTTCACGCGAATGCCCTGGCGCGCGAGCGCCAGCGCCGTCGCGAGCCCGCCGATGCCGCCGCCGATCACGAGCACGCGTCGGCCCGGGTTGTTGTTCTCGTCCATGTCTGTCTCCTTCTTCGTGTGTTACGCGACGTAGTCCGGCTGCCGCTGCGGCTGCGCCGCGTCGAACGCCAGCTCGTGCCGCGCGTGCTCATATATCGCGAGGCTGCGCGGGTACGCGCTCAGGTCGCAGTCCATTCGCAGCGCGTTCGCCACCTGCGGCACGAGGCACACGTCGGCGAGCGTCGGCGCGGCGCCGAAACACCACGGGCCGGTGTCCGCGCGCGCGAGCAACCGCTCGACGCCGGCCATCCCTTCCGCGACCCAGTGCCGATACCACGCACTCTTCTGCTGCGGCGTGACCTTCAACTCGGTATCGAGGTAGCGCAGCACGCGCAGGTTGTTGACCGGATGGATGTCGCACGCGATCAGCGTCGCGAGTTCCAGCACGCGCGCGCGGTGCTGCGGCTCGAGCGGGATGAGCCGCGGCGCCGGATGAAGCTGGTCGAGGTAATCGATGATCGCGAGCGACTGGCCGAGACGGAAATCGCCGTCGACCAAAGCGGGCACCGACGCCGACGGGTTCACCCGCGCGACGTAGCCGGCATCTCGATGCTCGCCCGTGCGAATGTTCACGGGCAGCGTGTCGTACGACAGCCCCTTCAGCGCGAGCGCGATACGCACCCGATAGGACGTCGAACTGTTGAAAAAACTATGCAGTTGCACGATGGGACCTTTCGAGGAAATCGACGAACGCGCGTCAGACCACACGCACGGTCAGCTCGCCGAGACGCTCGACGCCGACCTTCATCTCGTCGCCCTTGACCACCGCGCCGACGCCTTCGGGCGTGCCGGTGAAGATCACGTCGCCCGGTTCGAGGCGGAAGAATTTCGACAAGTCCGCGACCGTTTCCGCGACCGACCAGATCAGGTGCGACACGTCGCTCTTCTGCTTCGTCGTGCCGTTGACGGTCAGCCACAGGCCGGCCTGCTCGAAATGGCCGGCTTCGCTCGCCGGATGCACGGGCCCGATCGGCGCGGAGCGGTCGAACGCCTTGCCGATTTCCCACGGCCGGCCCATCTCGCGCATCTTCATCTGCAGGTCGCGGCGCGTCATGTCGAGACCGACCGCGTAGCCCCACACGTGCTCGAGTGCCTGTTCGAGCGGAATGTCCGAACCGCCCTTGCCGATCACCGCGACGAGCTCAGCTTCGTAGTGATAGTTCTGCGTCTGCGACGGATACGCGAGCTCGAGCGTTTCGCCGTACGCGACCGGCACGATCGAATCGGCCGGCTTGCAGAAGAAGAACGGCGGTTCGCGATCGGGATCGAAGCCCATTTCACGTGCATGGGCGGCATAGTTGCGGCCGACGCAGTACACGCGGCGGACGGCGAAACGGGCGTCGCTACCGGCGACGGGAAGCGCCACCGGCGCTTCGGGCGGGAAAACATAAGTCATGAACGGCTCCAGCGTAGGCATGAATGAAGGAATGGGCGCCGCCCGGGCGGCGCACCTGACGAATCGGGAAAAGCGGGGAAAGCCGCGGCGTCAGTCGCGCGCCTCGCGCAGCAGGTTCAGCGCGGACAGCACGGGCCGGTCGGAATAGCTGAACAGCACGCTGTCGGACGACGCCGACAGCCGCACCGGCGCCCACGACGGCGCGACGAAGATGTCGTGCGGCTCGAACGCGAACGCGTCGTCGCCGATGTGCGCGGTGCCGCTGCCTTCGACGACGCAGTAGATCGTCGCGTCGGTGCTGCGATACGTGCGGCCGTCGAAGCCGGCCGGCAGGAACTGCATGAAGGTGGCGATCGTCGGCATCGGCCAGCCGCCCGTCGCGGGGTTCACGTAGCGCAGCTTCACGCCGTCCCACGCGTCGAGTTCGCCGTTGCGGTACAGCGCGTCGAGCGCCTCGCGGGTGCGCGCATACGGATAGCTGAATATCGGCGACGTCGGATCGCTCGCGCGATGCCGCACCGGCACCATGTTGTGACCGAAGCGCGCGAAGCTGTCGCCTTCCGCGCGACTGACGGGCTGTTCGGCTTGCGGATAGTTCTCCGCGAAACCCGCGTCGAGGCTGCCGACCAGCGGGATGTCGAGACCGTCGAGCCAGACGACCGGCTCGCCGCCGTCTTCCACGGACGGATTGCCGTGGTCGTGCCAGGCCCACGACGGCGTGATGATGAAGTCGCCCGGATGCATCGTCGTGCGCTCGCCGTTCACCGCGGTCCACGCGCCCTTGCCTTCGACGATGAAGCGCAACGCCGACTGCGTATGCCGGTGGCTCGGCGCGATCTCGCCCGGCAGGATCAGCTGCAGGCCCGCATACAGGCTCGGCGTCATGCTCGACTTGCCGGGCAGTCCGGGATTTTCCAGCACCAGCACGCGGCGCACGGCTTCTTCCGCGCTGATCACGTTGCCGGCCTGCATCACCAGGTCGCGCACCTGCGCGTACTTCCAGATCGCGGCCTGCGCGGCCGGCTGCGGCGTCTTCGGCACCAGGTTGTGCAGCGACTCCCACAGCGGCGCGAGGCGCTGCTCGGCGATCCGTGCGTAGTACTCGGCGCGCGTGGTATCGGGGTGTCGGCGGGTCATGATGTCTCCTTGAGGCGGCCGATCGCTGTCGGCGCGGTATCCGGTCGAGGACCGCGTGCGGCGGCCCGTTGACGAATTTATATTCGACGCAGACATACCCGGTAAAATGGTTAAATCATCTAATCCATATTATTTTTGATATACTTTCCGATACGGAGCATGCGATGGACTGGACCTACCGGCTGCGATTGCGCCACCTGCAGGTGCTGCTGAGCCTCGCCAGCACGGGCAACCTGAGCCAGTCGGCGGCGGCGCTCGCGACCACGCAGCCCGCGCTGTCGAAATGGCTGAAGGAGCTGGAAGAGGATGTCGGGCTGCCGCTGTTCGAGCGGCACGCGCGCGGCTTGCGGCCGACGCCGTACGGCGATGCGCTGATCGAGCACGCGCGCCGCGTGGAGGCGCAGCTCGACGTCGCGCGTGACGACATGGCCGCGCTGCGTGAAGGCGGCAGCGGCCTCGTGATGATCGGCACGTCGGGCGTCGCGGCCGCCGATACGGTGCCGCTCGCGGTGTCGCAGTTGCTGAAGCGGATGCCGCGCGCGCAGGTGCGACTCGCCGAGAGCACCATGAACCAGCTGATGCCGCAGCTCGCGCGCGGCGAACTGGACATCGTCCTGGGCCGCTCGGGGTCCGCGTCCGTCGATCCGCACCTGCACGCCGAGGCGCTGTATGTCGATCCGGTGGTGTTCGTCGCGCGGCCCGATCACCCGCTCGTCGGCACGGCGTCCATCGGCTGGGATGCGGTGCTCGCCTACTCGTGGATCGTCTGGCCGCCCGGCACGCCGGTGCACAACGCGCTGCAGGTCGCGCTGACGGCCGCCGGCCGCGTGCAGCCGCCGCACTGCGTCGAGTCGAATTCGTCGATCCTGAACCTCACGCTGCTGAACAACACCGACCTGCTGGGCGTCGCGTCGCATCGTGCCGCACGCCGCTTCGAACAATTGAACGCGATCCGCATCCTGCCGATGCAGCTCGAAGGCCAGGGCGCGGTGTCGATGTACTGGCATCCGGACAGTGCGAACCGCGCGGCCGTCGCGGCCGCGATCGAATGCCTGCGCGCCTGTGCGGCGCCGCAGGTGGGCGGATGGGAGAAAGTGAAGGAGGAGTAAGCGGCGAAGCGGCCCGCCTGAACGGGGCCGCCTCGCCGTAGCGCATCACGCGCCGTCGCAGGATGCCGTGTCGTCCAGCATCAGCGTGCCGACCCGCGCGGGCACGAGCGGCGTGCGCGGCACCGGCGGCGTCCAGCCGAACAGCGCCTGCGCGGCCGCGCCGCATACGCGGCCCTGGCATGCGCCCATCCCGCAGCGCGTCTGCAGCTTCGCGGCCGTCCAGCCGGGCGCCGGCGCAACCGCGTCGAAACGCACGTCCTCGCAACGGCACAGCAGCGTATCGGGCCGCGCGAGCCGGCGGATCGGCTCGCGGATCGCGAAGCGCTCGCGCACCGCGTCGGCGAACGCCTGCCAGTGCGCGCGCTGCGCGACCAGCGCGGCCAGCGGCGCCGTCTGCCCGGTGGCCGCAAAGCCGGCGATTTCGCCTTCGACCATCGCCAGTTCGCTGCCGCCGACGCCCGTGCACTCGCCTGCCGCGAAATACCCGTCGCGGCTCGTGCGCTGATGCACATCGACCGCCACCGCGCCGCTGTCGATCCGGCAACCGAGATGGCTCGGCAGCACGGTGTTCGGCACGAGACCGAAGCCGCACGCGAGCCGGTCGCAGTCGATCTCGAATTCGCGCTCGCCCTGCCGGATCCGTACGCGTTCGAGCCGCTTGTCGCCGAACGCCTCGACGACGTGCGCATTGGGCCGGTAGGCCGCCGTGACGAGCTTCGCGGCTTGCGCGACCTTCGACGGCCAGCGCCACAGCCCCGCGCCGAAACCGGCCACGTCGCCCCACGCCGCCTGTTCGAGCACGTGAGACACCTGCGCGCCGGCCTGACGGGCCGTCGCCGCGCTCGCGAGCAGCAGCGGACCGCTGCCGGCGATCACCGTGCGCTGCCCGCGCACGTCGAGGCCGTACTTGATCAGCGCCTGCAGACCGCCCGCGCCGGTGACGCCCGGCAGCGTCCACCCCGGGAACGGCAGCAGCAGCTCGCGCGCGCCGCAGCAAAGAATCAGCGTGCGGAATTCGAGCAGGAGCCCGCGCTCGTCGTCCTCCAGCAGCAGCGTGCCCGGCTGCGTTTCGGCGACGATGCGCGTGGCCGCCAGATGGGTCACGTTCGGCTGCCGCAGCACGGCAAGGCGTTCGGCGGCGGCCCGCACTGGCGTGGCGGCGGCCGCCTGGCGCCAGATCTGCCCGCCCGCGCGCGGGTTGTCGTCGATGATCGCGATCGTGGTGCCGCTGCGCGCGGCGGCCCGTGCGGCCGACAGCCCGGCCGGGCCCGCGCCGACGATCGCGACGTCGACGCTCAGTCGTTCCTGTTTCATCGCGTGCGCTCCACCCGCATCCCGTCGCGGCACAGCGTCTGGCAAGCCAGACGGCGGCGGCCGTCGATCGTCATCCTGCACTCCTGGCAGATGCCCATACCGCAAAACGGCGCGCGCGCCGCACCCGTGCACGACACGCGCGTCGTGTCGTCGCCGCTCGCCGCGATGGCAGCCGCGACGGTCGCGCCATCGGCCACCGTCAGCGCGCGGCCGTCCAGATGAATGATCATGTCAGCCTCCGCCGGGCCGCCCCAAGGGGGCTGACAGCCCCCGCGGGGGGCAGCGAACGAAGTGAGCGTGGGGGTCGTTTCATGTCAGCCTCCGCCGGGCCGTCCGGCACGTACGGGAATCGGCCATCGAGGGATGGGGGGACTGCGTCCCCCCAAGCGAACGAAGTGAGCGTGGGGGTCGTTTCATATCAGCCTCCGCCGGGCCGCCCCGCACGTACGGGAATCGGCCGTCGAGGGATGGGGGACTGCGTCCCCCCAAGCGAACGAAGTGAGCGTGGGGGTCGTTTCATGTCAGCGCTCCGGCTACGGGGGACGTCGTCAGGAAACGTCCCGGCAAATACGGTTCGATGTCGATGGGCGGACGCTCGCCGGCCATCAACGCGGCGACGAGCCGCGCGCTGCCCGGCGCGGTCGTGACGCCAAGCCCTTCGTGCCCGACCGCGAGCCACACGCCCGGGCGCGCCGGATGCTCGCCGAGCAACGGCAGGCCGTCGGGGCTCGCGGAGCGGAAACCCGTCCACGAGCGAATGCCGTTCAGGTCAGCCAGATCCGGCAGGTAGCCGACCGCGCGGCGCAGCATGCGCGCGAGCACGGGCGGCTCGATGCGCGCGTCCTCGGTGTCGAACTGGCGCGACGAACCGATCAGCAACTGGCCGGTCGGCCGCGGCTGCACGTTGAACGCGACCGACGTGCCGTCGCTCGCATGCGCGCTCGCCGCATAGCCGAGCTCGACGAGCTGGTGCGACACCTGGCCCGGATAACGGTCGGTAATCAGTAAATGGCCCTTCTTCGGGCGCAGCGGCAGTTCGGGCAACAGCGTGCGCGCCGCGACGCCGTTCGCGACGATGACGCGTTCCGCACGCAGCGTGTCGCCGCTCGCGAGCGTCACGCCCGGGCCGTCGACCGCCACCGCGCGATCGCGCCGCAACGTGATGTTCGGTGCGCGCTGCAGCAGCCAGCTCGCGGCAACCGGTGCGTACAGAATCGCGTCGCCGGGAATCTTCAGCGCACCGCCGAGACCGGGACGCAGCATCGGCTCCAGCCGCGCGAGCGTCGCCGCGTCGATCAGGTCACCCGCCACGCCGTGCGCGGCGAGCGTCGCCTGCTTCGCGCGCGCGAGGTCCATCTCGTGAGAATCGGCCGCGAGCCACAGCGTGCCGCAGTTGCGGTACGCGCAGCCGTCCGGCATCTCGCCGGCGAGCGCGCGCCACAGCGCGATCGAGTAATGACTCAGCGCGAGCTCGGCCGCGTTGTCGTCCATCGCGACGAGGTGACCCATGCCGGCGCCGGTGGCGCCGCCGCTCGCGTCGTCGACGACGAGCACGCGCAGCCCGCGCTGCGCGAGTTCATGCGCGCATGCCGCGCCGACGATGCCGGCGCCGATCACGACGACGTCGGTCCTGGTCTCGCTCACGACACGATGCCCCAGCCGAACGGATCGTCTTCCTCGATCAGCAGCGTGGCTTCCGCGCTCAGGTGCGCGCTGCCGCGGATCGTCGGCACGATGCCGCCGTCGGCCTGCGTATAGCTCGCCTGGAACACGCTGCCGATCACGCTCGCCTGCCGCCACACGACGCCCGGTTCGAGCTTGCCGTCGGCGGCGAGGCACGCGAGCTTCGCGCTCGTACCGGTGCCGCACGGCGAACGGTCGTATGCATGGCCCGGGCACAGCACGAAGCTGCGGCTGTCGTGTTCGGGATCGTCGGCGAACAGTTCGATATGGTCGATCTCGCCGCCGTTCGCGCCCGTAATGCCGCCCTGTTCGAGCCCGGCACGCACCGCCGACGAATAGGCGGTCAGCGCGGCGACGTTGTCGCCCGCCACGCGCTGGCCGTGACCGCTGATCAGGAAGAACCAGTTGCCGCCCCACGCGATGTCGCCCTTCACCGGGCCGTAACCCGGCACGTCGACGGCGACGCCCTTCGCATGGCGATACGCGAGCACGTTGCGCACGCTGACCGACAGGTCGTCGTGCAGCGTCGCCTCGACGGTGCCGACCGGCGTTTCGATCCGGTGGACGCCCGGCTCGATGCGGCCCATGTGATGCAGCGTGCGCACGACGCCGATCGTGCCGTGCCCGCACATCCCGAGATAACCGCTGTTGTTGAAGAAGATCACGCCGGCCGCCGCTTCCGGCGACACCGGTTCGCACAGCAGCGCGCCGACCAGCACGTCGCTGCCGCGCGGCTCGAGAATGCACGCGGTGCGATAGCGATCGTGTTCGCGGGCGAGCACGTCGCGGCGCTCGGCCATCGTGCCGTTGCCGAGCGACGGGAAACCGGACACGACGAGCCGCGTGGGTTCGCCGCCCGTGTGCGAATCGATGATCTGGATGCGCTTCATCATGAGCCGTCCGAAGTGGGGAAAGGAGCATAGCTTCCTCCGTCGCGCGTCCGTCCGCTTGTGGCTTTTCGATGAGGACGGCGACGAAATCGGCATAGTGCGGAGCACCTTTCGCGGCCCTTCCGCGCACTATGCCGATTTCGTCATTTTGCTCCGCGATACGGCTCAAGCGTGATGGGTGTTTGCACGGCGATACTGGTTGCACATCGACGCGCCTGTCGTCGATCGATACGAAGCAGGAGATTGCAGTGAGTCGAAACGCCATCCAGCGGACCGGAGTTTTCCCCGTCATCAGCAACGGGGCTGCACCGGGCTCTTCCATCGCTTGCGACACCACGCACCGCGCCGAAAAGAACCGGGCGAACCGCTGACCGCGCCGATCGCGCGGGTCGATTCTTCCGGCGGCGCAGCGGCTTCCCCCGTCGCGCCGTCACTTCCGGTCCGGCATGGCCCGTACGGGCCCGCTCGCTGCGTCACCGCCTCCGGCGGCGCATGAACGGCCCCGCGGCCCGCACCGGTCGCACGCCGGCCGGCAGGTGTGCGCCGCTGCTCCGTGAGAGCGCGGCGCAACCGCACCTGCCCCGACGCACCTGCCCCGACGCACCTGCCCCGACGCACCTGCCCCGACGCACCTGCCCCGACATTACCCAGGAGACAAACCCATGCCAGGCCAAGGCAACACATCCTCGTCCGTTCCGATTTCCGGTCCAGCGTCCGCCGACGCGGGTCACGGCAAGTTCAAGAAGCAGTTGTCGCTGACCGACCTGACGTTCATCGGCCTCGGCGCGATTTTCGGTTCGGGCTGGCTGTTCGCCGCGAGTCACGTGTCGACGATCGCCGGCCCGGCCGGCATCTTCTCGTGGCTGCTCGGCGGCTTCTCGGTGCTGCTGCTCGGCATCGTCTACTGCGAACTCGGCGCCGCGCTGCCGCGCGCGGGCGGCGTGGTTCGCTACCCGGTGTTCTCGCACGGCCCGCTGCTCGGCTACCTGATGGGTTTCATCACGCTGATCGCGTTCTCGAGCCTGATCGCGATCGAAGTGGTCGCCGCGCGCCAGTACGCGGCCGCATGGTTTCCGAGCCTGACCCAGGCGGGCTCGAGCGATCCGACCACGCTCGGCTGGCTCCTGCAGGCCGGGCTGCTCTGCTTCTTCTTTTACCTGAACTATTCGAGCGTGAAGACGTTCGCGAAGGCGAACAACATCATCAGCGTCTTCAAGTTCATCGTGCCGCTGTCGGTGATCGCGGTACTGTTCACGTTCTTCAAGCCCGCCAACCTGACCGTGCACGGCTTCGCGCCGTTCGGCATGCCGGGCATCGAGATGGCCGTGTCGGCCGGCGGCATCATCTTCGCGTACCTCGGCCTCACGCCGATCGTGTCGGTCGCGAGCGAAGTGCGCAATCCGCAGCGCACGATCCCGATCGCGCTGATCCTGTCGATCCTGCTGTCGACGCTGATCTACGTGCTGCTGCAGCTCGCGTTCATCGGCAGCATTCCCACCGACATGCTCGCCGCCGGCTGGCACGACGTGAGCAAGGCATTCTCGCTGCCGTACCGCGACATCGCGCTCGCGCTCGGCGTGGGCTGGCTCGCGGTGATGGTCGTCGCCGACGCGATGATCTCGCCGAGCGGCTGCGGCAACATCTACATGAACGCGACGCCGCGCGTCGTCTACGGCTGGGCGAAGACGGGCACGTTCTTCAAGATGTTCACGCGCGTCGACGAAGCGTCGGGCATCCCGCGCGCGGGCCTCTGGCTCACGTTCGGTCTCGCGATCTTCTGGACGATGCCGTTCCCGTCGTGGGAAGCGCTGATCAACATCGTGTCGGCCGCGCTCGTGCTGAGCTACGCGGTCGCGCCCGTGTCGGTCGCCGCGCTGCGCCGCACCGCCCCCGACCTGCCGCGGCCGTTCCGCGCGGTCGCGTTCGGCATCACCGGCCCCGCATCGTTCGCGATCGCCGCGCTGATCGTCTACTGGTCGGGCTGGAGCACGGTGTCCTGGCTGCTCGGCCTGCAGATCGTGATGTTCGTGATCTATCTCGCGTGCCGCCGCTGGGTGCCGACCGCGCACCTGAGCCTCGCCGAGCAGGTGCGCTCGTCGGCATGGCTGATCGCGTTCTACGCCGCAATGATCGTGCTGTCGTACTTCGGCGGCTTCGGCGGCACCGGCCAGCTCGCGCATCCGTACGACACGGTCGTCGTCGCGGCCGTCGCGCTCGTCATCTACTACTGGGGCGCCAACACCGGCATCCGTTCCGACAAGCTCCAGCTCGAAGACGACGAAGGCTGACGCCCCCGCGTCCCCCTTTTCACTCCGGCCGGGCCCATCACGCCCGGCCCCGCATTTTCCGAGGAAAACCATGCAACTCACAGGTCAGCTCCTGATCGGCCAGTCGGCCGTCGCCGGACAGAACGGCACCCTCCACGCGATCGCCGCCGCCACCGGCGACACGCTCGAACCCGCGTTCGGCGGCGCGAGCCTGCAAGACCTGGAGACGGCCTGCGCGCTCGCCGACGACGCATTCGACACGTACCGCGAAACGCGCCCCGAGCAACGCGCGGCGTTTCTCGACGCGATCGGCCGCAACATCATGGCGCTCGGCGACGACCTGATCGAGCGCTGCGTCACCGAAACGGGCCTGCCGCGCGCACGCGTCGAAGGCGAACGCGGCCGCACGGTCGGCCAGCTCGCGCTGTTCGCATCGCTCGTGCGCGACGGCAGTTACGTCGATGCGCGCATCGACCCGGCCCGCCCGGACCGCAAGCCGCTGCCGCGCGTCGACCTGCGCCTGCGCAACGTCGCGATCGGGCCGGTCGCCGTGTTCGGCGCATCGAACTTCCCGCTCGCGTTCTCGGTCGCCGGCGGCGATACCGCATCGGCACTCGCCGCCGGCTGCCCGGTGATCGTCAAGGCGCACTCCGCGCATCCGGGCACGTCCGAACTCGTCGGCCGCGCGATCCAGCAAGCCGTGCGCGAATGCGGTCTGCCGGCGGGCGTGTTCTCGCTGCTGTTCGACGCGTCGCGCGAAATCGGCCAGGCGCTCGTCGCCGATCCGCGCATCAAGGCCGTCGGCTTCACCGGCTCGCGCCGTGGCGGCGTCGCGCTGATGAACATCGCGGCCGCGCGCCACGAGCCGATTCCGGTCTATGCGGAGATGAGCTCGATCAACCCGGTGCTGCTGTTCCCGGCCGCGCTCGACGCGCGCCACGGCGCGATCGCGCCGCAGTTCGTCGCGTCGCTCGCACTCGGCGCCGGCCAGTTCTGCACGAACCCGGGCCTCGTGCTCGCGATCGACGGCCCCGCGCTGCGCGCCTTCGAAGCCGCGGCGGCCACCGCCGCGCAGGCCACTGCCGCGCAGACGATGCTGACGCCGCACATTCACGCGAGCTACGCACAAGGCGTTGCCTCGCTGCGCGCGCACGACAAGGTCGAGCTGCTCGCGGAAGGCGTGGAAGGCAGCCGCTACCAGGCGCGTGCGGCACTGTTCGCCACCTCCGCGGACGCGTTCATCGCCCACCCCGAACTGCGTGACGAAGTATTCGGCCCCGCCTCGCTGATCGTCCGCTGCCCGGATGCCGACACGCTGCATCGCGTGCTGAAATCGCTCGAAGGCCAGTTGACGATCGCCGCCCATCTCGCCGACGGCGATGCCGCGCTGTTCGCCGCGCTGCGCCCGACGCTGGAGCGCAAGGCCGGCCGCATTCTCGTCAACGGCTTCGGCACGGGTGTCGAGGTCGGTCACGCGATGGTGCACGGCGGCCCGTTCCCGGCCACGTCCGACACGCGCACGACGTCGGTCGGCGCACGCGCGATCGAGCGTTTCCTGCGGCCGGTGTCATACCAGGACGTGCCGGACGCCCTGCTGCCCGACGCGATCCGCAACGGCAATCCGCTGAACGTGCCGCAACGCATCGACGGCGTGCCCGCGCCGCGGGAAGCGCGCGATGTCTGAGCCGCTCGCCGAAGTCGTCCTGTCGCTCGATGAGGTGCATGCACTCGCGCTGCGGGTGCTGACGCACAACGGGATGTCCGATGCGCATGCGCAGGCGATCGCCAACGTGATCACGCAGGGCCAGCGCGACGAGTGCCACTCGCACGGCGTGTACCGGCTGCTCGTGTGCGTGCGCTCGCTGAAGAAAGGCAAGGTCGATCCGCAGGCGGTGCCGACGCTGCGCCGGCTGTCGTCGTCGATCGTCGCGGTCGACGCGCATCGCGGCTTCTCGCTGCTGAGCTTCGAAACCGGCCTGCCGGTGCTCGTCGAGATGGCGAAGCAGCACGGGATCGCCGCGATGGCGATCAACCACTGCTACCACTTCTCGGCGCTGTGGCCCGAGGTCGAAGCGATCGCCGCCGAAGGGCTGGTCGGCATCACGATGAACCCGAGCCATAGCTGGGTCGCGCCGGAAGGCGGCCACGAGCCGGTGTTCGGCACCAACCCGATCGCGTTCGCATGGCCGCGCCCGGACGGCGTGCCGTTCGTGTTCGACTTCGCGACGAGCGCGATCGCTCGCGGCGACATCGAGCTGCACGCGAAGCAAGGCAAGGCGATCCCGCCGCACTGGGCGATCGGCGCCGACGGCCAGCCGACCACCGATCCGAAGGCCGCGCTGCAGGGCGCGATGCGCACGTTCGGCGGTCACAAGGGTTCGGCGCTCGCGGCGATGGTCGAGCTGCTCGGCGGCGCGCTGATCGGCGACATGACGAGCCAGGAGTCGATGGACTTCGACGAAGGCGTCGGCGCGACGCCGTGCCACGGCGAACTCGTGATCGCGTTCGACCCGAAGGTGTTCCTCGGCGACGATCTCGACGCGGGCCTCGCGCGCGGCGAGCGGATGTTCGGCGCGATCATCGGGCAAGGCGCGCGGCTGCCGTCGCAACGGCGCTTCGACGCCCGCGCGCGCAGCGTCGCGAACGGCGTGCGGATTCCGCAGGCGCTGTACGACGAAATCCTGACGCTGCTCGACTGACGCGCGAGCGGCGGCGGCCGCCATTGCCGGCGGAACGGCGGTGCGGCCGCCGCCCGCCGTTCCGTGCGGCGATGCCTGCACCCCGCCCATGCCCCGCTCACGTCCCGCCTGCGCGCCGCCTACCCGGCGCATGGCCCGCCCCGTGAGCGCCACTGCCCCATCGGCTGTGGGATAATCGCCGAGTTTGCCCTGGGCGCAGCTCAAGAGGTTGTTCGCACGGGCGCGAGAGAGGCCTTTATTCCCGAGCCTCCACCCTTTTCCGCGATATTTCTTCAGCCATCACCATGCCCACATACCGCTCCAAAACCTCCACCGCCGGCCGCAACATGGCAGGTGCGCGCTCGCTGTGGCGCGCCACCGGCATGAAAGACGACGATTTCTCGAAGCCGATCATCGCGGTCGTCAACTCGTTCACACAGTTCGTGCCGGGGCACGTGCACCTGAAGGATCTCGGCCAGCTCGTCGCGCGCGAAATCGAAGCCGCGGGCGGCGTCGCGAAGGAATTCAACACGATCGCCGTCGACGACGGCATCGCGATGGGCCATGACGGCATGCTCTATTCGCTGCCGAGCCGCGACATCATCGCCGACTCGGTCGAATACATGGTGAACGCGCACTGCGCGGACGCGATGGTCTGCATCTCGAACTGCGACAAGATCACCCCGGGGATGCTGATGGCCGCGATGCGCCTGAACATCCCGGTGATCTTCGTGTCGGGCGGCCCGATGGAAGCCGGCAAGACGCGCCTCGCGAACCCGGTGACCAAGACCGTCGAACTGAAGAAGCTCGACCTCGTCGACGCGATGGTGATCGCCGCCGACCAGTCGTATTCGGATGCGGACGTCGCCGAAGTCGAACGCTCGGCCTGCCCGACCTGCGGTTCGTGCTCGGGCATGTTCACCGCGAACTCGATGAACTGCCTGACCGAAGCGCTCGGCCTGTCGCTGCCCGGCAACGGCACGGTCGTCGCGACGCATGCCGATCGCGAGCAGCTGTTCAAGCGCGCCGGCCGCCGCATCGTCGAACTCACGCGCCAGCACTACGAGCAGGACGACATGCGCGCGCTGCCGCGCTCGGTCGGCTTCAAGGCGTTCGAAAACGCGATGACGCTCGACATCGCGATGGGCGGTTCGACCAACACCATCCTGCACCTGCTGGCAATCGCGCAGGAAGCCGGCATCGACTTCACGATGAAGGACATCGATCGCCTGTCGCGCACCGTGCCGCAGCTGTGCAAGGTCGCGCCGAACACGAACAAGTACCACATCGAAGACGTGCACCGCGCCGGCGGCATCATGGCGATCCTCGGCGAGCTCGAGCGCGCCGGCAAGCTGCACACCGACGTGCCGACCGTGCACGCGCCGACGCTGAAGGATGCGCTCGACCAGTGGGACATCGTCCGCACGCAGGACGAAGCGGTCCGCACGTTCTACCTCGCCGGCCCGGCCGGGATTCCGACGCAGGTCGCGTTCAGCCAGAACACGCGCTGGCCGAGCCTCGACGTCGATCGCGCCGAAGGCTGCATCCGCTCGTACGAGCATGCGTTCTCGAAGGAAGGCGGCCTCGCCGTGCTGACCGGCAACATCGCGCTCGACGGCTGCGTGGTGAAGACGGCCGGCGTCGACGAGAGCATCCACGTGTTCGAGGGCTCGGCCCACGTGACCGAGTCGCAGGACGAAGCCGTCGAGAACATCCTGAACGACAAGGTCAAGGCCGGCGACATCGTGATCGTGCGCTACGAAGGCCCCAAGGGCGGCCCGGGCATGCAGGAAATGCTGTACCCGACGAGCTACATCAAGTCGAAGGGTCTCGGCAAGGCGTGCGCGCTGCTGACGGACGGCCGCTTCTCAGGCGGTACGTCGGGCCTGTCGATCGGCCACTGCTCGCCGGAAGCGGCAGCGGGCGGCGCGATCGGCCTCGTGCGCGACGGCGACAAGATCCGCATCGACATCCCGAATCGCACGATCGACGTGCTGGTGTCGGACGAGGAACTCGCGCGCCGCCGCGAAGAGCAGAACGCGAAGGGCTGGAAGCCGGCGCAACCGCGCCCGCGCAAGGTGTCCGCGGCGCTGAAGGCCTATGCGAAGCTCGTGATGTCGGCCGACAAGGGCGCCGTGCGCGACTTGTCGCTGCTCGACGACTGATGCAAGACGGCGGGCATGCGAACGGCCCGCCCGCCTGATCAGGACGCCGCTCCCCGGAGCGGCTTTTTTTCGTCCGGCGCCGGCGGGGCCGCGGCACCGGCGGCGTCAGTCAATGGCGGAATTCATCGTGGCCACCGCCACCACCGCCACCGCCTCCTCCACCGCCACCGTGGTTTCCGCCGCCGTTTCCGCCGCCTTGCGGGCGTGCATAACCGCCGCCGCCCTGATGCCCCTGCGGCACCATCATCCGCGGCCCGCCACTCGGCGCAGCCGGCGGCGGGCTCGGCGCATGCGCATTGCCGGGGGCGCCCGGCATCGGCGCCGGCGCGCGGTTCGGGCCGTTCCAGCCGCCGCGCGTGGCCGACGGCCGTGCATCATGCTGCGCACCGCCCGGCGCGTGCAGGATCGGGCCGCCCGGCTGCGGGTGCCCCTGTGCCGGCGGCCTCCCACCCGGGCCGACCCGCGGCTCGGGGCGATGCTCCCAGCGATCGCGGTCGTGGAACCACGGCCGGTTCCGGTAGTAGCGATCCCAGTACGCGCCGATCGCGAACCCGGTAATCGGCACGCCGATGATCGCGCCGTACTGAAGCAACGGCACGTAGTTGCCCTGGTACGGGTAGTCGAGCTGCTCCGCGTCGATCCAGCCGCGCACGCCCGGCAGCGCGACATCGCACCACGAGTAGTCGTTCAGGCAGCCGAACACGTCCAGCGCGGTGCCGGGCGGGATCTGTGCGACGACCGGGTAATCGGGCGCGGGCCCGGCATACAGTTCGGCCGCCGAGTTCGTGTAGGCGCTGCTCTGTGCGTCGGCGATGCCCGGTATGGCCGCGATGCCGAAGAGAACGGCGCACAGACTTCGAATGATGGTATTGCTCATGATGCTCTCCCGCGCGGTGCCGCCGCGCGCCGGTCAGTGTCGATGGCCACCGCCCCAATGTCCGCCCCCCCAGTGGCCGCCGCCCCACGGGCGGCGCCAGTATCCGCCCCGGTATCCGCCGCCCCAGTGCCCCCAGAAGCCGAGGCCGATCGTGACGGGCGGGCCGTACCAGCCCGGGTAATACGCGGGATAGTAGGCCGGGTACGGCACGTAGGCCGGCGCGGCATAGGCCGGGGCCTGCGCATAGTCATCCGCCGGCGGCGGAGCGGCCGGCACTGTTGGCGCAGCAGGCGCCGACGAGACGGACGGCGCCGGGCTCGCCGGCGCAACCGGCAACGCCCGCTGCGTCACCGTGGCAGGCACGGGTGCGTAATACGGCCCATAACCATACGGCCCCGTGTAATAGCAGCCGCTCAGCGTCAGCATGGCCAGTGCCATGGCGATCGGCCTCGCGGCAGTGATAGCGTTCATGTATTGCTCCGCAGGAATCCTTGCGCCGCCGCCTGGCGCGCGCCTGCCTCTAGCTTACGTCCCCTGCATATTTCCGCGGGTATGATCGGTTACTTTTTGTTTCCCGCACCGAACGACGGTTCCGGTCGCTGCGGGCACGCCGCGTGCTCGCGCGTCTGCCGCGCCGACGTTGAAGTTCGCGCGAATGCCCTCAACTTGAACCTAGTCAGACTTCCGGCGCGGACGGGCGTTCGCGAGCACCGGCAGCCTGAAACCCGCGGACTTCGGCCCGCCCAGACAGGAACGCGGCTCGCGCCGCCATCGACATGACTACGCCACGCCCCACACTCCGGGCGGACACGCCCCTCGATCCGATCATCCAGTTGCTGGCCCTTGCCGGCGAGCAGGGTTATCTGACGCACGCCGATCTCGTCGACGCGCTGCCGCCCGAAAGCGACAGCCCCGACGCGCTGGACGTCGTGCGCGCCGCGCTGGCGGACATCGGCATTGCCGTGCTCGACGAGCCGGCCGCGCCGGTGCCGTTCGCGGGCGCGGCGCCGGTCGACGTCGATCGCGACGCGCTCGACGAGGGCCGCGCGCTGCTCGGCGAGCTCGCCCGCGGCACGAGCGCGTCGACCGATCCGCTCGCGCTCTACATGCGGCGCATCCATGCGGTGCCGCTGCTCAAGCGCGAAGACGAAATCGTGCTCGCGCGCGAAATCGAAACAGGCCGCCATCAGATCCTGCATGCGCTCGCCGGTTGTCCGGCGGCGGTCGACGTGCTGCTCGCGCGCCACGGCGCAACGGGCGCAACGGGCGCAACCGGCGCGGCCGGCGACGAAGGCGATGACGTCAAGGACGCCAAGGACGCTGACACGCCCGCCCCCGCGCGCAACGACACGCTGCTCGACGCGGTCGCGGCCGTGCGCGGCGCATTGCATGCGCAAGGCTGCCGCTCGACCGAATACCGCGACGCGCGCAACCGGCTCGCCGCGTTGCTCGATACGCTGGCATGGGTTGCACCGGCCGTCGACGACGCGAGCCGCGTCGTGCGTACGCTCGCGTCCACGCCGGCCGATGCGCCGGACACGCCCGCCGGCAGCGACACCGCCTGCTTCGACTCGGTCGCGCGGCGGGCACTCGGCGCCGCGCTGAGCGACGGTCAGCAGAAAGTGCGCGACGGCACCCGCGCGATGCTGGAAGCGAACCTGCGGCTCGTGCTGTCGATCGCGCGCAAGTACATGAACCGCGGCATCGAACTGCCGGACCTCGTGCAGGACGGCTGCCTCGGGTTGATGCGTGCGATCGAGAAGTTCGAATACCGGCGCGGCTTCAAGTTTTCGACCTACGCGACCTGGTGGATCCGGCAGGCGGTCGCGCGCGCGGTCGCCGACCGCTCGCGCACGATCCGCGTGCCCGTGCACGTCGGCGACCAGTACCAGCGCGTGCAGCGGCATGCATTGCGTTTCCGCCAGCGCACGGGCCGTCGCGCGACGCCGGCCGAGCTCGCCGCCGAAACCGGAATGGCCGAGGACAAGCTGCGCGCCGTGCTCGCGCTGCCGGCGGAGCCGCTGTCGCTCGACACGCCGATGCCCGACACGGACACCGGCCTCGTCGACCTGATCGAGGACCAGGCTTCGGCGAGTCCGTTCGAGCGGCTGGCGAACACGCGCATGCACGAATGCGTGACGTCGCTGCTGCGCTCCGTCACGCCGGCCGAGGCCGACGTGCTGCGCCGGCGGTTCGGTCTCGGCGGCGCCGAGCCCGACACCTACGACGCGATCGCGCAGGACGCGGGGATGTCGCGCGAACGCGTGCGGCAGATCGAGAAGCGCGCGCTCGCGACGCTGCGCACGGCCGCCGAGGCCGAAGGCGCGCACGCGTTCCTCGACGCGTAACCGGTTGCGGCGCGCGGCCGCGCGTTGGTGCCCACCCGGCGCGAACGCGACAGTGCCGCGCACGATCCGGTTCCGCCCGCACAACGTTTGCCATTGATGTGCATCAAGTTTTGTTCGTCGCTTGCCGCGACAATGTGCTGAAATGCAAGACAGACCGTCGCATGACGCGCCGCGTCCATTCCGTTTGCGCTTTCCGGGGCCCCTCTCCATGCAGACGAGCGTCAGCGAGACGAACGAGGAAAACCGGCAGATCGCGGCATGCCTGCGCGAAGCCGCGCAGTTGCTTGCCGACCAGGGCGCCAATCCCTATCGGGTTGCCGCATACCGCGCGTCGGCCGACACGATCGAGTCGCTCGACGACGGCCTGCGCACCCGCTTCGAAGCGGGCGGCGTCGATGCGCTCGGTGCGCTGCCGGAGACCGGCACGGGCGTCGCGCAAGCGATCGCCGAGCTATTGGTGACCGGGCGCTGGCGCCTGCTCGACCGGCTGCGCGGCGCAGCGGAACGCGCATCCGCCTTCGAAGCCGTGCCCGGCATCGGCCACGCGCTCGCGCTGCGAATACACGACCAGTTGCACATCGATACGCTCGAGGATCTCGAACGTGCGGCCCGCAGCGGCCAGCTCGAGGCGATCGCGGGCGTCGGCCCGCGCCGCGCGGCCGGCATCCGCGCCGCGCTCGACGACGTACTGACCCGGCGCCGCCGCTGGCAAGGCCACGCGCGCAACGCCGACCCCGGCACCGAACCGCCCGTCGAACTGCTGCTTTACATCGATCGCCTGTATCGCAACAAGGCCGCCGCCGGCATCCTGCCGACGCTCGTGCCCCGGCGCGTGAACGCGGACGTCAGCGTGTCGCCGCCGGTGATGCACCTGACGAAAGGCGGCTGGCATTTCACCGCGCTGTGCCCGTATCCCGCGCGCCCGCAGGACGCCGTTCGCACGGCGGACTGGGTCGCGCTCTACTTCTACGATGCGTTGCAATGCGAGCATCAGCGGACGATCGTCACCGAAACGCTCGGTACGCTCGTCGGCAAGCGCATCGTGCGCGGACGCGAGATGGAATGCCGCATGTATTACGCGGGATGACGCGCGCGGCGCACTCGCCGGGTGCGGCGGGCCGTTGCGCAATGCTGCCCGGCCAGGCCGCCTACGCCCCCTCCGCCTTTGCACGGCGCGCCGGATGACGATGCGCGGCGATACGCAGCAGCTTGCGAAACGACGGGCACTCGAGATGGCTCGGCGCCGGGCAGACGGCCGCATGCCGCAACGCGTCGCGCACCGCACCGAGACGGCGGATCGTGCGATCGAGCTCGTCGGCCTTGTCGTCGAGCTTCGCGCGATCGATCGCGGGCCGGCCGTCCGCGCCGAACATCGCGAGAATGTCGTCCAGCGAAAAACCGGCCTCGCGGCCGAGCGCGATCAGCGCGAGGCGCTCCAGCACCGACTCGTCGTATTGGCGTCGCAGCCCGTGACGACCCATCGGCACGATCAAGCCCTTTTCCTCGTAGTAACGCAGCGTCGACGCGGGCAATCCCGAGCGGCGCGCGACATCGGCGATGTCCAGACGACTCATGCTTGACCTCAAGTGAACTTGAAGTTGCAAGATAGTCGCTCGCATCCTTCGACACAAGCCCGGACCGCCATGACACCGCCGAAACCGCCCCGCCGCCCGTTGCCCCACGCAGCCGCCGCCCTTCCCTGCAAAGGCGCGCGATGACGTCACCCGACCTCCTGCTGCGCATCCTGCTGATCGGCGCAGGCGCGACGCTCCTGATGGATTTGTGGGCGCTGTTCCGGCGCAGGATGTTCGGGATTCCGTCGCTCGATTACGCGCTGGTCGGCCGCTGGCTCGGCCACATGATGCGCGGCCGGTTCCGGCACGCGTCGATCGCCGCCGCGCCGCCCGTGCCGGGCGAACGGGCGTTCGGCTGGGTCGCGCATTACGCGATCGGTGCCGCGTTCGCGATGCTGCCCGTCGCGATCGCCGGCACGGAATGGGTCGGCACGCCGACGCCCATGCCCGCACTCGTCACGGGCCTGGCCAGCGTCGCCGCGCCGTTCTTCGTGATGCAGCCGGCATTCGGCTTTGGCGTCGCCGCATCGCGCACGCCGCAGCCGGGCATCGCGCGCCGGCGCAGCATCGTCACGCATCTGGTGTTCGGCGCGGGGCTTTATCTGGCTGCGGTCGCGCTGCCCGCGCCGGGGTACTGACGGACCAGACCGAAAACGGTCGCGCGACCGCCGCCCGGCGGAGAAAGCGCGCTCCACGTCCATCGAAGCGGAGCGGCCGTCGAGATGTCACCCGCCATCGCTGCGTTGCGCCGTTTCCTCGTAATGGTCGAGCGCGTCGAGCAGCTTGCCCGGCCGGCTCATTGCCGCCTTCAGCTTTGCGGCTTTCTCGATATCGGCCGGCGCCGTGAGTTTCGCGCCCTGATCGAGATACGCCTGCGCACGCGTATCGCCCGCCGCGGCGGCCAGACCGAACAGCGCATTCGCGGCAATCGGATCGTGGTCGACGCCACCACCCGAGTAGTACCTCAGGCCAAGGCGAAACAGCGACGATGCGATGCCCTGCTCGGCAGCCAGCCGGTACCAGCTCACGGCTTCGGTGTCGTCCTTGCGCACGCCCTGCCCGTTTTCATACATCAGGCCGAGATTGTTCTGCGCGTTCGCATTGCCCTGTTCCGCGGCACGCCGATACCAGTCGAATGCGTCGGTATCGCTCTGAGGCACCCCGTGCCCGACGTCGTACAGATAGCCGAGGCTGTTCTGCGCCTTCGGGTTGTCCTGCTCGGCCGCCCGTCGATACCATTTCGCGGCTTCCGCGTAATCCTGCGGCACGCCCTTGCCGTCGTCGTACATCATCCCGAGGAACAATTGCCCTTTGGCCGAGCCATGTTCGGCCGCAAGCCGGTAGAACCGCACCGCCTCCGCCAGATCCTGCGGCACGCCTCGCCCATCCTCGTACGCGCGGCCAAGATTGCCCCACGCGCTCGCGTTGTCCTGCGCGGCCGAGCGCCGATACCAGCCCACGGCCTCCGACGCGCTTTGCGGGACGCCGGTGCCGTCTTCGTAAAGCGTGCCGAGATTGTTCTGCGCGGACGAATCGCCGTGATCGGCCGCACGCCTGTACCACTTCGCGGCTTCGTCGACATTGCGCTCGACGCCGTTGCCGGTCTCGTACATCACGCCCACGTTGTATTCGCCGACCGGGTCGCCGAGCTTCGCCTTCGCCATCGCCTCGTCGAACGTCACGGGCGCATCGTCGTCCCGCGCGAGCCAGACGATGCCGATCCCGAGGATCAGGATCAGCGCGAGCGCGGTGAAAAGGGCAATACGGGTCTTGCGGCCGATTCGTCGTGCCTGTGTCATCTCTCAGTGTTCTCTTTATTGTCGTTGCAAACGGTGCGTCCAGACGGACGCCCGCATCATTCGCCGCCGCTGTCGATCAGGTTGTGGCGCACGCGCCCGAGCAGGCGCACCAGCGTGTCGCGCTCGTCGGGGGTGAACCCGCGCAGCCCGTCGTCGGACACGGTATCGCCCACTTCCAGCATCTGCGGAAAGATCGCGCGCGACTTGTCGGTCAGCCGGATCACGAACGCGCGGCGATCGTCGTCGTTCGCGATCCGCTCGATCCAGCCGTAGCTTTCCATCCGGTCGAGCAGCCGCGTCAGCGAGATCGGCGTGATCTCGAGCCATTCCGCAAGCCGCGCCTGATTCATCTCGCCTTTCCACGTGAGATACGCGAGCACGCGGCTTTGCGCGCGCGTGAGCCCGAGGCGCTTCGCGCGCCGGTCGAACAGGCGTCCTTGCAAACGGGCCACGTCGGAAATCAGGTAGCCGATCCGGTTCTCGTAGGTCTTGTCCATCGGGCGATTATAGGGTCAAGCCGTTCATGGCCCGCGCGACACGGGCACGGCGATGAGCACGAATATAATAAGCGTGCTTATAATTCTGGTCATACCGGATCGCCGCCCACGGCGACCGCTCCACGGAGACACCGCTTGAATCCCCCCGCCGCCGACGCTGCCGCCTCGCCGCCCGCCCTCAATCGGCCGATGCTGACCCTGTCGATCATGCTCGCGACGCTGATCCAGACGCTCGACAGCACGATCGCGAACGTCGCGCTGCCGCACATGCAGGGCACGATGTCCGCGTCGCAGGACGAAATCACCTGGGTACTGACCTCGTACATCGTGGCCGCGGCGATCGCGACGCCGCTGACCGGCTGGCTGTCCGACCGGCTCAGCATGAAGCGGCTGCTGACGATCTCGATCGCCGGCTTCACGATCGCGTCCGCGCTGTGCGGGCTGTCCGAATCGCTCGTGCAGATCGTCGGCGCGCGGTTGCTGCAGGGTGTGTTCGGCGCCGCGCTGGTGCCGCTGTCGCAATCGATCCTGCTCGACATCAACCCGCGCGAGAAGCAGGGTCAGGCGATGGCGATCTGGGGGATGGGCGTGATGGTCGGCCCGATCCTCGGCCCGACGCTCGGCGGCTGGCTCACCGACAGCTACAACTGGCGCTGGGTGTTCTTCATCAACGTGCCGATCGGCGCGTTCGCGCTGGCCGGCGTGCTGACTTTCCTGCCCGCGCGCGCGCCGCGCCCGCACGTGAAATTCGACGCGTTCGGCTTCGCGACGCTCGCGCTCGCGATCGGTGCGTTCCAGGCGATGCTCGACCGCGGCGAACAGCTCGACTGGTTCGGCTCGTACGAGATCCGCATCGAAGCGCTCGTCGCGGCGCTCAGCTTCGCGTTCTTCCTCGTGCATACGGCGACCGTCGGCAAGGCGTCGTTCTTCAAGTCGGAATTGCTGCGCGACCCGAACTTCGCGACCGGCACGCTGTTCATCTTCGTCGTCGGCGCGGTGCTGTATGCGACGCGTGCGCTGTTGCCGCCGATGCTGCAGAACCTGATGGGCTATCCGGTCGCGACGACGGGCCTCGTCACCGCGCCGAGCGGCGCAGGCACGATGATCGCGATGCTGTTCGTCGGGCGATTATTGAAATACGTGGACGCGCGCGCGTTGCTGCTCGCCGGGCTGGCGATTTCCGCGCTCGCGCTATGGCAGATGATGCAGTACACGATCGTGCTGTCCGAGGCGGACATCGTGTGGCCCGGCGTGGTCCAGGGCTTCGGGCTGGGGCTGGTGTTCGTGCCGCTGAGCGCGCTGTCGTTCTCGACGCTGACGCCCGAGCTGCGTGCGGACGGCACCGCAACCTACAGCCTGATGCGCAACATCGGCAGCAGTATCGGCATCTCGATCGTGCAGACGCTGATGACGCGCAACACACAGGTCGCGCACGCCGACCTCGCGACCCACATCACGCCGTTCAACCCGGCCGTGCAGGCGATGGCCGGCAGCCATCTGGACATCGCGCTGCTCGACCGCACGATCAACCAGCAGGCCGCGATGATCGCGTACCTGAACGACTTCAAGCTGATGTTCGTCGCGACGCTGCTGATGATCCCGCTGTTGCTGCTGATCCGCCCGCCGCAGAAAACGGCGAGCGTCGACGTCTCGCACGCGGCGATGGATTGACGGCACGCCGGGCGCACGCATCGCGCGCCCCCGGTGCATCGTGTCAAACCTCCCGTCAGGCCTTCATCGTGCCGGTGCGCACGTAGCGTTCGTGCCACGACAGCGCTTCGGCGAGCAGATGCGGCGTGTGCTTGCCGAAGCTCTCGCGCGACGCGCGCTCGAAGTAGTCCTCGAGCATCGGCCGGTAGTCCGGATGCGCGCAGGTCGCGATGACCTTGCGCGCGCGCTGCTTCGGCGACAGGCCGCGCAGATCGGCGAGCCCCTGCTCGGTGACCACCACCGCGACATCGTGCTCGGTATGGTCGACGTGGCTCGCCATCGGCACGATCCGCGAGATCGCGCCGCCCTTCGCGGTACTGGCCGACATGAAGCACGACAGGTAGCCGTTGCGCGCGAAGTCGCCCGAGCCGCCGATGCCGTTCTGGATCTTCGTGCCCATCACGTGCGTCGAATTCACGTTGCCGTAGATGTCGGCTTCGATCATCCCGTTCATCGCGATGCAGCCGAGGCGGCGCACGAGTTCCGGATGGTTGCTGATCTCCTGCGGGCGCAGCAGGATCTTTTCGCGGAACGTCGCGATCTCGTCGGCGAAGCGCTGCACGGCGGCCGGGCTCAGCGACAGCGCCGTGGCCGACGCGAAGCTCAGCGTGCCGTCGTCGAGCAGGTCGAGCATGCCGTCCTGGATCACCTCGGTGTAAGCGGTCAGGTTCGAGAAGCCGGCCGAGCTCAGTTCCGCGAGCACCGCGTTCGTGATGTTGCCGACGCCCGACTGCAGCGGCAGCAGGTTTTCCGGCAGGCGGCCGCGCTTCACTTCGTGGCGCAGGAAGTCGATCAGCTGATGCGCGATCTGCTTCGACGTGGCGTCCGGCGCGGAGAATGCGTTGCTGCGGTCCGGCGCATCGGTCTCGACGATCGCGACGATCTTGTCGGCCGGGCAGCGCAGGTACGGCTCGCCGATGCGGTCGTCGCTTTTCGTCAGCGGAATCGGCTTGCGGTGCGGCGGCAGCGCGGTGCCGTAGTAGACGTCGTGCATCCCGTCGAGGCCGAGCGGCTGGCGCGCGTTGACCTCGAGGATCACGTGCTTCGCCTGCTCGAGCCACGTCTTGTTGTTGCCGATCGACGCGGACGGAATCAGCAGCCCGTCCTCGCGGATGCCCGCGACTTCGACGATCGCGACGTCGAGCTCGCCGTACAGCCCGAACCATGCGTATTGCGCGACGTGGCTCAGGTGGACGTCCTGGTAGTCGACTTCGCCGCTGTTGATCTTGTCGCGCAGCGTCGGGTCGGACTGGTACGGCAGGCGCATCGAGATGCCGTTGGTGCGGGCGAGCGCGCCGTCGAGTTCCGGCGCGGTCGAGGCGCCCGTCAGGACGTTGATCCGGAAGTCCTCGCCGCGCGCGTGCGCCGCGTCGATATGCGCGGCGAGCGCGGCCGGCACGGCCTTCGGATAGCCCGAGCCGGTGAAGCCGCTCATGGCGACGGTCATGCCGGGGCGGATCAGCGCGGCGGCTTCGTCGGCGGTGCGGACGAGCGAACGCAGGGCGGGAGCGAGGATGCGTGAAGAAGACATGGCTGGTTATCTGACGCTTTTGGTCTGTCGTTGACGTCGCGGGGGGTGTCTCCGGAGCGACGCGAAGCCCTTGGGGCCGCATGGAGCGGCCGGCACCACAGGCACGGTCGGAGTATCGCAGAGGGCATCGCCGCGAAATGTCCGCCGAATGCAAAAGATACTTGCCGAATGTATCGGGTATCGAACGGCCGTTCTGTGACAGGCGCGAACCCTCGACGCGCTGCGCTGCGCACGCAGCGAATGCACTCGAAAGGTGCACGAAAGCGAACGGCGAATCGGTCGAACACTTATTGCGAACGGCTGACCGTCAATCCCCCGAAACCCGCGCGCATTGTCCGCGCGAACGACCGTAATGAACCTGCAAGAATCGACGCGCGATCGCCGCGGCCAATTGTCGCCTGCCACCGTTTTTTCCGGCCTGACCAATATCAAACCGTGCTCGCGCGCAACGCCCCCCTCCGCACACGCATGGAAGCGCCGTCGAACCCGTGCGGCACGCCTGAGCGCCCTTGACGGTCGCGCCACGCGAACCACACCGGATCAGGTATGGCCCGCCTGCCCGAACACCGTTTCGCGCCTCCGGTTCGCAACCGGCCGGTGTCTGGAATACGCGGTAACACTCCCGCATGTCAGGACATTGATCGAATAAAAAGCAACAAATTACAATTCCGTATATATTTCGCCGATGGACCAAAGAAAAACCGCAACACGCTCCGAGCCCCCCCTGCCACGCACCTGGGATGCGCGGCTGGCGCGCTCGCTCGTCCGACCGCTCGTCGACACACCCGTCACCCCGAATCACCTCACCACCGTCCGTCTGCTGATCGGCCTCGCCGGCGCCTGGTGCCTTGCGCACGGCGGCTTCGGCTGGAGCAACGCAGGCGCGTTCCTGATCGTGCTGTCGAACTTCGTCGACCACACCGACGGCGAACTCGCGCGCATCAGCGGCAAAACCAGCAAGATCGGTCACTTTTACGACCTCGCGGCCGATGCGCTCGTGACGGTCGCGCTGTTCGTCAGCATGGGCGTCGGCGTCGTCGCCCAGGGCGGCCGGATGGTCGCGTCGCCGGTGCTGCTCGGCGCGGCGGCCGGCGCGGCCGTCGCGCTGATCTTCTTCCTGCGCATGCGGATCGAATCGATCGCGGGCAAGGCCGGCACCAAGCAGGCATTCGCCGGCGGCTTCGAGACGGAAGACGTGCTCTATCTGCTGCCGCTCGTGACCCTCACCAACGGCGTCCAGCCGTTTCTGCTCGCGGCGTCGATCGGCGCCCCGCTGTTCGCTGCCTGGGTCGTGATCGACTGGTGGCGCGTCGTGCGGCGCGACAACCGCCCGCAGAACCCGGCCGCGCAGAATCCAACCGAAATCCAGGCTTCCAAATGACTCCTAGCACGCGCGACGACTCCGTGCTGAGCCCGGCACGCCCCGCGCCTGCGCGCGCGGTTGCGGCCGATCCCGATCGCACCGTGGCCGACTGTGTCGGCCGCCTCGACCTCGACCATCTGCGCGGCGACTACACGCGCCAGGGGTCGTTCCTGTATCTGGACGCGTTCCTGCCGCCCGACGCCTACGCAAAACTCGCGGATGCCGCGCGCGCGATGCAGCCCGGCCTGAACCGCAATTACCTGCCCGGCCACAAGCAGGGCGGCAGCGTGAGCCGTCATACGATCGACGAGCAGGCGCCGTACATCGCGGAACTGTACCGCTCGAAGGCGCTGCTCGGCTTCCTGGAGAAGGTCACCGGCGACAAGCTGATGCTGTCGCCGGACAACGATCCGCACGCTTACGCGCTGTACTACTACACGAAGCCGGGCGACCACATCGGCTGGCACTACGACACGTCGTATTACGACGGCCGCCGCTACACGCTGCTGATCGGCGTGATCGACGAATCGTCGTGCCGGCTCGACTACGAGCTGCACACGCGCAACCCGGACGTGCCCGACGAACCGGGCTCCGTGCAGATCGCCGACGGCGGCATCGTGCTGTTCGACGGCGACAAGCTGCGCCATCGCATCACGCCGCTCGGCCAGAACGAGATGCGCGTGTCGCTCACGTTCGAATACGTGACGAACCCCGGCATGCGGCCGTGGAAGCGCTTCATCTCGAACATGAAGGACGCGATCGCGTATTTCGGTTTCCGCCAGGTGTTCAAGCAACTGGCGTCGCGACGGACGAGCGGGTCATGACACGCGCCGGCCTGATCCTGCTGTCGCTCGGAACGGCACTGTTCGTCGCCCTGCTCGCGTGGCAGGGCGTCGGCGCGGTCGCGTCGACGTTCCTCGCGGCAGGCTGGGGGCTCGCGCTCGTCGCGCTATTCCACGTCGTGCCGCTCGTGATCGACGCGATGGCGATTTCCGTGATGTTCCGCCACGGCCAGCCGGGCGCCGAGCTCGGCAACGCGCTGCGCGCGCGCTGGGTCGGCGAATCGGTGAACAGCCTGCTGCCCGCCGGACAGATCGGCGGCCCGGTGCTGATGGTGCGCCATCTCGCGCAGCGCGGCACGCGCATGGCCGATGCGGCCGCCGTCGTCACCGTCGGCACGACGATGCAGGCGCTCGCGCAGATGGCGTTCGCGCTGATCGGCATCGCAGCGTTCAGTCTCTATGCGACGCACGATTCGGTCGCGCATCTGCGCACGCCCGCGCTGATCGCCACCGGCGTGCTCGGCGCGCTCGCCATCGCGTTCTACGCGGCGCAGCGGCGCGGGCTGTTCGGCCGCGGGCTGCGCATCGCGTCGAAGCTGCTCGGCCCGCGCGACTGGTCGTCGCTGGCGACCCGCGCGGACGCGATCGACGACGCGGTCGGTGCGCTGTACCGCGATCGCGCGAAGGTCGCGAAGACCTTCGCATTGAGCCTCGTCGGCTGGATCGTCGGCACCGCCGAAGTGTGGCTCGCGCTGCACTTCCTCGGGCACCCGGTCAGCTGGCTCGACGCGCTGCTGCTCGAGAGCGTCGGCCAGGCGATTCGCGGTGCGGCGTTCGCGATTCCCGGCTCGCTCGGCGCACAGGAAGGCGGTTACCTGCTGCTCGCCCCGCTGGTCGGCCTGCCGCCCGACGCGGCGCTCGCGCTGTCGCTCGCGAAGCGCGCGCGCGAGCTCGCGCTCGGCCTGCCCGGCCTGCTCTATCTGCATTTCAGTGAAAGAAACTGGCAGCGGCGCCGTGCGCCGCAGCCGCTCGCCGACTGATCGTTCAGATCCGCCGGCTTTTTGGTTGGAGAACCCATGCGAGCCATCATTCTTGCGGCAGGCCTCGGCTTGCGCCTGCAACAACCGCCCGAAGCGCAGTTCCCGAAGTGCCTGCTGCGCTTCGACGACGTATCGCTGCTCGAGCGCCATCTGCGCGTGCTCGATGCCGCGGGCGTCGACGAAATCGTGCTCGGGCTCGGCTTCCAGTCCGAGAAGGTCGAGCAGGAGCTGAAGCGCCTCGGCCGCACCGCCGAGATCGTGCTGAACGAGCGCTACGACCTCGGCAGCGTGCTGACCGTGCACACCGTCGCCGATGCGATGACGCGCGGCGGCGACGTGCTGCTGATGGACGCCGACGTGCTGTACGACGAGAACATCCTGCACGCGCTGGTGGCCGATCAGGACAAGGCGGTCGACCGCCTGCTGATCGACCGCGACTTCGAGGCCGGCGACGAACCCGTGAAGCTGTGCCTGAAGAACGGCGTGCCGGTCGAGCTGCGCAAGCAGCTCGCGGTCGACCTCGACTACGACACGATCGGCGAGTCGGTCGGCTTCTTCCGCTTCACCGAAGGCACCGCGCGCCGCCTCGCGAAAATCGTCGCGGGCTACGTCGACAGCGGCCGCGCGAACATGCCGCACGAGGAAGCCGTGCGCGACCTGCTGCTCGAAGGCGGCCATTCGTTCGACGTCGCCGACGTCACCGGTTCGCCGTGGATCGAAATCGACTTCCCGAACGACGTCGCGCGCGCGACGCAAGAAATCCTCCCCCTGATTCAACGCACGACCGCAGGAGCCGCACGATGAATGCACGCGAACCCAACTTCTCCGAATCGCGCAGCGCGCGCCTGCGCCGCATGCTCGTCAGCAACGAACTCGAATTCCTGATGGAAGCGCACAACGGCCTGTCCGCGCGGATCGTCCGCGAGGCCGGCTTCAAGGGGATCTGGGCGTCGGGCCTCGCGATCTCCGCGCAGTTCGGCGTGCGCGACAACAACGAAGCGAGCTGGACCCAGGTCGTCGACGTGCTCGAATTCATGGCCGACGCGAGCGACCTGCCGATCCTGCTCGACGGCGACACCGGCTACGGCAACTTCAACAACGTGCGCCGCCTCGTGAAGAAGCTCGAGCAGCGCGGCATCGCCGGCGTGTGCATCGAGGACAAGCAGTTCCCGAAAACGAACAGCTTCATCGGCGGCGAGCGCCAGCCGCTCGCGGAAATCGACGAATTCTGCGGCAAGATCAAGGCCGGCAAGGACTCGCAGAGCGATCCCGACTTCTCGATCGTCGCGCGTGTCGAGGCACTGATCGCGGGCTGGGGGATGGACGAGGCGCTGCGCCGCGCGAATGCGTACGCGGAAGCCGGCGCCGACGCGATCCTGATCCACAGCAAGCTGTCGCGCCCGGACGAGATCCTGCAGTTCGCGCGCGAATGGAGCGGCAAGGCGCCGCTCGTGATCGTGCCGACCAAGTACTACAGCACGCCGACCGACGTGTTCCGCCAGGCCGGCATCAGCACCGTGATCTGGGCGAACCACCTGATCCGCGCGTCGGCATCGGCGATGCAGTCCGTCGCACGCGAGATCCATGAGAACCAGACGCTGATCAACGTCGAAGACCGCGTCGCATCGGTCAACGAGATCTTCCGCCTGCAGGACGCCGACGAATACTCGGCGGCCGAGCGCATCTACCTGTCGTCGTCGTCGCGCGCGTCGAACGCGGCGATCGTGCTCGCCGCGAGCCGCGGCAAGGGCCTCGAAGCCGTGACCGAAGATAAACCCAAGGTCATGCTGCCGGTCGCCGGCAAGCCGCTGCTGCGCTGGCTCGTCGACGGCTTCAAGACGCACGGCGTGAACGACATCACCGTGGTCGGCGGCTATCGTGCCGACGCGATCGACACGTCGGGTATCAAGCTCGTCGTCAACGAGCGCCACGCGCAGACGGGCGAACTCGCGTCGCTCGCGTGCGCGGCCGAACGCCTGACCGGCGACACCGTGATCTCGTACGGCGACCTGCTGTTCCGCAGCTACATCGTGCGCGACCTCGCGGAGAGCGAGGCCGAGTTCAGCGTCGTCGTCGATTCGTCGCTCACCGAGCCGACCAACCAGAGCGTGCGCGACTTCGCGCTCTGCTCGGCGGCGGACGACCGCGGCCTGTTCGGCCAGAAAACCTACCTGCAACGCGTGTCGAGCGACGTCGCCGCGGGCACGCCGCACGGCCGCTGGATCGGCCTGCTGAACGTGCGCGGCGCCGGCGTCGAGCGCCTGAAGGCGATGCTCGCGACGCTGCAGGCGCGCCCCGATTTCGACACGCTCGACATCCCCACGCTCCTCAACGAACTGATCGCCGCCGGCGAGAAGATCGAGGTGCAGTACGTGCACGGCCACTGGCGCGGCGTCAACGATCTGGAAGACTTCCGCCGCGCGGGCGACTTCGCGCACGGCCAGACGCCGCTCGGCAACGGGAGCGCGCAATGATCGAAGCGGCCCAGTTCGTCGAGGCCGCGCGCGAGCGCGGTTTCGACTGGTACGCGGGCGTGCCCTGCTCGTACCTGACGCCGTTCATCAATTACGTGCTGCAAGACCCGACGCTGCACTATCTGTCGGCCGCGAACGAAGGCGACGCGGTCGCGCTGATCGCGGGCGCCACGCTCGGCGGCAAGCGCGGGATCGCGATGATGCAGAACTCCGGCCTCGGCAACGCGGTGAGCCCGCTCACGTCGCTGACGTGGACGTTCCGGCTGCCGCAGTTGCTGATCGTCACGTGGCGCGGCCAGCCCGGTGTGTCCGACGAGCCGCAGCACGCGCTGATGGGCCCGATCACGCCGGCGATGCTCGACACGATGGAGATCCCGTGGGAGACGTTCCCGACCGACCCCGAACAGGTCGGCCCGGCGCTCGACCGCGCGATCGCGCACATGGACGAAACGGGCCGCCCGTACGCGCTCGTGATGCAGAAAGGCAGTGTCGCGCCGTATGAGCTGAAGGCAAACCCGGCAGCCGCGCCGCGTGCGCATGTCGCCGCGCAGTCGGCGGCCCGCGCGGAATCGCCTGCCGTCTGGCCGACCCGCCAGGACGCACTGCAACGCGTGATCGCGCACACGCCGGTCGATTCGACCGTCGTGCTCGCGTCAACCGGTTTCTGCGGCCGCGAACTCTATGCGATCGACGATCGCCCGAACCAGTTGTACATGGTCGGCTCGATGGGCTGCGTGACGCCGCTCGCGCTCGGTCTCGCGCTCGCGCGCCCCGACCTGCGCGTGGTGGCCGTCGACGGCGACGGCGCCGCGCTGATGCGCATGGGCGTGTTCGCGACCCTCGGCACCTACGGGCCGTCCAACCTCACGCACGTGCTGCTCGACAACGGCGCGCACGAATCGACGGGCGGCCAGGCGACGGTGTCGCGGCATGTGTCGTTCGCGGGCGTCGCGGCCGCATGCGGCTATGCGTCGGCCGTCGAAGGCGACACGCTCGACGTGCTCGATGCCGCGCTCGACGCATCGAACCCGAACGACGGCACGCGCTTCGTGCGACTCGCGATTCGCACCGGCGTGCCCGACGGCCTGCCCCGCCCGACCGTGACGCCGGTCGAAGTGAAGACCCGCCTGATGCGGCATATCGGCGCCGCACAGGCGCAAGCCCACGCCGAAGGAGCGCATTGATGCTGCTGCTGAACCCCGGCCCGGTAACGCTGACCGAACGCGTGCGCCGCAGCCTGCTGCAACCCGACCTGTGTCATCGCGAAAGCGAATTCTTCGATCTGCAGGATGAAGCGCGTGCGCGCCTCGTCGCCGCTTACGAACTCGATCCGGCCGAATGGGCCGCCGTGCTGATGACGGGCTCGGGCACCGCCGCCGTCGAAAGCATGGTCGCGGCGCTCGTGCCGCAGGACGGCAAGCTGCTCGTGATCGAGAACGGCGTGTACGGCGAGCGCATCACGCAGATCGCGACGCAATACGGCATCGCGCACGACGTGCTGAAGCACGAATGGATGCAGGCACCCGATCTCGCGCAGATCGCCGCGCGGCTCGACGCGGGCGGCTATTCGCACGTCGCGGTGATTCATCACGAAACGACGACGGGACGGTTGAACGATCTCGGTGCGATTGCCGAGGTGTGCCGTACGCGTGGCGTGAAGATGCTCGTCGATGGCGTCAGCAGCTTTGGCGCCGAAGCAATCGACTTCGCCGGCGGCGTGATCGACGCGGTTGCCGCGACCGCGAACAAGTGCCTGCACGGCGTGCCGGGCGCGGCGTTCGTGATCGTGCGCCGTAGCGCGCTCGCGAAGGCCGCGAGCCGTACTTACTATCTTGACCTTGGTCGTCTCGCGAAGCTGCAGGATCAGCGGAATACGCCGTTTACGCCGTCCGTGCATGCGTATTACGCGCTCGTCGAGGCGCTGCGCGAGTTTGATGAAGCCGGTGGCTGGCGGGCGCGGCATGCGCACTACAAGGCGCTGGCCGATCAGGCGCAGGCCGGACTTGCCGCGCGCGGGATGCCGCTCGTGTTGCCGGAAGGGGCTTCGTCGGTCGTGCTGCGCGCGTATCGGTTGCCGCAAGGCGTTACGTACGAAACGCTGCACGACGGGCTGAAGGCGCGCGGCTTCGTGATCTATGCGGGGCAAGGCGGGCTGTCGAAGGAACTGTTCCGGATCTCGACGATGGGTGCGATTGCGGCGGCCGATGTCGAGCGGTTGCTGGACGGGTTTGCGGCGTTGACGCGGTAGGTTCTTGCCTGCACCGTTGAACAAAAAAGGCCCTCACGGGCCTTTTTTGTTCAACTCTCGTTTTCGGGAAACTGGCACATTTGTCCGGGTTCGGCCACTTTGGGGCATTCGCCGTGGCGCCGTAGATCATTATGCGAAAAGAGCTTTCGTGGCTGTGCGTCTCGTTGTTTGGCTGGGAGCATTATCGTCTTCACGTTTTTGCGAGCGACGTCGGATCCCGCTCGACGTCGTCGATCTGATATCGAAATACCGATTGCGGTTCTGGACCGGCGAGCCAGACGCTTCAGTCATCTTCACGACGAGCGACATGGTTCGCTCTTGGAGGGAGCTACTTCCCGCTTACCAGGTCCTTTGTCCGCTGGGTAATCGCCGACAAGCCTTTTTCCACGATCTCTTGCCAGTCGCTGGAAACTACGACCTGCTTCGAATCGCTAACGTGAGTCTTCACGGCCTGAGCACCATGAAGTGCGCCGACGTCGCCTGACAATTGCAATTCTGATTTCTGATTGGTTGTGACGGACCAGAAGCCGGGCTGGAACCATGCCCAGAATTCGATTACTTGCGCAGTTACCGGAGCGGCGGCGGCAAAGTTGGGGTCTCCTTGCTTTACGACAATGTAACCTGCCTCCTGAAAGCCCGTAGTCAATGCGCTTTCAACGAGGCCGGAAACCGTCTTGCCTTCAGGAAGCACCACATCGCCGAGTGCCTTGCCATAACTGTTTCTCTTCCGACCGATCGCGCGAGCTTTCGATGCATCGCTAGAATCTTCATCAGAATCCAGTGACGCCATGTCGGCGCTGGGAGGCTTGACGGTAAAAGTGCGTTTGTCCTGGACAGAGTCAATGCGCACGTACTTCCCCGTCGCAGGGTTTGTGCCTTGAGGCGCGGAGACGTCGACAGTTGTGCGGCCTACCGCGCATCCAGCAAGAATGGACGCGGCGAGGCCATAGATGGCGATTCGACTCAACAGCATAATTGTTTTACCCCTAGCGGATTATTCGAGTCGCCAAGCTGAACGCTTGACGATGCCCACAACAAAGTGCATGCGCTCGAGCTGGTTTTGCGCGATTCGGAGAATACCGTATTTCTCGTTCACCAATCCAATGCACAGAGCGTGTTATGGATTTTTGCTAGCCGCCAATCCAGCTTCTGGGGTGTTTTCTTGACGAAATGCCGTGAGCAGATAAAGCTCAAGAAGTGAAGCAGTATCTGTCTGGCGGCGTTCGAATGCTTCACCGGAAAAATTCCGGAAACCTGCGCGCCGAAAGTCGAGGTTTGGAATGACCGCTTTCCGGTAATTCGACAGTCCACTTCGGACCGGTAACCGACACCCGCAAAACTCAGTGAAACCCTCTTCCAACGTGACCATGAGAATCCTGCGTTTCGCCCCGCTACTGGCGCTCGCCGCCGCCCCGGCCGTTCACGCCGCCGACAACCAGCCCTGCGACGACGCCACCCTCGTCGCCGTCGCCCGCTGGGCCGGCATCACGAACGCACGCCTCGCCGCGCGCGACACGGACCGGCTCGTCGTCGCGTCGGCGTGCAAGGCCATGCCGAACGCGCCGGAAACAACGATCGTGGCCGCCGCATTCGACTCGCTTCCGAAGAGCAAGAACCCGGACGACAGCAACAAGCTGCAGGTCGTCGCGCTCGTCGAGGGTGGCAAGGTCGTGGCGGCCGAACGGTCGGTGGTCGAGGAAGATGCCGCGACGGAGATCGGCGAGCACAGCTATCAGATCGATACGGCACCCTACCGGCTGTCGCCCGACGTGCGTGCGTTCGGCGTCGTGTTCACGAGCAGCGCCCGCGGGCCGAGCTGCCCCGATGCCGATGCCAGCGAGGAGCTGACGCTGTGGGTGCGCGAAGGCAACCGCATCCGTCCGGTGTTCGGCACCAACCGCTATGGATGGGTCGCCGTCGAAGGTGAAGCCTGCGGCCCGGGTGTCGGCGACGCGAGCAGCGAAGAGGCACGCATGACGATTGCCGTCGAGAAGACTTCGAGCCACGGCTTCGCGGACCTGTCGATCACCGCCCACATCACGAAGACGCAACGCAAGGACGGCGATTACGCCGATACGGGCAAGCGCACCGCGCGAACGATCGTCCATTACGACGGCAAGACGTACGGAATCGACATGTTCCGAAACTTCTGGTATTCGCCTGTCGCGATGAAGCGCTTCAAGTAAAACTGCGGCGGGCCCCCTGCCCGCCTACTCCACCGCCTTCGGCCCGATCGCGTCGCCCGACGCCGGCATCCGCCGTGCGTCGTCGTTCACGCGTCGCGCCTCGCGCGCGGCAAAGCGATCCTTCAGCCGCAGGAACGGCTTCTCGACGACGAAGTAACTGGCGCTCGCGGCCAGCAACGCCCACACGATCCCGAGCGGAAAGGCATGCGCGACCGGCAGATCCGGATTCGCGAACGGCTGCTGCCACAGATAGAGGCTGAACGAGATCGTGCCGACGAACACGACCGGTGCGGCCCGCAACCACCGCGCGCACCAGAACTCGCCGCGGAAATTCAGCACGACGATCACGACCGCGATCAGCGCGGCTTCGAGCGTCACGCCGTAGGTCGCATTCCAGAAACCGCCGAGCCGATGCTCGGCAAGCGGCATCCCGAACAGCACGATGGCGACGAGCGCCGTCACGATGTACGTCTCGCCTCGCCATGAACGGATCCACGCTTCGAGCCGTTCGCGATTGAGCGCCGCGTAGCAGCCGATCAGGATCGGATCGACGCCGGTGTGCAGCATCATCCCGAGCTGCCCGCGCAGCGCCGGCGCGACGAAATACGTGAGCGCACGCACCAGCGGCACGATCAGGATCAGCGCGGCCAGCCAGCGCGTGCCGCGGCGACGCGCGCCGTACAGGAACAGCAGCGGCCAGAACCAGTAAAACTGCTCCTCGAGCGCGAGCGACCAGAAATGACCGAGATACCACGCGCCGTCCGGATGCAGCGCGTTGTCGCCGGTCAGCCCGAACCACGCCGAGTAATTCCACAGATGCAGCGCCGCATACAGCCACTGACGGCGGTCGACGTCGAGCCAGCCGACGATCGCGAGGACACCGACGGTCGCGAGATACACGTAGCAGGCCGGCCAGATGCGCAGCGCGCGACGCACGTAGAACGGCGTCAACGCGATCCCGCCGGTGCGCGCGAACTCCGCGCGCAGCACGCTGGTGATCAGGAAGCCGCTGAGCACGAAGAAGATCAGCACGCCGAGCCGGCCGTCGGCGACCAGCCGCAGCGGCGCATACCAGCCGGTATAGCCGCCCGGCAGCACGTGCTCGGCATGGCCGACGACGACCATCGTCACCGCGACGGCGCGCAATCCGGTCAACTGCGTGACGCGATGGTTCATCGGCGGGCTTCCGTTGGCACGGTGGAGGGACGATGTGAAGGCCGGCGCCCGCGACGGGCGGCGCCGATACGCCGCCGGGATTCTGTCTGAAAAATATCGAAATGAAATTGCCGAAAAAATGCCGGAGCGACGGCGGCGCGGAATACCGGCCAGCAAAACGGGTGCCGATCGGCGCGCAGCGGCCGGAATGAATGGGCATAATGACAAGCCTTGTCCGGCGGCGGCCGGTCCGATGCCCGCACAACGAATTTTGCGGTGCCGCATCATGCGCTTTCCGTATGGCGCGAATGGCGCGTATCGCGCCCGCACACCGGCCCTGCATCCGCCCTCGTGTCGACCCTGAACCGGAGCCTGCCTGTGTACCCACCGATCGAACCCTACGCCCACGGCCACCTCGACACCGGCGACGGCCATCGCATCTACTGGGAGCGCTGCGGCAACCCGGCCGGCAAGCCCGCGGTGTTCCTGCATGGCGGCCCGGGCGCGGGCTGCAGCCCCGACCATCGCCGCCTGTTCGATCCCGAGCGCTACGACATCCTGCTGTTCGATCAGCGCGGCTGCGGACGCTCGACGCCGCATGCGAGTCTGGACAACAACACGACCTGGGACCTGGTGGCCGACATCGAACGCCTGCGCGAGATGATCGGCACGGAGCAGTGGCTCGTGTTCGGCGGCTCGTGGGGCAGCGCGCTCGCCCTCGCCTACGCGGAAACGCATCCGCAACGCGTGAGCGCGCTCATCGTGCGCGGCATCTTCACGATGCGTCGCGCGGAATTGCTGTGGTACTACCAGGAAGGCGCGTCGTGGCTGTTCCCCGACCTGTGGGAAGCCTTCCTCGCGCCGATTCCGGAAGCCGAGCGCGGCGACCTGATGGCCGCCTATCACCGCCGGCTGACGGGCGACGACGAAGCCGCGAAGCTCGAAGCCGCGCGCGCATGGAGCATCTGGGAAGGCCGCACGATCACGCTGCTGCCCGATCCGGCGCTGGCCGCGCACTTCGCGGACGGCCACTACGCGCTCGCGTTCGCGCGGATCGAAAACCACTACTTCGTGAATCGCGGGTTCGTCGACGAAGGCCAGTTGCTGCGCGACGCGCATCGCCTCTCCGGCATTCCGGGCGTGATCGTACAGGGCCGCTACGACGTCGCAACGCCCGCGCGCACCGCGTGGGATCTCGCCAAGGCGTGGCCCGACGCGACGTTCGAAATCGTCGCGGATGCCGGGCACGCGTACAACGAACCAGGCATCCTGAAAGCGCTGCTCGCTGCGACGGACCGGTTCGCCGCATAAGCCGCAACACGACACCACGCGGCGCGCCGCGGCCGGCCCTGCCGGCCTGCACGCGCCGCCCGGTCAGAGCGCGGCTTCGACGATCGTCATGCCGTTGATCGCGCGCTCGACGAGTTGTTCGTCCCCGACCTTGCGGATCGCATCGTCGAGCAATCCTTCCGGCTCTTCGGTCGCCACCTTCAGCAGGCCCGACAAGCCACGCGCGTCGAGCACCACCAGCGTCTCCATCGAATCCGCGCGGCTCACGAGCACGCGGCGGAACGCCGGGCCCGCGCCGAAGCTCGCGCAAAGCTCAATCGTCTCGTTGCCGAGCGTGTAATCGAAGTGCTTGATCATGTCCGCCGCCGTTGCAAGGATATGGCGACGCGCGACGGCGCGGCGCCGTGACGTCGACGCACCCGCGCGTGCCGCCGGCGCCGGATCGGGGTCCGATCCGTTCGCCGGCATGACCATGCTAGGCGTGCAGTATTAACGAAGACTTAAACGCCGAAACAGCACCGCTGCCGGCCGATCACGCCGTATTAGGCGCTTCCTCGTCGAGCGGCTCGACCGTCACGCCGACCTTCAGCTCCTGGTCCGCGCCGCCGCCGCGAATTACGCCGCGCAGCGGCGTCACGTCCGCATAGTCGCGGCCGATCGACAGCATCACGTAGTCGTCGCCCGGTGCACGGTCGTTGGTCGGATCGAGCTGCAGCCAGCCGCCATCCTCCGGCCACGCAGGGTCGTACACGTCGACCCACGCGTGCGACGCATCCGCGCCGATCAATCGCGGCTGCCCGGGCGGCGGCTGCGTCAGCAGATAGCCGCTCACATAACGCGCGGCAAGCCCGAGCGAGCGCAGCGCGCCGATCATCACGTGCGCGAAATCCTGGCACACGCCCTTGCGCAAGCGGAGCGCATCGAGCGCGGTCGTCGTGATGTCGGTGCTGTTCGGCGTGTATGCGAAATCGGCGTGAATCCGCCGCATCAGATCCCATGCCGCCTGCACGAGCGGCCGCTGCGGCGTGAAGCTCTCGGCCGCATATGCGGCCAGCTCGGGATCGCACGCCACATGCGGCGACGCGAACACGAATTCGCTCGCGGCATCGTACGGTTGCCCCGCACGAAACCGCAGGCGCTCGCGCACGGCTTCCCAGGCCGTCGCACACTCGGCATCGGGGTTCGCGATCGCGGGCGGCGGCGCACCGCGCGCGCCTTGCGACCATACGGGGGGCGTCACGCGTACGATACTGCGGCTGCGTACGAACAGCGTGTCGTGCGGCTGGTTCAGCGCGAACGACGCGCGTGCGTTGCCGAATGCATCGATCTCGGTGCCGACCGCTTCGGGCACCGGTTCGATCTCCAGCGCGAACGACAGCACCTGCTGGCGCAGCGTCGCGAGCGGCTGCAGCCGCGCCTGATGCTGCGCGGACTCGACGCGCGCGGCGTAACGGTATTCGGTGTCGTGCGTCACGCGCAGCAAGCGGCCGGGTGCGACGGCAGCCGGCGTGGCCGGCATGGTAGGCGCCGCCGGTGTTTTCGGCACGGTGCGTGTCGCCGGCGTCGCAGCCGTGGCGTTGCCGGAACCGGATGCGGGCGGCATCTTCGCCGTGTGTTTCGGCGTCACCATAGCGTCCTGCCCGCCTCGCGTACGTGACTGAAATAACGTTCGCCGATCCGGTTCGACAGATCCCACACGGCCTTCACCGTCGTATCGAGCGCTTCGAGCAGCTTGTCGTGCCGGCCGTCGTCGCCGGTTTCGCACAGTTCGTGCAGCGACCACGCGGGCACGTCGGGAATCGTCTCGGCCAGCTCGGACAGCGCATAGCCTTCGCTGTGCTCGACCTTCGTCAGCCGGCCGCGCAGCGCCTGCACGACCCAGCCGAGCGAGCGCGGGTTGTCGGTGTCGAGCACCGCGAGCGACAACAGCGGCGCGACGTCGAAGCCGCGCTGGAAACGCGAGCGGAACGTGATCGTGCTGTCGAACAGCTCCAGCACGAGCTCGAAGCCGTCCTGCCGGTGCACGGCGCCCTCTTCGAACGCGAACTTCAGCACGCTGCACAGGAAGTCCAGCCGGTCGATCTGCCGGCCGATCGACAGCAGCCGCCAGCCGTCGTCGCGCGTCATGTTGTCGGTCTGCGCGCCGGTAATCGCGCCGAGCAGCAGCCCGAGGCGTTCCAGCAGTTGCAGCGCCTCGTTGCCGATCTGCTCCTCGGCTTCCGGGTGATCGGCGCTGTCGGCAAAGAGTTGCGTCGCGTCGTCGATCAGCCGCCACTGATCGCTCGACAGCCGCTCGCGAATCGCGGCGGCCGCGCCGCGCATCCCGAACAGGCAGGATGCGATGCCGGACGTGCGATCCGCGCCGCGTGTCAGCGACGTCGCCAGCGCGTGCTGGAACGCGCGCGGCGCATCGACGGCGTTCGGCGCGTCGGAAGCGATCAGGCCGGTGTCGCGGCACAGCGTGTCGATCAGCTCCAGATGGGCGGGGCTGTCGACGTCGTCCTCGCCGCGCAGCCGTTCGAGCGCGGCACGTGCGAGACGCATCAGGTTGGTCGCGCGCTCGGTGTAGCGGCCGAGCCAGAACAGGTTCTCGGCCGCGCGGCTCGCGATCGCGCGCGGACGCCCGACGAGATCGTCGGGGCCGAGATGCGTCTGCAGCAGCGTCGTCGAATCGACGATGCCTTCGGTCATCACCCACGTATCGACCGTGCTGCCGCCGCGCGGCATCGGCGCATTGAACAGCGTGTCGCGCGTGCCGACCCGCGACAGTCCGCCCGGCAGGAGACGCCAGCGCTGCGCGCCGTCGGCGAGCGCGAACACGCGCAGCAGCAGCGGCTTCGGCACGATGCGCGCGCCGCCATTGCCGTCGTGCGCGTCGTGCCCCGGCCAGGTGGGCGCCTGCGACAGCGGCAGATCGGCCTGCACCGTGTAATGCTCGGGCCGCGCCAGAATCCGCGCGCGCCACTCGGCCAGTTGCGCCTGCGTGAGCCGCGCGCCGATCACTGGATCGAACGCGCCACCCGCCTGCGCATCGGGCGGATACGACGGCTTCACGATGCCGCGCGCGAGTTGCGGCAGTGCGTCTTCGCACGCGGCTGCCTCGCCGCACCACCACGAATGCACGGCAGGCAGCGTCAGCGTTTCGCCGAGCAGCCCTTCCGCCAGGCGCGGCATGAAACCGAGCACGCCCGGCGATTCGAGAAAGCCCGAGCCCGGCGCGTTCGCGAGCAGCACGTTGCCGGCGCGCACGGCCTGCAGCAGCCCCGGCACGCCGAGCAGCGAATCGGGCCGCAGCTCGAGCGGATCGAGCCATGCATCGTCGACGCGGCGCAGGATCCCGTGCACGGGTTCGAGCCCGCGCAATGTCTTCAGGAAGACGCGGTTGTCGCGCGCGGTCAGGTCGCCACCCTCGACCAGCGTGAGGCCAAGGTAGCGCGCGAGATACGCATGCTCGAAATAGGTCGCGCTGTGCGGCCCCGGCGTCAGCAGCACGATCCGCGATTTCCGGGCGGCCGGACTCAGCGCCTGCATGCTCTGCAGCAGCGAACGGTACGCGGACGCGAGCCGCTGCACGCGCAGCCCGCGGAATCCGCGCGGAAAGAGCCGCGACACGATCAGCCGGTTTTCGAGCAGATAGCCGAGGCCGGCTGGCCCCTGCGTGTGCTGCGCGACGATCCGCCATTGTCCGTCGGGCCCGCGCGCGAGATCGAACGCGACGACGTGCAGCCACGTATCGCCCGGCACGCGTGCGCCGCGCATCGCGCGCAGGTAGCCGGGATGCCCGGTCACGAGCGCGGGCGGCAGCAGCCCGCGCTGCAGGATCGTCTGCGGCCCGTACAGGTCGGCCATCGTCGCGTTCAGCAGCCGCACGCGCTGCAGCACGCCACGCTCGATCGCAACCCAGTCCTCGGGCGTGACGATCAGCGGCAGCAGGTCGAGCGACCACGGCCCGGCCGCGCCGTCGCCCGCGCGTTGTTCGTGCAGTTGATAGAACAGGCCGTTCTCGCGCATGCGCCGCTGCAACGCTTCGGCGCGGCGATCGAGGTCGGCCACGCCGTCGCTGCCGATCGACGTGAAAAAGCTGCGCCACGCCGGTGCGAGCGGCGGCGCGTTGAGGCCGGCGGCACTGCCGCGCAGTTCGTCGTAGCGGCCTGCGGCGGCAGGCGCCGCGAGCGCGGCGGCCAGTTCCGCGGCGTCCGGCTGCGCGCCGGTATCGAAGAGCGTGGGCATCGCGTCGGCGGCGGCGAGATCGTCGGGGTGAATGGGCGGCACGGGTGTCGTTCCGTCGTCAGGATGCGGCGGCGCCCGCGCGCCGCCGCATCGGCAATCGAGCGCGGCAGGCGCGGCGAGCGGGTGCAATCTGCCCGCATCCTAGCACTCCGTCGGGGCCGCCATCGGCCGGCGGGCCGGGAAGGCGCGAATCGCGCATCGGCATCCGTCCTTTCATCCGGAGATCAGGGCCGTCGCAGATCGAGCGTGAACGGGAATTCGCGGCTCGGCGCGGCGGCCTCGACCGTCATCCGCCCCGGCGTGTGTCCCATCGCGACGAAGCGCGCGAGCCGGCGGCTTTCGGCCTCGTAGGCATTGACGGGAAACGTCGCGTAGTTGCGCCCGCCCGGATGCGCGACGTGATACCGGCAGCCGCCGAGCGAGCGCTGCAGCCACGTATCGACGATGTCGAACGTGAGCGGCGCATGCACGCCGATGGTCGGATGCAGCGCCGACGGCGGCGCCCACGCCTTGTAACGCACGCCCGCGACATACTCGCCGACGGTGCCGGTCGGCTGCAGCGGCAGCGCGCGGCCGTTGACGGTCACGACGTGCCGGTTGTCGTTCAGCCCCGTCACGCGCACCTCGAGCCGCTCGACCGACGAATCGACGTAGCGCACGGTGCCGCCGGGCGCCCCCTCCTCGCCCATCACGTGCCATGGCTCCAGCGCGCCGCGCAGCGACAGTTGCATCCCGTTCACCGCGATCTGGCCGAACAGCGGGAAGCGGAATTCGAAGTGCGGCGCGAACCACGCGGAATCGAACGCGAAACCGGCGTCGCACAGCTCCGCGAGCACGTCGTCGAAATCCATCTTGAGGAACGCCGGCAGCATGAAGCGGTCGTGCAGCGCGGTGCCCCAGCGCGTGAGCGGCGTCGTGTACGGCGCGGCCCAGAAGCGCGCGACCAGCGCACGCAGCAGCAGTTGCTGCACGATGCTCATTCGCGCATGCGGCGGCATCTCGAACGCGCGCAGTTCGAGCAGGCCGAGCCGCCCGGTCGGCGAATCGGGCGAATACAGCTTGTCGATGCAGAATTCGCTGCGGTGCGTGTTGCCGGTCACGTCGATCAGCAGGTTGCGCAGCACGCGGTCGACGAGCCACGGCGGCATGTCCTGCCCGTACAGCAGCTTGTTGCGCTGGATCTCGGCGAACGCGATGTCGAGTTCGTAGAGCTGGTCGTTGCGCGCCTCGTCGACGCGCGGCGCCTGGCTCGTCGGGCCGATGAAGAGCCCGGAGAACAGGTACGACAGCGACGGATGGTTGTGCCAGTACGCGATCAGGCTCGCGAGCAGGTCCGGACGGCGCAGGAACGGACTGTCGGCCGGCGTCGCGCCGCCGAGCACGAAGTGGTTGCCGCCGCCGGTGCCGACGTGCCGGCCGTCGACCATGAACTTCTCGCTCGACAGTCGCGACTGCCACGCGGCGTCGTAGAGGAATTCGGTCTGATCGACGAGTTCGCCGAAGCTTCTGGCCGGATGAATGTTCACCTCGATCACGCCGGGGTCGGGCGTGACCTGCAGCAGCTTGAGCCGCGCATCGCGCGGCGGCGGATAGCCTTCGAGCACGAGCTTCACGTCGAGCGCGTGCGCGGTCAGCTCGATCGCCGCGAGCAGGTCGAGATAATCCTCGAGCGCGGCCAGCGGCGGCATGAAGAGATACAGGATGCCGTTGCGCACTTCGGCGCACAGCGCGGTGCGCGTGATCCATGCGGCCGATTCGAAGCGCTCGGGGCGACGATGTGCGTCCTGCGCATCGCGCGCCGCGGCCCCAGCGCTCGTACCCGTGCCGTCGTTGCGCCACTGCATGACGGTCTGCGCGGCTGCTTCACGATGCACGCCGGCCAGATAGCGCGGCGCATCGGCGGCGCCCGCGTGTCGCGCACGCAATGCCGCCGCGTCCGGCAGCGCATCGCGCGGCGCGAACGGATCGCGTTCGACCAGGTACGGATAGTCGGCGCTGCCGACCCACGGCAGCGAATCGAGCGGCAACCGATAGCCCATCGGCGAATCGCCGGGCACGAGATACATGCGCTCGTCGCGGAAGAACCACGGCCCCGTCTGCCAGCGCGGACCGTCGAGGCTCGCCTCCTCCGTGCGCTTGATCGGCAGCACGTAGCCGACCACGCTGTCGAGCTGCTGCTCGAACACCTTGCGCAGCCGCGCGCGTTCGAGCTCGTCGTCCAGACGCGAATCGAACGGGTCGACGTTGACCGGCAACCGGCGTTCGCGCCACAGGTAGTACCACACGTCCTCGTAACCGGGCCGCACGAATTCGTCGGTCAGCCCGAGCCGCGCGGCCAGCGCGTCGATGAAACGCTTCGCGTCGCCGGTCGTGCAGGCGGACGGCTCGCGCTCGTCGGCGAACAACGACGGATCGTGCCACACGGGCTGCCCGTCGGCGCGCCAGAAGATCGACAGCGCCCAGCGCGGCAGCTGCTCGCCCGGATACCACTTGCCCTGCCCGAAATGCAGGAAGCCGCCTGCGCCGTACTCGGCGCGCAGCCGCTGCACGAGTTCGGTCGCATAACCGCGCTTGGTCGGGCCGAGCGCATCGGTGTTCCATTCGGCGCCGTCGCGATCCTCGATCGACACGAAGGTCGGCTCGCCGCCTTGCGTCAGCCGCACGTCGCCGGCCGTCAGCGCGCCGTCGACCTGCGCGCCGAGCGTGCGGACCGCGTCCCATTGCTGCTCCGTATACGGCTTCGTCACGCGCGGCGATTCGTACACGCGCGTCACCGTCATCGCGTGCTCGAACGACACTTCGCATTCGTCGATCAGCCCTTCGACCGGCGCCGCGCTGGTCGGCTGCGGCGTGCACGCGAGCGGGATATGGCCTTCCCCGGCGAGCAGGCCCGACGTCGGGTCGAAGCCGATCCAGCCCGCGCCCGGCAGGTAGACCTCGCACCACGCGTGCAGGTCGGTGAAGTCGACCGACGTGCCGCTCGGGCCATCGAGCGCCTTCACGTCGGGCGTGAGCTGGATCAGGTAGCCGGACACGAAGCGTGCGGCGATGCCGAGATGCCGGCACAGCTGCACGAGGAGCCATGCGCTGTCGCGGCACGATCCGGACGCGAGTTCGAGCGTTTCTTCGGGCGTCTGCACGCCCGGTTCCATCCGCACGAGATAACCGATGTCGCGCTGCAGCTGCTGGTTCAGCGCGACGAGGAAGTTCACGGTGCCGGCCGGCGTGCGGTCGACGCCGTCGACGTATGCACGGAACAGCGGTGCCGCACTCGTTTGCGGATCGCATGCGAGATACGGCGCGAGTTCGGTCTTCAGCGCGTCGTCATAGCTGAACGGGTATTGCTCCGCGCTCGCTTCGAGAAAGAAGTCGAACGGGTTGTACACCGACATCTCGGCGACCAGATCGATCGTGATCTCGAAGTGCTCGGTGCGCTCCGGAAACACGAGCCGCGCGAGATAGTTCGAGAACGGATCCTGCTGCCAGTTGATGAAGTGCTGCGCCGGGTCGACCGTCATCGAATATGCGACGATCGGCGTCCGGCAGTGCGGCGCGGGCCGCAGCCGCACGACCTGCGGACCGAGGTTCACGGGCCGGTCGTAGCGGTAGCGGGTGGTGTGATGCAGCGCGACGTGGATAGGCATGGGGAAGCCGCTCGGTTCGGGTTGGGCCGCCCGCGCGCGCCGCGTCGCCGCTGCTGCGGCGGCACGGCACGACGGGTTCGGCGAAGGTGCGTGTCAGACCAGTTCCGGCGACTGCACGACGCTGATCTCGACGCCGGTGGCGCGCGCGCCGAGCCCCGTCACCGGCTGCGCATCGCGAGAGTCGAGACCGACGGCGATGCGCACGTAACGCTCGTCCGGGCAGCGGTTCATGAACGGATCGAAGCCGACCCAGCCGAGCCCTTCGACATAGGCCTCGGCCCATGCATGGCCGGCGGGCTGCTGCATCAGCGCAACGCCCTGCGGCTGCGCGGCGAGCGCCGCGTGCGGCGCACCCTGCGACTGCGCGGCATGCGACGCGCCGAGCACCTGCTGCATGCCGTCGCCGCTCTGCAGCGCGAGCGCTTCCTCCGCGTCTTCGCCGCCGGCGCTCTGCTTCGCGTCGGCGATCCGCTGCATCGCGCTGTCGGCGAGCACGTAGCCGGAGATATAGCGCGCGGGCACCTTCAGCGCACGCGCGGCCGCGATGAACGCATGCGCATGGTCGCGGCTCGTCCCCTCGCCGTTTTGCAACGCGGTTTCGGCATCGACGGGCGCATCCGCCGCCAGGTTCGGCGCATATGCGATGCGGCCGTGCACTTCCGTCATCAGCCAGTGCAGCGCATCGAGGCTGCGCGGCTCGATCGGCAGCGCCTGCGTGAGCTCGCGCACGAGTTCGCCCGCTTTCGTGAGCGCGGTTTCGCGCTCGAAGATCCAGGGCGGCGCATAACCCTCCGGATTGCCGACGATGCCCGCGCGATCCTGTGTTTCGACGACGCCGGCGGCGACCACGACGATCTCGTGCTTCGCGCCGCGTTCGTGACGCACGAGATCGATCTGGTTGCCGAGCCCGTCCGCATACGACAGCGTCGGCTCGACGCCGTCGATCGTGACCTGCCACGCGCGCACCGTCTGCCCGGGCCCCGATTGCGGGCGCAGCCGCAGCCGTTGCAGCGCATGGGTGGCTTGATCGTCGAACTGATAACGCGAAATGTGTCGAATGGCGAGTCGCATGGCAAGTCTCAGTCGAAGTTGTAGGCCTGGGCGATGTCGGCCCCGAGGCTGTTGTTGCGGCCGATGAAATCGGTCAGGAACTCGTGCAGGCCGCTCTTGAAGATTCGCTCGACCGTGGTATCGGACAGCATCTGCAGAATCTTCGTGGCCGTGTCGTGACACGGGTGTGTCACGCCGTAATCCTTCGCGAGCAGGTTCAGGCTCGACACGACGCGCCCGTAGCAATAGCGCAGCGAACGCGGCATGCGGCCGTTCAGGATCAGGTAGTCGGCGATGTTCATCGGCTTGTACTGCACGTCGTACACCCAGCGATACGACCGGTGCGCGGCCACGCAGCGCAGGATCGTCTCCCACTGGTAGTTGTCGAGAATCGTGCCGACGTGCGACACCGACGGCAGCAGCAGGTGGTATTTCACGTCGAGGATGCGCGCGGTGTTGTCCGCGCGCTCGACGAATGCGCCGATCTGCGCGAAGTCGAAGATCTCGTTGCGCAGCATCGTGCTGTAGAAACTGCCGAGTATCAGCGCGGTTTCGCGCTTCACCTCGTCGAGCACGGCCGGCAGCGCGCTCTCCGGCACCGGCTGCGCAAGCGCGCCGCACAGCGCGAGCCATGCACCGTTCACGCTCTCCCACGCTTCGCGCGTGAGCGCCGTGCGTACCATCCGTGCGTTCGAGCGCGCGGCCTCGATGCACGACAGCACGCTCGACGGGTTGTCGCGGTCGCGCAGCAGGTAGTCGGTCACGGTATCGGCGGCATAGGCGTCGTACTTCTGACGATAGCCGTCGTCCGCGCCCGAGCTGACCAGCACCGACGACCATTCGGCCGGCGCGTCGGACGTGCGCGTGAGCGCCATTCGCAGCCCGGCATCGACGATGCGCGCGATGTTTTCCGCGCGCTCGATATAGCGGTACATCCAGTAGAGACCGCTCGCAGTTCGTCCCAGAAGCATCTCGTGTCCACTCCGTCTTCGTTCGGTTCGCGTGCCGGCTGCGGCACGCGCGGTCGTGCCCGGCTCAGTCGGCCAGCACCCAGGTGTCCTTGGTGCCGCCGCCCTGGCTCGAGTTGACGACGAGCGATCCTTCCTTCAGCGCGACGCGCGTGAGCCCGCCCGGCGTGATGCGGATCCGGTCCGACACCAGCACGAACGGCCGCAGGTCGACGTGGCGCGGCGCAAGGCCCGCTTCGGTCAGGATCGGCGTCGTGGACAACGCCAGCGTGGGTTGCGCGATGTAGTTCGCGGGCCGCGCGCGCAGCTTCGCCGCGAATGCTTCGAGTTCGGCCTTCGACGCGCACGGGCCGACCAGCATCCCGTAGCCGCCCGAGCCGTGCACCTCCTTCACGACCAGTTCGTCGAGATGGTCGAGCACGTACTTGAGGCTGTCGGCCTCGCCACAGCGCCAGGTCGGCACGTTCTCCAGCAGCGCCTTGCGGCCCGTGTAGAACTCGACGATCTCCGGCATGTACGAATAGATCGCCTTGTCGTCGGCGATGCCGGTGCCGGGCGCGTTCGCGATCGTGATGTTGCCGGCGCGATAGACGTCCATGATCCCGGCCACGCCGAGCACCGAATCGGGGCGGAACGTGAGCGGATCGAGGAATGCGTCGTCGACGCGGCGATACAGCACGTCGATCGGCCGGAAGCCTTCCGTGGTGCGCATCGCGACGCGGCCGTCGATCACCTGCAGGTCGCTGCCCTCGACGAGGTGCACGCCCATCTGGTCGGCGAGGAACGAATGTTCGTAGTACGCGGAATTGTGGATGCCGGGCGTGAGCACGGCGATGGTCGGATTGTCGGCGTTGCCGCCCGGCGGGCATACGGCCGCGAGCGACTGGCGCAGCATCTGCGGATAGGTCTCGACCGGGCGCACCTTGACCTGCTGGAACAGCTCCGGGAAGAGCTGCATCATCGTCTCGCGGTTTTCCAGCATGTACGACACGCCCGACGGCGTGCGCGCGTTGTCCTCGAGCACGTAGAACGCGTTCTCGCCGGTGCGCACGATGTCGACGCCGATGATGTGCGTGTAAACGTTGCCAGGCGGCCGGAAATCGATCATTTCCGGGATGAATGCTTCGTTGTGCGCGATCAGGTGCTTCGGCACGATGCCCGCGCGCACGATTTCCTGGCGGTGGTAGATGTCGTCGAGGAACGCGTTGAGCGCCATCACGCGCTGCTCGATGCCGAGCGACAGCCGGCTCCATTCGGCACCCGAAATGATGCGCGGAACGATATCGAACGGAATCAGCCGCTCGGCGGCCTGGGCGTCGCCGTACACGGCGAACGTGATGCCCGTCCTGCGGAACACGCCTTCCGCGTCGTGGGCTTTCTGGGCGAGGCTCGCGGGGTTCTGCGTGTCGAGCCACTGCTTCAGGCGCGCATAAGGCGCCCTGACCATTTCGCCGGATTGCAACATTTCATCGAACGGTTTCATCGAATTGTTCTCCATCGTTCTCCCCGGCATTGCGCATGCCGGACCGGCGTAATCACTGCTTTGCAAGGAACGTGCCTTGCCTGCCCCCCGTCGATTCCCCCTTTTCGCGTCATCGGCGCACGCCTGCGCGCCACGCCGCACCACGACGGTGCACGGTGGCTCGAACCGGCGCATCGGCGCGCCGCGATCGCGCGGCCGGCGCCGCGCCTGTCGAACATAGTTTCCCCGCATGTCACGCGTGTGCAATCTGCACTGCACCAATGCGCGCGTCGCGCGGCCCTTGCGCGATGCGGCGGCCCGTGCCGGCCATCGTCCTGCCCGCGTGCCCCGCCCGTCGCGACGGGTTTCGCGAAGGGCGGGCCAGCCACGCACCCGGCGCGGCCGGCCCTGGGGAAGTACCGTCTGCGGCTGCACCGTCGTTCGACGCGATGAACCAACCGGTTAGCCGGGTCCGGCGCCTCAAACGTATGCAGCCGTAATGCCGCCGACAACGCTCATGCATATTTCGACTGACACCCATCGAAAAAAAACATCGGCCGGGCATGCGCGAGGCACGGTAGGCTAGAAGGTTCGTGCAGCGAAACGGCGCCGCCGCCCCGTGGGCGCCCGACTATAAAAAGCGAAGATCGAAATGGAAGCAAAGTGGCTGGAAGATTTCCTGAGCCTCGCGGATACCAAGAGCTTTTCCCGGGCCGCGCGTCATCGGCATCTCACGCAGTCGGCATTCAGCAGACGAATAGCCGCACTCGAAACGTGGATGGATGCGAAGCTCGTCGACCGCAGCATCAATCCGGTCGCGCTGACGCCGGCCGGCCAGATGTTCCGCGGGCTGGCCGCCGACATCCTGCGCAGCATGTATGCGGCACGCAATCTCGTGAACGGCTACGACCAGTTCGCGGCGAGCGACCAGGTCGTGCGTTTTGCGGTCGCGCATACGCTCGTGTTCACGCTGTTTCCCGAATGGCTCAAGCAACTGAACGGCGAAGTCGGCCACGTGACCGCGCGCGTCAATGCGGTGAACGTGCCCGAGGGCGTGCAGCAGCTGGTCGAAGGTGAATGCGACCTGCTGCTCGGCTATCACCATCCGCAACTGCCGATCGTGCTCGATCCGAACCACTTCCCGTTCGTCACGCTCGGCGTCGAACGGATCCTGCCGGTGTCGACGCCCGACGCGCGCGGCAAGCCGGTCTTCGAACTGCCGGGCACGCCGGACGCGCCGCTGCCGCTGCTCGCGTATTCGTCGGGCGCGTTCCTCGGCAACGTCGTGGAGATGCTGCTGCTGAACGCGTCCGAGTCGTATGCGCTGCATCGGTGCTTCGAGACGCACATGTCCGAAGCGCTGAAGGGCATGGTCGTGGCCGGGCACGGCATCGGCTGGCTGCCGGAGAGTTGCGTCGCGAAGGAACTCGCGGAAGGTTCGCTCGTGCGCGCAGGCTCGGAACACTGGATCACCGAGCTCGAGATCCGCCTGTACCGGTCGGCGCGCAAGCGCGGGCTCGCCGCCGAACAGCTGTGGACCTACATCATGAACCGGCCGCGCACCGCGGCCGCCGACACGATCGCCGCCGAACGCGCGCCCGCGCCGACCGTTCGCATCGCGCGTCGCAGCGCAGGCGGCAGCCGGTAACACAGCGCGCGCACGCTTCGCCGCAGCGCGGCATCCGTCGTTACTGTTCGGCCCGATCCCTGGCGCTACGCCGCTCCCGCGCCGAAGTCGCCAGCGCCGCCCGTACCGGATAGACTGTCGCCCGATTCCATCCATCGGCCGCGGCGCCCGCCTTCCCGTCGCCGCCGGAACGCCCTTCCACGGAGAACGAATGCCGAAGCGCCAGTGGTTTTCGCTGTTGCTGCTGACGATGTGCCTGATCGCCGCGCGCGCATCCGCGCAGTCCTCGCTCGAACTCGATACCGACGGCACGCCGCGCGTCCTGACGCGGCAGGCGCTGCTTGCCCGCCCCGACGCAACCGACATTCATGTGCCGCGCGACATCGCGTACGGCCGGCCGATGACGTTCCGCGCGGTGCCGTTTGCCGCGCTGCTCGGCGACATGCCGCTGCCGGCGGCCGGCGTGCTCGAAACGCGTGCGGCCGACGGCTTCGCCGCGCAACTGCCGCTGGATCTCGTGCGCCGCGGCGCGCCGGCCGGCGCCGTTGCGTGGCTCGCGATCGAGGACCCCGCTCGTCCGTGGCCGAAGCTGCCGGGCAAGCCGGTCAGCGCCGGGCCGTTCTACCTCGTGTGGCTGGGGCCGGACGCGTCGTCGGTGCGCGGCGAGCAGTGGCCTTATCAGATCGTGCGGATCACGATCGAATCGTCGCCGCTCGCGCGCTGGCCGTCGCTCGCCGTGGATCCGGCGCTGCCGGCGAACGATCCGGCCCGCGCGGGCCAGCGACTGTTCGTCACGCAATGTCTCGCGTGCCACCGGCTCGACGGCGCGGGCAGCAGCCATGCCGGCCCGGACCTGAACACGCCGATGAACCCGGTCGACTACTTCCAGCCCGCCGCGCTGCGCCGCTACATCCGCAATCCGGCGTCGGTGCGCGACTGGCCGGGCCGCGTGATGCCGGCCTTCCCGCCCGATCAGTTGAGCGACCGGGAACTCGACCAGATCGTCGCTTACCTCACCTACATGGCACGGCGCAAAGCCGGCAAGTAAGCCGCGCCGGCGCGCCGCTCAGACGCCCGGCTCCTGCGCGCTCCGCAACACCGCGCGCAGCAGCACGTCGGCGCCGGCCGCCGCCCATTCCGGCGTGATCGCCTCGGCCTCGTTGTGGCTCAAGCCGTCGACGCACGGCACGAAGATCATGCCGGTCGGCGCGACGCGCGCGACATAGCACGCGTCGTGGCCCGCGCCGGACACGATGTCCATGTGCGACAGCCCGAGCGCCTGCGCCGCATCGCGCACCGCACCGATGCAGGCCGGTGCGAACGGCACCGGCGGATACTTGAAGATCTGCTCGATCTGCGCGCCGAGCCCGGCGGCATCGGCCACGCGCGCCAGCTCCGCACGCACCGCGGCATCGAGTGCGTCGAGCACCGCATCGTCAGGATGACGAAATTCCACCGTGAAGAAGCAGCCGCCCGGCACCGTGTTGCGCGAATTCGGCCGCGCTTCGATCATCCCGACCGTCGCACGTGCGTGCGGCGCATGGCGCCGGCCGAGCGCATCGACGAATTCGATCATCCGCGCGGCACCCACGAGCGTGTCGCGGCGGAATTCCATCGGCGTCGTGCCCGCGTGCGCATCGACGCCCGTGAGCGTCACCTCGTACCAGCGCTGCCCCTGCCCGGCCGTCACGACGCCGATCGTCTTGCCGGCGCGCTCCAGAATCGCACCTTGCTCGATATGCAGTTCGTACGCGGCATGCAGCGGATACCCGCCGACCGGCTCCGTGCCCGCATAGCCGATCCGCTCGAGCTCCTCGCCGATCGTCTTGCCCGCGCCGTCGGTGCGCGACAGCCCGTATTCGAGCGTATAGACGCCGGAGAACACGCCGGCCGAAATCATCGCCGGCGCGAAGCGCGAGCCTTCCTCGTTGGTCCAGATCACGACGTCGATCGGGCGCTCGGTCTCGATGCCCGCATCGTTGAGCGCGCGCACGACTTCGAGGCCGCCGAGCACGCCGTAGATGCCGTCGTAGCGGCCGCCCGTCGGCTGCGAATCCGCGTGCGAACCGGTCAGCACCGGCGCGGCATCGGGATTGCGGCCCGCGCGGCGCGCGAACACGTTGCCCATCCGGTCCACGCGCACCGTGCAGCCGGCGTCGCGCGCCCACTGCGCGAACAGGTCGCGCGACTCGCGATCGAGATCGGTCAGCGCGAGACGGCAGACGCCGCCCTTCGGCGTCGCGCCGATCTGCGCCATCCGTTCGAGCGACGCCCACAGGCGCTCGCCGTCGACGCGCGGCGCAAGCGCGAGGTCGTCACGCATTGCCGCTCTCCGGTGCGTTGTCGCGCGGCGCGGTCTGCAGCACATAGCGGAAATCGCAGCGCTTGCCGCCCTGCATGATCGTGCTCGTGCGCGTCAGCGCGATGCGCGGGTCGTAGCCGTCGATGAAGTAACTGTCGCGTGCGCAGCTCAGCAGGTGGCCGATCTCGCCGAGCCCCATCGCGTGGTACATCTCCGCGTAGCTGCAACGATGCACGTCGTAGTCGTAGTGCGCGTCGTCCGCGCGGCGCACTTCGACGTCGAGCGCATCGTCCTTCTCCCACAGCACCTGCAGCGCGATGAACGACTGCACGCTCGTGCCGTCGGGTTCCTGCGCGGCGAACGCGCGGCCCGCGTCGACGGCCGCGCCGCGTACCGCTTCCGCGATCACGGCCTGCGCGCGTTCGGTGCCGAATTCGCGCTTCATGATCTCGTAGATCGGCTTGATGATTTCCGCTTCGATGCGGCGCCGCGCGAGGATGCCGAGGCGCGCGTCCTCGGGCGCTGCGGCGGCGGATGCCTGGGTGGTATCGGTCATGGGGTCGTCTCCGTCGTTATTTCGCTGCGGTGCGCGCGCCGCCGAGCACGTCGACGACGGTCCACTTGCCGCCGCGCACTTGATAGATCGTGAATGCCGGATCCTTCAGATTGCCTTCGTTGTCGAACGCGATCCGGCCGGTCACGCCGGCACGGTCGATCGCACGCACGGCCGCGACGAGCTTCGCCGACTGCGTCGTGCCGGCCTTTTGCGCGGCGGCGATCAGCGTGGCGGCCGCGTCGTACGCGAACGGCGCGTGCAGCTCGATCGGCGCGTGAAAGCGTGCGCGGTATTGCGCGTCGAACGCCTTGCCGCCCGGCATCCTGTCGAGCGGCAGGCCCGGTTCGAGCGCCGTCACGCCGTCGCCGTCCTTGCCGGCAAGCGACAGGAAGGTCTGGCTCACGAAACCGCCCGCGCCCAGCAGCGTCGCGTTCACGCCGAGCTGGCGCATCCGGCGCGCGATCGGTGCCGCTTGCGCATCGAGCCCGCCGAAGAACACGAGATCCGCGCGCTTGCCCTTGATCGCGGTCAGCACGCCGCTGAAGTCGGTGGTCTTGTCGTTCACGTACTGGCGATCGACGATCGTGCCGCCGTTCGCCTGCACGCCCTTGATGAACTGGTCGGCCAGCCCCGCGCCGAACGACGTGCGATCGTCGATCACGGCGATGCGCTTCGCCTTCAGCGTCTTCACCGCATAGGTGCCGGTGAAGTTGCCGCCCGCATCGTCGTGACCCATGATCCGGAACGCCGTCGCGTAGCCCTGCTGCGTGTACTGGTGGCCGGTGGACGCCGGCGCGATCTGCGGAATGCCCGCATCGCGATAGACACGCGACGCCGGCACGCTGCAGCCCGTGTTCCAGTGGCCGACGACACCGATCACGTGCTGGTCGACGAGTTGCTGCGCGACCGCGACGGCCGTGCGCGGGTCGGACTGATCGTCGGCCGCGACGAGCTTGTAGACGACCGGCTTGCCGCCGATGCTCGGATGCTTCGCGTTGGCGTCGTCGATCGCGAGCTGCGCGCCGTTCTGCAGATCCTTGCCGATCCGTGCGGACGGGCCGGTGAGCGGCGCGGCGAGGCCGATCAGGATCGTTTGCGGCGCGGATTGCGCGAAGGCGGGAACGGACGCGATCAGCGTGGCCGCGGAGAATGCGAGGCTGGCGGGAAGGAAAGCGATTTTCATGTGCGGGGATCAGCGGTTCGGATCAAAACATGAAAAATATTAAATACTCAGCACCCACACCCCAAATATTCAATTGTTGGATGCTTATACGATTCCCGACACGATATCGTAATTACCTGTAAATACAGGATATTTTTATACTATCGCTTACCCCGACTTTTCTATAAAATTCGATACATGAAAAATATAGAACAATTGCCGCACGATCCGCCACTGCGCGCCGTCCGCGCGTTCGAGGCGTTCGCACGTCTCGGCTCGGTCACTGCGGCCGCGCACGAACTCGACATCACGCCGTCCGCGGTCAGTCACCAGCTGCAACTGCTCGAGGCATTCATCCAGACGCCGTTGACCGTGCGCGAAGGCCGGCTGCTCGCGCTCACCGACGAAGGGCGCGACTATTACCGCTCGATCAGCGCCGCGTTCTCGGTACTGCGCAGCGCGACGCGCTTCGTGCGCGATCGCTCGTCGCTGCGGCAAATCACGATCAGCCTGATCCCGCTGCTCGGCATCGGCTGGTTCATTCCGCGGCTGCATGCGTTCCTCGCCGACAACACCGACGTGGACGTGACCGTGCTGTATGCGCACCACCGCAACTACCGAAGCGACGCGTCGGACCTGTCGATCCGCTTCGGCACCGGCGACTGGCCCGGCTACCGCTGCGAGCGGCTGCTGCCGGGCGCGATGGTGCCGATGTGCAGCCCGTCGTTCCTGAAGCGCCACGGGCCGTTCCGCACGCCGGCCGACCTCGCCCGCGCCCCGCTCGTGCACGACGAGGATCGCAGCACGTGGGTCAACTGGCTGCAGGGCGCCGGCGTGCGCCATGTGTCGCACGCGGTCGGGCCGATGTTCGAGGACGGGCAGCTCACGCTGAGCGCGGCGCGCGCGGATCTCGGCGCCGCGCTGCTGCGCGCGCCGCTGGTCGAGCGCGAACTGGCCAGCGGCGCGCTCGTGAAGCTGTTCGATCACGCGCTCGACGATGGACGCGACTACTACCTGTGCACGCGCGAGGATGCGGATATGCCGGACGGCGCACGACGGCTGGCCGAATGGCTGAGGAAGATGGCGGCGTAAACGCGCGGACGGACGGCTGCCTGCGCCCCTGTCGGGCCTCGCTGCCCCGCCGGCGCCTTGCGGGTGCCGGCAGGCATATATATGATATGCATATCGTATATCGGAGGTTGCGATGAGCCGTATCCTGATTGATCTGTCGAATGGCCAGCTCGACGAGCTGGCCGCCATCGTCGAGACTGAGCAACGCCCTCGCGCTGCGATCATTCGCGATGCGATCGACGCGTATATCGCGCAGCACAAGCGTTCGCATGCCGACAACGTGTTCGGTCTCTGGAAAGATCGTGCGGTCGACGGGCTCACCTATCAGGAGGCACTGCGCTCAGAATGGTAAAAGCACTCATCTACACCCATGGCGCGGCCCGGCATTCCGGCCGCCCGAATCCGGCCGACGCCTGCCTCGCGCAGCACCGGCGGCAATCTGCCGACACCGTGTTCGGCCTCTGGAGAAACCGCGCGCTCGACGGGCTCGCCTATCAGCAAGCACTGCGCGCGGAATGGTAAAGGCCCTCTTCGACACCAACATCCTGATCGACTACCTGGGTGGCGTGGAGGCCGCACGAACGGAACTCGCCCGCTACGACTACCGGGCGATCAGCATGATTACCTGGATGGAAGTGCTGGTCGGCGCGACGGCCGGCGACGACGCGGCGATCCGCGCGTGGCTTTCGTCGTTCGCCATCATCCCGCTCGATGGCACGGTCGCGAATCGCGCTGTAACGATTCGCAAGGAACATCGCATGCGCCTGCCCGACGCGATCATCTGGGCGTCCGCGCAAGTGAACGGCCTGCTGTTCGTGTCGCGCAACACGAAGGACTTCCCCGTCACCGAGCCCGGCGTCCGCGCGCCTTATCAGATCTAGCATGAGCGGTGTCCGTCGGGCGCGACGGACACATGCCCAGCCGCATCACGCTGCGCCCCTTAGCCGGGCGCGATCGCATACGCGAACGACGCAGCGCGCATGCGGCGATCGGCATTTCCGTGCAGCCCATCACCGCGATACCGACGACCCGGTGCGTGAGCGTCGCGTGCGTGCGTGCGTGCGTGCGTGCGTGCGTGCGTGCGTGCGTCAAGTCAATTGAATCACGCGGCGCATGAAGTCGCCCGTGGCCAGCGGCCTCATCCATCCCACCCAATACGCCTGATACGCCGACGAGCGCCACGCTGTTCGCCGTTGCTCTTCACCCGCACGACGGCAACGCGCAGAGCGCCGACACGACAGCCGGGCTGCCGATCACCGGCAACAGCGCGCGCACGATCTCGCCGAACGGATCGACCGCCACGAACAGGGGCCGGAAGCAGATAGAAATTCCCGATGCCGCGGATTGAAACAAGCAATTTCACAAACCTGGGGTGAACCCGGATACTGGGAACACTTCTTCAACACCCAAGCAAAAGGAACTCGCAAGATGCCGATCATCAACACCCAAATCAAACCGTTCAAGGCAACCGCATACCACAACGGCGATTTCGTGCCCGTGACCGAAGAAAACCTCAAGGGCAAGTGGTCCGTCGTCGTGTTCTACCCGGCCGACTTCACGTTCGTCTGCCCGACCGAGCTGGGCGACCTCGCCGACCGCTACGCGGAATTCCAGAAGCTGGGTGTCGAAATCTACGGCGTGTCGACCGACACGCACTTCACGCACAAGGCATGGCACGACACGTCGGACACGATCGGCAAGATCAAGTATCCGATGATCGGCGACCCGACGCTCACGCTGTCGCGCAACTTCGACGTGCTGATCGAGGAAGAAGGGATGGCGCTGCGCGGCACGTTCGTGATCAACCCGGAAGGCGAGATCAAGCTGTGCGAAATCCACGACAACGGCATCGGCCGCGACGCAGGCGAACTGCTGCGCAAGGTGCAGGCCGCGCAATACATCGCGGCGCACCCGGGTGAAGTGTGCCCGGCCAAGTGGACGCCGGGTGCGGAAACGCTGACCCCGTCGCTCGACCTGATCGGCAAGATCTAAGGGTCGCCGCGCGCCTCGCACGGGGCGCGCGACAGGCATCACCACGGGCCGCCTCGCGCGGCCCGCGCCCTCCTCCGGCACGACGTGCCCGACCAGAATCATCAATACGGAATCCGAAACGCCATGCTCGACGCCAATCTCAAGAACCAACTGAAAGCGTACCTCGAAAAGATCACGCGCCCGATCGAACTCGTCGCGTCGCTCGACGACAGCGCGAAGTCGCAGGAACTGCTTGCGCTGCTGAACGAGATTGCGTCGCTGACGTCGAGCGTGACCGTGGCCGAACGCCGCGACGACGCCGAGCGCAAGCCGTCGTTCTCGATCGGCGAGCCCGGCAAGCCGGCCGGCATCCGCTTCGCCGGCATCCCGATGGGCCATGAATTCACGTCGCTCGTGCTCGCGCTGCTGCAGACGGGCGGCCATCCGATCAAGCTCGACGACGATGTGATCGAACAGATCCGTGCGCTCGACGGCGACTACGCGTTCGAAACGTATTTCTCGCTGTCGTGCCAGAACTGCCCGGAAGTCGTGCAGGCGCTGAATGTGATGTCGCTGGTCAACCCGCGCATCCGCCACGTCGCGATCGACGGCGCGCTGTTCCAGAACGAAGTCGAAGCCCGCCAGATCATGGCCGTGCCGACGATGTTCCTGAACGGCGAATCGTTCGGCCAGGGCCGCAGCAGCGTAAAGGAAATCCTCGCGAAGCTCGATACGGGCGCCAGCGCCCGTGCCGCGAAGTCGCTCGAGAACAAACAAGTGTTCGACACGCTGATCGTCGGCGGCGGCCCCGCCGGTGCGGCGGCCGCGATCTACTCGGCACGCAAGGGCATCGCAACGGGCGTCGTGGCCGAGCGTTTCGGCGGCCAGGTGCTCGACACGATGGCGATCGAGAATTTCGTGTCGGTGCAGGAAACCGAAGGGCCGAAGTTCGCGACCGCGCTCGAGCAGCACGTGAAGCAGTACGACGTCGACATCATGGACGTGCAGCGCGCCGATGCGTTGATTCCGGGCGACGTGCACCAGATCCGCCTCGCGAACGGCGCGGTGCTGAAGGCGAAGACGATCGTTCTCGCGACCGGCGCGCGCTGGCGCGAAATCAACGTGCCGGGCGAGCGCGAATACCGCAACCGCGGTGTCGCGTACTGCCCGCACTGCGACGGCCCGCTGTTCAAGGGCAAGCGCGTCGCGGTGGTGGGCGGCGGCAACTCGGGTGTCGAAGCCGCGATCGACCTGGCCGGCATCGTGAAGGCAGTCACGCTGATCGAATTCGGCACGCAACTGCGCGCGGACGAAGTGCTGCAGCGCAAGCTGCGCAGCCTGCCGAACGTGACGATCGTCACGCAGGCGCAGACGACCGAGCTGACCGGCGACGGCAGCAAGCTGAACGGGCTCGTCTACAAGGATCTGCGTTCGGGCGACACGAAGCGCATCGATCTCGAAGGCGTGTTCGTGCAGATCGGCCTCGTGCCGAACACCGAATGGCTGAAAGGCACGATCGACCTGTCGAAGCACGGCGAGATCGTCGTCGATGCACGCGGCGCTACGTCGGTGCCGGGCGTGTTCGCGGCCGGCGACGTGACGACGGTGCCGTTCAAGCAGATCGTGATCGCGGTCGGTGAAGGCGCGAAGGCATCGCTCGGCGCGTTCGACTATCTGATCCGGCAAGACGCGACGCCGGCTGCGGCCGCCGCGCCGCAGGCCGAAGAAGCGATCGCCGCGTAACGCGCGACGCACCACACCGAATCGTCTCTCTTGGCCCTGCATGCCCTGGTCGGCGTGCGGGGTCCTTTTTCATCCGGCGTCGGTTTGCGATGTGCGAGTGCACTGGCCGGCCGCGCTGGTCTTGCCGAGCCACGCTTACCGAGCCACGGCGGGGCCCGCGTTCGCCGGAGTCGGTGCCTTGAAACTGCTCGACTGGCGAACCAGTTGATCCGTCATCGCGGCAGCCACCGCGTTCGAGCCCGCCGACGCGCGCTGCTGGCCGGAGTTCGACGGCGGCACATATTGCGGCGGCGGCAGCGACGGATCGAGCTTCGCGGATTCGCGCACGAGCTCGGCCGTTTCCGGCGTTTCGGCATTTCTGGCCGTGGTCGTGGTTGTCGCTGCGTGGCGCTCGAGTCCATCGCGCTTGCGCACCGCGTGTTGCGGCGGCTGATACGCCTGCCGGCTCGGCTGGCTCGCCTGTGCCGCCTGGACCGGCGGCGCGGATTGCACCGGTTGCGCGGGTTTGGCCTTCGGCGGGGTCGCGCCCTCCGGCTCCGCCGTCACGACAGGGACGGCCGGTGGCGGCGCACTCGGCTTCGCCGGTGGTGCATGCGCGGCGATCACCGGCACGACGGCAGCGGATGCCGGCGCCGCACTCGTGCGCGCGGCAGGCGTTTGTTGCGGCACGACGTCGTCCACGTGCGCGGACGGGATGGCGACCGCCGCAGGCGGTGCAATCGCGCCTTCCGCGGTGTGACCGTCGTTCGCGCTCGCCACGGCGGCGGCCGGCGCGGCGGAATCGCCGATGCCGGCTTCCGCGATCGCACGGTGGTCCGCACGCAGGAGCATCACGTAGCCGGTGCCTGCCGCGGCAACCAGCAATCCGCCGGCGATCATCAAGGTTTTTCGGGTACTCGTCATGCTTGCTCACTGATCTTATCGACGTGAACGAGCCATCATACGCGTGCGTTCGCGCTTGATCCCGCACGAATACATTTGGTTGCATTGATATCGACCCCACGTCGCCGGGGCCGCGCAACAGCCCGCCGCCCTATCGTCAGATGGTTCGACTGCGCGTGCCTTGCACCCTTCAGATGCAGAAGATCGCAACCGCGATCCCGCCGAACAGAACCCACTTGACGATGTAGTACATGGTTCGATTCCACGCTTTCAGCCGCTTGCCGGCACGACGAATCGCATACAGGTACTTGAAGGCACGATTGAGCGCGCCCGTACGGTCGCCCGTCTCGTTCGGCGACGCGGCCGCGCGCATCAGCAGTTGTCCGAACGTATCGTTGATGCGCTGTGCCCAGCGATATTTCATCGGCCGGTCGATATCGCAGAACAGGATCACGCGATCGTGCCCGGTGCGATTCTCGGCCCAATGCAGATAGGTTTCGTCGAACATCACGGCCTCGCCGTCGCGCCATGCATACGACTCGCCGTCGACGACGATCCGGCACGCGGCGTCGTTCGGCGTGTCGAGCCCGAGGTGATAGCGCAGCGAGCCCGCATACGGATCGCGATGCAGCCCGAGCTTGCCGCCCGGCGGCAGTTGCGCGAACATCGCGGCCTTGATCGACGGAATCCGCGACAGGATCTCGACCGTTCGCGGACACAACGCCCGCGCGGACGGATGCGGCGCGTCGTACCACTTCAGATAGAAGCGCTTCCAGCCGTTGCGAAAGAATGAATTGAAGCCGATGTCGTTGTACTCGCCCGACGCCTTGATCCGGCTTGCGTCGCGCAATGCGAGCGCTTCGCCGCGCAAAGTCTGCCATTCGCGCTGCAGCGCCGCGAGCTCCGGAAAGTGCTGCGTGTCGAGAAACGGCGTGGTCGGCACCGACGAGAACGCGTAGGAAAAGCAGTTCAGCGGTGCAGTGAAGGTCGAGTGATCGGATAGTTGCCTGAACAACCTGTGCCGAACCTTGCCGCGCCGATGCGTGTACACCACACACGCAATGAACACGATCAACAGGACCCAGCGCATCGTTATTCCCCCGTAAGCTGTTTGCCGAAATTCTAGGGGCGGGGAAAATTTCCTGCGCTGAAAGTGCAGACGGCGCGATGTGCGTCGGCAAGACGCGGCGAGCCTGTCGATCGAGCCGGGGCAAAAATGCGGAAAAGCCCGTGCAGACGGGCTTTTCGACGCAATCCGAACGTACGCGCGGCCTGTGCCGATGCGCGTGTGCGCGGCGATTATTCCGGAAACGGTAAAACAGTTTGCCCGTCCGCGCGCATACCGAACGTGTTGAGCGTCATCGCGACGAGCGCGTAATAGCCGAGCAGCGCGACGAGGTTCACGACGGTCTCGTGACCGAAACGCGCCTGCGCACGCGCGAAGGTGGCATCGCTCACGCGCTTCGTGTCGTACAGCTCGGTTGCGAACGCATGGATCAGCGCATCGTCGTCCGATTCGAACGCCGGCTCGACGCCACGCCGGATCGCGTCGGCCGTCGCGGCCGGCACGCCGGCATCGAGCGCGATCGGATGGTGGATGTGCCACTCGGCCTGCGAACGCCAGCGCGCGGCGGTCACGAGAATCGCGAGCTCCGACAGGCGCAGCGACAAGCCCGTGCGATAGCGGCAGAACGCGCCGAGGCGTTGCGCGTGCTGCGCGAGCTCGGGGCTCGCGATCCAGCCGAGGAACGGCCCGTTCAGGTTGCCGCGCGGGCCGCTGAGGATCTCGGCGAGCACGGCCTTCTGCTCGTCGGTGGCCGATGCGGGATCGAAGGGAGGCAGTCTGTCCGTCATGGTGAGGATTCCGTGAGGTCGTCGTTTACGCGCCGGCCGATGCGAGCGCCGCATCGATCGCGCCGGACAGCCGCTCGACGATCGTGTCGATCTGCTGCGCGGTGCAGATGAACGGCGGCGCGATCAGGATGTGATCGCCATGCACGCCGTCGATCGTGCCGCCCATCGGATATACCATCAGGCCGCGCTGCATCGCCTCGCGCTTGACTGCCGCATGCAGCTTCAACGCGGGATCGAACGTCGCCTTGGTATCGCGATCATGCACGAGTTCGACGCCGACAAACAGCCCGCGGCCGCGCACGTCGCCGACATGCGGATGCGCGCCGTAATGCGCGCGCAACGACGCACGCAGTTGCTCGCCGCGCGCCTTCACGTTGTCGAGCAGTTTCTCTTCGGCGATCACGCGCTGCACTTCGAGCGCGGCCGCGCATGCCGTCGCGTGGCCGAGGTACGTATGGCCGTGCTGGAAGAAACCCGAGCCGTCGACGATGGTCCGGTAGATGCGGTCGCTGACGAGCGTCGCGCCGATCGGCTGGTAGCCTGCGCCGAGCCCTTTCGCGATCGTCAGCAGGTCGGGCGCGACGCCGTCTTCGTCGCATGCGAACAGATAACCCGTCCGCCCCATCCCCGACATGATTTCATCGAGAATCAGCAGCACGCCGTACTTGTCGCACACCGCACGGATCTTCTTCAGGTAGGTGCGCACCGGCGGCACCGCGCCGGCCGTGGCACCAACCACCGTTTCCGCGACGAACGCCGCGACGTTTTCCGCGCCGAGCGCGACGATCTTCTGCTCGAGCTCGTCGGCCAGACGCTGCGCATACGCTTCGTCGGTTTCGCCGGTCAGCTGATCGCGGTACGCATAGCACGGGCTCACGTGATGTGCTTCGATCAACAGCGGCAGGAACGGCTCGCGCCGCCATGCGTTGCCGCCGATCGCGAGCGCGCCCAGCGTATTGCCGTGATAGCTCTGGCGCCGCGCGATGAAATGGCGGCGCGACGATTCGCCCTTCTCGACGAAATACTGGCGCGCGAGCTTCAATGCGGCCTCGATCGCCTCGGACCCGCCCGACACGAAATACACGTGCTCGAGGCCGGCCGGCGCCGCATCGACGAGCCGGTCGGCCAGTTCCTCGGCCACCTCGGTCGTGAAAAACGACGTATGCGCGTACGGCAGTTGCTGCGCCTGCCGCTTGATCGCATCGATCACGCGCTGGTTGCTGTGCCCGAGACACGACACCGCCGCACCGCCGCACGCGTCGATATAGCGTTTGCCGGTCGAGTCGACGATCTCGATGCCGTCGCCTGCAACGGCAACGGGCAAGGTGGCGCGCGGAGCGCGATGAAAAACTGTCGTCATGCGTTGCCTCATGGTTCAGGACGCGCTCGGCGCGTGCGCGACCGGCACGATGCGCGTCGCGAAACGCTGCGTGCCGTGTTGATGAATGGTGAAGTCGATCGCCGCGTCGCGAATCGCGAACATCGCGGTCGCCAGCGTGTTTTCGTCGTCGGGATCGGCCGGGTCGTCGCGATAGATCGGCAACCCTTCCGGCGCGCGATCGCCCAGCACGCGCAGCAACGCGGCTGCGTCGATCGCGTCGATGTCCGGCGTCAACGCATCGACCCGCCGCTGGCGATCGCCGGACGACTGCGTGACGATCTGCGCTTCCGCGTCGCAACCCGGATGCACGAGATGGTTCGCGTGGCCGGTGACACGTGCGACATCGACGATCGAGCAACGCGCGACGCTCGCCTCGATGCTGAGCACCCGCATGTCGCCGGTCGCGCCGAGCGTGTGATGGAAACCGCTGGCGCGCGCATGCGTGCGCAGCACGTCGGTGGCCGCGTCGAGCGACGGCGCATCGAGCACCGCGCGCGCGAGGATCATCCGCGGCACGCCGGCCGCGGGCGTGCGGATGCGCAGGTTGTTGATCGCCTGCGCGATGCCGGCACGGTTCGCGGCGAACGTATGGCCGGGCAGCGAGCCCGGGTAATAGAAACTGATGAAGCCCGGCTTGCCGTGCGGCTGCACGTCGACGAGCAGGCAGCGCTCGCGCAGGTACGGATCGCCGTCCTCGTTGTGCGCGATCCAGCGCGTGCCGTGCGCGTCGCGCCCGGCGAGCGTCGTGCAGCCGTCCGGCGCGTTGTGGATCAGTTCGCCGCGGCAGTTCCACAGGAAGATATCCTCGGCCGGCCAGCCGACGCCCGCCGCGATCCCGTCCAGCTCCGCGACGAGATCGGGATAGGCGGCCAGCGCAGCCTGTCGCAACGCGTCGACGAACGGATGGCCGCGCCAGCGGCGCACGGCCTGCCATGCGCTGCTCTGCTGCATGTACGTATCGAACACGGGGCGCGCGAGTTCGCCGAGGCGCACGCCGATGTCGAACGGCGTGCCGGCGATGACGGGAGAAAGGGAAAGCGGCATGTCGGATGAGTCGGTTTGGTTCAGGACACGTGTTTCAGGAATTCCTTCAGCCGCGGTGTCGGCGGCCGGTCGATCAGGTCGACTGGATGGCCGTCCTCGGCGATGCCGCCCTGATCCATGAACAGCAGCCGCGTGCCGACCCGCTTCGCGAAACCGATCTCGTGCGTAACGACGATCATCGTCATCCCTTCGGTCGCGAGATCCTGCATCACTTTCAGCACTTCGTGGCGCAATTCCGGATCGAGCGCCGACGTCGGCTCGTCGAACAGCATCAGCCGCGGCCGGATCGCCAGTGCGCGCGCGATCGCGACGCGCTGCTGCTGGCCGCCCGACAGCTCCGACGGATAATGATTTGCGCGCGATTCGAGACCGACCTTGTCGAGCAGCGCCATCGCCTGGTCGCGCGCATCCGCGCGCGACGCACCGCGCACCTGGATCGGCCCGAACATCACGTTCTCGAGCGCGGTCATTTGCGGAAACAGGTTGAACTGCTGGAACACCATGCCCGCCTCGAGGCGGATGTTGCGGATCGTCGATGCGTTGCCGCGCACGCTCTGGCCGTCGACCAGCAGTTCGCCGCCGGTGATTTTTTCGAGCGCGTTGATACAGCGCAACATCGTCGACTTGCCCGAGCCCGACGGGCCGATCACGACGACCACCTCGCCCGCGTCGATCTTCAGGTCGATATGCTTGAGCACCGGCACATGACCAAAGCTCTTCGACACGTTCTGGAATTCGATCATGCTCATAGGATCCTCATCCTCTTTTCGACGAGCCGAAGCGTCAGCGTCATCGCGCCGGTCAGCAGCAGGTAAAGAACGGCCACCGCAGTCCAGATCTCGACCGCCTGGAAATTGCCCGCGATGATTTCCTGCCCCTTGCGCGTCAGTTCGCCGACGCCGATCACGATGAACAGCGACGTATCCTTCAGGCTCACGATGCACTGGTTGCCGAGCGGTGGAATCAGCCGCCGGAACGCGAGCGGCCCGACCACCTTCAGCAGCACGCGCGGCATCGACAGACCCATCGCGAGCCCCGCTTCCGTCAGCCCCTTCGGAATCGACAGCAGCGCGCCGCGCACCACTTCCGCGAGATACGCGCCCGAATTCACCGTGATCGCGATGATCGCGGCCGTCAGGCCGTCGATCCGGATATGCGCGAGCAGCGGCAGCGCGAAGTACAGGAACATCACCTGCACGACGATCGGTGTGCCGCGGATCAACTCAATATAAACCTGCGCGAGCACGTTCATCGCCTTCGGTCCGTATGCGCGGAACATGCCCGCGATCATCCCGACGACGAACCCGCCCACCAGCCCGAAAAATGCGATGAACACCGTCAACCGAACCCCGTCCATCAGGTCCGGCAACGCCGCCCAGATCGCCGACCAATCGAAATTCACGTGTCGCTCCCCGTTCGATTCAAGACCGGCGCGGCCACCCGGCCGCGCCATGTTGTGCCGTCACGCTCACATCTTCGGCGGCTCGGCGCCGAACCATTTCTTGTAGATCTGCGCATAGCGGCCGTCGGCCTTGATCTTCACGAGCGACGCGTTGACCTTCGGCACGAGCGGGCTGCCCTTCGGGAAGCCGATCCCGTACTTGTCGCCGCTGACCGGTTGGCCCGCGACCCTCACCTTGCCCTTGCCTTCGTTGTTCACGAAGAACAGCACGTTCGGCGTGTCATGCATTGCCGCGTCGACGCGGCCGGCCTCGAGCGCGAGATACGCCTGGTCGATGTTCGGGAACTGGCGGATCTCCTTCGGCTTCAGGTGCGCCTTGATCCAGTCGATCGTCGCAGTGCCCGTTTTCGCGGCGATCACCTTGCCGTTCAGGTCGTCGATCGACTTGATCGACGTGTTGCCGACCTGCACCATCGCCGCGAGCCCGCTGTCGTAATACGGCGCGGAGAAGTCGATCGCCTTCTTCCGTTCTTCCTTGATGGTCATCCCGGACAGCGCGACGTCGATGTTCTGCGTCTGCAGTGCCGGAATCAGACCCGCGAAATCCATCGGCTGGATCGTGTACTTCCAGCCCTGGTCCTTCGCGATCTCCGCCCACAGATCGAGATCGAAGCCGACGTACTTGTCGCCTTGCTTGAACTCGAACGGCATGAACGACGTATCGGTCCCGACGACGAGCGTTTTGGTATCCGCGTGCGCGATGCTGGCGCCGAGCGCGGCGACCACCGCGACAGCTTTCAGGAAGGAACGACGACTCATGGCATTTCTCCGCATGATTGAGCGATGTAACCGGCCGGCTGGCCGGGGAACGACGACATCTGGCCGCACCGCAACATGCGATGTTGAATTAGACCTTAGTGCAACAAGTGTTGTCAATGGCGATACTACGACAACAAAAATATCCGCAACGGCTAATTGCATCGAGACAAACCCGAGCCGGGCTGGAGGGATAAGTCGGAAGAAAGGAAGACGCGAACGGATGCGAGGCGACGACGCATGCGGTCGTTCGGTTGCCGCTGCCGGCACCACTTAACGAGCCGGCGCCGCGTCGAGCGGAAATACCGGCCAACGCGGCTTCGAAGCGGCGTCGCTCACGCCGCCACCCCGCTCGCCTGATGCGAGACCAGCCGCGCATACGCGCCCTGCCGCGCGATCAGTTGCGCATGCGTTCCCGCCTCGATGATCCGGCCGTGCTCGATCACGAGGATCGCGTCGGCATTGCGAACGGTCGACAGCCGGTGCGCGATGATGACCGACGTGCGCTGTGCCATCAGGTCCTCCAGCGCCGCGCGAATCTGCTGTTCGCTGATCGTGTCGAGATGGGACGTGGCTTCATCGAGGATCAGCACCGGCGCATCCTTCAGGAACGCGCGCGCGATCGCGACCCGCTGGCGCTGCCCGCCCGACAGTTGCACACCGCGCTCGCCAACGCGCGTCGCGAGTCCGTCGGGCAGCCGCGCGACGAAGTCGCCGAGCGCCGCCTGGTCGATCGCGCGCTGCACGTCGGCGGCCGACGCATCGTTTGCCGCGAGCCGGATGTTCGCTTCGAGCGTGTCGTTGAACAGGTAGGTATCCTGCGCAACGAGTGCGATGTGCCGGCGCAGATCGTCGAGCCGCAGGTCGCGCAGATCGACGCCGCCGAGCGTCACGCGCCCGTGCTGCGGATCCCAGAAGCGCAGCAGCAGGCTCGCGACGGTCGACTTGCCCGCGCCCGATGCGCCCACCAGCGCGACCGTGCTGCCGGGCGGCACCTCGAAACTCACGCGATCGATCGCCGGCACGCTGCGGCCCGGGTACGTGAAACCCGTTTCCTCGAACCGCACGGTCGCATTGCCGGACAGCGCATGCGTGCCGTCGACGACCGTCACCGGCTCCTTCTCGAGCGCACGCAAGCGGCGCGTCGACGCGATCGTGTCGGCCAGTTGCCGCGCGACCTGACCGATCTCCGCAACCGGCATGAACGCGGCCACCGCGACGAGCACCAGCAGCGGCAGCGACTCGTGCGCGAACCAGCCGCGCGCGCAGAGCAGCGCGCCCAGCGCCGCGACGGCCAGCCCGCCGAGCCCGCTCGCGACTTCGAGCGCGGCGCTTTGCGACGACAGATCGTCGAGCAGCTTCGCGCGCTGCCGCCGGTACGCATCGGCTTGCGCGACGAACGCGGCGCGACGCCGCTCGATCGCCTGGAACGCGGTGAGCTCCGCGAGGCCCTGGATCGTTTCGGTCAGGTGCGCGCCGAGCTGGCCGAGCGCTTCGCGCGCACCGGTGCCGAGCCGGTCGACATCGCGCCGCGCCAGCACCGGGGCCAGCCCGGCCCACAGCAGGAACGGCAGCAGCACCAGCGCGAGCGGCCATGCGATCGACGCGAGCAGCACCAGCACGCCGGCCGGCACCAGCACCGCGACGAACGCGGGTGCGAGCGTATGCGCATAGAAGTATTCGACGGTCTCGACATCCTGCGTCGCGAGCGCAACCAGGTCGCCGGAACGACGGCGCAGCAACCCGGCCGGCGCGAGCCGTTCGAGCGTCGCGAACAGCGCGATACGCATTTCCGCGAGCATCCGGTACGCCATGTCGTGCGCGAGCCACGATTCGAGCCAGTGCAGCACGGCCGCGACCGGCGCGACGACGAGCAGCGCCGTGACGAGCGCGCCGTTCGCATGCCCGGTCGACACGCCGCCGACCACCAGCGCGCCGATCACGCCGACGCCGATGAATGCGAGCACGCGGCCGATCCCGAACAGCACGGTCAGCACGACCTTGCCCGTCCACGGTCGCACGAACCGTAGCAGCGTGCGCAGGGTGTCCGGCCAGCCGATCGTCGCCGCGTCGTCGTTCAGCGGCCGGACCTGCGGGCCCGATGCGGCACGTGCACCCGTGCCGCCGCCGGCCGCGGCCGTGCCGACGGCTTCGGTCGCCGCTTCGAGCTGCGGCCCCATCAGCCGGCGATACGGGCCGTCGCGCGCGATCAGTTCGGCATGCGCGCCTTCGTCGACGACACGCCCCTGGTCGAGCACCAGGATGCGGTCCGCGCCGATCACGCTGGACAGCCGGTGCGCGAGCACCAGCGTCGTGCGGCCGCGCGTGAGCCGGTCGAGCGCCTGCTGGATCAGCGCCTCGTTCTCCGCATCGACCGACGACAGCGCCTCGTCGAGCAGCAGGATCGGCGCGTCGCGCAACAGCGCCCGCGCAATGGCGATCCGCTGGCGCTGGCCGCCCGACAGCATGAGCCCGCGCTCGCCGATGCGCGTCGCGTAGCCTGCGGGCAGCGCCGAGATGAAGTCGTGCGCGTTGGCCGCACGCGCGGCGGCGATCATGTCGGCGTCGCTCGCGTCGGGACGGCCGAGCCGCAGGTTGTCGGCGACACTGCCGTCGAACAGCGTCGCGTCCTGCGCGACCACGGCAATCATTTCGCGAACCTGGTCGGCGTCGAGCGCGCGCACGTCGTGGCCGCCGATGCGGATCGCGCCGCCCTGCGCATCGTGCTGGCGCAGCAGCAGACGCACGATGGTCGACTTGCCCGCGCCGCTCGGGCCGACGATCGCGACCGTCTCGCCTTCGCGGACCGTGAAGCTCAGCGCCGCATGCGCATCCGCGCGCCGTCCCGGATACGCGAAGCTGACGCCGTCGAACGCGATCTCCGGCCGCACCTGCGGCACGCGCGCCGCCGCGGCGGCCGGCATCTCGCTGCGGGCATCGAGCAGCGCGTGAATCGCGTTCGCCGCCGACTGGCCGATCATCCCCTGATGCAGCACCGCGCGCAGGTCGCGCAGCGGCCGGAAGATCTCGCTGCCGGCCATCAGCACGATCAGCAGCGCTTCGAGACTCATGTCGCCGTGGCGCACGCGCCATGCGCCGACCGCAATGGCCGCCGCCGCGCCGAGCCCGGTGCCGAGATCGGTGAAGAGCCGCGTCAGCAGCCCGAGCGCGAGCACCCAGAACGTGCTGTCGGACAGCGCGCGCGCCTTCTCCGCCAGCTTCGCGCCGAACGCGCGGCTCTGGCCGAACGCCTTCAGCGTCGGCAGGCCCTGCACCGCATCGAGAAACTCCTCGCCGAACGCCTTGAACGCCGACGAACGCGCGAGCGCCGCGCGACGATCCGCGCGATGCACGAGCTGCGGCAGCGCGAGCGTGACGAGCGCCGCGACCAGCAGGACCGCGGCCGTCGGCACGTCCCACCATGCGAGCACCGCGAAGATCATCACCGGCGCGCACGCGGCGATCACGAACTGCGGCAGGTAGACGCCGAAGAAGGTCTGCAGTTGCTCGACGCCGTCGACGACGGCGAGCATCACGCCGCCCGTGCGCTCGCCGCTGAACCACGCGGGGCCGAGCGCGGCGATCCGGTCGAACAGCCGCGCGCGCAGCGCGGACTGCACGCGCCCGGCCGTATGCTGCGCGAGCAGCGTGCGGCGATGGTCGAGCCATGCGCGCAGCAGCACGCAGGCCGCCGTCGCGGCGACGGTTTCGGCGATATCGCGCGCCGGTGCGCCGGAAAACACGAGCGCCAGCACGCGGCCGAGAAACACGAAACGCAGGATGCCGACGCCCATCGCGAGCAGCCCGAGCGCGACCGCGGCGGCGACCCGCCCGCGCAATCCCGCCATCATTGCCCATAGTCGTCGGTCGAAATACATGAAGCCCTCCGGTCGGTTTTTCGTTGCGGTTTTAGTGACCGGACCAAGGCTACCCGCGCGCCCGACGCGCGGCAAAAGATGATTTTTCAACGGGTGTTGAGTCAACTACAATACCCCGCATGTCGCACCTTCCTCCCCTCAGCGCGTTGCGTGCTTTCGAGGCGGCCGTCCGCCTCGGCGGGTTCGCGCGCGCGGCGGCCGAGCTGAACGTGTCGACCAGCGCGATCAGTCACCAGATCCGCGCGCTCGAGGAATCGCTGGGGGCTCGGCTGCTCGAACGCAGCACGGGGCTCGGCGGCATCGGCCTCACCCCGGCGGGCGCGCGCCTGCTGCCGGCCGTCAGCGATGCGCTGTCGAAGCTGACCGACGCGTGCGCCGAGATTCGCGGCACCGCCACGCAACGGCTCACGGTGTCCGCCAACGCGCCGTTTTCGTCGATGTGGCTCGCGCGCCGTCTCGCCGAATTCTCGTCGCTCCACCCTGAAACGCCGCTGCACGCCGTCGTGGTCGACGACGAACCGGACTTCGCGCGCAGCGGTGTCGATCTTGCGATCGTGCACGTGCCCGCGCATCGGCTGCGCGCCGACGACGACATCCTGATACGGGAAACCGTGTTCCCCGTCTGCAGCCCCGAGCTGTTCCCGTACGCATCGGGGTACGTGTGCCGCTCGCGGCTGTTGCAGGAGATGCACGAGGACAGCCCCGAGATCGACTGGCGCAACTGGGCGTCGGCGTTCGGATTGCCGGGCGATTTCGAAACGAAGATCGTCCGCTACAGCAGCTTCAGCCAGGTGATCGGCGCGGCGGTCGGCGGCGCGGGCATCGCGCTCGGCCGCGTGCCGCTGATCGAGCCCGAACTGCGCAGCGGCCGCCTCGTGCCGCTGGTGCCGGGCCTCGCGCGCGATGCGTCATGGCGCTTCGTGCTGCGCCGCAATCCGTCGACGCGGCACCGGCTGCTCGATCCGTTGATCGCGTTCCTGCATCGCGAAGCGGATGCACCGCCGTTCAATATCGCGAAGATCGTTGCGCCCGCATCCAACGACAACCATGCGCGCGGCGCGGGCGGCGCATGACGCGCCGGCACGCGAAGCCGCTGCCGGCCGCCCGTCATCGCGTCACGGCGTAGCGAAGAACAGCGCGACGACGCAGGCCATGCCGGCGAACCACACGAGCGAGCGCAGCGACGCCCAGTTCAGCAGATACATCAACGCATAGACGATGCGGGTCGCGACGAACGCCATCGCGAGCTGGTCGACGTGGTGCGCGTTCGCGCCGTTGTGCCATGCCACGACCAATGCAGCGGTGAACAGCGCCAGCGCTTCCCACGCATTCTGATGCGCGGCCTGGGCCCGCGCACGCCAGCCGGCGAGCTTCGCCAGGTACTCGCGCGGCGCATGGTTGTCGTAACCCTTGCGGGCCTTGGCCAGGAACGTCATCGGGAACGGCAACAGCGCCACGATGAACAAGCACAGCTGGGACGTCGTCATCAAAGTCTCCTCCTTTATGATTACATTGTTCAATGACATGATCGCTGGAAGCTTAGCATTGCGCCGCGCCGATCGCGCACCGGTTTTCTAGACGGGAGACTCGGCACCGGCGGCCGGCGGAAGCCGCGATGGCAAGGGGCCGGCGCCCAACATTCCACCAAATCGTCGACAAATACGTTAATTAAAACTGGTCGAACACCAATAAGATAGCGCTCAACACTGGCTCGGCGCGTTGCCGCGCGAGCCTGCCGCCCCGAATCGCGCCGCCGCGCGCACCGAACGACTTTCGACCCGAGCCCGCCCATGCCCCGTCCCATCGTCGCCCATATCCGTCCTGACGCCGTCCGCCACAACCTCGACTTCATCCGCCGCACCGCCGCGCAGTCGCGCGTGTGGGCCGTGGTCAAGGCCAACGCATACGGTCACGGAATCGAGCGCATCTATCCGGGCCTCGCGGCCGCCGACGGCATCGCGCTGCTCGATCTCGACGAAGCCGTGCGCGTGCGCGAGCTCGGCTGGGACAAGCCGGTGCTGCTGCTCGAAGGAATCTTCGAGCCGGCCGACGTCGAACTCGCCGATCGCCACCGGCTGACGGTGGCCGTGCACTGCGACCAGCAGCTCGATCTGCTGATCGCCGCGAAGCCGCAGCAGCCGATCGACATCCAGCTCAAGATGAACTCCGGGATGAACCGGCTCGGCTACCGGCCGCACGCATTCCGCGCCGTATGGGAACGCGCGGCGAGCGTGCCGTCGATCGGCAAGATCACGCTGATGATGCATTTCGCGAATGCCGACGAAGGCGAAGTCGACTGGCAGCTCGAGCAGTTCGATGCGGCCACCGCCGGAATTCCGGGCGAGCGCTCGGCATCGAATTCGGCGGCCGTGCTGTGGCATCCGCGCGCGCATCGCGACTGGGTGCGGCCCGGTACGATCCTGTACGGCGCATCACCGACCGGTGCGGCGCGGCACATCGCCGACACGCCGCTGATGGCCGCGATGACGCTCACCAGCAAGATCATCGGCGTGCAGACGCTCGCGCCGGAAGAAACCGTCGGCTACGGCCGCCGCTTCACGGCGGACCAGCCGATGCGGATCGGCGTCGTCGCGTGCGGCTACGCGGACGGCTATCCGCGCCATGCGCCGACCGGCACGCCGATCGCGGTGGACGGCGTGATGACACGCGTCGTCGGCCGCGTGTCGATGGACATGCTGACCGTCGACCTGACGCCGTGCCCGCAGGCAGGCATCGGGTCGAGCGTCGAGCTGTGGGGCGATCGGGTGAAGGTCGACGACGTCGCGGAAGCCAGCGGCACGATCGGCTACGAGCTGATGTGCGCGCTCGCGCGCCGCGTGCCGGTCGTGATCGTGCCGCCGGGCGCGTCGACGGCCGAGCCGGCGCTGCGCACGGGCAGCTACGGGCGCTAGCGTACGCAGGCACGCAAGCACGCAGGTCGCGGATGCGGCGGCACGCTCGCGCGTCGTCGCGCATCCGTGTCTTCCGGGCACATGTGCGGGCCGCCGTTCACGAGCGGCCCGTTTGTCTTCACGACTCTCGATGCGACGAAGCGTGCGGGACGCAAGCCCCTCCGACGAGAATGCGCATCCGCCCTGCCGCTGCGCGACGCGCTACGAACGCCACGTCGGCTGGCGCTTCTCCAGGAACGCGTCGATCCCCTCGCCGGCATCCTCTTCCATCATGTTGCGCGCCATCACGTCGCCCGCGAACGCGTACGCGTCGTCGAGCGGCAACTCGCGCTGCCGGTAGAACATCTGCTTGCCGTAACGCACCGCCGCCGGGCTCTTCGCGACGATTTCCGCGACCTTGCGCGCGACGGCCGCGTCGAGCGCATCCTCGGGCACCGCTTCGTTGACGAGCCCCCACGCGGCGGCCGTCGCCGCATCGACGAAACGCCCGGTGACGAGCATGTCGAACGCGCGCTTCGCCGATACGTTGCGGCTCAGCGCGACGGAAGGCGTCGAACAGAACAGCCCGACGTTGATGCCCGATACCGCGAAGCGCGCGGTGTCGGCCGCGATCGCGAGATCGCACGCGGCGACGAGCTGGCAGCCGGCCGCCGTCGCGATGCCGTGCACGCGCGCGATCACCGGCACCGGCAATGCGCGCATCGCGAGCATCACGCGGCTGCATTGCGCGAACAGCGCGCGGTAGTAATCGAGCTCGGGCTTGCTGCGCATCTGCCGCAGATCGTGGCCCGCGCAGAACGCCTTGCCTTGCGCGGCCAGCACGACGCAGCGCACGCGCGGATCGGCGGCCAGCGAATCGAATGCGTCCTGCAGGCTCGCCAGCATCGCCTCCGACAGCGCGTTGAACTGCTGCGGCCGATTGAGTCGCAGCGTAACGACGCCGTCGCGGTCTTCACGCAGCAGGATCGGCTCGGGTGTCTCGTGACGGGTTTCCATGATGCTCCGCTCGCAGGGTTCGATCGTCGCAAACGGGCGGCGCCCGCCCGATTCGCGACTCACACGATCACGAATCGTCCTCCACATTGCGCGCGACGTCCAGCGGGGCCGACCGGCGGCCATCCGAAGCACGCTTGTGCGCGACCGCATGGCGAAGCGCACGCCTCGCGCGTCACGTCTGCCCGCGCGCCGGCTTCGCGATCCGTGCGCCGGCCATCAGCGCGACCAGCGCAGCGACCGCGTACGCGGTGAAACCGAGCACCGCGACCGCGCGCAGCGCCGCCGCCGGATTCGGCAACAGCATCGTCGCGGCGCCCGCGAACGCGACGCCGAACAAGCTCCCTGCCTGCCGCGCCGCATTGAGAAACCCCGATGCGACACCGGCCGCGTCCGCCGGCACCTGTTCGAGCACGGTCGCGATCATCGGCGGCACGGACAACGCGGTGCCGGTGCCGAACGCCGCCATCGCCGCCCACGCAACGGGCCACGGCGCGCGCATCGTCAGCGCGGCCGCGAGCGCCGGCACGGCGCACGTGGCGAGCATCAGCCCGCCGGCCATCAGTTGCGTCGCGCCGGCCTGTCCGTGCAGCCTGCCCGACAGCACGTTGCCGAGCGACAGGCTCAAGGCGAGCGGCAACAGCATCAGCCCGGTCTGCCGCGCATTCAGCCCGAGGCCGCCGTGCAGGTACAGGCTCAGGATGAACAGCAGCGCGAAATAGCCGACATAGACCAGCGTGCCCATCAGATTCATCGCAACGAACACGCGATTGCGAAACCACGCGAGCGGCACCATCGGATCGGCGGCGCGCCGCTCGACGACGATCAGCACTGCGCAAGCGAGCGCCGCAACCAGCAGCGCGACCAGCACGTCCGTCGCGCGCGGGCCGTGCGTCGGCATGTCGATCGCGGCGAAGCACAGCGCACCGAGCGCCGTCACGCTGGCGAACTGACCGGCCCAGTCGAAGCGGCGCGCGGCGCGTCGGCCCGACCCACGCACCAGCATCGCCGCGCCGATCAGCGCCAGCGCGCCGGTCGGCACATTGACGAGGAACGCGCTGCGCCAGCCGAAATCCTCCACCAGCACACCGCCCAGCACCGGCCCGACGGACGCCGCCACCGACGCGATGCTCGCCCAGACCGCGATCGCCCGCGCCCGCTCGGCCGGCACGTCGAACGTGTTGCGCACGATCGCGAGCGAGGCGGGCAGAAACAGCGCCGCCCCCACGCCCTGCACGAAGCGCGCGGCGACGAGCACCGTCACGGACGGCGCGAAACCACATCCCGCCGATGCCAGGATGAACAGCGCGAGGCCCGCGAGATACGCGTGCTTCGCGCCGAACCGGTCGGACAGCACGCCGCCCGCGAGGATCAACGCGGCGAAGCTGAGTGTGTACGCATCGACGATCCATGCAAGCCCCGCGACCGTCGCGCCGAGGTTCAGGCGCATCGCCGGCAGCGCGACGTTGACGATCGTCGAATCGAGTACGGCCATGAACATCCCGATCGCGACGAGCGCCAGCGTGAAGCGGCGTTCGCGCGCGGTCGGCCGTCCGGCCGTCGTCGGCGCGGCGACGGGTACAGGGGTGCGGGCAGAAGTGCAACGGGACGTGCAATCGGTCATGAGAACTCCAGGCTGATGCCGTGAGTCTAGGAACCGCACACCATGCAGAAAAGTGGTAATTTCGCATTATCGTGATGCAGAAATGCATCCACCTGCCTGACGGAGTCCGCTGATGCGCCTGAACTGGGACAACGCCCGCTTCTTTTTGGCCCTGGCCCGCGCCGGTACGCTGCGCGGCGCGGCCACGCAGTTGAACGTCGACCAGGCGACCGTCGGGCGCCGGATTGCCGCGCTCGAGGACGAACTGTCCGCGCGCCTGTTCCTGCGCACGCCGACCCTCTATGTACTGACGCCCGCCGGCGAAGCGCTGCGCGAGCCGGCGGAAACGATGGAGCGCGCGTCGCTCACCATCGAGCGGCGCGTGATGGGCTTCGACGAGCAATTGGCCGGCTCCGTGCGCATCGCGACCACCGACTCGCTGGGCAAGCGCTTCGTGGTGCCGGCCATCGCCCGCCTGCGGCGCAAGCACGCCGGCATCGACGTCGTGTGCGTGACATCGGCCGAAATCGCCAACCTCACACGTCGCGAAGCGGATCTCGCGATTCGCACGTTGCGGCCGGAATCGCCCGACCTGATCGTCCGGCGGCTCGGACATCTCGAAACCGGCATCTACGCCTCGCGCGGCTACCTGGCCGAACGCGGCGAACCGGCGCCGGGCAGCGCGTTCGCAGGCCACGACCTGGTGATGTACCAGCAGCCGGTGGTGCCGACGATGTGGGAAGCGCTGTGCGGCGAACCGACGTCACGCGGCCGCGTGATGTTCCAGACGTCGTCGACAATGATGCTGGTCGAAGCCGCCATTGCCGGGCTCGGCGTGGCGGAGCTGCCGTGTTTTCGCGCCGACGCCGAACCGGAACTGGTGCGGCTCATGGCACGGCGCTGCAATCATTTCGACGTATGGCTCGTCGCGCATGCCGATCTCTACAAGACCGCGCGCGTGCAGGCCGTGATCGAAGCGGTCGTCGACGAATTCGCGTCCGCCGTGCCGGCGCCGCGCTGAAGGCTCTTCAAAAGCTGCGGCGCCTTCGCGCGCGGTCAGGCCCGCGCACGTCGTGAACGCGATCTCCGGATGACATGCGCCCGCGTTCAGTCCGGGGACGCAGTCCGGCACGACGACCGACATCCGCAGAAACTCGCCCGCATCGGTGCAACAGCCGCAACAGGCCGCCACAGCGGCCGCACAACCCGAACCGCAGCGTTGAATGCGGAACGTGAACCGGTTGCCGGGCCGCGCTCGTCGCGCGTATCAGCCCGCGAGCTTCTTCAGCGCGTCGAGCACCGCGTCGCCCTTGAACGGCTTCACGATCCAGCCCTTCACGCCGGCGGCCTTGCCGCGCTCCTTCATCGCCGGGCTGCTTTCGGTCGTCAGCATCACGACGTTGACCGACGCGTTCGCCAGTTCGCCGCGAATCTTCTCGACCATCGTCAGGCCGTCCATGTTCGGCATGTTCACGTCGCTGATCACGAGGCGCACGCCGGGCGTCGCCTTGAGCTTCGCGAGCCCGTCCTTGCCGTCCACCGCCGTCGCGACGTCGAGCCCGTGATTGCGCAGGAAACCCGCGACTTCGTCGCGCACCGTGCCCGAATCGTCGACCACCAGAATCTTTGCCATGCTTTCTTCCCCTTTCGTCGTTGCCGACGTCGATATTCAAAACAGTTCGAGTTCGCCCGATTCGACCATCGGCCCCACGTCCTGCACCGATTCGCGGAAATCCTCCGGCGACCAGCTCAGGCTGAACACGAAGCGCTGGTCGAGCTGCACCGAGCGCCCCGATGCCGGGTCGGTCATCCGGTACTTGAAGCAGAGCTGCGGACAGTCGCCGCCGAACGAAATGAACTTCTGCTTGTGATTGACGACGAGCGGCACTTGCACCGGATGGCGGGCAAGCGCCTCCGCGTCGCCGAGATAGCGGTTCTTGAACGCGCCCCACACGAGGTTGGTCAGCTCGCCGAGCACGCTGTTCACGTCGCGGAAATCGGGCGCGCGGCCGTCGTCGCGCGTGCCGCCGATCATGTCGAGCAGCGGCTGCTCGCTCGTCTGCAGCAGCATGTAGCCGCGGCACCACGCGCTTTCCAGCGCGATCAGGCTGAACACCTCGCCGAAGATGATCTGGTCGCGCACGATGCACGGCGTGTCGCGCTCGATCGCGAGGCCCGGGAACAGGCTGTCGAGCCGCGCCTCGGTAATCTCCGCGATGCCGCGCACGAGCGCATTCGGGTAGTCGCGGCCGAACAGGTATTCGTCGATCGCGTGCCTGAGCGGCGTCAGGTCGTCGCCGGCGTAGGCCGCGCAGGCGACGCGCGCGAGTGCATCGGGCAGCCCGTCGTGCAGCGCGTCGCGCGATGCGGGCGACGTGCGGCGCAGAATGATCGGCAGCTCCGGGCGCAGCGCGTCGATCTGCGTCGCGATGATCGCGCTCTCGGCCGGCGAGCCGCCGTAATCCTCGGCGAGCAGGATCGCGCCGAGATCGATGTTCGAGCGCAGCACCTTCAGCAGCCGGTTGCGCCGCACGGTCAGGCCGACCAGGTTGTGCTCGTCGCAGAAACGCTTGATCGTCGCGGCATGCTCGCGGCTTTCGTCGAGCACGAGCACCTTGCTCACGGGTTGGTCTTCGGTCATCTCGCTCAATCCTCGGAATCGGTCAAAACAGTTCGAGCTCGCCGCCCGTGTCCACCGCGGCCGCTTCCGGCACGTGGAAATCGACCAGCGCGTTCGCGCATATGCACAACGTCGCGCCGATCCGCACGTCGCCGCCGAGCGTCACGTCGTACGCCGCCACGTGACCGGGGTTCAGCGCCGGCAGGTAATCGATGCTCGCGCCGCTCAGCAGGTAAGGCGTCGACATCCCGAGATCGGGAAACGGCGCGATCAGCGCCTGGTTGATCGCGCCGCAGCACAGGTTCGCGATTTCCATGAAGGCTTCGGGCAGCGGCCGTTGCGCGCTCGCGCCCGGCGTCGCGGCGGCGAAATGACGGCGCGTCGCATCGTCGTCGCGAAAGCGCAGCGCGAGCAGCAGCCGGAAGTGCAGCGCCGAAATCGTCAGCACGGCGACGTGCTCCGGCACGTTCGGCGTCGAGCGCGGCTTCGCGCGCGACGGATCGTGCGATGCGCCGTGTGCGTCGTCGGCCGCCGGCCGGATCTCGCATGCGCCGCCCGATGCGAGCCGCGTGCGCGCCGCATCGAAGAAGATCCGCTCGAAGCCGGCCCGGGCCTGCGCACTGATCACGCCGCCGCTCCTTCGAGACGCGCATGCAGTTGCCCCGCGAGCGTCTCGACCGTCGCGAGCGCGGCCGTGATCATCTTGCCGCCGGCCTGGATGTCCTGGAACGTCGCGGCCGTCACGAGATCGTTGCGGTTCAGGCTGTCGCGATAGCTGTTCGACAGTTGCTGCGAGCGCGCGGCCAGCCCGCGCACCTCGCTCGCGACGATCGAGAAGCCGCGTCCGGCCGTGCCGGCGCGCGCCGCTTCGATCGACGCGTTCAGCGACACGATCGACACGTGCGCGACGATCGCCGACAGCTCCTGGTTCTTCGTGCGCATGTCCTGGTTCTGCGTGGTCAGCGAGATCATCTGCTCGTGCCAGCGCTCGAACGTGCCGGCCAGTCCGCGCAACCGCGCGGCTTCTTCCGCGAGCCTGGTCGCATGCTGCGACAGCGCGGCGCGCTCGGCCGCGACCGCCTGCAGCGCATCGTGCTGCTCGCCGGCGCCGGCCGTCGCGTGCGCAAGCGCTGCCTCGAGCGCGGCTTCCCGCTGCGCCCATGCATCGGCCGCGTCGACGTGCGCTGCCGCCGCCGCATCGGCGCGCGTCGCGGCCGCGCCGAGTGCGTCGCGCAAGACGGTTGCTTCACGCGTCATCGCCGCGACGAGCCGTGCGCGCGCCATCCGCCACACGATCGCGGCGAGCGCCGCGACCACCAGGCCGCCGGCCAGCGCGGCACCGATCGGGATCATCCACGCTTGCACGGTCACTCCGCTGCGTCGGCGTTCGCGACGCCGGCCGACACGTGCGCGGCTTCGTGGGCGCTGCCGTTCGCCGCAAAGCGCTCGGGCAGCGACACGACCGTCTGGAATGCGCGATACGGCGCGCCGACGCAGTCGTCGGTGAAGCGCAGCGCGATATCGCCGCCGTCGCGCGTCAGGAAGTTGCGCACCGCGTCCATCCCGACACCGCGCCCCGACACTTCGGTCACCGCGTGCGCGGTCGAGAAGCCGGGCCGGAAAATCAGCGCCGCGACGGCCTCGTCGGACAGCGCCGTTTCGTTGTCGTCGTCGATCCAGCCGCGCTCGCGCGCGATGCCGCGAATCCGGTCGAGCGCAAGGCCGCGACCGTCGTCGCCGAGCACGAAGCGCAGCGCGCCGTTCCCGACGTCGACCGCGATGTCGATCGTGCCGGCCGGGGCCTTCCCCGCCGCACGACGCTCGTCGGACGTTTCGATACCATGGTCGACCGAATTGCGCAGCAGGTGCATGAACACGTTCTTCAGCGTCGCCGCGATCTCGCTGCGTACACGATGGCCGTGGCTGTCGATATGCACGACGGGCGCCGGCTTGCCGAGCTCCGCCGCGAGCGACGGCAGCGACTCGATCACGCCGCCCAGCGTTTCTCCGATGCCCAGCGTGCCGAACTGGCTCAGCAAACGGCGCACCGAATCGCGCGCCGCGTGCCAGTCGCCCGCGTTCGCCGGATCCGCGCCGTCGAGCATGCGCAGGCTCTCGCTGATATGCGCGCGCTCGACCATCAGGTAGTCGGCGCCGCCGTGCTGCGCGGGTTCGCCGTTGCGGCCGAGCGTGACCGCGTTGATCGTCGCGTAGTGATCGACGGCCTCGCGCACGCGGGACAGATCGTCCATCAGCGCATCGCGGTTCCACTCGGGGCCGCCGTCCGCGTGGCGCAGCGATTCGTACGCCTGCTCCGCTTCATGGACGATGTTCGTCAGGTGCTGGAGGCTGTACGTGCGCGCATTGCCCTTGATCGTGTGCATGTTGCGGAAGAGCGCCGCGACGATCGAGTGATCCGCGCGTTCGTGCTGGCGGATCATCCGCTCGTTCTCGCTGAGGAAGCCCTTCGCGCTATGCACGAAGTCGTGGAACTTGTCCTGGCTGATCGACAGGATCTCGCCGATCATTTCGAGCCGGCGCTGCTGCTCGCCGGCCTGCGCGGTCAGCGCGCGGATCTCGGTCACATCGCGCACGCACAGCATCAGGCGCGCGACCGTATCCGTCTCGTCGGTGATCGCCGACCAGCTCAGGTCGAGCCACTTCTCGCGGCCGTCCGGCATCCGCTTCGCGACTTCGTTGACGAGCAGATGCGCGTTGAACGCGAAGTTCATGCTGTCCTCGCCGAGGCACGCATGCACGGCCGCCTCGACCTGCGAACGCGCGTCCGGGCCGATGCTCGAATCGTCGAACACGAGCGCCATCAGGTCGCGGCCCGCGATGTCGTTCGTCTCGAAGATGGTTTCGAGGTAAGCCGAATATTCCGCATGCACGACGCCGCCTTCGACGACGGTCAGGATCCCTTGCTGCATGTTCTGCAGCATCGCCTGGATGTCGGCCGTCTTCTGCTTCAGTTGCGCGGCGTTCTCCTGGATCTTCTCGATCATCCCGTTGAACGCGACGATCGAATGGCCGATCTCGTCCATCCGGCCCACCGGCACGCGGCGCGTGAAGTCCTGGCTCGTCGCGATCTCGCTCATCATCGTCTGCATCCCGCTCAGCGGACGCGTGATCTGGCGATACAGCACGAAACCGAGCGCGGTCAGCAGCACGACGACGGTGCCGGCGACACCCGCGATCGCGGTCGCCGTGGTCGACAGCATCCCGTTCAGCGCATGGATCGCGTCGTCCTTCTGGCGATTCTTCTCGACACGCAGCGTGTCGACGATGCTTTCCAGTTCGTCGCGATACTGCGCGACGTTCGCGAACAGGTAAGCCTGCGCCATCTCCGGCTTGCCGTCCGTCTTCATCTTCACGGTATCGTCGATCGCCGAGAAATAGTTCGCGGCGCTGTCCTTCGCCTGCGTGACGAGGCCTTCCTGCGCCTGCCCGACGGCGGATTTCGCCTGTGCATCGAGCGCTGCGCGCAGCGCGCCCTGCTTCGCCTTCAGCTCGTCGCGCGCCTGCGCGGCGGTGTTCGCATCCGGCGCGTAGATCAGCGTCATCGTCGCGATCTGGATGTTCTTCACGTCGGCGACGAGATCCGCCGATGCGAGCGCGCTCGGCACGATTCCCTGGGTAACCTGACGCACTTCGGACGCGCTCTTGCGCGTCTGGTACACGGCGTATACGCCGATCGCGGACAGCGCGAAAAACGTCAGGACGACTAGCAACGTAATGCGATGACGGATGGTCATGAGTACAGCTCCCCGCAGCGATCCGGCTTCGATCGCCCCTTGGCCTGTTGAAAGAATGTGAGCGGCGAATTATCGGGGATGGTGTATGACTGTCCGATGACCGAAAATCAATCGGTCATTGAGAAAATCACAATAATTAATTGCAGCGAGAAAGAGCTAAAGTCTTTCGAGAATTTGCCGTTAACCTCCGGCCTGCCGCCCTCATCAGGCTTCCCGGCCGACCGAACGCATCGAATTGCGGATATTCATTCTTTTATTCATGATCCGCCAATTCAATCCGGGAAAATATCGGTAAAACGTTTGCGCATTAACCGCGAGCCGAATTCATTCCGAATGCCTTTATGCGTGACGATGGATCGAATGCGCGGGCGGCCGCCAACCCGCGCATTCGTCGCTCAGGGATCGAGCACGCCGCCCGACCACCCGGCCGACGGTCGCGAACCCGTCAGCTTCAACGCGACGTCGCCCTGGGCGACCAGCCGCTCGCGATTGCGCGTGACGATGCGCCCGGCCTGCGGCGCGACCAGCACATGCTCGCTGCCGGGCACGCCGGGATGCGCGACGATCCGCGCAATGCGTTCGCCGGCATCGACCGTCGCGCCGAGTTCGCGTTCGTACACGAGCACGCCCGACACCGGCGCCAGCACCGTCTCCATGTGCGCGATCGGCACGGCCTCGCCGCGCCATTCGCGTACGCCGGCCGGTTCCGCGATCACGCCGCGGCCGCGCAGGAATGCAAGCAAGCCGTCGGCGTCGCGCTCGGCGAGCGCATCGGAAACGTCGGATTGCCCGCGCAGCTCGACGGTCGCGACGAGCCGCTCGCGCAGCCGGCCGCCGCGCGCCCAGTGCGAGGCGATCGCGCCTTCGAACGCGCCGTCGTCGTCCTCGTCCCACAGGATCGCGACGTCGGCGTCGAGCGCCGCCGCGAGATCGCGGCCCGCCGGCCACACATCGCGGTGGAAGTACACGTATGGCAGCGCGTCGGAATCGGTGTGCAGGTCGAGCACGATGTCGGCGTCGCATGCGGCGTCGAACAGCGTGCGCTGCCACGCGGCGAACGTCGTCGCGGGCCGGCGCATCGCGGCCGACTCGTGGAAGTGCCGGTTGAAATTGCGGTGCGTCGCATCGTGGAAGCGGCCAAGCAGCCGCCCTTGCCGAAACTGCGCAAGCCCGAGCGGGTTCGCCTGCGGCACGATCGTCACCGTACCGCGCAGCACGCCGCGATCATGCGCCGCGCACAGTTGCGGCAGCAACCGGTGCAGCACGAGCATGCCGGCGATCTCGTCCGCATGCACGCCGGCCTGCAGGTGCACGCGCGGCCCGTCGCCGCCCGACAGCCGCCACGCGCGGATCGCGAGCGGCTGCCCGCCATCGCCCGGCACCTGCCATGTCAGCGTTTCGATCATCGTCCGTCCTCCATTCGAAGCCCGCCGGGCATCACGACGCCGCGCGCAGGCTCGCGACGAATGCCGCGATGCGCTCGCACGCGTCGGCCAGCCTCGCATCGTCGACGACGAAGCCGAAGCGCACGAAGCCGGCTGCAGTATCGCCGAATGCGCTCGCATCGAGCAACGCGACCTGCTTCGCGCGGAACAGCCCCCACGTGAACGCGTGGGCATCCAGCCCCGTGCCGCGCACGTCGACCATCATGAACATCCCCGCCTCCGGCAGCAAGCAGCGCAGCCCCGGCACGTCGCGCAGGCGCGCGTAGGCCAGGTCGCGGCGGCGGCGGTACAGCTCGCGCATGTCGGCGACGATCGCCGCCTTGTTGTCGAGCGCGGCGACGGCCGCCTGCTGGATGAAGCCCGGCAGCCCGTACAGCATGCACAACGCGAGCCGCTCCGCGTGCTCGATCAGCTCGGTCGGGCCGATCGCCCAGCCGACCCGCCAGCCCGGCATCGCATGCGACTTCGACAGGCTGCCGATCGTCACCGTGCGCTCCGCCATCCCGGGCAGCGACGCGATGCTGACCATGTCGCGCTCGAACGTCAGTTCCGCATAGACCTCGTCGGACACGACCCACAGATCGCGCTCGCAGGCGAGCCGTGCGATCCGTTCGAGATCGGCGCGCGGCATCACGACGCCGGTCGGGTTGCACGGCGTCGCCAGGAAGATCGCCTTCGTGCGCGGCGTCACGGCCGCTTCGAGCGCGTCGAAGTCGAGATGAAAGCCGCGCGACGCGTCGACGGGCACCGGCACGAGCGTCGCGCCCGATGCGCGCACGCTCGCTTCGTACGTGAGGTACATCGGCTCGGGCACGATCACCTCGTCGCCCGCTTCGCACAGGCACATCGCCATCGCGAACAGCGCGTTCTGCGCGCCGGCCGTCACGATCACGTGCTCGGCGCCGACCGGCTGCCCGGACGCCTTCGCATGCTCGCGCGCGATCGCCGCGCGCAGCTCGGCGCGCCCGCGCACTTCGCTGTAGTGCGTATCGCCGCCGCGCAGCGCGGCAACCGCGCGCTCGACGATCACGTCGGGCGTCGAGAAATCCGGATCGCCGACGCTCAGGATGATCGCCGGCTCCCCTGCCGCGACGGCGCGCTGCGCCGCGTAATGAATGTCCCATGCGGTCGTGCGCTTGCCCTGCAGGCGATCGACCAGCTTCGAATAGTTCATGCGTTCTCCCTCGCGCGGCGCCCGGGCGGCGGCCGCGCCGTCAGTGGTTCGTTCAACGGGGCATGCGCACCGGCACACGCCGCTCGAGCCGGCCGAATGCGCGTTCGATCACGAACGCCAGCACGACGTAGATCACCGCGATCGCCAGCAGCGGCTCGTAGGTCCGCAGCGTCTGCGCGCGAATGTAGTTCGCGGCGCCGAGCACGTCCATCACCGCGACGGTCGATGCGAGCGCGGTCGATTTCAGCAGCATCACCGTTTCGCCGGCCAACGTCGGCAGCAGGATCTGGATCGCACGCGGCAGCCACACGCGCCGCGCGATCATCGACGGGCGCATCCCCATCGCGCGCGCGGCCTCGATCTCGCCCTTCGGCACACCGCGCAGGCCCGCGCGCAGCACTTCGCCGACATAGGCGCCGACGCTGATCACCAGCGCGAACGCGACATACCAGAAGCCGTCGCGCAGGAACGGCCACAGCACGCTGTCGCGCAATGCGGGCCAGCCGGCGAACAGCGAGCCGACGCCGTAGTAGATCAGGTAGATCTGCACGAGCAGCGGCGTGCCGCGGATCACCTCGGTGAACGCCTTGCTGACGCGCGCGATGACCGGATTGGCCGACAGCCGCGCGAACGCGACGGCGATCGCGAGCGCGAAGCCGAACACGGCCGAGATGACGAGCAGCTTGACGGTGGTCAGCACGCCGAGCAGCAGCAGCGACCCGTAGGAGGACAGTACGCTCAGATCCATGACGTTGATCCGGTTCGGTCGAAAAATCCGTGGAAAGGCGCGACGCGGTTCACGACGCCGGCATCCAGCGGCCGAAGCGCCGCTCGATCTCGCGGAACAGCATGCCGGACAGCGACGTGATCGCGAAGTACACGGCCGCGACCATCAGGTAGTAATGCATGTACTCGCGCGTCGAACCGGCCGCCTGCTTCGCGGTGTAGAGCAGCTCGCTGTAGCCGACCACGCTGATCAGCGCGCTGTCCTTCACGAGGATCAGCCACAGGTTCGTGAAGCCGGCCAGCGCATACGGCGCCATCGCCGGCAGCGTCACGCGCCGGAACACGAGCGCGGGCGACGCGCCGAAGGCACGCGCGGCCTCGATCTGCCCGTAGGGAATCGCGAGGATCGCGCCGCGGATGATCTCGGCCGCGTATGCGCCCTGCACGATGCCGAGCACGATCACCGCCGCGGCAAAGCCGTTGACCGCCACCGGCCCGACGCCGATCGCCGTCATCAACAGGTTGATCGCGTCGGTGCCCGCGTAATAGAGCAGCAGGATCAGCAGCAGTTCGGGCACCGCGCGGCACAGCGTCGTGTAACCCTGCGCGAGCCGTTGCAGCACGCCCACGCCGGACAGTTTCGCGGCCGCGCCCAGCAACCCGAGCACGATCCCGACGACGAACGCGCCGAGCGAAATCTCGAGCGTGACGCCCGCGCCCTGCAGCAGCGCGACGCCCCAGCCGTCCGGGTCCATGCCCAGGTAGCTCACCCATCCCCAACCGTCCATGCCGCCTCCTCCCGTTCCGTGCGTGGCGCGCGTCTGCGTATATCCGTGCGATCAGTGCGGCCAGAGGTCGATCGGGAAGTACTTCTTCGCGATCTGCGCGTACTTGCCCGATGCGTGCAGCTGTTCGAGCGCCTGGTCCATCTGCTGCTTGAGCGGCGCATCCGCCTTGCGCATGCCCGCGCCGACGCCGTAGCCGAAAATCGCCGGGTCCATCTTCACGCTGCCGGGGCCCTTCAGCTCGAACGCGGAACCGTCCTTCGACTTCAGGAAATCGAGGATGCCGAGCTGGTCGAGGTACATCGTGTCGATGCGGCCCGCGACGAGGTCCGCGTTGCAGTCGTCCTGCGTGTTGTACAGGCGCACCGTCGCGTTCTTGCCGTAGGCCATCTTGATGAATTCGGCGTTCGCGGTGGAGCCCTGCACGCCGATCACCTTGCCCTTGAGGCCGTCCGGCGTCAGCGTGAGCTTCTGGTTCTTCGCGCCGACGAACGTGCCCGGCGTCTCGTAGTACGGCCGCGAGAACGCGATCACCTTCTGGCGCTCCGGCGTGATCGACATCGAGTTGAAGATCACGTCGATCTTGTCGCTGAGCAGCGCCGGGATGATGCCGTCCCACGCGACTTCCTTGATCTCGCACTTCGCCTTCATCTGCTCGCACAGCGCGCGGATCAGGTCGGCCTCGAAGCCGCTCCACTGCCCGGTCGGGCTCTTCATCAGGAACGGCGGATACGGCTCGGCGGCGACGCCGAAGCGCAGCACGCCCGACGACGCGTGCGCGGAACCGAACGGCGCGAGCGCCGCGAGAACGAGACTCAACAGGCACAGCAGACTGCGTGCAACACGTTTCATGGTCGGACTCCTTGCGGGAAAGATAGGGATCGGTGCGACCGGCACCGGTGCAGCCGGTATCGGCCAGGCCGCCCGCGCAGGCACGCGCGGGCCGTGCCCGCGGTTCAGTGGCGTTGCCGGTGTGCGTTGACGAACTGCCGGCAGCGTTCGCTCTGCGGCGTATCGAAGATTTCACGCGGCGTGCCGCTCTCCTCGACACGCCCTTCGTGCAGGAACAGCACCTTGTTCGACACGTCGCGCGCGAACGCCATCTCGTGCGTGACGAGAATCATCGTGCGGCCTTCGCACGCGAGATCGCGGATCACCTTCAGCACTTCGCCGACGCGCTCCGGATCGAGCGCGGAAGTCGGCTCGTCGAACAGCATGACTCTCGGCCGCATCGCCAGCGCGCGCGCGATCGCGACACGCTGCTGCTGGCCGCCGGACAGGAATGCGGGATAGACGTTGCGCTTGTCGGCGAGGCCGACGCGCTCGAGCAGTTGCTCGGCGCGCGCGATCGCTTCGGCGCGCGGCTCGCGCAGCACGTGCACCGGCATCTCGATCACGTTTTCGAGCACCGTGCGGTGCGCCCACAGGTTGAAGCTCTGGAACACCATGCCGAGGCGCGTGCGGATGCGCTCGACCTGGCGCGGATCGGTCGCCACCGTGCGACCCTTGCGGTCGACTTTCAGCCCGATTTCCTCGCCGTCGACGACGATGCGTCCGCGGGTCGGCGTCTCCAGCAGGTTGATGCAGCGGAGCAGCGTGCTCTTGCCCGAGCCGCTCGCGCCGATCAGCGAGATCACTTCGCCCTCGTGCGCGCTCAGCGACACACCCTTCAACACCTCCAGCTCGCCGAACCGCTTGTGCAGGTCCGTCACCTGCACGCGTTCCTCGATGGCTGTCTTCACGCTCTCCACCCGCGCCAACATGCTGTCTCCTGTGTCGAATTCTCACGCCCGTCCCGCGCGGGACCGCGACGTCTTGTTGAATGGCCGACCAACCTCATGCGGAGTCGAGTATAGGCTCTGTTGAACAGTGGTTCAACAGATTTCAATAATCCGGAAGCAAGGGTTTTCGCGGGTTCCGTCGCGGTAATTGAACAAGCGTCCGACACTCCCCTATAATCGGTGCCATGACGATTCCGTAAGGTCACTCCGTGAAAAAGACTCCTGGCAGCGCACCGGTTCAGACCCGCAGCCGCGGCATTCGCGAAACGCCCGCCGTGCGGCAGCAATCGATCATCGACGCGACGATGCGCTGCATCGCGCGCTACAGCTATTCGGAAACCACGATCGACCGCATCTGCGCGGAAGCGAAAGTGTCGCGCGGGCTGATCAACCATCACTTCCAGTCGAAAGACGAGCTGATGGCGCAGACCTACAAGCGGCTCGCCGCCGACCTGCTCGACGTGTCGCGCGCGGCCGCCGCGAATGCGACGGGCCCCGAGGACAAGCTCGACGCGATCATCAAGGTGTGTTTCGCCACGCCGGTGTTCGCGCCGAAGAACGTGAAGGTCTGGCTCGGCTTCTGGAGCGTCGCGCACAGCGATCCGGTGATCCGCAAGGCGCACAAGGAGCTGTACGCCGGCTACCGGCAGGCGTTGAAGAAACTGTTCGACCAGATCGCCGAAGTGCGCGGCGGCACCGTCGACAGCGATCTCGCCGCGCTGACGCTGACGGCCGTGATCGACGGGTTCTGGCTCGAACTCGCACGCGACCCGACGTCGTTTACCGCGCAAGACGCGCTGACGAGCTGCCTGCGCGTCGTCGACTCGTTCCTGCCGCCGCCGAAGACGGCCCGCAAGCGCGCGTAACGCGGCGCATCATCGCCGCCGGAAGCCCGGCGGCACACGCGACGGCCTCGCATTGCGAGGCCGTTCGCGTTTTCAGCGTGCGCGAATCTCGATCAGATACGGCGCGTCATGCGCCGCCGCTTCGCTGAGCGCCCCGGCCAGCGACGCGCCCTCTTCGACCCGCTGCGCACCCCAGCCATACGCCCGCGCGATCGCGACGAAATCCGGCGTGTGCAGATCCACGCCGACCGGCTCGACGCCGCCGTCGACCATGGCCTGCTTGATCTCCCCGTAACCGCCGTTGTTCAGCAGTACGACGATCACGCGCGCGCGATGCTGTACCGCGGTGCCGAGTTCGGCGAGCGTGTACTGGAACCCGCCGTCGCCCGTGACGCAGACGACCGGCCGCGACGCATCGCCGAGGCTCGCGCCAACGGCGGCCGGCAACCCGTAGCCGAGCGAGCCGAAGCCGACCGACGCGTTGAACCAGCTGCGCGGGCGCGGCGCCGCGAAACCGACGTTGCCCGCATAGACGATGCGCGTCGAGTCGCCGACGATCGCCGCATCGGGCAACGCGTCGCGCACGCTGTCGAGCAGCGCGAGATCGCGCCGCATCTCGTCGTTCAACTCCTGCCGCGCCGCCGCACGGCACATCGCCGCGCGTTCGAGGCCGTCGCCGTCCGCATGGGCATGGGCATGCGCGTCGCCCGGCCACACGCGCCGCAGCGCGCGCAGGGTTTCGCCGACGTCGCCGAGCAGCGGCAGCGCCGGCACCGCATTGCGGCACAGCTGCTGCGGGTCGATGTCGATCCGCACGAGCGGCGCGGGCATCGAGAAGCTGCGCGTCGCATACAGGTCGTAATCGGTCGGTCCGAGCTCCGTGCCGAGCGCGACGATCAGGTCGCTGTCGCGCATCAGCGCGCGCACCGCGTTGCTCGACGCCGACCATGCGATGCCGAGCGGATGCGCGGGCGGCAGCACGCCGCGTCCGTTGATCGTCATCACGACCGGCGCATCGAGCGCTTCCGCGAGCCAGCGCACGTCGTCGGCCGCATCGAGCGCGCCGCCGCCCGCGAGGATCAGCGGCGCGCGCGCGGCCGCCACCTTCGCACGCAGCGCGTCGATGCCGCCGGCCGACGCCGGGCCCGGTGCGATGCGCGGCGGCGCGGCCGGCACCGGCGGTAACGCACCGGCCGGCGCCGCGAGCACGTCGAGCGGAATCTGGATGTGCACCGGGCGCGGCCGGCCGCCCGAGAACACCGCGAACGCGCGCGCGATCGCCTGCGGCAGCGCGTCGGCGCGCGGCACCGTGTAACTGAACGCGGCGATGTTCTCCGCGAACGCGTGCTGGTCCGGCAATTCGTGCAGATGGCCGTTGCCGGAGCCGATATCGCCGGATGCGTTGACGCTGGAAATCACCAGCATCGGAATCGAATCCGCATAGGCCTGCGCCATCGACGTCGCGATGTTCGTCATCCCGGGGCCGGTGATCACGAAACACACGCCGGGCTTGCCGGTCGCGCGCGCATAGCCGTCCGCCATGAAGCCGAGGCCCTGCTCGTGGCGCGCGCTCACATGGCGCAACGCGCTGCCGGCCAGCCCGCGGTACAGCTCGATCGTATGCACGCCGGGAATGCCGAACACCGTGTCGACGCCGTATGCGGCGAGCAGGTCGACGAGATACATGCCTACTGTTTTCATTTCGCTTCCATCGTTGAGGACAGGTTTCTGAATCACGCGCCGGCCGGCGAAGCCGTCAATGCGCGAGCCCCGGCAGCAATTCGCGCACGCCCTGCGCGAGCATCTGGAACGCGATCGCGGTCAGCACGATGCCCGACAGCCGCTCGACCAGCGTCCTGCCGATCTCGCCGAGCCGGCGGCACCACGACGCCGAGCACGCATACGTGAGCCCGATCACGCCGGCATGCAGCACGCACACCGCGCTCAGCGCCAGCAGATCGCCCGGCGTATGAAAGCGCGTCGCCGTCGTGATCACGAGCGACATCACCGCGCTGCCGATCGACAGCGGGAAAATCAACGGCACCGCGATGTAGTTGCGCCACTGCGCATATTCGAGCCGCGTGTCGCCGCCGCTGCGTTCGTCGTTCGCCGTGCCGCGCATCATCGGGATCGACCACAGGCACAGCACGAGGCCGCCGGTCAGCGTCAACGCACCGAGCGTGAGGCCGAGCATGCGCAACAGGAACTGGCCGCCCCACACCGCGCCGACCATCAGCACCGCGATCCACGCAAACAGCCTGAGCGCGATCTGCCGCTGTGTCACGTCGGGAAAATGCCCGGTGACGGCCGCGTACATCGGGATCGCGACCGGCGGACAGAACAGCGTCAGCAGGCCGGTCAGGAACAGCAGCACGTCGCTCGACGTCAGGGTCATCGTTCGAACTCGCATGCGGTCGGGTGGTTGAAAAACGCGGCGCCATCGCGGCCAGTCTCGCGGCCAGATCTCTCGCTCAGCCCTGCGCGGCTTCCTGCGCCGCGCGTTCGCGCGGCCGCATGTCGCCGTCGAAATCGTCGAGCGTCGGAAACGCCATCGGTTCGAGCCGGTCGAGCTGCGCGAGGTACGCGTCGTACCGGTCGAGCACGGCCGCACGTTCCGCGTCGCCGATATACGGCACGTGATAGCCGACGAACGACGGCAGCACGTCGAAGCCCGCGTAGCCGAGCGTGCCGCGCAGCACGTGGCGCAGCATCAGGTCCATCTCGCCGTGCACGCCGTCCGCGCCGAACATGTAGTCGCGACCGCCGCAGGTATAGGCGAGCAGCGCGCGCTTGCCGCGCATTCCGCCGCGATCGTAGAAACGCACGCCGCCGTATACCTTGCCCGACACGAGCACGCGGTCGATCCAGCCTTTCATGATCGCCGGCACCGAGCACCAGAACAGCGGGAAGCTCAGGATCAGCAGGTCGCATGCGGCGAGCTTGTCGAGTTCCGCGGCGATGTCGGGCGCGATCGCGTGCGCGGCGACGTTCTCGCGCTGCTCCAGCGCATAGACGAGATAGTCGGGGTTCTTGCGCACGCCGAAATCGGCCGCGCTCGCGACCGGATTCCACTGCATCGCGTACAGGTCGGACACCGTCACGGTATGCCCCTGCGCTTCGAGCGTGCTCACCGCGCGGTGCAGCATCGACGTCGTGAACGACTGCGGTTCGGGATGGGCGTGAACGATCAGGACTTTCATGGTGCGATTTTTCTCCGCAACGTAACGTTGAAGGGGGAATTCAGACGGACCCGGCCGCGCGCTTGCGCAGCAGCGACAGGCCGATCGCCACGCAGGTCGCGACGAGCAGCAGCGTGGACACCGACGCGATCGCCGGATCGACGTTCTCGCGCATCCCGTCCCACATGCGGCGCGGCAGCGTGTACACGTGACGGCTCGAGATGAACAGCGTGACCACGAGCTCGTCCCACGACAGGATGAACGCGAACACCGCGGCCGACAGCACGCCCGGCTTGATCGACGGCAGGATCACGTAACGCAGCGTCTGCGCGACGTTCGCGCCGAGGCTGCGCGACGCCTGCTCGATCCGCAGCCCGACGGTCGCGAGCGATGCGGAAACAGCCACCACCACGTACGGCACCGACAGCACGACATGCGACAGGATCGCGGCCGGGAAACTGTCGAGCATGCCCAGCTCGCCCCACAACCGGTAGAACGCGAGCGCCGACACGATCGGCGGCACGATCAGCGGGAACAGGATCACGCCGCGCACGAACTCGCCGCGCCGCGACGCGACCTTCCACAGCCCGATCGCGCACAGCGTGCCGAGCGTGACGGAAATCGCCGACGACACCAGCGCAATCAGCCCGCTCTGCAGGAAGCTCGACAGCCAGCCGTCGTCGTCGAGCAGCGCGCCGTAGTGCCGCAGCGACAGCGTGCCGTCCGGCATCGACAGGTAATCGTTCGGCGTCAGCGACACCGGCACCGACACGAGCAGCGGCAACATCAGGAACAGGATCGCGGCCCATGCAATGCCGGCCACCAGCGCGCGTCCTGCGGTCATTCGGGTTTTCATCGGTTCGTTCTCCGGTCGGGTCAGCGCGCGCCGAACAGCTCGCGCAGGTCGACGAAACGCGCGAGCAGCGCGAGCGCGGCCAGGATCGACGCCAGCAGCAGCGACGCGAGCGCCGCCCCGCTGCCCCAGTTCACCAGTTGCAGGATCTGCGTGCTGATGTATTCGGCGATCATCACCGTGCGGCCGCCGCCGAGGATCACCGGCGTCACGTAGAAGCCGAGCGAGAAGATGAACACGAGGATCGCCGCGCCGACGATACCCGGCCGCGTCTGCGGGAAATACACCTTGCGGAACGTGACGAGCGCGCCCGCGCCGAGCCCCTGCGACGCGCGCGCGAGCTGCGGGTCGATGCCCTTCATGTTCGCGTACAGCGGCAGCACCGCATACGGGATCATGAAGTGGATCATCCCGATCACGACGCCGATCTCGTTGCGCATCAGCGGCAGCGGCGAATCGATCAACCCGATGCGCATCAGCAACGTGTTGACGAGCCCCTGCTCGCCGAGCAGGAACAGCCACGAGAACGCGCGCACCAGCACCGACGCCCAGAACGGCACGAGCAGCCCGAACATCAGCGCCATCCGCTGGCGCGGGCCGACATGCGCCATCGCATACGCAATCGCGTAGCCGAGCGCGACCGAGCAGACGGTCGTGACCGCGCACACGCGCAGCGTCGTCCACAGCACGCGATGCACGCCGTGGTTGTCGAGCAGCCGCGCGTAGTTCTGCAGGCCGGGCTCCGGCACGGTGAAGCCGAGCCACAGCACGCGCACGAGCGGATACACGTACAGCACGATCAGCACCGCGAGCAGCGGTACGACGAGCAGCCAGTAGCGATCGGCCTTCGCACGGCCGAGCGGGACGGCGCCCGCGACGGGAGTAGACAGGGTATTCATGGCATGACGCTCACGAGGCGGCGGCTCAGGACGACATCAGGTCGGTGTACTGCGCGAGCGTCGCTTCGTAGTGCTGCGCCCACCACTCGGGATTCACCTTGCACTGCTTCGCCCAGTTCTCCGGCGTGCCGGGATTGTCGGCGCGCAGCGCCTGCGGCACCGCGGCGGTCGCGGCCGGCGTCACCGGCCCGTTGCCGAGCAGCGACAGCAGGCGCACCTGCGGCTCGATGCCCTGCACGAACTTGATGAACTGCCAGACGGCATCACCTGACGGATTGTTCTTCGGCACGCCCCACACGTCGCACGACGCGAGCCCCTGCTCCCACGTATAGCGGAACCGGCCGTTGCTCTCGCGCTGCAGCACGTTCGCACGCGTGTGCCAGATGCACGCCATGCTGACTTCGCCGTTGCGCAGCAGTTGCAGGCTGTCCGCGCCCGAATCCCACAGCAGCACGTTCGAGCGCAGATCCTTCAGCTTCTTCAGCGCGCGCGGCACGTCGATCGGATAGACCTTGTCCTTGTCGACGCCGTCGGCCATCAGCGCGGCTTCGAGCGCGCCGCCCATCCACTTCCACAGCCCGCGCTTGCCCGGAAACTTGCCAATGTTCCAGAAATCGGCCCAGTTCTTCGGCGGATTCGCGCCGAACTTGCGCGCGTCGTACGCGAGCACGTAGCTCAGCAGATACGACGGCGCGCCGAAATCCGACGCAAGCCCCGGCAGCGCGTTGCGGCCGACCACCGAATAGTCGATCGGCCGCAGGAAGCCCTGCTTGCCGAGCTTGATCGCCGCGAAGCCGTCGAGATCCATCACGTCCCAGATCACGTTCTTGTTCTCGACCATCGCCTTGATCTTGCCGTCCTCCGGCGACGAGTCGTAGCCCATCCGGATCCCGCTCGCCTTCGTGAACGGATCCATGTACGCGGAGCGGAACGCCGAACGCGCTTCGCCGCCCCATGCGCTGAGCACGATTTCCTTCGGGTTCGACGCGCGCGCGTCCTTCGCGCCGAGCGACAGCAGCGTCGGCGCGACGCCGGCGGCCGCGCACAGCCGCAGGAAATCGCGGCGGCGCTGCGACGTCGCGGGTCGAAGGTCGCGTGCTTGGTCGAGCAGGTCCTGCAGATAGCGGTTCGTCATGGTGTCTCCTCCAGGCTGGACAGCGCCCGCACGCGTCTCGTCGTTTCCGGGCGCCTGTGAATCGGCCGCCGACGGCGGCGGGTGCCGCGTCGCGCGGGATGCAAGCTTCGCCGCGTCAGTCGGCCGCGATCCGGCAGGTCGCGTCGCGCTCCCACTGCACGAACACGTCCATGCCGGTGCGCGGCGACGCGAGCCCGCGCCAGGCGGGCACGTCCGCCGTCATGCGGCCGAGCGCCGACGTCTCGATCTCGAAGCGGTACGACGAACCGAAATAACTCCAGTGACGGATGCGCCCCGCCACTTCGTTGTGCGCGCCGCCACATGAGGTCGCCGACACGGCGACCTTCTCCGGGCGCAGCGCGAACAGCAGCGTGTCGTCGGCGCGCGCGCCGCATGCGGGCGCAACGAAACGCGCATCGCCGACGCGGTAATGCGTCGCCGTCGCATCGCCGCCGAGCGCAATGCCCTCGATGAAGTTGCTCTTGCCGAGGAAGTCCGCGACGAAGCGGTTGGCCGGCTGCTCGTACAGCCCGTCCGGCGTGCCGATCTGTTCGAGCCGGCCGTCGCGCATGATCGCGATCCGGTCCGACATCGACAGCGCCTCTTCCTGGTCGTGCGTGACGAACAGGAAGGTCGCGCCGAGCCGTTCGTGCAACGCCTTCAGTTCGACCTGCACCTCGCCGCGCAGCTTGCGGTCGAGCGCGCCGAGCGGTTCGTCGAGCAGCACGAGATCGGGATCGAACACGAGTGCGCGCGCGATCGCGACGCGCTGCTGCTGACCGCCCGACAACTGGCGCGGCAGGCGATCCGCGAGATGGCCGAGCCGCACCAGATCGAGCGCGGCCTTCACGCGCTTCACCGCGTCGGGCCCCTTCTGCTTGCGCACCATCAGCGGATACGCGACGTTCTGTTCGACCGTCATGTGCGGAAACAGCGCGTAGCCCTGGAACACCATCCCGAAGTTGCGCTTCTCCGGCGGCAACGCGACGATGCTGCGGCCGCCGACGCGCAGGTCGCCGGTGCTCGGATGCTCGAACCCGGCGACGATCGTCAGCAGCGTCGTCTTGCCGGAACCCGACGGCCCGAGGATCGTCAGGAACTCGCCGCGCGGAATGTCGATCGTCGTTTCGCGCAGCGCATGCACGCTGCCGTAGCGCTTCGACACGCGGTCGATCTGCAGCCCCGCCCCGCCCGCACTGCGCGCCGCCGCTTCCGTGCGCGCCGCTTCCGCGGCGGGTTGCCCCGCCTTCACTCCTGCCGACGTCTCCATCACCACGCTCATCGTGTGTCTCCTGGCCGACTCACATTTGGGTTGAACGTTCATTTAACAGAACTTATACTATGCCGAAATGCGGTCCGCAAGTAGCGGCGACCCTTGCCGGCTCTGACACAACCCCGACACACGACAACCAGGAGACAGTGATCAGCATGAGCATCGAGGACATCCGAATCGAACGGCACGACGGCGTCGTGACCCTTCGCCTGAACCGTCCGGCGAAACGCAATTCGCTCGCGCGGCCGCATCTCGACTTTCTGCGCGAGACGCTCGACGCGCTCGCGAACGATCCGGCCGTGCGCTGCCTCGTGCTGACCGGCACCGGCAGCGCGTTCTGCGCGGGCGCGGACGTCGACGAATGGGCCGAGGCCGAGCGCAACGGCGAACTCGACACGTACGGCTGGAGCGAGCACGCGCACCGCTTCGTGCAGGTGCTGGCCGCGTTTCCGCGCCCCACCGTCGCGGCGCTGAACGGCTCGACGGTCGGCGCGGGCACCGACATCGGCTTCGCGTGCGATTTCCGCATCGCGAGCACGGCCGCGTCGCTGCGCTGCGGGTATACGGGCATGGGCTACAGCCCCGACATGGGCGGAAGCTGGTTCCTGCCGCGCATCGCGCGCCCCGACGTCGCCCGCCGCTTCATCTTTCTCAATGAACGCTGGAACGCACAGGACGCGCTCGCGGCCGGGCTCGTGTCCGAAGTCGTCGATGCCGATGCGTTCGCGGCGCACGTCGCCGCATTCGCCGCGCGTCTCGCGCAAGGCCCGAGCGTCGCGTTCGGCCATACCAAGGCGCTGCTCGCGCAGTCGCTCACCCATACCCTTGCCGAGCAATTGCGCGGCGAGCTGGCAGCCTGCGTCGCGTGCGGTCACAGCGAGGACGGTCAGGAAGCGCTTCGTGCGTCGGTCGAAGGTCGCGCACCTCATTTTGTCGGGAGATGATTGATGGATTTTTCGCTGACCCAAGAGCAGGACATGCTGGTGACGTCGCTGCGTCAGTTCGTCGAGAAGGAACTGCAGCCTCATGAATTCGCGGTCGATCGTGCGGACGACGTGCCGCCCGAGCTCGCCGACTCGATCCGCCGCAAGTCGCTCGAACTCGGCTTCTACGCGTTCAACATGCCGGAAAGCGCCGGCGGCCCGGGCCTCGACTACGTGACGCAGGCGCTCGTCGAACGCGAACTCGGCCGCACGAGCTGGGCGCTGCACGTGTTCGTCGCGCGGCCGAGCAAGATCCTGATGGCGTGCAAGGGCGACCAGATCGAGCGCTACCTGAAACCGGCCGTGCGCGGCGAGCGCGTCGACTGCTTCGCGCTGACCGAGCCGGGCGCCGGCTCGGATGCGATGGGCATCCGCACGCGCGCGGTGCGCGACGGCGACGATTACGTGATCAACGGCAGCAAGCATTTCATCAGCCACGCGGATACGGCCGACTTCGTGATCCTGTTCGCCGTCACCGGCGAGGAGGAGGTGCGCGGCCAGAAGCGCAAGCGCGTGACCTGCTTCCTGATCGACAAGGACACGCCGGGGATGACCGTGCGGCGCGGCCCGCACTGCACGAGCCTGCGCGGCTATCACCAGTCGGAGATCTTCCTGAGCGACTGCCGCGTGAGCGCCGCGCAGATCCTCGGCGAAGAGCATCGCGGCTTCGAGCTCGCGAACGACTGGCTCACGGCCGGCCGCGTGATGGTCGCCGCGAACAACATCGGCCGCGCGCAGCGTGCGTTCGAGATGGCCGCCGAATGGGCCGCGACGCGCCATCAGTTCGGCAAGCGCATCGGCGACTTCCAGGGCACGTCGTTCAAGCTCGCGGACATGCAGACCGAGATTCGCGCGGCGGAACTCGTCACGCTCTACACCGCGCAGAAGCTCGACCAGGGCACGATGACCGACGGCGATGCCGCACTCGCGAAACTGCTGGCGACCGAGACGCTCGGCCGCGTGACCGATCACGCGGTGCAGATCTACGGCGGCATGGGGCTGATGGACGAACTGCCGATCGAGCGCTTCTGGCGCGATGCGCGCATCGAGCGCATCTGGGAAGGCACGTCCGAGATCCAGCGCCATATCCTGTCCAAGGAAATCCTCCGCCGCTACAGCTGACGCGAACCGTCGCGCCGGCGCGTCCGGCGCGACTTCCGAAAGGAATGCTCATGACCTCCTCTCCCGCAGTCAGGGATCGCCGCGCGGCCGCCGCGGCCAATCTGCGCCGGCTGCTCGAACCGGCCAGCATCGCGTTCGTCGGCGGACGCGGCATCGCGGGCGCCGTGCAGCGCTGTCGCGACTACGGCTATGCCGGCGACATCTGGCTCGTCAATCCGAATCACGCGGAGATCGACGGCGTGCGCTGCCATGCAAGCGTCGCCGACCTGCCCGCCGCGCCCGATGCCGTGTTCGTCGCGGTGCCGGCGCGCCAGGCGATCGACGTCGTGCGCGCGCTCGCCGAACGCGGCGCGGGCGGCGCGATCGTGTACGCGTCGGGTTTCTCCGAAACGGGCGCCGACGGCGCCGCGCTGCAACAAACGCTCGTCGACGCGGCCGGCGACATGGCCGTGCTCGGCCCGAACTGCTACGGGCTGATCAACGGGCTGAACGGCAGCGCGCTGTGGCCGGTCGCACACGGTGCGCCGCGCGTCGAATCGGGCGTCGCGGTGATCACGCAGAGCGGCAACCTCGCGTACAACCTGTCGATGAGCGCGCGCTCGGTGCCATTCGCGTACCTGGCGAGCGTCGGCAACCAGGCGTCGGTCGACATCGCGCGCCTCGTCGATGCGTTCGTCGACGATCCGCGCATCCGCGCGATCGGCGTGCATCTCGAAGGACTGAAGGACGTGCGCGCGTTCAGCGAGGCCGCCGCCCGCGCGCTCGCGCGCGGCGTGCCGATCGTCGCGCTCAAGAGCGGCACGTCGACGCTCGGCGCGCAGCTCGCGATGAGCCACACGAGTTCGCTCGCGGGCTCCGACGCGCTGTACGACGCGCTGTTCCGGCGGCTCGGCGTGATCCGCGTGAAGGATCCGGTTGGCCTCGTCGAGACGCTGAAGCTGCTCGCGATCGCCGGCGTGCCCGAGCGCCGCACGCTCGCCGCGCTGGCGACGTCCGGCGGCGACGCGGGGCTCGTCGCGGATCTCGGCGAAGCGCGCGGCATCGCGTTTCCGCCGGTCGGCGACGCAGGCCGCGATGCGCTCGGCACCGTGCTGCCCGCATACGCGACGATCGCGAATCCGCTCGACTTCACGACGACGCCGTGGGGCGCCCCCGACAAGATGCGCGCATGCTGCGACGCGCTGCTCGCGGATCGTCCGGGCGCGGCCGCGATGATCCTCGACTATCCGCAGGCAGCGACCGGCGAACGGCCGCTGTGCGACATCGCGGCGAACGCGTTCGCGGCGTCCGCGCGCCAGCACGGCGTGGTCGGCGCGGTGATCTCGGTGTTCCCCGACCTCACGCCGCCCGATCACGCGGCACGCATGGCCGCGGCCGGCATCGCGCCGCTGCAGGGGCTCGCCGACGGGATCGACGCGATCGGCGCGGCGATGACCTACGGCGACACGCGCCGCCGCGTGCTCGACGCCGATGCGCTGAACGCACTGCCGGTGCTGCGGGCGGGCGACGGCGGAGACGGCACCGCGACGCTGCACGACGAATGGGCAAGCAAGCGGATGCTCGTCGCGCACGGGCTCGACGTGCCGGCGGCCGAATGCGTCGCGCCCGCCGATGCGCCGGCCGCCGCGCAGCGGCTCGGCTTTCCGGTCTGCGTGAAAGTGGCCAGCGATCGCCTGCCGCACAAAACCGAGGCCGGCGCGGTCGCGCTGAAGCTCGGTTCGCCGGAAGCTGTGGCCGCGGCCGTCGAACGGATGACGGAACAGGTCGCGCGATACGCGCCCGACGTGCGCGTCGAGCGCATCCTCGTCGAGAAGATGGCGGACGCGCCGTTGCTCGAACTGATCGTCGGCGTGAAGCGCGAGCCGAATTTCGGTCTCGCGCTCGTGCTCGGCACCGGCGGCGTGCTGGTCGAACTGATCCGCGACACCGCGACGCTGCTGCTGCCGGTGCGCGAAAGCGACGTGCGCGACGCGCTGCTCGGGTTGAAGCTCGGCCCGCTGCTGACCGGCTATCGCGGGCGGCCGAAGGCCGATCTCGATGCGGCGGTCGCGAACGTGATGGCGATCGCGCGCTTCGCGCAGGCGCACGCCGACACGCTCGTCGAGCTCGACGTCAATCCGCTGCTGGTGATGGAACGCGGCGCGGTGGCCGTCGATGCGCTGGTGCGGCTCGACGCATGACGCCGGCCTGAAACGCGGCGGCCCGCTCGCGCGATATGCGAGCGGGCCGCTGTCTATTGGCAATACGGAACGCGATGCCGCTCAGATCACCTTGCCGGGGTTGAGCAGCCCGAGCGGATCGAACGCGTGCTTCAGGCGTCGCATCGCGGCGATCTCGGCGTCGCTGCGCGAGCAGCCGAGCCAGTCGCGCTTGTAGCGGCCGATTCCATGCTCGGCCGATACCGAGCCGCCCGCATCGCGCACGAGCGGATACAGCACCGCGTCGACGTCGTGCGCGCGCTCGCCTGCCGCATACGGCGCCGACACGCACACGTGCAGATTGCTGTCGCCGAGATGGCCGAAGAAGAAGACGTGGGCGCCGGGCCAGCGCGCCTTCAGCGCGCGATCGCACGCTTCGATGAAGGCGGCCGTCTCGCGCGGCGGAATGCCGACGTCGAAATTGACGAGGCCGGGCAGATCGTCGATCGCGAGCCCCTCGCGCACCGTCCAGAACGCCTGCGCATCGGCTGCATTCTGCGCGAGCGCCGCGTCGTCGATCAGCCCGCGTTCGAGCCAGTCGGCCAGCACGGCTTCGAATCGCCCGGCCGTCTGCGCGGCATCGCCGCTCGCGCATTCGATCAGCACCTTGACGCCGTCGTCCGCCGGCAGCGGCGCGCGCATGCCGGGCGTGTGCTCGCACACGTAGCCGTAGAATGCCGGCCACATCGCCTCGAAGCTGAGCAGGTCGGAACATGCGGTGCGCGCGGCGCGCAGCAGCGCGAGCGCCGCGGCCGTATCGCGCACCGCGCACAACGCCGTCGACGGCGCGGCGAGCCGCGGATGCAGCCGCAACACGACCCGCGTGACGACGCCGAGCGTGCCTTCGCTGCCGACGAAGATCTGCCGCAGATCGTAGCCCGCGTTGTTCTTCAGCATCTTGTTCAGCGAACTCAGCACGGTGCCGTCGGCCAGCACGACCTCGAGGCCCAGCACCTGCTCGCGCGTCGTGCCGTAGCGGATCACGCGATTGCCGCCCGCATTGGTCGCGACGTTGCCGCCGATCTGGCACGATCCGCGCGCGCCGAGATCGATGCCGAGCGCGAACCCCGCGTCGTCCACCGCCTGCTGCAGCGCCTCCAGCGGCGTGCCGGCCCACGCGGTGACGGTGGCCGCGTCCGCGTCGATCTCGACCACGCCCTGCATCCGTTCGAGCGACAGCACGACGTCGCGCGCGCCCGGCTCCGCGCCGGCCGCGAGCCCCGTCATCCCGCCCTGCGGCACGACCGCCTGCCGGTGCGCGGTGCAGATCGCGAGCGCGCGGCTCACGTCGTCGACGCTGCGCGGGCGCAACAATGCGCGCGGCCGTACGCCGGCCGCCTCGCCGTAGTTGGTGAAATGGCGCGCGCCGATCGCGTCGCCTGTGCTCACGCAATCGGCACCGAGCGCGTCGCGCAGCGCGGCGACGACGTCGCCGTTCGAGGAAGAATCGGACATGATCGACGGGGCCGGCCGTACCCGGCCCGGGAGCGTGGAAGGATCAGAAATTATGCCGCATGCCGATGCGCGCGGCGGCCTGCGTGCGGCTCGTCGACGGCGTGAAGCTGTAGCCGATCACCGCGTCCACGCCGTTCGACGCCCGCATCCAGTCGACCGCCGCATACACGTCGGTGCGCTTGGACAGCGCGTAGTGCGTGCCGAGCGCGACTTCGTGCCAGTGATGGCCTTCGAACGTCGTGTACTGGTAGCCCGCGACGAGCGACAGCGGCGCGGTCGCCTGATACACGCCGCCCGCCTCGTACACGCGCATCGTCGACGATTGCCCGTAGCCCTTGAACGTCGTGTTGCTGAAGTCCGCGTTCAGCGTCAGCTTGCCGAGCGTGTACGACGCGCCGATCCCGAAGATCGATTGCGAGTCGATCGAGAACGGCGTCGAATCGTGCAGGTCGGTCACGGCGCCCGTCGCCGGATCGATGCGCGCGACCGTCTGCCCGAGCATCGTCGTCACGCCCATCTGCGCATACGGATCGAGCGCCGCGAGCCCGCGCGGCGAATTGAGCCGCGTGTAGTTGCCGCCCGCCGAGAAATCGCCGTGCGTATAGGTCGCGCCGACGCTCCACGCGCTGCCGTCGTGGAAGCTGCCCGCGTCGTTGCTGAACGAATACATGCCGCCGACCACGAGCCCGTGGAAGCTGTTGCTGACGAACTTCACCGCGTTCTGCAGCCGGTCGCCGCTCTGCCGGTCGAAGTCGCCGAGGTGCACGCCGTAGCCGCTGCCGAACGCGCTGACGTTGTATGCGGCCGTGAAGTCGAATGCGAAGTCGTACTGATTGCCGAACGTCAGCGTGCCCCAGTCGTTGCCGAGCCCGACGTACGCCTGCCGCCCGAACATCGCGCCGCCCTGGTTCAGCTTGCCGGTGCCGAGCCGGAACCCGTTCTCGAGCTTGAACACCGCCTTGTTGCCGCCGCCGAGATCCTCCGTGCCCATCAGCCCGACGCGGTTACCGTAAGATATGCCGTCGTCGAACAGGTACGCGTGCGCGCCGCCTGCATTGTTCACGTAGGTGATGCCGCCGTCGATGATCCCGTACAGCGACACGCTGCTCTGGGCGTGTGCGTAGCCATGAACCATCACCGACATCATGCCGGCCAGCAGGAAGCGCTTCTTCATTTTCGGTGTCTCCGGTTTCCGCGCGACGCGGATCGATTTTTCGTTGTGATCGAACGCCGCCCGCCTGCTTCGCTTCGGCATCGCGGCGCTGGCGAGTATAGGTTTCGTTGAATGAATGTTCAATCGATTGATGAATGAATCAGTACCGGTGTTTACACGCATCGGCGATTTCTTTATTGAAAAAACGTTCAACCCGTCATAACATCGACCGGCAGCCCCGCGGACGACGTGCGGGCCCGTTCCGAACCCCGGAGTGCACTCGATGACGACCACCCTCAGCCCCGCCGCCGAGCCGCGCCTGCGCTCGGCCTACGAAGGACAGAAGTCACGCCCGTACGACCCGGCCGCGCCGATCGCGACGCCGCTCGAACTGCATCGCTGCACCGTGCAGCCCGAGTGGGTCGACTACAACGGCCACATGAGCGAGTCGTGCTACCTGCTCGTGTTCGGCGACAGCAGCGACGCGTTCTTCCGCTACTTCGGCATCGACGACGACTATCGCGAAGCCGGCTGCTCGATCTATTCGGCGGAAACGCATCTCCGCCACCTGCGCGAAGCGATGCTCGGCGAGCCGCTGCGGCTCACGTTGCGGCTGCTCGACATGGACGACCGGCGGCTGCACGTGTTCCATTCGATGCATCACGCGACCACCGGCGCGCAGCTCGCGACCGCCGAGCAACTGCTCACGCACGTCGACATGCGCGCGAAACGCTCGGCGCCCTTCCCCGATGCGATCCGCCGGCACCTCGACGCGATTCACGCCGAACATGCGCGCGCGCCGCACGAGCCGCACGCAAGCCGCGCGATCGCGATCCGCCACCCGGCCGCCGCTTCACGCTGATCACCCCGAACCCGGACGGAGCCATACCATGCAGACGAACGACGCCTGGCGCACGCGCGCCGGCCAGCTCGACATCGATTCCCGCGCCTTCGTCGACGGCGCATTCCGCGACGCGCACGACGGCGCCACCTTCACGTGCACGAGCCCGATCGACGGCCGCGTGCTCGCGCAAGTCGCGCATTGCCGGCAGGCCGACGCCGATATCGCGGTCGCCGCCGCGCGGCGTGCATTCGAAACCGGCGCGTGGCGCGACGCGTCGCCGCGCGAACGCAAGCGCGTGCTGCTGCGCTGGGTCGCGCTGATCCGCGAGCACGCGGACGATCTCGCGCTGCTCGAAACGCTCGACACCGGCAAGCCGATCGGCGACACGACCACGATCGACATTCCGTCCACCGCGTACTGCGCCGAGTGGTTCGCCGAGGCGATCGACAAGACGGGCGGCGAAGTCGCGCCGGCCGATGCGCATCTCGTCGGGCTCGTCACGCGCGAGCCGATCGGCGTGGTCGCGGCCGTCGTGCCGTGGAATTTCCCCGCGATGATCGCGATGTGGAAATGCGCGCCCGCGCTCGCGGCCGGCAACAGCGTCGTGCTGAAGCCGTCGGAGAAATCGCCGCTCAGCGCGCTGCGGCTCGCCGCGCTGGCCGCGCAAGCCGGGCTGCCGGCCGGCGTGCTCAACGTGCTGCCCGGCTTCGGCGATGCGGGCGAAGCGCTCGCGCGGCATCCGGACGTCGACTGCATCGCATTCACGGGATCGACCGCGGTCGGCCACAAGGTCGCGCGCTGCGCGGCCGATTCGAACCTGAAGCGCGTGTGGCTCGAACTCGGCGGCAAGTCGCCGCAGATCGTGCTGCCCGACTGCCCCGACCTCGAACGCGCGGCGCGCACCGTCGCGCATGCGGTGTTCTACAACACCGGGCAGATGTGCACGGCAGGTTCGCGGTTGCTCGTGCATCGCGCGATCCGCGACGAACTCGTCGCGCGCGTGCTCGCGATCGCGCCCGAGTACGCGCCCGGCGATCCGCTGTCGCCCGACACGCGGATGGGCAGCCTGATCGATGCGGCGCAGGTCGAGCGCGTGCTCGGCTACGTCGACGCGGGCCGCGACGAAGCGACGCTGCTCGCCGGCGGCAGGCGCGCGCGCACGGAAAGCGGCGGCCAGTACGTCGAGCCGACCGTGTTCGACTGCCCGCGCGCCGAAGCGCGGATCGTGCGCGAGGAGATTTTCGGGCCGGTGCTGGCGGTGACGGCGTTCGACGATCTCGATACGGCCGTCGCGCTCGCGAACGACACGCGCTACGGGCTGGCTGCGTCGGTGTGGACGGCAAACTTGACGACCGCGCACGAAACCGCGCGCCGCCTGCGGGCCGGCACGGTGTGGGTGAACGGCTACGAGGAAACCGACGACATGAACTTCCCGTTCGGCGGCTTCAAGGAGTCGGGCAACGGGCGCGACAACTCGCTGCACGCGCTGGAGAAGTACACGGAGTTGAAGTCGACGGTGATCCGGTTGCGGTGAGGTCGGGGGCGGAATCCGCGAGCCTGGCAAGCCTGCAGCAAGCCGGCTTCAGCGTGGACGGAATGCGTTCCGGTCGGGACGGGATCGCGGGACGGTCAGTTTTCGCGCGGCCCTGCGAGCCAATCCTCGACCTCCAGCGCAGTGACCCCCTCGAATTCGCGCATGTTATGCGTAACGAGTACAAGTCTCCGCGCTCGCGCCTGCCCCGCGATCAACGCATCATATGGACCGATCGGTGTTCCTGCCGCAGTCAGTTGCGCACGAATTTCACCGGCATGTTGAGCATCTTCCGCGTCAAACGATACGACCTCGAACTGGAGCCCCGCGACGCGTGCGAGATTCGCTTCCACTCGCTGACTTTTGTACGCACCGTAATAGAGTTCATGCGCGACGATCGCGGGCATTCCGAAATCCGCGGGTTGATGCCTATGCAATCGGGCCAGCACGGCTGGGTCGCCTTTTAGAATGGCGATCACCGCATTGGTATCCAGCAGAAACTTCATTCGAAGACGTCCAGCCCCGGACGCTCCTGAGCGGCGGGTTCGGTCGTCGCAGCGGCCTCGAAATCTGCGTCGACCGGGCCGATCAACGGCGTCAGCCATGCCCAGTCTTGCGGCACGGGTTCGAGAATGACAGACGCGCCGTGCCGACGAATCCGTACCTCCGTCGTGTCGAAGCGGAAATCCTTCGGCAAACGGACGGCCTGCGATCCGCCATGCCTGAAAATCTTGGCAGTCTCCATCGCTACACTCCGTATATCTACAAAACGTATCTACTTTATCAACGATGGGCCGCCGTGACGAGTCATCCGGTTGGCATATTGACTGACGAAAACAGACACTGCGCGGCGGATTTTCTCGCGTCACGACACGAATAGCTGTCCCCGATATCCAGCACCCGGGCGCCGAATTCATTCCAGCCAGGAAACAATCAATCGCCATCCGGCGATTCACCTCCCCGCCCGCGCGCTCTAGACTGTCGGATCATCCCCCAACCGGACCCACGCAATGACCGACGTCCAGCCGCTGACCACCGACTCCGAATCCGGCCTCCAGTACCGGCTGCGCCCGGCCGCCGGCCGCCCCGCGGGCCGCCTGTTGCTGCTGCACGGCGTCGGCGGCAACGAAACCAACCTGCTGAACCTGGCCGGCACGATCGACCCGCGCATCGAAATCGCCTTCGTGCGCGGCCCGCTGACGTTCGGCCCGAACCAGCATGCGTGGTTTCCGGTGCGCTTCGGCCCGAACGGCCCGGAAATCGATGCGGCCCGCGCGGACGCGAGCCGCGTGCAGCTGATTACGCTGCTGCGCGCGTTGAGCGCCCGGGACGTCGAACCCAGCGCCCCCGCATTGCCCACCGTGATCGCCGGCTTCAGCCAGGGCGGCATCATGAGCGCGAGCGTCGGACTCACGTCACCGGCCGACGTGGCCGCGTTCGCCGTGCTGTGCGGCCGCATCCTGCCGGAAATCGATCCGCTGATCGCGCCGCGCGACGCATTGAGCCCGCTCCACGCGCTGGTGATGCACGGCCGCTTCGACGACAAGCTCCCTGTCGCATGGGCCGACACCGCCGACGCGAAGCTGACCGCGCTCGGCGTCGCGCACGACACGCGGCTGTACGACGCCGGCCATGAACTGACCGCGCAGATGGCGCGCGATTTCGGCCGCTGGGTCGACGCGCGTGCCGGGTTGAACTGAGCGCACCGGGCGGCCAGGCCGCCCGTGCATATCGTCAGACTCGTCAGACTCGTCAGACGTTGCGCACCGGATCGCCGATGGCCGGCGCCGCAGCGGCGGCCTCGCGCGCGGCGCCGCGCTTCGCCAGCTTCCAGCCGATCACCAGCGCGAGCACGACGACGGGAATCATCGCGATGGTCCACGTGCCGCCCGGATAATCGAACGCCATCAGCACCAGCACGCTGGCGAGGAAGCCGAGCGTGAGCCACGACGTGAACGGCGCGCCGGGCATCCGGAACGATACGGGGCTCAGCTCGCCGTGATTGACCGCGCGGCGGAACAGGATCTGGCACATCACGATGAAGCCCCAGGTCGAGATGATCCCGAGCGACGCCATGTTCAGCACGATCTCGAACGCCTGGGCCGGCACGATGTAGTTCAGCGGCACGCCGATCGCATTGATCGCGACCGTGACGAGGATCCCGCCGTACGGCACGCCGCGCGCATTCATCCGCGACACGAAGCGCGGCGCCGAGCCGCCCATCGCGAGCGAGCGCAGCACGCGCCCGGTCGAATAGAGGCCGGAGTTCAGGCTCGACAGCGCGGCGGTCAGCACCACGATGTTCATCACCGTGCCGACGTACGGCACGCCGAGCTTGCTGAAGAACGTGACGAACGGGCTTTCGTGCGCGCTGTACGCGGTCCACGGCAACAGCATCGTCAGCAGCACGACCGAGCCCACGTAGAACAGCGCGATACGCCACATCACGCTGTTGATCGCCTTCGGCAGCACCTTGCGCGCATCGGCGGTCTCGCCCGCCGCGACGCCGACGAGCTCGATGCTCGCATACGCGAACACCACGCCCTGCACGATCAGCACCGCCGGCAGGATCCCGTGCGGGAAAAGTCCGCCGTGCCCGGCGATCAAATGCAGCCCCGGCGCCTGGCCGGCAACCGGATGGCCGCTCGCGAGAAACACGGCGCCGACCGCGAGGAACAGCGCGAGCGTGCCGACCTTGACGATCGAGAACCAGAATTCCATCTCGCCGAACACCTTCACGCCGATCATGTTCATCACCGACACGATCCCCAGCGCGCCGAGCGCGAACACCCATTGCGGCACGTCGGTGAACACGGTCCAGTACTTCATGTAGATCGCGACCGCGGTGATGTCGACGATGCCGGTGGTCGCCCAGTTCAGGTAGTACATCCAGCCGGCGACGAACGACGCGCGCTCGCCCATGAACTCGCGTGCGTACGACACGAACGCGCCGCTGGTCGGCCGGTGCATCACCAGCTCGCCGAGCGCGCGCATGATCAGGAATGCGAACGCGCCGCACACGAGATACACGACCGCCAGCGCGGGCCCCGCGCTCTGCAGGCGGCCGCCCGCGCCGAGAAAGAGGCCGGTGCCGATCGCACCGCCCATCGCGATCATCTGCACGTGCCGCGGCTTCAGTTGCTTCGCATAGCCGGCTTCGTGCGACGCGAACATCGCGTCGCGGTCGGCATGACGGGGATTCGCGCCGCCGGCCGTCTCGGCCGGGCGCTCGCTGGCGTGCTTCATGGTGTGTCTCCGTTTCTTGATGTGGTGCGCCCATCGGCGGGGCGCAGCGGGAACGGCCGCGCGCGGCGCGCCGGCGGCTCGTGCCGGCGCCGCGCGGCCGGAATCAGTACGCGCGCGGGCGGATCAGCGCTTCGGGCTGCAGCGCCTCGTCGAGCTGCGCCTCGGTCATCAGCCGGTGCGCCAGCACGACTTCGCGGATCGACTTGCCGCTCTCGTGCGCCTCGGCGGCCACGGCGGTCGCGCGCTTGTAGCCGATGTACGGATTCAGCGCGGTCGCGAGCGCGACCGAACGCTCCATCGTTTCGCGCAGCCGCTCGGGGTTCGCGGTGATGCCGCTCACGCAGCGGTCCGTGAGGGTCGTGCAGGCGGCCGTCAGGTGGCTGAAGCTGCGGAACAGCGCGCTCGCGATCACCGGCTCGAATGCGTTGAGCTGAAGCTGGCCGGCTTCGGCCGCGAAGGTCACGGTCAGGTCGTTGCCGAACACCTCGAACGCGACCTGGTTCACGACTTCCGGAATCACCGGGTTCACCTTGCCCGGCATGATCGATGAGCCGGCCTGCACCGGCGGCAGGTTGATCTCGCCGAACCCCGCGCGCGGGCCGCTCGACAGCAGCCGCAAGTCGTTGCAGATCTTCGACAGCTTCACCGCGATCCGCTTCAGCACGCCCGAGATCTGCACGAACGCGCCGCAATCCTGCGTCGCCTCGATCAGGTTCGGCGCGGTGCTGAGATCCAGGCCGGTGATGCGGCGCAGCGCGGCCAGCGCCTTCTCCGCGTATTGCGGGTGCGCGGTGATGCCGGTGCCGATCGCGGTCGCGCCGAGATTGATCTCGCGCATCAGCCAGCCGGCTTCCTGCAGGCGCGCGATGTCTTCCGTCACCATCACCGCGTAGGTCGAGAACTCCTGGCCGAGCGTCATCGGCACCGCGTCCTGCAGCTGCGTGCGGCCGAGCTTCAGCAGCCCCGAAAAGGCGTCGGCCTTCTCCGCGAACGCATCGCGCAGGCGCGCCATCGCCTCGAGCAGGTGCTCGACGGCGAAGCACGTGGCGACCCGGATCGCGGTCGGATACACGTCGTTGGTGCTCTGCGCGAGATTGACGTGCTCGTTGGGATGCAGGTATTCGTACTGCCCGCGCGCGTGGCCCATGATTTCGAGCGCGCGGTTGCAGATCACCTCGTTCGCGTTCATGTTGGTCGACGTGCCGGCCCCGCCCTGGATGATGTCGACCACGAACTGGTCGTGCAGCCGGCCTTCGCGGATCTCGACGCACGCGGCGGCGATCGCGTCGCGATACGCGCCCGGCAGCAGCCCGAGCTCGCAGTTCGCATCGGCCGCGGCTTCCTTCACGGCGGCGAGCGCCATCACGAGGTACGGCAGCGACGCGATCGTGCGCCCCGAAATATCGAAGTTCTCTTTCGCGCGCAACGTATGGACGCCGTAGTACGCGTGATCCGGAATGCTTCGCTTACCTAAAAGATCCGCTTCGACGCGGAAGCCTTGTTCCGTCATGGTCCCCTCCTCAAATGTCCCGTGCCGACGCGGCAAACACGCTGCGCTCACCGCATCCCGATACGACGGGATCGCATTCTATGCCTTTGCATAAAGAAGCTCGCTTCTGTATTATCGAAAGCGGTTTTGCGTGGGACGCAACAGCGAGAATCGAATGAAAACACCAGCGAGAGACACCGGCGTCGATCATCTCGGCGCCATGCGCACCTTCGTGCGCGTCGTCGACATGGGGAGCTTTTCCGCGGTCGCGAAAGAGATGCACGTGTCGACGTCCACCGTCGCACGCAAGATCACCGCGATCGAGGAAGCGCTGGGCGTCGCGCTGCTGCATCGCTCGACGCATAGCGTGACGCTGACCGAGGCCGGCCACATCTACCTCGAACGCGCGGTCACGCTGATCGCGGATCTCGACGACACGCTGCGCGTCGTCGCCGAGCTCAATGCGCGCCCGAGCGGGCCGCTCAAGCTCACCGCGCCGGTCGCGTTCGGTCGCCGTCATCTCGCGCCGCTCGTCGCACCGTTTCTCGAGCGCTACCCGACGATCCAGCTCGACGTGCGGCTCACCGACAACCACAACGATCTCGTCGCCGGCGGGTTCGATCTCGACATCCACGAGGGCGAGAACTATCTGGACAACCTGGTCGTGCATCGGCTGTCGCGCAACGACAGCATCCTGTGCGCGACGCCCGGCTATCTCGAGCGCCACGGGCGGCCCGCGACGCCGGACGACCTGACGCATCACAACTGCCTGCGCTACGTGCATCCCGAAGGCGATCCGCGCTGGGAACTGGTGAGCGACGCCGCGCGGCACAGCGTGCTGCCGGCCGGCAACCTCGTCACCGACCATTCGGAGCTGCTGCTCGAGGCGACCTGTGCGGGGCTCGGCATCGCCGAGTTCGAGATCTGGCTGGTGCGCGACCTGCTCGCGAGCGGCCGGCTCGAACCCGTGCTGCCGCGCTATCGGCTGCAGAACAAGCTGACCGGCGAGTACATCTACATCGCGTATCTGGCGAACCGGCGCAGCTCGGCGAAGCTGCGCGTGCTGAAGGACTTTCTCGCGGAACAGCTCGCGGACATCGGTGCGCTATCGGACGCATTGCTGATGAAGATTCGCGACGCGCGCGCGTAGTGCGCCGCGCTTGCGGTCGCCGCCGCGCTTGCCTGCGCGGCGGGACAGGCGGCACTCGCACGCCGACGCGCACCGACGCACGCCGCGCGCGCGACGCGCCGCGGCCGTGCATCGGCACGCTCACGCCATTCAGGCCGCCTGCAATTCGAACGGGAACGTTGCGTGCCCGATCTCGACGCCCTGCGTATTGAGCATGCGCGGGCGATGGAACGCGGCCAGCCGCGCGCGCTGCGCCGCCGTGCCGATCTGCAGCCGTTCGAGCAGCTCGCTCACGACCATGTACAGCACGTCGATGTTGCCGTCGCCGATCTTCACCGAGATGCCGAGCGCGCCGTGCGCACCGAGCTGCCGCGTGCGTTCCGACGCGCGCACGCCGATCCCGTAGCAGCCGTCCGCACCGAGCTTGCCGACCACCTGCCCGTCGAATGCCCCCATCAGCACCGTGCAGTAGCGCCCTTCTCCGGCGACCAGCTCCGGATGCGCGGTCATCGCATGATGGATGCGCGCCAGCGCGCGCACGCGGTCGGTCGCCGCATCGCCGCCCGCTTCCACCGTATCCGCGCCGTCGGCCAGCGACGCGTAAAGGCGCGCGAGCCGATCGAGCGAGAAAGCCGGCGTCGGCAGGTTGCATCCGTCGATCGCCCAGTCGACTTCGTCGTCGCGCAGCCCGCACGCATCGGCCACCACGTGCTTCACGCGCACCTGCATCGGATGCTCCGGCAGATGGTAGTCGGCGATCGCCGCGCCGATCGCGCGCGCGCCGGCCAGCATCCCGACGTGCTTGCCCGAACAGTTGCTGCACACGCCGGTCGGCATGTAATCGCGCTTGATCCACGACCGGTACACCGCGTCGGACAACGGCGCATGGCCGCCGCACCGCAAATCCGACTCCTGCGCGTCGACCTTCGCCAGCATCGCCCGCGTGCGCGCGATGTGCCGCTCCTCGCTGCTGTGCGACGCGCACATCAGCGCGATGTCCGCGTCGTCGAAACCGAACTGCTCCGGCGCGCCCGTCTCGATCACCGACAGGGCCTGCGCCGGCTTCGCCGCTGAACGCGCGAGCGTCGTCCGGAACGGATCGCCGAACCGGAACAGCAGCCTGCCGCTGGCATCCACCACCGCCACATCGGCAACGTGAGTGTTTTCGATCGCATTGCCGCGGTGCGTCACGACCGCTGCGCGTTGGGTGTCCATCTGTCCTGTCTCCTTCGTCCGGGCCTGTTCGCCGGGGCCCGTGCAACCGGTACGGCAGTGTATCGACTCGCCGGTGCGCCGCGCCGGTCGGTCGATGGAAAGCCGTGTTGCGCCGGATGCAAAACCACCGCCCCGGGCAATCACGCCCGGGCTCACGCGAGGTGGTAACGCAGCCAGAAAGTCTCGCGGCACGCGTTGTCGAACGTGAGCCGCGTCGGGCTGATCGGCTGCGCGTCGGGATGGCGAATCACGTCGTAGTCGATCCAGCATTCGGCGCACAGCAGGTCGGACGGTGCGCGGTCCTGCTCGACCGCGCGGCGCACGATCGCGCCGTTGTCGAAGCGGTATTCGGTTTCGTCGCGCGTGACCTCGACGTCGTCGTCGGTCCAGCGGTCGTGCGACGTGGCATGCGACACGATCGACACCGGGCCGGCAAGCCCGTGGATCGCAGCGACGTAGGCAATCAACTTGTCCATGGCGAAGCGGAGAACTGGCGGATGGCCGCTGCGCGCAACGCACGATGCGCGCAGCGGCCCGAGCGGCGAGTATAGCCGCGCCCGGATGACCTTGCCGCCGGCAAGGGCTTCATCCGGGCTTCGCGCGGGTTGCGCTCAGGTTTCGCGCGTCATGCCTCCACCGCCAGCAACGCGAACGTCGCGAGCCAGTGCTCGCCCATGTAGTCGCCGGCTACGTGCGCGAGCGCGCTCGCCAGATGCCGGCCGGCCGCATCGAGCAGCTTCGCGCGCCGCGCATCGCCTTCGGGCAACGCACCGGCGAGCGAGCGCTGGCACCACGCGCGGCTCAGGTTCAATCCGTCCAGGTGCGCGATCTTGCCGTCGCTGCGGTCGCTGACCGTCGCCGGCACGAACAGCGTCGCCGGCTCGCCGCGTGCGAGATCCGGCAGGAAGCGCGCGAACCAGCCGTCGAATTCGCCGGCCGGCAGCACGCGCCGCATCAGTTCCGCCTCCATCAGCGCGGGCGACAGGAACTCGTCGCCCGACGGCTCCCACGCCTGGCACGCGACGTCGTTCGAATGCCAGCGTTTCGCGGTATCGACGATCAGCGCCGCGAGCCCGTCGCGCTGCGTCTCGCGCGCGAAATCGAGCGCGAGCGCCAGCGCGAACGCGGTGTTGAAGTGCGTGCCGACGCGCAGCGGATACGTCGCTTTCGGCAGGAAGGCCTCGAAGCGCGACACGAACAGGTCGGTGAGCGGCGCCATCGTCCTCGCCCAGCGCGCGGCCTGCGGCACGACGCCCTTCAGCGCGAGCCGCTCCAGTTGCGCGGACAGCGCCAGCAGCCACGCCCAGCCGTAAGGCCGCTCGAAGCCGCTGTTGTGCGGCAGCGCGAGATACGCGCGTTCGCCGGCGACGTTCGCGTCGGTGAAATGCGCGTCGACGGTGGCGATGATCCGCTCGGCCTCCGGCAGCGCCGGATAGCGTTCGAGCACGCGCAGCACGAGCCAGTAGCCGTGCACGCACGAATGCCAGTCGTAGCTGCCGTAGAAGATCGGATGCAGCGCGCGCGGCCCCTGCACGTCGTGCGGGCCTTCGAGTGAATGCGTGAGCTTGTTCGGATATTCGCGGGTCAGGTGCGCGAGCGCGAGCGACGCGAATTTCGAGGCGAGTTCGGGGGTGAGTCGGTCGGTCATTGGCATCTCGTCAGAAGCGGAATACGAAGGCATACATCAGCAGCGTGTTGACGGCCAGCAGCAGCACGGCGGTCGGCCACTGCGCCTTGATCACGCCGTTCTTGTCCTTCAGTTCGAGCAGCGCGGCGGGCACGATGTTGAAGTTCGCGGCCATCGGCGTCATCAGCGTACCGCAGAAGCCGCTCAGCATCCCGATCGCGCCGAGGATCGCCGGGTTGCCGTGGAACTGGTGGACGATCAGCGGCAGGCCGATGCCGGCCGTCATCACGGGAAACGCGGCGAAGCCGTTGCCCATGATCATCGTGAACAGCGCCATGCCGACCGTGTACGCGGCGACGACCGCGAACGGCGAATCGATCGGCACCCAGTCCTTCACGAGCCCCGACACCACGCCGCCGACACCCGCGACCGCGAACAGCGCGCCGAGCGCCGCGAGCATCTGCGGCAGGATCGCGGCCCAGCCGACCGCGTCCATCGTGTGACGCGCCTCCTTCAGCGCATGAACCGGCGAATCGCGCAGCATCGCGAGCGCGACGGCGAATGCGACGAGCGTGCCGAGCACGAGCGAGATCAGCGTCACGCTCTTCGGATCGACGAACGGCACCCACTTCAGCGCGAACGTGCCGATCAGCGTGACGACGGGAATCAGCAGCGCGGGCAGGAACAGCGTGTTGCCGAAGCGCAGCGCCTTCGCGTCGCGCCGCGCGGCCGCGGCCTCGCCGGCTTCGTCGGACTTGCCGCGCCCGAGCTTGCCCGAGCCCGCGATCACCGCGAGCGCGATCGCGAGACAGCCCGTCACGAAGTGCGGCAGCAGCGCGCCGAACAGGAACGTGAGCGCGTAGATCGCCCAGAACGCGAAATTGACGACGCGGCGCGGATTCGTGCGGTCCATCAGGTTGAAGCACGCGAACGCGGCGAACATCAGCCCGGCGAGCGTATACAGCGGTTCGAGGCCGATCATCGCGCGCCCTCCCGCCCGACCATGCCGAAGCCGCGCGCGAGCCGCCGGTCGAGCAGCGCGAGACGCGTACAGTGGATCAGCAGCGCGGCGACCGCGGTCGGGATCGCCCAGACCGACAGATGCAGCGGCTCGATGACGATCCCGTTCTGCTCGAGAAAGCCCTTGATCAGCAGGATCGACTGGATCGCGATGAAGATGTCCTCGCCGAAGAACACGGCGACGTTGTCGACGCCCGACGCATGCGCGCGGATCTGCTGGCGCACCGACTCGGGCAGATCGCCATGCCGGCTGACGGCGGCGGCTTCGGCCATCGGCGCGATCAGCGGACGCACCATCTGCGCGTGTCCGCCGAGCGACGTGAGGCCGAGCGCGGCGGTCAGCTGACGCAGCACGAAATACAGCATCAGCACGCGGCCGGTGGTCGCCGCCTGCACGCGCGAGATCATCCGCTTGGCCTGCTCCTTGAGCCCGTTGCGCTCGAGCAGCGCGATCACCGGCAGCGTCAGCCAGATGAGCCCCATGTAGCGGTTGTCGGTAAACGCCTTGCCGAACGCGCTGACGATGTCGACGAGATTCATCCCGCCCGCCAGCCCCGTCGCGAGCCCCGCGATCGTGACCACCAGCAGCGCGTTGAAGCGCAGCGCGAAACCGATCACGACGATCGGCACCCCAATCAGCACCAGCATTGTCCCTCCTTGTGTCGAATGCGCGGCGCCGTGACGGGCGCCCCCTGCCCGGTTTCGACCGGATTCAGGCCGCAAAATCTAACACGAGACTTTATCGATAAAAAGTCGACAATTTGATGTTTCGGGTAAACGTTGAACCTGACGCGGCATTGCACGCGCCGCATGCCGGATAGCGGTTTCGTCGGAACAATCCCGATGCGCGTGACGGACGCCGCTTCCTCGCCGCTTCGTCGTTGCTCCCGCCCTGCCGCCCGTGGCGAAGCGCGGGTACGCCGACTAAACTGGAAAGCATCGGCAACGTACGGGAGAGCCGCCATGATTGACGTATTCCAGACCATCGGCAGCCGCGCATTCTCCGCGCATCTGGCGAAGGACGGCATGGTCACGCTGATGGAGCAGCGCCATGAAGTCGACCGCGTGACGCTCGCCACCGCGTACGCCGCGCTCGTCGAGGAATCCGAGCAGGAAACCGATCTGCTCGATGCGACCGTCGAAGGGATGATGCGCGCGCTGATCCAGGGGTACGCGCGCAGCCATTGAACGGCTGACCGTGTGCATTGCGCGGTTCGCGGCGCGCTGGCTGTGCGGCCGGGTCGCCCGCGCATGCGTGCGTGCGCGGCCTGCATCGCCGCAGCGTGAAGATCACCACTGGAACTTTCAACGATGGCCCGCTTCCGCACCGCCGCATGACCTTACACATGGCTGTCTGCCCGCGTGGACGGCACCCGAAGTGCGGCGTCGATAGAGGAAAGGGTCGGAATCGACGCAATGCGCAATTTTTTCGATTGCCGCCGCTCGCGGCGCATGACAGCATGCGGGCGTCGCCAACCGAAAAGAATTCCGTGCCGTCCGTCCGCCGATGCTGCCACCGGTGCCGGACCGGCACCGCCTTCCATGAACCCGGCCCACCTCCAACACTACGAACCGACCGGAGTATCCCGCTTGTGAACATCGGCATCGTCAACGACCTCCCGCTTGCCGTCGAGGCGATGCGCCGCGCGATCGCGCGACGTCCCGAGCACCGCGTGCTGTGGGTCGCGACCGACGGCGCGCAGGCCGTCGAACTGTGTGCCCTGCAGCCGCCCGACGTCGTGCTGATGGACCTGATCATGCCGAAGTGCGACGGGATCGAGGCGACGCGGCGGATCATGCGCTCCGGGCGCCCGTGCGCGATCCTGATCGTGACGAACTGCATCGGCGCGAACGCGTGGCGCGTGTTCGAAGCGATGGGCGCCGGCGCGCTCGACGCGGTCGACACGCCGCGCCTCGGCGAAGGCGAAGCCGGCGACACCACCCGGCTGCTGCTCGCGAAGATCGACCAGATCGGCCGCCTGCTCGATGCGCCCGGCGGCGTGCGCGCAACCGGCACGACCGCACGCGCGGACGGCGGCCCGCTGATCGCGATCGGCGCATCCGCCGGCGGGCCCGGCGCGCTCGCTTCGATCCTCGGCAGCCTGCCGGCCGACTTCCGCGCGCCGATCGTGATCGTGCAGCACGTCGATCGCGCCTTCGCCGAAGGCATGGCGCAATGGCTCGACGGCCAGACGCAGCTGACGGTGCGCGTCGCGCGCGAAGGCGACCGCCCGCAGCCGGGCGTCGCGCTGCTCGCCGCGACCGACGATCATCTGCGCATCACGCGCGCCGGCACGCTCGAATACACGCGCGAGCCGGCCGCCACGCCATATCGGCCGTCGGTCGACGTGTTCTTCAACAGCCTGACCGAACACTGGCCGGGCCGCGTGATCGGCGTGCTGCTGACGGGCATGGGGCGCGACGGCGCGATCGGCCTGAAGGCGCTGCGGATGAAGGGCTATCACACGATCGCGCAGGACGAGGCGACGAGCGCCGTATACGGCATGCCGAAGGCGGCCGCCACACTGGGCGCGGCGCGCGCGATCCTGCCGCTCGAACGCATCGCGGGCGAGCTGACTGCACTCGCGCGGATCTGAACCGATGACGCCCCGCCTCCTCCACCGCAGCCGCTGCGCAACGCGGCCCCGGTCATGACCCGCGACCCGACCCGCCCGCCGGGCGACCCGCATGCGGCAGCCGACGCCGCGCACGCACGCCATGCGCCGGCCGCCGACGTCCCGGCGATGGTCCTGCTCGTCGACGACCAGACGATCGTCGCGGAAGCCGTGCGGCGCGCGCTCGTCGACGAGGACAGCATCGACTTCCACTACTGCCCGCGCTCGGACGACGCGATGGCCACCGCGATCGAGACGCGGCCGACCGTGATCCTGCAGGATCTCGTGATGCCGGGCACCGACGGGTTGAGCCTCGTGAGGGCGTACCGCGCGAATCCGGCGACGCGCGACGTGCCGATCATCGTGCTGTCGACGCAGGAAGAGCCGGTGATCAAGAGCGCCGCGTTCGCGGCCGGCGCGAACGACTACCTCGTGAAGCTGCCCGACCGCATCGAGCTCGTCGCGCGGATCCGCTACCACTCGCGCTCGTACATCAACCTGCTGCAACGCGACGAGGCCTATCGCGCGCTGCGGCAATCGCAGCAGCAACTGCTCGAAGCCAATCTCGAACTGCGGCGGCTCACGCATTCGGACGGGCTGACCGGGCTGTCGAACCGGCGCTACCTCGACGAATACCTGGCCGCCGAATGGCGACGCGTCGCGCAGGAGCGCGGCGAGCTGTCGCTGCTGATGATCGACGTCGACAATTTCAAGCTGTACAACGACACGTACGGACACGTATCGGGCGACAGCGTGCTCAAGCAGGTCGCGGCCACCATCGAGCGCTGTCTCGGGCAGTCCGGCGATCTGGCCGCGCGCTTCGGCGGCGAGGAATTCGCGGTCGTGATGCCGTCGACGTCGCCGGGCGCCGCGCGGCTGCTCGGCGAGAAGATCCGCCTCGCGGTCCAGGCGCTGCGGCTCGAGCACGTGCATTCGTCGACGGGCCGCTACGTGACGATCAGCATCGGCGGCGCGACCGTCGTGCCGGCGCCCGACGTGCCGACGACGTCGCTGATCGAAGCGGCCGATCGCGCGCTGTATCGCGCGAAACACGACGGCAAGAACCGCGTGGCGGTCGATGCGACGCCGGCGCCCCCTTTCCCGCCCTTCCCGCCGGGCACCGGCGGTTTCGTCTGAACGCCGGCGCGGCCCGCGCGACCTAAGCGGCGACCTAAGCGGCGGCCGCGAGCCGGCGCGCGTAGTCGGTCGGGTCGAGCGGCCGGCTGAACAGGTAGCCCTGCTGCATGTCGCAGCCGATCTGCTGCAGGAACCACGACTGCGCTTCGGTCTCCACGCCTTCCGCGGTGACCTTCATCCCGAGCGAGTGCGCCATCGCGACCACCGCCTGCGTGATCGCGACGGAATCGCGATGATCGGGCACGCCCGACACGAACGAGCGGTCGACCTTCAGGTTGTGCAGCGGAAAGCGCTTCAGGTATGCGAGCGACGAATAGCCGGTGCCGAAGTCGTCGACCGAGATCCGCACGTTCATGTCGGTGAGCGCCTCGAGCATCGGCAGCACGGTATCCGTGTCGTTCATCAATACGCCTTCGGTAATCTCGAGTTCGAGCGCGCCCGGGTCGAGCTGCGTCTGCGCGAGGCAGCGGTCGACCGACTCGACGAGCCCTTCGTGGAATTGCCGAGGCGACAGGTTGACCGCCAGCATCAGGTCCGGCGCGATCGTGCGGCGCCATTCGGCGGCCTGCCGGCACGCGGTTTCGAGCACCCACTGGCCGATCGCGACGATGAGCCCGGTATCTTCCGCGACCGGGATGAACTCCGCCGGCGACATCGGCCCGAGTTCCGGGCTCGTCCAGCGCAGCAGCGCTTCGGCGCCGACCGTGCGGCCGCTGCGCGCGTCGACGACCGGCTGGTAGGCGAGCCGCAGCGTGTCCGACGCGAGCGCGCGCCGCAGCGACTGCTCGATCGCGAAGCGGCGCTGCAGGCGCAGGTTCAGCTGCGCGGTGAAGAACGTGAAATGGTTGCGGCCGCGCTGCTTCGCGTCGTACATCGCCGAGTCGGCGTTGCGCATCAGCGTGACGGCGTCGTCGCCGTCGCGCGGCGCGACGCTGATCCCGATCGACACGCCGAGCCAGTACTCGTTGTTCGCGATCGCGAACGGCTTCGCGATCGTATCGATCACCTCGCGCGCGAGCACGGCGAGCCCGTCCGGATCGTCGCAGTCGTCGACCAGGATCACGAACTCGTCGCCGCCGACGCGCGTGAGCGAATACCGGCCGCCCGCGCATGCCGCGAGCCGCGCGGCGACGCTGCGCAGCAGCGCGTCGCCCGCGTCGTGGCCGGCCGTGTCGTTGACCTTCTTGAAACCGACCAGATCGATGAACAGGATCGCGACCCGCGCGGGCCCGGCCGCGGCGTCGCGCTTGCCGAACAATTCGCGCATCCGGTCGGACAGCCAGCGCCGGTTGTACAGGCCCGTCAGCGCATCGCGCGTCGCCATGTAGCGCAACTGCTGCTGCGCTTCGCGCACGGGGCCGATGTCGTGGAACGACACGAGCACCGATTCGGGCTGCGTCTCGCCCGGCTTCACGATCGGCACCGCGTTGCCGCGCACCCAGATGACGTCGCCGTCCGCGAGACCGAAGCCGACCGTGTAGTCGAGCAGCGGCGCGGCCGTCGCCAACACGCGCCGGCTCGGCCAGTCGTCGGGCGGGATCGGCGTGCCGTCCTCGCGCAGCTTGTACAGGATCACCGTCGACAGCCGCCGGCCGACGAGGTCGCCCTGCGTGCGCATCATCCGGTTCGCGCTCGGATTGCTCGCGACCACCATGCCGTTGCGCGACACGACGAGAATGCCTTCGCTCAGGCTGTTGACGACCAGACGGTGATGTTCCTCGCTCAGTGCGAGCTGCCGCGCGATCCGGTCCTGATGCACGGCGAGGCCGACGCTGTTGCCGATGTCGCGCAGCAGGTCGGTTTCCTCGTCGCTGGGCCGGCGCGGCGTGCGGTAATAGACGGCGAACGCGCCGAGCACGCTGCCGGCTTCGTCCTCGAACGGCACCGACCAGCACGCGCGCAGCCCGAGCGGCAACGCGAACGAGCGGTAGTCGGCCCACAGCGGATCGGTTTCGATGTCTTCGACGGCGACCATCCGGCGCCGGTACATCGCCGTGCCGCACGAGCCCGCGGCGGGGCCGATCGGCGCGCCGTCGATCGCGGTGCTGTACTGGGCAGGCAAGGACGGCGCGGCACCCACCCGCACGTGCGCGCCGTCCGGGTCGAGCAGCAGGATCGTGCAGGACGCGCCATCGCCGAGCAACGCCTCGGCGCGCCGGCAGACCTCGACGAGCAACTCCGGCAGCGGGGTATTGCGCGTGATCAGTCTCAGCACGCTCTGCTCGGACGCGAGGACTTCCGCGGCGAGCCCCAGGCTGTAGCGAGAACTTTGCGGTTCGGTATTCAAGATGAATCCTGCCGTCAATCCGACCGGGTCTGTTGCGCCCGATTCGTTAGAAATCCTTCGTGCCGTGTGCCGCTCCGGGTTTACGCCGAGTCCCGGTGCACCCCCGATCGCGCGCCCAGCTGATGCGCGAACGTACATTTAACACCAATCCGTGCGCACCGGCGCATCCGCGCGCATCAGGGCTTACGCGCGGTCACGGCCGCGCGCGCCAGACCCCGATTCGTCCGATGTTTGTGTCGCACTGCGTCATTCGGCGTCGCCGGATGGCGCACGCGTCACCACCTTCAGCGCGTCGATCGCGGCCGCCACCGACGCGCTCGCCGGCGCCGCGTACAGCGCGCCGACCGCCTCAGGCAGGTAAGCATCGAGTAAGCATGACACCCTACAGTGCTCTGATTCTCCAAAGCGGATCATCGCGGCGAGCACTCGCTTCGCCCGTGTCCGGGCAACATCAAGGGAACAGGCATGCCGATCCGGCCAGCGTTGCGCTATGTATGTGCGAAACACCCCGACGGACGCCAGTCGAGCTGGCATCCGCCCGCGGGCTGGAAAAGGCAGCTTGCGACGCCGTCGCGCGGCGTCGTCGCGATCGATCACTACATCGCGAACGCATCGGAGCTGATCGATCTCGAGACGACGGAGCCGGTCTTCACGCTGCACTTGCGCTCGCCGTCGGGGCTCGAGATGCGCATGGACGGCAACGGATGGGCCGCGCACGTGATGCGCACGCCGTTGACTTACGTGCCGCCCGGCTTCGCGTGTTCCAGCCGGTGGTCGAACGACATCGAGTGGCTCGCGGTCCACTTCGACGTGTCCTGGCTGTCCCGCTCCGGCCTGCTCGCCAGCACGCCGTCCGTCCCGGCCGTGCCCCGCTTCGACGTGAGCGACGACCTGCTCGTGCAGATCATCAGGAGCATCCATGAAGATGCGGTCGCGGGGATGCCCTCGGGGCCGACCTACGTCGAAACCCTGGGTGCGGCCGCGCTCGGCCGCATGTCATATCTGGAGTCGACGCGCAAGGTCCGGGAGTACACGCATGCGCAGGGCATGCGACGGGCCGTCGAGTACATCCGCGCCAATTTCCGCGATCCGCTGACGCTCGTGACGCTCGCCGACGCGGTCGACTATCCCGGCGACCTGTATTCGTTCATCCGGAACTTCAAGAAAGCCAACGGGCTGACGCCGCATCAGTACATCGTCGAGACCCGGCTGCAAGCAGCCCGCGACCTGATCGAACGCGGCCGCTGCGATGTGACCGAGGCCGCGCTCGCATGCGGTTTTTCGACCACGAGCCACTTCTCGGCAACGTTCCGCAAACGGTGGGGATTCTCGCCGTCCGGGCTCAAGCCGCGTGCCGCGAATGTCACGCGAGCGGCAGCGACAGGATCCACAGGCCGCTGATCGTCAGCGCGATCGTCAGCACCAGCAACGGCAACTGGTTGAGTACCACCGTCCCCGCCAGCACGCGATGACGGACGGCGATCGCGTGCGTGACGTACACGCTCAGCACATGGCCGGCGAGAATCAGCAGGACCTGCGCATGCCAGACGTAGCCGACGTTGACGAGGAGCGGTGTCGGCGAGTATTGCGCGGGCCCGATCGACAGCAGGTTCCAGCCGATGCCGAGCGGATCGGACAGCAGTGAAACGATCTGCCGCCCCTGGTCGATGAACAGCGTGAAGTAATGGCATACGTTGTAGAACAGCGCGATCGGCAACAGCAGCAGGCAGAATTGCCGTGCAAACGCCTGTCCATCCAGCGCCGAACGCGCTCCCGCCGCACCGAGTGCGCAGAAGCCCCGAAACAGGCCATGGTAGGCCAGCCCGACTGCGGCAAAGGTGGCCCACTGCCCGGCTAACACGAGTTCTCCCGCGATCGCGTAGTCGTTCTTCAGCGCCGGGAACGCCGCGACGATCAGCGGATAGACGCCGCGCCAGAAGAAGGTGTTCCAGACCGCCGTATCGCGCAAGCCGTCGTAGGCCGTCGACGAGAGCATGAACGACAGGAAGATCACGATGCTGGTGTCGAACGGCGGCTCCGATGCCATGCCGGCGACCGGATTCCTCAGCCTGATGTCGATTTCGCGCGCCGACACGCGGCGCCATTCGAATGGCGAAAGCCGTGCGCACAATCCGCACAGAATGCCGAACGCGTCGAAATGCCTGAGCCACACGTCGCGGCCGAAGCACAACGAACCGGCCAGCGCATAGATGGCGTAGCCTGCAAGAAACAGGCCTGCGTCTCGCGGCCTTGCCGCGCCGAACAGTTCCAGCGCGATGAGGGCGACATACGCGAGCAGCGCGGGATACGATGCCAGGCCCCGGGGATACCGATACCGGCCCCTGTCGATTCCCGGGACGCAGCGCGCCGCGATCCGCAGCATCGACGCAAACGGATTCGTGAACGCATAGAGGTCGCCGAACACCGCGCCGACATAGATCGATCCCAGATAAAACCACAGCCAGAATCCCGACATGCCGAGGTTGACGAACGGATTCTGGGCGCCGGCGAGACCCGAGACGATCAGCAGGACGACGAAACCGATGCTGGCGGCCTGCCCCGCCGTGAGCGCCGCGGCCGGGATCCGCCACGCCCGCCGCCATCGGATCGCCGGCGTTCGCGGGCCCGAAACGCGCGCGCCCGATGCGAACGCCAGGATCATGAAGGACACCACGAGCGTGCCGGTGGCCGCGTACGCATAGAGCCACAACGGCACCGGCAGGTAGTACGGAATATTCCACGCATGCGCATCGGCGCATGTCGGCGCACCGGCGAGGAGCGCAGCCGCCCCCGGGGCCAGCCACGCATTGCCGCGCGGTACCCGGCGGTTGAGCGTGTCGGTCGCGCCGCGCGCACCGCGTTCGAAGTCGTCGTGCATATCAGTAATCGGATGACGAAATCAGTCCCGTGACCTTCCAGCCGGCCCCGCTTCCCTGCTCCGACAGCACACCGATCGTGTCGTACGGCGCATCGAGCAGCTTGATCAACGCGACCGCACGCTTGTTGCCGTCGACCGAATCGGGCAGCGGAAACACCAGGAAAGGCAGGATCGGAGACGGCTTGTCGCCCTCCACGATGAGCGGCAGCACCGCATCGTTCAACGATTTGAAGACCGCGAACGATGCGCGGTTGCGCAACGACGCACGGGTGCTGCCCGTCGCCGGCGAGGGCGTCCCGATGGCGAGGTAGGCGCCGTGATCCCGCAAGCGCCAGCCGGTCAACTGCTCGACCAGCGGGCCGTCGGGCTTGCCGGTGCGGCCGGCGGCCAGCGCGGGCAGCCAGCGCTTGTCCACCGGCGACGTCGTGACCCAGTCGTTGAAGAAGCGCGTGTAGAAATCGACGAGCGACTTGTCCACGCCAGACTGTGCGGTTGGCGACGCGGGCTTCGGCACGTCGCGCCGCCCGCTCCAGCGGACCGGTTGCCATGCGGGCCCGTCCGGCAGGCTCGTGCCGTCGAGGAACGACGTGTCCTTCACGCCATTCGCGACGAACCAGCCGGATTTCGCGTGCTTGGTCCGCGCGTCGATGAACCCGGCGAGCAGCGGCCGGATCTGTTCCCATGACGACGCGTGCCTCGACACGCCACCGATATTCGGATACCGAAGCATCTGTCGATACGTGGACTTCGCCATCGCCTCCGTATCGACGGGCCAACGCCAGGTCATGTCGGCGACATGACCGGACGGGCCGCCGCGATCGACCGGCGCGGCCATCGCCAGACCGGCATCGCATGCGATGCCGTCACGGCGCCAGTCCGGCACGGACGGCGTGCCCTGGTGCGCCCACGCATCTTGCAACGCATGCAGCGAGCGACCGAACTCGCCGAGCATGAACGCCGCGTTGCGCCCCTCGGCGCGCTGCAGCGCCGCGTCGACCGAAGACCGTGTAGCCGCCCCGTCCGGTACTACCGTCCGCGCTTGCGCACCGGCCGGCACGCGGGTCCCGGCCGGATAGTGTGCCGCCTGGGCGTCCAGGGCATCCGGGACGAAGCGCGACAGGCACGCAAACTGCAACGGCGACGTCATGTATTCGATCGAGCCGGCATCGATCCGCTGGTCGGCGAGTGCAATGGCGTCGGCCTCGCCGGCCGCGAACCCCGCCTGCCTTGCAAGCCAGAACGTGAGACCGAAGTGCACGTCCGCCTCGAACCCCGAACACGTCATCGGCAGGACGAGCGCCGCCAGCAGGGCCAGCGCGGCGATGCCCGGCGTGCGCCGCACGCCGCCGCGCGTGGCCGGCGTGCGGGGCGCTGGCGCAACCTGTCTGCGGTGCATCAATTGCCGATCTCCGTTGCTTTCGTACTTTCGGGAAATGGCCACGCACCGTTCTCGAACGACAGCACGAGCAGGCCGTTGTCCTGGCACGCCGTGGTCAGCAGACGGCGGTCGAAGTCGAAATCGAGGCGCGACGCGCACCAGTCCGGGCCGCCCGGACGATACTGGCCGAACATCAGGTGCGCGGAACCGGCACCCGGGGATTTCGCGGCGGGCGGGTTGTAGTACGCGATTTCCTTCGGTTTGGCCGGATCGCGAATGTCGAACACGCGCACGCCCGAATTGAAGTAGCTGCACGCGAGCGCCGTCGCGTTCTCCCGGTTGTCGACGCTGCAGTAGTGCGCCCCGTACGTGAACGTCGACAGGCCGAGAATGTCGGGAATCACCTTGCTGCAGTTCTGCACCGCATGCGTTTCGAGCCGCAGCTCGGACACGAGCTTGGGTGCGGCTTCGTTCGACATGTCGTAAATATGGCCCAACGGGAACGGCGTCATCCCCGCGTTGCATGCGGCCTTCACGGCAGTTGCGCCCGGATCCTGGAGTCCACCCGAACCGCCTTCATCGACCTCGACCAGATAAGGCTTGCCGCCCACCGTGAACGGAATCGTATGCTGGCCCGCGCTGCCGTCGCGCACCGGCACCGTCGCGATCCGGTGCATCTGCGCATTGGGGCGCCGGCTCTGCACTTCGCTGGTGTCGATGACGAAGAACCCGTTGTCGCCGTTCGAATTCGCGTTGTCCAGCGGCGGCGCGCCCGAACCGGCCGCCGTGCCCGTGTTGCCGAGGCCGATGAAGTACGCACGGTTTCCGTCCTGGCTCACCGACAGCCCGTGCGGGAGCGCCCCGAAGCCCAGGTCGGCCATCGTGATCGCCGAGATCAGTTTCGGCCGCGTCGGAATCGTCAGGTCGACCGCGTAGTAGGACTTCGAAAACGCGCCGCCGATGTAGTAAGTGAAACCGTCCGGCGAAAAGCCGCCTTCATGGCCCATCGGCTTGACACTCGGAAGTATGCCGCCGTCGGTTCCCGTGCCGATGGGTACGCTCGCGAGCAACTGCGGGCGCGTGCAATCGGTGGCCACGTCGTACAGGTCGACCTCGGGGCCGCCCGCGCCGCCGAGCCCGTTATCGGCGGCGAGAATCCCCCGCGCGACGTTCACGCGCAGCGATTCCCACGGATCGATCATCGCCGTGGACGTGAGCGAACTCACCCGTACCGGCCTGGCCGGGTCGGTGATGTCGATCACCGGCACGCCCGGGTTCGCACGCGGCGGCGCATCGGGGTTGTTGAATGCCGGCGTGGCGCCCATCGTCGCGTGGTAGAAGCAGGTCCGTCCCTGCCGGTCGGTGTAGGTCGCCGCCGACCAGGACGCGCCCTCGCCCTGCACCTGGCTGACGCGCTTCAGGTTGCAGTTGAAGCCGCCGAATCCGGACTGGCGCAGCGCGGCGGGCACCTGCCCTTGCAACGCCGTCTCGGGCGTATCGCCGGCGCTGCAGCCCGGTACGCGCGGCACGACGTAGTCCGCCACCGATACGGTGGGCGTCGCACTCGTCACGTCGTTGTCGTCTCCGCCGCAACCGGCGAGCACGAGTGTGCCGAGCGATATCGCAATCGCAAGCCGAGTCGGTAATTGCATGTCTGTCTCCTCCTGTTTCGAATGTCGTGTCGATCCGACGATGTCATTAGTTATCCGGATAGATCTCGATGACGGCCACCTCGATCTGCTCGCCGGTCCGGCTGTGAAAGTGAAGCGAAAAACGCCCCGTGATACCGACGGGGAGAATGTCCATCGACTGATCGGTGCCGGACGAGCATGCAGCGAGCGCGCCGGGTATTTCATGGACCATCAGGACACCCGTCTCACGCGAATGCACGCGGATATGCGCCTGCATCCCTTCGCGAATCGCGATCACGGGTCGTGCCCGGCGCAGCGGGTCCCGATCGACCTCCACGGAAAAAACCTGCTGGGCCGGCAGCCCTGTCGAGGCTCGCGACAGATGTCGCGCAACGCCGTATGCCAGCACGAGTGCCGACACGGTCGCGATCCACGCGATCGTCCGGCACCGCCGTCGCAGCTTCCCCTCCTCCATTGCGGCGCTCCGTTTCATCGGCTGCCTGGCCGCGCGCTGTCGTCGTACCGACAGCGCGGTCGTCAACCGTTCGACGCATGGTAGTGAGCCGCGTCATGCCGCGATATCTGCTTATTGCGCGTTGTCGGGAAATTGCGTCGGGAGTAACCCGAGCAGCGCGAGCCGGATCCGGGATGCGTCGCGTCCGGATTGCACTGGCCGGCGACGATCCGGGCGTGAGGGAGCGATCCGCGACGGGAACGTGCGGACCGGCAGTGGCACCCGCCGCGTCGATGCGCCCGGAGACGGCACACCCGACGCGGCAGCCAGACATCAATCCTTGCGGATGTGTTCGGCGAGGAAGTCGATCAGCAACCGCACGCGCGGCAGCAGCCCGCGCCGCGACGGAAACACCGCGTGAATCACGCCGCCCTTCGGCGCCCATCCCGGCAGCACGTCGATCAGTGTGCCGTCGCGCAGGTCGTCGTCGATCGCCATGCACGGCAGTTGCACGATGCCGACGCCGTGAATCGCCGCGTCGCGCAGCGCGTGCATGTCGTCGGAGATATAGCGCGGGTGGTGACGCAGTTGCGCGTGCTCGCCGTTCGGCCCGACCAGTTGCCACACGTGATGCCGCGCCGGCCCCCAGTCGAGGCTCGGTTCGCCCGCCAGCCCGGCCGGATCCGTCAGCGGCGCCCCGCGCCTGGCCAGCCATTGCGGCGCGGCCACCAGCCGCTGCGGGCTGTCGCCGAGAATGCGCATCACGAGATCGCTGTCCTCCAGCGGCGGAAAGCGTACGCGCAGCGCGAGGTCGAAGCCTTCGCTCAGCAGGTCGACGCGACGGTTGGTCGCTTCGAGATGCACGTGCACCCGCGGATGAAGCGCCATGAAACGCGCGATGAGCTCGCTCACGCGATATTCGAGCAGCGCGGTCGGGCAACTCACGCGCACGATGCCGCGCGGCTCCGCGTGCTGACGCTCGATCACCTCGCGCGCCGCATCGGCTTCGACGAGCACCGCGAGACAGCGCTCGTAGAATTCGCGGCCCGTTTCCGTGACCGTGAAGTGACGCGTCGTCCGCTGCAGCAGCCGCACGTCGTATTGCGCCTCCAGCGCGGCGATGCGCCGGCTCAGCGTCGACTTCGGGATGCCCAGCGCGCGCCCCGCCTGCGTGAACCCGCCGTGCTCGACCACCTTCACGAAATAGTAGAGGTCGTTCAGGTCATCCATGATTGTTCCACCCATAGAACACTGACGGCATTCTACGGGACTGGAAAGCCGGTTGTTGCGCGCATAGCATCCTGATTCAACGTGGATCGACTGGATCGCGGCGGCCCGGAAATATGCCGGACGGGCGCATCGCGCATCGAATCGATTGACCGGGCCTGGCGCACTCGTGCGCCGCGACGACGATCCCGACATCGCGGCCGCGCCAACCTGGACCCTCGGGATTTTTCTCACTTCCTGCTCTGTCTCTGGAGGCAACCATGGCAAGCGAACCGATTCGCGATCCCGCGAACGACCACCTGCTCACCCCGCAGAACGCGGCGTTCATCGTCATCGATTACCAGCCGGTCCAGGTGAACTCCATCGCCTCGATGGATCGCCAGTTGCTGATCAACAACATCGTCGGCGCATCGAAGGCCGCCGTCGCTTACGGCCTGCCGATCGTCCACTCCACCGTCAACGTGAAGACCGGCCTGAACAAGCCGCCGATCCCGCAACTGCGTGCCGCGCTCGAAGGCTATCCGACCTACGACCGCACCAGCATCAACTCGTGGGAGGACGTCGAGTTCCGCAAGGCCGTCGAAGCCACCGGCCGCAAGAAACTCGTCATGACCGCGCTGTGGACCGAAGCGTGCCTGACCTTCCCCGCGCTCGACGCGCTGAAGGCCGGCTACGAGGTCTACGTGGTCGTCGACGCGGTCGGCGGCACGTCGGTGGCCGCGCACGAGGCTGCGCTGCGCCGCATCGAGCAGGCCGGCGGCCAGATGATCAGCGTCGCGCAATTGTTCTGCGAACTGCAGCGCGACTGGGCGCGCAGCGCAACCGTCCCCGCGTTCGTCGACCTGTTCATCCAGACCGGCGGCACCGCGGGCATCCAGTTTTCGTACGACAAGAGCTGAGTCCCGCCTGTATCCCGCCTGTACGCAATCCGCGTGACATGAACCGCCCCGCCCGAGCCGCACGGCCCGGGCGGGTGCCTGTACATCCAGGCCACGTGACAGTTCCGCCGGCAACCACACGGCGCCTCGCGGCCAGCCGCGTTTTTCGATCCGTGATTCAATGTCGTGACCCGGCATCGCGCATTACAGCAACACCGCGTGCCGCCTTCCCCTCGTTCGACCTTCACGGAATCACATGACGAATCCTGCCGAGATCAAGGCGCTCGTTTTCGATGTATTCGGAACGATCGTCGACTGGAGAAACGGTGTCGCGCGCGATGCCGCCGCGTTCCTCGCCCGCCATGCGCCGGCGCTCGACCCGTTCGAATTCGCCGATACGTGGCGGCGAGAATATTCGCCGTCGATGGAAGAAATCCGCAGCGGACGCAGGCGCTACGTGCGGCTCGACGTGCTGCATCGCGAGAACCTCGTGCGCACGCTCGATCGCTACGGCGTCGACGGCGTGCCCGATGCGGAGATCGATGCGCTCACCCTCGCGTGGCACCGGCTCGATCCGTGGCCGGATGCCGTCGCGGCGCTGCAGCGCCTGAAACGGCGCTATGTGATCGCCCCGCTGTCGAACGGCAATATCCGGCTGATGATCGACGTCGCGAAACACGCGGGCCTGCCGTGGGACGCGATTCTCGGCGCCGAAGTCGCGCACGCGTACAAGCCGTCGCCGAAGGTCTATACCGACGCGGTCGAGATTCTCGGCATCGCGCCGGCCGAGCTGTGCCTGGTCGCCGCGCACAACGGCGACCTCGCCGCCGCGCGGCAACTGGGGCTGTCCACCGCGTTCGTGCTGCGCCCGACCGAACACGGGCCTGCCCAGACGACCGACCTGAAAGCGGACGACGCGTGGGATTTCGATGTCAGGGACCTGAACGAACTCGCGGACCGGCTCGGGTGTGCGGGGTGAAGGATGGCGGGGCTGTTCCGGGCGATGCGATAAAGTGCCGCCTTCGCAGGGGCTACCGCGGGTATGTCCGTCGCCTCCCTGGCCGCCCGCAAGCTGTTCCCTCAGACGTTGCTGTTTCGCCTGCCGATGATCACGGGCGTGGGGGCGTCCGATAGTCGGATCGCCTACACGCAACGCCTCGGCGCGTGGATCGGCCAGACGATTCCCGTCGTGGGCGAGGTGTTCCTGGCACGCGACGCGTTCCTAATCATGCGCAACACCGCAACACCATGTCGACCAACAACCGCATCGTGAAGCCCGAAGACCGGGTGCTCTGAACCATGAAAGACGTTACCTGGGAACGCCTGGAAGCCTTCGCGCGCGAGGCACTCGGCCGGCCGCTGTTCGGCGGCAAGCTAAAGCTGCAGCCGGAATCCAGGCTTGAGCAGGACCTCGGCGTCACTGGCCTGGACGGAGTGGCATTCATCGACAAGTGGGCAGAGACGTTCGGCGTCGACGCCCAAGGGTTCCCGTACCGGCGCTATTTCGGCCCCGAAGGTCAGGAGCTGCTGTCGTCGCTCATCGGGCTGTTCGTGAAGCGACTGCGCCAGCCGGAGCGGCGGCCGCTGACGCTGGGAATGCTGGCTGAGGCAACGCGACGCGGGAAGTGGGACACGGACTCGATCGAGGGTTCAGCAGGGAAGTGATCGTTATGGGAGGGGGCGGTCGATGGGTTGGCCAGCTCTTTTCATTGGCGGAAATGTAATTACGTTATGCGAAATTTTTGACTCATCGCGGAACGCTGGGAAGGAACGTCGGCAATCGGCCATGAGCGGACTCTCGCGATTTTCACGCGAACGGCCGCTATCGGGCGCGACTCGTCCATCTGACGACCTAGGCGGACCGGGTTAATTTGTGCCGGCTTGCGTTCACCGCTGCGTGGAAATTTGCGGCGCTTACCTTTCAGCGACACGATGACTACGATCCACCGCAGTATCGGGAGTCCCATTATCTCTGGCTTACTGCGGTCTTCAATCTTCGGGGCAGTCCGTTGCGTAGGTACAATCTGGATCCGTAGCAAAGCCCGAAGGTATTAGATGACGCGAACACTCAACTCATTCAAATGGTTGCTCAAGAAGGGCGAGCACACAATTCATTGTCCGCACGTGTCCTTAACTGAATGGACTGACGGCAAGCCGCCTCTGTTTGAAGGCTCAGGCCGCTTCATTCTCAAAGACAGCGGCGATGATATCCGTTTTGAACTTGACGTGAAATGGACCAGCACGACGAAGTGGATGAGCGCGCTTCGACGGTGCCAAGAGGAACCGTACGACCCTCAAACGGCTTTGCGTCTGTGCGGAACGGACTATCGGGGTACCGAGTGGAACGCTGGATGGATTAGGCCCCGCGCAGGCTCAATTTGGAATGACAACCTACAACTCTTCGGTCAATGCGCGGGACTTTCAACTCAAGTGCGCCAAAAAGAACCGCAAGGTGGGGTCGAGCTTGCGTATTCGCCCGCGCCAGATGTGCCATTTTCCGAAGTCATGACAACGACGACGCATTTGGGTGACTCTCGCGTGGGGACTAAGCAGAGCGGTGGACGTCAAAGGCTAGAATTGCTGGGAAGCGTCGTCGAGGTCGTAACCGAGCCATGGACCGGAGAGTTGTCGATATATGCCTCAGCAAGCGAGCACCTGAGGCATCCTTATCTAGAAAATTGGTTGTCTGAACCGCTCCGAGCACTCCATGGGCAGCTAGTGTTTCCACGCCTCGTAGTTCGCAATTTTGACGACGGTCGCGCGATGGTATCGGTGCGGCGCGTGCCGAACTGGAAAACTTCAATGGGGGGCTGTGCCAGCCAACTGAAGTATCGGTCTGCGTCGGAGTTTTGGGCCTTTTATAGTGCCTATCTTGAGTACGTCGCCCTTCATCGTGACAAGAATGGTGATCCAGGATTTGAAGCCAACGAGCTTACGCGTCTTCATGATGAGGTGATTCAGGCTCGTATGGCCGGCTCGACGTGGGTGATTGCTCTTTGCGTCGCGAGTGCCATTGAAGGCATCGTGAAGTTGGATCCAGACTTTGTGTCTACAGCGGCCGAAGTGGCTGAGGACCAATTTTTACGAGCGCGGAACCTTGTTTGGGACATGGAGAATGGGCCGGTGCGCAACAGATTACTGAACTCGTTAAGCGGACTTAACCGCGCATCGCCACGCCAATATCTGAAAAATTTGGAACGGGGCGGAAAAATATCCAAGTCCCAATTTGACGCGTGGGATAAGGTACGAAACGTGGTGGCGCATGGCAATCTGTTCGAGCCGTGGGAAACTCCAGAGGAACGTGAGCGACTAACTGCTTTGGTAGAGCTGTTCTACCGGCTCACCGGCATCAGAATCGGATATTTTACCTAACCGATGCGTTTCAGGTATGTAGTTGTGAAATAGCAAGGAGCGCGGGACCCTAATGATTTCGGAATCTCGATACTGGAAGCAGCCGCTATTGCGTAGCGCGTCGTGGTTAGAGCGTTGGCGCATGAACGAGGAAAATTTCGAACGCGACTCAGCACGCATTGAGCGAGAGCTGTTCATTGGCTTCTATGCCATCCGCAAGCTGTTTGATACATTCAAAGTTTCACTTGATACGCGCAGAAAATCTTACTCCCTCATTTGGTCGCCGAAGATTGGAAGTCCCGATTATTTCAACTGGCATCGGATCGAAGAACATTTCGATTTAGAAACTCGAAATGAAGAGACACGCGATCTCGTGTTCTTGTGCAATCAATTTGTCCACAGCTTCATCTTCATCGTGGTAACAGACGAAAATAATGCTTTCGCAGGGGTATTTGTTGCTTCGGACAAAGCAAGGAATGATAGATTGTATTTCGTAGCGGCCAGCCAGATTTTCCTCGCATTCAGAACCGTCGGCCGCGACTACCCTGTCAGGCAACACATGATCCGAAATGATCGAACTGGGGAGTGGGAAGAAAGCGCTACGTAAATGTGCGGTTTCGCTGACATGTGACTGACCGCAGCCGCGAGCGCAATATTCCTCGAACCAACAACACTTTCCGTGCAGCCGTCAGTTGGCTCATAGAAGCGCGAGAATTCGGCACCAATTTTGATGCACGAATGGCCAGTGTCCTCCGACACGGAACGTATAGACGCGGCTAACGTCAGGCCGCTGCTCGACTACGATCGGCCGCATCGGACGGCGATCGGACCCAAAGCGGCCTCTCGGAGCCGCTAGGTCGAGGGACCGCTCCGGGTCGACAAGCGACGCCCCGAAAATCCACGAAGAACCCGCCTTTTCAACCCACCTGCTTATCACTCGCCGCTTCAATTGCCGCGCTCTGCGTCATCCACATCTCCCGTACGCCCGCGCTAATCAGTATCCCCAACAAACCGCAACCGCCCCGACTCCCCCATCAACAACGCGCGATTCGCGTCCGCTGCCGCGCGCAGGTAATCCCACAGCGCCGTCACGCGCCGCAGCTTGCGCAGATCCTCGCGACAGGTCAGCCAGAAGCAGCGCGTGACGACCACGTCGTCCGGCAGCACCGGCACCAGCGCCGGCTGCGTAGCCGCCATGAAGCACGGCAGGATCGCGAGCGCGCCGCCCTGCAGCGCCGCGAACACCTGTGCGATCACGCTCGTCGTACGCAGCCCGGCAGTCGCGCCCGGCACCGCGCGCTCCAGATACAGCAGCTCGCTGCTGAACGCGAGATCGTCGACGTAGCTGATGAACGCGTGCCGCGCGAGATCGTCGGTGCACGTGATCGGCGGATGGTTCGCGAGATAGTCGCGCGTCGCATAAAGCCGCAGCTGGTAGTCGCACAGCTTCGTGACCACGTAAGGCCCGCGCTCGGGCCGCTCGAGCGTGATCGCGAGATCGGCCTCGCGCTTGGGCAGGTTGACGAAATGCGGAACGGGCAGCAGATCGACCGTCACATGCGGATGCGCGACGCGAAACCGCGCGAGCTGCGGCGCGAGGAAAAAGCAGCCGAACCCTTCGGTCGACCCGATCCGCACATGGCCCGACAGCGCCTCGCCGGTATTTGCGACCTGGTCGCAGGCGGACTGCACGGTCGTCTCCATCGCATCGGCATACGCGACGAGTCGCTGGCCCTCGGCCGTCAGCGTGAAGCCGCCGGAGCGCGACTTGTCGAACAGCAGCGTGCCCATCGCGGTTTCAAGCGCGCGAATGCGCCGCGCGACGGTCGTGTAGTCGACGCCGAGCCGCTTCGCCGCGCCGCTCGCACGCTGCGTGCGCGCGACTTCGAGGAAGAAACGCAAGTCGTCCCAGTTCAGGTTGCCGGAAACCGGCTCGGTGGCGTGTCGCATCGGCGAGGGAAAAAGGGCTATGTCTCTGGGCCGGCCGTCGATATGCATAAATGCACATCCAACCGGTTTTCTTGTCGGTACATCATGGATCCGCGCATAACTATACTCGACCGTGACCTGAGGACCATGAGCCGCGGGCAATAAAACCGGAGACACCATGCAGACCCGATCCACCCTCGATGAGCATGCAACCGCCGCGGCGCCGGCACCCGCCCGCACCGCGAAGCACTACCTGCTGGCCGGCTGGGCCAGCATGGCCGGCACCACGATCGAGTGGTACGACTTCTTCCTCTACGGCACCGCCGCCGCGCTCGTGTTCAACCGCATCTTCTTCCCGTCGCTCGACCCGGTCGTCGGCACGCTCGCCGCGTTCGGCACGTTCGCGGTCGGCTTCATCGGCCGGCCGATGGGCGGCATCGTGTTCGGCCACTTCGGCGACCGCATCGGCCGCAAGTCGATGCTGATGATCACGCTGCTGCTGATGGGCGTGCCGAGCATGGTGATCGGGCTGATTCCGTCTTACGACAGCATCGGCTACTGGGCCGCCGCGCTGCTGATCGCGATGCGCTTCCTGCAGGGGATGGCGGTCGGCGGCGAATGGGGCGGCGCGGTGCTGATGGCCGTCGAGCACGCACCGAAGGGCCGCAAGGGGCTGTTCGGCAGCCTGCCGCAGACGGGCGTCGGGCTCGGCCTGATCCTGTCGTCGGTCGCGATGGCCGCGGTCGCCGCGCTGCCCGACGCCGACATGCTGTCGTGGGGCTGGCGCGTGCCGTTCCTCGCGAGCATCGCGCTGGTCGGCCTCGGCTGGTTCATCCGCGCGAAGGTGCCCGAGTCGCCCGACTTCGAGAAGGTCCGCAAGCAGGGCAAGGCGGAGAAGTCGCCGGTGACGGCCGCGCTGCGCCGCCATCCGCGCGAAGTGCTGACGATCGTCGGCGCGCGCGCCGCCGAGAACACGTGGTTCTACATGGTCGTCACGTTCGCGCTCGCCTATGCGACGCAGCAGCTGCATCTGCCGAAGGCCGAGATGCTGCACGCGATCACGGCCGGCGCGGTGCTGTCGCTCGTCACGATGCCGCTGTGCGGCCACCTGAGCGACAAGATCGGCCAGCGCCGGATGTTCGCGATCGGCCTCGTGCTGATGTGCGCATTCGCCGCGCCGTTCTTCATGATGCTCGGCACGCAGCAGACGTCGTACGCGTGGTGGGCGATCGTGCTCGGCCTCGGCGTCGTGTTCCCGATTCTCTATGCGCCCGAGTCGCTGCTGTTCGCACAGCAGTTCCCGGCGGAAATCCGCTACAGCGGCATCTCGCTGTCGGTGCAGCTGGCCGGCGTGATCGGCGGCGGTTTCGCGCCGATGATCGCGACGTCGCTGCTCAAGGTCGGCGGCGGCCAGCCCCATTACGTGATCGCGTACCTCGTCGGCTTCGGCGTGTTCGCGCTCGCGTGTACCGCATTGATGCGGCCGGCGCGTCCGTAAGCAACCCGCCCCGCACCAGCCCGCATCGCCCCGATTCCAGTTCGACCTGCCGTCCGCCGTGGCCGCACGCGCGACGGACGCAGACCACCCTTTTTCTTCGCACCACTGTTTCCCGGAGAGTTCCATGAACGCCGCAGTTCCCCAGACCACCCTCGCCCTGCCCACCGCCAAGCTGCTGATCGACGGCGCGTTCGTCGAATCGCAAAGCGCCGAATGGGGCGACATCGTGAACCCCGCGACGCAGGAAGTGATCGGCCGCGTGCCGTACGCGACGCTCGACGAGGTCGATGCCGCGATCGCCTCCGCGCAGCGTGCGTTCCAGACCTGGAAGACGACGCCGATCGGCGCGCGCCTGCGCATCATGCTGAAGTTCCAGGATCTGGTGCGCCGCAATCTCGAACGGATCGCGAAAACGCTGACGGCCGAGCAAGGCAAGACGTTGCCCGACGCGCAGGGCGACATCTTCCGCGGCCTCGAAGTGGTCGAGCATGCGTGCTCGATCGGCACGCTGCAGCAAGGCGAATTCGCGGAGAACGTCGCGGGCGGCGTCGACACCTACACGCTGCGCCAGCCGATCGGCGTATGCGCGGGCATCACGCCGTTCAACTTCCCCGGGATGATTCCGCTGTGGATGTTCCCGATGGCGATCGTGTGCGGCAACACGTTCGTGCTGAAGCCGTCGGAGCAGGATCCGCTGTCGACGATGCAGCTCGTCGAACTCGCGATCGAGGCCGGCGTGCCGCAGGGCGTGCTGAACGTCGTGCATGGCGGCAAGACGGTGGTCGACCGTCTCTGCACGCATCCGGACATCAAGGCAATCTCGTTCGTCGGCTCGACGCGCGTCGGCACGCACGTGTACAACCTCGGCAGCCAGCACGGCAAGCGCGTGCAGTCGATGATGGGCGCGAAGAACCACGCCGTCGTGCTGCCGGATGCGCATCGCGAGCAGTCGATCAACGCGCTGGTGGGCGCCGGCTTCGGCGCGGCCGGCCAGCGCTGCATGGCGACGTCGGTCGTCGTGCTCGTCGGCCAGGCGCGCGACTGGCTGCCCGATCTCGTCGAGAAGGCGAAGGCACTGAAGGTCAACGCCGGCGCCGAAGCCGGCACGGACGTCGGTCCGGTCGTGTCGAAGGCCGCGAAGGCACGCATCCTGTCGCTGATCGACGCGGGCGTGAAGGAAGGCGCGACGCTGCTGCTCGACGGCCGCGACGTGAAGGTGCCGGGCTACGAGCAGGGCAACTTCGTCGGCCCGACGATCTTCTCGGGCGTGACGACCGACATGTCGATCTATCAGGAAGAAATCTTCGGGCCGGTGGTGGTCGTGCTCGAAGCGGACACGCTCGACGAAGCGATCGCGCTCGTCAACGCGAACCCGATGGGCAACGGCGTGGGGCTGTTCACGCAAAGCGGCGCGGCCGCGCGCAAGTTCCAGAGCGAGATCGACATCGGCCAGGTCGGCATCAACATTCCGATCCCGGTGCCGGTCCCCTACTTCAGCTTCACCGGTTCGCGCGGCTCGAAGCTCGGCGATCTCGGCCCGTACGGCAAGCAGGTCGTGCAGTTCTACACGCAGACGAAGACGGTCACCGCGCGCTGGTTCGACGACGACGCGACGGCCGGCGGCGTGAACACGACGATCGCGCTGCGCTGAGCGAGGGCCCGCACATGGAAATCGCATTCATCGGACTCGGCAACATGGGCGGCCCCATGGCCGCCAACCTGCTCAAGGCCGGCCACGCACTGACGGTGTTCGACCTCGACGCGAACGCGGTCGACGCCGCGGTGCGCGCGGGCGCGACGGCGGCCGCCTCGCCGCGCGACGCGGCCGCGCGCGGCGCGCTGGTCATCACGATGCTGCCGGCCGCGCAGCACGTGCGCGCCGTCTACCTGGGCGACGACGGCGTGCTGGCCGGCGCACGCGCCGGCGCGACGCTCATCGACTGCAGCACGATCGATCCGGGCACCGTGCGCGCGGTGGCCGAAGCGGCCGCGCAGCGCGACTTCCCGCTCGCCGATGCGCCGGTGTCGGGCGGCACCGGTGGCGCGCAGGCCGGCACGCTGACCTTCATGGTCGGCGCGCCCGACGCGCTGTTCGAGCGCATCCGCCCGGTGCTGCTCGACATGGGCAAGAACGTCGTGCATTGCGGCGACACGGGCACCGGGCAGATCGCGAAGATCTGCAACAACCTGCTGCTCGGGATCTCGATGATGGGCGTGTCGGAAGCGATGGCGCTCGGCGCGGCGCTCGGCATCGAGCCTTCGGTGCTGGCCGGGATCATCAACACGTCGACCGGGCGCTGCTGGAGCTCCGACACGTACAACCCGTACCCGGGCGTGAACGATGCGGCGCCCGCCGCGCGCGGCTATGCCGGCGGCTTCGCGGCGAACCTGATGCTGAAGGATCTCGGGCTCGCCACCGAAGCTGCACGCAACGCGCGGCAGCCGGTGTGGATGGGCGCGCTCGCGCAGCAGCTCTATCAATCGATGAGCCAGCAAGGGCTCGGCACGCTGGACTTCTCCGCGTGCGTGAAGCTGTACGAAGCACAACCCGCGTAACGCAGCAAACGGACGTGCGCCGACCCGCGATGCCCGTCAACGGCATCGCGGGTCGAATCACATCCGGAGGAACGCGAACGCGAACGCGGGCGCGGGCGCGGGCGCGGGCGCGGGCGCCGCGAACGCGCGATCGACGCTTACCCGCGCGGGTTCGACGCGGTCTCGAAGGTCGGATGGCACTCGAACGCAAGCTCGGAGCGCGCATCGACACGGCGGCCGCCGGTCACCGACTCCTGCTTCACGCTCGCGCGCAACCCGCGCTGCGAACAGTAGTTGGTGGCTTCGTTGACGGCTTTTTCATGGGCGTCGGCCCACGTCGTCGACACGCCGAGCGTGCGCGTCGTCACGGTGAAAACGTTCGGGTTCGACGTCGCGGTCACGTCGGATGCGGTTGAACACGCGGCGAGCAAGCATACGGCAGCCGCGACGGTCAACCATCGCAGGGATCGAAAAGAGACAGGGATGGACATGGGGGGCAAGCGCACGTCGATTCGACGGCATTGAGCAACATAGGCGACAGTATGCCTGTCCGATCGCAGGAGATCATGCCCCTTTCGGTGAACACATTGTTTCGAATGGTTAAACGATGACCCCGTTTCGGCAAGATTTACGGCCTGCGCGGTGTGGTGCGCGGCCCGGGGCGTCGCTTTTCCCGGCTGCCGCGCGAAGCCGGGCCAGCGTGAGCGTCGAGCCCGCCCTCGTCAGTGCGCGCCCTCGCGCCGGATCCTCGCCGATGCGTCCTCCAGATTGCGCCACGCCGGTTGCCCCGGCGCGTAGCGCGCGCGGATGTATGCGGCGAGCTCGGCCATCTGCCGATCGTCGAATGCGTCGCGAAAACCCGGCATGTAGCCGAGCTGGGCGGTAGCCGGCTGGTCGATCCCGTTGTGCAGCACGCGCAGCAGATTGTCGGGCGCGGCCTGGCTGACGCTCGTGTTGAGCCCCAACAACGGACGCACGCCGAGATGTCCGACGCCGCCCGATTCCGCGTGACAGACCGCGCATGCGGCCTCGAACGCGCGGCGGCCGCTTTCGAGGCCGAGCGTCGCGACGGCTTCCGCGCCGTGCGCGCGACGGATCGCCGCATCCGCGGCCGTGGCGGCATCGACGGACGGCGACAGCGACGCCAGATAGTGCGAGATCGCCCGCACGTCGGATTCGGGCAACGATGCGAGCCCCGCGACGACGGGCGCCATCGGCCCCGCCGCGACGCCGTGCTGGGCGGAGAAGCCCGTGCGCAGATAGTCGAACAGCGCACCTTCGGTCCACGGCACCGGCGCGGCCGGCGACGCGACGAGCGGCGGCGCGATCCAGCCTTCGGCCTCGCCGCCCGCGAGATACGCGCGCCCGCCCTTCTCCGCGCCGAGCGCGTTGCGCGGCGTGTGGCACGCGCCGCAATGGCCGGCCCCGTCGACCAGGTACTTGCCGCGATTCCACATCGCGGAGCGCGCCGGATCCGGCGCGAACGGCCGCGCGTCGTGAAACAGCCAGTTCCATCCGGCGACGAGACGCCGCTGGTCGAGCGGAAACGGCAGCTTCGTCTTCGGCGGCGCGTACTTCACCGCCGGCTGCGCCATCAGGTACGCATAGAGCGCGAGCAGGTCGGGCTCGCTCATCTTCGCGAACGCGGTGTACGGGAATGCCGGGTACAGATGCGTGCCGTCGCGCCCGATGCCTTCGCGCATCGCGCGCGCGAACGCCGGATACGACCATGCGCCGATGCCGGTTTCCGGATCGGGCGTGAGGTTGGTCGTGTAGATCGTGCCGAACGGCGTGTCGAGCGCGAGCCCGCCCGCATTGGTCGCGCCGCCGGGCGCGGTGTGGCATACCGCGCAATCGCCGGCGAGCGCGATCAGGCGGCCGCGCTCGAGCGTCGCCGCGCTCCACATCGCGCCGTCCGCGCCGCCAGGCGCGAGCGGAGCGATCGGCGCGGGGCCCGGCAGGATCGCGCAGGCGAGCCCGATCAGCCCGCCGACCACGCCGCCCGCACCGCCGCC